>SCOE01000029.1 GCA_005503065.1 Comamonadaceae bacterium ALPHA2B
AAGTGGACCGGGGACCTGGACACCGGGCGGCTGCAGGCGGGCCTGAACGGCGAGACCTGGGTCGAGGCCAACGAGCCGGAGGAACTGGTCAACGCCCGCGAGGGCAGGATGGCGGGCTGACACTCGCTGGCGGCGGGCCGACGACGCGGTCGCCCGTCGGCCTACGCAGCCGGGGCCGCGCGCCGGCATGCTGAATGTTTCGAACCCTCAAAAGGAAACAGCAGCATGTCCGTTCCCAGCATCAACACCAGCGGTGAAGGCACCCGGCCCGTGACCGACGGCGGCGTCGACAACATCGGGGCCGCGAAGAAGTACCCCAAGGGCGAGACGGTCGGCCCGGCGACCAAGGAGAAGATGGAAGACCGGCGGGTCGACGCCGAGAACGCCCGCAAGGACGACGCTGCCCCATGGGGCATGCGCGACGATCCCACATCAACGCCCAACACCGACTAGCGGCCGCAATCCTGGCGGTCGATGGTCGCCCGGGCTCCGGGTGAGGCGCCCTTCTTGCACAATGGCCGCCATGCACCAAGGCGCCTCCCTGATCAACACCATCGCCGCCGCCCTGGGGCTCGCGCTCATCCTGGGGTTCGCGGCCGCGCGGCTGCGGCTTCCCGCCCTGGTCGGTTATCTGCTTGCCGGCGTGATCATTGGGCCCTTCACGCCCGGCTTCGTTGCCGATGCGGACATCGCCGCCCAGTTGGCCGAGATCGGTGTCATGCTGCTGATGTTCGGGGTCGGCCTGCACTTCTCGCTCGACGACCTGCTGGCCGTGCGCAAGATCGCGCTGCCCGGCGCGCTGGTGCAGATCGTGGCTGCAACCTTGATGGGCGCCGGCCTGGCCACCTGGTGGGGGTGGAACCTGGGGGCGGCCCTGGTGTTCGGCCTTGCGCTCTCGGTGGCCAGCACCGTGGTGCTGTTGCGCGCACTGGAAAACCTGGGCCTGCTCGAATCGCATACCGGCCGCATCGCGGTCGGCTGGCTGGTCGTCGAGGACCTGGCGATGGTGCTCGTGCTGGTGTTGCTGCCTCCGCTGGCTGGCCTGCTGGGCGGCCGGGCCGACGGGGGTGATGCGGCAGGCGCCGCGTCGCTGTGGCGCACGCTGGGCATCACGATGCTGCAGGTCGGTGGGTTCGTGACGCTCATGCTGGTGGTCGGGCGGCGCGTCTTTCCCTGGCTGCTGTGGCAGGTCACCCGCACCGGTTCGCGCGAGCTCTTCACCTTGTGCGTGGTCGCGGCGGCGGTGAGCATCGCCTTCGCATCGGCGGCGCTGTTCGGCGTGTCCTTCGCGCTGGGGGCGTTCTTCGCGGGCATGGTGATGCGCGAGTCGGAGTTCAGCCACCGCGCCGCCGAGGAATCGCTGCCGCTGCGCGATGCCTTTGCCGTGCTCTTTTTCGTCTCGGTGGGCATGCTGTTCGACCCGGTGGTGCTGTGGCAGCGGCCGTTGCAGGTGCTCGCCGTGGTGCTGGTCATCGTGGTGGGCAAGTCCGTGGCGGCGTGCGGGCTGGTGCTGGCATTTCGGTACCCGCTGGCCACGGCGCTCACGGTGAGTGCCAGCCTGGCGCAGATCGGCGAGTTCTCGTTCATCCTCATTGCCCTGGGCCTCAAACACCAGATGCTGCCGCCCGAGGCCCAGAGCCTGGTGCTGGCCGGCGCACTGATTTCCATCGCTACCAATCCGCTGTGGTTCGGTGCCATCGGACCGATCCAGCGCTGGCTGCAGGCGCATTCCCCCCTGGCCCGGCGGCTCGAGGCGCGCGAAGACCC
The DNA here is from genome assembly GCA_005503065.1 of Comamonadaceae bacterium ALPHA2B. GTDB lineage: Bacteria > Pseudomonadota > Gammaproteobacteria > Burkholderiales > Burkholderiaceae_C > Xenophilus. Next base: position 1,768 of record SCOE01000029.1, read on the forward strand.
GCTGGCCGAGCTTCCCATGAGCACCGAGGCGCGCTACCTGTCACGACAGGTCGTGCTGGTCGGCTACGGCCGCGTGGGCCGCCGCATCGCGGCCGCACTGCGCGCACAGGACATTCCCTTCGTGGTGGCCGACCAGAACCGCGAACTGGTGGAGCGATTGCGCGAGGAGGGCATGGCCGCCGTGTGGGGCGATGCCGCCGAGCCGGCCGTGCTCATCCAGGCACACATCGCACGGGCGCGGGTGCTGGTGGTGGCGACGCCCGATGCGCTCAACGTGCGGCAGATGATCGAGACCGCGCGCACCCTCAATCCCGCCATCCAGACCGTGGTACGCAGCCACAACGAGGCCGAGGCGAAGCTTCTCGCCCAGGAAGCCGAGGCGACCGTGTTCCTCGGAGAACACGAACTGGCGCAGGCCATGGCGCGCGACGTGCTGCGCCGCGCCGCGGTGGCCTGAGTCCTCAGAGGTCTTCGATCACCAGGCGCCGGTAGCGCTGGGCGATGGAGTAGGGCGTCGAGCCCACCGCGGCCATCAGGCGGTCCCGCGCCTCGTCCTCCTCGGTGCGCACCAGCAGGCCGGCGTGGCCCTCGCGTGCCAGCTTGGTGAAGGCACGCACCGTGGCCCCATCGGTGCCGGCGGACGGCAGCGGGTTGTCGGCATCCGCCACGGTGGGAGAAATCTGCGCCAGTACCACGCTGGCCGGTATGAAGTAGATCTCTTCGCGCGTAAAGCCATGGTCCAGCAGGCGCTGTCCGACCTCCTTGGCTTGGTCTTCGGTCTCGAACATCAGCATCGAGTGTCCGGTGGGATAGAAGGCCCCCCCGATGGGGGCGAGCATGCTGCTGTCGACGGCCAGGTTCCTCATGGTGCGATCTCCTCTTATCGGCGCCCGGTTGGTGGGTACGCCAAGACCTTAGGCGTATGGCGATGTCGTCAGGTGTAGGAGGAGCCCTGTGCGGCACGCGCGCCGGGGGCGACTTCGGGCCAACGACTTGCTTTTTTCGCCCAAGGACCGCCACAATTGAATAAATATCGTCACATTTGTAGCAAAACGTGAATTTATCGCTTCAGCCGCTGAAGTCCTTCGACCTACGATCCAGCGATACATCGGGCGCCTGTGCGTTCGTCATCGCCAAGGCATGGTCACTCCACGTTTTCGAAACATCGCGCTCACCGTCCACGAACTCGAGGATGGCGAGTTCCACTGGGTCCTGATGGAAGCAGTGGATGGAGCCGTGGACGATGTCTTGCCTTACATGGTGCTCGAGACGGCCGTGCATCCGCAGCCGAATTACTCGAGCGCCCTGGTGGCCGGCGTGGCGGCGATGCGTAGGCTCTTCGGTGGCGAGGGGCCTCGCCGCGACGGCGGCGGTCCCACGCTTTTCTGAGGGCTTCCGTTGCCAGGCAGCGCCATGAATCGCCTCGTGCCACTCGCCGCCGTGCTGGTGATTGGCTTCGGCCTGGTGCTGTGGTTCGCCCGTCCGCAGAGCTCTTTCGAGTGGGCGGCCTGGATCCAGGCCATCGGCGTTCTGATGGCGCTGTTCTGGGGTGCCCAGCTCCAGCGCGAGGCGGCCAACCGCACCACCCGCCAGGCCCAGCATGTCGCGGCGTTGTTTGCGGCCAACATGCACTGGGTCTTCCGTGAACTGGCCGATGCCTGCGGCAAGGCGAACTGGGCCGACTTCGTCGTGCACCGGCGGATCCTCGAGGAAATCCTGGCCCAGGGTCGTGAGGCCAGCCTTCAGCAGCTCGATGGCCGGGGGCTGGCGATGGTCACCAGCCTCAGGACGATCGCCGTCGAGGCCCTGGAGATCATGGTGCCGCACACGGCGGACGGCGACTGGTTTGCGCTCCATGGCCATTTCGACCGGCGCTTGCCCAGCATCACCGCGTGGCTGTCCGCGGCTGGCCACCCACCTGCCGCCAGCGGCCCCACCGACTACCAGGGCCTGCGCACCTCCTTCGGGCAGCTCGGCAACCCCTGAGGGACAATCCCGGGCCGGCGCACTTGCCGCTTTCCCGATGTCCGACGCTCCCGCCTTTTCCGCAGACCGCCTGTCCGTCGCCCCGATGATGGATAGGTAAAAATCCCTAGACTCCATGCGGGTTGTGAGCGCGGTGTGTGCACAGGGTGTGCGCGGCGACTTCATGAGATATTGCGTTTGAGTTGGGACGGCGCAACGTTGCACGGTTCACAAGACCTCCTCTAAAACACTGTTGAAAACGGCGGTGGGGGAGGTGTTATGATCTCGTGCCATGACGATCATCAGCACTCTTTCCGCCGAGTTCATCCTCGGCCTCATCGCCGAGCGCGACGAGAAGCGAGAGCTCGTCGATCGCCTTTCTGCTGAAATTGCCGCGCTGGAGAAGCGCATTGATGCGGCGATGCTATTCGCTCCTGCTGGATTCAACCCCGCAGCGCCGATGCCCGATGTCGAGGGTCCTCCTCGGCCGCAGACGCGGAGTTCGCCGCTGTTCGTTCGCTGGAGCGGGGGCGACGACAAAACAACTTGGCGCGAAGCCATCCTTGGTGTCCTCGCAACCGCCGGCCGTGGGATGTCGCACAAGAACGTTGTCGCAATGGCGCGCGATCGCTATGTTCTGCCCCCGGTTCGAGATGGCGAGGAGAAAGCTTTCTACAACGCACTGTCCAAGCTGGTGCATTCGGGCCAAGTCGTCAAACACGGCAATCTGCTGTATTTGGCGTCCACCTATCGCGAGGCGGACAAAGCGGGCGCATTACCTGCCGTCGGTCCGACTGCACGACGCGTCGGTTCGTCAGCTGAGTTGGTTGCCGGATTACTCCGTGAGCACGCTGAAGGGCTCACTGGCCCACAGCTTCGAGATCACTTGCGCCGCGTTCCTGATGCTCCTAAGAGCCTTTGGGAGCATGCCCAATACGTCTACAACATCCTGGCACCGATGATCGGCTCGGGAGAGGTCGTGAAAAGCCAGGACGGCGTATACCGCCACAGTTCGCACCTCTCGGAGCAGGAGAAGACATGAGGAGATGATGCGCCTCCGGCAGACTGACTGCCCTGCCGGAGAGAAAAGGAAGGACCTCGATTCGCCCCGTCCCTTGCAAGACTTACGAATCGAGGCCCGTGGCAGACCCCTACCGGGGCCAGTCCCCGCTAACGACCCGGTCCAAGAGGCCCGGTGAAAGCGACCTCCGCCGTTGGCGCGGTGGAGGATCCGATGGTGACGTTCTTGCGGCCCTTGCGTGCCGTCCGAAGCGCTTCCACCACTCACGAAAGCGAGTGATGAGATTTTAGGTCTCAGGGGAATGCTTCGCAAGAAAGGGCCGCGCGTGATTCGGAGATTCACCATGGTGATCTGCTCCTACCCTCGCGCTGTGCACGTCGTCGCGTACCTCCGCCGCCGCTTCGGTCGGCTGGAGCGTGTTCGCGAACACTGCCGGAGCTACCCCCATACCTTGCCGCTGTTCTGAGCATCAGCGAGGTATCAAGTAGCACCAAATCTTCAACTGTTATGCGCCCCGGTCCCTGGAGGAGCCGGGGCGTTCGTCTTTTTGTGGATTGAAATGAGGCGGGTGGTGCCTTGCCATACCCAATGCATAGGAGGGCTGCGGGGAACCCCTGTGAGCCCAGCACCCGGCCCGTTCAGAACATCGCGCTGCAGCCGTCTTGGCTGTTCACAATCGAGGAGAAGACATGGCAGGTGTTGGAACTACCGCAAAGACAGGGGAGAGGTGCCCGGAGAGCGGCATATGGCAATCGATGGATGCACCATCGACCACTGCCCCGATTGCCAAAGGCAATGTGATGCCACCCCACAACGGCAAGGCAGTGACCTGGAAGCTCATCAAGCTAGCTTGAGCGAAGGTTCGCGGTCGATCACTGCACCGCGAACCCGCTCGCCCCGTACTGCTGGGCCTGCACGTCGCTGAGCATCAGCGCGGTGAAGGTGCCGGCGGTGAGCGTCGCAGTGGCCACCCGGTACACCACGCGCACGTAACGGCGCAGACCGGCGGGCAGGCGCGAGCGCACCAGGATCTTGGAAGCGGTCAGCGCGGCCGGCGCCAGGGCAGGCGTCAGCAGCTGCGCATCCGCCCAGCTCGAACCGTCCGCGGAGTCCTGCAGCACTACCTGCACGGTTGGCGAGCCGCCCGAGGTGACGCCTGCGCCGACGCGCACCATCACGTAGTGCCCGCCGCCCAGGTTGGCGTCGTAGGGCTGCCCGGTGTCGTAGGTGTTGGTCGACACGGTGTCGCCAATGGCCGTCACGGCCTGGGCCGCCGAAAGGGTCTGCTGCTGGTCGAGGATCATGGTGGGTCCTATCGTGGTTCCTGGTAGCCGAACGCCAGCGCTGCCGGGTTCGAGGTCTTGCCCTCGTTGAGGGCTTGCGCACCGGTGACGGTGCGATTGATCTGTGCGGCGGGCAGGCCCAGGAGCGAGCCCACGACGTTCACCGCGGCTTTGCGGAATGCGTCGTCGAACTCGCCCTGAGATGCCTGCTTTGCGAAGGTGCCGGTGTCGGCGATGAAGCGCAGGCCGGCGGGGCCTTGGTAGTCGCGCGAGTGGTCGGACAGGCCCGCGGCGGTCTTCGCGGCCTCGGCGAACTCGCGGCCCACCACGAACAAGCCGAAGAGGAACCCGAGCTGCGCGCCAGCCAGCTTCTTGGCCAGCTTGTTCCAGTCGTCGTCGCCCGCATCGCCAGGCGTGAGGGCGTCCTTCAACAGCTCGCCGAACACCGCAGGCACCACGAACAGCAGCGCCATGTCGGCGGCCGTCTTGGCCGCGTTCTGGTTGGTCATGCCCTGGGCAACGCCGAGGTTGAGCGCGGTGTTCATGAAGCTGTAGAACACGGTGAACAGCTTCTGCGCCGGTCCGCCGCGCTCGATGGCCGACAGGTCTTTCGTCTGGCCGCCGCCCTGGGCGTCGATCACCGCCTGGTCGGCGAGCGCGACAGCACGATCCTCGGCCTGGCCATCGGCCGTGGCCTTCTCGTAGGCGCCCAGCCACGTCGGCACGTCGACCGCCTGCTGGAATCGCATCATCAGCACGTAGGCCGAGGCGTTCAGGCGCTCGCGCGCTGCGGTCTGGCCCTGCACCCGGTTGCGCAGCTCGTTGAGCTCCCGGAAGCGCGTGCGGGCCCGGCTGGCCATGAAGTCGCTTTTCTCGCTCACCTCGCGGGTTTTCGCGATCGGCGCGCCGATGTACTGCAGCACGCCCTTGCCCACCCAGCCGGCGCCCACGCGCACGATCGACTGCGTGATGCCCAGAGGCTGCATGGCGGCAGACATGACGTTGAAGCCCAGGCCGGCGATGCTCACCCCGTAGCGCAGGCGGCTGAGGGCCTTGTCGATGGCCTCCTGGGAGGCAGCATCACCCGCGGCGACCGCATCGCGCCACGTCTTGAACTGGCGCACCACCTCGGGGCCGTAGGTCTTGCGGATTGCCTCGTCGATCGTCTGCGACCGCAGGAGACGGTTCGCATCGATCAGCCACTCGTGCCAGGCCAGGTCGTGGATCACGTCGTTCACGCCGCCATACATGCCGTGCAGTGTGTAGAGCAGCGGCCGGCCGGTGACTTCCTCGGCCCGGGCCTTGGTGAAGCTGCGGCGCGTGGTTGCCGCACCATAGGCGCCCTTGAGCTGGTCGCGCGCGGCCTCTGCGTCCGCATGCTCCTCGGCGCGCACGCTGGCGGCAGGGTCGTACTTCACCGGGTAGTAGCCGCCGCGCAGCGTGCCGGCGTTGGTCGTCACGACCGGCGTGGCCTCGATCCATTCCGGCCCCTTGCCGAACACCCGCAGCTCCTTGGCGGCGATCAGCGGGCGGTAGCTCTCGAAGTGGTCCCAGATGGCCTGCACCGCGTGCCACTCCTGGGCGGTCATGCTGTCGAGGATGGGCTGCAGCTGCTCCATGGTCCAGCCTTCACCCCCGAGCAGGCGCTGCAGGTTGCTCGCGTTGCCGGTGTTCAGGGCGATGGCGATCACCGATTCCCGGTTGAAGCTGCGGCCGACGCTGGGGAAGAACTTGCCTTTGCCGCCGAGCTTGCCGCCCTTCATGAGCGGCGCGACGATCTCCGACAGCTTGGCGGTGGCCTCGGCGCGCATGCGCGTTTCCATGTCGCCGGCGGCGTTGGCCGGGCGGATGAAGCGCTCCCACATCGGGCCGCCGTCCTTGCCGCCGTCGATGATCCGGGCCCAGGTGGCCGCCTTGATGTGCGCGGCGCCGAAGCCTTTCACCAGGGCGAACCACCGGCCAGCGTTGGTCGTCGGCGTGCGGGTGTTGGCGGTGCGGCCGCGCGCGTTGGCGGCGATGCTGTCTGCCAGCTCGGTGCGCACGGCGTCGAACTCGCGCTGGTCCTTGGCCGTCAGGAGCTTGTTCTTCAGCCGGCCCAGGTGCTCGATCTGCTTCACCGTGTCGACCAGGCCGCGGAACTCGTCGACGCTAAGGTCCTTCACCGACACCTTCGCGGCCTCGTTGAGCAGGTAGGCCGGCACGTCCGGCTCGATGCCGAGCTCGCGCTGCGATTCCACCCACTGCATCAGGCTCTTGCGCTTGGCGATCTCGGTGAGGCTGGTGCTGCGGCGGATGTCGAAACGCTCGAGAATTTGCTCGATGTGGTCGCGGTATTCCACCGGCAGGTCGGCTTTCACCACCCGGTCGAGATACTTGGCACCGCGCTCGACTTCGCGCTGCGCGTCGGCTGCTGCGCGCGAGGCCTGCAGGTTCACCAGCTCATTGCGCTTGTGCAGCGCGACCTCATCGGCCTTGCCGATCGACTGCATGGCCAGGCGGGCGCTGCGGGCCGCTGCGGCGCTGTACTGCTTCGGCCGCAGGTCTTTGATCTTCTGGCGCCCGATCACCTGGGCGGCGTAGTCCTTGGCGGCGCGGGCCATCACGTCGACGCGGCCCTGCCGGCCGTCGGTGGCGCGCATCGTGGCCTTCAGCTCGGTGGCCACCACCCGGGCGCGCACGTCGTTGGCGATGGCGGCCTCGGCGGCGCGCTCCAGGGCCTGCGGGCTGGAAATGTCGCCGTAGCGCTCCAGCATGCGCTGATCCGTCAGCGCCTCGATCATCTGCTGCGGCGGCTCGGCCAGCGCCAGCGCCTTCACCAACTGGTCGCCCGAGGTGAAGCCGGGGAACATCTCGGACACGATATCCGGGTCCATGCCCGTCTCTTCGGCGGTCATGTGCCGTTCGGCCAGCGTCTCGTAGGCCTTGGCGTCCAGCGCCTTCACCAGGCTGGAGCGCAGGCGCCCCGACGACTGCACGGTATCGATCGACTCCTGGGTCTGGGTGCCCGGCAGGACGCGGTTCTCGCGGCCCGTCAGGAACTGCCAGGCCTGATAGATCGGCTCGGCCATCACCTCTTTGGTGACCTCGGTCTGCACCTCGGCGCGCAGGGCGTCCGCCTCGCGCGTGGCGGCTTTCAGCGCCTTCGCCTTGGCCTTGCTCATCCAGCGCATGTCGCCCAGCATCCGGCCGGCGAGCTGCGCGGTGGCCTCGTCGGTGGCGGCGCGGTTGAGCGCCTGATAGGCGGCGTATTCCTCGGCGGTCATGCCCGCCTGCTCGGCCGACTGGAAGAGGGGCCCAAGGTCACGCGCGGCCTCTGCGGCGCGGATCGCCTGGTCGCTGGCGAGCATGCGGTCCATGACCTGGCGCACCTCGTCGGTGAGGTTGCTGTTCAGGTTGGCGATCTGCTTGTAGATCGACACCAGCCACGCCCGGAAGCGCTGAAAGATGCTCTGCAGCTCGGTGCTGGGCGCCTGGCCTTCCATCAGGTAGCGCTCGAACGACCGCGCGAACTGCTCATGCGCGCCGCGCTTGGCATCGATATCGCTGCCGAGCCACTCGGCCAGAGCGGTGGTGTTCGGGCCGCCCTTGGTGCCGAACCAGGCGAGCAGGGTGTCCATGTCGGCGGCGATCTGCCGCTCGGCTTCGGTGATCACGTCGCCGTCGGCTTCGCGTCCGCGGATGCGTGCAGCGAGGTCCGCCTGAACCTCCAGGAAGAAATGGCCGCTTTCGTGCAGGAGCGAGGACAGGTCCGCGCCCTTCAGGAGCGAGATTACGCTGCGGCTCTGGGTGATGTCCCGGCCGAACGCGAGCTGTGCACGCGGGCCGGATGCTCTCTTTTTTGTAGCTGCTCGCCCAGGCGTGGCGGGCGCTGCGGCCTGATTCGGCTCACCATTGCCGGCCTGGTCCAAGCGCTGCGCCCCCGTGGCGGTGCTCGACGTGATGCCGAGCTGATAGCGCTGCAGGAACTCGTCGGGCGACATGCCGGCGCGCGCGGCCTGGCTCTCGTAGAAGCTGCCGAGCATGGTGGCGTAGGCCTGATTTACCGACGCGGTAAACCGCCCGGCCGTCGCGAGCTGCTGCTCGAAATGCGCCCGGACGGCGCCGCTCGTCTGTTCCTGCTGCTGGGCCTGCACGCCGGCGCCCACAGCCTTCTCGACCTCCTGCTGCAGCGCCTCGCCCTGGTTGAGCAGGAACTGCGCGGCCTCGGCCTTGCTCATGGCGTCCGGCGACTCGCGCAGGTGCTCGAGCAGCGGCTGGGTGAGCTTCGGGTCTGCAGCCAGCAGCTCGGCCACTGGAATGCGGATGTCGGCGCCTGGCACGGTGTTCTCGGGCGTGAACTGCTCGGCCACCGACGGCGCGATGCGCGCGAGGGTCTGGGCATCGATGCCGCCCTGGTTCAGCACGTTGGCCAGGGTCTGCGCGTCGATGTAAAGCTCGGTCGGGGCCTTGCCGCCCTCGTTGGCGTCCGCCACCTGCTGCACGAAGTCGCGGAAGCTCTCGGGGTCGCGCTGGCGCAGCTTGCTCTCGGCCGCGGTTTTGGCCATGTCCTCGACGGTCTTGGCGGTCGTGGTGGCCGCCTCCGCCTGGCGCTGGATGCCGGCGGCGTTGTCCGCGGCGGTCTGCATCGCATGCACGATCGTGGTCTGGCCGCCCACGCCGATCACCGTAGCGATGAGCGTCTGGGCCATGGCGCCCGGCCGCTCGGCCATGTAGTCGCCGAAGGTCTTGCTCTTGTTCTCGGGCAGCACGGCCCATTCGTTGAGATCCTGCAGCGCCGTGGCGATCTGTTCGCCGGGCACCTCGGCCTTGGTCTGGTGCCAGAGCGTTTTCCACAGCGAGCTGCCGTTCTTCAGGTCGCCCAGCAGCTTGTGCATGGGCAGCTTCTCCGTCGCGTACTCGATGGCGGCCTGCGAAGCTGCGAAGGGGAGGGCGCGCTCCATCGGAACGCCTTGCTCGCGGGCTTGCTGGTAGGACTGCCCACCGGACTCGGCGGTCATGCCGGCCAGCGCCGCGGTGGCGCCAACAGGGCCGAGGAGCACCAACGGCAGGTACTTGAGGTTCTGGCCTGCCGACTGCACGCCGCTGGAGACGCCACCGGACACGATGCCGGCCTGCGCCGGCGCGATGCGCTGGGCCTCCGCTTCGGTGTCGCGGCCGATCTGTGCGAAGCCCTCGGCGATGCGTCGGTAGGGGTTGCCGCCTGCAACGCCTTGCTGCTCGGCTGTGCGCAGCCACGGGAACACCGCCTCCGCCGCTGCGGCGTTGACATCGGCACCGGCCCGGAAAAAGCCCGAGGCCGCGGTCGACGAGCGCAGGTAGACGCCGGTGTAGAGGTCGCGCAGCAGGCCGCCGGTGTCGTCGGCGCTGGTGACGTACCGGGTGGCCTTGGCCGTTGCGGTCAGCATGCCCTCCAGCGTGGTCAGCGACCCCGTGTCGTCGTGCGCCACGTCCGCGTTTCGCTGGTCGGTCAGCCAGGTGGCAGTGACCGGGTTCATGCGAGCGATCGCGCTCGCGTCGATGCCCTGGAATGCGGCCTGCTGGCGCACTGCGTCTGGCATGGCCCTGGCCGTGTCGATCGGCACGCCAGTGGCCGCCGCGATCTTCTGCAGCTCCACCTCATAGTCGGGCTTGCGCTCGACCGCGACGGAAAGAGTCGTGCGCAGGGCGGTTTCCGGCGAGGGCGCGGCGCCGGCCATGAAGCTGGAGACGGCGGCGTCGGCGTCGAACTGGTCAGCCATTGGCCTCCTCGGTCTCAAGTCGGTGCAGCCGGCGCTCGGTCATCTTGTACGCAAGGCCGCCAGGTTCGAGGAGCGCCAGCCGCTCCCGCGCTTCGGCTGCGGTCTTGGGAAGGCCGGGGCCGGGGTTGTTGACACGCTCGGCGCGCAGCTTTCGCATGCGTTCGCAAAGGCCCACCAAGCCGGCCGCCTCATCCTTGATCTGTTCCAGGCGCTTGTTCAAGGCCGCGATGCCTGCGCGAATGCTCATTTGGCGATCCTCTTCTTCAGTTCCTCGATCTCACGTGCCAGCTCATCCGACTCACGCACCCGCGCTGCCTGGCCCAGCCCGGAGAGGAGCTGCGCAGCGATGTCCGGCGCGAGCTGCCCTTCGGCTGCGGCCTTGATGACCATCTGCGCCTGCTCGGTGGGCGTGAGCGCTGCAGCGACACCGGGCAGGACCACCGGGGCCGCCTCTGGCTTGAGCGCCGGCAGGCCGCGCTCCAGCAGCGTGCGCGCGGCCAGCACGTCGCCGGCCTTGGCCTGCTCCACCAGCTTGTTGACGATGGCCGGCAATTCCTTCTCGATGCCCTTGCGCAGCACAGTGCGGGCCGTGCTGCGTGGCCGGCCGCTCGGGTTTCCGCTCTGGCCCTTCTGAAACTTCATCGATCACTTGAGCTTGCCGGCCTTGCGCGCTTCCACCGCCCGGCGGGCGAGCGCTGCCACGACGCTGGGGTGCGACCCAAGCCCGGTGCTCTTGAGCTTCGCCAACAGCTTGGCGTCCGACTGGATGAGCTTGCGCGTGTCGGCGAGCACCTGGCCGGCGCTGTCCCCGTATTCCTGGCGCAGGTGTTCCTCGCTGCGAGTGGTCCAGCCTTGCACCTGCTCCTCGGTCACCTTGCCGCGCGCGGCGGTGGCCATGGCGTCGCCGAAGGCCTCGGCCTCGGTGGCGTTCAGGCCGTAGCGCTGGGCAAGCTGCGGCAGTTCCTGCGCGCTGGCCTTCGCCTGCTCGGGCGTGGCCAGGGTTGCGAGGTGCGCCTGCTCCAGCGCGCGCGTGGCGCTCTGGTAGATCTCGGTGCCCCCGTACAGCGTGGCTGCGGTGTCAGCGTCAGACATTTCCATCCTCCTGCGCTTCGATGGGTGCGAGCGCGCGGGCGATCTCGCGGTCTAGCGTGTCGGCGCACATGTCGGCGCGGCTGCGCGCCATCTGCGTCATGGACTGCTGTCGGGCGTCGGCATGCCCCTGGATAACGCTGCGGATTTGCTCGACCAAGGGCAAGCGCGCACCGCCGTCGACCAAGTACGGGCTTGAGTGGCGCCGTTCGGCAGGGACGATGGCGCCCACGACCTTGGCATGCGCCTGGCCCGCACGCGCGTCGATCAGGTCGTAATCGGCCTTCAGCTCGACCAGCTTGGCCAGGCAGGCGTCCAGCTCTTTGGCCTTGGCGATGCGCTCATTGGCGATGCGCTTCGCCGTGTCGGCCTCGTTGCGGATGGTGCGGGCGCGTTCCCGAATGCGGGACGCCTCGTCCAGCTTGCTCGCGTGCTCGGCGGCGCGCCGGTAGTCGTCCAGCTCCTCGCGGATGGCTCGAGTGCGCGAGCGCAGTTCGTCGCGCCGGGCGCGCAGATCGGCATTGCCCGGGTCGCGGGCCAGCTTCACAAGCAGGTCGTTGAGCTCATGCTCGTGTGCCGCAAGCTCGCGGGAGAGGCCACCGGTGACGGTGGCGATGTTGGCGCTGTGGGTGTTGGTCATGGTCGGCGTGGTTTCGACGATGACCAATGGTCCTTCAGGCCTCCCGATCTGCCGATAGAGGCGGAACGGAAGCGGAACAGAAGCGGAAAAAATCCGGGTCGTCCACGATCAGGAAGCCGGCCGCATAGGGGATGGTTGCAACCACCTTGCCCCCATCGCAGGATACGCGGAGGTTCGCGAGCACCGGTTGCAGGTCGGGGCAGACCTCGGCCATCTGCTTGCCGGCGTAGGCTAGGGCGTCCTGAATCTTGGCGCGGCGCTTCGCGAGGTCTTCGTCGTGCCGCAGATCGGTCACGTCGATGCGCACGCCGCGCTCAAGGAGGACGCGGCGCAGGAGGTCTGTCGCGTAGCGCGTTGTCGCGCTCGGACTCCACGCCCGTTCACATCCCAGCCGGCCAATGCGGAAGTGCGCGGCAGCTGAGCCTTCCACCTGGAGCCGCTGCACGATGATTGCGCGCCCTGATGCTGCCTGCCCTATCAGGCGGTCGCCGGTGCTCGCGAATATTTGCGCGTTCGGCTGAACCCGATTGCTCGCCCCTTGCTGAACTTGCTGTACCCCATAGGGTGGTACAGCAAGTTCAGCAGTGCTGGGGTTGCTGAAAACTGCTGATTCAGCAACTCCAGCAAGTCCAGCACCTGCAATTTTTTGCGCGTTCATTGGTTCACCTTCACGAATGCGCCGGCCCGGGTGAGATAGCCGGCTTTCTCCAGCGCGTCGACCGCAGCGCGTGCGGCCTGCCTGCAGTTGGCCAGGCGGGCGCCTGGCTTGTCGCCGTGCAACTGCGCCGTGGCAGCTGTCACCAGCTCCTCGGTGGTGACCGAATCGCTCAGCGACCGCAGCGCCTCCAGCGCCTGAAGGACGGTTCGCTGATTGGCGTGCGCCGGCGGCCCGCGCCGCGCGGCCGGGCCCTCGATCGGCAGGGCCACGCAGGAGGTAATCGGCTTGCCGCGAGAGTCCTCGCGCACCGTCATCGTTTCCAGTCGGAACGGATAGCGGTCGCCTTCGCCACCGGTGTCCTTGGCCTTCACGATGGTGGCGCACCGGTACTCGCCCTCACGCTCGATGCAGATCGACGAGTTCACGCCGAACGGGATGCCCGACCAGCCGCGGGGCCCCTTCGCCATGTCCTTGCCGGTGTGCGATACCAGGACCACCATCGCCCCGGTGGCGCGGTGGATGGCCTCGCAGTTGGCCAAGGCCTTGCCCATGTCCTGAGCGCTGTTCTCGTCTGCGCCCGGCGTGACCTTGGCGAGGGTGTCGAGGAACACCACCGACAAGCCCTGGAGCGCGCGCAGGGCCGCGATGAGGTCCTGCACGTCTTGGGTGTCGAGGATGTTGGGAGGCGCCAGCAGCAGGTGAAGATCCGTCGAGGTCGCGTCGATCCCGTGGTGCTGGGCATAGGCCTGCGTGCGATCCGGGAACCGCGAGCCGCCCTCGGCCGCAACGTACGCCACCACGCCCTTCGTGGCCTCCAGGCCGCGCCACGCGGCACCGCGCGCGATCGACATGGCGAGGTCCAGCGCGAAAAATGACTTTCCGCTGCTGCCCGCTCCGTAGATCAAGGCCACCTCGGAGAAGGGGAGAACGTTCTCGATGGCCCACACTACCTCGGACGACTTTGCCTCGGAGAAGTGCACAAACTCGAAGCGCGCTGGCTTTGCTACAGAATTTATAGCCGGTTGCGCCCTATCCGCGGGCGCTGCGGCGGCATTTCCTTCACTTTCCGACACGTCCTCGAAATCGTCGACGGACGCCGCGCGCATTGCCGCCTTGGGCTTGGCCTTCACGCAGTGCTCGCGCCAGAGGTAGGCGAGGGCCTTCTCGTGGTCTTGCGCGCGGTGGTCCAGCGCGACCTCCATGGCGTGGTCGTTCGACGCAAGGATGCTCAACACCTCGTCGTCAGGCAAGCCGGCTTGATAGAGCGCGATACCGGCTGCGTGCAGGTCGCCCGAGCGATCCCGCCCATGCTCACCGTGCAGCAGGAAATTTCGAGTTGTCGTGCTCAGAGGTAGGGCGGCCACGTCGGGCAGCAGGAGGTCGTCCAGCAGGTCCGGCATCGGGTCAGGCGCAGATGCGACGGCGCGCCGTCCGATCCCGAAGTCCTCGCGCAGCTGGGCGAGTGCACCCGGCGCAAGCTCCCGAAGTTCGCTCGGCGCTCCGGGCAAAACGCGGCCGGTGAGCGTGAGGAACCTCCCGCCTTCGCCGCCGTATACCTCGATGCCAACCTCGTGATTCGTGCCATCAGCGGCTGACCCGGAAACGAAGATCCGCAGGCCGTGGCCACTCGGCGAGATCTCCGTGTAGCTCTGCAACTGATCGACGACGCGCTGGGCCCAAGGCGCGACCACGCCGTCGTCGACGCAGCGATCCAGATCGATGCCCACGATGCCGTGCGGGTTCGTCATTACATAGCCCAGCCCTGCAAACCTGTGGGGTTCCCGTTGGAAGGCCACAAGTGCGGCGTTGAATGAAAGCCACGATTCCGGCTTGTTGATCGAGAGGCCCAGCCCGGGCCGCTTGTCATACTTCCCGCGTTTGTTGTCCCACGTGGCTGCCCACGGCGCCCAGCGGTTCCGCGCTTTGAGGGCTTGCGGGATGCTCGTGCCGCTGAAAGGGATCAGTGCCGGCCGATCACTCATTGCTGACACCTCCACACGACGTATGGGGCAACTCTGCCGGCATAGGCAAGTGCGTCGAATTGAGATCGGATCCTGTGGTGGTCATTGGGTGCACTCCCAGGCGAGCGTGCGCAGCAACTGATGTGCGGCGCGTCGGCTGATATCAACGAAGAATTTCAACTCCGCACGGTGCGCCCGCAGGCGCCGCTCCAGGGCGGATGCGTCCACGCTCGGAAGTCGGCCGGACAAGGCGTCGACCAGGTCGTCAAGGCGCTCCGCTTGGCCCCAACGGTCGGCGCGCAGCCAGCGATGGAGTTCCGACAGCGGCAGGTCGTCGTCGCGTTCGTCGGCGTCAGTCATCGAGGCCTCGCCGAGGTTCGGCAAGGCCCTTGCGCGGCCGCTGGCGGCGCTGGATACTGAAGGCCTTGGGTAGTCGTAGAGAAAGCGCTTCGAACGGGCCTGGTCGTGCCACCGACCGGCCCGTTTTTCTTTCACGGCACATCGTGCACACCTCCCGTCTTTGCGAGTTCCTGCAGGCGCTGCATGGATGCCGCGTGCAGGGTGCGCGAGCCGCACACCAGGCGCCAGCCGCCTGAGCAGCGCACCGGTGAGCAGGTGAAGCCGAAGCGCTCCAGCTTGCGCGTCAGCGAGGCCAGCAGGTGCGCCTCGGCGAGGTCTGCCGGGTCGAGCAGCTGCGGCGCGCTCACAGCAGACCCTTCGCGTTGCCGGAAACGCGCTCACGCACACGGGCCTGCACGAAGTCCGCCACGGCTTGGCGGGGATACAGCACACGATGGCCGAGCCGCATATAGGCCGGCCCCTGGCCGCGCTTGCGCAATGCCTCTGCGGTCTTCGGCGTGTACTGGGTGAGCGCGAGGAAGTCCTCTTCGATGAAGCAATCCAAGCGGTCGGCCATCTGCCGAACGCGGTCGAGGTCAGCGGTGGATGCTGCGGTCATGGCGATCCTTCGAAGGACCGCCGATCAGGAAGAAGGGAAGGGCGGCCCAGGGTTGGGTGGATTCCGCCTCTGCGATCTCAAGCTTCTGCTTCCACCTGGCCGATTGATGACTGCGGGAACAGAGCCATCGATTAAGTCCGCCAGGGGTTCACGGCGCATTGCGCGCCGAACGCTTCGAGGTCCTACCTCCGTCCGGTGAGTGTGGCACGGGCACCAAGCTTTGAACGCGCGCCCCGATCGCAACAGAGCACGCCCGAAAATGGTACACGCGGGTGAAGCGGCGGGCAACAAATTTGGCGATGCGTCGCAAGCGCGCCAATGAAAAATGTCCGCTGTCAAGTCCTTCATTCAGACATGCAGTGGGGAAAAAGCTCTTACAGGGCAATAGGTTAGGCTAGATTTCAGCCGCTGAGTGCTCTTGCTGCTTTTCGAGCTAGGTGCTGCATAGGCGCTTCGCGGCGGTAAGCGTGGGGGCGCCGCGGCGGGCAAGATCGCACCATCATAGTCTCGCCCTGCCGCAAGCCCCGTCAAAAGCGAAAGCGCAGTCAGTGGACTGCGCTTTCATCGTGAAGGGGTAGCGGATGCGTCCACATCGTCAACCCTACTTCAGGGTATGGCCTTGCTCCCGCCACCCTTCCTGAATCCCCGGTCGCCGGCCATGAACGCCTCCAGCATAAGAGGAATCAACGTAGTGGCATCGACTGCCTGGCCATACGCCTGCGAGTGCGCCACGGCATAGCGGTCGAGATCAGCTTTTAGGCTGACCGGGCACAAAAACGTGAGCTTCGTGCTCTCGGTCTTGGGTAGCGGCCCAAGCCGCAATTTCTTGGAGGTGTTCATTTCGCCGCTCCTCTCTGGACGAAAAGCGGCTGGTACGGTCGCAGCATCAGGTCACGGTTGACGATGATCCGCACCGGCAGGCCCGGCCGCCCCGTCAAGGTCGGCTGAATGTTCATGTTGCGCCGGGTCATCTCCTGGCCGACCTGATTGATGCTGTCCTGCGCGCTGTCGCGCCCGGCAATCACGATGCGGTTGCCGTTCTGCCGGTTCTCCGGCGCGGCCAGCTCCGCGCCCACGCCCAGCAGTGTCGTCAGCGCCGCACCGGCAAAGACGCGATCCCAGTGCCAATCGACGCCATCCTCCAGGCCGGAGTAGCCGGCCGGGTCGGTGCCCGCGAGGTTGTCGAGCTTCAGCGAAGACGTGTCCGGCAAGATGATGCGGTTCCACACCAACTGCACGCGGCTCTGCCCATAGCTCACCTGGCTGTTGTACTTGCCCATGAGGCGCGAGCCCTGAGGGATCAACAGAAACTTGCCGGTGGCCGAGTCGTAGACCGACTCCGTCACCGTGCCAATCACGTCGCCCGGCAGGTCAGACTTGATGCCTGTCACCAGCGCCCCGGCGATCACCGTCCCGGCCATCACCTGGTACGGCGAGGTCGGCATTTGCAGATTGCCGGAATTGCGGGTTTCCGTAGAACCGCCTTTCAGGAAAGCCTCTTTCTGGTCTTGCCGGTTCTGCACGGCGGTCGGGTCGGCAGGCAGGGCAGCCGTCGAGGCCGGCCCAGCGGCCAGCGGGTCGAAGCCCGCCAAGGTCGATGCCGGGCCAGCCGCTTGCGCATTCGCTGGCGCTGCGGTCTTGCCGGGCGTACCAGAACGGAAGAACACCGAGGAAGCCGCTGCCGCTTCGGCTTCCTTGCGCCGAGCGTCCTCCGGGTCGTGGCCCGGTGGCGCATACGTGGGTGTCACCGGCTGCTGCGCCTTCACGATGGCAGGGCCGAGATCGCCCGGCAGCGGCGGCCCCAGCTCCGGCACCTTCGGCAGCTTGGAGTAATCCGAAGGCAGGCCATCCAGCCCCTCGGACTTCGAGACTCGATCCACGTTGTAAAGCTCGGTCTGCTCGCCTGCGCCGCGCCGATGTGGCTGCAATGACCAGATCGTGGCCCCTAGCACGGCGACCGACAGGCCGCCCGTGAGCATGGCCAAGGTGCGCCGATTCAGACGTGTGACCGGGCGCGGCTGGGCGCGCAGCGCCACCGCCTCGGGCGCGACCTTGCCCGCCTGTGGCGTGCCAAGATCGCGAGTGTCGTCCTGGCTCATGGTCAGTTCCTCCGCGTGCCACCGGAAACGCCATCGGTGCGCTCGATCCGCACCACATCGCCCTTGTCTCCGCCCAGGCGCAGTTCGGCCGCACCGAACAGGCGATCCACGATGTAGTACGGCGCACGGAATCGGTAGTTCACCAGTTGCCCATCGCCCTGCGCGCCGATCACGAACAGCGGCGGCAGCTCGCCCTGCGCGATGCCCGGCGGGAACTGGATGTAGACCTTCTCGCCATCGTCGAAAGCGCGCAGCGGCTTCCACGGCGGATTGCTGCCACTGACCGCATAGCGAAAGCGGATCTTCTCCAGCGACAGGCCAGCATCGACCGGCGCGGCGGCGCTGGCCGCCTGCGCCTGGCGCTGCAAGGCCAGCATCTTGTCCTTCGGATACTCCCAGGACACCGACGCCATCCACGTCTTCTCAGTCGAAGTCAGTTCAATCAGGTACGTGCGCCGGCTGGTCGTGATGACCAGATTGGTCTTGAGGCCCGAGCGGATCGGCTTGACCATCACATTGACGCGCAGCGCATCGCCGCTGCCGCTCGATGTATCGCCCACGATCCAGCGCACGGTATCGCCGGCGGCCACCGTTACCAGTTCCTCACCGGGCTGGAGCGCGATCACCGTCACGCGACCCACGGCCGCATAGACCTGATACAGCGCGCCATCGGTGAAAGGCCACACCTGAATCGCGTTGACGTACCCCTCGCGCGTGGGCGCGATACGCGCCTCGGCGTTGGCGCGGGACACACGCACGGTTTCATCGGCAGGTTCTGCTGCGGGCTTGGCATCCGGCACAGGCTTCATCTGAGCCGGCATCGGCAGCACTTGCGGCATGGCCACCACCTCCACCGGCGCAGGCGGCTCCGGTAGCGGCTGCGCCTGTACCGGCTCGTCGAGCGAAATGGACGGCGGCGGCTTGCCCTGCGTGGCGCAGCCCGCGAGGGCAAGCAGCATGATCGGCAAGACGGATTTACGGAAAAGATCATTCATGGTTTTGCTCCTTCGTTAGCTTCCAGTTCGCGGCTCCACGACAGCCCGTTGACGTAGATGCCCAGGGGGTTCTTGCGCACACGCTGCTCGGTGCGCGGCGTCTGCTGCACGATGGACACGACAGCGTTCCAGCGTTCGGTGCGGTCCAGCGCACCGTTGACGAAACGGGTCTCCGTCCAGCGCACGTTGAACGACGTATCGCTCGCGCGAGTCACGCTGCTGACCTGCACCGTCACCGACTCCTTGCCAATGCGCGCGAACGGATCGTTCACGCGGGCGTACTCGTTGAGCACCACGGCGCCCTTGTCGGTCGTGTAGTCATAGGCATCGAGCCAGTTCTGCCGCACCACGATGGGGTCGATGGACAGCGAGCGCACCAGACCGATGAAGCGGCCGAGGTGGTAAGCAATCTGCGCATCGCTGGGCCGGTACGGCGTGGCCGCTTCGCCGACAGCGCGCACCTGACCCGAGTTGTCCACCTCGATGACGTAGGGGGTGACGATGGACTGCGCGGAACGCCAGACCAGGCCACCGGCCATCAGTACGGCCAAAGTGAGGCAGCCGAAGGCCATGAGCCGCCAGTTCTTCGCCTGTGCGCGGGCCGAGCCGATGCGCTCGTCCCAGGCCTGGGCAGCGGATTGGTACGGGGTAGCAGGCTGCGGTGTGTTGGCATAGCGCACCTGCGGTCTTTTGAATCGCATGGAAGTTCTCCTTCAAGATCAGGAATCGGAATCACGCAGGCTTGGCCCCTGGCTGGAGCTGCCGCCGTCGCCGCCGCGCAGCGTGTGGGCGGCGGTCGTCGCGGCATGGGTGAGTTGCTGCCTGCGGTGCAGGCGCTTGGCCCAGGCGGGTTGCTCGGTGGATGGGGCTGTGGCGGGAGCCTCGCTTGCGGCCTGTGCGGCGCCGCCCCCCGACGCCGATCCGGCGTCATCGGGCCGAAAGGCCGCCGCCATGCGCTCCTTCATCGACCGCGCCCCATCGGCGACTTTCTGCCCGGCCGCCTGCGCGCCGGTCTTGGCAACATTGCCCACGCCGGCGGCGGCACCCTTCAGGCCGCCACCGGCCGAAGTGGAGCCCGCCTGGTACGCCGACTTGGCGCTGCTGGCGGTCGATGCCATCGAGCGGGCGGCGGCGGGTGCCATGCGTGCCCCGGCCGCCACTGCGCTTCCGACGCCGGTAGCCGCGGCACCGACCGCCACGGCGGTTCCGGCTGCGCCGATGGCAGCACCGGCCATCGCGCCCGCGCCGAGCTGTGGCCCACCGGACACCAAGCCTGTCGCAATGCCCGGCCCAAAGATGCCCAGGGCCAGCAGGGACAACGAGGCCAGCATGATGACCAGCGCCTGGTCGATGGACGGCTCGGAACCGGGCGGTATCCTGAATTCGGCGAATAGCCCCGAGCCGATACCCACGATGACGGCGAGCACCAGCACCTTGATGCCCGAGGACACCACGTTGCCCAGCACCTTCTCGGCCATAAACGCTGTCTTGTTCCAGAGGGCAAACGGCACCAGCACGAAGCCCGCCAGCGTGGTCAGTTTGAACTCGATCAGGGTGACGAAGAGCTGCACCGCCAGCACGAAGAAGCTAACGATAACCACCAGCCACGCGAGGAACAGCACGACGATGGGCGCGATGTGGATGAACACCTCGGGGAAGCCCGCCATCTCCCTGATCTGGTCGAGGATCGGCGCCGCTGTGTCGATGCCGGCCTTGGCCAATCGACCTGGTTGCAAGAAGTTGCCCATGCTCAAGGTCGAGCCGCTGGCTGTCAGGCCAAGACCCGCGAAGGAGCGGAACAGGACACCGGCCAGCATGTTGAAGTTGCCGATGATGTAGGCGAAGGCACCGACGTACAGCACCTTGCGGATCAGCTTGGCAATCACGTCCTCGCCCTGGCCGGTCGCGTGCCCCATCGCCCAGAACAGCCCGGCGAGCGTCATGTCGATGACGATCAGCGTGGCCGTGAGGAATGCGACCTCGCCGTGCAGCAGGCCGAAGCCCGAGTCGATGTAGCGCGAAAAGACATCGAGAAAATGGTCGATGACCGAAATGTCATTCATGGCGAGTCCTCCTGCACAGGCGAGGCCGTGGCCACCGCATTGCTGTCCTCTGCGGGTTCATCGAAGCTGGGCGGAATCGGCGGCAGATCGGCCAGCGTCTGGTACTCATCTGGCCCGGTCTTGCCGGAGAGAAAGCGGCGCAAATCGGCCTGGGCCACCTGCGCGCAAGACGCGTCGTCGAGCTGGCCCGCGCGGCATTGCTCCTTGAGCAAGTGCAGCCGCGACGGATCTGCCGAGAGCGCATCGACCGAAGGCCCCTCCTGCTGGCCGCAGCCGGCCAGCAGGAGCACGAAACCGCAGAGAGCAGGCACGCGGGTCATGACAGCACCCGTCACCGGCCGTAGAAATCGACGGACTGCGGTGTGTACGGCGTGCCTTCGCCCAGGAAGCGCCGATTCACCTCGCGGCCACGCTCCACAGCAGCGGCCTGCCGTGCCAGTTCCAGCGACGCAGCGCGATCCTGGGTGATGCTCAGGCGCTGCGTCTGGATGGACTGCTTGGCTTGCAGGGCCAAGAGCTGGTTCATGGCCTGCATCGCCTGCAAGGCACCCACTGCCGATTGGCTCTTGCCCACGAGGTCGGCCAGCACGCCTTCGTCGTCGCTCAGGTTCTGTGAGGCCTGGGCCTGCATCTGCATGGTGGTCTGCAAACCATTGAGCGTGTTCTTCCAGCGTTCCTGCGTATCGCGGTACATCTGGTCGCCGCTCACGGTGGCGGCGTATTGCTCGGGATACAGGCGCTGGAACTCCCGATCCAGATTCGTCACGTCATAGGCCAGGCCCTTGGCTTGCGCGATCAGCCGCTGGGTGGTCGCCAGATTGGCGCGCAACTGGCCCACCACGCTGGACGGCAGGCTGGCCAGGTTGCGCGCCTGGTTGATGAGCATCTGCGCCTCGTTCTGGAGCTGCTTGATCTGGTTGTTGATCTGCTCCAGCGTGCGGATCGCGGTCAGCGTGTTCTGCACGAGGTTCGTGGGGTCGATCACGACCCATTGCGCCTGCACGGCGGTAGCGGTGCAAAGCATGGCCGCGACGGCGGCGGCGAGAAGACGCTTTTTCATGATGGGTTCTCCTGGGGGTGGGTGGACAGGAACGAGGACAGCAGGTCGGCGGCCCAATGCAGGCCACGGTGGCGCAGCCACGCGGCTGCGAAGGGAGAGGAATCGGAATGCGCAGCGGCAAGCACCGCGTCGATGTCGCGCTGGTCTTGCGGCGTGGAAGCACCCGCGAAGGCCAGCGTCGCGGCGCCCAGGTCGAGGTCAAACAGGCGATTGCCGAGACGCGATTGGTAGTAGTAGTCGCGCTTGGGCTGCGCGGTGGCGACAATCTCGATCTGGCGGCTGTTGAGGCCGAAGCCTTCGTAGATCGTGCGAATCTGCGGCTCGGTCGCCTGCGGGTTCGGCAGGAAGATGCGGCTTGCGCAGCTCTCGATGATGGCCGGCGCGATGCTCGAATCCTTGATGTCGGCGAGGCTCTGCGTGGCGAAGATGACGCTGACGTTCTTCTTGCGCAGCGTCTTGAGCCACTGGCGGATGCGCGCCGCAAACACCGGATCGTCAAGGAACAGCCACGCCTCGTCGAGGATCAGCAGCGTGGGGGCGCCGTCAAAGCGTTCGTCGAAGCGCGCAAAGAGGTAATGCAGCACCGCCATGACGGCGGCCTTGCTGTGCATCAGCTCCTCCATCTCGAAGCACTGCACGTCGGCCATGCCCAGCCGGTCATGGTCGGCATCCAGCAGCTTGCCGTGCGCGCCGCCGAGCACATAGGGCGCGAGGGCCTGCCGCAGTGCGTTCGATTGCAGCAGGACGGAAAGCCCTGTCATCGTGCGCTGCTCCACGGGCGCACCGGCGAGACTGCCGAGCGCCGACCAGATCGCTGCCTTCTCGTCAGGGCCAACCGCGACGCCTTCATGCCGTAGCCGGCCTTCGATCCATTCGGCCGCCCAAGTGCGGTAGCCCTCGCGGTCGATACGGGCCAAGGGCTGGAAGGCGATCTCGCCATCCATCCCGAGGTCGTAGTGCTCACCGCCCAGGCCCAGGATGGTGGCGCGCATCGAGCGCCCCATGTCGAAGGCGAAGACGCGCGATCCGCGATAACGACGGAACTGCATCGCCAAGGTGGCGAGCAGCACCGATTTGCCCATGCCCGTGGGGCCGGCCACCAGCGTGTGGCCCACATCGCCGATGTGCGTGACCAGCCGGAACGGCGTCGCGCCCTCGGTGCGGGTCACGATCAGCGGCGGGCCGTCGAGATGCGCGTTCTTCTCTGGCCCGGCCCATACGGCGGACACCGGCACCAGATGCGCCAGGTTCAGCGTCGAGACGATGGGCTGGCGGACATTGGCGTAGGCATGACCCGGAATCGATGACAACCACGCATCCACCGCATTAAGCGTTTCGGGAATGGTGACGAAGCCGCGCCCCTGGATGACACGCTCCACCATGCGCAGCTTCTCGTCGGCCACGGCGGCATCCGCGTCCATGACGATGACGGTTGCCGTCAGGTAGCCAAAGGCCACCTGGTCGCTGCCCAGCTCCTGCAAGGCAGCATCGGCATCGGCCGATTTGTTGCTAGCGTCGGTATCGACCAGCGGGGATTCCTGCTGGAAGATGGTTTCGCGCAATAGCGCGATGACGTTCTTGCGCTTGGCGAACCATTGGCGGCGCAGGCGAGAAAGCTCTCTTTCCGCATCGGCTTTGTCCATGCAAAGGAACCGGGTTGACCAGCGATAGCCAAAGCTGAGGCGGTTGAGGTCGTCCAGAATCCCCGGCCAGGTCGAGGTGGGGAAGCCCCGCACCGTCGCCACGCGCAGGTGCTGGTCGCCCAGCATCGGCGCCAGACCACCGATCAGCGGCGCGTCGGCCAGCAGCGCGTCGAGGTGGAATGGCACTTCCGGCACGCCCACGCGGTATCGCCGTGGGGAAATGGTCGAGTGCAGGTAGGTCAGCGTCTGGCTGTCATCGAGCCACGCAATCTCCGGCATCACGCCATCGAGCAGGTCGAAAATCCGATCCGTCTCCGCGACGAAGGCGGTCAGGCGCTCACGCCAGTCCACTCCCTCGGTCGGACGGTTCTCGTACAGCATTCCGGCCGCACGAGCGCGGGCTTCCTCCGGCGGCAGGTACACCAATGTCAGGTGGTAGCCGCTCTCGAAGTGGTTGCCCGAGTCCTCAAATGCGGCGCGGCGTTCTTCATCGACCAGCCAGGACAAGGGCTCCGGGAAGTCCGAGTGTGGGTAGCCGGCAGCAGCTCGCCGTTCGGCCTCGATGAACAGCGCCCAGCCCGAACCGAGCCGGCGCAGCGCGTTGTTCAGCCTCGCCGACGTGGAAATCAGTTCGCCCTGTGTCGCGCTGTCGAGGTCTGGCCCCCGAAAGCGCGCAGTGCGCTGGAAGGAGCCATCCTTGTTCAGCACGACTCCGGGCGCGATCAGCCCGGCCCAGGGTAGCCAGTCGGCCAGCAGCGCGGGCCGCTGGCGGTATTCGGCAAGGTTCAGCATGGCATCACCTCACACGTCCAGCAGCGGCCGGTGCTTGATGTGGCGGGCGAAGACCTGCATGAACTGCGGATCGACACGAGCGCCCCAGACCGCCAGCGCATGGCCGACGATCCAGAGCACCACGCCCGGAATCCACATCTGCAAGCCCAGGCCCACGGCAGCGGCCAAGGTGCCGTTGGTGATGGCCACGGTGCGCGGGGCACCGCCCATCAGAATCGGCTCGGTCAAAGACCGATGCAGCGGCACCTCGAAGCCAGGCATCCCATCGTGCGGGCCGTTCATACGACGGCCCCACCGGAGAAGCTGAAGAACGACAGGAAGAAGCTCGAAGCCGCGAACGCGATCGATAGGCCAAAGACGATCTGGATCAGCTTGCGGAAGCCGCCCGAGGTATCGCCGAAGGCCAGCGCCAGGCCCGTGGCAATGATGATGATGACCGCGATGATCCGGGCCACAGGTCCCTGGATCGACTCCAGGATGGATTGCAGCGGGCCTTCCCACGGCATCGACGAACCGGCGGCCTGAGCCGCGCCCGCAAGCAGCAGCATCAGCGCCGCGAGCATCAAGCCCTGCATGGCCGGGCGAGCCAGGCTATCCAGCCGCGGTGGCCGAGGAAGCGGATACGCGGAAAAACGGAAAGCAGGAACGATCATCTGCGTCATGGCAGTTCTCCAGAGTGGTCAGGGGACAGGGGGGGAAAAGTCGGACTGCGGCAGCAACTCCGGGAATGGAGCCTCCAGCGCGTCCGCCAGGTGATACCCAACGCCATCGAAGCCGACGACGCGAGCGATGCTCTCGATGCGGCGCTTGCGTCCGCGCCCGGCGATGTGGATGACCACGTTGACCGCTTCCGCGATCAGCGCACGGGGCGGGTTCACCGCCACTTCGAGAATCAGTTGCTCCAGGCGCAGCAGTGCGCCCAGCGCGGAGCCGGCGTGGATCGTGGCGATGCCGCCCGGATGGCCGGTGCCCCACACCTTGATGAGATCCAGCGCCTCGGCGCCGCGCACTTCGCCGACGATCACGCGATCCGGCCGAAGGCGCATGGACGAGCGCACCAGCTCGGTCATGGACACCACGCCCGCGCGTGTGCGCAGCGGCACGTGGTCGCGGGCCGCGCATTGCAGCTCCACCGTGTCTTCGAGCACCAGCACGCGGTCGCCGGTGGCGGCGATCTCGGAAAGCAAGGCATTGGCGAGCGTGGTCTTGCCGGTGCTAGTGCCACCTGCGATCAGAATGTTCTTGCGCTCGCGCACTGCACGCACCAGCAAGCCCGCCTGCGCGGCGGTCATCATTCCATCCTCGATGTAGCGCGACAGCGGGATCACGCCAAAGGCGCGCTTGCGCAGTGCGAAGGCAGGCCCCGGCGCGGCCGGCGGCAAGATGCCCTCGAAGCGTTCGCCCGTCTCGGGCAGCTCCGCCGTCAACAGCGGCTGGCCCCGATGCACCTCGGCACCGACATGGGCCGCCACGAGCCGAATAATGCGTTCACCGTCCGCTTCGGACAGCTCCACGCCCATCGGCGCGCGGCCCGTGGAAAGCCGATCCACCCAGAGCGTCCGGTCGGGGTTGAGCATGATTTCCACCACGTCCGGGTCTTCGAGCGCAGCGGCGATCAGCGGCCCCATCGCTGTGCGCAACATCTGGATGCGGCGATCTAGCGAAACGGCGGTGAAGGAAGAAGGCGTGGTACTCATGACGTACGCTCCTGCACTTCACCCATGCGCGAAGGGTCGGGATGCAGTTCCTCCACCACGTCGCGCACCAGACTGCGCCCACGCAGCAGGTGGCGGCCCAACTGCTCCACGAACTGCTCGAAGCGGGCCTTGCCCTGGGCGCGAGCGGCGTCCTGATGTGCTTCGGGCACGGGTGTGCTGACCGTGAGGAAGTAGCGGATGAACAGCGCCAGCGTCTCGATCTGAATGTTCTGGTCGCGCTCCATGCGCTCGGCGTGGCGCGACAGCCGATCCAACCGTTTGGCAATGGCCGCCTCCCGCTGGTCGGCGGCATCGGGCGACAGCCACGATGCGAGTGCCGCCGCGACGATGCTGGACTTCGATACGCCTTTGGTGGCGGCCAGTTCGTCGAGCCGTTTGCTGTGCTCCGGCTGAATGAACACATTGAGGCGGTGCTGGGTCATAGGTCGATTCCGTCGTCAGGGTCGAGGGAAGCCAGCCGGGCCGTGCGTTGCAGGGCCGGATCGAACCGGCGCGGGAGGGGAAGCGGCATGTCGTCGTCATCGAGCAGGCCAAGGTCGGCCACGGGTGCGGCCTGCTCGGGGTCGTAGGCGACGGTTTCGGAAAGCTCGGGCTGACGGCGCGGACCACCGTCGTCGGTCGAACCCAAGTTCTCCAGGCCATCAGCGGACGCCGCGGCCGGTGCGGCGGGAATCGCCAGTCCGCTCCAGTCGTCGGGACGCGATGGCGGCGCGTCGGCGTATCGCTCGCTCGCCAGCGCGGGCGGCGGCAACACGCGCCGCTTGAAATTGCTGTCCGCGTAGTAGCGCAGCTTCTTGGCCTTGATCGGCGCCACGCTGGACACCATCACCACTGCTTCGTCGGGCGGAAGCTGCATGACTTCGCCCGGCGTCAACAGCGGGCGCGCGGTTTCCTGGCGCGACACCATCAAGTGCCCGAGCCACGGCGCGAGCCGGTGGCCCGCGTAGTTGCGCTGCGCGCGCAGCTCGGTCGCAGTGCCGAGCGTCTCGGAGATCCGTTTGGCGGTGCGCTCATCGTTGGTGGCGAACGTCACGCGCACATGGCAGTTGTCCAGGATCGAATGGTTCTGGCCGTAGGCTTTGTCGATCTGGTTGAGCGACTGCGCGATGAGGAAGCTGCGGATGCCATAGCCAGCCATGAAGGCCAACGCCGTCTCGAAGAAGTCGAGGCGTCCGAGTGCCGGAAACTCATCGAGCATCAGCAGCAGCTTGTGACGACGCTCGATGCCGTCGCTGCCATCGAGTGATTCGGTGAGGCGCCGGCCGATCTGGTTGAGGATCAGGCGGATCAGCGGCTTCGTCCGCGAAATGTCCGAAGGCGGCACCACCAGGTACAGCGACCCCGGATGCTCGGCCGCGATCAGGTCGGCAATGCGCCAGTCGCAGCGCGAGGTGACTTCGGCCACCGTCGGGTCGCGGTAGAGGCCGAGGAACGACATGGCCGTGGACAACACGCCCGAGCGTTCGTTGTCCGATTTGTTGAGCACTTCGCGCGCCGCCGAGGAAACGACCGGATGCGGGCCATCGCCGAGATGCGATGTGGTCATCATCCGATGCAGCGTCAGCTCAAAGGGACAAGCCGGGTCGCTGAGGAAGTTGGCGACACCGCGCAGCGTCTTGTCTTCGCCCGCGTAGAGCACATGCAGAATGGCCCCGACCAGCAATGCGTGCGAAGTCTTCTCCCAGTGGTTGCGCTTCTCCAGCGCGCCATCGGGATCGACCAGGATGTCCGCGATGTTCTGCACGTCGCGCACCTCATGCGCGCCGCGCCGGACTTCCAGCAGCGGGTTGTAGGCCGCCGACTTGCTGTCCGTCGGATTGAACAGCAGGCAATGCGAGAAGCGCGAACGCCAACCTGCGGTGATGCTCCAGTTCTCGCCCTTGATGTCGTGGATGACGGCAGACGCTGGCCAAGAAAGAAGCGTTGGCACCACCAGGCCCACGCCCTTGCCTGAGCGCGTGGGCGCGAAGGTCAGGACATGTTCCGGGCCCTCGTGCCGCAGGTACTGCTGCCGATGCAGGCCGAGGAACACGCCTGCAGGCTGGTCAAGGCCCGCCTTGTGAATGTCCTCCGCGTTGGCCCAGCGCGCCGTGCCGTAGGTCGTGACCAGCTTGGACTGGCGCGAGCGCCAGATCGACATGCCGATGGCAACCACCACCGCGATCAGGCCGCTGCCTGCGGCAATGGCACCGCCCACGTCGAATACATGCGGCGCGTAGGCGTCGAAGAAGAACCACCACTCGAACAGGCGCCAGGGGTGATAGACCGGCGTGCCGAGGAAATCGAACCAGGGCGAACCCAGGCGTAGCTGGTAGCCCAGCGCCGCTGCTGTCCATTGCGTGGCGCTCCATACGCCAGCGATCACGATGCCGAAGACAACGGCAATCTGACCGAACAGCACGTTCGTTCCTTGCATTGGCCAACCTCCCGCTACGGCACAGGGACATGCCGTAGTGCCGAGGATCAAGGCGAGCGTGCAGGTCGGTCAAAGACCGTTATAGCGGGGATTCAGGCCAAAATGGCCAGACTTCTTGCTGTGGCGAAGGCAATAAAAATGCCGCATGCGCGAGCGCGCTGCGGCGTGATGAGGTAACAGCAAGAACTCTGTCGCGGCCAGGCGACGGCGCGGGGCGCTATTTGGATTGCTGTTCCGGCCGATCGCCGAAGAAACGCCGGTTGGCGGCTTCGGCCGCACGGCGGCAGAGTTCTTCTCCTGCCTTCGCGCGGTCTTCCTTGCACAGGCGCTGGACTTCTTTGAGGCGCTCGGGATGGGCAACGAGGAAGTCCACGGTTTCCGTCGGTTGGGATGGTCCACAGCCCGTCAGTGCGGCAACCATCAGCAGCGGCAGGAATCGGGTCATGGCTTGGGTCCTTTCAGCAGGTGGATCAGGAGTCCTCGGCGGCGCTGGAGCCATCCGCCGAATCAATGGAGGCCACTCGTTCGATGAACCGGGCCAGCATTTCGGAGGGCTCCACGTCACGGTGCAGCAGATACGTGGCCAGCATCTGCGGCTTGCCCGCCAAGCGCCGGGCCACAACACCTGGCCCACGGCCGGATGCAATGTGCGCGGCGCCCGCCAAACCGAGCGCCAATCCGGCTGAGACCAAGGTCATCATCACCTCATAGGACGCCACGCGCTGGGCGATCAGTGGCTGTTGCTCGTAGCGCTGCAAAACGCGATCAACTTGGCGTGCATGGCCTTCGCATATCGCCGGATCGCATAGCGCCAGCGGATAGCGCAACACTTCTTCCAACGGCACGTGCTTGTGGGCCAGAACAGGATGGCGAGCTGGGACCGCCACCATCAGTTCGTCTTCCCATGCAGGCCTGACCACAATGCCGTCGCCCACCTCTTCGGCCATCGAAAAGCCGACGTCATACAGGTCATCGTGCAGACCCTTGATCTGTTGATCCAACGGCACCTCAAATAGCCGAACATCAATCTCTGGATCTTCCGCTCGGCACTGTGCCAGCAGCGTCGGCATTCGCGAGGGCGTGATGCCATCGGACAAAGCGATGCGCAACTGTCGCTGAAACCCACTGGCGGCGGACTTGACGCCGTCACACGCCTGTTTCAGAGCTTCGAAGATTCGCGGCACCCGCTCCAGGAATGCCATTCCGGCAAAGGTCAGGCGGGTGCTTCGCGTGGTTCGCGTGAACAGTTGCGCCCCGAGCTCTTCCTCTATCTCCTTGATGGTGCGCGACAAAGGGGACTGATCGATGTGCAGCTTTTCCGCTGCGCGGCCGAAGTGAAGTTCTTCGGCCACCGCTATAAAGCAACGTAAATGCCGAAGCTCCATGGTGTATCTCATCCAATTTAAAAGGCCTTGACGAATTCCGGCACAACTGCGAAAAGGTCCGCCTCCAGCCCGTAGTCGGCCACGCTGAAGATCGGGGCCTCGGGGTCCTTGTTGATCGCCACGATCACCTTGGAGTCCTTCATGCCGGCCAGGTGCTGGATGGCGCCCGAGATGCCGGCGGCAATGTACAACTGCGGCGCGACGATCTTGCCCGTCTGGCCCACTTGCAGGTCGTTGGGGGCGTAGCCCGCATCCACGGCAGCACGGCTGGCGCCGATGGCAGCGCCCAGCTTGTCGGCCAGGGGGGTGATGACTTCGTCGAACTTTTCCTTGCTGCCCAGCGCACGGCCACCAGACACGATGATCTTGGCGGCGGTGAGTTCGGGGCGGTCGCTCTTGGCGATCTCGCTGCCCACGTAGCTGCTCTTGCCAGCGTCGGCGGCCGCAGCAGCGGTTTCGACAGCGGCGCTGCCACCCGTGGCGGCGGCGGCGTCAAAGCCGGTGGTGCGCACGGTGATGACCTTCACGGCATCAGCAGACTGCACGGTGGCGATGGCGTTGCCGGCGTAGATGGGGCGCTCGAAGGTATCGGCGGAGATGACCTTGGTGATGTCGCTGATCTGGGCGACGTCGAGCTTGGCAGCCACGCGCGGGGCCACGTTCTTGCCGCTGGCGGTGGCGGGGAACAGGATGTGGCTGTAGTTGCCGGCACCACTGCCATGGAGTGCCAGCACCTGGGCGGCCACGTTCTCGGCGAGGCCGTGGGCCAGGCTGGCGCCGTCGGCGTGGATGACCTTGGCAACGCCGGCGATCTGGCTGGCTTGCTGTGCGGCAGCGCCGGCGTTGTGGCCGGCCACCAGCACGTGCACGTCGCCGCCGCAGGCTGCGGCGGCCGTCACGGTGTTGAGCGTCGCGCCCTTGATGGTCGCGTTGTCGTGTTCAGCGATTACGAGTACGGTCATGTCAGATCACCTTCGCTTCGTTCTTGAGTTTCTCGACCAGGGCGGCCACGTCGGCCACCTTCACGCCGGCGCCGCGCTTGGCGGGTTCGCTGACCTTCAAGGTCTTCAGGCGCGGGGCCACGTCCACGCCGAGGTCTTCGGGCTTGACGGTGTCCAGCGGCTTTTTCTTGGCCTTCATGATGTTGGGCAGCGTGACGTAGCGCGGCTCGTTCAGGCGCAGGTCGGCGGTGATGACGGCGGGCAGCGTAAGGCTGAGGGTTTCCAGGCCGCCGTCCACTTCGCGGGTCACGGCTGCCTTGTCGCCGGCGATCTCGACCTTGGAGGCGAAGGTGGCTTGCGGCAGGTCGGCCAGCGCCGCCAGCATCTGGCCGGTCTGGTTGCAGTCGTCGTCGATGGCCTGCTTGCCCAGGATCACGAGGCCGGGCTGTTCATTGTCGATCAGGGCCTTGAGCAGCTTAGCCACGGCCAGCGGCTGCAGTTCTTCATTGGTCTCGACCAGGATGCCGCGGTCGGCACCGATGGCCATGGCGGTGCGCAGCGTCTCCTGGCATTGGGACACGCCGCACGAGACGGCGACGATCTCCGTTGCCGCGCCTTTCTCCTTGAGCCGCACAGCCTCT
Source organism: Comamonadaceae bacterium ALPHA2B (assembly GCA_005503065.1). Classification (GTDB taxonomy): domain Bacteria; phylum Pseudomonadota; class Gammaproteobacteria; order Burkholderiales; family Burkholderiaceae_C; genus Xenophilus. The sequence goes on from SCOE01000029.1 coordinate 32,834, forward strand.
TCGACGGCAATCTCGTCGAAGGGGTTCATGCTCATTTTGACATTGGCGATGTCCACGCCGCTGCCATCGCTCTGGACGCGGACCTTGACGTTGTAGTCAACCACCCGCTTGACGGGAACCAGGATTTTCATGGGAGGGTTTCCTTTCAGGATCATTCAGAGTTGATCATCCGCCAGGGCCAGCGTGCTGGCGGCGCCGCCCGTGACGATGTCGCGCAACATCGGCGCCTGCACTAGGACATGCGCTGCGTAGTGGCTGGCCGTGGCACGCTTGGCGCCGAGAAAGCCCGCATCGCCAGATCTCGCCGCGAGTTGCGCAGTGGCGGCTTCGGCCATGCGCGCCGACAGCCAGCCGCCGATCACCGTGCCCGCCAGCCGCAAGAAGGGCACGGCGCCCGCCGCGCACTGCGCGGGTTGGTCGTCGTGGGCCAGCAGCCAGTCGGCCGCGTCCCCCAGCGCACGCGCCGAAGCCGCTAACACGCCGCCGATCTGCGCCAGCGCGGCATCGGGCATCTCGGCCAACCGGCGCGCATCGCCGTCGATGCGGCCCAGCAGTGCCTTCAGCGTGCGCCCGCCCTCGCGCGCCAGCTTGCGGCCAATCAGGTCGTTGGCCTGGATGCCCGTCGTGCCTTCGTAGATGGTCGTGATGCGCGCGTCGCGCAAGTGCTGTGAGGCGCCGGTTTCCTCGACGTAACCCATGCCGCCATGCACCTGCACACCATCGGACGTGATGCCCTGTGCGCTGTCGGTGCACCAGCCCTTGACCACCGGGATCAGCAGGCCGACCAGGGCCAGCGCCTGCTCGCGCTCTTGCGCGTCGGCGTGGCCTGCGGCGCGGTCCATCTGGCCGGCGCAGAAATAGGCCAATGCGCGCATGGCCTCGGTGCGGGCCTTCATGTCCATCAGCATGCGCCGCACGTCCGGGTGGCCGGCGATGGTGGTGCTGCCGCTGAGCAGTGGCTTGCCCTGCACCCGCTCCAGCGCGTAGGCGCGTGCGCGCTGGTAGGCGCGCTCGGCGATGCCCACGCCTTCAAGGCCGACGTTCAGCCGCGCATGGTTCATCATCGTGAACATGCAGGCCAGCCCCTGGTTCGGCTCGCCGACCAGGTAGCCGATCGCGCCCCCGCAGTCGCCAAAGCTCATCGACGCCGTGGGGCTGCCGTGGATGCCCATCTTGTGCTCGATGGAGGTGCAGGCCAGGTCGTTGCGTTCGCCCAGGGAGCCGTCGTCGTTGACCAGGTACTTCGGGCACAGGAACAGCGAGATGCCTTTCACGCCGGGCGGTGCATCGGGCAGGCGCGCCAGCACGAGGTGGACGATGTTCTCGGCCATGTCGTGCTCGCCCCAGGTGATGAAGATCTTGTTTCCGCTGACGCGGTAATGGTCGCCTTCGGGCACGGCGCGACTGCGCAGCGCGGCCAAGTCGGAGCCTGCTTGGGGCTCGGTGAGGTTCATGGTGCCGGTCCAGCGGCCCGCGACCATGGGCTCCAGGAAGCGGCGCTTGAGTGCGTCGCTGCCATGGTGCGCAATGGCTTCCACCGCGCCCAGCGTGAGCATCTGGCACAGGCTGAACGCGAGGTTGGACGACTTCCACATCTCCAGCACGGCTGTGGACACCAGCGTGGGCAGGCCCTGGCCGCCCCATTCGGTGGCAGCGGGCATGCCGTTCCAGCCGTTCTCGCAGAAGCTGGCCCAGGCTTCGCGAAAGCCATCGGCTGGCGTGACCTGGCCGTCGTGCCAGCGCGCGCCCTGCACGTCGCCGGTGCGGTTCAGCGGATCAAGCACGCCGGTGGCGTAGTGGGCAGCCTCCTGCAGGATGGCCTCGACCAGGTCGGGCGTGGTTTCTTCATGGCCCGGCTGGGCACAGATCGCATCCAGGCCTCCGACTTCCTTCATCGTGAACAGCATGTCGCGCAAGGGCGCGGCGTAGGTAGACATTGCTTACTCCTCTTTGTGGGTTCAACCCGTCTGCCCCATAGGGCATACATCCATGCATGACCCTACCCACCAGGACAAGGCCCGGTCGATCAACCGCTTCAGGGCGGCTGAATTTCTCAGGCGGCTTACGACGCGATTAGTTGGTATGACAAGATTTCTAGAAGCCGCTGAAGCGTGTGAAGTTCTCGACCGGCTCACGCTCGGTGCGCACGCGGTTCACCACGGCCGCCGGGTCGGCATAGCCCAGTGCCATGCCGCACAGGACCATCTGCCCGTCCGGGATTTGCAGGGCTTCAGCCAGAAGGCGCGGGTAAAGGGTCCACGCCATCTGCGAACAGGTATCCAGGCCTCGTGCGCGGGCCGCCAGCATGATGTTCTGTAAGAACATCCCGTAGTCCACCCAACTGCTCTGCACCATGCGCCGGTCCAAGGTGAAGATCAAACCGACCGGCGCATCGAAGAAGGCAAAGTTGCGTGCATGTTGAGCGCGCATGGCATCCGTATCTCCCTTGGAGATTCCGACTGCGGCATAAAGAGCGAAACCGCACCGACGCCGCCTGGTCAGGTAGGGCTCGAAGAACTCGGCCGGGTAGATGTCGTATTCGGACTGGTGCTCTCCCTCTTCATGGTGAAAGGCGTGCAATACACGGTCGCATAGGCGCTTCCTCGCCTCGCCCGCCACGGCAATGACATGCCACGGCTGGGTGTTGGTGCCACTGGGCGCGCTGGCTGCCACCGACAGAATCTGGGCCACCGCTTCTTGCGACACCGGGGTCGGCAGAAAGGCGCGCACGGAACGACGTTCGCGCATCACCGCATCAATCAGCATGTTGCGCAAAGGCACGGCGCAGACAGACATTCACTCTCTCCTGGTTGCTGGGCTATTCGGGTGAGCACACCGACATGCCGTTGCCGAAGAAGCATTCATGCGAATGCATCGATGCCGAACGTCCACGGGTCGTCCCTGGGTGTGCTACCAAGCGGTATTCTGGGCACTCGGCACATACGCGTCTTGCCCGCCAGTGCATGGCGAGTTGACTTTGTATGCACAAGGCAAAATCCGGTTGACCGCAGCCGGACGCTACATCGTTAGCGGGCCGTTTTCTTGGTGTAATTTCGGATTCAGCGCCAGCTATCGTTGCTCCCTTTGACCATGTTGAAACCCGTCGTCACTGTTCCTGTTTTTGCCGTGCATGGCCTGCTCGACGGCGCGCGCAGCAAAGGACTGGCCACCGAGTCCTGGCTGGATGGCGTTCTGGCGCAGGCCCGCATCGCCGAGTCGCTGCTGCATCTGGAGCAGTCGCGTGTGACCATAGAGCAATACATCGCACTCTTCAGTGCCGTGAAGAACAGCTTGGACGACGAATGCCTAGGCCATCTACACGGTCGGCCGTTGCGCTGCGGCAGCTTTGCGCTGATGGCTCGCTCTACGCTCGGGGCCAAGACGCTGGCAGCCGCCTTGCAGCGCGTGAGTGCATCCTTCGCCCTGCTGCAGGACGACGTGGCGCTTGTGCCCGTCTCTGATGGCTTGCTCAAGGGTGCTGCTCTGGACGTGCGCCACGCCCTGGGCAAACATTCAGACTTCCTGCACGGGCTGCTGTTGCGCGTTTTCTGGCGTCTGCTGGTATGGCTGCACGGCGGCCGACTGGTGCCCAGAGGGCTCGATTTTGCCTTCGAGCCACCGCCGCGTGCCGCAGACTATGCCCAAATCTTCTCGGGCACGTTGCGGTTCGGGCAGGCGCGGTCGGCGGTCTGGTTCGAGGCATCCGCATTCACGCAGCCGATGCGCCGTGACACCGCCGCGCTCCAGACCTTTTTGCGTGCCACACCGGGCAACCTGATCGGCCCGCGTCTAATCGAGCGGACAGCCAGCGCGCGGGTGCGCGCGCTATTGCAGCAAGCGTGCCCGGAGTGGCCCGATCTGACTGTCGCCGCGCAGCGCTTGCACATGTCGGTCAGCGCACTGCAGCGGCATCTGGCCGTGGAGGGCAAGTCCTTTCAGGTGCTGAAGGACGAGTTACGGCGCGACATGGCGATCGTTCGGTTGACCAGCACCGATGCCGCGCTGAGCGCCATCGCCGCCGAGTTGGGGTTCGCCGACGGCACCGCCTTCCAGCGGGCCTTCAAGTCATGGACCGGCAGCACGCCAGGCGTCTATCGTTCGCGCACCCAAAAAACGTAGCGCTGCTTCGACGCGGTCGCACTCAAAGCGACGAGCACAGATGCCCGCCATCCACTGGCACGCAGGCGCCGGTCATCCACGACCCGGCCTCGGTCGCGAACAGCAGGAACAGACCGTTGAGCTCCTCCGGCTTACCCAGGCGGCGCATCGGGATGCGCTTGATAAGCGCCTTGCCATGGTCGGTATCCCACATGGCATCGGTCATCTCGGTGTCGATGTAGCCCGGCTCGATGGCATTGACGCGAATGCCGTGGCGCGCCCATTCGAGCGCCAGGCTCTTGGTCATGTGCACGACTGCAGCCTTGGACGTGGCATACAGCATGGCGCCCGGCATCACGCGTTCGCCCAGGATCGATGCGATGTTGATGACTGAGCCTCCCCGCCCCGCATCCACCCAGCGCTGCGCGGCACGCGCGGCCACCAGCCACACGCCGCGCACGTTGGTCTCCATCAGCGAGTCGAAGTCGGACGCAGGCAGCGTGAGCGACAAGGCGTCGTTGGAAGCCCCGGCGTTGTTAACCACCACGTCGAGGATGGTGCCCGAGGCGTCTATCTCGGCGAAGGCGTCGTCGATGGACTGCTCGGAAGCCACATCCATTTCCAGCACCGTGACCTGAGGCGAACCGAGCTTTTCGAGTTCCTGGGCGAGTTTGTCGAGCCGCGCCTTGCGCCGCGCCCCAATCACTACCTTGGCCTTGCAACCAGCAGCCAGCCGAGCGAAGTTCTCGCCCAGGCCCGACGAGGCCCCCGTGACCAGCACCCGCTTGCCTGCCAGCATTGCACCCAGATCCATCATCGTCTCCTTGCATCTTCAGTTCGCCGTCGATGCCGGGAGGTTAGCGCAGGGCCGCTCGGCTGCGGGGTTGCCTCGCTCCCCCATCCGTCGAAAGAGGTGCCTTGTCAGTTGATCGAGACCATCCGTCATTGCCGCGCCAAGCACCGCTGCCTACGATTGCCTGTATGCCTTGGGTACCCTGAGCGCCGCACGAAAGCACGCCACGGTGTCGACGCTCCGGTCCCGATGGGCTGCGGCGTCTGGGGGCAGATTCAGGAGACGACAAGTGCTGCAACAGTCACCCATGGAATGGTCCATCGACCATGCGCCCATCGAGGGCAGGATAGATGCGACGGAAGCGATCCTCAAGGACTCCTTCCAGCGCTGGAGTCTTTCCTCCCCGGCGAAGCCTGCTGCATTCCAGGCGAAGTTGCGGCGACACGAACTCGCCGGAGCCTCCTTGGTATGCACCGTGACCGGTGCTTGCGTCGAGCAGTCTCCTCCTGGACATTCGTCATTCGACGATGAGTTCTGCCTGGGGCTGCAGCTGAACCTGAGCGGCCGAGTACAGTTGCAGCAGTGGGACACGCCAATCTGCGAGGGCGACATGTTCCTCTGGCGTACCGATCAGCGGCAAGACTATGAGGTGCTGGAACGAACCCACAGCGTGTCGTTGATGATTCCCTGGCAGCTCATGCGCGAGCATCTACCGGGCCGCAAGCAGCCGCCCGCAGCCTGCCGCATTGACAGTCACACAGGCGTGGGCTCACTGCTCAGCCAACACCTGATGGGGTTGGCAAAGGAGATCGGCGCCGTGCCGCCCTCCGCCCACGTCGCCCTTTGCCGCACGGTGATCGGGCTTCTGGACATTGCGCTGCCAGAGCCGGAGAGCGCCACTCGATTCACGGCCATGGCCGCGTTGCGCGAACGAGTACTTGCCTACATCGCCCAGCATTTTCAAGAGGATGACCTGAGTCCGGCACGCATCGCCGCGGCGCACGGTATTTCACTGCGTTACCTTCATGCGCTGTTTGCGCAGGGCGATACCACGGTGGTCGGCCACATCCTGGAAAGCCGATTGCAAGCGTGCTGGCGGACACTCGTTGACCCGGTCTGCCGGCATCTGCAGGTCTCGGCGATCGCCTTTCACTGGGGCTTCAACTCCACCAGCCATTTCTGCCGCGCATTCAAACAACGCTTTGGAGTGTCGCCCAGCGATGCACGCGGCATGACTGCTCACGGCTCCGCCATCGGCCCGGTCGAGTCAGCCGGGCTTTCCCTTGCACACGCAAAGTCAACTTGCCATGCACTGGCGGGCAAGACGCGCACGGGCTGAATGCCGACCATATGCCCTGGACAGACTGAGAACGCAGAGATTCGACGCTTCGCCCGCCCCGTTGTGGGTATGCGGGCATGACCCGGGGCCGCATCGCTGGCCAAGTTTTCAAACCTTCATCGTACAAACCTTCTGAGGAGCGCTCCCATGCTGCCGCAATTGCACCGTCAACCCTGGATGGACAGCGACATCGAGACCTTTCGCGACCAGGTGCGCCGCTACATCGCCGCCGAGATGGCTCCGCACCTGCCCGCTTGGCGCGAACAGGGCTACGTCCCGCGCGAGACCTGGCGGCCCTTCGGCGAGATGGGGTTCATGCTGCCCGAAATGCCCGAAGCCTACGGCGGCACCGGGGCCAGCATTGCCTACCAGCTGGTGGTACAGGATGAGTTGACCAGAGCGGAAATGCCCAACAACGTCCAGGTGAACAGCATCGCTGCGCACTACATCATGGACTACGGCACCGAGGAGCAGAAGCAGCGCTGGCTGCCCAAGCTGAGCAGCGGCGAGATGCTGCTCGGCATTGCGATGACCGAACCCGGCTGCGGGACGGACCTCAAGGCCATCGCCACCCGCGCGCGCCGTGATGGCGACCACTACGTGATCGACGGTGCCAAGACCTTCATCACCAACGGCTACACCTGCAATCTGCTGATTGTGGTCGCACGCACCGGCGAGGCGGGCAGCCGAGGCCTTTCGCTGATCGTGGTGGAGACCGAGAACCTGCCAGGGTTCCGCGTGGGCCGCCTGCTCGACAAGATCGGCCTGCATGCGTCGGACACCGCCGAACTCTTCTTCGACGGGGTGCGCGTGCCGGTCGATCAAGTCCTGGGGGGCGTCGAAGGGCTTGGTTTCAAGCAGTTGATGGGCCAGTTGCCCTACGAACGCATGACCATCGCCGTGCCTGCGGCGGCCATCATCGACCGGGCCCTGGAACTCACCGTCGAATACACGAAGGAGCGCAAGATTTTCGGCGCACCGCTGTTCGAGATGCAGACCACGCGCCACAAGCTGGCCGAGATCGCCACCACCGCTCACGTGGTGCGCACCTTCGTCAACGACTGCATCCAGCGGCTGCTGGACGGAAAGCTCGACGCCGAAGCCGCGTACATGGCCAAGTGGTGGTGCAGCGAGCAGCAGTGCCGCGTGGTGGACGAGTGCCTGCAGATGTTCGGCGGCTACGGCTACATGTACGAATACCCGATCGCGCGCATGTACACCACCTCGCGCGTGCAGAAGATCTACGGCGGCGCGAACGAGGTCATGAAAGAACTGATTGCGAGGAAGCTGTGAACGCCTCGCACATGCTGCAAAAGCCACTGCACGGCGTCCGTGTGGTGGAGTTCGAAGGGATCGGGCCGGGCCCGCTGGCCGCCATGATGCTGGCCGACATGGGTGCCGAGGTGATTGCGCTGACACGGGCCGAGCAGGCCGCCGGGGCGCAGCCGCTGGGCGGGGCGGCGGCCAACCCGCTGCACCGGGGCAAGACGGTCGAGATCACCGACCTGAAGTCGCCCGGCGGCAAGGCGCGCGCCCTGGATCTGATCGGCCAGTCCGACGTTCTGATCGAAGGCTTTCGCCCCGGCGTGATGGAACGGCTGGGGTTCGGCCCCGCCGAATGCGCGGCGCGCAACCCCAAGCTGGTCTATGGCCGGATGACGGGCTGGGGCCAGGACGGCCCGCTCTCCCGGGCCGCTGGCCACGACCTGAACTACGTGGCGCTGACGGGCCTGCTGTCGCTGTCGGCCCGCAAGGGGCAGATGCCCATCGTGCCGCCCTCGGTGCTCGGGGACGCGGCCGGGGCGCTGGGCATGGCCTTCGGTGTCGCCTGCGCGCTGGTCGATGCGCGCGGTAACGGTAGGGGCAGTGGCCGCGGCCGGGTCGTGGATGCCGCCATCATCGACATCGTGGCCATGATGGGCACGCTGGTGCATTGGATTCGCGCCAATGGGCAGATCGACGGCACGAAGCCGAGCCCGTTTCACGATTCGCCGTTCTATGACGTGTACGCCTGTGCCGACGGCGGCTTCATCAGCCTCGCGGTGGTGGAGCCCGCGTTCCACGCACTGCTGCTGTCGAAGCTGGGCCTGACGGACGTGAACCCTGCCGACCAGTACGACACGACGACGTGGCCAGCGCTGAAGGAGCGCATTGCGGCCCTCATCCGCAGCCAACCCAGGGCGCACTGGTGCGCGTTGCTCGAAGGCAGCGACGCCTGCTTCGCGCCCGTGCTCAGCCTGGCCGAGGCGGCGCGGCATCCGCACAACGCGGCACGGGGTATCTACCAGACCACCCCCTCCGGCGCCATCGAGGCGGCCCCGGCCCCACGGTTCCAGGCACTCAACGCAATTACTTAGGAGACCAGAAAATGACCAGCACCACCCAGCCCATCCGCGGCTGCCCGTCCACCACGGGCAACGAACGCCAGCTCAACACCACGACGCTGATCCGGCACGCCGCGCGCACCCACGGGGACCAGGAGATCGTCTACCGCACACCCGATGGCGGCTGGGATCGCTACACCTATGCCGACTGCTACGCGCGCGTCTGCCGCAGCGCCAATGCGCTGCGCGCGCTCGGTGTCGAGCCGGGCGACCGCGTCGGTGTGCTGGACTGGAACAGCCGGCGCCACTTCGAGCTGTACTGGTCCATCCCCGGCCTGGGCGCGGTCATGCTGCAGATGAATCTGCGCCTGGGCGCCGAGGACCTGGGCTACGTGGTCGGCCACAGCAAGGTGTCTTACGTTTGCGTGGACGAGTCCTTGCTGCCGATCGCCGAATCCGTCGCAGCGAACTCGCCCCAGATCAAGGGCTGGATCGTGATGACCGACAAGCCGCTGGACCAGATCAAGACCACGCTGAAACCGCTGCTGCACTACGAAGACCTGCTGGCCGCTGCTGATGCCAAGATCGACTGGCCCGAGATCGACGAAACCTCGGCTTACAGCGCCTGCTACACCACCGGCACCACGGGCAAACCCAAGGGCGTGTACTACTCGCACCGCGGCATCTACCTGCACTCCACGGGCATGGCCACCAACATGGGCATGACGCTGGACGACTGCGTCATGCTCATCACGCCCATGTTCCACGGGCAGTGCTGGGGCTTACCACAGGCCGCCACGCTGCTGGCCGACAAGATCGTGCTGCCGGGACGCTACGCTGCCGAGGACACCAAGCCGCTGGTCGACACCATGATTGCCGAGGGCGTGACCATCACCAACGGCGCACCGGCCATCTTCCAACCGATGCTGCAGTACATCGAGACGCTGCCGGTCAAGCCGGACTTCAGCCGCATGCGCATGCTGTCCGGCGCGAGCGAGCCGCCGCTGTCGATGATGATCGGCTTCCACGAACTCACGGGTGCCGAGGTGGTGCACGGCTACGGCGCCACCGAAGCCACGACGCTGGTGACCGTCAACCGCCTCAAGCCCACGTTGAGGAAGCGCTTGACTCAGGACGAGCGGTGGAATCTCAAGCGCAAGCAGGGCCTGGTCCTGACCGGCGTGGACATCCGCATCCTCGATGCCAACGACCAGGATCTGCCGCACGACGGCCAGTCGGCCGGCGAGATTTGCCTGCGCGGCCCCTGGATCACGACCAGTTACCACGACATGCCCGATTCGGGCGATCGCTTCCTGGAGGGCGGCTGGTGGCGCTCGGGCGATGTCGGCACGGTGGACGAGAACGGCTACCTCAAGGTTACCGACCGCATCAAGGACGTGATCAAGAGCGGTGGCGAATGGATCTCTTCCATCGACATGGAAAACCTGCTCATGGGCCACCCGGCCGTGCGCGACGCCGCGGTGGTCGGGGTTCCGCATCCGAAGTGGCAGGAGCGGCCGCTGGCCCTGGTGGTGCTGAGGCCCGGCCAGCAGGCGACCCAGGAGCAATTGCAGGAACACCTGACCAGCGCCTTCGCAAAGTGGCAGTTGCCGGATCAGATCCTGTTCGTCGAGACCATCCCCAAGACCAGCGTCGGCAAGATCGACAAGAAGCGCATCCGCGTCGAGCAGGCAGAGCGCTACGCCGCCTGAACGCCACTTTGCGTGACACCCAGTTTCTTACACAGGAGAACCAGATGAATGACCATGAACCCGTTATCGTCGGTGCGCTGCGCACCCCCGTGGGCAAGCGCGGCGGGCGCCTGCACAAGTGGCATCCCGTCGATCTGATGGCCGAGACGCTGCGCCAGTTGGTCGAGCGGTCCGGCGTCAACCCCGCCGATCTGGACGACGTGATCATCGGCTGCGTGCTGCAGTGGGACCAGCAGCACGGCAACCTGGGCCGACATGCCGTATTGGCGGCGGGGCTGCCCGAATCCGTGCCGGCGGTGACGGTCGATCGGCAATGCGGCTCGGGCCAGCAGGCGGTGAGTTTTGCCGTGCATGGCATCCAGGCGGGTGCCTACCAGTTGGCCATCGGCGGGGGGGTGGAGTCGATGTCGCAGGCGCCACTGCCGCCGTCGTTCAAGCCCGGCGCGCCGCTCGGTTCGCAATACAGCCCGCGCGAACTGGCGCGCTACCAGGACAACCCGCTGATACCGCAAGGCGTTTCGTCGGAGTTGCTGAACACGCGCTTCGGCCTCACGCGTGAAACCCTGGATGCCTCCGCAGTGCGGAGCCATAAGCGCGCCACCGAGGCGATTCAGGCCGGTCGCATCAAGGACCAACTGGTGCATCTGACCGAGGACCCGGCCGACCCGAACAGTCCGGTCGTCGCCGCCGACGAGGGCGTGCGCGCCAACCCCGACCCCGAAAAGATGGCCACGCTGAAAGCCGTGTTTGCCGCCAACGGCACCACCACCGCCGGCAACTCGTCGCAGGTCAGCGATGGTGCCGCCGCGCTGCTGATCGCCAGCCGCGCCTATGCCAAGAAGCATGGCCTGAAGCCGCGTGCGCGCTTCGTCAGCACGGCAGTGGCCGCCGCCGACCCGGTGATCCAGTTCACCGCCGTGCTCGACTCCACCCGCAAGGCACTGAAGGAATCGGGCCTGACCATCAACGACATCGACCTGTTCGAGGTCAACGAGGCTTTCGGCGGCGTACCGCTGATGTTCCAGCAGGAGTTCGGCATCCCGGACGACCGCCTCAACGTCAATGGCGGCTCGATGGCCATCGGCCATCCGCTGGGCTCCACCGGCGCGCGCATGCTCACCGACCTGCTGTATGAACTGGAGCGCCGGGGCGGCCGCTATGGCCTGCAGACCATCTGCGAGGCTTCGGGCACGGCCAACACCACCATCATCGAGCGGCTTGCATGAGCGGGGCCACCATGAGCGAAGCCAGTGAAGTGCTCGTGAGCCGTGACGGCGCCGTCGTCACCCTGACCATCAACCGCCCGCGTGCGAAGAACAGCCTGAACCGCGCGGTATTCGATGGCCTGCGCGCGCAGCTTGCGCAACTGCGCGACGACGATGCCGTGCGAGCCGTCATCATCACCGGCGCCGAGGACGTGTTTTGCGCGGGCGCCGACATCACGGCCTTTGAAGTGCTGCGTGCCGCGCCGCTGCTGGGCGACCGCTCGGCAACGGGCTGGGACTTTTTTGCGGCGCTGGGGCGCTTCCCCAAGCCCGTCATCGCGGCGGTGGAAAAGGTCGCGCTGGGCGGCGGCATGGAACTGGCGCTGGCCTGCGACATCGTGATTGCTGGCGAGTCCGCCAAGTTCGGCGTGCCGGAAGTCAAGCTGGGCGCCATTCCCGGTGCCGGCGGCACCCAGCGCCTGGTTCACGCCATCGGCAAGTCCAAGGCCATGGCGCTGCTGCTGACCGGCGATTTCATGGACGCCCGCAAGGCATGCGACGTTGGCATCGTCGCCGAAGTGACGGCTGATGGCCAGGCCCTGCCGACGGCGCTGGCGATGGCCTGCCGGATTGCGGCCAATTCGCCGCTGGCCGTGGCGCTGGCGAAAGATGCGGCCCTGGCCAGCTTTGAAACCCCGCTCGCGCAGGGCCTGGAGCATGAGAAGCGCAATTTCGTTGTCGCTTTGCGTTCGGCCGACAACCTCGAAGGGCAAGCGGCATTCCTGGGCAAGCGCACCCCCAAATTCACCGGCCAATAACGCCTGTCTGTCATCTTCAAGGAAAAACCATGCAACTCAATTCCGACATTTCTGCCGTCATCACCGGGGGGGCTTCCGGCCTGGGGGCCGCCACGGCCCGGCGTTTGGCCAGCCATGGCGTCAAGGTCGCCATCTTCGACATGAACGAAGCCGTCGGCCAGGCGTTGGCCAGCGAGCTTGGCGGTGTTTACTGCAACGTGGACGTGACGTCCGAGGAGCAGGTGGACGCGGCCTTCGCCAAAGCCCGTGCCGCGATCGGGCAGGAACGCATTCTGGTCAACTGCGCCGGCACGGCCGACGCCGTCAAGACCGTCAGTCGCGACCGGAAAACGGGCGAGATCCGCCCGAGTGCGGTGGATCGCTTCAACCGCATCGTGCAGATCAACCTGGTGGGCACGTTCCGCTGCATTGCCAAATCGACGGCGGGCATGCTGGCGCTGGAACCGCTGGCCGACGGCGACCGCGGCGTCGTGGTCAACACCGCTTCGGCCGCTGCGGTGGACGGCCAGGTCGGCCAGGCCAGCTATGCCGCCAGCAAGGCCGCCGTCATGGGCATGACCTTGCCGATCGCACGCGACCTGATGGACGAAGGCGTTCGCGTCAACACCATCCTGCCGGGGATCTTCGGCACCCCCTTGCTGCTGGCCCTGCCGGACAACGTCAAGCAGGCGCTGGCGGCCAGCGTGCCCTTTCCCAAGCGTTTGGGCGACCCCGATGAATTCGCGCAGGCCGTCGAGTTTCTGGTCACTTGCGGCTACATGAACGCTGAGTCCATCCGCGTGGATGGGGCCCTCCGCATGGCGCCGCGCTGACGCCTTGAACCCTCGAAGAGCTGCGCATGATGTCGTCAACCCGAGAAAGCCACGCAACGGGAGCCTGGAATGTCAGGGGGTCGGCCACGGGTGCCTGCAAGTCATGGCGTGATGTCGATCCGCAGCTCGGCAGGAGCGTCATTCGCCATGATTGACCTGCATTACGCACCGACACCCAACGGCTGGAAGATCTCCATCCTGCTGGAGGAACTCGGACTTCCCTATACGGTGACTCCGGTCAACATCCGCGCTGGCGAGCAATTCAGGCCGGAATTTCTGGCGATCAGCCCGAACAACCGCATTCCGGCCATAGTGGACCATGCGCCGCTCGACGGCGGCGGCCCGCTTTCGGTGTTCGAGACCGGCGCCATCCTGGTCTATCTGGCCCAGAAAACCAACCGCTTCCTGCCCACGGATCTGCGCGGCTTCACCCAAACCATGCAATGGGTGATGTGGCAGGTGAGCGGACTGGGGCCCATGCTCGGCCAGCATGGTCACTTTGCGCTGTATGCGCAGGAAAAGATCGCCTACGCGATTGAGCGTTACCGCGACGAAGCGGCACGGCTGTATCGCGTGCTCGATACCCAGCTCGGCAAGACCGGCGCCTATGTCGCTGGCACCGAGTACGGCATCGCCGACATCGCTTGCTTTCCCTGGACCATGACCCACAAGGCCCAAGGCTTCACGCTCGACGACTTTCCCCACCTCAAGCGCTGGTACGCCAGCGTGCGCGGCCGGCCCCAGGTGCAAGCGGGGCTGGCGGTCGGCAAATTCGAGCAAGAGCCGCTGGACGACGAAGCGAGAAAGAACATGTTCGGCCACAAGGCCAGGGAGCTGGCGGAACGGAGCGCCATTCCGGGGCGCGAGTAGCGCGATTCCGGAATCCAGTGACGCCCCAAAAACACAGGAAACACCATGATCGAATTCTTCTTCGACTGCTCCAGCCCCTGGACTTATCTCGCCTTTCATAACATCCAGCCGCTCGCCAAGGAGCTTGACGTTGAGATCACATGGCGGCCGATCCTGGTCGGCGGCATCTTCAACACCATCAATCCCACCGTCTATGCCTCGCGCGAGACGCCGGTGCCGCAGAAGGCCCGCTACCTGAAAAAGGACCTAGCGGATTGGGCCCGCTCGACGGGGCTTGCGATCAAGATGCCGCCGACGGTGTTTCCCGTCAACAGCGTGAAGGCGATGCGCGGCTGCATCTGGCTCGGCAACGACATGGCGCCGTTTGCCCGCGCCATATTTGAAGCCTATTGGGGCGACGACCAGGACATCTCGCAGGACGCGGTGCTGGCGCAGGTGTGCCAGCGCGTTGGCATCGAGCCCGCCCAATTCTTTGCAGGCATCGGCGAGCAGGCGATCAAAGACCAGCTCAGGGCCAACACCGATGAGGTGGTCGCGCGCGGCGGCTTTGGCTCACCGACCATCTTCGTGGACAAGACGGACATGTATTTCGGCAACGACCGCATGCCGCTGATCCGCGAAGCCGTGCTGCGCTTGCAAGGGAAGGCGGCCTGATGCCGCAGGCCAGGGTTCACCCATCCATCCATTCATCTCACCACCACCACAGGAGACACCATGCAAAAAAGACAATTCATCACCATGCTTTCCGGCGCCATGCTGACCGGCGTTTCTGGCCTGGTCCGCGCGCAGGGCGCGGGCACCCCGGGCGTGACGGATCGCGAGATCAAGATCGGCTCGACCGGACCGCTCAGCGGCCCGGCCGCAGGCTATGGCATCGTCGGCAAGACCATGTCTGCATGGTTTGACCTGGTCAACGCCGAGGGCGGCGTGAATGGGCGCCAGCTCAAGCTGGTGCTGGCCGACGATGGCTACAGCCCGCCGAAAACCCTGGAGCAATCGCGCCGCCTGGTGGAGCGCGATCAGGTGGCTTTTCTCGCGGCGCAGATAGGCTCGTCCACTGGGCTGGCGTCGCGCAGCTATCTCAACAACGCCAAAGTACCGCAACTCTTCGTTTCGTCCGGCTCCGCCACGTGGCTGGATGATGCGGCTAAGTTCCCCTGGAGCATGGGCTGGCTGCCCCTGTACACCGACGAAGGGCGCATCCTGGCCAGGCACATCCTGCAGACGCGGCCCAACGCGAAGATCGCCATGTTCTACCAGAACGACGACGCCGGCAAGGATGTGCTGCGTGGCGTGAAGGAGGTTCTGGCTGCCGCCGGGAAGAAGCTCATCAGCGAAGAGTCGCATGAGGTGTCGGATCCGACGGTGGACTCGCAGATCGTCTCCATGCATGCCTCGGGCGCGGACGTGCTGGTGGCGTGGGGTTCGCCCAAAGCCACCCTCCAGTCGCTGCGCAAGACCCACGACATCGGCTGGCGCCCGGCCATCTACATCAACCCGAGCGCATCTTCGGTGCCCGCGGTGCTGACTCCGGTGGGGCTGGACAAGGTCAAGGGCATCATGAGCGCCGCGTTCCTCAAGGATCCGAGCGATCCGACCTGGAAGAACGACCCTGGTGTCCTGGCCTGGCATGCCTTCATGGACAAATACAACAAAGGCGCGGCCAAGGAATACCTCACCGTGCTCGGTGCCTGCCTTGGGCAAGTGACAGTGCAGTTGCTCAAGCAGTGCGGCAACGACCTCTCGCGCGAGAACATCATGCGGCAGTCGCGCCGCCTGGACATGGATTTGCCCATGATGCTGCCGGGCCTGCGTGTCAAGACCAGCGACGCCCGCCCTCACCCGATACCGGACATGCGCATCCAGCAGTTCGACGGCACGAGCTGGAAGGTGATGCCGTCCTGACGGGGCGAGCGCAGCGATGGAACCCATTCTTTCCGTACGCGACCTGACGATCCGCTTCGGCGGTGTCGTCGCGCTGGACGCCTTCTCGATGGACGTGCCCGAGGGCTGCATCTTCGGCCTGATCGGGCCGAACGGCGCTGGCAAGACGACCTGCTTCAACTGCATCAGCGGCCTGTACCGGCCCACCCACGGCAGCGTGCGCTTCGGCCAGGCCGAGTTGACGCGCCTGCCGCGCCACGGCGTGGCACGGCTGGGTCTGAGCCGCACCTTCCAGAACGTGGCGCTCTACCCCTCGCTCACGGTGCGCGAAAACGTGATGGTGGGTGCGCACGCGCGGCTGCCGGTGTCGATGCTGGGTGCCGCGCTGCGCTCGCGCGCCGTCCGTGCCGCCGAGGAAGAAATCGCGCACTCGGCTGACGCGGCCCTGGCCACGCTGCGGCTGTCTGACTATGCCGACCGGGGCGTGGCGGAACTGCCAGTGGGCATCCAGCACCGCGTGGAAATCGCGCGGGCGCTGGTGACGCGGCCCAAGCTGCTGCTGCTCGACGAGCCCGCCGCTGGCCTCACCGCTGGCGAGGTCGATGAACTGCGCGACGTGCTGCTGCGCCTGCACGAGGAATTGAAGCTGACCATGGTGGTCGTGGAGCACAACATGCGCTTCGTGATGAAGACCTGCTCCGACCTCGCGGTACTGAGCTTTGGCCGCAAGCTCGCCCAGGGCTCGCCCGAGGAAGTGGCCAACAACGACGCCGTGCTCGATGCCTATCTGGGAGGTGTGCTGTGACCCAACGGCTTGAAATCCGCAACCTCGCGGTGGCCTACGGCCGAACGGCGGTGGTGCATGGCATCGACCTGCACGTGCAGGCCGGCGAGATGGTGGCGCTGCTCGGCGCCAACGGCGCGGGCAAGACCTCCATCCTGCGCGCCATCAGCCACCAGCAGGTGACTGCCAAGGGCACGCTGCGCTTCGAGGGCCAGGACATCATCGACATGGCCGCGCCCGCCATCGCCTCGCTGGGCATCGCCCACGTGCCCGAAGGGCGCGGCACCTTTGGCGACCTGACGGTGCTGGAGAACCTGCGCGTGGGCGCCATCCACCGCCGCGACAAGGACGGCATCGAGCAGGACATCGCCCGGATGCAGACGCTGTTTCCCAAGCTGTCCAGCCGCGCGAAGCAAGCGGCGGGCACGCTCAGCGGCGGCGAGCAGCAGATGCTGGCCATCGCGCGCGCGCTGATGATGCGCCCCAAGATGCTGCTGCTGGACGAGCCTTCGTTCGGCATCGCGCCGCGCGTGACGCAGGAGATCTACGAACTCCTGCACCAGTTGCGCGAAACCGAGCACCTCACGGCGCTCATCGTGGAGCAGAACGCCCAGGTCGCGCTGAACCTAGTCAACCGGGCCTATGTGCTCGAAAGCGGGCGCGTCACTGCCCAGGGCACCGCAGCCGAGCTGCGCGAAGACGACGCCGTGCGCCGCAGCTACCTCGGCCACTGATCAAAAAGAGGTTCATCACCATGCAAGCATTCCTTCACCAGATAGCTTCGGGCCTGGCGGCGGGCGGCATCTATGCCAGCCTCGCCATCGCGCTCGTGCTCATCTATCGCTGCACTTCGTCCGTCAACTTCGCGCAGGGCGAACTGGCGATGTTCTCCACCTATATGAGCTGGGCGTTGGTTCAGGCGGGCGCATCATGGTGGGTGGCCTTCGCCGTTGTGGTCGTGGGTTCCTTCCTGCTCGGGCTGGCGCTGGAGCGGGTCATCTTCCAGCCCCTGCGGCACAAGCCGGTGCTCTCGGTCGTGGCGGCCAGCATCGCGCTGCTCATCATCTTGAACAGCCTGGTCGGCTGGCTGTTCGGGCATGAGATGCTGGAGTTCGCCACGCCGTTCGGTGGAGTCCTCAGCCGTGCCGAACCCTATCTGTCGGCCCACGAGGTCGGCGTTCTGCTCGTCACCCTGGCCGAACTGGCGGCGGTATTCGCGTTCTTCCGCTTCACCCGGTTCGGCCTGGCGATGCGTGCGGTGGCGGTGAACGCGCCGTCGGCGGAACTGTCGGGCATCAGCACCAACAAGGTGCTGGCCGTGGGCTGGGGTCTTGCAGCGGTGGCCGGTGCCGTGGCGGGGCTGATGGCCGCGCCCATCGTGTTCCTGGAGCCGTCGATGATGATGGGGCCGCTGATCTACGCACTGGCGGGCGCGCTGCTGGGCGGCATCGCCAGCCCTGTGGGCGCCGTGGCCGGGGGCTTCGCCGTCGGGGTACTGGAGAACCTGCTGGGCGCCTACGTGGTCGGCAACGACCTGAAACTGACCTGCATCATGCTGTTGATCATCGCGATGCTGGTCTTGCGGCCCGCCGGTATCTTCGGCAAGACGGCCCAGGTGAGGGTGTGAGCATGAGTACCATGAGCGCCCCACTCAACATCCGCCCGGTGGCATCGCCCACCTGGTTGCGCTGGACGGCCTCGGTGGTCGGGCTCGCGCTGCTGGCCTGGTCCTTTAGTTGGCAAAGTTATCCGTTGTACGTGATGACGCAGGTGCTGATCTATGGCATCGCCATCATGGGCCTGAACCTGCTCACCGGCTACACGGGCCAGATCTCGCTCGGCCACAGCGCCTTCTTCGCCATCGGTGCCTATACCGCGGCGGTGCTCTCGCATCACCTGGGCTGGCCGTTCTACGTGGGCGTGCCGGTGGCGGCGCTGTTGTGCTTCGTGGCGGGTTTCCTCTTCGGCTTCCCGGCGCTGCGGCTGCCCATGCTTTATCTGGCGCTGTCCACCTTCGCGGTGGCGGTGGTGACACCGCAGGCGCTCAAGTGGAAAAAGATCGAGTGGCTGACCGGTGGCGTGGCGGGGATCGTCCTGGAAAAACCTGTGTTCCCAGGGGTGCTGGCCGACCGGGCGGACTGGGCCATCATGGCCTGCGTTGCGGCCTGCGCGCTCTGCGCCTTCCTGCTGGCGCGGCGGATTCTCGGCTCGCAGTTCGGCCGCCTGGTGGACGCCTCGCGCGACCAGCCGCTCGCGGCGGCGGCGGGCGGACTCGACATCACCGCCCTGCGCACGCAGATGTTCGGCCTCAGCGCGGCGTTCACCGGCCTGGCCGGTGCCCTGAGCGTGGTGGCGGGCCAGTTCGTCGCGCCCGAGAACTTTCCCTTCCTGCTCTCGGTGTCCCTGCTGGTGGGCAGCTTCGTGGGCGGGGTGCGCAGCCTGTGGGGCGCCTTCCTGGGGGCTGCCTTCATCGTGCTCACGCCCAACCTGGCCGAGAGCGTGTCGCAATCCGCGCCGTGGATGATCTTCGGCTTCGCACTGCTCGCGGTGGTCTTCCTGGCCCCTAATGGCTTGAGCGGCTGGATCACCAGCCTCTGGCGCAGGCGTGCAAATTCCTCATCCGCCCAGTCTTAGACGCTTTCCATGCAGCCCGTCTTCGTCGCTGGCACGGGCATGACCCGTTTCGGCAAGCACATTGACTGCGGTCTCAAATCGCTCGCCGCCGAGGCGATTGGCGAAGCCATTGCCGATGCAGGCATCACCCCGTCCCAGCTGCAGGCCGCCGACATGGGCAACGCCGCTGCTGGTGTCATGGCCGACCAGGTGCTGATCCCCGGACAGGTGGCGCTGCGCGGCATGGGCATCGGGCGCATTCCGGTCGTCAACATCGAGAACGCTTGTAGACGCATCCTTGCAGTGGGTGCTCGATATGCTGCTGGCTTCAGATAACAGATAAGCCCTGTTGCCGTCGGATTTGCCAGGATACGCGGCCGTCATGTACCTGCGCAGAAATCGGCATACCGAGTCGTTGTTCGATGACAGGCCTCCATGGCACCAGGCTGAACCCCATGCCATCATCGAGCATGGCGTAGCGCCCGCTGGCCAGCATGACGCTGCGGCGGTAGATACCCGCCACGCGCTGGCCATCGGCCACGGGCCGGTGCTCCAGGCCAGTTTCGGCGGCCAAGTCCTTCGCGGCATGCGCTACATCCCGGCTGCGCAGCATTGCCAGCAGATTGCGCGCCAGGATGACGCGTTGGCCGCGCCGCTCGGCCAGCCCCTGTTCGGCCAGGAAGTCGGTGCGCTGTTGCATTGCCTGCTTGGCCTCGCCGCCAAAGCCCAGGTCGCCCAGGCCAGAGCCACCGCCGATCAACTGCTGGTCAAGCCAGGTGGCCCCGATCACGCGGGCCTGCCGCTCGATGGGCAGGTGCGATTTCAGCTCCACGGCCACGCCGCCCAGGCGCTGCGCGTCGTAGCGACGGCCCTGATCGGGCAGGTCGCCCGGCACCTTCCATAGCCCTTCGGCCACGCGCTCCACGATGCCTGCCCGGCGCAGGGCTTCCAAGCGCCGGACGTGGGCCGCGACGACTTCCTGCGGATCGCGGCCCGGTACGGCCTGGCCCTGCGCGATAGCAAGGTGGTGGTCGGTGCGGTACAGGCCATCGCTCGCCAGCACGGCGATGTTCTTGTCAGCCGCGCGCACGTCGGCCGATCCCTTCACCTCCACCACGGCGCCGGTGGGATAGTTCGCCAGCTCGTCGCGGGTGTTGAGCGCGACGTAGTGGGCCTTGCCGTCCACCCCGTCGATGACCAGATAGCCGCGGTCGCGCAGCTCGTCGGCCAGCCCCTTCGCGGCCACGCGGCCGAGAATGGTTCGGCTATCGTCGCCCGGCTCGAACACCGCCAGTTCGCGCGGCTCGCCGCGCATGGCACGCTGCATGGTGCGGATGATGTCGCCACGCTCGCCCAGGGCGCGCAAGGTCTTCTCGGCATCGGCATGGACGGCCCAGGTGCCCGGCTGCGCCTCGTCGGCCAGTCCCAGGCGCTGCAAGCGTTGCAGGCGGCCGATCAGCAGCAGGCGTTGGCGTTGCAGCTTCGGTTCGTTGAAGCGTTCGATCTGCACCCGGCCGTCTTCGCCGGCCTCGCGTTGCAGCGTGCGATCCAGGCTCGTCCACCGCTCCTGCTCCACCTCGCGTTGCAAGGTCTGCTGGATCTCCAGTTCGGTGCGCGGCCCCAGCCATTCGGTCGCCAGTTCAGCGGCACGATGGCGGAATCCATCAGCGATGTAGTCGCCGGCGATGATGAGGTCTTTGCCGGTGTCGTCGCGCCCGCGCACGATCAAATGCGTGTGGGGGTTGTCGGTGTTCCAGTGATCCACCGCCACCCAATCCAGCCGCGTGCCCAAGTCAGCTTCCATGCGGTTCATCAGATGCCGCGTGTAGGTGCGCAGGTCGTCCAGTTCGGCCCCGTCCTCGGGCGAGACGATGAAGCGGAAATGGTGCCGGTCGTCGGCGCAGCGTTCCTTGAAAGCATCCAGATCGGCTTCGTCGGTCTGCGG
Organism: Comamonadaceae bacterium ALPHA2B; assembly: GCA_005503065.1. GTDB lineage: Bacteria > Pseudomonadota > Gammaproteobacteria > Burkholderiales > Burkholderiaceae_C > Xenophilus. The sequence goes on from SCOE01000029.1 coordinate 54,031, forward strand.
CCCATAGGCCCGGCCTGGCTCGCCATCACGGCCCACACCATCGCGCTCGATGTAGCGCAGGTGCTTGGCGAGCGATTGCGGGCTGGCCCGCTGCTGGTTGACCAGCAAGGTTTTGATAGTCACACGCCGCGACATGGGCGTGAGCTTCGCGCCCGCAAACCGCGCCGCCGTATGGCCGCGCCCCAGGCGTGAGCCGGGCCGCTGGCCGGTGGCCTTGCCGCCGATGGCCGATGCCGGACGGCGCACCGAGGACTTGCCGCCACTGGCCTTGCCGGCCTGCTGGAGCACCTTGGAAACGAAGCCCTGGCCGCGGTTTTTTGGAGCGCTGGGGCGGATGCGGAAATCGTCGTCGCGGCGGTTGATCATGACTTCTCTCCCTGAAAGCTGGGGCGTAGTCCGTCGTGCGAAGCACGCGGACAAGCCCATATCGACGCGGGCCACGCGCCACAAGCAGCACGGCGGCGAAGCCGCTGCGTGCCGCGCCGCCCCCACGTGCAGACAGGCTTTCGACGCGGCCCGGTGCCGCGTCCTTTTGTCTTGCCTTCCGCATTTGCCGCCCCTTGCACCCCAGGCTCTCGCTTCCGGCACGTGCGGCCCGGCGGCGCTGCTGCACCCGCAGCCAGCGCCCCGGCGAACACGGCGGTGGCCGCAGGCCAGCCGTGTTTGAGGCAAGACGCCTGCACGTGGGACGGCTGCGCCGGAAGCAGCGCGAAGTGCGGTGCCGGATACGCAAAATCGGCACCTGCACTGCACTGCACGCGCGACGACACGGCGACAAACAGCAGAACGACACGCCCGATGGCACGATGAGATGCACGGCGACGTGCAGCGAATCGGCGGCCATCATGGGCGCGACTCCAGCCAGACCGGGCGCGCAACGCCGATCACGGCGGATGCGCTGACCGGCCCGAAATACCGGCTGTCGAACGACGCCGGATTGGTGACGCTGAGCAGGAACAGCTCGCCGGACTCAAGGCGGCGGCACTGCGGCCAGGATAGCAGCGGCCGGCCCCAGCGATCAGCTGGCAGCACGGCGGCCGAAGGCACGCCGTCGATGCGGACAAAGCCCCTAGTGATGCACACCTCTTGTGGCGCCATCGCGCCCACACGCTTGAGCAGCGGGATGCGCGTCGGCAGGTAGCCGCGCTGCGCAGCGAGCGCGGCAGCTTCGGCGGGCAGCGGCACCAGCACGATGCTGCCCACGTGCAATGGAGGTTGCAGCGGACGTAGCGGCGAGCTGGTGCGACGGTCGAGTGGATCGACGCGATACCAGCCGACCGCTACGCTGTCCGACGGGTTGTAAGTCAGGCGCGGCAGCGGGTGCTTGAAGGACGCCCAGGCGAGCGCAGCGAGGCCGAAGGCGGACAGGCCCGCCAGCACGAGGCGAGCGCGCAAACGTGAGTGCGCTGGCGAGCGAGAAAGGGATGCTGTTGTGACCGTCATGACAGCGCCCTCCCGGCCAGCCAGGCGGCGTGCCGCTCGGCGGTGTACTCGGGCAGCGGCAAGCGCGCCGCGAGCCGGTTGCCCAGCGTGCGCCAGTACGCGGGCGAGGCGCCTGCAGGCGCGATGCCCAGCGTCTCGATGCCGTCGATGCGCTCCAGCACGGCGCGCACCGACTGTTCACCTTCGATGTGCAGCAACAAGCGCGCGCCCGGCTGCACACCGGGGATGCGCTGCGCGCCATCCATCGGCATGCACGCTTGCATCACCATGAGCTGCCAGCGGATCGTGCCGTAGTCATTGGCCTGCCAGCGAATGCGGCAGAGAACCGCGTTCGGCGTGAACACCGCGCAGCGACGCCAGCGGTCGAACCGGATGATGCGCGCAGGATCGCCGAAGCGCAGATAGAGGTCGAAGCGTTGGTCGATGTAGGCGAGTGCAACGCGCGTCAGCGGCACGCCGTCGGCTTGGCCGATCGGCGGGGCAGATGAAGGCGGCAATGCTGTCGAAACTGGTGTGGTCATGGAGACTTCTCCGGAAATTCCCGCTCCAGCAGCGCGCGCAACAGATCGGCCACCGTCACGCCTTGCGTGAAGGCCGATACCTTGATGCGCGCCCGCATGGCGGGCGCAATGTCGAGGGTCAGGCGGGCCGTGTAGAGGTCGCCTTTCTGGAGGTCATCGGCGCTGCCCTGGCGAATCCACGCCTCGGCGTGCGGATTCGCGGGCGGACGCGCACCGATGCCGATGCGCTTGCCCGAGCGTTTGCTGGCGGTACTGCTCATGACGGCCACCGCAGCAGTTCATCGACCAACGCGGTGATTTCGCGGGCGGCGACGCTGCCAGGCGCCGTTTCGCGTGCGAGCCGGCCAGCGGCCACGCTGTCGGCGAACACGATGCGCTGATGCACTTCCGCGCGCAGCGCAGGAAGCGGCTGCTCGGCCAGCGCGCCGCGTGCCTCCCGTCCGATCACGGTGGTGCTGACGCGCCGGTTGATGACAAAGGCCGCGCCGAGCAGCGGCCGGAACACCTGCGCCTCGCGGATCAGCGCCACCATCTCGGCACTGGCCCACAGGTCGTAGGGACTGGGCTGCACGGGAATCAGCACGCGCTCGGCCGCCAGCAGCGCGGAGCGCGCCAGCGCCGCGATGCGTGGTGGCCCGTCGATGACGACGTGATCGGCCCGCCTGGCGAGTTCTGGCGCTTCCTGGTGCAGGGTTTCGCGTGCAAGGCCCACAGCGCTGAACAGCCTTGGCAAGCCTTGCTGGCTGCGGCGCTGTGTCCAGTCCAGCGCGGAGCCCTGCGGATCGGCATCCAGCAGGATTACCGACTGCCCGCGCATCGCCAGCTCGCCGGCGATGTGGGTGGCGAGCGTGGTCTTGCCCACACCGCCTTTTTGGTTGAGCAGCGCGACGATCATGGCCTGGACCTCCCTGCTGGAGAACCTGGCTGTCGCTGCTGGTTTTCGTGGCTCTCGTTCGCCGGTTGGGTGGTTGTCCACCGAAACGCGGCGCTGCTACTACCAGTTAGAGAATTTAAGTTAGGGAAGTTAAGGGAAGCCGAAACCCGCGCCAGCATTGGCTTTGCGGCCGATGGACACGCCTGATAGCACGATAGTCCCACGCCTGATAGCACGATACCGGGCACGCCTGATAGCACGAGCCCGTCCACAGGACGCGCACCGTTTATCCCCGTGCCGTGGGCGGCACGGGACGCATGGGACGGAAGGTCAGCAGCTCGGCGCCATCCAGCCGCTCGATCCCCAAGACGTAGCCCGGCAGCGACTGCCGCGCTACCAGCGCGCGCAGGTCGCAGGCAAAGTCGTAGGGCTTGGCCGTGCTGCCCGACTTGCGGTGCAGGTGCCGGAAGTCGAACTGCCAGCCGCCAGGCTGGTGGCCGCCGTGCTTGCGCACCAGGCGGTACAGCCAGCGCTCGATCCCGCCCGTGAGGCGGAAGTACGCCGGGTCGATGGTCAGCACCAGAGCGGCATCGAGCACGCCCGCATAGAACCAGTCCGGCAGGATCAGCTCCAGCCCCAAGGGCGTGCCTTTGGCATCGGCCAGCTCCTTCCACTCGTTGATCCACGAGAAGCGGTGCAGGCGCCGCCCAGTCGTCTCGCGGATCGACGTGGCCACCGTGGTGGATTGCAAGCGATCTAGGGCTGCCTTGAGGCGCTGGTAGTCGCGCAGCGACGTGCCGCGCCCGATGAAGCGCAGGATCTCGTAGGGCGTGGCCTGCATTAGCCGCGACGGGCGCAAGCCCGCGTCGCGCGCTTCCACGATCTGGCTGGCCGCCCAGATCAGCACGTCGGCATCCCAGATCGTGGCGATGCCGTGCTCCTGCGTGCCCTCTACGCGGATCGTGATGCCGCTGGCGCGAAAGTCGATCGGCGCGACGCGCCGCGACTTCGTCAGCGAGAAGAACGGAAAGGCCATCAAGTCCTGGCTGTCGCGCGGCGCCATGTCGCCCGGCAAGGCGCGGAACAGGTCGAGCTGTTCGCGCTCCTGCATCGGTCGCTGCCGCATGGGCAGCGCAGGGCTGGACATGGCGAAGGCCACCCGCGCGCCAGTGATCAGCGCGCACGGCTGTCCGCCGAGTGCTGCTCGGCGTATTCGGGATCGGACGTGCTCTCGAAGCTGCGCTCGGCGGCCCAGGCATCGAGGTCGGCCACTGCGTACATGACGCGGCGGCCGAACTTGCGGAACTTGGGGCCGCCACCCAGCACGCGCTGCTTTTCCAGCGTGCGCGGCGACAGCCGCAGGTACTCGGCAGCCTCGTCGTTGGTGAGATAACGTTGCGGCTGTGCAGCAGTGGCCGGGGTAGCTGCGGGTGCGGCGGTAGGCCGCAAGGGAGCAGGACGCATGGTGAGAACCTCCATCGGTTGCAGGGCTCCGGCCACACAGCGCAACCGGATGGAGGCAGTCTCAGAAAACGAAGCGATCCTGCTCAGGGTCGTTTTGCGTCCTCTTCAAAACGACCCTTCTCAAGCGGCGGGAGCTGTGCTAGGCGGCGATAGCCGCCGCGCATCAGCGCATCGCCGCGCCGCACCAGGCGGCGCACCTTGGAGCGCAGGCCGCCGTCGCTGTACCAGCCGGCCGCGGCGTCCGCACCGAACAAGCCCTCGGCCACGTCGCGCAAGGACGCGCCCGCCAGGGTGGCGTCGAGCGCCTGCAGGGTGTGCAGCTCCAGCAGCGCCGCAGGCGGTGGCCGGGGCCGCGCCATGGGCGTAGGTGTGTCGGGTGCGTGCGTGGTGCTGCGATCGCGGTGGGCGTAAGCCACCGCCATGCCGTCCTCGAGGCCAGGCGCCAGCGCATAGCGCTGGCAAAGGCCGGGGCTGCGCGCGATCAGCGCCAGACCCTTGCCGTCGTGCAGCAGCTGCTTGTGGCCGGGGATGCGCCAGAACGCGAAGGCGGTGGCCTCCGGAGGCGGGTCGGCATCCGGGTGAAGCTGCACCACGGCCTCATGGCCGGGGAGCCAGGCAGGATGCGCGTCACGCGCATCCAGGGTCGGGTCTTCCAACAAACGCAAGCCCCAATGATGCGCAGCGTCGGGGCGGCGCGCACGGCGCAGCCAGTCGATCCGGTAGTCGGGATGGCGGCGCAGGTACTCCCAGGCCAGTGCGAGCGTGTCCAGGCACAGGACGTAGAGGTAGGCGGCAGTCGGATACCAGGGCGCGAAGTGGCGCAGCTCGGCCATGACGCAAGCTCCCATATAACCGCAGGACTGCCGTCACAGATTTCACATGCAAACTTCACCGCGTCGAACCAGCATCCAATCGTGAATAAGCTGGTAGATTAGTAACTTGCGTGTCAAGACGAAATGCATCGGATGGGTTGCATGGATCGTCTGAATGCGACGGTGGCACGCGAGGACATACGCGCCTCCTGCGATATCCACCGTGCCCGATGCCACGGCCGGCATCATGACCGTTTGCGTCACGATGGCACCGATTTGTTGCAATAGTGCGGACTAAGGCCGGACGGGTCCGGGGCAAGACCGAAAGAGTCTCAATGCGCCCGGCTTGGCCTGGGCGCGAACGGCTCAATCGAGGATGGAGCCGTTCTCCTGGGCCAGCCGTAGGTACTCCGACAACGGGCGCACCGCCCGGAAATACCGGTCCCGCATCACGGGCTGTTTGCTCGGCCCGACGATGGATGCGAGATCGGACAGCTTGATTTTGCCCAGCTCGGGCATGCCGATCCCCAAGTCGATCAGGCCATGGGCCGTATCGCCGTCGGCGGGGTCGAGCGACACCAGCAGCCAGGTGGCGTGTGCATCCGGCGTGAACAGCCGCACCACGGGCAGCGGGTCGATGACCCGGCCAGCGGCGCGGGCCTGGCCGTGTTCCAGCAACAGCCTGCGCTCGTCCTCGGTGATGAGCTGGTTCATGAGCGTCCCCTCATTCGCACAAAACCGCCGAAGCGTGAAAGCGCAAAACCGCATTGGCGGGTTTGTGGAAAGGCACGGACGCGGCTTTGCGCTTCTGTGAGAAGCCGCAGATACGGATTTCCGTAAAAGCACGAAAGCGGCAGGCGGGCATGGTTGAACACTATAGATTGTAGTCCTATAGGGCGCAATCGGCTGTCATCTTGGATTTTGGGGAGATCCAGGGTTGGCAGCGAAACATACATTGTCGGAGGCACTAAAGACCATCAGGAAAGCGCGTGGATTGAGCCAGGAGGCGTTCTCCGACGTGTCCAGCCGCACCTACATGAGCACGCTGGAGCGCGACCTCAAAAGCCCCACCTTGAACAAGCTGGCCGAGCTGTGCGAGGTCATGGAGGTGCACCCGCTCACGCTGCTGACGCTGGCCTATGCCGGCGACGATCTGCAGCAGGTCGATCAGCTTCTGGTGCAGGTGCGCCAGGAGTTGGAGACTGTGGCGAAGAAGAGTGACACGCCATAGCGTGCGACGTCGCTGGCGTGGCCGATCCGGCGCTGCCGGTTCGGGGGATTGCAGGGGCGCCAAGCATCGCGCGGCGGGGATAGGCCGCAGGGCTTTCCCCCGGAGGCAAGCGCAGCGCGCAGCGCCGCAGGCGCGAAGGCGTGAGGGATTGGAGCCGGATGGCCGTGACGGCGAAGTCGGCACGGGGCGCAGCCCGTAAAGCCCGGCGGTGCACGGCACCGACACGCCCGGCCGTTCTTGCAAACCGAAGGCTGCAACGTTCAGGAAGCAACTCGACACGGCGCAGCCCAGGCGGTGGTGTCGCCTCCTTGAAGTGCCGCGAAAGCAGCACAGCGCCCCGCCGCAATGGGCGGGGCGCTGGCAGCCGTCACGCCGCTTGGGGCTTGCTGCGCGACCAGATCAGGTCGTGTGTCCCGTCCTCGCCTTCGCCTTCGATCAGGCGGGCATAGACCGTGGCCGGGAATGAAGGATCGTCGAGGGTCACGGAGATGTATTCCCGCCCGGCCTCGCTGGTCTTCTTCCATGCCGCGCCGATGTCGTGGCTGGCGGCCTGCAGGCGAAAGTCCGGGGCCTTCTCGTTGTCGCCCTTGTCGTTGGGCACCAGCTTGACCTTGACGTTGAGCGTCAGGGTGCGAAGCGTGCCGGTGTAGCCGTCTTTGTCTGCGGTGAAGCTGCCGATGTTGGCCATGATGGATCTCCTTTTGGTGGAACAAGGTTCGCGCCCATCGCGTCCTTGTTGTGATCCGGCCGGCGGGGGACGGGCGGGCTGCACCGCTTGCGGTCGCAACGCAGTGGAGAGCCGGGAGGCGAAAAGAATTTGGCCCGCGAGGAATCTGCGCAGCAGAGGGGAAATTGTTTTCGCCGGACGGTTGCAGCCATGAAGCCCGAGGCGCAGCCGCGCCACCGCCAGGATTCACAACAACACAAGGACGCCTTGGGCCGAACCGCATCGAAAGGAGACAGGCCGGCTCGGCATCCCCGAACGAAGGCTGCACCGGCTCGCCCACTGACGTAGGCCAGGTCAACCACCCGACGACAAGCGAGAACGCCCCTGCCGCACCTTGCGGCGCCGGTCTTCGGGCGTGGCGCAGAAGCTCCATAGCGATGCCGGGCGGGATGTCCGTGAACCGTCCTTCGTGACGTGATGGGCGAGAACCGCCAGCGTTGAGGACGGCACGTATTCGCACAACTTGCCGCAGCAAGCCACGGCGCACCCACCGAGCACTGCACATGCGGCGGGACGCTGGCCGGGCCGATCCGGCGCAGCCGGTTCGACGGTATCGAGGGGCGCCAAGCCCGCGCGGCGGGGATAGCCCGTAGGGCTTTCCCCTGGAGGCAAGCACAGCGCGCAGCGCCGCAGGCGCGAAGGCGTGAGGGATCAAAGCCGAATGGCCGTGACAGCGAAGTCGGCACGGGGCGCAGCCCGAGAGCCCGGCGGCGCTATGCGCCGACACGCCCAGGCCGTTCTATATTCTGAGAAGGGAACGCAGAACACCATGACCATCCAGCTCCGACACGAAACCCCGGACGACATCGCGGCCATCGAGGCCGTGACCATTGCCGCCTTCGCCAATGCACCACACACCAGCCACACGGAGCAATTCATCGTGCGTGCATTGCGCGACGCTAACGAATTGGCGCTTTCCATCGTGGCCGAAGAACATGGCCAGGTCATCGGCCACGTCGCACTGTCGCCCGTGGCCATCACCGACGGCCACCGCCACAAGGCCAAAGGCTGGTACGGCCTGGGGCCGATCTCCGTGCTACCGCAAAAGCAAGGACAAGGCATCGGCGCGGGCCTGATGGAACAGGCGCTGGCCGAACTGCGGGACATGCAGGCCGCAGGCTGCGTGCTCTTGGGAGAACCCACGTACTACGCGCGCTTTGGCTTTCAGGCCCATGCGGGCCTGCAACTGCCGGGCGTGCCGCCCGGTTATTTCATGGCACTGGCCTTCCACGGGCCAATGCCCGAAGGCATCGCGCAGTACAGCGATGCCTTCAACGCCGCCGCCTGAGTGCCAACGAAGGCGGCGGCGTGGTGTTCTTGATGGGCTGTTCGGATTCAACACCGGGCGCGGCCACTGCCGTGCCCGGATTTTTGAATCCACCGGCCCCAGCGCGAAACGCTGGGGCCGGTGCTGGCGTCATTCCTTGGTTTCGATGATCCACCACACGGCGCGCTGCAAGGCGCGGCCCGTGATGGGGTGAATGTCGGTGAGGTCGGCATGGGCCGTCCAACCCGAGGGCGGGCGGTAGCCGCGCACGTCGCCATCGCCGTGCCAGCGGCGGGCGCGCACCGTGCCGGGAGCGTAGATCGCCGCCATGCGCGGGTGGCTGGTGGTGGTGCGGGTCATGGGAATTTCTCCTTGCAGCGAAGCGCCCCGGTTTAGGCCGGGGCGCTTGCCTTCGGCACGGGTCAAGCGGCCAACGCTTCGGCGGGTTCACCCGCCACGGTGGTGACTGCCTCCGCACCGTCCTGCGAGCCTTGCTCGGGCACGCCATCCATCTTGAAAATGACGGGCATCCAACCCTTGCCGTTCACCAGCCGCTCGGCCTCGCGGGCAATGTCGGCCTTCTTGAGCTTCGCCAGCCGGTTGACGCTCTCGGGCGCGAATTCGCCCACGGCTTGCAGAACGGCCGCCTTCGGGACATGCTTGAAATAGCCTTCCGCAGTCGGTTGCCACCACGCGGCCATGTCGAGGCCCACGGCCTGCGCCAGTTCTTCGCCCGGCTGCTGCGCCGTGGCGCGCAGCGTCACCACATCCACCGTGGATGCCACGCACACGGCCAGTAGCTTGACCAACTCGCCTTGCCCCATCGCCAGCAGCGCGGCGAACAGTGCGGCGCTGTCCTCGGGCAACTTGCCGCCCCACGTCTGCTGCGATTCGCGGAGCGCTACGGCGGCGGGAGACTCGGGCCAGTCCGGTGCCATGCCTTCCAGCCGGTCTTGAATTTTCAGGCTCACGCCCAGCGGCATATCGTGGCCGTAGTAGCGGCCCTGAAAGACGGTCTGCACCATGCCATGCACCAGCACGGCCAGCGCCACCTGTGGATGCTGGGCTACCTCGATTTGCAGCGCCGCCGTGCGGTGCGCGCTCAGGCGTTGGGCCAGCCGGTCGGAAATCGCTGCGGCCTTGGGCTGCACGTCTTCCTCGCCTTCGTCATCGTTCGCGGCGTCCGGGTCGCTAAAGCCTTGGCGCAACTTCTCCAGCGTGCGAAGGGCTTTCGCCTCGGCCTCGCGCAGCAGCCCTCGATGAATCACGGCCTCGCCGTTGCGGTCGATGGTGACGATGGCACCGGCTGCGGCCTTCACATTCGCGCCGTATCCCTGCAAGCCTTCTTCCAGTGCCTGCAACTGCTCGCTCAGGGCTTCGCCTTCCTCCTGCAAGGCATCGGCCTTGTCCTCGTCGTCGGCGTCCATCGCGGCATCCACCGCTTCGGCCACCTCCTGCATCTTGGCTTGCAGCTTCTCGATGCGCTGCGCTTCGCGCTTGTTGGGTTCGCGCCGCTCCCTCGGGGCGCGCTGGAAGGCGTGCAGGTCGGCATGGGTCATGCCCGGCGTGGCATCGGCCCAAGCCCAGCCCTCGGCCTTCACCTCGGCGGCGATGCCGGTCAGCTTGTCTTGCGCCAGCCGTTCCAGCAGTGCGGCGTCGGTCAGATACACGCCCGCATCTCCTTCCGCGAACAGGTCACGCCGGATACCACCGCCCGCCTGCTCGTAGGCGTCCAACCCAACGAAGCGCACCAGCGGATGCCGGTAGGCGTCAATCTCGCGCTCGGTCAGACGCTCGCGCAAGTGCGAGGGGTGACGCTGCCACTGTGGGGCGTCGTAGTAGGCGGCTTCCTGTGCCGCGTGGTCATCCGTCCCGGCCAGGGCCATCAGTTGGTCAAGGCTCACGGCATCGGCGCGATAGTCCTCCATCAGGCGCGGCGAGACATTCGCCAGCTTCAAGCGGCGCTGCACCACCAGCGGCGTGACGGAGAAATCCGCTGCAATGTCCTCGATGGGACGGCCTTCGGCCACCAGCGCGGCGAACGCCTCGAACTGGTCAGCCGGGTGCATGGCTTCACGCTGCACGTTCTCGGTGAGACTGGCAGTGCGGGCCGTGCCATCGGCCACTTGCAGGCAAGGCACCTGCCAATCCTTGGCGATGCGGTGTTTCTTCGCCAGCAGCTTCAAAGCTGCGAGGCGACGGCCACCGGCCACCACCTCGTATTGCAGGCCATCGGCGGCGGGAATCACGATCAGGTTTTGCAGCAGGCCCACGCGCTGGATGGATGCGGCCAGTTCAGGGATGGACATGCGCGGGGTCTTGCGCACGTTGCGGCCCGTGGGGCGCAGCACCAGACGCGACAGCGGCACCAGGATCATGTGCTTGCTCGGGTCGGCGGCTTGCAGCACGTTCGCGGCGCTGTTGGCTGCGGTCTGGACGGCGCGGGCTTCGGTGGTGGTGGTAACGGCGTTCATGGTGAATCTCCAAACAAGTGAAACAAGGGAATGGAGGGGAAACCGCCCCTCCGGCGGGAAAAGCGCCAGAGGGGGTCAGGCTTTGAGAGCACGCATGCCATCGGCCAGCAGCCACAGGGCGCGGTTCAGGCGAATGTCCGAATCAATGCCCTGCACGGGGCGGGTCTGCTGGCGGCGTCCGTTGGTGCTGCGCCCGGACAGGCCGCCCTTGGTCAAGTTCTCCTGCGTGCGGTTGAACACGCTCCACAGGTCGGGGCGGCGGTCGTCGAAGCGGCGCGGCATCAGGATTTGTGATTCCGAGATCGGTGCGGGCTTGGTCGGGTCGTCGTACTTGAGGGCCAGCGCGGCGCGGGCGAACACTTCCGATTCACCGGCGTCCAGCGTGATGGCCTGCATGGATTCGCGCGATTCCTGCGCATGCTCGAAGCCACCCAGCACCTGATAGGCTCCCTCGATGACATGCCCGGCTACGTCGCCTTTGTGGGGCACGCGCACATCGCCCACGGTGTCGCCGCATACAAGGCCATTGCTGCACACGAAGCGGAACATGCCGCCCAGCAATTGATAGCTGCTCGTGCCGTCGTGCGAGTTCAGCAGGATGATTTCGTTGGCTTCGCGAGCGTTGATCTGGTTGGCATGGCGCAGGCGCAGCATGTGTTTCGTGTGCTCGCGCCGGCCCTCGTTGCGCACGCGGGTCTGGCACACCATGAAGGGTTGAAACCCTTCCTTTCGAAGCTCGGTCAACACGGCAGCCGTGGGGATGTAGGCGTATCGCTCGGAACGGCTCTCATGCGGGGCATCCGCGAAGATGGACGGGGCCACCTTGCGAATCTGGTCATCGGACAGAGGGGTTTCGCTGCGCTGCGCGGGGGAGTGGGAAGCAAAACGGGTTGCAAGCATGTCGTTCTCCTGAACAAAAAGGCTGTTGAAGAAAACCGCACACCGGATTCCTAGATTCGGAGCCCAGCCTTTCGGCTGTTCGGTGCGGTCGGCACGAGGAACCCGGTTGGCCCTGTTGCCACCGTCTTTCCTGAGTTCATCGCCCGCGACGGTCAGGAGCGCGCGGACGGGGGCCGTCAAGGAGACAAGCGCAGGGTTGGTGCGGCCCGCAGGCGCAGCCGAGGACACGGCCCTGCGCGCCTTGACGGCACATGGCCGCGGGCTACAGTCGCGAGCAAGGTGATGGAGTCAGGAAAGACGGCTGAACAAGGCAACGGCCATCCTTGTGTGCCGACCGCACGGCAAGCGAAGCGCGCAGGCCCGGATCTGGAAGCCGGGCCGGAGGCGTCAGTCGAGCAGCGCGAGGGAACGATGGAAGCCCGATAGGGGCGAGACGCCGAAGGCGGCTCGATGCGCAGCACGACAGCGCGACCGGCCATCTCCCAGTTGGCCGGGGACGCCCTGACTTCAATGCTCGATGAAAACCACGCCCAGGACGAACTTTATGCACAAGGCATAGAGGGAGTTGGCTCTGCTGTTGAAACTGCGGTTGGTTTCTGGCCGATCCGGCGCAGCCGGTTCGGCGGTCTTCGAGGGGCGCCAAGCATCGCGCGGCGGGGATAGCCCGCAGGGCTTTCCCCTGGAGGCAAGCGAAGCGCGTAGCGCCGCAGGCGCGAAGGCATCGGCATCGGACGCAGCAAAAGAAAAAGGCGCGTCGTCCTCTCGGGCGACGCGCCAGGTTGCCAACGCGCGATCAGTTCGCCGCCGGCGACACCATCGCTTCAAGCTGCTCGATGACGCCCGGCTCGACGAAGACGCAAGGCTGGTTAGCCTCGATCGGGACGTTGAACATCTTGGAGAACACGTGACGCTTCAGGTGCGCCAGCCGGCCCGTTCGATAAGCCTGCTCGGGCTTCACGCTGCCATTCGGCGAGCCGCTGCGCTGCGGGTCGCATTCGACCAGCGCGACGAAATCATCGTCGGCCAGCTTCTGGTGTTCGGCGCACAGACCCCAGCCTGTCGTCGTGTGGCGCTCCATGCTCGCGCGCAGGCGCTTGTCGAGCAGGATGGCGCCGGTGTCGAAGGCCACGCCGCAGACCAGGCAGACGTGTTGTTCCATCGAAACGTGTGATTTGTCGTTCATGACGATCTCCGGTTGCTCGGGCGGAATTGCCCGGAACCGTCGTCAGCACGGCGCAGTGCAAGCAGTCAGGGGTCGCAGACGGCCGCCAGGACGCAAGCGCGCAAGGCGCGCGCCGCCCTTGACGGCGAGAACGCCGTGATACGGTGAAGGAGACAGCAAGGCCGCCTACCGACCTCCATCGAAGGCACGGACAGGCAAGCGCAGCGCGCAGGCCCCAAGGGCCGGAGGCGTCAGGGATGCGGTAGGCTGGCGAAGCCAGTCCCTTTAGGGAAGGTCTGAACAAGTCCACCGATCATGCCCTCGTGCGTTGAATGACGCAAAGGAGCCTGCGCGAATGAGTCAGATCAGTTTTGCGGACGCGGAGTACGCCGGCAAGCGGAA
>SCOE01000002.1 GCA_005503065.1 Comamonadaceae bacterium ALPHA2B
GGGTGCTGCCGCCGGCAGCAGTCGGCGGCGGGAGAGGGCGGGCGGGGTGCGAGGGGACATGGCGGACTCCGGGAGGCCGTTCGGGTCCATCGCGGTGCAGCACGGCCGGGCGCGATGCACCAAAACGTATACGAAAAAAGATACGAAAGTGCGGACGCCCTGTTTCAAGCAGGTTGCGTACCAAGCGGCGCGCCGCCGCCCGCGTCCGGTCAGTCGCGCAGGCCCCAGCCGCCGTCCACCGCCTGCAGCAGCGGCGAGTCGAACACGCCGACCAGGCGCGCCGCGCGTTCGGGTCCGAGGGTCTGGACCCAGCGCCGGCCCTGGCGCATCGCCACGCCGCAGGCCAGCACCTGCGCGCCGAGCGATTCGATGAGCGTCCAGGGGGCGCCCAGCGTGCTGCCGCTGCTCACCGCGTCGTCGACCAGCACCACCCGTTTTCCTCGCACCAGCGGCAGCAGGTTGGGGTCGAGGTAGACCCGCTTGCCGGCGGTGGGCGTGGTGATCGACTGCACGGCGCCCGAGAGCGCCTCGTCGTACCAGAACTTGCGCGAGTAGCCCATGGGCACGTAGCGGCTGTGGCCCAGGTGGCGGGCCACGACGGGCGCGAAGGTCAGGCCCAGCGTCGGGATACCGATGACCACCTCGGGCGCGAGCGGCGCGAGGCGTTCGGCCAGCATGCGGCCCAGGGTCTCGACCACGTCCAGCGAGGCCTGGTTGCAGATCAGCGAGGCGACGGCATGCGTGGGCTCGCCGTCCAGCGCGCGGATGGGCAGCATCAGCACGCGGCCGTCGGGCAGGCGCGCGGGGTAGCCGTACTGCCAGGGGCCCTCGGCGGGGCCGGCCTCGTCGGCATCGACGATGCGCTGCCAGTAGGCCGTGGTGGGCTCGGTGAAGGGTGCCGGAGGCATCGGCGAGGAGGTCGTCATCCGGAGTTTTGAATCAAATAGGCCTGTAGCGCCCGCCGGGCTTGCGGCAGCAGCTATGAATTCGATAGCAATTCAGTGCGCCTCGGCCAGCGGCGGCAGGTCCAGTCCCGCATACACCGTGCCCGCCAGCCGCCGCAGCCGGCGCGACTCCGGCTGGCCGTTGAGCTGCTGCTGCACGATGCCCTGGGCGCCGGTGAGCGCGGCAGGAGTGCCGCTTCGCACCAGCGCATCGAGGTACACCTGTTCGAAGAGGTCGCGCTGCGCGTGGCTGCCACCGATCTCCAGCATGCGCGGCAGCGCCGTGCCCAGGCCGTCGATGGCGGCGGCGTTGTCGCCGCGCGCGTGCGCCAGCAGCCCGCGCGCCGCCGGCACGCACACGCGCTCCCAGGCGTGGCGCGTGGCCGCGGGCGCGGTCGGGGCGTAGGCCTCGATGTGGCGCAGCAGCGTGTCGGCCTCCGGCCGGCCGGCCCGCGCCAGGCCATAGAGGTACTGGAGGTCGAGGAAGGGCAGCACGTGGTCGGCGGTGCGGCCGGCCAGGTGCGTGGCCACGTCCTGCCAGCGTTCGCCGACGTCGATGCCCGCCAGTTCCAGCCGCGCCAGCAGCGACACGGCGCCGATCTGGTCCTGCGAATAGTCCTTGACCACGCCCCAGCAATGGCGGTCGTACACCGCCAGCGCCTCCTCGTCCCGGCCCAGGTCGATGAGGAAGAGTGCCAGGTGCCACCAGTTGTGCGTGACCATGAAGGAGTTCAGGCCGATCCAGGTCTCGCTCACGTCCTCCATGAAGGCCAGGCCCTCGGTGAGGCGGCCTTCGGTCAGCATGACGTGCGCCAGCGCGTGGTGGGCCCAGGGCTCCTTGCGCGCCATCGCGATGGCGCGGCGCGCGCTGGTTTCGGCCTCGCGCATGAGGTGGCACTGCTCGTAGCCGAAGGCCAGCATGCCGTGCAGGTAGGGCACGTCGGCGGCATGCGGCGCAGCCGCCAGCGCCAGGCGCAGCATGCCCGGACAGTCGCCGAGGTTGAAGCAGTGGTACTGCCCGAGCTTGAGCGACACCAGGTCGCGCGGGAACTCGCGCGCCTGCTCCTCGTGCAGCCGGATCGCCTCGCGGATGTCGCCCGCCACCCAGGCCGCCACGGCCGCGATGTAGCGGCGCTCGCGCGGCGTGGCTTGCGCGGCGCCGGCCTGTGCGCGTTCGATGAAGGGCCGCGCATTGGCCACCGCGTCGGCCGACTCCGCGAACATCTGCAGGGTCGCACAGTAGGCCTGCACCAGCGGGTTCGGGTCCTCATGCGGCGTGAGCGCGAGGTTGGCGGCGCGCGCCTCGCAGGCGATGAAGCCGCCCACGAAGTCGTCGACCAGGCGCCGGCTGGTGCTGTCGGTCAGGGTGAGCGGGTTGCCGAGCGGGTCGGTGGCGGGGCTGGGGGAGGGCATGTCGCGATTCTGCCGCCGGGCTGGACCGTGCGCGCGTGGCTTCGCAGCCGCCCGGGCCGCGCAAGGGCGTTGCGGCAAGTGTGGAGAACTTGTCGTTCCTCAGCGGTTGCTGAGCGGGTTCTCCCACCTCGTGGGCATTCGCGTCCTTCCAGCGCCGTGCCGCTGGACTACGATGGTTGGCCGGTTGTGGTGTCACACGCAGCCGCACACCAGCAAGAAGGCCAGGGAGGCTTGTCATGACGCATATCGGCGGCGCATCCGCGCGCACGCTCCGCATCCGCAGCGATGCCATCCCCTTGCACCTGGGTGAGCCCGCGCTGGAGCCGGTGCGCCTATCCGGCCGTGAGGGCCTGAACCGGCTGTTCGAGTACGAACTGCTGCTCAAGACCCCGGATGCCCTGAACCTGGGAGCTTCTGGCGCCACCGACTTCGACCTCGACGCCTTCATCGGCCGGGAGATCAACTGCCTCATCGAACTGGACGGCGCCGGCGAATTCCTGCCCGGTGCCGCCGGAGCCTCCGTGGACCGCATCGGTGCCGGCACCCGGGAGATCAACGCCCTCATCACCGAAGCGGCGCTCTGGGGCGAAGAAGGCCGCCACGTCCAGTACCGCCTCGTCCTGCGCCCCTGGCTGCACCTGGCCTCCTTGAGCACCGACTGCAGGATCTTCCAGAACAAGACCGTCGTTGAAATCCTCGACGAACTGCTTGGCGACTACCCCTTCCCCGTCGACAAGCGCCTCGTCGAGACCTATCCGGCCCGGGACTACCAGACCCAGTACAACGAAAGCGACCTGACCTTCTTCGAGCGCCTCACCCAGGAATGGGGCATCAACTGGTTCTTCGAGCACAGTGACGGCAAGCACCGCCTGGTCCTCATCGACAACCTGGGCGGCCACAAGGCCAACCCGAGTGCGGCCTACCAGCAGGTCGAGTACCACGCCCCGGGCTGGAAGCTCGACGCCGAGTACCTCCATGCCTTCGTCCCCCACCACCAGCTCACCAGCGGCCGGTACAGCACCCGGGACTACGACTACACCCGCCCCCGAGCCGACCTGAGCACCGGCCGCAAGGACCCGCGCCCCACCGGCCAGAACAATGGCGAGGTCTACCAGTGGCACGCCGACCGTGCGGGCAGCCACTACGCCCAGCCCCGGGCGGGCACCGCAGAGGCCAACGACCCCCAGGCCGAAGGGGACCATCTGGCCAGATTGCGCATGCAGCAGTTGCGCACCCACGGGGCCAGGGCCAAAGCCAGCGGCAACCTGTGGGCCTACGTCCGCGTGTTCATGGAAGAGGGCATGGATGCGGTGCCGGCCCCTGAAGAAGAGGAATGGCGGCGCAAGGGCCGCAGCAGCATGTGGCAGCACCTGTGGGAATCGCAGCTGGACCCCGTTCTTCGGGCGGCCAAGCTCAAAGGCAATCCTGATCCCAGGAGTGCAGTCGATCTGGCGGACTACCTGATGGAACTGCCCTTCCTGCCGCTGAACACCCTGGCCCAATGGTTGTGCTACTGGCCCACTTTCCCCGAGGAATGGAACAGCGACTGCGGGCAGCAGCGGCGCGAAGACGGCATCGGGCCGAAGGAGCCGCTGCGTTGGGCGGCGAAAGTTTGAGCATCGAATCGACCCGCAGCGCCCATCCCACCTGCAGGAGCAGCTATCGTTTCGATAGCAATCCCACGCCAAAGCCGATCGTGGTCGTGCCCTCGCCGGAGCGCGCGAACACCGTGCCGCCGTGCATCGCCGCCACCGCCTTCACGATCGCCAGGCCCAGGCCGTGGTTCTCGCCGCTGTTGTGGCGGGAGGCATCCACGCGGTAGAAACGGTCAAAGAGGCGAGCGAGCTGCTCGGGCGGAATGGGTTCGCTGGGGTTGGAAAAGCTCACCTCGGCGCGGTCGGCATGCCTCTCGATGCGGGCGACGATGGTGCCGCTGCCCGTCGAGTGCTGGATGGCGTTCTGCAGCAGGTTGCTCAGCGCGCGCCGGAAGAGGGAGGTTTCGATGGGCGCGACCGCATCGCCCAATACGTCGACGTGCATGCCGGCGTCCTCGAGCAGCACGTCGAAGAACTCGACGGTCTTCTCGACCTCCTGGGCGAGCGAGGACTCGGTGAGCCGGTGCGCGCGCTCGCCCTGCTCCGCCCGCGCCAGGAACAGCATGTCGGCGACGATGGCGCGCAGGCGTTCCAGCTCCTCCAGGTTGGACTGCAGCACCTCCCGCAGTTCCGGCGCGTCGCGCTCGCGCGCCAGCGTGACCTGGGTCTGGCCGATGAGGTTGGCCAGCGGCGTGCGCAGCTCGTGCGCCACGTCGGCGTTGAAGGTCTCCAGTTGGCGGTAGGCGGCATCGAGCCGGTCCAGCGCGGCGTTGAAGGAGCCGCCCAGCTGCGACAGTTCCAGCGGCAGGTCGGGCAGTTCCAGCCGCTGGCCGCGGTTGTCCGGGCCGATGCGCTGGGCGTCTTCCGACAGCTGCTGAACGGGCCGCAGGCCCAGGCGGGCGATCCAGAAACCCAGCAGGCCGACACTGACGACGCCGACGACCGTCAGCAGGGCCAGCGCGGTCTCGAAGGCCCGCAGGGTGCGCGAGAACGAGGCCTCGCTCACGGCTGCGATCAGTTGCAATCCCGCGCGGATGTCGTTGGCCGGCACATCGACCGACAGCACGGCCATCGAGCTGCCGCCCGGCCCCACCGGCAGGTCGACCACGCCTGAGTGGGCGCGCATGTGCGCGGCGATCTCTTCGGCGCCCTCGCCCCAGCGGAAGGACGGGTCGTCGCTCCACATCCAGAAGCGCGTCTCGCCGCCGTTGCTCACCAGCGCGGCGATCTTGTCCTTGGCGCGGCTCGCCAGTTGCGGCGAGCGGCCGTGCACGAGCAGGTAGCCCACGTCTTCCAGGCGCCCCTGCACCTGCTCGTGCTGATGGCGCGCCAGTTCGCGGCTGAGCACTTGGTGCAGCGCCACGCCGACGAGCGAGAACACCACCAGCGCCACCACGGCGTACATGAGCGCCAGCCGGATGGCGATGGAGTTGCGCGGAGTCATCGGGGAAACGGGCAGCCGGCTATCCGCATTCAGCCCGCGCCCCGCTCTTCCAGCACATAACCCATCCCGCGGATGGTATGCAGCAGCGGCTGCGCGAAGGGCGCGTCGATTTTGCCGCGCAGGCGCTTGATGGCCACCTCGACCACGTTGGTGTTGCTGTCGAAGTTCATGTCCCACACCAGCTCGGCGATGGTGGTCTTCGACAGGATCTCGCCCTGCCGCCGCGCCAGCAGGGCCACCAGCGCGAACTCCTTGGCGGTGAGGTCGATGCGCTGGCCGCCGCGGTGCACCTTGCGGCCGATCAGGTCGACCTGCAGGTCGCCCACGCGCAGCAGCGTGGGCTCCTGGGCACGGCCGCGCCGCGTGAGCGCCTGCAGCCGCGCCAGCAGCTCGATGAAGGAAAAGGGCTTGACCAGGTAGTCGTCGGCCCCGCCCTGCAGGCCCTTCACGCGGTCCTCCACGCCGTCGCGCGCGGTGAGCATGATGACCGGCGTGCCCTTCACGGCGCGCAGCGAGCGCAGCACCTCGAAGCCGTCCAGGCCGGGCAGCATGGCGTCGAGCACGATCACGTCGAAGTCGTAGTGCACGGCCAGGTGCTGGCCGTCGATGCCGTCGTGCGCCACGTCGACGGTGCAGCCCTGCTCCGTCAGTCCCTGGCGCAGGTAGTCAGCCGTCTTGCGTTCGTCCTCGACGATCAGCACTCTCATGGGTGGGCCGCCGCCTCCGGTGCCATCGGCGCTGCGCCGCGGCGGCGAGCGGCCCGGGCCTCCTTGCGACGCACGTACCAGTGGTGCGCGCGGTCCAGGTAGAGGTACACCACCGGCGTGGTGAACAGCGTCAGCACCTGCGACAGGATCAGCCCGCCCACCATGGCGTAGCCCAGCGGCCGGCGCAGTTCCGAGCCGGCGCCGTGGCCCAGCATCAGGGGCAGGCCCGACAGCAGCGCACACATCGTGGTCATCATGATCGGCCGGAAGCGCAGCAGGCAGGCTTCGAAGATCGCGTCGCGCGGGCTCATGCCCTTGTCGCGCTCGGCATGCAGTGCGAAGTCGACCATCATGATGCCGTTCTTCTTCACGATGCCGATGAGGAGGATGATGCCGATGAGCGCGATCACCGACAGATCGTAGCCGCCCGCCATCAGGATCAGCAATGCGCCCACGCCGGCCGAAGGCAGCGTCGACAGGATGGTCAGCGGGTGGATGTAGCTTTCGTACAGCAGGCCCAGCACGATGTACACCGCCACCAGCGCCGCGGCGATCAGGTAAGGCTGCGTGCGCAGCGAGGCACCGAAGGCCTGCGCCGTGCCCTGGAAGGTGCCCGTCAGCGTGGGCGGCACGCCCATCTCGGTCTGCGTCTTCTGGATGGCGTTCACCGCATCGCCCAGCGACACGCCCGGCTTCAGGTTGAAGGAGATGGTCACGGCCGGGAACTGGCCCTGGTGGTTGACCGCCAGGTAGCCGGTGCGGGTGGTGTCGATCTTCACGAAGGTCGACAGCGGGATCTGCTGGCCCGTGCTCGGCGAGGTCAGGAAGAGCTTGTCGAACAGCTGCGGGTCCCTCTGCAGCGCGGGCGTGACCTCCAGCACCACGTTGTAGCTGTTGAGCTGGGTGAAGTACTGCGCCACCTGGCGCTGGCCGATGGCGTCGTACAGCGTCGCGTCCACCAAGGCCGGCGTGATGCCGTAGCTCGACGCCTTCTCGCGGTCGATGGTCACGTTGGCCGTGGGCGCGGCGTTCTGCTGGTCGGAGGTGACGTCGGCCAGCTGCGGCAGGGCCTGCAGCTTCTCGACGATGCGCGGCGTCCAGTCGTTGAGCTCGGCCAGGTTGGTGTCGGTCAGCGTGTACTGGTACTGGGTGCGCGCCAGCCGGCCGCCGACGTTGATGTCCTGCCCCGCCTGCATGTACAGCGTGATGCCCGGCACGCGCGCCAGCTTCGGCCGCAGCCGCGCGATGATCTGGTCGGCGTTGGCCGTGCGGCCCTCGTCGATGGGCTTGAGGGCAATGAAGAAGTTGCCCGCGTTGAAGGTGCTGGCCCCCGCCTGCATGCCGAAGGTGGTCACGTCCGGGTCCTCGCGCACGATGTCGGCCAGCGCCAGCATGCGTGCGTGCATGGCCTCGGACGACGAATCCTGCCCCGCCACGGCGGAGCCGAAGATGAAGCCCGTGTCCTGCTGCGGAAAGAAGCCCTTGGGGATGACCATGAAGAGCACCACCGTGGCCGCCACCGTGGCCAGGAAGCTCATCAGCGTGACGAAGGGATGGCGCAGCACGATCTCCAGCCCGCGCCGGTAGCCGCCCAGCATGGCGTCGAAGCCGCGCTCGAAGAGCTGGAACAGGCGCCCGTGCTTCTCGGTGCTGTGGCCGGCGGCGTCCTTGGGGTGGTTCTTGAGGAACCTGGCGCACAGCATCGGCGTGAGCGTGAGCGACACCAGCACCGACACCAGGATGGTGAGCGTGACCGTCACCGCGAACTCGCGGAACAGCCGCCCGACGATGCCGCCCATCAGCAGCAGCGGAATGAACACCGCCACCAGCGACACCGAGATCGACACGATGGTGAAGCCGATCTCGCTGGCGCCCTGCAGCGCCGCCTTGAGCGGTTCCATGCCGTCCTCGATGTGGCGGTAGATGTTCTCCAGCATCACGATCGCGTCGTCGACCACGAAGCCCACCGCGATGGTCAGCGCCATGAGCGAGAGGTTGTCCAGCGAGTAGCCCAGCACGTACATCACCGCCGACGTGCCCAGGATGGCCAGCGGCACCGTCACGCTGGGAATCAGCGTCACCGTGAGGTTGCGCAGGAAGACGAAGATCACCGCCACCACCAGCGCGATCGACAGGATGAGCGTGAACTCCACGTCCTTCACCGACGCGCGGATCGTCTGCGTGCGGTCGATGATGGTGTCGACCTGCACGCTCGGCGGGATCGCGGCCTTCAGCCTGGGCAGCGCGGCCTGCACGCGGTCCACGGTCTCGATCACGTTGGCGCCGGGCATCTTGGTGATGGCCAGGGTGATGGCCGTGCCGCCCTTGATGCCGCTGTCCGCCGGCGCCGCTGCGCCCGGGTAGGCCCAGGCCGCGATCTTGGCGTTCTCGGGCCCGTCCACCGCCACGCCCACGTCGCGCACGCGGATCGGCGCACCGTTGCGCCAGGCCAGCACCATGTCGTTCCACGGCCCGGCCTTCAGGATCTGGTCGTTGGTGTAGACGTTGAAGGCCTGGCTGCGCCCGTCGATGGTGCCCGTGGGCGCGCTGACGGTGGTGTTGGCGATCACGCCGCGGATGTCCTCCAGGCTCAGCCCCAGCCCCTTGATCTTGGCCGGGTCGACCTGGATGCGCACGGCGGGCTTCTGCTGGCCGAACACGTTGACCAGGCCCACGCCCTCGATGCGCGAGATCTGCTGCGCCAGGATGTTCTCGGCGTAGTCGTCCACCTCGGTCATCGGCAGCACGTCGGAATGCACCGCGTACAGCAGCACCGGCGAATCGGCCGGATTGATCTTGCGAAAGCTCGGCGGGCTGGGCAAGTTCTTGGGCAGCTGGCCGGTGGCGGCGTTGATGGCCGACTGCGTGTCGAGCGCGGCGCCGTCGATGTTGCGGTCCAGGTCGAACTGGAGCGTGATCTGCGTCAGCCCGAGCGAGCTGGTCGAAGTCATCTGCGACAGCCCGGGGATGAGCGAGAACTGCCGCTCCAGCGGCTGCGCCACGTTCGACGCCATGGTCTCCGGGCTGGCGCCGGGCAGCTTGCCCGTGACCTGCAGCGTCGGGAAGTCCACCTGCGGCAGCGGCGCCACCGGCAGCATGGGCCAGGCCACCAGCCCGATGAGCAGCAGCGCCACGCCCAGCAGCGATGTGCCGATGGGCCGTTGGATGAAGGGAGCCGAGATGCTCATGACTTGCTGCCCCCTGCCCCGCCAGCGCCCGTGGCGGGTGCTTCGCGCTGCGCGTCCTGCGTGCCGGCCCTGGACGCGGCCGGCTTCGCGTCGGCCACCGGTGCACCGGGCGTGAGGCGGTACTGGCCGTCGGTCACCACGCGATCGCCCTCGGCCAGCCCCTTGGAGACGACCGACACGCCCTTCTCGCTGTTGCTGACCTCGATGGGCTGCAGCCGCGCCTTGTGGTCGGCATCGACCACGTACGCGAACAGGCCGTCCTGTCCGCGCTGCACGGCCGCATCGGGCACCGTCAGCGCGCCCTGCTGCACCCCGAGCACCAGGCGCGCATCGACCGACTGGCCGGGCCACAGCGTGTGGGCCGCGTTGGGGAAGTGCGCCTTCATCGCGATGGTGCCGGTGGTGCTGTCGATCTGGTTGTTGAGCAGCGTCAGGCTGCCCGTGGCCAGCACCTCGCGCGTGGCGCGGTCGATGGCCTGCACCTGCAGCGGCGCGCCGCCGGCGTTCAGGGCGCGGTTGACCGACTGGAAGGCACTCTCGGGCAGCGTGAACTGCACCGCGATGGGGTCGATCTGGTTGATGACGATGAGCCCGTTGGCGTCGGCCGCGTGCACGATGTTGCCGGGGTCCACCAGCCGCGCACCGATGCGGCCGGAGATGGGCGCGGCGATGGTGGTGAAGCCCAGCTGCACGCGTGCCGCGTTGACCTGCGCCGCGTCGCTTTGCACGGCGGCCGTGAGCTGGCGCACCAGCGCGGTCTGCGTGTCGAGCTGCTGCCGCGTGGCCGCGTCTTCCTTGATGAGCTCGCTGTAGCGCTGCAGGTCGGCCCGCGCGTTGGCGAGCTGCGCCTCGTCCTTGGCCTGCACCGCCTGGGCCTGCTGCAGCTGGGCCTGGAAGGTGCGCGGGTCCAGATGCGCCAGCAGTTGGCCGGCCTTGACGTCCTGCCCTTCCTTGAACTCGACGTGGTCGAGCTGGCCGTCGACCCGCGTGCGCACCGTGACCGAGGCCACCGGCAGCACGCTGCCGACGCCGGTGGCGGCGACCGGCATGTTCTGCTTCTTCACCACCGCCGTGTGCACGGGCACGGGCGGCACCTTGGCCACGGTGGCGGGCGCGGCGGCCTGCGCGCCGCCCAGGCCGCCGTGGCGCCAGCCGGGCCAGGCCACGAGCACCAGGATGGCGACGGCCACGGCGCCGAGCGCGAGGCCACGGCGGCTCACAGGAGGTGTCGTGCCCACTTCCGTTCCGGCTGAGCTTGTCGAAGCCTCGCGCGGCGCTTCGACAGGCTCAGCGTGAACGGGCTCTGATTGTTCATGCGCAGACATGAGTGAAAGGTCTTGATCGCTGTTGGACATGAATGGCTCCGAGGCACGGCAGGCGATGCGTCACTTCGCGGGGCTGGCAGCGGCAACGGCATCGGGCGCCGTCGAGGTGGGCACGGCCCCGACCGATGCCCGCGCCATGGCGGGCAGTTGCGCCGCATCCCAGCCACCGCCCAGCGCCTTCACCAGCGCCACGCTCGCCGCATAGCGCCTGCCCTGCAGTTGCAATGCCGTGCGCTCGGCCGTGAGCGCCAGCGCCTGCGCGGTGATGACCGCCGTGTAGTTGGTCGTGCCGGCGCGGTACTGGCTCAGCAGCACGCGCACCGAATCGTTGGCCGCGGCCACGGCGCGGTCCTGCGCCTGCTGCTCGTCGGCCAGCTGGTGCAGCGCGGCCAGGTTGTCCTCGACGTCCTGGAAGCCGGCCAGCACCGTCTGCCGGTAGCTGGCCGCGGCGGCATCGAAGGCGGCACGCGCCTGGTCGACCTTGGCGCTGCGCGCGCCGGCGTCGAAGATCGTCTGCGCCAGCGCGAAGCCGAGCGACCACACCTTGTCGGGCGTCCGGGCCCAGGCCGTGAGGCCGGCGCCGGCAAAGCCGCCGCTCGCGCTGAGCGTGAAGTCGGGGTAGTAGGCGGCCGTGGCCACGCCGATCTGCGCATTGGCCGCCGCTGCACGGCGCTCGGCGCCGGCGATGTCGGGGCGGCGCTCCAGCAGCTGCGAAGGCAGGCCCGGCGGTGCCACCGGCAGGTTCAGGGCCAGCGGCGCATCGGTGGTCAGCGGCGGCAGACCGAACTCGGCCGGCGTCTTGCCAAGCAGCACCGCCAGCGCGTGCTCGAGCTGGCGCCGCGTGAGGTCGATGTCGATGGCCTGCGCCTCGGCCGAGGCCAGCGTGCTCTCCGCCAGCGCCACGTCGGAGCGCATCACGGTGCCGACGCGGTACTGCGCCTGCGTGAGCTGCAGCGACTTGCGGTAGCCCTCCAGGGTGCGTGCGTACAGCGCCTTCTGCCGGTCGTCGATGCGCAGCTGGATGTAGTCGTTGACCACCGCGGCCTGGATGCTCAGGCGCGCCGCGGCCAGGTCGGCCGCGCTGGCCTGGGCGCTGTCGCTGCCGGCCTCGACCGAGCGCCGCACGCGGCCCCACAGGTCGGGCTCCCAGGCGGCCTGCAGCGACCAGGCGTGCGTGTCGCCCAGCACCGACTGGCCGTTGCTCTTGCTGCGCCCGCGCCCACCCGAGGCCGCGAGTCCCACCGTCGGGTAGAAGGCCGCCGAGGCGCCCTGCACCACCGCCTGCGCCTGGCGGTACGCCGCGTCGGCCTGCTGCAGGGTCTGGTTGGCGGCCAGGGCCTGGTCGACCAGGGCATCGAGCTGCGGATCGCCGAACTGCGACCACCAGGGCGTCTGTGCATCGGGCACCGCGGGCGTGGCCGGGCGCCAGGGGCTGTCCTCCTTGAATGCCGGCAGCGCAGTGCCGGCGGCGACGCTGGGGCGCTGGTAGTCGGGGCCGACCGCGCAGCCGGCCAGGGCCAGCAGGGCTGCGGCGGCCGCGCTGGCGGCCAGCAGGCGCCGCCCGGTCGCAGGCGGCGGTGAAACCCGCTCGGCGGGCCGTGGATGAAGGGCAGGCATGGCGTGACTCGTTCCGTCCGTGCCAATGTAGGAAGCACGCCCGGACGCCACGCTGACGGCAGGATGACAAAGCTGTCAGCTTGCCGGCTCTTGTGAATGAAATCGGGCTCCAGCGCCCGCGGGACGGGCGCTAGCAGCTATGAATTCGATAGCACCTTGCGGGTGGGCGCGGCCGGGCGACATCGCGCGGCCCCGGGCGTACAGTCGGCGCCCATGTCCAACCTCATCGTCCACGGCGGCACCGCGCTCGCCGGCCGCATCGTCCCGTCGGCCAACAAGAACGCCGTCCTCCCCATCCTCTGCGCCACGCTGCTCACGCCCGACCCGCTGCGGCTGGTCGGCGTGCCCGACATCACCGACGTGCGCAAGATCCTCGACATCTTCCGCACCCTGGGCAGCGAAGTGCGCTGGGACCAGACCGGCGGCGTGCTCGAGCTGCAGCACCGCGCCACCACCTTCGACCCTGGCCTGCATCGCCTGCCCGAAGAGATGCGCTCGTCGATCATGCTGGTGCCGCCGCTGCTGGCGCGCTTCGGCGTCGCGCGGCTGGAGGACAACGTCAAGGGCTGCACCCTGGGCGTGCGTGAGATCGATCCCCACGTCGAGGTCTTCCGCCATTTCGGCGGCGAGGTCGAGCGCGCCGAGGGCTCGCTGATCGTGCGCAGACGCGGCCAGCTGATGCCGGTGCACCACTGGCTGGACTACGCCTCGGTCACCACCACCGAGAACTTCGTGCTCTGCGCCGCCGCGGCGCCCGGCCGCTCGACCTTGACCAACGCCGCCTGCGAGCCGCACGTGCAGGAGTTCTGCCGCTTCATGGCCATGATGGGCGCGCGCATCGAAGGCATCGGCACCTCGCGCCTGGTGGTCGACGGCGGCGCGCCGCTGCATGGCGGCGAATTCCGCTTCGACGAGGACTTCCACGAGATCACCACCTTCCTCGCGCTCGGCGCCATCACCGGCGGCGACGTGGTCGTGCGCAACTCGGCGCCCGACAACTTCCCGCTCATCGACCGCACCTTCGCCAAGTTCGGCGTGCGCATCGAGCATGCCGACGGCTGGTCGAGGGCGCACCGTGCGGGGCCCCTGCAGGTGCAGACACCCTTCACCCCCAACACCCTGACCAAGGTCGAGGCCGCACCCTGGCCGTACTTCCCGGTCGACCTGCTGCCCATCTTCATCGCGCTGGGCGTGAGCGCGCAGGGCAACGCCATGTTCTGGAACAAGGTCTACGACGGCGCCCTGGGCTGGACCGGCGAGCTGTCGAAGTTCGGCGCGCACGTGTACGCGTCCGACCCGCACCGCATCGTCACCTTCGGCGGCCACCCGCTCACGCCCGCCGTGGTCGAGAGCCCGTACATCATCCGTGTGGCGATCGCGCTCTTCATGGTCGCGGCCAGCATCGAGGGGCGCTCCGAGATCCAGCACGCCACGCCGATCCGGCGCGCGCACCCGCGCTTCGTGGAGAACCTGCAGAGCCTCGGGGCGCGGGTGGAGTGGGCGGCGGAGGATTGACGGCGTGACCGTCGACTCGCCGCATAAGGTGGCCTACGCTGAAGGTAGTTGCTGTACCTCAGCTATGTCTGCTCAAGGTCAGGCCCTGGCGGCTGAGCATGCTCAGCTGCATTGACTCGTACGATCGCCTGTTCAAGAAACGGGGGGAGTATCTGCCGCATACGAAGCAGGTTGTTCACAACCCATCTCTTAATCTCGACGAGTACTTCCGATTCCGCGTCGATGTCACCGTCGCGATAGATGGCGATGCGGCACGCACGCTTTGCTTCCAATTTGTCCCATTCGAGTTGCGCGCCGTATGCGGCATCTATGGTCTCTCGCTGCGCGAAAAGCACATCGAAGATGGCCTCATTCCTCGCCTTGTCCCCGCAGTCGATATAGGTCTCTACGCGAACTCTTCCACCCTGTGCAAAGGCAGTCGAGTATTTGTAGACCTTGGAGTTATCGGACGCGAAGGTATACCAGTTCTGCGGTTGAGCAGCTCTAGCGTTTGTGAACCTATGAACATTTCTCAGCTCATCGAGCAGGGATTGGTAATACGTTCGATACTTCTCTTGAGTCTCGGTAGCCTCCGCGCTCGCCGTCGGGGAAGCTATCGCAGATTCTGCTGGTAGGCAAACGACTTTCAAACCAAACGCAGGCTTGGAATCATCTATTCGAATGACGTTGGCTTCAACTGCGAAGATCTGCAAAGTGTCCTTGAGGTTATGGTTCAGAAAATCTATGGCTGACTTGTGTTCAGGTCGGATCTTCTCTACTAGCCAGATTACGACATTGGCGTTTAGCACAGACGAGTATGTGAGTATCTGCCCAAGGTGTCGATGGTCAGTGCCGCCGAACTGGTTCTCGATGATCACTCTTCGGTTCGTCGCAACGTCTTTAGCGATGATGTCCGCCGAGAAGTCTCCGGCGGACGCTTCCACGCCTTCAAGCTCCAGTTCCAGACCTAGCTTTTCCGACAGTAGTTCCAGATTAGTCGCCAGCCAAGGTGTGAAGTGGGTCGCCTCACCCGCCCAGACTTCCTTGAGCGGGACTTCGATGATCTTTCCGAACTCCAACTGTGATCTCCTAAGTTTGCGATAGTGTACGAACGGGCGGCCTTACCTCGGACCTATTGGCTGGACGAAGCTGCTCGGCGGCGAGTCTTTGAGGCGCAGTGTCACCGCCTCGGATTAATGGCGAATTCTGATTTTCGAGAAGGCGCAACTTTGCAAAGCTGTCGGTCCGATCTTTGACCTCATCCCACGCACTGCGAAACGCCGGTAGCTCGAGGTTGGACAGGATCCCCGCACACCAACTGACCTCAACCTTCTTGCTCATGTACCGGAAGAACTCATCTCTCGCTTGAATGCTCATCAGCTCGCAGCGGAACTTCATAGAAGGCTTTTTTCGGGATTCGAGCTGCTAACTCGCGGTACCTTTGCAAGCGAGTCCTCAAATTGAAGTTGAGCTACCGACCTTGTGACCTCAACTGCCAAAAGGCGAGAAATACGCCTGCCGCGTTGACCAAGTTGGCAAGCGCCGACAGTGCACTCCAGTCAAAAATGGGCGGTGACATGAATGTATTTAATGGCGGATTGATTGGATCCTTACCCCAGCAAGCGCCTCAAGCCCACGTCAATAAATCGGTAGCCGAAGCGGCAGGTTGATAGATAGCTGGACAAGCGGCGCGCGTCGAATCGCCGTGCAAACTCACTTGTTCTTCAACTTCCCCTTGGGCATCACCGTCGTCACCGGCGGCGTGGGCCGGTCGGACGTGCTGGACGGGTTGGGCGGGGGGCTGGTGTCCTTCTTGGGTTTCTTCGCCATCTTGTTGCTTCGCTGATCGCCTTTGGCCACGGGGTGCTCCGTTCGTTTCTTGGAAATGGGTGCGGCGAATGTACCGGCCAATGCGCCGTCGCGACACGCCCTCCCTGCGCTCAATTGATGATTTCGCCCATGCCTAACCTCACCCGCTCCTTCAACTGCCGGATGTACTCCTCGTCGAAGGGCTCCCACGCATCCAATTCACCCACGATGCGCAGCGACTCGCGGCTGCGGTACGAGCGCGTGGGGTTGCCGGGGAATTTCTTGTCGGTGACGTTCGGGTCGTCCTCGTACTCGCCGGTGGGCTCGACGATGTAGACGCGGCCACGGCCCTCGCCCTTCGCCATCTCGGCCGCGAGCCCGGCGCCCTTGGGCCAGGCGGTGAAATAGATGTGGTTCATGACCACGCGGCCGTCGTAGTTCGAGCGGAAGCCCGCGGTGAGCAGGTCGCCCACCTGCAGGTCGGCCCGCGTGCCGTGGAAGAAGGGGCCGGTGTCGGGGACAGCCATCGCGCGTCGCTCCTTGGCAAGAAAAAGGCGCAGAGGCTACGCGCCTTGACGCCCGATGCCAAATCGGCCCGCAGCGGCCGCCCCGCGGGCGCGAGCAGCTATCGATTTCGTAGCGTCAGGCGCGCAGCAGCCGCGGCAGCGGCCTCGCCGTCGCCCCGCCCGGCAGGCTGCCGCCTTGCGGGAACAGCGTGCGCGCGACTTGGCCGGGCTCGATGCCGAAGCACTCGCCAGCCGCGCCGGCGATGAGCGCATCGACGCTCGTCGTTGCCCGCAGGTCGCGGTTCTCGTACAGCTGGCCGGCGCCCAGCCCCGGCCAGTCGGCGATCACACGGCCGCCCTGCACGGCGCCACCCATGAGCATCGCCACGGCGCCGGTGCCGTGGTCGGTGCCGCCAGTGCCGTTGGCGGCGGCGGTGCGGCCGAACTCGGTGGCGACGACCACCACGGTGCCGGCCCACGCCGCGCCCAGGCCGTCGCGCAGCGCGGCGACCATCGCGTCGAGGTTGCGCAGCTGCGCGGCGAGGCGGCCGTTCTGCGCAATGTGGGTGTCCCAGCCGCCGGTCTCGATCATCGCGATGCGCGGGCCGTCGGGGCGCGCGAGGAAGCCGGCCGCCAACTTGCCGAGGCCGGCCGCGTCCTGCCGGGGCTTGGCGCCGCCCTCGCCGTTCATGCCGCTCATGGCAATGCCGCGGGTTTCCATGGCGGAGCTCCACAGCGCATGCAGTTGTGGATCTTCCTCGTAAAGCCGCGACACCCGCAGCAGCAGGTCGTCGGCCGGCTGGGGCAGCGCCGAAGGCGCGTACGAGGCGACCTCGGCGCGGCCGCGCAGCGCCAGCGGCACGGTGGGCGCGAAGGCGATGGCTTCGCGATCGCTGCGCGGCAGCAGGCCGACCAAGCGATTGAGCCAGCCGTCCTTGACCTGGTAGGGCGAGGTGCCGCCGGTCTCCAGCACGTTCTGGCCGTCGAAGTGCGAGCGGTCGCGGTACGGCGAGGCGGCGGCGTGGACGAACAGCGCCTCCCTCGCGGCATACAGCTTCGCGGTCTCGGCCAGCGCCGGGTGCAGGGCGAACATGCCGTCGAGCTTGGTGGCGGTCGCCGGGTCGAGCGCGATGGCGCCGCGCAGCCGCGCATAGCCGGGGTCGGCGTACGGCACGAGCGTCTCCAGCCCGTCGGCCGCGCCGCGCTGGATGATGAAGACGAAACGCCGTGAGGTGGCCGCGCCGGCCAGTGCCAGATGCGGCGCCACCAGCGCCAGGCCGGCACCGGCCGCGGCCAGGCGCAGGAAATGTCGGCGATCGGACAGGGATCGGTTCGTGCGGACGGGCATGGCAATCATCTCCTGAGGAAGTCGGGGGACACGAGCAGCAGGGCCAGCCCGGTGCTGGCGCTCTCGGCGCGGGCGATGGCGGTGCGCGTGGCATCGCCCAGCGCGGCGCCGGGCAGCACGGCCGGCGCGACGGCGCGCGGGTCGATGGCATTGCCGGCCTGGGCTGCGAGGCGCTGCGCCAGTTCGACCCGGCGCACCAGTGCATCGGGCGCGGCCCAGCTGCCGGCGATGTCGTCGAAGCCTGCCGGCGAACCGGGTCGCCAGACGGGCTGGCCCAGTTGGTCGAGCAGTTGGGCCAGCCGTTGCCCCTTGGGCTCGCGCGCGTTGCCCAGCGCCGTCTCGGGCGCACGCAGGGCGCGCAGCGACGAGAGCGTCCAGTCCCACGGCGTCTTGAACTTGCCGCTGCCGGCGCGCCAGGCTTCGGGCGATTCGACCAGGGTGCGGTACACGGCGGGCAGGTCGCCGCCGCTGCGCTGGAGGCTGGACGCGAGCCGCTCGACCAGCGCCGGCGGCGGGTCGTCGGCAACGAAGTGGCGCGCCAGCTTGGTCGCCACGTGTCGCGCCGTCGCCGGCGCCACGGCGATGTCGCGCAGCACGGCCAGCGCCTGTGCCTCGCCGCCTTCGGCATAGGCCCGGCCCAGCACCGTGCGCGGGCCGGGCTCGTGCTGCTGGGGCCGGAACTGGAAACCGCCCGTCGCGGCCGTGTCCTGCGCCATCGGTGCGCTGGCGGGGTTCGCGTTCGGCGCGGTGAGGCTCCAGCCGGTGAGCGCGCGGGCGAACTCGGTCACGTCGGCCTGGGTGTAGCCGCTGCGGGCGCCCAGGGTGTGCAGTTCCATGATCTCGCGCGCCAGGTTTTCGTTGAGGCCGCGCGGGCGCTCGGGGTTGCGCTCGGCCGCGCGGCGGGCCGCCGGGCTGTCGGGCCCGATCGACTGCGCCTGGTCGAGGTAGACCAGCATGGCCGGGTGGCGCACGACGGCCAGCAGCATCTGGTCGAAGCGACCAAGCACGTGCGGCCGGATCGCCTCGGCCTCGTAGGCGCCGGCCAGCGCCAGCACCTGGGGTTTCTCGACCGAGATGGCGAAGTGGTTGGCCCAGAAGTGCACCAGCCGCTCGACGAAGGGCGCGGGCGTGTCGAGTGCGCTCGACACCCGTGCGTTGACGGCCGCGAGGTAGCCCTCGCGTGCGTCCTTGCGGATGGCCTGCCGTGCGGCCTGCCGGTCGGCCTCGGGCAGGTCGCGCACCGCACGCTCGCGCTGCTGGTAGTCGGCCAGCAGCGCGTCGGTGCCGGGCTGCTGCATCCATGCGCCCGCCCGCGGCGCGAAGCGGCCGAACTGGTCGAGCAGCCAGCGCCGCGGGTCGGCAGGCGGCGCCTCGTCGGGCCGGGCGCCCAGGCCGAAGCGGTTGAGGGCGATGGCGGGGGCCAGGGCGTCGGGGGTGTTCATGGCAAGGTCCTTCGTTCAGGGCCGGGGGGTGGTCGCGGCGGCCGGAGCAGCCGGGGCCGCCGGATTGGCGGGCGCCACGCGGAAGCTGCCCTGGGCCGCTGCCAGTGCTTGCGCGAAGGTGGCGCGCTCGGCGGGCGTCAGGCCGGCGCCGAAGTCGGCCACCGCGCGTTCGGTGCGTTCGCGCACGCCGAGGTCGGCGGCACGCGTGAGCGACAGGGTGGCATCGAAGGCGGCGCGGTCGAAGACGGGGGCAGCCATCAGCTGCGCCAGTTCGCGCCGCCCTTCCCTGCCCTGGCGCACCAGTTCGGCGACGTCGCGCCGGGCATCTCGCAGCGCGGCGCGAAAAGCCTGCCGCCGCTCGGGCGCGAGGCCGTCGGCGGCGAAGCGCAGGCCGCGCGGCGCGGCCGGCGTTGCGTCCTCGGCCGCCTTGGCATGGACGGGCGGCGCATCGTGCGTGCGCACGGCCCACCAGCGCCAGGCGCCGCCGGCGATGGCGGCCAGCAGGAACAGGTTGAGCACGAGCGACAGCATCAGCAGCCAGCGCCGCAAGGTGGTCTGGTTGGCGTGTTCGTTCATTCGTCGATTCCTTCAGCGGGTGCGCCCGCCGGGTCGAAGGCCGTGCGGGCCCAGCCGGACTCGGCCGAGGCCGCCCGCACCGGGCCGACGGCATCGAGCGCGGCCGACACCAGCAGCGCGCCGGCCACCGCGCCCGCGGCGACACCGGCGAGGCCCAGGCCCGCCACCCCGGCGCCGGACCAGCCGGCCGAGGGCCACCACGCCAGCCAGGGCCGGCGCACGCGGGCACGGTTGGGACGAGGCGCGCCGGCCTCCACCGCAGCAGCCAGTGCTCTGTCTGGTGCCGGCACCCAGTGCGCATCGAGCGCATGGTCGAGGGCGGCCTCGCGCTCGAGCACGGCCTGCAGCATCGGCGTGCGCCGCAGCAGCTGCTCGGCCGCGTCGCGCTCGGCGGCGGGCCAACGTGCGATGCGCGCGCCCCAGGCCTGGGCCAGGTCGGCGAAGCGTTCAGGCGTCATGGCGGGCCTCCGTCGGCCAGCGTCGCGCGCAGGCTGCGGCGCGCGCGGGCCAGCAGGCTTTCGAGCGCGTCGACCGAGATGCCCATGAGGGCAGCAGCATCGGCCTGCGGGAGTTCCTGGTAGTGGAAGAGCACCAGCGCCTCACGCTGGCGGGGCGGCAGTGCGGCGAGCGCCGCGGCCACGCGCTGCGACATGCGCCGGTCGGCGTAATGCTGCTCGGGCGTGGCGGCGGGGTCGACCGCGTCGGGCAGCGCATCGGTCGGCTGCTCGTGGCGGCGGCGCGGCGCGCGCAGGCGGTCGTTGCACAGGTTGAGCACCACGCGGTGCAGCCAGGTGTCGAAGCGGGCCTCGCCGCGGCGCCACTGCGGGGCCTGCTTCCAGGCGCGCAGGAAGCTTTCCTGGGCCACCTCCTCGGCTTCCGCGCGCTGGCCGAGCAGCCGCTGCGCCAGCGCCAGCACGCGCGGCAGCTTGCGCGCCACCAGCTCCCGGGCGGCCTGCGGCTCGCCCCGGCCGAGGCGGGACAGCAATTCGTCGTCGGGATCATCGGATTCGGCCAATGGACACCAGGGAGAGGAAGGGCCGGCGCAGCGGCACCGGGGCATGCAGCTTCAACGCGCGGCAAGCGGCGATCCGTCGCCGTCGTACCCACAAACGCAGCGCGATGCATGTTCGGAGACAAAAAGGCCCGAAACGCGCACTGCGCCTGCGCAAGCAGCTATGGATTCGATAGCATCGCAAGCCCGGCTCAGCGCCAGCCGCGGTGCCAGCCGTACACGGGGTGATGCCAACCCCAGCCATAGCGCGCGTGGTAGGCCCACACGAAGCCGACGCCAGGCGCCGGGTAGGTGGGCGCGATGTAGGCGACGCCGGGAGGCGCCACATAGGCAGGCGCCACCGGCGCGACCACGCAGCCACCGAGGGCCAGCGCGCACAGCGCGGCAGCCAGGGCGGCCGGGCGGACGAATCGGGGGAAGGGGGACATCGGCAGGTTCCTTCGGCCCGTGTGTGGGCCATGCCTGCTTTCAACGCGCGACGGCGGCGAATCCGTCGCCGGCCGAACAAAGCGTTGCACACGCGGTGTGCACCGGGGCGCGTTGCCTGCTCGTTTTCAGAGCCAAATCGGCCGCAATCGCCCATCCTGCCTGCGCGAGCAGCTATCGATTCGATAGCAATCCGCCCACCGCGTCCTCATACAGCTCGAGCGGCAGCCCATCGGGATCGGCGAAGAAGGTGAAGCGCCGGCCGGTGTATTCGTCGACCCGCACGGCTTCGGTCGCCACGCCGGCCGCGTGCAAGGCGCGCACGCTGGCGTCGAGGTCGGCGACGGCAAAGGCCAGGTGGCGCAGCCCCTGGGCCTCGGGCCGCGACGGACGCGGCGGCGGGTCGGGGAAGGAGAACAGCTCGACCTGCGAGCCGTCGGGCAGCGCGAGGTCCAGCTTCCACGAATCGCGCGCCGCACGGTGGTGCTCGGCCACCACTGGCAGGCCCAGCACGTCGGTGTAGAAGCGGCGCGAGCGGGCGTAGTCGCTGCAGATGATGGCGGCGTGGTGGATGCGCGCCAGCCCGACGCCGCCGGCCGGCGGCACGCGCGGCGCCTGCAGGTCGCAGGCCATGTGCAGCTTGTCGAGGAAGCCCTCGCCCTGCGCCACCGCCATCGGTTCGACGCCGTAGACGCGGAAACCCGCCGCCTCGTACAGCCGCTGGGCAGCAGCGTTGCCCCGGGTGACCGTGAGCTGCACGGTGCGCAGCCCGTGCCGTGCGCGCGCGGCCGCCAACAGCGCATCCACCAGCGCGCGCCCGAGGCCGGCGCCGCGCGCGGCCGTCTCGACCACCATGCCGAACAGCGTCGCCTTGTGGCGCCAGCGCTCGCGCGTCTCGAAGAGCAGACCGGCCGCACCGACCAGCGCGCCCTGCGCGTCGAAGGCGCCGACGGTCAGGCTGCCGGGCGAATCGCCCTCGGGCAGGCGTGCCTCCCACCAGGCCAAAGGCAGCGGCTCGCGCTCGGCGACGGTGGAGGTGAAGGCCTCGGGATGTCGCGCGTAGGCGTCGAGCATCAGGGCCCGATAGACGGGCGCATCGGCGGGGGCGAGGCGGCGCACGGGCATGGCGAAGCGCTTCAGAAGGTGTGAATGAATCCGGCGTGGCCGAGCAGGCCGCGAAAACACGCCCGATCAAGGCGCAAAGCGCAGCCATAGCTCGGGCTATGGCGAGCATTTGCAACGCCGAGCGGGTGTGTTTTGGCGGAATGAGCGGCCATGTCGGGTTCGTTCACACCTTCTCAGCCTTCCGGGGCCACCATCTCGGCGTACTCGTAGAGCGCGCCGAGGATGTCCTCGGCCCGCGCGTCCGCCGTCTCGGACAGGGTGTCGATCTCGGCGAAGTACTGGTCGACGTTGAAGGCCCCGCCCTCGCCGTCGATGAGCTTCGCGACGCGGTGCTCGAGCCAGCGGGCCTGCTCGTCCTCATCCAACGTCTCGGGGAAGTTGCGGGCGCGGTAGCGGAACAGCAGTTCCTCCAGGCGCGGATCGTCGAAGGAGGCGCGCTGGGCCGCCAGCCGCTCGCCCGACAGCGCGCGCAACTCGTTGAGCCGGCGGCGGTCGTTGTTGCCGACGAAGCCGCCGTACAGGTCTTCGTCCACGTCGGCGGGACCCTGCGGCTCGCGCGCGTAGACCTCGCCCCAGATCGCGCTCATGTCGGGCAGGCCGGCGGCGATCTCGGCGTGGCGCATCGCCTGCGGCAGGTCGACCGACCAGCGCGCGGCCATGGCATCGCTCAGCGTGCGCAGGTTGGCCACCACCATGGGCGACTTGTTGAGGTGGATGCCCTTCACGGGCAGGCGCTGCACGCCCTCGGGCAGCTCGGCGCTGCGCGTGAAGAGGCGCTGGCGCAGCATGGGCACATCGAGCGTGGCCAGCTCGGCCGGGTCATGGGCCAGGTCCCAGGCCAGCAGCTCGTTCTTGTTGGTGGGGTGGCTCGCCAGCGGCCACATCACGGCCAGGCAGCCGCGCTCGGGCGGGAACATGCCCGAGACATGGAGGAAGGGTTTGGCCGTCTGCCGCGTCGCAGGCAGGCCCAGTTCCTGCGCGACGCGGTCCTTGCGGTGCAGCGCCAGCGCGAAGTCGAAGAGCTTGGGCTGCTTCTCGCGGATGAGGCGCGCCAGGGCAATGGTGGCGCGCACGTCCGACAGCGCATCGTGCGCCGCCTCGTGGGCGAGGCCGTTGGCCTTCGTCAGGTCTTCGAGCCGGAAGCTCGGCTTGCCGGCGCGCTCGCCCTCCTGGTGCGTGGGCCACACGATGCCCTCGGGGCGCAGGGCGTAGGTCAGGCGCACGACGTCGAGCAGGTCCCAGCGGCCGCAGTCGTTCTGCCACTCGCGCGCATAGGGGTCGATGAGGTTGCGCCAGAACAGGAAGCGCGTGACCTCGTCGTCGAAGCGGATGGTGTTGTAGCCCACGCCGATGGTGCCCGGCTGCGAGAAGGCGCGCTCGATCTGTGTGGCGAACTCGCGCTCGGGCAGGCCGCGCTCCAGGCACAGCTGCGGCGTGATGCCGGTGATCAGGCAGGAGGTGGGGCTGGGCAGGAAGTCCGGCGCGGGCCGGCAGTAGATCATCAGCGGCTCGCCGATCTCGTTGAGCTGCGCATCGGTGCGGATGGCGGCGAACTGGGCCGGCCGGTCGCGCCGCGGGTTTGCGCCGAAGGTTTCGTAGTCGTGCCAGAGGAAGGTGCGAGGGGTGTCGGCCATGGGTGTGCGTGGCGGGCGGCGGTGCCCGTGATCGGCCTGTATTCTCGGCCACCGCTCCACCCTCCCCTGCAAGGACACACCATGGACCACTGGCTGCAGGCCGCCCTCGACTACATCCCGCGCTGGCTCGAGTTCCAGATCCGCGCCACCGAACGCCCGGGCGTGGCGCTGGCCATCGACCACGGACAGCGCACCGTGCTCGACGTGGCCTTCGGCGTGGCCGACGCGCAGACCAAGCGGAAGCTGACGACGCGCCATCGCTTTCGCATCGCCTCGCATTCGAAAAGCTTCACCGCGGCCGGCATCCTCAAGCTGCGCGAGGCCGGACGGCTGCAGCTGGACGATCCGGTGGGCCGGTACGTCGACGGCCTGCACCCCCGGCTGGCGCAGGCCACGCTGCTGCAGCTGCTGTCGCACAGTGCCGGCACGACGCGCGACGGCCCCGACGCGGGCCAGTTCATGGACCGCCACCCGTTCCTGGACAAGTCGCAGTTGATGGCCCACCTGGCCGAGGCGCCGCCCCTGGAGGCCAACACGCGCTTCAAGTACTCGAACCACGGCTTCGCGCTGCTGGGACTGGTGATCGAAGCCGTGACGGGCGAGCCCTATGCCGACTGGATGCAGCGCGAGATCGTCGACGCCGCCGGCCTGCGCCACACGCGGCCCGACGCCGGGCCGGGCACGGCGCGGCTGGCCTCGGGCCACTCGGGCCGGCTGCTGCTCGGGCGCCGCGTGGTCATCCCGGGGGATCAGCGCACCCACGCCATCGCGCCCGCGGGCGGTTTCGTGAGCACCGCGGCCGATGTCGCGGCCTTCTATGCGCAGCTGCTGCCCGACGCGAAGAAAAGCGTGCTGAGCGTGGCCAGCCGACGCGAGATGCTGCGCCGCCAATGGACCGTGCCGCACAGCACGGTGCCCGCCGGCTACGGCCTGGGCACCATGCAGGGGAGCTACCAGGGCTGGGACTGGGTCGGCCACACGGGCAGCCTGCAGGGCTTTCTCTCGCGCAGCCTGGCGCTGCCGCAGCAGGGCATCGCCATCTCGCTGCTCGCCAACTCGATCGACGCCTTCACATGGCCCTGGATGGATGGCGTGCTGCAGATCCTGCAGGCCTTCGCGCGGCACGGCGCACCCGGCGCAGCCACGCGCGCCTGGTCCGGCCGCTACTGGAACCTCTGGGGGCCGGTGGACCTGGTGCCGATGAAGGAGCGCGTGTTCGCCGTGGTTCCTTCGCTCACCGCACCCTTCACCGACGCGACCGAGCTCACCGTCAAGGGCAAGGACCGCGCCCTCACCTCGCAGGCCAACGGCTACGCCGGCTTCGGCGAGCCCGCGCGGCTGGTGCGCGACGGCCAGGGCGCGGTGAAGGAACTGTGGCTGGGCGGCTCGCGCAACGTGCCGGAGCCCGTGGCGGCGCGCGAGGTCAGGCGACGCTACGAGGGCTGAAGCGCCCGGGCGCTCGCTGTCGGCGCCGAGGCCCTCGCAGCGGCACGGCCGCCGCCGCGCGACCCCGTGGAGCGGCCCTCTCCGAAAGGCGCCGTCCCCGGAGGCCGGCCATGGTGTGACTCTTGCATGCCCGACCCGACAGGCCGCCGGCCCGCAAGGACCCTCTTCTGTTGGAACCGCCGCCATGAACTTCAGCTACGCCACCACGGACACGTCCGGCCGTCGCCGGCTGGACTACTGGAGCGAGATCGTCTGCAAGCGCCTGGTGCCTGCCGCGGCGCACTTCAGCGTGCGCGACAACTTCCGGGGCGAACTCGACGGGCACTCCTTCGGCCAGCTGATGGTGTGCCGCATGCGCTCGCAGGCGCACACCTTCAAGCGCAGCGAACACGACGTGCGCCTTCGCCCCGAGGACGACATCGTGGCCGCGCTGGTGCAGGCAGGCAGCGCGCGCATGCACCAGGACGGCCGCGAAGTCGTGGTGCGCCCCGGCGATGTCGTGCTCTACGATGGCGCGCGGCCCTTCCTGCACGAGCTCCAGCCGGATTCCGTCCTGCTGGTGCGCATCCCCCGCGCGCAGCTGCTGTCGCGCTTCGGCGGCGCCGAACACATGATGACGATCCGGATCGCCGAGGGCCGCACGATGGCGGGCCTGCTGCACGGCATGGCGCAGGAGGCCTACCAGCTGTCGGCCCAGGACGCCGCGGGCGTGACCGGCGCCCGCTTCGCCGGCGCCTTCCTGGACACGCTCACGGCCGCCATGGAGATGCAGGCAGACGCCATGCTGGGACGCCAGGCCTCGCGCTACGACCGGCTCTACGAACGCGCGCAGCAGTACATCCGCATCCACCTGGACGACTCCGAGCTCGACAGCGATGGCATCGCCGGTGCACTGCACGTTTCGCCGCGCACGCTCACGCGCGTGTTCTCTGCCCAGGACACCACCGTCATGCAGCAGGTCTGGAAGCTGCGCCTCGAAGCCAGCTTCTCCGCACTGCAGGAGGGGCGCGTGCGCCAGGTCTCCCAGGCGGCGTTCCAGTTCGGATTCAGCAACCTGTCGCACTTCTCGCGCGCCTTCAAGAAGTGCTTCGGCGCCACGCCGCGCAGCCTGCTCGGCGCGCGCGCCTCCTGATCAGGGCTGCAGGTACTTCTTGTCGATGCCGGCGCCCACGGTGTACTTGGGATCGACGAAATTGCCCAGCCGCACCTTGCCGCACTGGCTGAGCATCATGTAGGCGTCCCAGCGGTCGTAGCCGAACTCCTGCTCCATCCAGAGCACGAGTTCCTTGTAGGCGATGCGCGTGGCGTCCTCCAGCGGGCGCGCGCTGCCGATGGCCATGAGCATGTGTTCGGTCTCCAGCCGTGGCCACTGCAGGTTCCAGCCCTTGACCACGTCGACGCGGATCGTCGTGGTGCTGGAAAACTCGACGGCCGTGCCGCACACCTCCCCGTCGCCCTGGCAGGCATGCGCGTCGCCGATGAAGAGCCGCGCGCCGGGCGTACGTACCGGCAGGTAGGTGATGCTGCCGGGCCCCATGTCGGGCAGGTCCATGTTGCCCCCATGCTGATCGGGCGTGAGGCTGTTGATGGAATCGAGCTCGGGCGAGCAGCTCAGCGTCCCGATGTGCGGCCTGTAGGGCAGCGTCACCCGCCGGCTCCAGTACACGCCCTCCTCGTCCACGTCGATCTTGCGCACCTTCTCGGGCAGCGGCTCGTTGAGCAGCGCCGTGAAAGCCGTGCCGCTCAGCGCGCCGAAGTCCGGGATCAGGCAGCAGGTGCCGCGCGGGTTGGGGCCGCGCGGCTTCATCGACTCGATGTGCACGGCCAGCGCGTCGCCGGGCTCGGCACCCTCCACGAGGATGGGACCGTTCTGCGGGTTCACGAACGGCATGGTCAGCACGCGCGATGGAAGATCGGCCTCGCTGCGCACCTTCCCGTCGAAGGCGTCGCGCGTATCCACCACGATGCGGTCGCCGGGGCGTACCTGCAGCACCGGCTCGGAATACGGACCGATCGTGAAATGGAAGCGCTGCTGGCGCGCCTCGTCGAGCGAATGGGTGTCGGGGCTGCGGTCACGGCCCGTGCCGCGGACCTGCATGATGGACGTTTGCAACCAGGACATGCATTCTCCTCGGGCTTCAGATCATCAGGTGGCGGCGCACGGTGTCGGCGTCGAGTTCGCCGGCCCCGATGCGGCCGACCACCCGGCCCTTCTCCATCACGTAG
The DNA here is from genome assembly GCA_005503065.1 of Comamonadaceae bacterium ALPHA2B. Classification (GTDB taxonomy): domain Bacteria; phylum Pseudomonadota; class Gammaproteobacteria; order Burkholderiales; family Burkholderiaceae_C; genus Xenophilus. The sequence continues at coordinate 27,278 of SCOE01000002.1, forward strand.
GCACGCTCGGCCACGTCCAGGATGGTGTCCATGTTCTGCTCGACGAACAGGATGGTGGTGCCCAGGTCGCGCCGGATGGTGCGCAGCACCTCGCAGATCAGCTGCACGATGGACGGCTGGATGCCCTCGGAGGGCTCGTCCAGCAGCATCAGCGCCGGGTTGCCGACGAGCGCCCGGCCGATCGCCAGCTGCTGCTGTTCGCCGCCGGACATGGTGCCCGCCAGCTGGTTGCGCCGCTCGGCCAGGCGCGGGAAGTACTGGTAGACCAGCTCGGGCTGCTTCACGCCCTTGGGTCCGCCGATCAGCTCGCCGACCAGCAGGTTCTCGGCCACCGTCATGCGCGGGAACACCTCGCGGCCCTGCGGGACGTAGCCGATGCCGCGGCGGGCCCTCGCGTCGCTGCTCAGCGTGGCGATATCCCGGCCCAGCAGGCGCACGCTGCCCGCCGTCGCGCGCAGTTGCCCGACCAGGCAGCGCATGGTGGTGGTCTTGCCGACGCCGTTGCGGCCGATCAGGGCGACGATCTCGCCCTTGCCCACCTGCAGGTCCACGCCCTGGAGGATGGGGGTGGCGCCGTAGCTCGCGCGCAGCTCGCGCACGTCGAGGACGGGTTCAGTGGACATGCTGCGTCTTTCCCAGGTAGATCTCGGCCACGCGCGGATCGGCGATGACGTCGGCGATGCCGCCTTCGCTGAACACCTTGCCGAAGTGCAGCACGGTCACGCGCTGCGCGATCTGGCGGATGAACGCCATGTCGTGCTCCACCACCAGCACCGTGGTGCCGTCGGCGTTCAGGCGCTGGATGAGCTCCCCGGTCCTGAAGGTCTCCTCGGGCGAGAGACCGGCGGTGGGCTCGTCCATGAGCAGCAGCGTGGGCTGCAAGGCCATCGCCATGCCGATCTCCAGCCACTGCTGCTGGCCGTGCGCCAACGCACCGGCCGGCTTGCGGGCATCGGCGCGCAGATCCAGCAGGTCGAGCAGGCGCTCGGCCTCGCGTGCCAGGGCGGCGCCGTGCAGGTGGCGCTGCAGCGCGGTGTGGAGGTTCTGCAGCACGGGCAGTTCCTTGAACACGCTGGGCGCCTGCATCTTGATGCTCATGCCCAGGCGCACGCGCTCGTAGGGCCGGCTGGCGGTCACGTCGCGGCCGAGGAACTCGATGCGCCCTGCCGTGGCCTCGTGCGTGCCGACGATGAGCTTGAACAGCGTGCTCTTGCCCGCCCCGTTGGGGCCGATCAGGCAATGGATCTCGCCGCGCCGCACGGCCAGGTCCACGTCGGAGACGGCCGCATGGCCGCCGAAGCGCTTGGACAGGCCGGCCGTCCTGAGGACTGCGTCGCTCATGCGGCCCGCCCTGCCTGCACGGGGCTCGCACCTCTCGCGGCCAGAAGCCGCGCCAGGGCTCCCGAAACACCCAGCACGAACCCCTGCGGCGCCAGCATCACGGTGCACAGCAGCAGCGCGCCCATGAGCAGCAGCGCCGCCTGCTGGCTGTACACGGTCAGGGTCTGGAACACCCACAGCAGCGCGAAGGAGCCGACGGTGGTGGCCGTCAGGTCGCCCCGGCCGGAGAATGCCACCCAGACGATGGGCATGGCCGCGGCCGGCAACCCCACGCTGGCGGGCGTGATGAACTGGCCCCAGGAGGTGTAGAGCGCGCCGCTGAGGCCGGCCAGCGTGGAGCCGATCACGAAGGTCGCCAGCTGGTATTTGCGCACGTCGTAGCCCAGCAATTCGGCGCGCTGGGGGTCCTCGCGCACCGCCACGACCACGTTGCCGAAGCGCGAGTTGAGCAGCATCCGCAGGCCCAGGTAGACCACCACGATCAGGACCAGGACCGCGTAGTACAGCGTGGTGCCCTCGAAGTACAGCGGCCCGTCGGCCGACCACGGGATGTTCAGCGGCGCCATGTCCTTCATGCCGTTGAAGCCGTTGAGCCGCGCGCTGCCGACGTGCCATTCGGGACCGGCCGTCTGGCCGAGGAAGAAGGCCAGCACCAGCGTGGCGGACAGCGTGACGATGCCGAAGAACACGCCGCCCACGCCGCCCCAGATCATGAAGTAGCCCAGCACCGCGGCCGCCACCGCCGCCAGGCCCAGGGCCAGCACCAGTGCGTAGACGGTGGTGAAGCCTTCGCCGCCGAAATTGATCGCCAGCACGCCGTAGCCGTAGCCCGCGATGCCGAAGAACAGTGTCTGGCCGAAGGACATCATGCCGCCGTAGCCCCAGATCAGGCACAGCCCCATGGCCATGAAGACCCAGATCATGAGGTAGGCCGTGTTGCCGACGGTGTAGCTGTCGGCCAGGAGCGGGTACAGGAGGGCCAGCAGCAGCACGAGCGCCGCCGTGCCCCAGAAGCCGCGGCCCGTGCCGGGCGTCTGCGGGCCGTTGAGAAGATGAAGCATCGAAGGAACCCCGTGCAATGACGCCGCTCAACGCGTGCGGCGGCCGAACCAGCCCGACAGGCCGTCGGGCAGCAGGCGGATGACGACGATGACGGCCAGCAGCATGCCGATCTGGCCGATGATCTGGCCGCCCCAGCCGTTGAGCGCGGTGCGGACCGCCGCCAGCAGCAGGCCGGCCGGCGCGGTGCCCAGCAGCACGTTGGCGCCGCCCACCACGACGGTGACGAAGCTCTCGACCAGGAAGCTGGCCCCCATGGTCGGGATCAGCGTCATGGTCGGCGCGTACATGGCGCCGCACAGCCCCGCCAGCGCCGCGCCGATGCCGAAGCTGATGGCGTACACGCGGCCCACGCGCACGCCGGTGGCCTGCGCGATGGCGGCGTTCTGCATGGTGGCCCGCGCATGCACGCCGAAGCGCGTGCGCATGAAGACCACGTAGATCGCCCCCAGCGCCCCCAGCGCCACTGCGAACAGCACCACCCGGTAGACCGAGAAGGTGTAGTCGCCGATCTCGAAGCTGCCCGGCGGCGTGCCGATGCCCAGCATCGTGGACCCGAACACCAGCAGCATGCCCTGCGTCACCATGAGGCTCAGGCCCCAGGTCGCCAGCAGCGAGTCCACCGGGCGCTTGTAGAGCTTGCGCACGATGACGCTCTCCACCGCGACGCCGGCCAGGCCCGCGGCCGCCACGCCGCACAGCTGCGCCAGCGGCAGCGGCAGGCCGGCGTGCACCAGCGCAGTCGTCACGTAGGCGCCGCACATGATGAACTCGCCGTGCGCCATGTTGATCACGCCCATCATCCCGAACACGATGGCCAGGCCCGCCGCCGAGAGGATCAGGAACGCGAAGACGTCGGCGAACTGGTAGACGAAGGAGAAGAGTTCAGCGGCCACTGCGCCTCCACGGGATCAGGACTTGCCCGGCAGGTCGGAGGGCGTGTACTGCTTGCGGTCGTTCTTCTTGGTGAGGTCGCAGCCGATCTTGCCGAGCCAGTACGGCTGCACCGTGCCGTAGTCCTTGACCACCTTGACGTTGTGCTTCTCGTCCACGCTGATGAGCCGCATGCGGTGCGACACGTGCTGGCTCTTGGGGTCGACGCAGATGCGGCCCTCGGGCGCGTCGACGCAGGCGTTGCCGGTGGCGATGACCTTGCGCATGTCGGCCAGCTTGGTGGACTTGGCGGCCTCCACGATGTTCTTGTAGAGGAACATCGTCACGTAGGCGTTGTAGCCCATGTCGTTGATGTAGGTCTCGTTCGGGAACTTGGCCCGCCACTTCTTCTTGAAGGCGTCGGCCTCGGGCGTGTCGACCTCCTCGAACCAGTTGGCCGTGGCGTTCATCTGGTTGAGTGCGGGCGGCGCGAAGCGCTTGTGCTCGAACCCCAGCATGACCTTGATCGACGATCCCATGGGGAGGTTCAGCTTCGCGGCCTGGGCCTGCTCGAAGAACGAATCCTGCGCGGCGCCCACGTTGAGCATCAGCAACCAGTCGGGCTTGGCCTTCTGGATGTTCTGGATCGTCTGTGCGAACTGCGACACGCCCAGCGGGATGAACTCCTCGCCCACCACCTGGCCGCCCAGGTCCTTGAGCAGCGAACGGTTCCACTCGGCCGAGATCTGGTCGAAGTTGTAGTCGGCCGCGACCACGTAGACCTTCTTGCCGTACTTTTCGACCATGTAGGGAATGAGCGTGGAGAACTGCTGCTCGGGCACGGCGCCGGTGCTGATCATGTTGGCGTCGCACACCCCGCCCTCGTACTGGTTGGTATAGAAGTACGGCGTCTGCGTGCGGTTGACGATGGGGCGCACGGCCTCGCGGGAGGCCGAGGTGATGCCGCCGATCAGCACGTCGACCTTGTCGCGGTTGAGCAGGCGGCGGGTGAACTCCTGGTAGCGCGCGTTGTCGCCCTGCGGATCCAGGTGGATCAGCTCGATGGGGCGGCCGAGGATGCCGCCGGCCTTGTTGATCTCCTCGGTCGCGAGTTGCGCGCCATGCAGCTTGGGCAGGCCCATGAAGGCCAGGTCGCCGGAGATGTCTTCCATGAGGCCGACCTTGATCGGTTCGGCGGCCAGCGCGGGCGTGACCGGCAGCGCGGCGAGCGCCAGCATGCAGGCCAGCGCGCAGGTGGATGTGCGGAGCGTCATGTGAGAGTCCTTGGTGCAGGAGGGTGTGGAAAGAAGAAAGCCGGCGCCGGGAGTCAGAGCGCGGGATGGCGCTGGTGCCATTGGGTGGCCTGCTGGAACGCCACGCCGGCGCGCACGAGCAGGGCCTCGTCGAAGTGGCTGGCAACGAGCTGGAAGGCCACCGGCATGCCGGCCTCGGTGACGCCGCCCGGCAGCGTGATGGTGGGGTTGCCGCTCATGTCGAACGGGCAGGTGTAGCGCAGCATGGCAGCCATGAGTTCGGCGTCCTCGCCCATGTGCCCCATGCGCTCCAGCGTCGGCGAGGCGATGCCCGTGCAGGGAATCAGCAGCAGGTCGATGCCCTGGAACAGCGCTCGCACGCGGCCGGTGAAGTCGTGCCGATGCAGCACGATCTTCTGGTAGTCCATGCCGCTCTGCGCGCGGCCCAGCTCGATGAGGCCGGCCATGGCGGGGCCGTAGTCGTCCTTGCGCGAGGGGTAGGTGGACTCGTGCACGACGGCGGCCTCCACGCCGCACAGGGGGAACCAGTCGGCGATCGCCTGAGCGGGATCGGGAAAGCTCACGTCGACCAGCGTGGCGCCCAGCGCCTTGACGGTCTCGATCGCGGCCGCCACGGTCTGACGCGTGGGTGCGTCCACGCCGTCGTCGATCCAGCGCGCGTCGATGCCCACACGCACGCCACGCAGCCCGCCCTGGGCCGTGGCAAGGTAGTCGGGCACGGGCAAGGGGCTGGCCGTCGGGTCCTTCGGGTCGGCACCGGCGATCACGCCGAGCATGGCGCCGGCGTCGGCGGCGCTGCGGGTCATCGGGCCGATGTGGTCCAGCGTGGCGGCGAGCTCGAAGGCACCGTATCGGCTCACGCGGCCCCAGGTGGGCTTGAGGCCCGTCAGGCCGTTGGCGCCCGAAGGAAAGCGGATCGAGCCACCGGTGTCCGTGCCCAGCGAGCCGTAGCACAGGCCCGCGGCCGTGGCCACACCGGAGCCGCTGGAGGACACGCCCGTCCAGTGCGCGGCGTTCCACGGGTTGACCGGCGGTGAGACGCTGGGGTGGTGGTCGGCGTAGGCGCTTTCGGTCAGTTGCAGCTTGCCCAGCGTGACGGCGCCCGCCTCGCGCAGCTTGCGCACGACGGTGCCGTCCTCGGCGGGGACGAAGTCCTTGTAGAGCGACATGCCCGCGGCCGTGGTCACGCCCTGCGTCCAGCACAGATCCTTCAGCCCGATGGGCACGCCGTGCAGCGGGCCGCGCACCTGGCCCGCGGCGATCTCGCGGTCGGCCCGCTCGGCGTCGGCCATGGCCTGGTCGGCGAGCACCAGGCAGTAGCTGCGCAGTTTGCCGTCGAGCGCCTGGATGCGGTCGAGTTGGGCGCGCGTGACCTCGACGGATGACAGCTCGCGCGACTGGATGCGCCGCGAGACGTCGAGCAGTTCGAGGTAGTGCAGTTCGGTGTTCGCCATATCGGGTTTACGGGGGTTGTCGGGACATCGACGAAGCACATTGCCCGTCGCTGTTTCACTTTAGGCACGGACCACCCACGCGATTTGGTCCAGACGGCCAATCGAATGTGCTGGTAGAGACAACAACCGGCGCTGGGCGGCGCACGAAGTCAGGCGGCGCCGTGCAAGCTGAGGCCATGGCGCGCGCAGGGGTGACCGGGCCGCGACACAATGCGCGGCGATCCCGCCGGACTCGAGGAACACGCCATGCCACGCCGAGACATCCGTTGCCCACAGCTGTGCCCTCGCCGGCCGCAGACCCAGGCCCCTCGCGACGCTGCGGCGGTGCGGCCATGACGCGCGAGCACCCACCGCTGCCCTGGCGCCTCGCGCCCGGCTCGTTGTCCCAGCAGGAGGCCCAGTTCAATGCACGCGCCGAGGTGCTGTGGTTCGGCTTCGTCGGTCGGCTTGATGCCTCGGGCTGGGCCGAGGTCCGGCTGTCCGGCACGCAGGCCGGCCATCAGGGCGGCGCGGGCCTCGCAGCCCTCAACGGCGGTGTGATCGCCGCCGGCTTCGATGCCGCCTGCGTGCTGGCCGGACTGGGCCACTACGACACGCCCACGGTGGTCACCCTCGATCTCTCGGTGCGCTTCCTCGAGCCGGCCCTGGTGACGCGGAAGCTGGCATTCCGCGCCGGCGCGATGCGCACGCTGCGGCAACTGGCCACGATGGAAGGCGCGCTGTGGGACGAAGCGACCCCGTCGAGCCGACCACTGGCCACCGCCACGGCCACCGTGATGCCGCGCTGAGCCCGCCTCGCTAGAGCAGCGGCGAGAACAGCCGCGCGAAGGCGTCGCCCAAGCGCCGCCAGAAGGACTGCCGGCGATGCGCGCGCACCGGCGCGGCGCTGTGCAGGTCGGTCTCGAACTGGGCCGCGAGCGGCCGGGCCAGCTCGGGCCCGTACACCACGGCCATGACCTCGAAGTTGAGGCGGAAACTGCGGTTGTCGAAGTTGGCGGTGCCGACCATGGCGCAGTGGTCGTCGACCACCAGCGTCTTCGAGTGCAGCATGCGGGCCTTGTACTCCCAGATCTTCACGCCGGCGGCGATCAGCTCATCGAAGTACGAGCGCGCGGCGGCGCTGACGATCAGCGAGTCGCTGCGCCGGGGCACCAGCAGGCGCGTATCGACGCCCCGCAGCGCGGCGCTGGTGAGCGCCATCATCGCGGGCTCGCCGGGCACGAAGTACGGCGTGGTGAGCCAGCAGCGCTCCTGCGCCGCGTGGATGGCCGAGACGTGCATGCGATGGATGGCCTCGAGCGGGTTGTCCGGCCCGCTGGTGACGATCTGCACCGGGATCGGGCCGGGCTCGATGTCGGGCAGCAGCCGCACCAGCTGTGCGTCGATGTCGCGCAGTTGCTCGCCCGTGGCGTAGGCCCAGTCCTCGAGGAAGGTGGTCTGCAGCCAGCGCACCGCGCTGCCTTCGACGCGCAGATGCACGTCGTGATACGCGTCGGGGCGCGTGCGGGCGTCTTCCTCGTCGGTGATGTTGACGCCGCCGGTGAAGCCGGTGTGGCCATCGCACACCACGATCTTGCGGTGGGTGCGGTAGTTGGTCACGGGCCGCAGGCGGCGGCCGATGCGGCTGTCGTGAAAGAGCGCGACGTGCACGCCGGCCTCGCGCAGCGGCGCCATGAAGCGCCGGCCGATGCGCTTGGAGCCCAGCGCGTCGATCAGCAGCCGCACGGTGACGCCGGCGCGTGCGCGCTCGATCAGCAGTTCCGCCAGGCGGGTGCCGATGCGGTCGGGCTCGTAGATGTAGTACTCGAGGTGGATGTGGTCCTGCGCGGCCGCAACGGCGTCGAAGATGGCGTCGAAGGCGGCGGCACCGCCCGAGAGCAGCTGCACGCCCGTGGCGCTGGAGATGGGCACGCCGCAGGCCGCCGTTCCCAGCGCGGACATCTGGCGCAGCGTGTGCGGCGCCTCCCGGGCGCGGTCGCGGATCAGCGCGAGGTCGGCCGGCGCATGGGCGATGGCGCGGCTTCGCAGCCGCTTCAGACGCTGCTTCTTCAGCCGCTGCGGGCCGAAGAAGTAGTAGATGACGAAGCCCAGGTAGGGCAGCAGCGCCATCGAGAGGATCCAGCCCAGCGTCGACACCGGCGCGCGCTTCTGCATGACGATCCAGATCGACAGCACCGCGATGTAGAGGCTCCACGCCAGCGACAGCGCGGTCTTCCACTCGGGCGGGATGGCAGGCAGGATCACATCGAATCTTTCAAGCGAAAAGTGCCTGCAGCGCCCATGCGGCGGGCGCAACCAGCTATCAAAACGATAGCAAAAGAAAAAGGCCGGCAGCGCGATGCTACCGGCCCTTCGTGGCCAAGGGCCGGACCCGCAGGTCCGGCTCGGGGCGTCAGCCTGCGGCGGCCTCCTCGGCCTCGGGCTTGCTCTTGCCCTCCTTCTTGGGCAGCGGCTGGATGTCGAGGACGACCTCGTCCTTGTCGTCCAGGTCCACCTCCAGGCGGCCACCCTCGGTCAGGCGGCCGAAGAGCAGTTCGTCGGCCAGCGCACGACGGATCGTGTCCTGGATGAGGCGCTGCATCGGCCGCGCGCCCATCAGCGGATCGAAGCCCTTCTTCGCCAGGTGCTTGCGCAGCTTGTCGCTGAAGGTGACTTCGACCTTCTTCTCGGCCAGTTGCGTCTCCAGCTGGAGCAGGAACTTGTCGACCACGCGCAGGATGATCTGCTCGTCGAGTGCCTTGAAGTTGACGATGGCATCCAGCCGGTTGCGGAACTCGGGCGTGAACAGGCGCTTGATGTCGCCCATCTCGTCGCCCGCCTGCCGCGGGTTGGTGAAGCCGATCGTGGCCTTGTTCATGGTCTCGGCGCCCGCGTTCGTCGTCATGATGATGATGACGTTGCGGAAGTCGGCCTTGCGCCCGTTGTTGTCCGTCAGCGTGCCGTGGTCCATGACCTGCAGCAGCACGTTGAAGATGTCCGGGTGCGCCTTCTCGATTTCGTCGAGCAGCAGCACGGCATGCGGCTTCTTGGTGATCGCCTCGGTGAGGAGGCCACCCTGGTCGAAGCCGACATAGCCCGGAGGCGCACCGATCAGGCGGCTCACCGCATGCCGTTCCATGTACTCGGACATGTCGAAGCGGATCAGCTCGATGCCCATGATGTAGGCGAGCTGCTTGGCCGCTTCGGTCTTGCCGACGCCGGTGGGGCCGCTGAAGAGGAACGAGCCGATCGGCTTGTCGCCCTTGCCCAGGCCGGAGCGCGCCATCTTGACGGCCGAGGCCAGCACCTCGAGCGCCTTGTCCTGACCGAACACCACGCTCTTGAGGTCGCGTTCCAGCGTCTGCAGCTTGCCGCGGTCGTCGTTGCTGACATTGGCGGGCGGGATGCGGGCGATCTTGGCCACGATCTCCTCGACCTCGGTCTTGCCGATGGTCTTCTTGCGCTTGGACGCGGCCAGGATGCGCTGGGCGGCACCGGCTTCGTCGATCACGTCGATGGCCTTGTCGGGCAGGTGGCGGTCGTTGATGTACTTGGCCGACAGCTCGGCCGCGGCCTGCAGCGCTGCGGCGGCGTACTTGACGCTGTGGTGTTCCTCGAAGCGCGACTTCAGGCCCTTCAGGATCTCGATCGTCTCGGCCACGCTGGGCTCGACCACGTCGACCTTCTGGAAGCGCCGCGACAGCGCCGCATCCTTCTCGAAGATGCCGCGGTACTCGGTGAAGGTGGTCGCACCGATGCACTTGAGCTGGCCGCTGGAGAGCGCCGGCTTGAGCAGGTTCGAGGCGTCCAGCGTGCCGCCCGAGGCCGCGCCGGCCCCGATCAGGGTGTGGATCTCGTCGATGAAGAGGATGGCGTTGGGCTTGTCCTTGAGCGACTTCAGCACGCCCTTGAGGCGCTGCTCGAAATCGCCGCGGTACTTGGTGCCGGCCAGCAACGCGCCCATGTCGAGCGAGTAGACGTTGGACTCGGCCAGGATCTCCGGCACGTCGCCCTGCGTGATGCGCCATGCCAGGCCTTCGGCGATGGCAGTCTTGCCCACGCCGGCCTCGCCCACCAGGAGCGGGTTGTTCTTGCGCCGGCGGCACAGGATCTGGATCGTGCGCTCGACCTCGTAGTCGCGGCCGATCAGCGGATCGATCTTGCCGTCCTTGGCCATCTGGTTGAGGTTCTGGGTGAACTGCTCCAGCGGGGACGACTTCTCGTTCTTCTCGGCGCCGCCTTCCTCGCCCTCGCTGGACGAGGACTCGCTGCCCTTGGCCGCTTCGGGCGGATCGCTCTTCTTGATGCCGTGGGCGATGAAGTTCACCACGTCGAGGCGCGTCACACCTTGTTGGTGCAGGTAGTAGACGGCGTGCGAATCCTTCTCGCCGAAGATCGCCACCAGCACGTTCGCGCCGGTGACTTCCTTCTTGCCGTTGCCGGTGGATTGCACGTGCATGATGGCGCGCTGGATCACGCGCTGGAAGCCCAGCGTCGGCTGGGTGTCCACGTCATCGGTGCCGGCGACCTGGGGCGTGTTGTCCTTGATGAAGTTCGTCAGGGAGCCACGCAGGTCGTCGATGTTGGCCGAACAGGCGCGCAGGACTTCTGCGGCGCTCGGGTTGTCCAGCAAAGCGAGCAGCAGGTGCTCCACGGTGATGAACTCGTGGCGCTGCTGACGGGCCTCGACGAAGGCCATGTGCAAGCTGACTTCCAGTTCCTGGGCAATCATGTGATTTCCTTTGCCTTGCTGTGAAATGAGACTGAGACCTCAGATGGGTTGGAACCGGATTTATTCAACCGGTTCACTCACGCACTGCAGCGGGTGACCCGCCTGCACCGCGGCTTCCATCACCTGATTGACCTTGGTGGCGGCCACGTCGCGCGGATAGACACCGCAAACTCCGCGCCCGTCCAGGTGGATCTTCAGCATGATCTGGGTGGCCGATTCACGGTCCTTGTTGAAGAATTCCTGAATGACGACGACCACGAATTCCATCGGGGTGTAATCGTCATTCAGCATCACGACCTGGTACATCTTCGGCGGCGCCGTCTTCTGGGGACGGCGTTCCAGCACCACAGAGTCGCCGTCGTCCCGCTGGGGCTGGACAGGCGCCGGAGGTGGCGTGGAGGGTTTTTTCGTGGCCATGAAATTCATTCTATAGAGCGGCGCCACGCCATGGCGCAGGCTCAGGATTTGGCGTCATGACACCGGAATTCAAGCCGTGGAGGCATCGTGACGGATGGCACGGCGAAGTGCAAATGAATAAGCCCCGGCGTGCCATCGGAATTCATTTGGCGCCAGTGGCGGCCCCGCGACATTCGCGCCGCAGCGCTCCGATGAATGGCCGTAGAATTTTGCGGCACCCTGAGGAGGCGAGAGTTTTGTCAACGACCGGTACGCCCGTCTCGTTGTTGGCAAACCTTCTGCTGGTCGGGAGGCGTTTTCCAATCACTTCCACAGAGGAATCCGTAATGAGCAAACTTCTCGCTGCCTTGGTCGCTGGCCTGTTCGCCGCTGGCGCTTACGCCCAGAACCCGCCCGGCGCTTCGGCCGAGCAAGCCCCCGTGACCAACACCCCCGGCCAAGCCAAGGCGCAAGCCAAGCGCGATGCCAAGCCCCAAGGCCAGGTCAAGCAGGCCGGCGGCGACATCAACAAGACGCCCGAAGGCGGCGCCGTCGGCACCGACAAGGCCGCCCAGTCGGGCGAAAAGCGCGCTGAAACCCGCGACCAGCGTCGTCGCAACAAGGACGGCAGCCTGAAGCGCCGCAGCACCCAGGGCGGCACGCCCCAGTGATTCGGACTTCGGTCTGAACCATGGAAAGGCGCCTTCGGGCGCCTTTTTCGTTGTCGGCCTCCAAGGCCGTTCCTGAGTTCCGGCTGACCCCGAGGCGCCGCTTGTGCCTTTCGGCGCATCGGTCAGTCGGGCTCGGCGCCTCGGCCACAATCGGCGCTCCGGCGACCATCGAAGTCGTCGCCCGCTCCAGGATCCATTGCCATGTCCTTCTTGCTCCCTGCCCTCCTTCGCCCCGCTCTCCTCGGCGCCGCCTTGCTGGCGGCAGGCGTGGCGCTGGCCCAGCAACCGCAGATGGACCTCGAGCGCGTCCGCATCTCGGCGGGCATGTACCAGATCGATGCCCAGGTCGCGGCCACGCCGGAGCAACGCCAGGTGGGCCTCATGTTTCGCAAGGAGATGCCGCAGTCCGAGGGGATGGTCTTCGTCTTCGAGCAACCGGCGCCACAGTGCTTCTGGATGAAGAACACGCTGATCCCGCTGTCGGCCGCTTTCGTGGCCGACGATGGACGCATCGTGAACATCGAGGACATGAAGCCGCAGACCACCGACAACCACTGCTCGGCCGAGCCGGTGCGCTACGTGCTCGAAATGAACCAGGGCTGGTTCGCCAAGAAGAACATCAAGAAGGGCTTCAAGCTCGGCGGCCCGCTGTTCGACGCGCGCCGCTGACTCGCACACGATCGACCACGAAAAAGCCGACCCGCAGGTCGGCTTCAGGTGTGACAGCGAGATGCGGGATCAGCCGAAGTTCTTCGCCGCGAAATCCCAGTTGACGAGCTTCGCAAGGAAGGTCTCGACGAACTTGGGACGCAGATTGCGGTAGTCGATGTAGTAGGCGTGCTCCCAGACGTCGACGGTGAGCAGAGCCTTGTCGTCGGTCGTGAGCGGCGTGCCGGCGGCACCGGTGTTCACGATGTCGACGGAGCCATCGGGCTTCTTCACCAGCCAGGTCCAGCCCGAACCGAAGTTGCCGACGGCCGACTTGACGAAGGCTTCCTTGAAAGCGTCGAAGCTGCCCCACTTGGCATCGATGGCCTTGGCCAATGCACCGCTCGGCGCGCCGCCGCCCTGAGGCTTCATGCAGTTCCAGAAGAAGGTGTGGTTCCAGATCTGGGCTGCATTGTTGTAGATGCCGCCGCTGGACTTCTTGACGATCTCCTCGAGCGGCATGCTCTCGAACTCGGTTCCCTTCTGCAGGTTGTTCAAGTTGACCACGTAGGCGTTGTGATGCTTGCCGTAGTGGTACTCCATGGTTTCCTTCGAGTACTCGGGCGCCAGTGCGTCCAGGGCATACGGGAGGGGTGGCAGGACGTGTTCCATCTTGTTGCTCGTGGGTTGGTTGAAGGACGAACGATTCTAGAAAGGATTCATGCAGGCCGCGTCGGACGCGGGATTGTGCCGACCGCCTCGACCGTCAGGTAGGCTTCGCCGTCGGACAGCTCCGCACGCACCGGCTGCCCCGGCTCCAGCTGCGCAGCACGTGTGATGGGCACGCCTTCGGTGTCGGCCAGCCAGGCATAGCCGCGTTGCAGCACCAGTGCCGGATCGAGCAGTTCGAGACGCAGTGCCTCTCGCGCGAGCCGTTCATGGTGCCGCGACAGCATCGCCTCGAATTTGGCATGCCAATCGGCCTGCAGCGCCCGCTGCATCTGCGCAGAGCGCTCCAATTTCGATAGCGCCGCGTGATGCATGCGCTGGGCCGCGTGGCTGAGCTCGATGCGCTGGCGCGCCACCATGGCGGACGGGCGCCCCAGGCGCCCCGCCGCAAGGTCCAGGCGCTGGCCCTGTGCGTCGAGGCGACTGCCGATGGCGTCGCGCAAGCGTTCCTCGAGCAATTCCAAGGCGCCAAGCCACAGCTCGCGCGGCGCGGATGCCAGTTCGGCCGCCGCGGTGGGCGTGGGTGCGCGCACGTCGGCGCAGAAGTCGGCGATGGTGAAGTCCGTCTCGTGGCCGACGCCAGACATCACCGGCACCGGACTCCGCACGATGGTGCGTGCGAGCGTCTCGTCATTGAAGGCCCAGAGGTCCTCGATGGAACCGCCACCGCGCACCAGGAGGATGAGGTCGACCGGTGGCGACAGCGCATACAGCGACTCCAGCGCCTGCGCCAGTTCGGCCGGCGCCTGGGCGCCCTGCACGGCCGCGGGCACGAGGACGACCGGAATGTGGGGCACGCGGCGACGCAGCGCGGTCACGACGTCGTGAAGTGCCGCCGCCCCGCGAGAGGTGACCAAGCCGATGCGCCGGGGCATCGTCGGCAGGGGGCGCTTGCGTGCAGGGTCGAACAGGCCTTCCGCCTCCAGTTTGGCCTTGCGCCGCATGAACTGCTCGAAGAGCGCGCCCTGCCCGGCCCTGCGCAGGCTCTCGACCACCAGCTGCAGATCGCCACGCGGCTCATAGACCGCGAGCCGACCGCGCACCTCGACCTGGTCGCCATCGCGCGGCGTGAAGTCGAGCAGCGACGCGGCGCGACGGAACATGGCGCAACGCAGCTGTCCTGCGGCGTCCTTGAGCGAGAAGTAGCAATGGCCGCTGCCGGCGCGTGAGAAACCCGAGATCTCGCCCTGGACCGCCACCGGGTTGAAACGCGCATCGAGCGCATCGGCCACCGCGCGGCACAGCGCACCGACGGCCCAGACGCGCGTACCCGCGTCGACGCGCGGGCCGCGCGAGTGTTCGAATTCGCTCATCGCGCCGCCCTCCTCGCCGCGCCACGTCGTCCACAAGCGCGCGCGCATCCCCCCAGGCTGGGTCCGCAAGGGCACAGGCGCCACGACTTGCCGTGCAAGTGCTTGATCTGATTGGAAAAAGTGCTGCTCAAAATTCGGTCGATCTGGCGCAGGCCACGGCTGGCGTGGCTTTCGCAGAGTTGCCAAGGGGGTTAATCACAAAGTTGTCCACAGAAACTGTGAGCGAAGTCCGACAGTGCGCACCACCGTCTCCGCTGGGTAGGCTCGGTCATAATCGCCGCCGCATTTGCGTGGCCGCCGGCCCGGAGGGACCCCCTTGTTTTCGATCATAGTTGCTGCAGGCTGGCCGATCTGGCCGCTGCTTCTCTGCTCGGTGCTGGCGCTGGCGCTGGTCATCGAACGCTTCGTGAGCCTCAAGACCGCCAAGGTGCTGCCGCCCAAGCTGCTGAGCGAGGCGATGAGCGTGTCGCAGGTGGGCATTCCCGGGCCCGACGTGGTCACCAAGCTGGAGCAGAACTCGGCCCTGGGCCAGGTGCTCGCAGCGGGTTTTCGCGCCGTCAACGCCAACCCGCGCTGCACCGAGGAGGACGTGCGGGTGGCCATGGAGTCGACCGGCCGCGCCGTGGCCCACAAGCTCGAGCGCTACTTGCCCGCCCTCGCAACCATCGCCTCCGCCGCCCCGCTGCTGGGCCTGCTGGGCACGGTGATCGGCATGATCGAGATCTTCGGCTCGCAGTCGCCGGCCAGCGGCGCCGCCGGCACGGGCAACCCGGCGCAGCTCGCGCACGGCATCTCGATCGCGCTGTACAACACCGCCTTCGGCCTGATCGTCGCCATCCCGACGCTGATCTTCTGGCGCTACTTCCGCTCGCGCGTGGATGAATACCTGCTCAACCTCGAACTGGCGGGCGAACGCTTCGCGCGCCACCTGACCGCCGTGCGCAAGTAGGCCGCCGCCATGAGTCGCATGCGCTTTCGCCACGGCTCGCAGGAGGAGCCGGAGATCAATCTGATCCCCTTCATCGACGTGCTGCTGGTCGTGCTCATCTTCCTGATGCTGTCGACCACCTACAGCAAGTTCACCGAGATGGAAGTGCGCCTGCCGGTGGCCGATGCCGAGGCGCAGCGCGACCGGCCCAAGGAGATCGTGGTGGCAGTGGGCGCCGACGGCCGCTACGCGGTCAACCGGACCGTTCTGCCAGAGCGCGGCGTCGATGCCGTGACCGCGGCGCTGTCGGCCGCCGCCGGTGGCAACAAGGACAACGTGGTCATCATCAGTGCCGACGCCACCGCGGCGCACCAGTCGGTGATCACGGTGATGGAGGCCGCGCGCCGCGCCGGCCTGATGCAGATCACCTTCGCCACGCAGACCGCGGCGCAGGCCGCGCGCTGACCCGCGCCGGGCCGCCCACCGCCATGCTGCAGCGCGCATGGTTGCATCGCGGCCTGCTGGCCCGCCTGCTGTGGCCGCTCTCTCTTGTCTACGGCAGCATCGCCGCCGTGCGGCGGATGGCCTACCGCCGCGGCTGGAAGGCGTCGCACAGCGTCGGCGTGCCGGTGGTCGTGGTGGGCAACGTCATGACCGGCGGCGCCGGCAAGACGCCCGTGGTGATGGCGGTGGTCCAGCACCTGCAGACGCGCGGCCTGGCGGTGGGCGTGGTCTCGCGCGGCTACGGCCGCCGCACGCAGGACGGCCGCGAGGTGCATGCCGACAGCGACCCACGCGACGTCGGCGACGAGCCGCTGCTGGTGCATCGCACGACCGGCGCGCCGGTGGTGGTGGACCGCGACCGGGTGGCCGCCGCGCGCCGCCTGCTGGCCGCCCATCCCGAAGTGAGCCTGATCGTGAGCGACGACGGGCTGCAGCACCTGGCGCTGCGGCGCGACGTCGAGATCTGCGTGTTCGACGACCGGGGCGCGGGCAATGGTTGGTTGCTGCCCGCGGGGCCCTTGCGCGAATCCTGGCCCCGGAGCTGCGACATCGTGCTGCACACGGGCGATCACCCGGCCTTCGCCGGCTTCACGGCGCGGCGCGCGCTCGCCGACCATGCCCTCGGGCAGGACGGCGGCCACGTGCCACTGGCCGAACTCGCACGCCGACCGAACGTGATCGCGCTGGCCGGCATCGCGAACCCCGAGCGCTTCTTCGACATGCTTCGCGCCCGCGGCATCGCTCCCGCGCAGTGCATCGCCCTGCCCGATCACTATGATTTCGATAGCTGGTCGCGCCCGCCCGGTGGACCTTACAGCCTGATCTGCACCGAAAAGGATGCCGCGAAGCTATGGCGCGTGGCGCCCGATGCGCTGGCCGTGCCACTGGTGTTCGCGCCCGAGCCGGCGTTCTTCGCCGCCCTGGACGCACGACTATGATCCCCCGATGGACACCAAGCTCCTTGAACTTCTGGTCTGCCCCGTCACCAAGGGGCCGTTGAACTGGAATCCCGAAAAGCAGGAACTGTCCTCGCGCAGCGCGCGGCTCGCCTATCCGGTGCGCGATGGCATCCCCATCCTGCTGGAGACCGAGGCACGCACACTGACCGACGACGAACTGGGACTCTGATCGCGTGGGCTTCACCGTCCTGATCCCCGCCCGACTGGCCTCGACCCGCCTGCCCGACAAGCCCCTGGCCGACATCGCCGGGCTGCCGATGGTGGTGCGCGTCGCGCAGCGCGCGGCGCAGTCGTCAGCCTCGCGCGTCGTGGTGGCGGCCGACGATGAACGCAGTGCCGAAGCCTGCCGCCGGCACGGCGTCGACGTGGTGCTGACGCGCGTCGACCATCCCAGCGGCAGCGATCGCCTGGCTGAGGCTTGTGCCCTGCTCGGTCTGCCGGACGACGAGATCGTGGTCAATGTGCAGGGCGACGAACCACTGATCGATCCGGCGCTGATCGACGCCGTGGCCCACGCCCTGGCCGCACGCCCCGAGGTGCCGATGAGCACGGCGGTCCATGCCATCGACTCGCTCGACGACTTCACCAACCCGAACGTGGTGAAGGCCGTGCTCGACGATGCAGGGCACGCGCTGTACTTCAGCCGTGCGCCCATTCCATGGCCGCGCGACGGCAGCGGACGCGGCGCGCCTGCAGCGCTGCCCGAGCCGCCGCCGCTGCGACACATCGGCATCTACGGCTACCGCGCGGGCTTCGTTCGCCGCTTTCCGTTGCTGACACCGTCGCCGCTGGAGCGCATCGAGGCGCTGGAGCAACTGCGCGTGCTGTGGCACGGCCACCGGATCGCCGTGCACGTGAGCGTGCAGGCGCCGGGTCCGGGCGTCGACACGCCGGAAGACCTCGCGCGCGTGCGGGCGTTGCTCGCCTGATATCGGCGCCGCCAGAGGGGCGCAAGCGCCCAGTCAGCGAGGGGGCGCATGCTATCCTCGATGCAGTGGCGCCCTGCGGCGCGCGCGGCTGCTGGGGCCGCGGCACGAATTCCAAGAAACGTCCGAGGACACCATGAGACTGATTTTGTTGGGCGCCCCCGGCGCCGGCAAAGGCACGCAAGCGGCCTTCATCTGCCAGAAGTACGGCATCCCCCAGATCTCCACCGGCGACATGCTGCGCGCCGCCGTCAAGGCGGGCACGCCGCTGGGCCTGCAGGCGAAGGCCGTCATGGATTCGGGCGCGCTGGTCAGCGACGACCTCATCATCAACCTCGTGAAGGACCGCATCGCCCAGCCCGACTGCGCGAAAGGTTTCCTCTTCGACGGCTTCCCACGCACCATCCCCCAGGCCGACGCCATGAAGGCAGCCGGCGTCAAGCTCGACTACGTGCTCGAGATCGACGTTCCCTTCACCGACATCATCGAGCGCATGAGCGGGCGCCGCTCGCACCCGGCCTCGGGCCGCACCTACCACCTGCGCTTCAACCCGCCCAAGGTCGAGGGCAAGGACGACGTCACCGGCGAGGAATTGATCCAGCGCGAGGACGACAAGGAAGAGACGGTGCGCAAGCGGCTGGACGTCTACAGCCAGCAGACGCGTCCGCTGGTCGACTACTACGCCGATTGGGCCAGGAGGGACCCGGCCGCCGCCCCCAAGTACCGGGCCATCAGCGGCGTGGGCACGGTCGACGAGATCACGCGCCGGGCACTGGAAGCGCTCGCCAGCTGAATCCGTCCCCCGGGCAGCAGAAAAAGCCACCGCACGCGGTGGCTTTTTTCCGCCCGACGCGCACGCCACGGGGCTCAGCCCTGCATCAGCGACAGCATCAATGCGATGCGCGCCTTGACCGGGCTCAACGCGCCCGCATCGGGCAGCGTGTGACGCGCCCCCGGGACGATCTGCCCGACAGCACAGCGCGTCGCACGCACCACCCGGATGCCCGCAGCCTGCGCGCGCAGCAGCGCCTGCTCCAGCGAGGCATGCACAGTGCCGTTGCCGGTGGCGGCGACCACCAGTCCCTGGACCGCATCCGCGGCGCCCGCTTCGCGCTCGCGCACCAGCAGATCGACCAGCGCCGCACCCGCGCCAGCGTGGCTCGTCACGATCTCCACGCGCGGCCAGGCCACAGCCGATGCTATCTTTTTCATAGCTGCCTGCGCCTGCCCCTCGGGCGCTGCAGGCCAGTTGCGTGCCTGGCGCAGTTGCCCTTCCTCCATGTAGCCGATGGGCCCCATGTCCCCTGAGGAGAAGGCATCGATCCGGTAGGGGTGCACCTTCTGGACGTCGAGCGCGCCATGGACCGTGCCCGCGCACACGACGGTGACGCCCCGTACACCGGGCGTCGCAGCCAAAACGACGGCATCACGGATGTTCTGCGGACCATCCGGCACCAGCGCCGAAGCCGGCCGCATGGCGCAGGTGAGCACGACGGGTTTGAAGGCCGCCAGCACTTCATGGAGGAAGAAGGCGGTCTCCTCGAGCGTGTCGGTGCCATGCGTGATGACCACGCCGGTGACCTCGTCCTGCGCCAGCCAGTGCGCGCAGCGCGCCGCGAGCACCTGCCACACGCCCACATCCATGTCCTTGCTGTCGATGTTGGCCACCTGCTCGGCAGACAGCGCGACACCGGGGACCTCGAGCCCGTCGATCAGGTCGGACACGCCCACCTCGCCCGCGGTGTAACCCACGTTGTCGCCAGCGGCCGGGGCACGGCCCGCGATCGTCCCGCCCGTTCCCAGCACGACCACATGGGCAGCCTGGCCCTTCGTTTCGCCTGTCGTCATCGTCTGCTTGCCAATCGAATGGAAACTGGTTAAAAATACAGTTACTGGATGAACACCCAGTGGATGAACCCGGCAGCGGCCTCAGGCCGCCGGATTTCGGTCACACAGCAAGGAGCCGTTCGCATGCTCAACCTGCCCGCTTCGCCTTTCGCCGCGAAGCTTACCGCCCGCCAGCAGCAGATCCTCGACCTCATCCAGGCCGCCATCGCGCGCACCGGTGCGCCGCCCACACGGGCCGAAATCGCTGCCGAACTGGGCTTCAAGTCGGCCAACGCCGCCGAGGAGCACCTGCAGGCCCTGGCGCGCAAGGGCGTCATCGAACTCGTGAGCGGCACCTCGCGCGGCATCCGTCTGCGCGGGGACGCGCTGCGCTCCCTGCAGGAATCTCGCCATCGCGACGGCGGCCAGCTTTCGCTGGCGTTGCCGGGCATCGCACAGCTGGCGCTGCCGCTCATCGGCCGGGTGGCGGCCGGTTCGCCCATCCTGGCGCAGGAGCATGTGGACCAGACCTACTACGTCGAGAACACGCTGTTCCAGCGCAAGCCCGACTACCTGTTGAAGGTGCGCGGCATGTCCATGCGCGACGCCGGCATCATGGACGGCGACCTGCTCGCAGTGCAGGCCACGAAAGAAGCGCGCAACGGCCAGATCATCGTCGCCCGACTGGGCGAGGAGGTGACCGTCAAGCGCCTCAAGCGCAACAAGGACGTGGTCGAGCTCCATGCCGAGAACCCTGACTACCCCACCATCGTCGTCGAACCCGGCGAACCCTTCGAGATCGAGGGCCTGGCCGTCGGGCTCATCCGCAACACGATGCTGATGTAACGCCATACAACAGCCGTATCAGGTGGCGGGCGTATGGCAGCACAGCCATCACCCTGCTGCGGCTGTCCTTTCGCCGAATCCTGCCTGTGTTCCACCCCTTGATTTCAGGAGTTCACATGGGAATCGCTCTGCTCGCAATCGCTGACCTCTTCACCCCACTTCATACGCTGGCCACCCGCTGGATGCCGGCGCGCAGCGCGCGGCGCGCCGCCTCTGCAGGCCTGCGCTATGTGGCCGTCCGGCCACGCTCCGGGGCAGGCGCCCTTCCTGCGCCGGTACGGCCACAGCGTGTGGTGCGCGTCGTCCGCATCGTGGAGCGCGGCCAGCTGGCGCACGCCGAAGGCCGTGTCGTGATCTCGGGTCGAATGGCCGATGTATGCGCCGAACTGGATCGCCTGGCAGCGATCGAGGCCGCCGCCGCAACCGCTGCGCCCAAGCAATTGCACTGAGCGCGGCGCACGCACGGCCGAGGGCGCTACGCCTGCCGTGAGCACCCCATGGCACAGCAACAGGCTGTGTCATGCACTCCACAGGCGAGGCGCCGGCGAGCCCAAGGCACAATGGGCAGCCATGAACATTGTGATCTTGGACGACTACCAGGACGCCGTGCGCAAGCTGCGCTGCGCCGCCAAGCTCGACGCCTACGCGGCAAAGGTCTACACCAACACCGTCAAGGGCATCGGGCAGCTCTCGGTCCGGCTCAAGGATGCCGATGTGATCGTGCTCATCCGCGAGCGCACGCAGATCACGCGTCAACTCGTCGAGAAACTCCCCAAGCTCAAGCTGATTTCGCAAACGGGCCGCGCCGGCTCGCATATCGATATCAACGCCTGCACCGAGTTCGGCGTGGCCGTGGCCGAAGGAAGCGGCTCGCCGCTCGCACCTGCCGAGCTGACCTGGGCACTGATCATGGCCGCCATGCGGCGCCTGCCCCAGTACATCAGCAATCTCAAGCACGGCGCGTGGCAGCAATCGGGGCTCAAGTCCGCGTCGATGCCGCCCAACTTCGGACTCGGCTCGGTGCTCAAGGGCAAGACACTGGGCATCTGGGGTTACGGCCGCATCGGACAGCTCGTGGCCCGCTATGGGCAGGCCTTCGGCATGCAGGTGGTGATCTGGGGCCGCGAAGGCAGTTGCAGCAAGGCGCGCTCCGATGGCTTCCAGGTGGCGGCGAGCCGCGAGGCCCTGTTCGAGCAGGCCGACGTGCTGTCGGTACACCTGCGGCTGAACGAAGAGACGCGCGGCTTGGTGCGCCTCGATGACTTGATGCGAATGAAACCCACCGCCCTGTTCGTGAACACCTCGCGTGCCGAACTGGTCGAAGCCGACGCACTGCTGGCGGCGCTCAATCGCGGCCGGCCAGGCCTGGCCGCGATCGATGTGTTCGAGAGCGAGCCGCCGCTGCAGGGCCATGCCCTGCTGCGTCTGGAGAACTGCATCTGCACGCCCCACATCGGCTACGTCGAGCAGGAAAGCTACGAGATGTACTTCGGACAAGCCTTCGACAATGTCGTGAGCTTCATCCGGGGCAACCCCACCAACATCGTCAACCCGGGCGCGCTCCAGGTTCGCCGCTGAGGCCTCGCAGGCCGCAGCGGTGGTGCAGCCTCAACGCCTGAGCGAACCGGGCTTGATCGATTCCTCGATGTCGGGGTCGAAAAGCTCCAGGTCCGGCAATTGGGCCGATGGCGCATCTGGCACCGCAGCAGCAAGTTCCGTGGATGGCTGATCGAGCGCCGACGGCTCGATGACCGGCGTTGCCGGCGCATTTTCGGCCGCAGCGCGCCGCAGGGCGGCCGGCATGGTGTCGACACCGGCCATGTCCAGGTCGTCCAGATCGAAGTCGAGCGACGCCGTCAGCGGATGCGGCGGGCGCGTGGGCTGGAAGTCCGGGTGACGCGGCTCCACGAGCGCCGTGTCTCGCACCAGCGACTGCGGCGCGGTCGGCAGCTCCACTGCAGAAGTCGGCAAGGCCATGGGCAGCGTCTCGTGCTGCTGGTGGCGCATCAGCACCTCCGCCAGCGACGGGCGCTGGGAATCACCACTGGCAGGCTGCTCCTGGGCCATGGCGTAGAGCATCAGCAACTCGCGATAGGCCGCCAGGTCGAAGGTCGGCTGGCCATCTTCGCCCGGCCGACGGAACAGCAGTTCCTCGATGACGGGCAGCGATTCCGGCCCCGGCCAGTGCTCTTCGATGCGCTGCAGGACTTCGTTGTGGTGATCCAGGGGCCGACCCGCGTCCTGGTGGAAATCGTCGAAGGACGGCACCCGCACGTTGAGCGCCTGCTGGCACTGGCGGCGCACACGCTCGTAGTCGAGCATGCGGCCCAGGCTGTGGAAGATGCGCAGCAGCTCGAGGTAGGCCAGCGCGCTGGTGTCAGGATGGTCGGCCACGTATTCCGACAGCACCGCGATGGCCTGCTCGTGCTGACCCAACGACAGAAAGAATTCAGCCTGCTGCTGCACGTCGAACAGCTCTTCGGTGTTGACCGAGCGGGAAACCGAAGCCAGCTGTCCCGCCTGCACTGGCGCGTCGGCGTCCGCATGCGGCGCCTCGGTCTCGGACGAGTCTGCACTGCGCGGCGCATCCGGGTCGATGAACCCGGCGGGCCCCCCTTGCGAGGGCGAGCCGGATGGCGCCGAACCCGCCACTGCACCGGCTGCCAGCGCACGCGCGGCACCCCCGTCGTCCTCCCCCGGAAAGGTGTCGGCAGCGTCATCGAGCCCGCCGAACTGCGACCGACGGGCCGGCACTGCACCACCGCCGTCTTCCGGCCACCACACCGACTGGGCGGCACGACGAGACGCAAGCCACATCCGGACCAATGCGATGAGCGCGAGCAGCAACAGCAGCGCGAGCGCGTACACCAGCGGGTTGCTGTAGCGGCTCTCCCGCGCTGCGGCCAGTTCGCGGCGCATCTCGAGCAGCGTCTGCTCGTTGCGGGCAGTCTGTTCGCGCAGGGAGGCCAACGCCTGCTCCAGCGCCACCGTCCGCTGCGCGTCACGCACTGCCTCGGGCGTCGGGGCCGCCGCGGCTGGGGCGCTGGCTGCAGGTTGCGGCGCAAGCGCGGCGCCATCGTTGCGCACCGGCTCGCTCGCCGCCGGCCCCGGTGCCGCAGCCACGGCTGTGGCAGGTGCCTGGACCGGCGACGACGGCTGGGCTGCAGCGGTCGACGGCGCAACCGGCTCGCGCGGCGCAAGCGGCGCCAGGGCATCGACCTGCAGACGCCCGCCCGACGAGGAACCGGCGGTCACGCTGGCGCGTGCGGAGGGCGCAGCCCGTCGACGCGCAGCAGTTTCTGTGTTCACGCGCTCGGGGGCAGTACTGGGGGTGCTTCGTGCGCCCGGTGCCGGAGAACCCGCACGACGGCGTTCCGTGCCGCCATCGCCGGTGCCGCCCGCCCGTGCCGCGCGCGAAGCGCGCGATGGCGACTGCGCCGGCGCCGCGGCAGTCGCACCGCCGGTCGATTCGCCCGGCGCCTCGAAGGAAGGGATTGTCGCGTCGACGGGAGGCGGGTCGGCCAGCAATACGACCTGGCGGGTCGAGGTGGCCGTACAGCCGGCCTTGACCGTCAAAGTGACGATGGGCTCCTCCACCGCGCGGGTGGTCCGCACGCGCAGCCGGGGCGCATCCGGCGCCGCACCGGGTTCGAGCGAGACGCTCACACGTTGCACGTCCATGGAGGCATCGCCCTGCACCACTTCGACCTGCGGGCAAAGCGAGCCACCTGCCTCGCTGCCGTCGAGCGTGAGCGGGATCACGATGTTGAGCGGCTTGCCGATCCACGCCGCGCCTTGCGGGCGCCCGATCGTCAGCGCGGACGCGGGAAGCACGAACCCGAGTACAAACAGGGTCGCCGCAGCGTGACGTAGTCGCACAATCGAAGGCCGCCAAATGGAAGTCAAAAGTAGACACATTTTGACACCAACATCAACGAAGTACATCTTTGGGACACATTTAAAAGATGAACGTGAAATTTTCGTCCATCGCCATCGTAGGCACTGGAGCCATGGGGCGGGGCATCGCCCAGATCGCCGCCCAGGCCGGCAGCACCGTCTTGCTGCTCGATGCGCAGGAAGGGGCGGCAATCAAGGCGGCCGACGCCATCGTCGCCCAATGGGACAGGCTGGTCGAGAAAGGACGCCTGGATCCGGCACAACGTGACGCCTACGCGACACAGTTGCGCCCTGTCGGGGCACTTTCGGAGCTGAAAGGATGCGACTTGGTGGTCGAAGCCGTTGTCGAGAAGCTCGAGGTGAAACGACAACTCTTCAAGGACCTCGAGGACATCGTGGCATCGGACGCGGTGCTGGCCACCAACACCTCTTCCCTGTCGGTCACCGCGATCGGGGCCGGCCTGCGCCATCCGGGTCGCTTCGCCGGCTTCCATTTCTTCAACCCCGTGCCGCTGATGAAGGTGGTCGAGGTGGTCGCCGGCTTCAAGACCGATGCGGCCGTCTGTGATCGGCTGCGCGAGTACGCGCGGCAGATGGGGCACAGCGCAGTGCTGGCCCAGGACACGCCGGGCTTCATCGTCAACCACGCGGGGCGCGGTTACGGCACCGAGGCGCTTCGCGTCGTTGGCGAAGGCGTGGCCGACTTCGCGACCATCGACCGCATCCTCAAGGACCAGGCCGGGTTCAAGCTCGGCCCTTTCGAACTGATGGACCTCACTGCGCTGGACGTCTCGCACCCCGTCATGGAATCGATCTACCGGCAGTACTACGACGAGCCGCGCTTCCGGCCCAGCGTCATCACCGCGCAGCGGCTTGCCGCCGGTGCACTGGGCCGCAAGACCGGAGAAGGCTTCTACCGCTACGCCGACGGCGCGGCCGCAGTGCCCGCGGAAGCACCCGTGCCCATGGTCGACACGCTGCCGCCTGTGTGGATCCCGCCGCGCGCGACGCGCCGTGCCGAATTGCTGCGCCTGGTGCACACGCTCGGCGCACAGCTCGAGACCGGCGCAGCGCCGTCGTCGCAGGCACTGATCGTCGTCGCGCCGCTGGGTTTCGACATCACCACCGTCGCCGCCGTGGAGCGGCTCGATGCCACCCGTACCGTCGGCATCGACATGCTGGTCGACGACGCCGCAACGAAGCGCCGTGTGCTGGCCACCAATCCGGCCACGCGACGCGACATGCGCGATGCGGCGCACGCGCTCTTCGCACGCGACGGCAAGGCCGTCAGCGTGATCCGCGACAGCGGCGGCTTCGTGACGCAGCGCGTGCTCGCCACCATCGTCAACATCGCCGCGGACATCTGCCAACAGCGCATCTGCACCCCGGCCGACCTGGAGACCGCCGTCACGCTCGGGCTGGGCTATCCCCAGGGGCCCTTGGCGATGGGCGACTTGTATGGCCCGACGAACATGCTCGAGGTGCTGTTCAACCTGCAGACCGTGTACGGTGATCCGCGCTATCGTCCGAGCCCCTGGCTGCGCCGCCGGGGGGCGCTGGGCCTGAGCCTCAAGCACGAGGAAGAATGACGATCGCCGCGCGCGGCGCACGCGAGACAGAGACAAACCGATGACCGCAGAACTCAAGAGCACCAGTGAAGGCCGCACCATGGTGCTGACGCTGTCCAACCCGAGCCAGCGCAACGCGCTTGGCCCGGAGATCTACGCCGCCGGCATCGAGGCCCTGGGGGGCGCCGAGAGCAACCCGGACGTGCGCTGCGTGGTCATCGTGGGCGAAGGCGCATGGTTCTGCGCCGGCGGCTCGCTGCAGCGGCTGCAGGCCAACCGCGAGCGCGACCCGCAGGTGCAGGCCGACAGCATCGAGGGCCTGCACAGCTGGATCGATGCGATCCGGACCTTTCCCAAGCCGGTCATCGCCGCGGTCGAAGGCGCTGCCGCGGGCGCGGGCTTTTCGCTCGCCATGGCCTGCGACTTCGTCGTGGCGGCGCGCGATGCGGTCTTCGCCGCGTCGTACAGCAACGTGGCCCTGTCGCCCGACGGTGGGCTGAGCTGGCATCTCGCGCGGGCGCTGCCGCGCCAGCTCGCCAGCGAGTGGCTCATGAAGGGCGAGCGCATCGCGGCGACGCGCCTGCACGAACTGGGACTGGTCAACGAGCTGACCGATGCGGGCCACGCGCTGAGCAACGCGATGGCCCTCGCACGGGGCCTGGTCGAACGCGCACCGAACGCCCTCGCCAGCATCAAGGAACTCATCAGCGAAGCCCGCGGTGCCGGCCTGAACACGCACCTCGCGAGCGAGCGCGACCACTTCGTGCGCAATCTGCACCACGCCAATGCCGGCATCGGCATCGCCGCCTTCCTCGCCAAGAGCAAGCCGCAGTACGAATAGGCCACGCGGCGGCCTTGCAGCACGAACGCCGCTTGGTCGCTCGTGCGACAACCCCTTCCCATCCAGTCGCGGAAAAGACAGACCAATGGACGACCCCATTCTTACCATCGAAGAAAGAGAAGCGATCAACGGTGGTCGCTGGTTCACATCACTTTCACCCTCGCTGCGGCACGACATCCTCCGATGCGCTTTCGTCAGACGCTACAAGGACGGCGAACTCATCGCCACACGCGGCGATCCACCCGATTCATGGATCGCCTGTGCGAAGGGGGCGGTGCGCGTGAGTTCGACGGCCGTGTCGGGCAAGCAGGTCACGCTGACCTACGTGGAGCCCGGCATCTGGTTCGGCGACGTGGCCATGTTCGACGGGGACCGTCGCACGCACGATGCCTATGCGCACGGCGACACCACCATCCTGTGCGTGGCGCGCGCCGACTTCCAGAAGATCCTGTCCTCGCACGTCGAGCTGTACGAGGCATTGATGCGCCTGCAGGCGCGGCGCATCCGCACGCTCTTCGGCCTGGTGGAAGACCTCAACACCCTGCCCTTGCGCGCACGCCTGGCCAAGCAGCTCGTGCACCTGGTGCGCAGTTATGGCGTGCCCAACCTCGCCGATGGCAGCCAGACGCGCATTGGTCTGCAACTGGCGCAGGAAGAGCTGGCGCAGTTGCTCGGCGCCTCGCGCCAGCGCGTCAACCAGGAACTCAAGTCGATGGAGCGCGAGGGTGCGATCCGCATCGAGCCGGCAGGCCTGGTGGTGCTGGATCGGGACGCGCTCACGCGCATCTCGCAGGCCGACGACTGAGGCGCGCGGTACGCTGAACGAACAACAGGCTTCCGAGACATGACGCAGGATTTCAGCAATTTCATCGGCACGCGAGCCGTCTCCTCACAGCACGCCTTCGACACCGAGGCGCTGTCTGCCTGGCTGAGCACGCATCTCGATGGCTTCCAGGGACCGCTGACGGTCGAGATGTTCAAGGGCGGGCAGTCGAACCCCACCTACAAGCTCGTCACCCCGCAGCGCAGCTACGTGATGCGCGCCAAGCCCGGCCCGGTCGCCAAGCTGCTGCCTTCCGCGCATGCGGTCGAGCGCGAGTACAAGGTCATGAAGGGTCTGGCCGGCACCGATGTGCCCGTGCCGGCCATGTACTGCCTGTGCGAGGACGAATCGGTCATCGGCCGCGCCTTCTATGTCATGGAGTGCATGGAAGGCCGCGTGCTTTGGGACCAGTCGCTGCCCGGCTTCAGCAACGCGGAACGCGCCGCGTACTACGACGAGATGAACCGCGTCATCGCGGCCCTGCACACCGTCGATTTCGCCGCGCGCGGCCTGGCCGACTACGGCAAGCCCGGCAACTACTTCGAGCGGCAGATCGGCCGCTGGAGCAAGCAGTACAAGGCCTCGGCCGATGGGGCCGGCGAGCTGTCGCAGCCCATCGAGGAGATGGAGCGCCTGATCGACTGGCTGCCCGCGCACATGCCCGCCAGCGCGCGCGACGAGAGCAAGGTCTCGATCGTGCACGGCGACTATCGCCTGGACAACGTGATGTTCCACGCCACCGAGCCGCGCATCATTGCCGTGCTCGACTGGGAGCTGTCGACGCTGGGCCATCCACTGGCCGACTTCAGCTACCACTGCATGTCGTGGCACATGCCGCCCACGACGGGCCGCGGCATCGGCGGCGTCGACGTCGCCGCGCTGGGCATCCCGACCGAGTCCGAGTACATCCGCCGCTACTGCGAGCGCACCCGCATCAGCACGCCCGAGGCGCTCGCGCCCGATTGGAACTTCTACCAGGCCTACAACCTGTTCCGCATGGCCGCGATCCTGCAGGGGATTGCCAAGCGGGTCGAGGCCGGAACCGCATCGAGCGAACAGGCCGTGGCCTCCGCCCGCGGCGCACGACCCATGGCCGCGATGGCCTGGCAGTTCGCGCAGAAGGCGTAAGCCCCTTCCCCACCTCCCTACCCCACCCCAGGAGACACGATGGACTTCGACTATTCGGCCAAAACCAAGGAGCTCCAGAAGCGCGTGAGCGACTTCATGGACGAGCACATCTTTCCCGCCGAAGCCGAGTACACGGCGGAGCTGGCCGCCAACACGGCGGCCGGCAAGCGCTGGTCCGCGCTCCAGGTCATCGAGCGGCTCAAGGAAAAGGCGCGTGCACAGGACCTCTGGAACCTGTTCCTGCCCAACGACACGGCCGAGATCGCCAAGAAGAAGGGCGGCGGCCTGACCAACATGGAGTACGCGCCGCTGGCCGAGCTGATGGGCCGCGTGCCATGGGCATCGGAGGTCTTCAACTGCTCGGCGCCCGACACCGGCAACATGGAAACCATTGCCCGCTACGGCACCGACGAGCACCGCGAGCGCTGGCTGCAGCCGCTGCTGGACGGCAAGATCCGCTCGGCCTTCGCGATGACCGAGCCCGAGGTGGCCTCGAGTGACGCGACCAATATCTGCACGCGCATCGAGCGCCAGGGCGACGAGTACGTCATCAACGGCCACAAGTGGTGGATCTCGGGCGCTGCCGATCCGCGCTGCGCCGTATTCATCACCATGGGCAAGAGCGACCCGGACGGCCCGAAGCATTCGCAGCAGAGCATGGTGCTGGTGCCGGCCGATGCGAAGGGCATCCGCATCGTGCGTCCGCTGAACGTGCTGGGCTACGACGATGCGCCGCACGGCCACGTCGAGATGTACTTCGAGAACGTGCGCGTGCCGACCAGCGACATCCTGCTCGGCGAAGGCCGCGGCTTCGAGATCGCCCAGGGCCGCCTCGGCCCGGGCCGCATCCACCACTGCATGCGGCTGATCGGCCTGGCAGAGCGCGCACTCGAACTGATGTGCCGGCGCGCTTCCTCGCGCGTGGCTTTTGGCAAGACCGTGGCGCAGCAAACCGTCACGCAGGAGCGCATCGCCGAGGCCCGCTGCAAGATCGACATGGCACGCCTGCTCACGCTCAAGGCCGCCTGGCTCATGGACGTGGCGGGCAACAAGGTCGCGAAGACCGAGATCGCGATGATCAAGGTCGTGGCGCCGAGCATGGCCTGCCAGGTGATCGACTGGGCGATGCAGGTACACGGCGGCGGCGGCATGTGCGACGACTTCCCGCTCGCCTACGCCTACGCAGGCGCCCGCACTCTGCGCTTCGCCGATGGTCCGGACGAGGTGCACCGCAACGCGATCGCCAAGTGGGAGCTGGGCAAGTATTCAGCGGACAAGCGCGAGATTGCACCGCCGGTCACGCGCTTCTGAGCCGCCCCTCCGGATTGCTATCTTTTTTATAGCAATCGCCGCCTGCCCTGCAAGGGCCGGCGGCTTTTTTTCTCATGAAACGGTCCGACCGTTCAGGCCGGGAGCAGCTTGGAACGGATGAAGCGCGCACCACGTTGCAGGCGGCGCAGGCGATCGCCCAGCCTCACGGGCCGCTCGTACGCGCCGAGCCGCGGCTGGTAGCGCAATGCCCAGGCCTGGCGCATGAAGGGGGCATTGGCGCGCACCGGCGTGCCGTCGCCGCGTTCGCCGGCCAGGTAGTTGCCGTTGTAAGAGCGCAGCATCAGCTGCCCGTCGCGCAGCGGCACGCTGTGGAACAGACCGGCGGGACCCTGCCCGTCGGCCAGCCTCACCACATCGTCCTGCCGCGCATCCACGGTGAGGTAACGCCCAGAGGGGCTGCGCAACGCGATGCGGCCGAGCCCATGGTCTTCCAGTCGCAGCTGCAAGCCCGCTGATTCCGTGCCGCGCACCCAGCGGAGCGCTTCGCCGGGCGCGTCCGCGCCCGCGAGCCAGGCGCCGCCCGGACTGCGCAGCGCGAAGCTGTCGTCCAGGGCCGCGGTCAGCCGGGGGTCGTCGATCTCGTCCAGGCCAATGAACCGGTAGCCCATGCCCTGCAGCCGCGGCACCAGCGCGCGCGTGAGCTCGAGCGTCCGGCTCCCTTGCGCCACCACATCCATGTCGGCGACGCTGTCGTGCATGACCACGATGCCACCGCCATGGCGCTCGATCTCCGCCAAGTACTGCTGCTCGGCCTCCTGCACCGACTGGCCCAGCCGCCAGCAGTGGCAATCGATACCCGGCACTTCCCAGTACACCGGCCCCACATGCCCAAGTGAACTGCGAAGGTCGATGTTGAGTTCGTTGGCCACCTCGGGCGACCACTTGCCGTAGGTCGCGCGCAGGAAGACCCGGCCGTCACGGCTGTAGCGGCGGATCAGCCCGTCCGTGCGGATGATCTGCTCGCGCACATCGCCCCCAGCCGCCACGTAGTAGGGCATGTCGGGATGGTCGTAGGTGTGGTTGCCGATGATGTGCCCGGCCGCATGCAGGCCGGCAAGCACTTCGGGGCACTGCTCGGCGTACTTGCCGACCACGAAGAATGTGGCGCGCACTCCCCGCTCGGCAAGGAAGGCGCCGATGGCGCTGCTGTCCGGACCTGGACCGTCGTCGTAGGTCAGGCACAGCGTGCGTTCGGGAAGGCGCAGGCCGGCGATGCTGCCGCGCTCTAGCATGGCTGGGTGGCCTGCCGGCTTGTCGGCTTGCTTAGGCCGAGGACGCGCTCGAACACCCCGAGATACTGGCCGGCCACGTGGAGGCGCCTGTGGCGGTCGAGGAAAAGGCCCCGTCCCGCCGTGCTGGGTTCGCCTTCGTCGAGGGCACGCTCCATCAGGCGATGCAACCCGATGAGGTCTCCCATCGCGAATGTATCGGCATGACCGGCAACGGCCTCGGGCAGGCCGCCCGCTTCGGCCACGATCATGCGGCAGCCGCAGGCCAGCCCCTCGAGGGCCACGATGCCGAAGCCTTCGGGCCCCCTGGAAGGGACGACCATCGTGCGGTGCCGGTTGAGGCAGCGCGCGAGGGCCTCGCCCTGCAGGTAGCCGCTGAACTGGATGCGGTCCTGCAGCCTCAGGATTTCCACCTTGGCGCGCAGTCGGTCGTACTCCGGGCCCTCGCCGACCACCGTGAGCGTGAATGGCCGCTGGATCAATCGGCACGCATCGATCAGCATGTCGCAGCCCTTCTGCGGCACCAGTCGGCCGACAAAGACGAAGTCGCGATCGCGTTCTTCGTCCGCATACACCCGGAAGGTCGAGTCGTCGTAGCAGTTGTAGATGACGTCCGAATCGGCTCCCACCACGCGCGAGACGCTGGCACTGACCGCCACATTGCGGGTGGCGTGGCGCACCATTCGGCGCTTCAGGCGCGTCTTCAGCCCGTTCCCATGGGTGAGATGGAAATCGTTGTGCGATACCACCCATTTCTTGAACGGGTTGAAGGCGAACAGCCAGGCCCCCTTGAGGGTGATGTTCGGCATGTACATCACGTCGGCCCAGGCGAACAGCTGCAGCTGCTTCCTGCGATGACTCGAATGCACGATCTCGATGCGGTGCAGAGAAGGCGCATCCCCCTGGGGCTGCTCGGTCACCACCTTGACGTCGTGGCCTGCACGGACGAACTCGGCCGCCAGCATGCGGGTGTGGTTCTCAATGCCGCCGATGCCCGGATAGAACACCGAGCTGTAGATCAGAATCTTCACAACCGGCGGCTCCTTGAACTCTGGTTGAAGGCGGGAAAACACCCAGGCTTGCGGTCGTTGCGACCGGCACTCCCTGTGGCGAAGTGTAAAGAATCGTCAGGTTTTGTTCAGGAAACAACAGTCGTCCGAGTGCGCAAGCAGGACTTTAGTATTACGTAGTCCAAAGGATGCTAGGGACTTTTTTCTTATCACCAGACCCGCTTCCGGGCGTTCTGGCGAGGAGCAGCGCTGCTCCGGGGCTCTCTCTTGATAGCAAACCGCATTGGCTGGCCGGGCGTTCGAAGGCCTTGTTCGCTCACAGCGGCTTCTGGAGGAAGAGCGCCTTTCCGAACGCAGGGTCGAGCTGGTAGCCGGCGAAACCCTCGCGCTCGTATGCTTGCAAAGCGGGCCGGTTCCCCGAGAGCACCTCGAGCGTGAGCTTGCAAGCGCCGCGGCGGCGTGCCTCTTCTTCCACGCGTACCAGCATGTGGTGCGCCACGCGCTGGCCGCGATGGCTGGCCTTGACGACCACGTCGTGCACGTTGACCAGCGGCCGGCATGCGAAAGTCGAGAAGCCCTCCATGCAGTTGATCAGGCCGACCGCCTGCTCGCCGTCGACGGCCAGCACGCTGAAGACCTGCGGCCGGTCGGCGAGCGCCTGGGGCAGCGCGGCCTGCACCGTGGGTGCCAACGGCTGGCCTCCGCCGGCAGGATCGCGAGCGTAGTGGTCGAGCAGCTCGACCAACCAGCGTGCATGGACAGGGTTGTGATAGTCGGCCAGGCAGATATCGATCACGCGGGCTCCAACGAGCGATGCGGCAACATCGCGCCGCACTCAGGAGGCGGCGGCCACTGTCGCCGGCTGGACCGTGGCGGCGATGCGCCGCGCACAGGCCTCGGCCTGCGCGGCCTCGCGCGCCTCGACCATGACACGCAGCAGCGGCTCGGTGCCGCTCGCTCGGATCAGCACTCGCCCGGCATCGCCGAGCTCGGCCTCGGCTTGCGCCGTCGCCTGGGCCATCGCGGCGTTGCTCTTCCAGTCCTGGCCGTCGGCCAGGCGCACATTGATGAGCACCTGGGGAAAGAGTCGCACGCCACCCAGCAGGTCGGCCACGCTCTTGCCACTGCGCACCACGGCCTGGAGGACCTGCAGCGCGCTCACGAGGCCATCGCCGGTGGTATGGCGGTCGAGCGCCAGCAGGTGCCCCGAGCCTTCGCCGCCGAGCAGCCAGCCGCGCCGGTCGAGTTCCTCCAGCACGTAGCGGTCGCCGACCTTGGCACGCACGAACTCGACCCCGGCGCGGCGGAAGGCCATCTCCACAGCCTTGTTGGTCATCTGGGTCCCCACCACGCCCACCGGCTTCTCGCCCCGAGCAATGCGATCGGCGACCATGAGGAAAAGCAGTTCGTCGCCGTTGAACAGACGCCCGCTTGCATCGACCAGCTGCAGCCGGTCCGCGTCACCGTCGAGCGCGATGCCGTAGTCGGCGCCTTGCGCCTTCACGGCCTCGATCAACGCCTCGGGATGGGTCGCGCCCACGCCCTTGTTGATGTTGAGGCCATCGGGCTGCACGCCGATGCTGGTCACGTCGGCCCCGAGCTCGTGGAAGACGTTGGGCGCCACCTGGTAGGCCGCGCCATGGGCCGCATCGACCACGAGCTTGAGGCCGCGCAGGCTCAGGTCGTTGGGAAAGGTGCTCTTGCAGAACTCGATGTAGCGCCCGGCGGCATCGTCCAGGCGCCGCGCGCGGCCGAGGGCCGCCGAGTCGACCCACAGCGGCGGCTCGGCCAGCGCGGCCTCCACAGCCTCCTCCCATTCGTCGCTGAGCTTGGTGCCCTGTGCGCTGAAGAACTTGATGCCGTTGTCGGGGTAGGCGTTGTGGCTGGCGCTGATCACCACGCCAAGGCTTGCACGCTGCGCTCGCGTCAGGTACGCGACGCCGGGCGTGGGCAGCGGACCCAGCAGCACGACGTTGACACCGGCGGAGTTGAAGCCCGACTCCAGGGCGGATTCGAGCATGTAGCCCGAGATGCGCGTGTCCTTGCCGATCAGTACCGTCGGGCGTGCTTCGCTGCGCTTGAGCACCCGACCCACCGCATGCGCCAGGCGCAGCACGAAATCCGGGGTGATGGGGGGCTTGCCCACCGTGCCGCGGATGCCGTCGGTGCCGAAATACTGTCTTGTCATGGTTGTTGCCTTTCCTGTTCTTGTTGTGGGCTGCCTCCAGCCGCCGAATCCTCGGCGGCCTGCCAGACGGCCAGGGCCTGGACGGTCTGGCGCACATCATGCACCCTCACGATGCGCGCGCCCCGCTCCACCGCCATCAGCGCGGCGGCCACGCTGGGGACCAGGCGCTCTGCCGGCGTTTCGATGCCCGTGACGACACCGAGCGAGGACTTTCTCGACCAGCCGGCCAGCAAGGGGAAGCCGGCGGCCATCAGCTCGCCCTGCCGCGAGAGCAAGGCGAAATTCTGCGCGACCGTCTTGCCGAAGCCGATGCCGGGATCGAGCACGATGCGGGCCGAATCGACCCCGAGGGCGCATGCAGCCTGCGCCGAGCGCTTCAAAAAAGATAGCACCTGGGGCAGGACGTCGCCCTGCATCGGCGCCACCTGCATCGTCTGCGGATCGCGGTGCATGTGCATCAGGCACACCCCGCAGGACGGATGGGCGGCCACCACCTCGGCGGCACCCGGACGGCGCAGCGCCCAGATGTCGTTGACGATGTCCGCGCCCAGTTCGAGCACGGCGCGCATCACTTCCGGCTTGTAGGTGTCCACGGAGATGGGGACATCGAGCCGAACGGCCTCGCGCACCACTGGGAGCACCCGCGCCAGTTCCTGGTCCAGCGGCACCGCCGGGCTGCCCGGCCGCGTCGACTCGCCCCCGATGTCGAGGATGTCGGCGCCCTCGGCCAGCAGCGCTTCGCAGTGCCGAAGGGCTGTGGACGTGGACCCGTGGGCGCCGCCGTCGGAGAAGGAGTCGGGCGTGACGTTGACGATGCCCATCACTTGCGGACGCCGCAGGTCGATCCGGTGCCGTGCGGTCTTCCATACAGCGGCCTGCCGGGAGGCGGTCATGCGTGGACTGCCGGCAGGAGAAAGAAAAACGGGGCCGAAGCCCCGTTGTCCAAGCGCAGCGCCACGCTCATGCGGCCGTGGGCGCCGGGTCCGGCTTGACGGCCGGTGTACCGCCACTGCCGCCGCTGCCCGTCGGCGGCACGCGCGGCGTCCAGTCCTTCGGCGGACGGGGCTCGCGGCCGGCCATGATGTCGTCGAGCTGCTCGGTGTCGATGGTTTCCCATTCGAGCAGGGCCTTGGCCATGGCATGCATCTTGTCGCTGTTCTCTTCGATCAGTCGGCGCGCCAGGTTGTACTGATCGTCGATGATGCGGCGCACCTCGGCGTCGACCTTCTGCATGGTCGTCTCGCTCATGTTGGTGGTCTTGGTCACCGACCGGCCCAGGAACACCTCGCCCTCGTTCTCGGCGTAGACCATCGGCCCCAGCGCCTCGCTCATGCCGTACTTCATGACCATGTCGCGCGCCAGATTGGTGGCCCGCTCGAAGTCGTTGCTCGCGCCGGTGGTCATCTGGTTCATGAACACTTCTTCGGCAATGCGGCCGCCGAAGAGCATGCTGATCTGGTTCAGCATGTACTCGCGGTCGTAGCTGTAGCGGTCCTGTTCGGGCAGGCTCATCGTCACGCCGAGCGCGCGGCCGCGCGGGATGATCGTGACCTTGTGCACCGGGTCGCACTTGGGCAGCAGCTTGCCGATGAGCGCGTGGCCGGACTCGTGGTAGGCCGTGTTGCGGCGCTCTTCCTCGGGCATGACCATGCTCTTGCGCTCGGGACCCATGAAGATCTTGTCCTTGGCCTTCTCGAAGTCCTGCATCTCAACCACGCGCGCATTGCGGCGGGCGGCCATGAGCGCGGCTTCGTTGCACAGGTTGGCCAGGTCGGCACCGGACATGCCGGGCGTGCCGCGGGCGATGATGCTCGGGTTCACGTCCTGGCCGACCGGGATCTTGCGCATGTGCACGGAGAGGATCTGCTCGCGGCCACGGATGTCGGGCAGCGTGACGTAGACCTGGCGGTCGAAACGGCCCGGACGCAGCAGTGCGGCATCCAGGATGTCCGGGCGGTTGGTCGCGGCGACCACGATCACGCCCAGGTTGGTCTCGAAACCGTCCATCTCCACCAGCATCTGGTTCAGGGTCTGCTCGCGCTCGTCGTTGCCGCCGCCCAGGCCGGCGCCACGCTGGCGACCGACTGCATCGATTTCATCGATGAAGATGATGCAGGGCGCGTTCTTCTTGGCGTTCTCGAACATGTCGCGAACACGGGCCGCGCCCACGCCGACGAACATCTCGACGAAGTCGGAGCCCGAGATGCTGAAGAACGGCACCTTGGCCTCACCGGCGATGGACTTGGCCAGCAGCGTCTTGCCGGTGCCCGGGGGGCCGACCAGCAGCAGGCCGCGCGGGATGCGGCCGCCGAGCTTCTGGAACTTCTGCGGGTCCTTCAGGAAGTCGACGACCTCCTTCACCTCTTCCTTGGCCTCGTCGCATCCGGCGACGTCGGCGAAGGTCACGGTGTTGTTGTTCTCGTCGAGCATGCGGGCCTTGGACTTGCCGAAGCTGAACGCCCCGCCCTTGCCGCCGCCCTGCATCTGGCGCATGAAGTACACCCAGACCCCGATCAGCAGCAGCATCGGCCCCCAGCTGACCAGCAGCGTCATGAGCAGCGAGCCCTCTTCACGCGGCTTGACGTCGAACTTGACGTTGTGGTCGATCAGGTCGCCGACCATGCCGCGGTCGAGCACGGTGGCGTTCGTGCGGATCTTGCGGTCGTCGTTGGTGATGGCGGTGATCTCGCCGCCGGACAGCCCCTCGGGGATGACGGCGCTCTTGATCTGGTTGTTGCGAACCTGCTCGAGGAATTCGGAGTAGCTCACGGTCCCCGAACCGACGCCGCCGCGGGTGTCGAACTGCTTGAACACAGTGAACAACACCATCGCGATGACGAGCCAGACGGCCACTTTGGAAAACCACTGATTGTTCAAACGAAGCTCCAGTCGATGACGGGCGTGTGACGCGACACGCTCGGTAGGCAGTCAGTTGCGAGCCATTTTAGGCTTTTCAAGCTGCGAAAAGCCGTGAATTCCCTATGGGGACCATAGCAGCGGGGCTTTCGCACGTGGCCTCGGCCTGAGGGCCGACAAGGGCGCGAGCTCATTCGTATCCGGCTGTTTCAGCCGGCCGCCTGCGCCTTCAATCCAATGCCGACGAGGAAGGTCTCGGACGAGCGGTCTCGCGAGGCCTTGGGCTTGAACGGTTTCACGACGCGGAAGTTGGCACGAAAAAGGCGCACCAAGTCGTCGTAACCCGCGCCATGGAACACTTTCGCCACGAGCGCGCCTTCCCCACGCAGGTGCTGAACCGCGAAATCGACCGCGAGTTCCACCAGGTGAGATATTCGCGCCGCGTCGGCCGACCCGACGCCCGAAAGGTTGGGTGCCATGTCCGACACGACCACGTCGACCGGCCGGCCGCCGACGGCACCCTCCAGCCGGGCCAGCACCTCCGGCTCCCGGAAATCGCCGTGGAGAAAGGTCACGCCCTCGATGGGCTCCATGGGAAGGATGTCGAGCGAGACGATTGCACCGTCGAGGGTGCCGGCGGCGGCCCCCGCGGGTGCCAGCCGGCGACGCACGTACTGGCTCCAGGCGCCCGGCGTCGACCCCAGATCCACCACCACCTGGCCGGGCTTGATCAGGCCCAGCGCCTCGTCGATCTCCTTGAGCTTGTAGGCCGCCCTGGCCCGGTAGCCGTCCTTCTGGGCCTGCTTCACATAGGGGTCGTTGACATGGTCGTGCAGCCATGCCTTGTTGACTTTCTTGCCGGTGGTCTTGCTCTGGGTGCTCATGGGAGGTGGATCGGCGCGGTGCCTCGGGCAGTTTGATCGGGCGCAAGGCCGCAGCGTGGACATCGCGGTCCCAGGACGGCCTCGTCCGGTCGAGCGCGATGCTGGTTCGATAATACGGGGATGCCCGCCATCCAACTCACCCCCGCCCAGCGCAAGGCCCACCGTGCCGATGCGCATCACCTCGATCCGATCGTCATGGTCGGTGGCGACGGGCTCACCCCGGCCGTCAAGAAGGAGGCCGATGCGGCCCTCAAGGCGCACGGCCTGATCAAGATCCGCGTCTTCTCGGACGACCGCCTCGCCCGCGATGCCATGCTGGCCGAGCTGGCCGACGAATTGGGTGCCGCCCCCATCCAGCACATCGGCAAGCTGCTGGTCCTCTGGCGGCCCATGCCCGAGAAGGAACGCAGCGTCGACGAGGACCGCATGCCCGGTCCCAAGGACGTGAAGGTCATCAAATACAGCAAGCGCGGCGGCCAGCGCCCCGAAGTGAAAATGCTGCGCGTGCTGGGGAACCAGCGCCTGACGCCGGGCGGCACCGTCAAGCGTGCCAAGCCCAAGCAGAAATCCGTCAAGAAGCGCCAGGCCGATTGAACGCACGATGAGCGGCCAGCGCCACATCCTGTGCATGAAATGGGGCACCAAGTACGGGCCCCACTACGTCAACCGCCTCTACGCGATGGTCCGCCGGCACCTGTCCGGCGACTTCAACTTCGTCTGCCTGACCGACGACCCGACCGGCGTCCGGCCCGAGGTGCAGTGCCTGCCGATCCCGCCACTGGCGATCGAGCTGGCACCGGGGCAGCGCGACGGCGCCTGGAAGAAGCTCACGACCTTCGAGGCCGACCTGCACGGCTTGAAGGGCACCGCACTCTTCCTCGACCTCGACGTGGTGGTGGTCGGCCCGCTGGACGACTTCTTCACCCAGCCCGGCCAATTCCTCATCATCCACGACTACCCACGCTTCTGGCGCTTCGGCGAACGGATCGTAGGCAACTCCTCGGTCTACCGCTTCGAGATCGGCGCCCATGCCGACGTGCTGGCGAACTTCCGCGCCCACACCGACGCGATGCGCGCCAAGTACCGCAACGAGCAGGACTACCTTTCGCACTTCCTGCACGCCCAGGGCAAGCTGTCGTACTGGCCGGCCGCCTGGTGCCCCAGCTTCAAGTACCACGCCATTCCGGCCTGGCCCACCAACCACTGGAAGCCGCCCTTCGTGCCCGAAGGCGCGCGCATCGTGATCTTCCACGGCGAGGTCAACCCGCCGGACGCCCTCGAAGGCAAGCGCAACAAGCGCTTCGCCCACATCGAGCCGGCGACGTGGGTGGCCGAGCACTGGCGGGAATAAAGCGGGATCGGACAGCCGAACGCAGAGGGCGCTAAGGGCTCGCAGAAGACGCAGAAAAGACCACTTTTTGGATCCTTCTGCGCCTTTGCGAGAGCTCTGCGCCCTCTGCGTTCGGCTGTCCGTTTTTCGTCAGTCCACCAGCGCCCGCCCCGTCAGCCTCTGCAGGATCGCCAGCGGGCTGGCCGACGGGTCGTACTCGCGCCCCGGAGGCAGGTAGAGCGTCTGCTCCATCATGTATTGGCCGGCCATGACGGCATGCGAGGTCTGGTCGGAGAAGCACACCCAGGTAGAGCCGGCCGGGAACGGCACCTCTTCCTGGGGCGAGCTCCGCTGGTAGTCCATGTCGCCCTTCATGCCGTCGTGCAGCTGCAGCATGAGGTGGTCGTTCTCGCTGCGGAAGGACTTGGTCACGTGCAGTGCTTGCAGCGCCTTGGCCTGCCAGCGCACGTAGGGCTTGGCCTTGGGCAGGAAATTGCGCGCCACCGTCTCGAAAGGCTCGCCCACGCGCCACACGCGCGGCGCGCCCTCGGGGTTCACGTTGGTGAAGACACGCAGGATGCGCTCCCCGTAGTTGGGCCTTGAAGGGAACGAGTCGACGTGCAGCCGACGGTCGTCGGCGCGCCAGGACTGGCTGCGCGTCTCCACCTGCGTGGGCCGGTAGCTGGTCGGCGCCAGGCGCAGCGAAGGCACGTAGTCCGGCAGCAGCCCGGCGATCAGCGCCTGCGCCTGCTGGCGGAAGCGGCCGATCATGCCGGCCAGCGCCGCCTGCGTGGCAGCATCGCCGGCCGCGCCCTTGAGCGTGCCGTCGACGTTCAGGCTGATGTTGCGCGACCTGGGGTCGCGGATGTCCGGCCGCAGGAACGCGCGCTCCTCGGGCAGGAAGTCGAAGCGCAGGTGCGGGAAGAAAAGCACCTTGCCCGCCTCCAGCGCCGCCGTCCACTCCGGCCGGCTGGCCACGCCCTCCCAGGTGGCGGCGTCGATCTCGACGATCTGCGATTCGGCTTGCGTGGATGTCATGGGGCTCCCTGTCTCGATGCCTGCAGCCGCGCCTGGCGCCACAGCAGCGCCGCGGCGCACAGCCACTGCAGCAGGTACATCCCGCTGCCGACCGCGTGCCAGAGCTTCAGGTTCTCGCGGGCGACGATGCGCGGCGCGACGGCATACTCGCCCAGCAGCGCCAGCAACAGCCCGGTCACTATGAAAAAGATAGCTGCCGGCGCAGGTGCGACGGGCGTTGCAGCCCGATTCGACGTGGAAAGCAGCAGCACCAGCGCGCAGCCGATCGAGACCCAGCTCTGCGCCGTGAACAGCTTCGCCGCCATGGTGCCCGCGACGGCAGGCGTGGCCAGGTGAGCGAACAGCATCGGCACGACGATGAAGCCGATGGCGGTGAGGCTGCCCCACCACAGCGCGATGGCGAAGAGCGCCAGGGCCTGCTTGAATCGCACCGCGCGGCCCGCCGTGCTCAGAGGTAGCTGACCGCCACGATTTCGTAGCGCTTCTCTCCGCCGGGCGCCTGCACCACCGCGGTGTCGCCCTCCTCCTTGCCGATCAGCGCGCGTGCGATGGGGCTGGAGACGTTGATCAGCCCCTGTTTCAGGTCGGCCTCGTCCTCGCCGACGAT
The DNA here is from genome assembly GCA_005503065.1 of Comamonadaceae bacterium ALPHA2B. Lineage (GTDB taxonomy): Bacteria > Pseudomonadota > Gammaproteobacteria > Burkholderiales > Burkholderiaceae_C > Xenophilus. The sequence goes on from SCOE01000002.1 coordinate 68,468, forward strand.
CTGGTATTTCACGGCCTCGCCGGAGCTTTCCTCTTCCAGCTCGACCGTGGCGCCGAAGACCACCTTGCCGCCGCCGTCGATGACCGTGGGGTCGATGATCTGCGCCACCGACAGCTTGCCCTCGATCTCCTGGATGCGGCCCTCGATGAAGCCCTGGCGGTCCTTGGCGGCGTCGTAGTCGGCGTTCTCGCTCAGGTCGCCCTGGGCGCGCGCTTCGGCGATGGCATTGATCACCGCAGGACGCTCCACGGTCTTGAGGCGATGCAGTTCTTCGCGCAGCTTCTCGGCGCCGCGCTTGGTGATGGGGAGGGTGGTGCCCATGTCGAAATCTCCGTTGTCTCTGCGGTCGCGGCACGCCGGGGTGCCACAGGCCGTCATAAAAGCAAAACCGCCGGGCGTTGCCGCCTGGCGGTGTCGAATTGCAGTCCATTATGCCGTGGCAGCCGGCCACATCAAGCGGCCGGCGCCACGACCCCGGTCGGGCTCAGGCCGCGAGCTGCGCGTGCATTTCCTGCACCGAGATCACGTCGAGCTTGCCCAGGTGCTGCATGCCTTCCACTGCCGCTTCGGCACCGAAGATGGTGGTGATGGTGGTCACGCGGGCCAGCAGTGCCGAGGTGCGGATCTGGCGCGAGTCGGTGATGGCGTTGCGGCGCTCTTCCACCGTGTTGATGACCAGCGCAATTTCATTGTTTTTGATCATGTCCACGATGTGCGGGCGGCCCTCGGTCACCTTGTTGACCACTGCGCAAGGCAGGCCGGCAGCCTGGATGGCGGCCGCCGTGCCCTTGGTGGCGATCAGCTCGAAGCCCAGGCCGACCAGGCCGCGGGCGCATTCCACCGCACGGGCCTTGTCGTTGTTCTTCACCGAGATGAAGACCTTGCCCGAAGTCGGCAGGATGGTGCCGGCGCCGAGCTGGCTCTTCACGAAGGCTTCGCCGAAGGTCTTGCCCACGCCCATCACTTCGCCGGTGGACTTCATCTCCGGCCCGAGGATCGGGTCCACGCCCGGGAACTTGACGAAGGGGAACACCGCTTCCTTGACGCTGAAGTACGGCGGCGTGACTTCCTTCGTGACGCCCTGGCTGGCCAGCGACTGGCCGGCCATGCAACGCGCCGCCACCTTGGCCAGCTGGATGCCCGTGGCCTTGCTCACGTAAGGCACCGTGCGCGAGGCACGCGGATTCACTTCCAGCACGTAGATCACGTCCTGGCCATCCTTCTCCTGGATGGCGAACTGCACGTTCATCAGGCCGACCACGTTCAATGCCTTGGCCATGGCCGCGCTCTGGCGCTTGAGCTCGGCGATGGTGTCGGCCTTGAGGCTGTAGGGCGGCAGCGAGCAGGCCGAGTCGCCCGAATGCACGCCGGCCTGCTCGATGTGCTCCATCACGCCGCCGATGAGCGTGGCGCCCTCGGCATCGCGGATGCAGTCCACGTCGCATTCCACGGCATCGTTCAGGAAGCGGTCCAGCAGCACGGGCGAGTCGTTGCTCACCTTGACGGCCTCGCGCATGTAGCGCTCCAGGTCGCGCTGCTCGTGCACGATCTCCATCGCGCGGCCGCCCAGCACGTAGCTGGGGCGGACCACCAGCGGGTAGCCCAACGCGGCGGCCTTGTCCAGCGCCTCGGCCTCGGTGCGGGCGGTGGCGTTGGGCGGCTGGCGCAGGCCCAGTTCGTGCAGCAGCTGCTGGAACCGCTCGCGGTCTTCGGCGGCGTCGATCATGTCGGGGCTGGTGCCGATGATCGGCACGCCGTTGGCCTCCAAGTCGAGCGCGAGCTTCAGCGGCGTCTGGCCGCCGTACTGCACGATCACGCCGGTCGGCCTTTCCTTGTCGACGATCTCCAGCACGTCCTCGAGCGTGAGCGGCTCGAAGTACAGGCGGTCGGAGGTGTCGTAGTCGGTCGAGACGGTCTCGGGGTTGCAGTTGACCATGATGGTCTCGTACCCGTCCTCGCGCATCGCGAGGGCCGCGTGCACGCAGCAGTAGTCGAACTCGATGCCCTGGCCGATGCGGTTGGGGCCGCCGCCGAGCACCATGATCTTCTTCTTGCCCGTCGGCTCGGCCTCGCACTCCTCGTCGTAGGTGGAGTACATGTACGCGGTGTTGGTCGCGAACTCGGCGGCGCAGGTGTCCACTCGCTTGTAGACCGGACGCACGCCCAGCGCACGGCGCTTCTCGCGGATGGCCGTGTCGGTGGTCTTGAGCTGCTTGGCCAGCCGGCGGTCGGAGAAGCCCTTCTGCTTGAGCACGCGCAGCGTGTCGGCGTCGATGTCGTCGAGGCTCTTCGTTTCAAGCTCGAGCTCGATCTTCACGATCTCCTCGATCTGCACGAGGAACCAGGGATCGATCTTCGTGAGCGCGAACACCTCATCGACGCTCATGCCCTGGGCGAAGGCGTCGCCCACGTACCAGATGCGCTCGGGTCCCGGCTCGCCCAGCTCCTTCTCCAGCACCTCGCGGTCCTGGGTCTTCTCGTTCATGCCGTCGACGCCGACCTCGAGGCCGCGCAGCGCCTTCTGGAAGGACTCCTGGAAGGTGCGGCCCATGGCCATCACCTCGCCCACCGACTTCATCTGCGTCGTCAGGCGCGAGTCGGCCTGCGGGAATTTCTCGAAGGCGAAGCGCGGGATCTTGGTGACCACGTAGTCGATCGACGGCTCGAAGGACGCCGGCGTGGCGCCGCCCGTGATCTCGTTGCGCAGTTCGTCCAGCGTGTAGCCCACAGCCAGCTTGGCCGCGACCTTGGCGATCGGGAAGCCGGTGGCCTTGGAGGCCAGCGCCGACGAACGCGACACGCGCGGGTTCATCTCGATGACGATCATGCGGCCGTCCTTCGGGTTGACCGAGAACTGCACGTTCGAACCGCCGGTGTCGACGCCGATCTCGCGCAGCACCGCCAGCGAGGCGTTGCGCATGATCTGGTATTCCTTGTCGGTCAGCGTCTGCGCGGGTGCCACGGTGATCGAGTCGCCGGTGTGCACGCCCATCGGGTCCAGGTTCTCGATCGAGCAGACGATGATGCAGTTGTCCGCCTTGTCGCGGACCACTTCCATCTCGTATTCCTTCCAGCCGAGCAGCGACTCCTCGATCAGCAGCTCGTTGGTGGGCGAGGCTTCCAGGCCGCGCTTGCAGATGGTCTCGAACTCCTCCGGGTTGTAGGCGATGCCGCCGCCGGTGCCGCCGAGCGTGAAGCTCGGGCGGATCACCGTGGGGAAGCCGACGTTCTTCTGCACCGCCCAGGCCTCGTCCATCGAATGCGCGATGCCGGAGCGCGCCGAGCCCAGGCCGATCTTGGTCATCGCGTCCTTGAACTTCAGGCGGTCCTCGGCCTTGTCGATGGCTTCGGGCGTGGCGCCGATCAGCTCGACCTTGTACTTGTCGAGCACGCCGTTGCGCCACAGGTCAAGCGCGCAGTTCAGCGCGGTCTGGCCGCCCATGGTCGGCAGGATGGCGTCGGGGCGCTCCTTGGCGATGATCTTCTCGACCGTGGGCCAGGTGATCGGCTCGATGTAGGTGACGTCGGCCGTGGCCGGGTCGGTCATGATCGTCGCCGGGTTGCTGTTGATCAGGATGACCTTGTAGCCTTCTTCGCGCAGGGCCTTGCAGGCCTGCACGCCGGAGTAGTCGAACTCGCAGGCCTGGCCGATGACGATCGGGCCGGCGCCGATGATGAGGATGCTCTTGAGGTCTGTGCGCTTAGGCATTCGCGGCCTCCGCCTTGTGTTTTTCCATGAGTGCCGTGAAGCGGTCGAACAGGTAGCCGATGTCGTGCGGGCCGGGCGAGGCTTCCGGGTGGCCCTGGAAGCAGAAGGCCGGCTTGTCGGTGCGGGCCAGGCCCTGCAGCGTGTTGTCGAACAGGCTGATGTGCGTGGGTCGCAGGGTCGCGGGCAAGGTTTTCTCGTCCACCGCGAAGCCGTGGTTCTGGCTGGTGATGCTCACCCGCCCGTTGTCCAGGTCCTTCACGGGGTGGTTCGCGCCGTGGTGGCCGAACTTCATCTTGAAGGTCTTCGCGCCCGAGGCCAGGGCCATGATCTGGTGGCCCAGGCAGATGCCGAAGGTGGGAATGCCGGTCTCGATCAGTTCGGCCACGGCCTTGATCGCGTAGTCGCAGGGCTCCGGGTCGCCGGGCCCGTTGGCCAGGAAGATGCCGTCGGGCTTGAGCTTGAGCACGTCCGCCGCGGGCGTCTGGGCCGGCACCACGGTGATGCGGGCGCCGCGCTGCGCGATCATGCGCAGGATGTTCTTCTTGACGCCGTAGTCGAAGGCGACGACGTGGAACTTGGGCGTGATCTGCACGCCGTAGCCCGCGCCGAGCTTCCACTCGGTCTGCGTCCATTCGTAGGTCTGCTTGACCGACACCACCTTGGCCAGGTCCAGGCCGGCCATGCTGGGGGCGGCCTTGGCGGCGGCAATGGCCTTGTCGATGACGGCTTGGGTGACCGGGTCGCCGGCAGCGAGGCCGACGATGGCGCCGTTCTGTGCGCCCTTCGTGCGCAGGTGGCGGGTGAGCTTGCGGGTGTCGATGCCGGCGATGGCGACCGTCTGGCCTCGCACCAGGTATTCCGACAGGGTCGCCGTCTTGCGGAAGTTGGAGGCGACGAGCGGCAGGTCCTTGATGATCAGGCCCGCGGCATGGATCTTGTCAGCCTCGATGTCTTCCTCGTTGACGCCGTAGTTGCCGATGTGCGGATACGTCAGCGTGACGATCTGCTGGCAGTAGCTGGGGTCGGTGAGGATTTCCTGGTAGCCGGTGATGGCGGTGTTGAACACCACCTCGCCGACGGTGGAGCCGGTGGCTCCGATCGACTTGCCGAGAAAGACCGTGCCGTCTGCGAGCGCCAGGATGGCGGGCGGGAAGGATCCCTGAAGGGATGAAAGCACTGGGGTTCTCCGTTGATGGATGACGCCCAAAGCGGACCCAAGGCGCCCGGCAGTCGGGCAAACGGGTTGCGGCTTTCGTCAGGGATGAGGCTTGCGTGCGCTGTGGGCGGGTGTGAGCGGGAAAGCCGCTGATTATAGCCCGGCGCCTCGGTACTTTCCCTGTGGATGGCGCGATGTCGGCACCGATTTGGTGAGCCAGCCGCGCGTCGCCTGCGGGGAGCGACGGCGCAGCGTTCAGGGGCCGCCGGACAGCCGGCCTGCCGCGCTCGCATGCAGGCAAATGGCGGCGGCCGCCGCCACGTTCAGCGACTCCTCGCCGCCCGGTTGGGCGATGCGGATATGCAGCGCGGCGCGCGCTTCCAGCGCCGGCGACACGCCCTGCCCTTCGTGGCCGAGCAGCCAGGCGCAGGGCATCGGCAGCCGAGCCTCGTGCAGCCACTCGCCGCGGTGCGAGCTGGTGGCGATCCATGGCATCTCCTGCAGGGCGTCGAGTGCGTCCGGATCCGCGCCCTCGACCAACTGCAGGCCGAAATGCGCGCCCATGCCCGCGCGCAGCACCTTGGGCGACCACAGCGCCGCCGTGCCCTTGAGCGCCACCACCTGGCCGAAGCCGAAGGCGGCTGCGCTGCGCAGGATGGAGCCCACGTTGCCAGGATCCTGCAGCCGGTCGAGCAGGACGGTCGGCACGGTGGTGGACAACCCCGGGGGCGGCGGCAGGTCGACCACGAAACCCACCGGCGCCGGCGATTCGAGCCCGCTGCCGGCGGCCAGCAGTGCATCGTCGACCACTACGGTTTTGATAGCACCCTGCGCCCATTCCACGGGCGCCCGAGGCCAAAATGATTCCGAAAACACGGCGACGGACGGGCGCAGGCCTCGCGCCAGCGCGGCCCGGCACAGGTGGTCGCCCTCAAGCCACACCCGCCCCAGCTTGCGGTAGGCCCCGGGATCCTGAGCGAGCTTGCGCAACTCCTTGAGCAGCGGGTTGTCGCGCGACTGGATGCGTGTCGGCTCGGAAGGGCTCACGGGCACGGCAGACTCAGGCGGCGGGCTGCGACAGCGCGAGTTCGACGGTCTGCACATGGACGGTGACCGAGGCAGACATCACCGGCACGCGCGCCAGCGCCTGGGCCACCGGCGAGAAGGAACGACGGTGGTGCACGCAGGCACCGTGCACCTGCAGGGCCGCCAGGTGCTCGGGCGTGCCGTAGCCCTTGTGGCCCGCGAAACCGTAGGCCGGAAATTCGGCATGCAGTTGCTCGCACAGCCGGTCGCGGTGCACCTTGGCCAGGATCGATGCGGCCGAGATGGCCTTCACCAGCGCATCGCCCTTGACCACCGCCTCCGCCAGCACGTCCAGCGTGGGCAGGCGGTTGCCGTCCACCAGCACCTTGGCGGGCTTGAGCCGCAGGCCGTCGACGGCGCGGCGCATGGCCAGCATCGTGGCGCCGAGGATGTTGTGGGTGTCGATCTCCTCCACGCTGGCCTGCGCGATCGAGCAGCAGAGCGCCTTGGCGAGGATCTGGTCGTGGAGCTTCTCGCGCTGCAGCGCCGTCAGCGTCTTGGAATCGGCCAGCCCGCGGATCGGCTTCTGGTCGTCCAGGATCACCGCGGCAGCCACGACCGGGCCGGCCAGCGGGCCGCGGCCGGCTTCGTCCACACCGGCCAGGAGACCCGGCGCGTCCCAGACCAGACGCGCTTGCTCAGCCTTCAAGAACTTTCTGGATCGCATCGGCGCACAGTGTCGGCGTATCGCGCTGCAGTTGCACGTGCATGGCGGTGAATTTCCGCTCGGCCTCCTGCACCCGCGCCGGCTCCTGCAGCCAGGCCAGGGTGGCCTCGGCCAGCGCCTCGGGCGTGGCCGCGTCCTGCAGAAGTTCAGGCACCACGAACTCCCCGCACAGGATGTTGGGCAACCCGACCCACGGCTGCAGCTGCTGGCGGTGCATCAGGTGCCAGGAGACACGGTTCATGTTGTAGGCGATGACCATGGGCCGCTTCAACAGCGCGGCTTCCAGCGTCGCCGTGCCGCTGGCGATCAGCGTCGCGTCGCAGGCCGCCAGCACGGCGTGCGACTGGCCATCGACCAGCTTGACTCTGCCCGCCATCGGGCTGGCGGCCAGCAGCTGCTCGGCCTCCACACGCAGGCTGGGAAGCACCGGCGCTATGAATTCGATAGCAGGCTGCGCCCGCTGCATGAGCGCTGCGGCCGAAAAGAACCTCGAAGCCAGGTAGCGCAGCTCGGAGCGCCGGCTGCCGGGCAGCAGCGCCACCACGGGCGCCTCGGCCGACAGCCCCAGGGCCCGCCGCGCCCCGGCCCGGTCCGGCTGCATGGGAATGACGTTGGCCAGCGGGTGGCCGACATAGCTCGCAGGCACGCCCTGCTCCGCCAGCAGCGCCGGCTCGAAGGGGAAGATGCACAGCACATGGTCGGCCGCGGCGCGGATCTTCTCGATGCGATCCGCGCGCCAGGCCCAGATCGAGGGGCAGACGAAGTGCACGGTCTTGATGCCGCGCCCGCGCAGCGCCGCCTCGAGGTCGAGGTTGAAGTCAGGCGCATCGACGCCGATGAAGAGTTCGGGCCATTCGCGCAGGAGACGCGCCTTGAGCTGGCGGCGGATGGCGGCGATCTCGGCGTAGTGGCGCAGCACCTCGATGTAGCCGCGAACGGCCAGCTTCTCCTGCGGCCACCAGCTCTCGAAGCCGCGCGCGAGCATCTGCGGGCCGCCGATGCCGACCGTCTTCAGGTGGGGAAAACGGCGCTGCAGGCCGTCCAGAAGCAGGCCTGCGAGCAGGTCGCCCGAAGGCTCGCCGGCCACCAGGGCGAACTGGCGCGCCTGTTCGCTCTCGCCCGTCATCGCGTGCTCCCCGACGCCGCACGCCTGAAGGTCGGCGGCAGGCGGTGGAGGAAGGTGTCGCCCAAGCCCCGCATCAGCGCGCGATGCCGCTGGCGGCGGTGGCGAGGAAGCCGTCCATCAGCGCAACATCGGCCTCGATGCCGCCGCGCAGCGCAGCCAGTGCCTGGATCCCGGCGCGCGCCTCGTCCAGCGTCTTGCCCTGGCGGTACAGCAGCTTGTGCATTTCGCGGATCGCCGAGAGGCGCTCGGCGGAGAAGTCGCGCCGCCGAAGGCCGACCAGGTTGACGCCCCGCACGGTGAGCGGGTTCCCGTCGACGACCATGAAGGGCGGTACGTCCTTGTTGACGTGCCCCGCGAAGCCCACCATCGCATGGGCACCGATGCGCATGCGCTGCAGCACGCCCACCAGGCCGCCGATCGTGGCCCAGTCGCCCACCTGCACGTGGCCGGCCAGGGTGGTGTTGTTGGCCATGGTGGTCTGGTTGCCGATCTGGCAGTCGTGCGCGATGTGCACGTAGGCCATGATCCAGTTGTCGTCGCCGATGCGCGTCGCGCCGACGTCCTGCACCGTCCCGAGGTTGAAGGTGCAGAACTCGCGGACCACGTTGCGGTCGCCAATCACGAGTTCGGTGTCTTCACCGGCGTACTTCTTGTCCTGCGGGATCGCGCCCAGCGACGCGAACTGGAAGATGCGGTTGTCACGGCCAAGGGTCGTGCGGCCCTCGATCACGCAATGCGCACCGATTGTGGTGCCGGCGCCGATGCGCACCTTGGGGCCGATGACCGCGTAGGGCCCGACCGCTACCGAGGCATCGAGCTCGGCCTTCGGGTCGACGAGTGCCGTCGGATGGATCTGCGTCATGCGGCCGGCGCCTCAGGCGTCGATCCGGCGCATGGCGCACATCAGCTGCGCCTCGCACGCCACTTCGGTTCCCACCAGGGCACGGCCCTTGAATTTGGAGATGCCGGCCTTCATTCGGTCGATCTCGACCTCGAGCGTGAGCTGGTCGCCCGGCTCGACCGGGCGCTTGAAACGCGCGCCGTCGATGGCGGCGAAGTAATAGACCATGTTCTCGTCCGGCACGATGTCCAGCGACTTGAACGACAGCAGCGCCGCCGCCTGCGCCATCGCCTCGAGCATCAGCACGCCGGGCATCACCGGACGGTGCGGGAAGTGGCCGTTGAAGAAAGGCTCGTTCATCGTCACGTTCTTCAGCGCCGTGATGCGCTTGCCCTTCTCCATGTCCAGCACGCGGTCCACCAGCAGGAAGGGGTAGCGGTGCGGCAGGAGCTTGAGGATCTGGTGGATGTCGAGCGTCGTCGTCATGGTGTCTTGTTGTCCGGCCCCATCGACTTTTCGAGGGCCTTGAGTCGTTCCCGCAGCGTGTGCAGCTGCTTCAGGGTGGCAGCGTTCTTCTCCCACGCCGCATTGTCGTCGATGGGAAACATGCCGGTGTATTGCCCCGGCTTCAGGATGGAGCGTGTGACCACCGTCGCGGCGGAGATGTGCACGCCGTCGGCCAGCTTGAGGTGACCGAGCACGATCGCGCCCCCGCCGATCGTGCAGTGCGCGCCGATGTCGGCGCTTCCGGCGACGCCCACGCAGCCGGCCATGGCGGTGTGCCTGCCGACACGCACGTTGTGGCCGATCTGGATCAGGTTGTCGAGCTTGACGCCGTCCTCGATGACGGTGTCCTCCAGCGCGCCGCGGTCGATGCAGGTGTTGGCGCCGATCTCGACGTCGTCGCCGATGCGCACGGCGCCGAGCTGCTCGATCTTGACCCACGCGCCCTGGTGCGGCGCGAGCCCGAAGCCATCGGCGCCGATCACCACGCCCGGATGCAGCAGGCAGCGGGCGCCGACCACGCAGTCCTCGCTGATGGTGACGCGAGACTTGAGCACCGTGCCGGGGCCGATGCGCGCCCCGCGCTCGACCACGCAGAGCGCACCGACGCGCGCGGTGGCATCGACCTGCGCGGCTGGATCGATCACCGCCGAAGGGTGGATGCGCGGGCCCTCCTCACGCGCATGCCTCGCCTTCCACAGTTGCGTGAGCCGGGCGAAATACAGGTAGGGATCGTCGGTGACGATGAAGCTGCCGCGCTCGGCGGCCGCCTCGCGCATCGCGGGCGACACAATGACACAGGCCGCCCGGGAGGCGGCCAGTTCCTTGCGGTACTTCGGGTGGCTGAGGAAGCTCAGCGCATCGGGCCCGGCGGTGGCCAGCGGCGCAAGGCGCCGGACTTCGAAGGCCTCGTCGCCCTGCAGCTCGCCACCGAGCGCTTGGGCGATCTCACCGAGTCGCAGTGCCACGCCAGTCAGGGCGTCACTTGCCGTTGCCGGCCGGCGCCGCGTTCAGGGCCTTGATGACCTTCTCGGTGATGTCGTGCTTGGGATTGACATACACCGCGTCCTGCAGGATCACGTCGTACTTCTCGGCCTCGGCAACCTGCTTGATGGCGCGCTGAGCGCTCTCGTAGACCTTCTGCAGTTCTTCGCTGCGGCGCAGGTTCAGGTCTTCCTGGAACTCGCGGCGCTTGCGTTGGAAGTCGCGGTCCTGGTCCACCAGTTGCCGCTGGCGCGTGTTGCGTTGCGACTCGGACATCGTCGGCGCTTCGCGCTCGAACTTCTCGGAAGCGCTCTTCAGTGCGGCTTCCTGGTCGTTGATGTCCTTCTCGCGCTTGAGGAACTCCTGTTCCAGCCGAGCCTGCGCCGCCTTGGCGGCGGGCGCTTCACGCATCACGCGATCCGGGTTCACGACGCCGAAGCGAAAGCCTTCCTGGGCGTGAACAGGCAGCGAGACCGCTGCGATAGCCAGGGCCAGTCCGCTGGCCCAATGGTTGAAATGCTTCATCAGAATGACGTTCCGATCTGGAATTGAACCCGCTGGATCCGGTCACCCGGAATCAATGGAACATAGGGGTTGTTCGGATCCAGGACCTCGCGCTGCTGGCGGATGGGGAAGGCGTACGCCAGGCGCAGCGGTCCGAGCGGGGAAACCCAGCTGATGCCGATGCCGGCCGACGCGCGAATCTTCTTCTGGGCCTTGTACTGCTCGTCGGTCTGGCCGCTCACGCGATCGGCAAAGACGTTGCCTGCATCGAGGAAGGTGTACAGGCGCAGCGTCCGGTCGTTGCCAGCTCCCGGGAACGGGGTGCTGAGTTCGATGTTGAACACGGCCTTCTTGGTACCGCCCAGCGCAGCTTGGGTGATCGTGTCGCGCGGACCGAGCGAGTTCTGCTCGAAGCCGCGGACGGAGCCCAGACCCCCTGCGTAGAAGTTCTTGAAGATCGGGAAGTCCTTGCCGCCAAAAGCCTTGGCTGCACCGAGGTCCGCGTTGAAGGCCAGCGTGTACTGCTTCGACAGCGGGATGAACTGCTGGAACTGGTAGCTGGACTTCACATAGTTGAAATCACCGCCAACGCCCACCTCCAGATTGGCACGCTGCAACCGGCCGCGTGTCGGCACCAAGGCGCTGTCGCGGCCGTCGCGCGCCCAGCCCACGGTCAGCGGGATGCCCCAGACCGAGTCACGGTCGCATCGCAGGGCCAGGTTGGTGCCGCGCTCGCAGCCAAAATAGTTCAGGTAGGCATTCGGAACCGAGCGCAGGTAGATGTAGCGGTAATAGTTCGCGTAGGTCGGATTGCCGAGCAGATCGTAGAGGTCGGCAGCATTGAGCAGGGACGACGCCCCGGTCTCGAACTTGTAGCGCTCCACGCCGGCGCCGAAAAAGACGGTATCGACTTCACTGAACGGCACCCCGAATCGGACCGAGCCGCCTTCGCTGGTCAGCGTGTAATCCCCGTCCTGCGAGTAGTACGGCGTCGTACGCTGGTGGAAGATGCTGAAGGTGCGGGAGATGCCGTCCTTGGTGAAGTACGGATCGGTCGTCGTGAGAGAAATGGTGCGGTTGTACTTGCTGGTGTTGACCTGGAAGCCGAGGTAGTTGCCTGAGCCGAACACGTTTTCCTGAGTGATGCCGAAGTTCAGCGAAATCTTGTCCGCACTCGAGAAGCCCGCACCCAGCTGCAGCGTGCCCGTCGGCTTTTCCTCGACCTGCACCGTCAGGTCGACCTGGTCTGGCGACCCCGGCACTTCCTGCGTCTCGACGTTGACTTCCTTGAAGTAGCCCAGGCGGTCGACACGCTCGCGCGAGAGCTTGATGCGGTCGCCGTCGTACCAGGAGGCCTCGTACTGGCGGAACTCGCGGCGGATCACTTCGTCGCGCGTCTTGTTGTTGCCGGCCACGTTCACCTTGCGAACGTAGACGCGACGCACCGGCTCAGCCTGGAGTACCAGCGTCACACGGTTGTTCTGGCGGTCGATCTCGGGCTTGGACTGCACCTTGGCGAAGGCGTAGCCGAAGCTCGCGAAATAGTCGCTGAAGGCCTTGGTGGTCTCGGTGACCTCGTCACCGTTGTACGGCTCACCCGGCTTGATGGTCACGAGCGACTTGAATTCGTCCTCGCGTCCCAGGTAGTTGCCTTCGAGCTTGACGCCGGAGACGACGTACTTGGGCCCTTCGGTGATGTTCACGGTGATCGACAGATCCTGGCGATCGGGAGAGATGGCCACCTGGGTGGAGTCGATCCTGAACTCCATGTAGCCGCGCGTGATGTAGTAAGAGCGCAGCGTCTCCAGATCGGCGTTGAGCTTGGTGCGTGAGTACTGGTTGGACTTGGTGTACCAGGCCAGCCAGCCCCCCGTGTCCTGGTCGAACAGGCCCAGCAGCGTCGACTCGCTGAAGGCCTGGTTGCCGACCACGCGGATGTCCTTGATGCGTGCCGGCTCACCCTCGGTGACGGTGAAGGTGAGGTTCACGCGGTTGCGCTCGATGGGCGTGACGGTGGTCACGACATCGACGTTGTAGAGGCTGCGGGTGATGTACTGACGCTTGAGTTCCTGCTCGGCGCGATCGGCCAGCGCCTTGTCGAAGGGACGGCCATCAGCCAGGCCGATCTCGCGCAGAGCCTTCTGCAGCGCTTCCTTTTCGAACTCCTTGGTCCCCGAGAAGTCGACGCTGGCGATGGTCGGCCGTTCCTCGACGATGACCACCAGCACATTGCCGCTCACGTCGATGCGCACGTCCTTGAACAGTCCCAGGTCGAACAGCGCCCGGATCGCGGCCGAACCACGATCGTCGGTGTAGGTGTCGCCCACGCGCAGCGGTATCGAAGCGAAGATGGTGCCCGGCTCCACCCGCTGAAGGCCTTCGACCCGGATGTCGCGCACCGTGAAAGGCTCGACGGCCCAAGCGGCCGTCGCAGCCAGCGCGCTGGCCACCACCGCTGCCACGCTACGCAGGCGAAAGCGACTGAAGTGTGTGTTCATCTGAGAATTGGGCCGGCGCGCATGGGGGCCGGCAGATAGTTAACCAAAGAGCCGGTTCACGTCGTTGAAGAGTGCAATCGACATCATGACCAGCAGCAGTGCGACCCCCCCGCGCTGCAGCCGATCCATCCAGGCGTCGGAGACGCCCTTGCCGGTCAGGCCCTCCCAAAGATAATACATCAGGTGCCCCCCATCGAGGACCGGCAAAGGCATGAGGTTCAGCACGCCGAGACTCACGCTGATGAGGGCGAGAAACGTCAGGTATTGCGTCAGACCCAGGCTCGCCGACTTGCCTGCATAGTCGGCGATCGTGAGCGGTCCGCTGATGTTCTTGATCGACGCCTCGCCGATCAGCATCTTGCCCATCATGCGCACCGTGAGCGCCGACACCTCCCAGGTGCGGACCACCCCGCGCCACAGGCCGTCGAAGGCACCCTGCCGCACCGTGAGCATCTCGGGCAGGCTGCCCACGTACGCGGCGATGCGGCCGACACGCGCTGCGCCCTCCTCCCGCACCTCGGGCGTCACCTCCAGCGTCAGCGGCTGGCCCTGCCGCTCGATGCGCCAGGCCTGCGTGCGCGCCACGCTGCCGTCGACCGAGGCACGGATGAGTTCGCGCAGTTGCTGGCCATCGACGACCTCGACCGCACCGATCGACCGCACCACGTCGCCGCGCTGCAGACCCGCCTTTTGGGCAGCGCCGCCGGCCATGACCTCGCCGATCTCCGGGCGCGTGAACGGCGCCACGATGCCGATCTTGCGGAACATCTGCGGGTCGGCGTCCTTGGCTCCCATGCGGCTGAGCGGCAGCACGAGCTGGCGAGCGCGGGAACCATCGACCTGGGCGAGCTCGAGGGTCAGGTCGCGCCCATCCAGCGCCCCGCGCGTGATGCGCCACCGAAGGTCCTCGAAGGACTCCACCGGCTCCAGATCGCCATCGAAGCCGGCCTGCGTCACGAGCTCGCCGCCGCGCACGCCGGCCTCCGCCGCCAGCGAACCGGTGGCGGGCGGGCCGAGCACCGCCCTGGGTTCCTGCACGCCGATCCAGTTCACGGCACTGTAGAGCAGCACCGCCAGCAGCAGGTTGGCGATCGGTCCCGCCGCGACGATGGCGGCACGCGCGCGCAGCGGCTGGGTGTTGAAGGCACGGTGGCGCTCTTCGGGGGGCACGGGCGCCTCGCGCTCGTCGAGCATCTTCACGTAACCGCCCAGCGGAAACGCGCCGATGACGAACTCGGTGTCCTGCCCGGGGTGCTGGCGCCGTGGCTTCCAGCGCAGCAGCGTCTTGCCGAAACCGATCGAGAAGCGCAGCACCCGCACATTGCAGGCCACCGCGACTCGGTAATGCCCGTACTCGTGGACGGCGATGAGCACGCCCAGGGCGACAACGAAGGCAACGACGGTGAGCATGAAAGGCTCCTGTGAGCGGCTTCAGGCCGCCAGCCGGATCGCCGCCGCATTGGCGGCCGCACGTGCGCTGGCGTCGAGCGCCAGCAGGTCCGCCAGCGATCCGGGATTGGAAGGCGCCACCGCCTCCAAAGTTTCCATGTTCACGGCGTGGATGCGATCGAAACGCAGGCGTCGGTCGAGGAAGGCCGCGACCGCGACCTCGTTGGCCGCATTGAGGACGGCGGTGGTTCCTGGTGGCGCGCGCAGTGTCTGCCAGGCGAGTTGGAGACCAGGAAAGCGCCCGGCATCCGGTACCTCGAAGGTCAGCGCGCCCAGCGTGCGGAAATCGAGACGCGCCGTGCCGCTTTCGACCCGCGCAGGCCAGGCCAGGCCACAGGCGATGGGCACCCGCATGTCCGGCGTGCCCAATTGCGCCAGCACGGAGCCGTCGACGAACTGCACCATCGAGTGGATCACGCTCTGCGGATGGATGACGACCTCGATCTGGTCCGGCGACACGCCGAACAGGTGGCGAGCCTCGATCACCTCAAGGGCCTTGTTCATCATGGTCGCCGAGTCCACCGAGATCTTGCGGCCCATGACCCAGTTGGGATGGGCGCAAGCCTGCTCGGGCGTGACGGCCGCGAGCGTGTGGGCCTCGCGCTGGCGGAACGGGCCGCCCGATGCGGTCAGGACGATCTTGTCGATGCGCTGGGGCCAGACCGCCGGGTCTTCCGGCAGGCACTGGAAGATCGCGGAATGCTCGCTGTCGATGGGCAGCAAGGTGGCGCCCCCACGGTGGACGGCGTCCATGAACAGTTCGCCGCCCACCACCAGCGCCTCCTTGTTGGCCAGCAAGAGGCGCTTGCCGGCGCGTGCCGCGGCGAGGCACGGCGCCAGGCCGGCCGCGCCGACGATGGCAGCCATGACGATGTCGACGTCCTCGTCGGATGCTATTGTTTCAATAGCATCAGTCGCAGTGATGACGCGGGTTTCAAGCCCATTTTGCTTGAGCTTTTCGGCCAGCAGCGCAGCATGGGGCTCACTCGCCATGGCCGCGAACCGCGGCTTGAAGTGAGCGCATTGCGCGAGCAGCTCGTCCACCTTGGTCGCAGCCGAGAGCGCGAAGACCTCGAAACGCTCCGGGTGCCGGGCGATCACGTCGAGCGTGCTGACGCCGACCGAGCCGGTCGAGCCCAGCACGGTGACGCGTTGGCGGGGAACCGAGAGATTCTTCACAGGGAGGCGAGCATCATCGCGAGCGGCAGCGTCGGCAACAGGGCATCCACCCGGTCGAGCACGCCGCCGTGGCCCGGCAGGAGTTGGCTGCTGTCCTTGGCGCCCGCGCTGCGCTTGATGAGCGACTCGACCAGGTCACCCACGACGCTCATCGCGGCGAGGAACAGCGCGCCCAGCACGAGCAGCCACCACCCTTGCCCAGCCAGGTGCGAGTAGAGGCTCGGCACCAGCGCCCCTGCCGCGCGATCGGCCCAGACCCAGGCGAAGGCCAGGACGAGCACACCGATCATGCCGCCCCAGACACCCTCCCAACTCTTGCCGGGACTGATCGCAGGCGCCAGCTTGTTGCGCGTGAACTTCAGGCCGAAGGCACGCCCCGCGAAATAGGCGAACACGTCGGCCACCCAGACGAGCACGAGGATCGACAGCAGGAAGTTGACCCCAATCATGCGGGCCTGCACGACGGCCAGCCACGCCACCCAGAGTGCCAGCAACCCGCCGACGAGCCGCAGCGGCTTGGGAATGCGCGGCCAGCCCGGCACGGCCACCTTGAGCAAGGCGCCACCGACCAGCACCCACGCCGCGCCGGCGACGATCCACAGCCCGGTGAGCCGCACCTCGAGCAACCCCAGAACCCAGGACAGGACGCACAGCGCCAAGGCCTCGAAGCCGATGAACAGCGCCATGCGCGGGCCATAGCCATTGAGCCGGCCCCACTCCCAGCCGGCAGCCGCGATCATCGCCAGCATGATGCAGGCGAAGGGAACGTGGGAACCGGGGTAGAACAGTGCGGGCAGCAGGATCGCCAGCAGGACGAGCGCGGTGATGATGCGTTGCTTGAGCATGCGCGCCGTCAGGCTGTCTGCTGCTGGGGGACCGACGGCGCGGCAGCCTCGCCGATCTGGGCCGAGGTCTGGCCAAAGCGCCGCTCGCGGCGGCCAAAAGCGGCAATCGCCTCGTCCAGCGCGGCCTCGTCGAAGTCGGGCCAGAGGCGGTCGCTGAAGAACAATTCAGCGTACGCGCTCTGCCAGAGGAGGAAATTGGACAGCCGCTGCTCCCCGCCGGTGCGGATGAACAGGTCCGGGTCCGGCACGTGGGCGAGCGCCATCGCGCGATCGAGGTTGAGCTCGGTCGGCGGCAGCCCCTGTTCGGCCAGCCTGGCGGCGGCCTGCGCGATGTCCCAGCGTCCGCCATAGTTGAAGCAGACGTTGAGCACCAGCCGGCCGTTGTGCGCCGTGGCAGCCTCTGCCTGCAAAAGGCCGCTGCGGATGCGCTCCGACAACCCTTGGCGTTCACCGACGAAATGCAGCCGCACGCCGTCGGCCTGCAGCCGGGGCACCTCGCGCCCCAGCGCCACGACGAGAAGTTCCATCAGGCCCGACACCTCGTCCTGGGGACGGTTCCAGTTCTCGGACGAGAAGGCGAACACGGTGAGCACCGCCACGCCGCGGTCGGCGCAGGCCTTGACGCAACGGCGCAGCGACTCGACGCCCTGCTTGTGCCCCGCCACGCGGGGCAGGAAACGCCGGGTGGCCCAGCGGCCATTGCCATCCATCACGATGGCGATGTGATGCGGAACGGTGCGCGAGGCACTCATTGAAGGTCGGCGCAAGCGATGACCACGGGCGCCGCCGAGCGGCGCAGGGCCGCCCCAAGCCGCGAGCGCCCCCCCGGGGGGCAGCGACCCACGCGGAGCGGGCGGAGCGTGGGGGCCAGGGTCATACCGCCATGATCTCCGCCTCTTTGGCGGTGACCAGCTTGTCGATCTCGGCGATGTAGCGGTCGGTGACCTTCTGGATGTCGGCCTCGGCGCGCTTCTGGTCGTCCTCGGAGGCCTGCTTGTCCTTGACCAGCTTCTTCACGGCCTCGTTGGCATCGCGGCGCAGGTTGCGCGTGGCGATCTTGGCGCTCTCGCCCTCGTTGCGCGCCAGCTTGGTCATCTCCTTGCGGCGCTCCTCGCTCATCGGCGGCATCGGCACGCGGATGAGGTCGCCCATGCTGGCGGGATTCAGGCCCAGGTCGCTCTCGCGGATGGCCTTCTCGATCTTGGCGCCCATGCCCTTTTCCCAGGGCTGGACGCTGATCGTGCGCGCATCGATCAGCGCGACGTTCGCGACCTGCGACAACGGCACCTGCGAGCCGTAGTACTCCACGTGCACCGCATCGAGCAGCGCCGGGTTGGCACGGCCGGTGCGGATCTTCGACAGGTTGTTCTGGAAGGCCGCGATCGACTGTTTCATCTTCGCTTCGGCCTGATTGCGGATATCTGCAATGGTCATCAGTGAGTCTCCTGGGCATGCACCAGCGTGCCCTCGTCCTCGCCCATCACGACGCGCTTGAGGGCGCCGTTCTTGAAGATCGAGAACACCTTGATCGGCAGGTTCTGGTCGCGGCACAGCGCGAAGGCGGTCGCATCCATGATGCCGAGATTCTGGGCGATGGCCTCGTCGAAGGTGAGCTTCGAATAGCGCGTGGCCGACGGGTCCTTCTTGGGGTCGGCGCTGTAGACGCCGTCGACCTTGGTGGCCTTGAGCACCAGCTCGGCGCCGATCTCGGCGCCGCGCAGCGCGGCCGCCGTGTCGGTGGTGAAGAAGGGGTTGCCGGTGCCGGCCGCGAAGACCACCACCTTGCCCTCCTCGAGGTACTGCAGCGCCTTGGGCCGCACATAGGGCTCGACCACCTGCTCGATCGCGATGGCCGACATGACGCGCGCCGTGAGGCCCTGCTTGTTCATGGCATCGGCCAGCGCCAGCGAGTTCATCACCGTGGCCAGCATGCCCATGTAGTCGGCGGTGGCGCGGTCCATGCCGACGGAACCGCCCGCGACGCCACGGAAGATGTTGCCGCCGCCGATGACGACGGCCACCTCGACGCCGAGGTTCACCACTTCGGCCACTTCCTCCACCATGCGCACGATCGTCGCGCGGTTGATGCCGAAGGCATCGTCTCCCATCAGCGCCTCGCCCGACAGCTTCAACAAGATTCGCTTGTGGGCTGGGCGGGCGTCGGGCATGGGCAAGATCCTCTGGAGGTTGGCGGTGGGAGTGTAAGTCGTGGAGAAGTCAGGACGGAGCGGCGCCACGACGGCGCACGCCCCGGCGGGCGGGATCAGGCGGCAGCCTTGGCAGCGGCGACCTGGGCCGCCACTTCGGCCGCGAAATCGTCGACCTTCTTCTCGATGCCTTCGCCGACCACGAAGAGCGTGAAGCCCTTGATGGTGGTGCCCTTCTCCTTGAGCATCTGCTCGACGGTCTGCTTGTCGTTCTTCACGAACGCCTGGTTGTGCAGCGAGACTTCCTTGAGGAACTTCTGCACGCCGCCTTCGATGCGCTTGGCGACGATGTCGGCCGGCTGCGGCTGCTTGCCGGCGGCTTCGGCGGCCTTGCGGTCTTCCTCGGCCTTGCCGGCGGCGACCGAACGTTCCTTCTCGATCAGCTCGGCGGGCACGTCGGCGGACGTCAGTGCGACCGGCTTCATGGCGGCGACGTGCATCGCCACGTCCTTGGCGGCCGTGTCGTCGCCTTCGAACTCCACCACCACGCCGATGCGCGTGCCGTGCAGGTAGGACGCGAGCTTGGCATCGGACGCAAAGCGCTTGAAGCGGCGGAAGCTCATGTTCTCGCCGATCTTGCCGATCAGGCCCTTGCGCACGTCTTCCAGCGTGGGGCCGAAGCTGTCCTGGGTATAGGGCAGCGCGCCCAGCGCGGCCAGGTCGGCCGGGTTGTGCTTGGCGACCAGTTCGGCCGCGGCCTGGGCCATGGCGATGAACGAGTCGTTCTTGCTCACGAAGTCGGTCTCGCTGTTGACTTCGACCATGGCGCCGGTCTTGCCGTCGAGGTAGGCAGCGACCACGCCTTCGGCCGTGACGCGCGCGGCCGCCTTGCCGGCCTTGTTGCCGAGCTTGACGCGCAGGATCTCCTCGGCCTTTTCCATGTTGCCGTCGGCCTCGGTCAGGGCCTTCTTGCATTCCATCATCGGCGCGTCGGTCTTGGCGCGCAGTTCGGCGACCATGCTTGCGGTGATTGCAGCCATTTGATTACTCCGTCTGTTCTTCAGAATTCAAGTTAAAAAAAAGGGGCAACGAAGCCCCTTTCTCAGGCTCGCGCAGCGTGCGCTCAGGCGGACGCGCCCTCTTCGACTTCGACGAATTCGTCGCTGCCTTCGGCGGCCACGGCCTTGACCACATCCGCCGCCGCGTTGTTGCGGCCTTCGATGACGGCGTCAGCCATGCCGCGGGCATACAGCGCCACGGCCTTGGACGAGTCGTCGTTGCCGGGGATCACGTAGTCGATGCCTTCGGGCGAATGGTTGGAGTCGACCACGCCGATCAGCGGAATGCCCAGCTTCTTGGCTTCGGCCACGGCGATCTTGTGGAAGCCCACGTCGATCACGAAGATGGCGTCGGGCAGTGCGGCCATGTCCTGGATGCCGCCGATGTCCTTCTCGAGCTTCTCGATCTCGCGGGTGAAGGTCAGCTGCTCCTTCTTCGACAGGCCGTCGAGGCCGGCTTCCTGCTGCGCCTTCATGTCCTTCAGGCGCTTGATGGAGGTCTTGACCGTCTTGAAGTTGGTCAGCATGCCGCCCAGCCAGCGGGTGTCGACATACGGCATGCCGGCGCGGCGGGCCTCGTCGGCGACGAGTTCGCGGGCCTGGCGCTTGGTGCCCACGAACAGGATGGTGCCGCGGTTGGCGGTCAGCTGCTTGGCGTACTTCTGCGCCTCCTGGAACATCGGCAGCGATTTTTCCAGGTTGATGATGTGGATCTTGTTGCGGCTGCCGAAAATGAACGGCGCCATCTTGGGGTTCCAGAAGCGGGTTTGGTGGCCAAAGTGGACACCGGCTTCCAGCATTTCACGCATGGTGGTGGACATTGAATTGCTCCAAAGGTTGGGTCTTGAATCCAGCCCGCTTCCGGGGCATTGCCTGGGCTGCGTACGCACTGGGCGTGCTGCAGGCCGGCCATGCACCGGACACCTTGAAAGGGCTGGTTCGCGGATGCATCCCGCCGCCGGTCCTTCACTCGAAGAAAGGACCGAAAGCGGAACCCGAAGAGTATAGCATGCGGGGCCGATTTCAGCCGGGTGGATTCACCTCCGGTTGCATGCGCGGGCGGCAAGGAGGCCGCCGGCATCCCCGTGGTCCCGTCCTTCCGCCCGCACTTCCCATGACCGAACCCGCCGCACTCCCCGATCTCGTCGCCACCCGCGAAGCCCTGCAGGCCGGCCGTACCGACGCCCGCACCGAACTGGAGCGCGCCATCGCGGCGGCCCAGGCGGCCGCCAGCACCCACAGCTTCCTGCGCACCGACTTCGAAGGCGCCCGCATCGCCGCATCGGCCGCGCGCCCCGAGCAGCCGCTGGCCGGCCTGGCGGTGTCGGTCAAGGACCTGTTCGATATCGCCGGGCAGCCCACGCCGGCCGGCTCGGTGGTGCTGGCCCACTCGCCGGCGGCCGCCACCCACGCCCCTGCCGTCGCGCGCCTGCTGGCAGCCGGCGGCGCGCTGATCGGCCGCACCAACATGACCGAATTCGCCTTCTCCGGCGTCGGCGTGAACCCCCACCACGGGACGCCGGCGAACGTGGCCGATGCCCGGACCCCGCGTGTGCCGGGCGGTTCGTCGTCGGGCGCCGCGATCTCGGTGGCGACCGGCGCGGCCTTCGTCGGCCTGGGCTCGGACACCGGCGGCTCGATCCGCATCCCCGCTGCCCTGAACGGCATCGTCGGCTTCAAGAACACCGCGCGCCTGGTGCCCACGGCCGGCGCCGTGCCGCTGTCGACCACGCTCGACACCGCCTGCGCGATGACGCGCTCGGTGCGCGACGCCATCGTCGCTCACGAAATCCTGGCGGACCGCCGCGTCACGCCCGACGCCACCCCGCTCGCACAGCGCCGTCTCGCCGTGGTGAAGGACCTCTTCCTCGACGGCCTTGACGCCACGGTCGCCGCCGCCTTCGAGCGCACGCTGCGCCGGCTGCGCGCGACTGGCGCAGCGATCGACGAGATCGCCCTCCCCCCGCTGGCCGACCTGCCGGCGATCAACGCCACGGGCGGCTTCTCGGCGGCCGAGGCCTACGCCTGGCACCGCCTGCTCCTGGAACGCAGCGCGGCCGGCTACGACCCGCGCGTGGCGCAGCGGATCCTCAAGGGCGCGGCGATGAAGGCCTACGAGTACATCGACCTGGTCCACGCGCGCGCCGCGTGGATCGCCCGCATGGCGTCGGCGCTGGCGCCCTACGACGCGATCCTCTCGCCCACCGTGCCCATCGTCGCGCCGCCCCTGGCCGACGTCGCGCCGGGCGAGCCGCGCGATGCCGAGTTCTTCCGGGTCAACGCGCTGCTGCTGCGCAACCCCTCGGTCGTCAACATGCTCGACGGCTGTGCGATCTCGATCCCCTGCCATGCGCCGGGCGAACTGCCGGTGGGCCTGATGCTGTGGCACGGTGCGCTGCACGACGACACCGTGCTCGCCATCGCGGCCCAGGCCGAAGAGGTGCTACGAATTCGATAGCTGCCTGCGCAGGCGCGGCGTGGCCTGGAGCCCGATTCGCTTCGAATTTCCGTGATTGCGCGAGGCGCGCTGTCCCGCGCGCCGGACACGACGCCCGACCGCCGCAACGCCGAGGTGGCGCCCATGCAACGCCGCGCGCGCCGAAGGTGTAAGCGACAGGGCGGCCATCGGCGCCTCGTCTATCCTCGGGCGTCCGGCGCGCCGCTGACGCGCCCTGCTGCACTCTCTCGTTCCATGAAAATCGCCATCGTGGGCGCCGGCATCATCGGCGTGACCACTGCCTGGGAGCTGGCCTGCGACGGCCACGAGGTCCACGTCTTCGATCGCCGCGGCGCCGCCGCCGAGGAATCCAGTTTCGCCAATGCCGGCGTGGTCGCTCCGGGCTACGTGACCCCCTGGGCCGCACCGGGCATGCGCATGAAGGTGCTGCGCTCGCTGCTCTCCTCGCACGGCGCCATCAAGCTGCGCTGGCCCCTCAGGGCGCGCGACATCGGCTGGATGCGCCAATGGCAGCGCGCCTGCCAGCTCGAGACCTACCTGGCCAACCGCGCCCGCATGCAGCGCCTGGCCTTCTACAGCCGCACGCGCCTGCACGAGATCGTCCAGGCGCGCGAGCTGAGCTATGAGCGCAGCGACGGCTACCTCGTGCTGCTGCGCGGCAAGCGCGAGAAGAAGCTCGTGCAGCCGGGCCTCGACGTGCTGCGCGAGGCCGGCACGGTGTTCCGCGAGGTCGACGCCGACGAGGCGCGCCGCATCGAGCCGGCCCTGTCGACCGACAGCAAACTGGTGGGCGCCATCCACCTGCCCGAGGACGAGGTGGGCAACTGCCGCCAGTTCGCGATGCTGCTCAAGCGCGAGGCGGAGGACTTCGGCGTGCAGTTCTTCTTCAACTGCGACATCGCACCACTGTCGCGCGCGGCGCCACGCTCGCTGCAACTGGCGGCCGGCTCCGAGGCCGTGCCCTACGACGCCGTCGTGGTGTGCGCCGGCGTGGGCTCGGCCGGGCTGCTCGGGCCGCTGGGCGTCCGCATCCCGATCGCGCCGGTGTACGGCCACTCCATCAGCGCCGCCATCCGCGAACCGCTCAATGCGCCGCGCAGCGCCGTGATGGACGAGCGCTACAAGGTCGCGATCAGCCGGCTGGGCCTGCGCGTGCGCGTGGCCGGCAGCGCCGAACTGGGCGGCGACCCCGCCACCCTGCACCCGGCCGCGCTGCAGACGCTCTACAAGGTGCTGCACGACTGGTTCCCCGGCGCCGCGCAGCTCGGTTCGGGCGTGCAGCAGTGGAAGGGCGCGCGTCCCATGCTGCCCGACGGCCCGCCCGTCATCGGCCCCAGCGGCGTACCCGGCGTTTGGCTCAACCTCGGCCATGGCTCCAGCGGCTGGGCGCTGTCCTGCGGCAGCGCGCGCGTGCTGGCCGACATGGTGGGCGGCCGGGCGTCGGAGATCGACCTCGACGGGCTGGGGCTGGAACGGCTGCTGCACGCCTGAGAAGCTGTGAACGAACCGACCCCGTCCGCTCGACGCGCCCTGACGACGCCCCTCGTCGTTGCAAATGCTCGCCATAGCCCGAGCTATGGCTGCGCTTTGCGCCTCGATGGGCGCCGCCCTGGCGCGCCGCTCGAACGCGG
Organism: Comamonadaceae bacterium ALPHA2B; assembly: GCA_005503065.1. Lineage (GTDB taxonomy): Bacteria > Pseudomonadota > Gammaproteobacteria > Burkholderiales > Burkholderiaceae_C > Xenophilus. Next base: position 92,310 of record SCOE01000002.1, read on the forward strand.
CCGATTCATTCTCAGCTTCTGAGTCACGGCATGCCGCCCGCGTGTGGCCGGCCTCAGAATCGGCGCATGCAGCGCATCCATCCCGACCGCATCCCCGCCCCGCTGCCGCTGTACGGCACGCAGGCCACGCGGCGCCTCGAACAGGCGGCCGCAGCCGCTGTGCCTTCGCACACGCTGATGCAGCGTGCGGGGCTGGCGGTGGCACGCCTGGCGATGGCCGTCGCGCCGCACGCGCGCTCGGTGTGGGTCGCCTGCGGCCCCGGCAACAATGGCGGCGACGGCTTCGAGGCGGCCATGCACCTGCAGCAGCGCGGCTACGCACCCACCGTGACCTGGATCGGCGACCCGGCACGCCTGCCGCCCGACGCGCAGGCGTCGCTGCGCCGTGCGCAGGCGGCCGGCGTCGCGATCGCCCACGAGCCGCCGGCGGCACCCGACCTCGTCATCGACGCCCTGCTTGGCCTGGGCAGCACGCGTGCCCCCGAAGGCCGCATGGCGGAGTGGCTTCGGCGCATGCGCGAAGGCGCAGCACCGGTGCTGGCGGTCGACCTGCCGTCGGGCCTGGATGCCGACACGGGCCGCCACGCTATGACTTTCATAGCGTCTGGCGCCCGTCCCGCGGCCGCTGCAGCCCGTTTCTGCTTGAGCCTGCTGAGCCTGAAGCCGGGCCTCTTCACCGCCGAGGGCCGCGACTGGGCCGGCGAAGTCTGGTTCGACGACCTGGGTTGCGCGGCCGTGCCTGGGATCGAGGCCGATGCCGAGCTGGCCGCCGCACGGGTCGACGCGCCACGCGCCCACGCGTCGCACAAGGGCAGCTACGGCGATGTCGCCGTGCTCGGCGGTGCGCCGGGCATGGCGGGCGCTGCCGTGCTGGCCGCGACCGCCGCCTTGCACGTTGGCGCCGGGCGTGTGTTCGTCGGTCTGCTGGGCGCCGAGCTGGCCTGGGACAGCATCCAACCGGAGTTGATGTTCCGCGATGCCGGCTCGCTGCCCTCTGCCGGACAGACGCTGGTCTGCGGCTGCGGCGGCGGCGACGCGGTACGCGCCGTGCTGCCGCGCGCGCTGGCCCACGCCGGGCCGCTGGTGCTGGACGCGGATGCGCTCAATGCGCTGGCGTGTGACGCGCAGCTGCGGTTGCTCCTCGCCGCGCGCGAAGCCGCCACGGTGATGACGCCCCATCCGCTCGAGGCGGCGCGCCTGCTGGGCGTCGACACGCGCAGCGTGCAGGCCGACCGCCTGGCCGCGGCGCAGACGCTGGCCGACCGGCACGGCTGCACGGTCGTGCTCAAGGGCTCGGGCAGCGTCGTCGCCCACCCGGGCGCACGGCCGTCGATCAACCCGACGGGCAACGCGCGGCTGGCCACGGCGGGCACGGGCGACGTGCTGGCCGGCATGGTGGGCGCCGCCCTCGCCGCCGGCCACCCGCCGCGCGAGGCCGCGATCGCCGCCGTGTGGCAGCACGGCGCCCTGGCCGATCGCTGGCCGGCCGACCGGCCGCTGACGGCCTCCGCCCTGGCGCGCGGCGGCCTCCAAAAGAAAAACGGGCCCGAAGGCCCGTCCTGCTTGCGCAAGCAGCTATAGAAAAGATAGCGATTGCGCAGCAGCTTGCGCGGTCAGCCCCGCCCCACGAAGGGCATCTTGGTCGCCATCACCGTGTGGAAGAGCACGTTGGCCTCCAGCGGCAGGTTGGCCATGTAGAGCACCGAGTGCCCCACCACCGCCACGTCCATCGTCGGCTCGGTGGCGATCTCGCCGTTGGCCTGCGGCACGCCCTTCTGGAAGCGCGCGGCCAGCTCGGTCAGCGCGTTGCCGACATCGATCTGCCCCACCGCGATGTCCCACTTGCGGCCATCGAGCGCGGCGGTCTTCGTCAGGCCCTGCACCGCATGCTTGGTCGCCGTGTAGGCCGCCGAGTTGGGCCGCGGCGTGGTCGCCGAGATGGAGCCGTTGTTGATGATGCGCCCGCCCTGCGGCGTCTGCGCCTTCATCGTGCGGAAGGCCTGCTGCAGGCAATAGAACATGCCGTTGAGGTTGATGTCGACCACCCCCTTCCACTGCTCGGGCGTCCAGTCCTCGAACGGGCCCGGCGGGTTGCCCACGCCGGCGTTGTTGAAGAGCAGGTCGACGCGGCCAAAACGCTCGACCACGGCGGCGAAGAGCGCCGCCACCGATTCGGGGTTGGACACGTCGGTGGGCACGGTGAAGGCACGGTCGCCGGCGCCGGATTCGTCGGCCACCGCGTCGAGCGGATCGGGCCGGCGCCCCGCCAGCGCCACGCGCCAGCCGTCGCTCAACAGGGCCAGCGCCGCAGCGCGGCCGATGCCGGTGCCGGCGCCGGTGACGATGGCGACGCCTTTCGAAGTCTTATCGGTCATGGGTTCAATCTCCAGGGGAAAGCGCGAACACGGCCGGGCAGCCGCCTCAGGGCCGCGGCGCCTTGCGTTTCTTCTTCATCTTGCCCGCCGCCTTCTTGACGGCCGACCTCAGTGCCTGCATCGGCGAAGACGGCGTGCGCTCCGCACGCTCGCCGCGCTCGGCCGACTTGGCCGCGGCCCTGCGCGACTGGCGCTTGTCCGAGGCCTTGGCCGGCACGCCCGAGGCGCCGGTGACGCCCTTGTCCTTGAGCGCACGCGCCGTCAGGTCCTCGCCTTCGCGCACCAGACGGAAGTCGATCTTGCGGCCGTCCAGGTCCACGCGGCTGACCTGCACCCGCACCCGGCTGCCGATGGCGTAGCGGATGCCGGTGCGCTCGCCGCGCAGCTCCTGGCGCGCCTCGTCGAACTTGAAGTACTCGCCGCCGAGCTCGGTGATGTGCACCAGCCCCTCGACGTACATCGCATCGAGCGTGACGAAGATGCCGAAGGTGGTGACGGCCGTGACCACGCCACCGTACTCCTCGCCCAGGTGCTCGCGCATGTACTTGCACTTGAGCCAGGCCTCGACGTCGCGGCTGGCTTCATCGGCGCGGCGTTCGTTGGCGCTGCAATGCAGGCCGGCGGCTTCCCAGCCCTGCAGTTCCTTGGTCGGCACCACGGTGGCCTTGGCGGGCTTGCTGGTGGGCGCCTTCACGCGGGCCGCCAGGCGTTTGGCCAGTTTGGCCTGCGCCTCGCCCGGCGTCGGCAGCAGCGGCAGCTGGTACTTCGTGTTGCCGAGGATGGCCTTGATCACGCGGTGCACCAGCAGGTCGGGGTAGCGCCGGATCGGGCTGGTGAAGTGCGTGTAGGCCTCGTAGGCCAGGCCGAAGTGGCCGCTGTTGATCGGGGTGTAGATCGCCTGCTGCATCGAGCGCAGCAGCATGGTGTGGATCTGCTGCGCGTCGGGGCGCTCCTTGGTCGCCTGGGCGATGGCCTGGAACTCCGAAGGATGCGGCTCGTCGCTGATCGACATGCCCACGCCCATGGCCTTGAGGTAACTGCGCAGGATCTCCTTCTTCTCGGGCGTGGGGCCTTCGTGCACGCGGTACAGGCCCGGGTGCTTGCCCTGCGCGATGAAGTCGGCGCTGCACACGTTGGCGGCGAGCATCGCCTCCTCGATGAGACGGTGCGCCTCGTTGCGCACGCGCGGGACGATCTTCTCGATGCGGCCGGCTTCGTCGCAGATGATCTGCGTCTCGGTGGTCTCGAAATCGACCGCGCCGCGCTTGCTGCGCTGCTTGAGCAGTGCGCGGTACACATCGGCAAGGTTGATGAGGTCGGTGACGCGCTCCTTGCGCTTCGCCGCCTCGGGCCCGCGGGTGTTGGCCAGGATGGCCGCCACCTCGGTGTAGGTGAAGCGGGCGTGGCTGAACATCACCGCCGGATAGAACTGGTAGGCGTAGATCTCGCCCTCGCCGGTGACCAGCATGTCGCAGACCATGCACAGGCGCTCGACCTCGGGGTTCAGCGAACACAGGCCGTTGCTGAGCTTCTCGGGAAGCATCGGGATCACGCGGCGCGGGAAGTACACGCTGGTCGCGCGGTCGTAGGCATCGATGTCGATGGCCGAGCCGGTCTTCACATAGGCGCTCACGTCGGCAATGGCGACCAGCAGGCGCCAGCCGTTCGCGGTGCGCGAGCGGCCGATCTTCGCGGGCTCGCAGTACACGGCGTCGTCGAAGTCGCGTGCGTCCTCGCCGTCGATGGTCACCAGTGGCACGTCGGTCAGGTCGATGCGGCCCTTCTTGTCGGCGGCACGCACCTTGTCGGGCAGCGCCCTGGCCTCGGCCAGGCAGGCCTCGGAGAACACATGCGGGACGCCGTACTTGCGCACGGCGATCTCGATCTCCATGCCGGGGTCGTCGATCTCGCCGAGCACCTCGATCACGCGGCCGACAGGCTGGCCGAAGAGCGCGGGCGGCTCGGTGAGCTGGACCACCACGACCTGCCCCGTCTTCGCGGTGCCGGTCGCCCCTTTGGGAATCAGCACGTCCTGGCCGTAGCGCTTGTCTTCGGGCGCGACGAGCCAGATGCCGCCCTCGTGCAACAGGCGGCCGATGATGGGTTGTTCGGGTCGCTCGACGATCTCCACCACCCGCCCTTCGGGCCGGCCGCGGCGATCGAGCCGCACGATGCGCGCCTTGACGCGATCCTTGTGCAGCACCGCGCGCATCTCGTTGGGTGGCAGGTAGATGTCGGCTTCGCCATCGTCGCGCTGCACGAAGCCGTGTCCGTCGCGATGGCCTTGGACTGTTCCTTCAATTTCTTCCAGCAAGCTGCCGGAGGGGCCTGTATTTTTGATATGATCTCCTTCGTTCCTGAAATTCAAAACATAACTGAAGCGCCGAACGGTACAGCAGTTATGAGGGCCCAGGTGGCGGAATTGGTAGACGCACTAGTTTCAGGTACTAGCGAGTAACATCGTGGAGGTTCGAGTCCTCTCCTGGGCACCAACAACAGATGAAGCCACCGGCCAACCCGGTGGCTTTTTTCTTGGCCGAACGCAGACGCAGCCTCGGTCGATGCGCTGCAACGACGCGGATCGGCCCGCAAGGCCATCGCATCGTCGGATCGCAAGACGGGACTCACTCGGCGATTCGTACCGGCCTCAGATCGGCACGCCGATCAGGTCGTGGCCCTCGGTCCCGACGATGCGGGCGCGCGTGAACTCACCGACCTTCAGCTGCTTGCTGATCTTCTCGGGCGGCAGCAACCGCACGATGCCGTCGATCTCCGGCGCATCGGCATAGCTGCGGCCCAGGCCGCCCTTGCGGCCCAGCGCCGGCGCGGAATCGACGAGCACCTGCATCGTGGCACCGATGCGCCGCGTGAGCCGCGCGGTCGATACCGCCTCGGCCACTTCCATGAAGCGCGCACGCCGCGCCTCGCGTTCGGCTTCGGGCAACATGCCCGGCAGCGCGTTCGCCGTGGCGCCATCGACCGGGCTGTAGGCGAAACAGCCCGCGCGATCGATGTCCGCTTCGCGGACGAAATCGAGCAGGTGATCGAACTCCTCTTCGGTCTCGCCGGGGAAGCCGGCGATGAAGGTGCTGCGGATCACGAGTTGCGGACACATCTCGCGCCAGCGCGCGATGCGCTCGAGGTTCTTCTCGCCGCTGGCGGGCCGCTTCATGCGGCGCAGCACATCCGGATGGCTGTGCTGCAGGGGCACGTCGAGATACGGCAGCACCTTGCCTTCGGCCATCAGCGGGATGATCTCGTCCACACTTGGGTACGGATACACGTAATGCAAGCGGACCCATGCGCCGTAAGGCTCGGCGATCTCGCCGAGGGTGCGCACCAGTTCGAGCATGCGCGTCTTCACCGGCTTGCCGTCCCAGAAGCCCGTGCGGTACTTCACGTCGACGCCGTAGGCCGAGGTGTCCTGGCTGATGACCAGCAGCTCCTTCACGCCACCCTCGAACAGCGCCCTCGCCTCCTTGAGCACATCGCCGACCGGCCGCGACACCAGGTCGCCACGCATCGAAGGAATGATGCAAAAAGTGCAGCGGTGGTTGCAGCCTTCGCTGATCTTCAGATAGGCGTAGTGCTTGGGCGTCAGCTTGATGCCCATGGGCGGCACCAGATCCACGAAGGGGTCGTGCGGCTTCGGCAGGTTGGCGTGCACGGCATCCATCACCTCCTGCGTCGCATGCGGGCCGGTGACGGCAAGCACGCTCGGATGCATCTGCCGAACCAGGTTGCCGCCGTCGCCGCCCGACTTCGCGCCGAGGCAGCCGGTGACGATCACGCGCCCGTTCTCGGCCAGCGCCTCGCCGATAGTGTCGAGGCTCTCCTTCACCGCATCGTCGATGAAGCCGCAGGTGTTGACGATCACGAGATCGGCACCTTCGAAGGTCTTGGCAGTCTGGTAGCCCTCGGCGCTGAGCTGAGTCAGGATGAGTTCGGAATCGGTGAGGGCCTTGGGGCAGCCCAGGCTGACGAAACCGACCTTGGGGGCGTCCGCGCTTCGTTCGGGGGAGACAACTTCGCTCATGCGCCTATTGTCCCAGTTCTGCGGCCCAGGAGCCGCGGGCCGCAACGACCTTCAGGGCCGCTTCAGGCCAAAGGCGCCGAGCACCTGCTCGGTGTTCTTCTGCATCTGCTCCTGCATCTGCACGAACACGTTCTTCGACTGCTCGACATAGCTGCCCATCAGGCCCTGCAGCATGGGCGACTGCATGCTCATGAAGTGCGACCACATCTCGGGCGTCAGCGTTTGCGCCTTCTCGGCGAGCTGCGCCTGGACCTCGGTCATGGCCTGGATGTTCTTCTCGAGATAAGGCCCCATGAAGCCCTGCACGGCCTGGCCGTAGAAGCGGATGATGCTGGCCAGCACCTGCTCGGTGAACATCGGTGCACCGCCAGCTTCTTCCTCGAGGATGATCTGCAGCAGGATGCTGCGCGTCAGGTCGTCGCCGCTCTTGGCATCGCGCACCACGAAGCTGGCGCCTTCGATGACAAGCTGCTTGACCTCTGCCAGCGTGATGTACGCCGAGGTGTCGGTGTCGTACAGGCGGCGGTTCGGATACTTCTTGATCACTCGCTGCGGCGACTTGGAAGCAACCTTCTTGCTCTGCACTGCAAACTCCTTCAGATGGCGCGCCCGATGAGGGCTCGGGACATTCTATGGAGACGTTTTGTTGCACCGCGCCAAGGTTTACCCTCACGGCCCGTCGAGCCCGGCTGCACGAGCCGTCAGAGGCTGGCGCTGGCGTATTCCGCCCCGCAGTTGCGGCACTTGGCGGTCTCGACGCTACCGTCCTCGTTGTCGTGGAAGCTCAGCAAGGTCTTGGTGCCGCTGAACACCCAGCAGCGCGGGCAATGCTCATGGCCAGCCACGGGCAGGTAGCCGCGGGCCCGCTGCTCGGCGCGCTCACGCGTCACCGTGATGCCATGCTGGCGCTCCGCGCGGGCCACGTCCTCGGCCGCCATCGAATGGTGGCGACCCGCTGCGCGATCGTTGATGCCGTACACCACACGAGCGAACTCCAGTGGAGCCTGGCGCAACAGGGCCGCCAGTCGCTGTTCGGTGCGCGTGGCGTCGACGGGGGTTTCGGACGGGCTGATCACGTGGGAAATTCAAAGACGCCGGCCCTTGCGGCCAGGCTCCTCGGCAAGGTACCACAACAGCAACGTTGCCGCCATCGACCCGATTGGCTATGCACGCCAGCCGGATCGCCGAAGCCCGAGTGCACATGGCAAAAGCCATACGACCACGGCGCGAAGCGCCGCGGCGGCTTGGACGAAGAAGGGAAATTGGTAGGCGCGATTGGACTCGAACCAACGACCCCCACCATGTCAAGGTGGTGCTCTAACCAGCTGAGCTACGCGCCTGAGTTGTATTCGAGACCGCAAGTATAGCGCGAATTCGCACGCGATCTCAGCGACGACGTGCGGAACGCACACCAGCCACCCCCGTGACGATGCCCAGCACGTGCGCGAGCCGCGCGGTGTCGGCGATCTCGACGGTGAAAGTCATCCAGGCCGTGCCCTTCACGGACTGGGTCTGGACGCCGATGACGTTCATCTTCTCGCGTGCGAACACGTCCGAGATGTCGCGTAACAGCCCCTGCCGGTCGGCCGCCTCCACCGACACGTCGACCGCATAGACCGAATCGCCCGCGGCCTTCGGTTGACCCCATTCGACGTCGATGACACGCTCCGCATCGCGCACCGCCATCATGCGGAAGTTGCTGCAATCGGCGCGGTGGATGCTGACCCCATGCCCCCGCGTCACGAAGCCGCGGATCGCGTCGGGCGGCGCCGGCCGGCAGCACTTGGCCAGTTGCGTCATGAGCGACGACACGCCCACCACCAGCACGCCGCCCTTGCCGCCGTCGTTCACGCGCGGCTTGCGGATGAGCGGTGCCTCCTCCGCCGGCGTGGCCTCCTGCGGCCGCAGCAGGTTCTCGATGTTGCGCAGGGAGAACTCGTCCTTGCCCACCACCTCGAAGAGATGGTCGGCGGAGCGGAAACCCAGTTGGGACGCCAGGTCCTCGAGCTTGAGCGCCGTCTTGCCCTCGCGCTGCAGCAACCGCTCCACCGCCTCCCGCCCACGTGCGATGGTCTCGTGCGTGGCCTGTGCGTTGAACCAGGCGCGTACCTTCGCACGCGCCCTGTGGCTGGCCAGGTAGCCCAGTTCGGGGTTCAGCCAATCGCGCGACGGCCCGCCTTCCTTGGCGGCAATGATCTCCACCGTCTGGCCGTTCTGCAGCGGCGTATTCAGCGGCACCATGGCACCGTCGATGCGCGCGCCGCGGCAGCGGTGGCCAAGCGTGGTGTGGACCGTGTAGGCAAAGTCCACCGCCGTTGCACCCTGCGGGAGTTCGACGATGGCCGCGTCGGGCGTCAGCACATAGATTCGGTCGTCGAAAAGGCCTTGTCCCTGCTGGCCACTGAGGTCTCGTTCCCACGCCAGAAGCTGCCGCAGCACGGCGATCTTGGCGTCGTACTCGCCCCCGGCCCACACGCCCGCATAGCCGCGCGGCCCGGCCTCCTTGTAGGCCCAGTGCGCCGCCACGCCGTGCTCGGCGTGGTCGTGCATCTCCTCGGTGCGGATCTGGATCTCGATCGGCTTGTCGGCCCGGCCGCCCACCGCATCGCGGACCACCGTGTGCAGCGACTGGTAGCCGTTGGCCTTCGGCCGCGCGATGTAGTCGTCGAACTCCTCGACGATCGGCTGGAAATGCGAATGCACCCAGGCCAGCACGGCGTAGCAGTCCTTCACGTCTGGCACGATCACACGCAGCGCCAGGATGTCGAACACCTGGTCGAAGTCCAGCGACTTGCCGCGCATCTTCTTGACGATGCTGTAGATGTTCTTGGGGCGCCCCTGCACCGTGGCGCGGATGTCCTCGCCCTTGAGCCCCTGCTCCAGCCGCTCGCGCAACTGCGCCACGTAGCCTTCACGCTCGACGCGCTTCTCGTCGAGCAGGCGCGCGATCAGCTTGTAGGTCTCGGGTTCGAGAAAGCGGAACGAGAGGTCCTCGATCTCCCACTTCACCTGCCAGATGCCAAGCCGGTTCGCCAGCGGCGCGAAGACCTGCAGGGATTCACGCGCCAGGCTCTCGGGCACCGGCTGCTTGGCGGCCGCCGCATGGCGCAGCGTCTGCAGTCGCGATGCCAGCCGCAGCATGACCACACGCAGGTCGCGCGAGAACGCGAGCAGCATCTTGCGCACGTTCTCGGTTTGACCCGCGGCGCCTTCGTGCAGGTGCACGGCGCTGCGCGTCTGCTTCTGCACCTGCACGAGCTTGGTGGTCTCCACTGCCAAGGACGCGAAGTTGTCGCCAAAGACCTTGGCGATGACCTCCTGCGGCCGATTCAGGTGCTGGCACGAATACACCAGGTAGGTGGCCGCCTGCATCGCCTCCGACCCGCCCATCGAGGCCACGATCGCAGCCACCGCGTCGGCATGCGCGAGCGTGTTCTCGCCGGTGTCGAGCATCTCGTCGGCGATCAGCGGGGCGGCAAACAGGCGCGCGCGCTCCAGCATGTTCGCCATTGCGGGCGCCTGTGCGGTAGCAGCTGACAGGGCATGGTCGACGACGGCGGGCTCGGACACGGACAGACTCTCGGAAACCAAACGAACACTCAATCCAGAAGAAAGGACACCACGACCGCGGACTGGCGCGGGTCGACGAAGGTCGGCGCATGGCCGACGCCCGCGAACTCCACGAGCCTGGCCTTGGGCCCGCGCTCGCCCATCTGCCGGGCAGTCGCCGCGGACAGCAGGTCGGACTCGGCGCCGCGCGTGAGCAAGGTGGGGGCACGGATGCCGTCGTAAAGGGCCCAGGTCGCCGCTTCGGCCTGGGCGGCGATCTCGGGCGTGATGGCACGGATCGCGACGGCGATGGCGGGGTCGTAGTGGAGTACCACGGGGCTGTCGCCGGACACCGCTGCTGCGTCGTCGACCTTGGTGCGCCCATCGGCACTGCGCGCGCTTGCCGGCACCACCATCGGCGCCGACAAGGCCAGCCACTGTTCCGGCGTGTGCGGCCCGAAGGCGGTGGAGAGCTGCCACATGGCATCGGCCGCGGCCTGAACGTCGGCGTAGCGGCCGCCCTGCCCGACGTAGCTCGCGATACGCGCGATCGCCTCGGCTTCGATGGTCGGTCCCACATCGTTGAGCACCAGCCTGCCCACCGGCGCCGCGAGCGGCAGTTCCGCGTGACCCGCGAGCACCATGCCGATGAGTCCGCCCATGCTGGTGCCGACCACATCGAGCCGCTCGATCGGCTGCGCGGCATGCAGCTGCACGATCAGGGCCACCATGTCGGCTGCATACTGCGGCACCTGGTAACCCATCGGGTCGGCGAGCCAATCGCTGTGGCCGCGGCCCACGACATCGGGGCACACCACACGCAACGCGCTGTCGGCGCGCGCAAGCAGCGCCTGCGCCAGCACATCGAAATCGCGCCCCTGGCGCGTGAGCCCGTGCAGGCACAGCACCACATGCGCCGAGGCCGGATCGCCCCATTGCCAATAGGCCATGCGGTGGCCGCCTTTGGCATCGGCGCAAGCCACGAATTCGAGTGCCGGTTGGGTCATGTCCAGGGGTCCGTCTTGCTGCGGATAATCGCGCGGTTCATCCTAATTGATCCGGAGATCGCTCATCATGCTCAAAGGCAAAACTGCCCTCGTGACAGGGTCCACCAGCGGCATCGGCCTCGGCATCGCCAAGGCCCTGGCGCAGCAGGGCGTCAACATCGTGCTCAACGGTTTCGGTGACGCCAAGGGCCCGCAGGCCGAGATCGAGGCACTGGGCGTGGCAAGCGCCTACCACGGCGCCGACATGAGCAAGCCGTCCGAGATCGAAGACATGATGAAGTTCGCGGCCTCGAAGTTCGGCCGCGTCGACGTGCTGGTCAACAACGCAGGCATCCAACATGTGGCGAAGGTCGAGGACTTCCCGGTCGAGAAGTGGGATGCAGTCATCGCGATCAACCTCACCAGCGCCTTCCACACCACACGTCTCGCGATCCCCGCGATGCGCGAGGCCAACTGGGGCCGCGTGATCAACATCGCGTCGGCCCACGGCCTGGTCGCCTCGGCGCAGAAGTCGGCCTACGTCGCGGCCAAGCACGGCATCGTCGGGCTGACCAAGGCGGTCGCCCTGGAGACCGCGACGACCGGCGTGACCTGCAACGCCATCTGCCCCGGCTGGGTGCTGACGCCGCTGGTGCAGAAGCAGATCGACGACCGCGCCGCGCGCGAAGGCATCAGCGTCGCGCAGGCGCAGATCGACCTGCTGAGCGAGAAGCAGCCGTCGCTGCAATTCACCACCGTCGACCAGCTTGGCGGTCTGGCGGTGTTCCTGTGCTCGCCCGCGGCGGACCAGGTGCGCGGCGTGGCCTGGCAGATGGACGGCGGCTGGACCGCGCAGTAGACAAAGCCTCCGGGGCAGCACGCCCCATCGCGACAAGTCACTCGACACCGGCCGACGCGCAAGGCGCGGGCCACCGCCGGACGTCCCGGCGGCGCCCGCATCCGCCTACTTGAGCTGCACCGACCCCGAGACGTTGACCACCACCGTGGTCTTGCCGGCCTCGACCGGGATCGGAGCGTCGGCTGCCGAGAAGGACTTAGCCTCTGCCGCCATCATGCGCGGACGGATCGGGCCGCCCTCGTTCGCGTTGACCGACACCTCGCGCAGCGTGTAGCTGCCGAAGCCGAAGTCCTTGGCCAGTTCGGCCGCCTTGCGCTTGAAGTTCTCGATCGCCTGGGTCTGCGCCTCGCCTTCGGACTTCAGGCGCTGCTCGCGGCTGAGCGCGAAGCCCACGTTGCCGACGTTCAGCGTGCTGATGCGGCCGGCCGCGCGCGTGATGCGCGGGAAATCGCGCCCTTCCAGCACCAGTTCGGCGCTGCCCTGCCACCCGTTGATCTTGCCGTCGCGCGTGTAGCGCGGCGACAGGCTGAAGTTGCCCGTGCGCACGTCCATCTGGCCCGGCTGCGCATCCTTCTTCGCTTCGGCGAGGGCGGCGTCGATCGCCGTGCGAAGCTGGCTCTGCACCGTTGCCGCATCGGTGGCATCGCGCGTGGTGACCAGCGTCATGTTCAGCAGGTCCTGCTGCACCTCGACCGTTCCGTTGGCGGACAGCTGCAGCACGTTCTGCGGCTGCGCGGCTCCGCTCCCTTGGGCAAATACGGCCCCTGCGCCCGCCAGTGCTGCGCAGGCCGCTATCAACTTAATAGCATTCAAGACAAGAGTCTCCCATTGACTGGATGAAGGAAAAGGCACCGGCACCGGCGCCGATGCGAGCGGGATTGCCCCGCTACTGCCGCGAGCCGGCCCAGGGAAAGAGCGAGCGCCAGCCGCCACCCGAATTCTGCGGTCCGGCCCCGTGCGGTTCCGGCGCAGAGGCCGACTCGGCCGTCTGCGTCGCATCCGGCCTCGCCGGCCACTGGCTGCGCACCTGTTCGCGCAGTTGGGCGCGCTCCGCCGGCGTCAGCCGCCGGCCCGCGACGGCCTCGTCATGCCGGATCTCGTCGCGCTGCGCCGCGCGATGGGCGTCCACGGCCGCCCGGACCTCGTCGCGGCGCGGGCCCCCGACCTTGAGGAACTCAGCCGACGCGGCCAGCGGCAACGCGGCGCCCAGCGCCAGGACGAAGGAGAACAGGGACCGGGAAACCAGAGGCATCGAGGGGTATGAGTGCATCGAGGAATCCGACTGTGCCACCGCTGCGTATCCCCTCGGCGTCTCGTCCGCGAGCCCAGGCAAGTTTTGTAACTTAGTGTCAGACCAAGGCGATTTCGGAAGGGATGGGGACGCAACGCCTTCAGAATCGCCGCTGTTACAAATTCATCCCTGGGAACTGTTGCTCAAATGACTCAAGCACCCGCCCGCACCGACAAGATCGTCATCGTCGACGACGACGCCCGCATCCGTGACCTCCTGCGCCGCTACCTCACGCAAGAGGGCTTCGAGGTCATCGTCGCGGAAGACGGCAAGGCGCTGAACCGGATCCTCCTGCGCGACACCGTCGACCTCATCGTGCTCGACCTGATGATGCCCGGCGAGGATGGCCTGTCCGTCTGCCGCCGCCTGCGCGCCGCCAACGACCGCACCCCCATCATCATGCTCACCGCCAAGGGCGAGGACGTGGACCGCATCGTGGGCCTGGAAGTCGGCGCCGACGACTACCTGGGCAAGCCCTTCAACCCGCGCGAGCTGCTCGCCCGCGTGCACGCCGTTCTGCGCCGCCGGCCGCCGCAGGAGGCACCGGGCGCGCCTTCCACCGAGAACGAGACGGTGAGCTTCGGCCCCTTCGAGTTCGACCTGGGTTCGCGCACGCTCAAGAAGGACGGCGAAGAGCTTTCCCTCACGACCGGCGAGTTCGCGATGCTCAAGGCCCTGGTGCGCCACCCTCGCCAGCCGCTGTCGCGCGAAAAGCTGGCCCAGCTGGCACGCGGCCGCGAGTTCGAGCCCTTCGACCGCAGCCTGGACGTGCAGATCTCGCGCCTTCGCAAGCTGATCGAGTCGGACGCCGCCGCGCCGCGCTACATCCAGACGGTTTGGGGCGTGGGCTACGTCTTCGTGCCGGACGGCACGGCCTGAGACCGTGGCGGTCACCACCGCCGGGCGCGACACGACGCAGCCCAGCCCTTTCAGCGAGGAGGGTGCGTCGGTCACGATGCCCAGCCCGCTGGAGCTGACGGAACGCGTTCGCCGTCGCAACCGGCTCCGGCTGGGCTTCAGCCTCTTCTGGCGCACCTTTTTCCTCTTGACGCTGCTGCTGATGGTCTGCATCTTCGGCTGGCTGCAGACCTTCCGCGCCTTCGAGGACGAACCGCGCGCCGTGCAGACGGCGCACCAGATCGCATCGCTGGTCAACCTCACCCGCGCCGCCCTGGTGTACTCGGACGCGATCACGCGCGTCTCGCTCATCAAGACGCTGGCCGACCAGGAGGGCGTGCGCATCCTGCCGCGCGAACCGGGCGACCGCTTCGAGCTCTACACCAGCGGAACGCTCGACCGGCGCGTGACCGAGGAACTGATGGACCGCCTGGGCGAAGGCACGACCATCGCGAGCCGCGTGAACGACGACGCGGGCCTGTGGATCGGCTTCACCATCGACACCGACAACTACTGGCTGCTGCTGGACCCGACGCGGTTCTCGCGCGTGGGCGGACGCACCTGGCTCACCTGGTTGATCACGGCCGTGGCGCTGTCGCTGGCCGGCTCGGCCATCATCGCGCGCTTCATCAACCGGCCGCTCAAGCAGCTTTCGCGCGCCACCTCGCAGGTGCGCGAGGGCGAGTACGAGGCCAACCGGCTCGACGAGCACGCCCGGACCAACGAGATCCGCGCGGTGAACATCGGCTTCAACCGCATGGCCGACCAGCTCGCCAAGATCGAGCAGGACCGGGCCGTGATGCTGGCCGGCATCTCGCACGACCTGCGCACGCCGCTGGCCCGGTTGCGGCTGGAAACGGAAATGAGCGTGGCCGACGAGGATGCGCGCGCCCACATGGCGGCCGACATCTCGCAACTGGACGCCATCATCGACAAGTTCCTCGACTATGCGCGGCCCGACCACGTGCAGTTCAAGCCGGTGCTGCTGCGCGACGTGATCGATGCCTGCACCTACGCCGTGCAGGACTACGAGGACGTCGAGATCAAGGTCGACGTGGCCAAGGACCTGGCCGTGATGGCCGATGACGTGGAGCTCACGCGCGTGATCTCCAACCTGCTGGAGAACGCGCGCCGCTACGGCAAGACCCCCGGGAAGGACGTGGCGCAGATCAACATCCAGGCCCAGGCGCACAACGACGCCGTGCTGCTCAAGGTGCGCGACCACGGTGCGGGCGTGGCACCCGCCCTGCTCTCCCAGCTGACCAAGCCCTTCTTCCGTGGCGATGTGGCGCGCACCTCGGCCGCCGGGGCCGGGCTGGGCCTGTCCATCGTGGCCAAGAACATCGAGCGCATGGGCGGCACCTTTGCGCTCACCAGCACGCCGGGCCGCGGCTTCGCGGCGCACATCCGCATGCAGCGCGCCTCCACGCAGGCTGCTGCGGCCAGCAAGGAAGAGCCGGCCGAAACGGCCTGATTTCCGAGCGGATCGGCCTGCAGCCCAAGCAGGACGGACGCCGGACGCTATCAATTCGATAGCGTCCAGGCAGATCATCGATGCAGGAGCACCGCCGCGCGCGCCTCCATGGCGCGGCCCTCGCCCACCGGGCCGAGCTTCTCGGCCGTCTTCGCCTTCACGTTGACCTGCGCGGCATCGAGCATCAGCAGTTGGGCGATCCGACCACACATCGCCGGGATGTGCGGCGCGAGCTTGGGCGCCTGCGCGACGATGGTGCTGTCGACATTGCCGATCTGCCAGCCCGCTGCCCGCACGCGGCGCGCCGCCTCGGCCAGCAGCACGCCCGAATCCGCGCCGCGGAACTGTGGGTCGGTGTCGGGGAAATGGCGGCCGATGTCGCCCAGTGCCGCCGCGCCCAGCAATGCATCGGTGATCGCATGCAGCAGCACGTCGGCGTCGGAATGGCCGAGCAGGCCCGTGGCATGGGGGATCTCGATGCCGCCGAGCACCAGCCTGCGGCCGGCCACGAGCTGGTGGACGTCCCAGCCTTCGCCGACGCGGAAGGGAAAGCCTGGGGTGTGGGAAGAGGTGTTCATGGCGTTGTCGGCATTCGGCTCGCAAGCACTGCGGCGGCCAGCGCGAAGTCCTCGGGATAGGTGACCTTGAAGTTCCGCGCGCTGCCGGGCACCAGCCGCGGCGCGGCGCCGGTCGCCTCGATGGCGCTGGCCTCGTCGGTCACGCGCTCCCCTGCATGGTCGATGGCGGAGGCCAAAGCGCCGATGCGGAACATCTGCGGCGTCTGCGCGAGCCACTTGTCGCTGCGCTCGAGCGTGGCCGCCACGCGGCCGTGGGGCGTCGCGGCCTTGAGCGTGTCGGGCAGCGGCAGCGCGAGCAGCCCGCCGACGGCGTCGCCCTCGCAGGCGGCGATCAGCGCCTCGACCTGCGCCGGCGTGACGAGGCAGCGGGCGGCGTCGTGCACCAGCACCCAGTCGCCGGCGTCGGCACCTTCGGCCCGCAGCGCGGCGAGCCCGTTGCGCACGCTGGCCGCGCGCGTGGCACCGCCGACGCGCAGCAGGCGCTCGCCCGCGCGGGGGAAATCCGGCAGCACGCGCTGCACCAGCCCGTCATCAGGGGCCACCACGAGCGCGATCGTCGCGAAGCGCGCGCCGAGTGCGCGAAAGGCATCGAGCGTGTGGCCCACCAGCGCCTGCCCGCCCAGGAGCTCGTACTGCTTGGGCCCGGCGACGCCCGCGCGGCTGCCGATGCCCGCCGAGGGAATGAGGACGTGGAAGCGCGGGGACGGCATGGGGTCGTGAAGACGGCGTCGGGCTGCTGCGGCGGCGCCAGCGAAGAAAGGGGCGCCATTCTAAAATCCGGCCCTTCGACACCCCTCGCCACTCGGCGCGGGGTGTTTCGCATTGCCTGGCTTCCTGCATGGACCTCCCCACCCTCCCCTCCGGCAAGCGCTTCACGCTGCCGCGCCCGCCCGCGTCGAGCGACGCCCTGCTGCTCGCCCGCCTGGCCGAGCGCGAGAAAGCCGCCGGCCGTGTGGTGGCCGTGTTTGCCGCCGACGCCACCGACACCCAGCGCCTGGTCGACGAGTTGGCCTTCTTCGCGCCCGAGCTGCGCATCGCCGTCTTCCCCGACTGGGAGACGCTGCCCTACGATGCCTTCTCGCCGCACCAGGACCTCATCAGCGAGCGCCTGGCCACACTGTGGCGCATCCTGCAGCGCGACAGGACGGAAGGCGTGGATGTGGTGCTCGTCCCCGCCACTACCGCGCTCTACCGCGTGGCGCCGCCGGGCTTCATGGCCGGCTACACCTTCCAGTTCAGGACCGGGCAGAAGCTGGACGAGGCGAAGTTCAAGGCCCAGCTCACGCTGGCCGGCTACAGCCACGTCACGCAGGTCGTGAGCCCCGGCGAATACGCCGTGCGCGGCGGGCTGATCGACCTCTTCCCGATGGGTTCGCCGCAGCCCTTCCGCGTCGACCTGTTCGACGACGAGATCGACTCCATCCGCACCTTCGACCCCGACAGCCAGCGCAGCCTGTACCCGGTGCCGGAGGTGCGGCTGCTGCCGGGCCGCGAGTTCCCGATGGACGACGAGGCGCGGGCACGCTTTCGCAGCCGGTGGCGGGAATTGCTCGAGGGCGACCCGACCAAGAGCCGCATCTACAAGGACATGGGCAACGGCGTCGCGACCGCGGGCATCGAGTACTACCTGCCGCTGTTCTTCGACGAGACGGCGACGGTGTTCGACTATTTGGGCG
Source organism: Comamonadaceae bacterium ALPHA2B (assembly GCA_005503065.1). GTDB lineage: Bacteria > Pseudomonadota > Gammaproteobacteria > Burkholderiales > Burkholderiaceae_C > Xenophilus. The sequence continues at coordinate 110,031 of SCOE01000002.1, forward strand.
CCGACGCGACCCTGGTGCTGCATGGCGACCTCGAGGGCGCGTTCCAGCATTTCTGGCAGGACACCCGCGAGCGCTTTCGCCTGGTGCAGGGCGACCCCGAGCGGCCGGCGCTGCCGCCCGATGCGCTGTTCCTCTCGGCCGAGCAGTTCTATGCGAAGACGAAGGCGCATCCGCAGCTGGCGATACGCCCCACCCCACCCGTTCGCGCCGAGTCTGTCGACGCGCAGGCCCCGGCCTCCACAAGCTCAGCCCGAACGGATACGGACGATTCGCGAGCCTCGGCCTACGCCGAATTCGACACCCTCCCCCCGCTCGGCGTCGTGCGCGGCGCCGAAGACCCGCTCACGCGCCTGAAGGACCACATCCGCAACACGCAGCACCGCGTGCTGGTACTGGCCGAGAGCGAGGGCCGGCGCGAGAGCCTGCTCGACTTCCTGCGCGCCAGCGGCGTCAACCCGCCGGCCTTCGATTCGCTCGCGGAGTTCGAGGGCGCCGCCGACGAGAAGATCGGCATCGCCACCGCCGCACTGGCGGCCGGCTTCGTCTGGCTCGAGACCGGCATCGACTTCGTCACCGAAACCGAGCTCTTCGCCACCCAGCCCACCACGCGCCGCCGCGGCAAGCGGCAGGAGCAGACCAGCGACGTCGACGCGCTGATCAAGGACCTGTCGGAGCTCAACGTCGGCGACCCGGTGGTGCACAGCGCGCACGGCATCGGCCGCTACCGCGGGCTGATGAACATGGACCTCGGCTCGAAGAACCCCGACGGCACGCCCGCCCTGCAGGAGATGCTGCACCTGGAGTACGCGGACAAGGCGACGCTGTATGTGCCGGTGTCGCAGCTGCACCTGATCAGCCGCTACACCGGCGTGTCGGCCGACGAGGCCCCGCTGCACAAGCTGGGCTCCGGCCAGTGGGAGAAAGCCAAGCGCAAGGCGGCCGAGCAGGTGCGCGACGCCGCGGCCGAGCTGCTCAACATCTATGCCCGCCGCGCCGCGCGCGAGGGCCATGCCTTCCGCTTCTCGGCCGCCGACTACGAGGTCTTCGCCAACGACTTCGGCTTCGAGGAAACGGCCGATCAGAAGGCCGCGATCCACGCGGTGATCCAGGACATGATCTCGCCGCGCCCGATGGACCGCCTGGTGTGCGGCGACGTGGGCTTCGGCAAGACCGAGGTGGCCCTGCGCGCCGCCTTCGTGGCCGTGACCGGCGGCAAGCAGGTCGCCTTCCTGGCGCCGACCACGCTGCTGGCGGAGCAGCACTACCAGACGCTGGTCGACCGTTTCTCGAAATGGCCCGTCAAGGTGGCCGAGATGAGCCGCTTCCGCTCGGCCAAGGAGATCACCGCGGCCGGCAAGGGCCTGGCCGACGGCAGCGTCGACATCGTGGTCGGCACGCACAAGCTGCTCAGCGAGTCGGTCAAGTTCAAGAACCTGGGCCTGCTCATCATCGACGAGGAACACCGCTTCGGCGTGCGCCACAAGGAGGCGATGAAGGCGCTGCGCGCCGAGGTGGACGTGCTCACGCTCACCGCCACGCCGATCCCGCGCACGCTGGGCATGGCGCTCGAGGGCCTGCGCGACCTGAGCGTGATCGCCACCGCGCCGCAGCGTCGCCTGGCGATCAAGACCTTCGTGCGCAACGAGGGCACCGGTGTGATCCGCGAGGCCGTGCTGCGCGAACTGAAGCGCGGCGGGCAGGTCTACTTCCTGCACAACGAGGTCGAGACCATCGAGAACCGGCGCCAGAAGCTGCAGGAGATCCTGCCCGAGGCGCGCATCGCCGTGGCCCATGGCCAGATGCCCGAGCGCGAGCTGGAACGCGTGATGCGCGACTTCGTCGCCCAGCGCTTCAACCTGCTGCTGTGCTCGACCATCATCGAGACCGGCATCGACGTGCCCAGCGCCAACACCATCGTCATCAGCCGTGCCGACAAGTTCGGCCTGGCGCAGCTGCACCAGCTGCGCGGCCGCGTGGGCCGCAGCCACCACCAGGCGTACGCCTACCTCATGGTGCCCGACACCGAGGGCCTGACCAAGCAGGCGGCGCAGCGCCTGGACGCCATCCAGCAGATGGAAGAGCTGGGCAGCGGCTTCTACCTCGCGATGCACGACCTGGAGATCCGCGGCGCCGGCGAGGTGCTGGGCGAGAACCAGAGCGGCAACATGATGGAGATCGGCTTCCAGCTCTACAACGAAATGCTGTCCGAGGCGGTGAATTCGCTCAAGGCCGGCAAGGAGCCCGACCTGCTCTCGCCGCTGTCGGTGACGACCGAGATCAACCTGCACGCCCCCGCCCTGCTGCCCGACGACTACTGCGGCGACGTGCACCTGCGCCTGTCCTTCTACAAGAAGCTGGCCACGGCCAAGACCTCCGACCAGATCGACACGCTGCTGGAGGAACTGGTGGACCGCTTCGGCAAGCTGCCGCCGCAGGCGCAGACGCTTATCGACGTGCACCGGCTGCGCGTGCTGGCGCGGCCCTACGGCGTGGCCAAGGTCGACGCCGCCCCGGGCATCATCAACATCAGCTTCCGGCCGAACCCGCCGGTGGATCCGATGGCGATCATCCAGCTCATCCAGAAGAACAAGCACATCAAGCTGGCCGGCAACGAGAAGCTGCGCATCGAACGCGAACTCAAGGAGCCGCGCGACCGGGCGCAGATGGTGCGCGATGTGCTGCGCAGCCTGGGCCAGCCGAAGCTCGAGGCGGCAGCCTCATGACCCGGACCTGAGTCGCCGCCGCCTGCCGCACTACCGGCAATGCCGGTGGAAGAGCGTGGCGAGCTTGGCGGCCGCGTGCGACATGGGCGCCCCCCTGAGCTTCAGGATGCCCAGGGTCATGTCGGGCAGGTCCATCTGCAGGGGGATGCGCACGATCTGTCGCCCGTAGGGCTCGGTGTGCAGGAAGTGCTCGGGCAGCACCAGCAGCATGTCGGTGGTGGTCAACAGTCCCCAGCTGACACCGAAGGTGTTGGCCTCCATGGTGCGCCGCGGCACCTGGAGCCCCTGCTTTTCCAGGTGGTTGAACAGCACCGTGTGCACGCTGTCGGGCGCACGATGCACCAGCCATTCGGCCCCCTCGACCTCGGCCCAGTCCCTGGCACCCGCCAGCGGGTTGCCTGCCCGCCCCGCCACCATCATCGGCATCCGGGCGATCGGCTCGAACTCGAAGTCCGGGTCGAGCGTGCCCTGCGTGACGCCCACCACCGCGAAGTGCGCAAAGCCCTCGCGCAGCTGCGACTTGGCCCAGGGCATGAGGCCCTCGTACAACTTGATTTCGGCATGGGGCAGTTCGCGCCTGAACGCCCTGAGCACCTGCGGCAGGGCGCCCATGAACACGACGGGCGTCACCGCGACCGACACCGACGCCTGCTTGCCACCCAACAGCTGCTGGATCTCCTCGCGCGCCAGGGCCAGCTGCATCTGGGCCAGCCGGGCCCGCATGCTGAGTTCCTGGCCGAACTCGGTGAGCTGCACGCCACGGAAACTGCGGTGGATCAAGGGCGCGCCCACCTCCTGCTCCAGGTCCCGGACGGCCTTGGTCACGGCCGGCTGGCTCAGGCCCAGGGCTCTGGCGGCCGCACGGATGCTGCCCGACTCCACCATCTGCAGCAGCGCCTTGAGCTGGTAGTCCTTCATGAAGGTGAAAACCTCCAGTTATCACCAAGTCCAAAAAGACATCTTATGCGAGCACCGGCCGATTCCTAAGCTGTGCCACGCCGCTGCAGATCCCCGGGCGGCGCACCTTCCAGGACTCCCGAGCCGATGCCAACAACCCCTTCCGAACCCTGGCGAATGAGCGCTGTCGAGATGGCCGCCGCCATCCGGCACAAGGACGTCTCCTGCCGCGAGCTCACGGCCAGCGTGCTCGCGCGCATCCACGACGCCAATCCGCTCTACAACGCCCTGACCGACGTGCTGGCCGAAGAGTCGCTGGCCGCCGCCGAGGAGGCAGACCGGCAGCTTGCGAACGGGCAGGCCACGGGTGTCCTGCATGGCGTGCCGGTGACGACCAAGATCAACGTCGACCAGGCGGGCCTCGCCACCACGAACGGCTCGCTGAAGATGCGCGACCTCATTGCCCGCGAGGACGCCCCCGTGGTCGCCAACCTCCGGCAGGCCGGCGCCATCCTGGTCGGCCGAAGCAACACGGCCACCTACTCGGTCCGCTGGTTCACGGACAACGCGGTGCACGGCCGCACCGTCAATCCCTGGGCAGCGGGCATCACGCCAGGGGGGTCCAGCGGCGGCGCAGCCGTGGCCGTGGCCAGCGGCATGGGCGCCATCGCCCACGGCAACGACATGGGCGGCTCCATCCGCTACCCCGCCTATTGCTGCGGTGTCGCCGGCCTGCGCCCGACCATCGGCCGCATTCCGGCCTTCAACCCGAGCGCCACGGCAGAGCGGGGCATCTCGTCGCAACAGATGTCCACCCAAGGCCCGCTGGCACGCCGTGTGGCCGACCTGCGCCTGGCCATGCAGGCCATGTGCCGCTACGACCCGCGCGACGCCAATGCGCTGGACCTGCCGTGGGCACCCGTCCCTTCGCCGCGCGGCCTGCGCGTCGCACTGTGCCGCAGCCACCCGGGACTGGACTTCCACCCCGCTGTGGTCGCTGCGCTGGACGCCGCCGCGGCCTGGCTGGCAAGGGCGGGCTATGTCGTCGAGGAAGTCGCACCCCCTTCGCTCACCCAGGCCGCCGAACTCTGGCGCGTACTGACCGTCGAGGACGGCCGCCGCAGCGTCAGCGCCGCCATCGCGGACCATGGCGACGGCCCCATGCGGATCAGCCAGGGCCACATGGAGCACGGCGTCGCCGTCGGTGACCGGGACGCCTACCTGGACGCCCTGGCCCTGCGCTTCACCCTGGCACGCCAGTGGTCGCAGTTCCTTCACCGCCATCCGCTGCTGCTGTTGCCCACCTCCTGCCAGCCTCCCAGCGAACAGGACGCCGATGCCGGCGACTACGCCCGGTTCCAGGCGCTCCTGAACGCACAGAGTCCCCTGCTGGCCACCGCCTGCCTGGGCCTGCCCGGGATTTCCGTGCCGACCGGCATGCATGGCGCCCACCCCATGGGCGTGCAACTGGTCAGCGCCCGGTTTCGCGAAGACCTGCTGCTGGACGCGGCGCAGGCCATCGAGTCGGCGGCCGCTTTCGTCGGCTTCCTGAATCGCTGATTTCCCATTCCACCGTTGCCCCCGCCTCGTTCCATCTTCATCTTTCGGAGTCCCCCATGCCCGCACCCCATGTCCCGCTCCTTCCGGCCGCAGGCCTGCGCCGCCGTCGAATCGCCGTCCTCGGCGGCGCGCTGATGGCCACGGGCCTGCTTTCCCGCACGGCGCTCGCGCAGTCGAGGGACTACGCCACGATGCTGCTGCCCTTCCCCGCGGGCGGGGCGGGCGACTTCCTGGCGCGGCTGCTGGCCGAAAAACTGCCCGCGGCGCTGGGCCGCAACGTCGTGGTGGACAACCGGCCGGGGGGTGCCACGCGCATTGCCGGGGAGGCGCTGAAGAACGGCCCCAGCGACGGCAGCATGGTGCTCGTCTCGCCCGTGGATCCGATGTTCATCGTGCCCGCCATTTACTCGGTGGGCACCCGCTACAACCCGATGAGGGACTTCAAGCCGATCAGCGACGTCGCCGCGCTGCAGTTCGGCATCGCCGTGCCGGCCGACTCTGCGCATCGAACGCTGGCCCAGTACATCCAGGCAGCGCGTGCGCAGCCTTCGCAGGCCAACGTCGGCATCTCCGTCACGGGTTCGCTGCTGCACTTCCTGGCCATGGAATTCGTGAAGCAGACCGCGACGAACGGCGTCCTCGTGCCCTATCGTGGCGGGGCGCCCATGGTCACCGACCTGATCGGCGGGCAGGTCCCGGCCGCGATGGATGCCACCACCACCTTCACCGAATACCACCGCGCGGGCAAGATCCGTGTGCTGGCCGTCTCCGGCGCGCGACGGGCCGACAGCCTGCCCGAGGTTCCGACCTTCGTCGAATCGGGCTTTCCCCATCTGACCGCCAGTTCCCGCTATGCCGTCTACGCGCGTGCCGACGTCCCCGCAGACAAGCTCATGGCGTGGAACAAGGCCCTGCGTCAGGTCCTGGCCGACCCCGACCTGCAAGCCAGGCTCCAGAAGACGGGCTACGACACGGTGCCGGGCTCCAGCCCCGACGCGGTCTCGGCCGCCGTCGACGAGATGGCCCAGCGCTGGCTGCCGGTGATCCAGAAATCCGGGTTCAAGGCCGATTGATCGGGCTGGCCGCCACGCCGGGCATCGCAGTTGCCTGGCGCTGGAACCGGCCTGCATCGAATGCCGGAAGGTGCCCGCACCGGCTTCCGGGGCAAGGTGCGGCGAAATCGGGGCATCGATAATGCAGGGCCCGCCGCATCTCACCGGCAGGCCCTTCACGAAGCAGAACCGCCCATGAGCGCCGCCACCGAACTTTCCCCGGGACTGATGGTCCGCAACGTCCCCCCGGCCCTGCGGCTCGGCGACTTCAGGCTCATCGCCTTCGACATGGACTCGACGCTGATCAACATCGAATGCATCGACGAGATCGCCGACGCCGTGGGCAAGAAGGCCGAGGTCGCGGCCATCACCGAGGCCACGATGCGCGGCGAGATCAAGGACTTCAAGGAAAGCCTGCGCCGGCGCGTCGCGCTGCTCGAAGGCGTGCCGGTGACGGCGCTGCAGCAGGTCTACGACGAGCGCCTGCGCCTGAATCCGGGCGCCGACACGCTGGTGGCGGCCTGCAAGGCCGCGGGCCTGAAGGTGCTTCTGGTGTCGGGCGGTTTCACCTTCTTCGCCGACCGCGTGAAGGCGCTCCTCTCCATCGACTTCGCGCGCTCCAATCTGCTCGAGGAGGCCGACGGCCAGCTCACCGGCCGGGTGGTCACGCAGTCGTGGGGCGACATCTGCGACGGCGCCGAGAAGCGCCGCACGATGCTGGAGGTGGCATCGCTGATCGGTGCCTCGCCCGCGCAGTGCATCGCAGTGGGCGACGGCGCGAACGACCTGCCGATGATGGGCGAGGCCGGCCTGTCGGTGGCCTACCACGCCAAGCCGAAGGTGCGCGAGCAGGCGATGGTGGCGATCGACGAAGGCGGGCTGGATCGCTTGCTGGACGTCGTCCGGGCCTGAGGCCAGGCCACCGCTTTGCTATCGTTTTCGTAGCTGCTCGCGCAGGCGGGGCAGGCGCTGCAGCCCGATTTGGCTCAAATTTCTTCCTCGCTGGCGCCGTCGCTCTCGGTCGCCGCCGCGTGTCGCGCCGCCGGCCGCGCCGTCAGCTCCACGTAGATCTGCGGCTGCTGCGTGCGCGCCGCCTCGTCGATGAGCGCGTTGAGCGACGCCAAATTGACGGCCTGCGCCTCCTCGGCACTGGGACCGAAGCGGCAGTCGAACTCCCAGTGGTGCGCGCCCTCGGGCAGCGGGTGGCGGCGGTCGCGCTTGAGCGCCTTGCGGATGTCGTGGCGGATGGCGTCGAGCACACGGTCCGGATGCCGGCCCTCGATCTGCAGGGGAAAGGTTTTTCTCATGCACGATCGTATCGCGCTGCCCTCTCGACCTCCGAGCAAGCGCCAGGATCTGCGTACAGTCGGCTGCTCGACGACACACAGGAGATCAACACATGGCGCGCGCAAACGACTGGGCAAGCAAGGTGATGGCGCTGGTCCATGCCGGCAACACCGCCGCGGCCATCGCGCAAATCAAGGTCGCGCCCACCGTGAAGGACCTGCAGGCCCTGGCAACGATCATGAAACTGTCGAAGCTGACGGGCAAATACCGGCACCTCGACGCGGCGATCGAAGAAAACCTTGCCCTGCTATCGGCGCCGCGGCTTCACCGTTCGCCCTAGCCCGACGCCGGAACCAGCCCACGCCCCTTCGGCTGCCCAGTGATGGACCCTACCCCGCCTGAGGAAGCCGCGGCGCAGCCTGCACGTGTCCAGCGCGCCGTGCTCGTCGTGGCCATCCTCGGCTCCAGCATGGCCTTCATCGACGGCACGGTGGTCAACGTCGCGCTGCCGGCCATCCAGCGCGACCTCCAGGCCACGGCTTTCCAGGCCCAATGGGTGGTGGAGTCCTATGCGCTCTTCCTGGCTGCGCTCCTGCTCGCCGGCGGCGCACTGGGCGATCGGCTCGGGCGACGTCGCGTCTTTGCGATCGGCGTGGCGATCTTTGCCCTGGCCTCCGTCGCGTGCGGCCTGGCCGGCGGCATTGAGCAATTGATCACCGCGCGGGCCGTTCAAGGCGTCGGTGCGGCCCTGCTGGTGCCGGGCAGCCTCGCGCTGATCAGCGCCAACTTCGGCGAGCACGAGCGGGGCCAGGCCATCGGCACCTGGTCCGGATTCAGCGGGATCACTGCGGCGATCGGGCCGGTGCTGGGCGGCTACCTGGTCGACCAATGGAGCTGGCATTGGGCGTTCCTGCTGAATGTCCCGCTGGCTGCCGCCGTGCTCTGGCTGGTCTGGCGCCACGTTCCGGAAAGCCGTGACCCCTCGGCACGTGGCACCCCGCTGGATGGATGGGGCGCCGTCTGGGCCACCGCCGCGCTGGGTGGCATCGTCTACGCATTCGTCGAAGCGCCGACGCAGGGCTGGCGGGCAGCACCGGTGCTGGGCGGTCTGGCCGGTGGTCTCACGGCCTGCGCCGCGTTCGCGTTCACCGAGGCGCGCGTGAAGGCACCCATGATGCCGCTTCACCTGTTCCGCAACCGGAACTTCACGGGCGCGAACCTCGTCACGCTGCTTCTCTACAGCGCGCTCGGGGGAAGCCTGTACTTCTTCCCGCTCGCGCTGATCCAGGTGCAGGGCTATTCCGCCACCGCGGCGGGTGCGGCACTGCTGCCTTTCGTGCTGATTCTTTTCGCCTTCTCTCGCCCGGCTGGGCGGCTCGTCGACCGTTTCGGTCCGCGTGGGCCGCTCGTCGCCGGCCCGCTGGTGGCTGCCGCTGCCTTCGTGCTCTTCGCGCTTCCCGGCGTCGGGGGCGCGTACTGGCGCACCTACCTGCCCGCCGTGGTGCTGCTCGGCATCGGGATGACGATCACGATCGCGCCGCTCACGACGACGGTGATGAACGCGGTCGACGTGGAGCACGCGGGCACGGCCTCAGGCGTCAACAACGCGGTGTCGCGGGTGGCAGGGGTCCTGGCGATCGCAGTCCTCGGCCTGCTCATGGCCTGGGCCTTCGGGCGGCATCTGCGCGATGCGCTGAATGCGCTCGCCCTGCCCGCCGCCGCGAGAGATGCCGTGCTGGCCCAGGAGAGCCGGCTGGCGGGCGCAGCGATTCCCGCCGGCCTCGATGCGGCGCTGGCCGAGCGGCTGCATCGCGCGATCGGCGAGGCCTACATCGCGGGCTTGCGCTGGGTGATGGGCGCCGCCGCGGCCCTTGCGGTCATCGGCGCGGGCTGCGCCTGGGTGTGGATCGACGGTACGCCTTCCCCGCAACGCCGGCCTTAGGGCGAGCGGCGTGGGCGCGCCTTGCACGCTCGCTGCAAGCGGGTGAAGCACCCGCCCGCCCAGGTCAGAGCGCCTGGCCCAGCCGCGCAATGCCTTCGCGGATCTTGTCGACGTTGGCCGTCGCGAAGCTCAGGCGCAGCGTCGCAAGATCGGGCTTCTCGGCGAAGAACGGCGCGCCGGGCACGAAGGCAACGCCCTTGTCGATGGCCTTCTTGGCAAAGGCGTTGGCGTCCTTCTCCTTGCCGCCCGCGCCCGTGAGCGCGGCCCAGAAGAACAGTCCGCCACTGGGCTGCGTGAAGGTGATCGCGTCGCCCAGCTCCTTCTGCAGGGCTTCGCCCATCGCCTGCGCGCGGCCGGCGTAGACCTCGCGCACGTGGGCCAGCGTGGCCGGCATGCGGCCGCTCTTGAGGTACTGCGCCGCCGTGGCCTGCGCGAAGGTGCTGGTGTGCGCATCGCTGAACTGCTTGCACATGGTGGCCTTGGCCAGCAGCTCGGCCGGCGCGATCATCCAGCCGATGCGCAGGCCGGGGCTCAGCACCTTGCTGAGCGAGCCGCAGTGCACCAGCAGTTCGCGGCTGCCCGGCACCTGGTCGCTCAGGGCCATGATCGACGGCGGCGGTGCCTCGCCGAAATACAGGTCGCCGTAGGGGTCGTCCTCGACGATGACGGTGTTGTGCTTCACGGCCATCTCCAGCACGTTCCTGCGGCGCTCCAGGCTCAGCATCGCGCCGCTCGGGTTGCCGAAGGTGGGGATCAGGTAGACGAACTTGGGCTTGTGCTCGGCGATGAGCTGCTCAAGCCGGTCGGCATCGACGCCGTTCGCATCGACCGGTGCGCTGACGAGTTGCGCGCCATAGAGGCGGAAGCATTGGATGGTGGCCAGGAAGGTCGGCCCTTCGACGATCACCTTGTCGCCGGGCGAGATCAGCGTCTTGCCCAGCAGGTCGAGCGCCTGCTGGCTGCCGGTGGTGACGATCAGGCCCGAGGGGTCGACCGCGACGCCCTTGGTCTTCATGAAGGCCGAGAGCTGCTGGCGCAGCGGGTCGTAGCCCTCGGTGGCGCCGTACTGCAGCGCGCCGCCCGGTTCCTCGGTCAGGGCCTTGTCGGCCGCTGCCTTCAGGCCCTCGACGTCGAACATCGCGCTGTCGGGAAAGCCGCCGGCGAAGCTGATGATGCCGGGCTTGCCCAGCAGCTTGAAGAGTTCACGGATGGCGGAGGTTTCGACGTTGTCGAGGCGGGAGGCGAATTGCATGGGTCTGGTTCCTGGATGAACTGGGCTCGCCGGAGCGAGCCACGATTGTCTCCAATTCGAATGTCGATCGGCTTCACTGCGGAACGAAGCCGCTTTCCTGCACCAGCCCGGCAAACGCCTTCGACACCTGGGCCAAATGCTGCGCCTGCTCCGCCGGCGTACTCGGTGCAGCGGTCATCACGTGGCCCTGCAACCGGGCGATCACTTCCGGCTGCGCCAGCACGCGGTTGAGCGCGGTGTTGTAGCGCACGACCACGGCGTCGGGCAATGCGGCCGGCGCATAGAGGCCGAGGAAATCCGTGGTGTTGTCGAGGCCCGCCACGCCGGCCTGCGAGAAAGACGGCACGCCCGGCAACAAGGGCGTCGCACGGCTGACCGCCAGGATGCGCAGCTTGCCCGCCTGCTGGTACTGGATGAAATCCGAGATGCCCGAGACGCCCGCTGCGACCTGACCGCCGAGCAGGTCGCTCACCATCGGTGCCGCGCCGCGGTAGGCGACCGGCACGGTGTCGACCCTCAGCACGCGCGACACCTTGCCCGCGACGAACTCCGGCGCACTGGCCGGCGCCGGTACGCCGATGCCGGCTCCGCCTGGGTGCGCGCCCAACCAGGCGCCCAGCTCCTGCAGGTTGGCCGCGCCGGTTTTCGGATGCACGGCCAATGCCAGTTCGAAGGTCGCGACGGTGCCGATCGTGCGGAAGTCGGTCGCCGGCGCAAACCCCGCCGCCTTCATGGTCAGCGGCACCATCGCCACCGTGTGCGCGTTGCTCATGAAGAGCACCGAGCCGTCGGCGGGCGCGGCCTTCAGCGCTTGCGCGGCGATCTGGCCGCCCGCACCGGGCTTGTTGTCGACCACCACCGGCTGACCGAGCTCGACCGCGAGCTTCTCGGCCACGATGCGCGCCGCAGTGTCGGCCGGCCCACCCGGCGGGTAGCCGACCAGCACGCGCACCGGGCCGGCATGCCCCTGTGCGTGGGCGCCGAAAGCTGCACACAAGGGCGCGACGACGAGCAGTGCGCGCCCCACGACGCGGGCGAGAGAACGGAACGCAGATGGCATGGCGAAGCTCGATGGATGCGTTGATGGAAGTGAGGAAGGGAGCCGGCCGCTCAGACCCGGCGGCGCGCCGACAGAAGCGCGGCGCGCTGCGCGACGATGGGCCGCACCTTGGTGCGCGCCGCTTCGACCATCGCCGCCGGCGCCTTGTGCGGCGACCCGGTGTCGAAGGGCGGCTGCGGGTCGTACTCGGCGAACAGTTGCACGCCCTGTGCCACCTCCGCGCCGGCGGCCAGCGCGATGGCCTGCAGCGCGCAGTCGATGCCCGAGGTCATGCCCGCGCCGGTGATGCGGTTGCGGTCGACCACCACACGCTCGTCGACCGGCACGGCGCCGACGAGTTCCAGCAGTTCGTGCGACGCCCAGTGGCAGGTCGCCCGGTAGCCTTCGAGCAGGCCGGCAGCACCGAGCACCAATGGCCCGGTGCAGATGCCGACGATCCAGGTCGCGCCGGTCGCCTGGCGCGCGAGGAAGCGCAGCGTCTCCTCGTCGTCCAGCAACGCGCCGATGCCCGGACCGCCCGGCACGACCAGCATATCGAGCGCTGCGCAGCTCTCGAAGGACGCGGTGGGCCGGAACTCCCAGCCCAGCTCGGTGCGGATCGGCCCGGTGTGCTTCCACACGAGGTTCAGCGTCGCGCCGGGAATGCGGACCAGCAGGTCAGCGGGGGCGACGTAGTCGATCGCGGTGATGTCGGGAAACACGAGCATGCCGATGTTCATGGCGAAGCGCTTTCGAGGGATGCTGGGGCAGCGGTGAGGGCAGTGTAGGATTGGCCTGTCTGTCCGTTCAGACAAACACCCCACCATTCCTGCCATCTGCCGCGGTCGAACTGCCACGGTCGAATTCCGCTGCATCGAGGTCTTCCCTGCAAACCATGCGCGCGATCTGGTTCCTCGTCTTCGAAGACTTTCAGCTGCTCGACGTGAGCGGCCCGCTGCAGGTCTTCGCCACCGCCAACGACGAATTGCGCCTGGCAGGCCGCGAACCGCTCTACGAGACCCGCGTGTGCGCCATGGAAGGCGGCGCGGTGCGCAGTTCGAGCGGCGTCGAGCTGCTCGCGCGGGCGTTGCCGAAGCGATTGGCACGAGCCGTCCACACGGTGGTGCTACCGGGCGGCCCAGGCGTCTGGCAGCCGGGGCGCCCAACGGGCGCAGCGATCGAAGCCGGTGCCGCGGCCGCACTCGCCGGCTGGACCCGCCGCGCCGCGCCGCGCATCGACCGCCTCGCCTCGGTCTGCACCGGCGCCTTCGTGCTCGCGCGCACCGGCTTGCTCGATGGTGGCACCGCGGTCACGCACTGGGCCGCCTGCGACCAGCTGGCCGCGCAGTTCCCGGCGGTCGCGGTGCAGGACGATGCGATCTACCTGCGCCATGGCCGCGTCTGGACCTCCGCCGGCGTGACCGCCGGCATCGACATGGCGCTCGGCATGGTCGAGGCCGACGTCGGCCGCGACGTCGCGATGGCGGTCGCCAAGAAGCTCGTGGTGTTCTACAAGCGGCCCGGCGGCCAATCACAGTTCAGCAGCGCATTGCTGGAGCAGAGCGCCGGCGACGCGCGTGTCGCGCAGTTGCACCAGTGGATCGCCACGCAGCTGCGCACGCCCCTGAGCGTCGCACGGATGGCGGAGCGGCTCGCCATGACGCCGCGCACCTTCGCGCGCTTCTACGTCGCGCAGACGGGCAGCACGCCGGCGCACGCGGTCGAGCGCATACGGCTGGAGCAGGCCTGCCGCCTCGTGGAGGCGCATCAACTGAGCAACAAGGCGATCGCACAGCGGTGCGGCTTCGGCTCCGAGGAGGTCATGCGGCGCGTGTTCCTGCGCAACCTGCACGTATCGCCGACCGGCTATCGGGAACGCTTCTCGGCCGCCTGACCCTCCCGACGAGCTCGCCTCGCGCCGAGGGCGAGGCCTGGGCGCCCTCGGCATGCCGTCGATGAGCGCGCGCGATGCACAAGACAATGGCGGGTCATGAAAAAAGACACCATCGTCGCCTTCTTCGCCACCCTGCAGGCCGCCAACCCCGCGCCCGAGACCGAGCTCGAATACACCACGCCCTTCGAGCTGCTGGCCGCCGTGCTGCTGTCGGCGCAGGCGACCGACGTGGGCGTGAACAAGGCCACGCGCAGGCTCTACCCGGTGGCCAACACGCCGCAGGCGATCCTCGACCTCGGGCTGGAAGGGCTGGAGGGCTACATCAAGACCATCGGTCTGTACCGCAGCAAGGCCAAGCACCTGATGGAGGCCTGCCGCATCCTGGTCGAGCAGCATGGCGGCGAGGTGCCGCGCACGCGCGAGGCGCTCGAGGCGCTGCCCGGCGTGGGCCGCAAGACGGCCAACGTGGTGCTCAACGTCGCCTTCGGCGAACCCACCATCGCGGTGGACACGCACATCTTCCGCGTGAGCAATCGCACCGGCCTCGCGCCCGGCAAGACGCCGCTGGAGGTCGAACTGAAGCTGGAGAAGCGCGTGCCCAAGGCGTTCGTGCAGCACGCCCACCACTGGCTGATCCTGCACGGCCGCTACGTGTGCGTGGCGCGCAAACCCAAATGCTGGGAATGCGCCGTGCACACGATGTGCAGCTTCAAGCCCAAGACGCCGGCGCCGGCCTGAACGCCATGGGCATTCGACATCGCCTTCCACCATGCCGCTCACCGAACGAGGTCCCACGATGAACCCTTCGTCCCGCTCGCGCGCCGTCCTGGCGCTGCATCTCGCGCTGCTCGCCGTCGCCGCCGGCGCGCAGCCGGCCTGGGCGCCGAAGCCGCCCAACCCCAACGCGCCCTACCCCGCCGAGTCGCGCGATGCCAACGAGCAGGGCACGGTGCTCCTGCGCGTGCGCACCACGCCCGATGGCCAGCCCGTCGAGGTGCGGGTGCACCAGTCCAGCGGCTTTGCCCGACTGGACCGCTCGGCGCTGGAGACGGTGAAGAAATGGCAGTTCCGTCCCACGCCGGACGACGGCACCGTGGTGTGGCGCGAAGTGCCGATCAGCTTCTTCATCACATCGCCGCCGCCGCGGCCGGTGCTCAACTAGCCGCGCCTCGGCCAGCGTCGCAGGCGTGCGCTGCGCCGATGTCGATCTCGATGCAGCGGCGGGCACCGAAGGCCATCGGCGCCGAAGGCCAGTCCGCGGCGCTGACCGGTACGCGCATGCCGCGAGCGATCAGTTCCACGGCGCGCATCACGCCGGAATGCGTGATCCAGACCGTGTCGCGACCACCGGCCCGCCAGTCGTCCCAGGCCGCGCCCACGCGGGCCATGAAGCGGCGCGTGCTTTCGCCGTGGCCACCGGCGGGCGCATCGGCGAAGTCGTCGGTCCATGCCTGCAGTTCGGCACGCGCGATGGCCTGCCACGCCTGACCCTCCCAGGCGCCGAAGTCCATCTCGGCAAGCCGGGCGTCGACGCGGGCCGGCGGCAGGTCGGGCCTCAAGGCGGCCAAGGCCTGGGCCAGCCCCACGCAGCGGCGCAGCGGCGAAGTCCAGGGCACCACAGCGGTCGGCAGTTCGGCCGCCAGCGCCGCCGCGGCGGCCTGCGTGGCCTCGTCTTCGGCCGCATGGTCCGTCGCGCCGTAGCACAGGCCCGGTGCGCACAGCACGGGCGCGTGGCGTTGCAGCCAGAGCTTCATGCGAGCCGCCATGCCAGCACCCCGTAGACCGCCAGTTCGCACACCTGCTGGGTCGCACCCAGGCCGTCGCCCGTGAAGCCCTGCAGGCGCCGGCGGAACAGGCCGGCCATCCAGGCGCCCGCCGCCACCACTGCCAACAGCATTGCTCCTGTTTTCATAGCGCCTTGCGCAAGCAGGACGGGCGCTGCAGCCGGAATCGACCACAAGATGCCGGCCGCGAGCGCACCGCCGCCGATGGCGTCGGCCAGCGGCTTGGACTTGCTCGCCCCGCTGTCGCCCACGTAGGGCAGGAAGCGGATCAGGAACAGAGGCGCGAGGCGCGACAACACATGCGCCCCAAGGAGCGCGGCCACCACCGACGCCGCGCCCTGCTGCGCGATGGCTGCCAGCAGCGCCACCTTGAGCCCGAGCGCCAGCACCAGCGCGATGGCCCCGAAGGCGCCGATGCGCGAGTCCTTCATGATCTCCAGCGCCCGTTCGCGCTGGGCACTGCCGCCCAGCCCGTCGGCCACGTCGGCCAGCCCGTCCTCGTGGAAGGCACCGGTGAGCCAGACGGTGGCGACGGTGCTGAGCAACGAAGCCGCCAGCGGCGGCAGCCCCTGCGAGGCCGCCACGAACACCGCCGCCGCCACCCCGCCGACGATCCAGCCCACACCCGGAAAATGGGCCGCGCTGGCACGCAGCATCCGGGGGCTGTAGCCCACCCACGCCGCCAGCCGCCCGGTGACCGGTATGCGGGTGAAGAACTGCAGGGCGAGCAGGAAGTGGCGAAGCGCGTTCAAGTTCAGTGCCGCTGGGGCGCGGCCTCCGCGTCGATCGCCTGTTGCACCGCCCGGAAGAAGGACTCGCGCTCGGCCGCGGCCCGGGCATCCTGCGCCGACGGC
The DNA here is from genome assembly GCA_005503065.1 of Comamonadaceae bacterium ALPHA2B. Taxonomy (GTDB): domain Bacteria; phylum Pseudomonadota; class Gammaproteobacteria; order Burkholderiales; family Burkholderiaceae_C; genus Xenophilus. Next base: position 126,315 of record SCOE01000002.1, read on the forward strand.
CAGTCGGCATTGAAGACGATCACCAGTTGCCGCCTGGGGTCGATGAAGATGCCCTGCCCGAAGATGCCGCGCGCGCCGAAGCTGCCGTCGTCGCGCGTCCACCACTGGTAGCCGTAGCCGCTGCCGGGGCGGCCGATGTCGGCCTGTCGGGTGGTGGCGTTCGCGAGCCAGTCGTCGGGCACGATGGGCTGGCCGTTCACGCGCGCGCCCTCCAGGATGAACTGGCCGAAGCGTGCGAAGTCACGCGGCGCGGCCTGCAGGCAGCAGCCACTGATCTCCTGGCCGGTCCTGCTCAACAGCCAGGTGGCCGGGCGCTCCATGCCGGCGGGCTGCCACACCTTTTCCTGCAGGTACTGCGCCAGCGGCTTGCCGGTGGCGCGCGACACGAGGATGCCGACCAGGTTGGTCTCGCCGGTGCTGTAGTGCCAGCGCGTGCCGGCCGGCGCCTCGCGCGGCAGCGTGCGCATGTAGCTGACCAACGCGTCCATGCCCGGCTCGGGCTTGTGGTTGTTGAAGCGGGCGACGTCGGAGTTCGGGTCGCCATAGTCCTCGGTCCATCGCACGCCCGAGGTCATGGTGAGCAACTGCCGCACGCTCACGTCGTCGTAGGCCGAGCCTTTCATCTCCGGGATGTAGCGGCTGACCTTGTCGTCCAGGCTGTGGATGAAGCCATCGCGCACGGCCGCCCCTGCCAACGTGGAAGTGAAGGACTTGGCGACGGAAAAGCTGGTCCACCGGCCATCGGCGCCGAAGCCCAGGCCGTAGCGCTCCAGCCGCAGCCGGCCGCCCTGCACGATCAGGACGGCCGCACTGCGCTGGCCCGCCATGAAGGCATCCATATCGACGCCCAGGGTGGCGAGCGGCGGGCCGGCCGGCAGCGGTCGCGGCGTGGCGCTGGGGGCCGTGGTGTGCCACTTGGCGAGCACCGGGATGCGGTCCATCGCCCGGAAGGCCGCATCGCGCTGCGCCTGGCTCCAGAACAGCACGTCGCGGTTCGTGGGCAGGGCCAGGATCAGGCCACGCGTGTCCCGGTCCAGGCCCAGCCAGAGCGCGGCCGCGCACACGGCCAGCACCGCGAGGCCGCCGAGCACGATCCGCCCGAAGGTCTTCACGCGGCGGTTCCTTCCGGCAAGGACGGCGCGCCGTCCTTGCGAGACACGCCGGCCGACTCGAAGCTCGCCATCTCGCGCAGGATGCGGCAGGCCGATTCGAGCAACGGCCAGGCCAGCGCCGCGCCACTGCCCTCGCCCAGGCGCATGTCCAGCTGCAGCAGCGGCGTGAGGCCCAGCGCGCGCAGCATCAGCGCGTGCCCGGGCTCGGCCGACACGTGCGCCGCCACGCAACGCTGCACCACGGCGGGCTCCAGCGCATGGGCCACCAGCACCGCAGCGCTGGCGATGAAGCCATCGACCACGATCACCCGCCGCTCCCGGGCGGCCTGCAGCACGGCGCCCACCAGCGTCGCGATCTCGAAGCCCCCCAACGCCGCCAGCGCGTCCAGCGGCGCGGTGGCCTGCGCATGCCGCGCCAGCACCTCGCGCAGCACGGCTCGCTTGTGCGCCCGGCCCGCGGCATCCAGGCCGGTGCCCGCACCGGTGCAGGCGTCGATGTCCCGCCTGGTCAGGCGCGCCAGCAGCAGGGCGGCGGCCGAGCTGTTGCCGATGCCCATCTCGCCCAGCAGCAACGCATTGCCCGGCAGCGCACGCACGATCTCGCCCCCGTTGGCGATCGCCTCGGCACACTGGGCGGCGCTCATGGCGGGCCCGGCCGACGCGTCGGCCGTGCCCGCACCGAGGCGGCGCACGAGCAGGCCCGGCTGCGGCACCAACTCGCGCGCCACGCCGCAGTCCACCACCGTGAGCGCGATGCCGTGCTGGCGCGCCAGCACGCTCACCGCCGCGCCGCCGGCCAGGAAGTTCTGCACCATCTGCCCCGTCACATCGGCCGGATAGGCCGAAACGCCGCGTGCCGTCAGGCCGTGGTCGGCCGCGCACACCAGCATCTGGGGCTGGTCGAGCACCGGCGCCTCGGTGCCGAGGACGAGGCCGATGCGCAGCGCGAGCTCTTCCAGACGGCCGAGCGCGCCGACCGGCTTGGTCTTGTTGTCGAGAACCTGCTGCAGGCGCTGCGCGAGCGTCGCATCATGCAGATCGTCGACCGGCGCAGGAAAGGACAGGTGATTCATGGCAATGGATGGGCAAGGCGCGCTGCACCCTGCGGCGCAACAAGGATTCGAAAAAGAAGCGCAGGCCTATGCGCGCGGGCGGCCGGACTATCCGCGGGCCCTGTCGGACTGGCTGCTGCAGCCGGTGGGGATGGGCGCCGGCCGGCAGGTGGCCGATGTCGGCGCAGGCACCGGCAAGTTCACGGCCCTCCTCGCACGCACCGGCGCGCAGGTCACGGCGGTGGAGCCGGTGGACGCGATGCGCGCGCAGATCGCCGCGCTGGGCCTGGACGGCGTGAGCGCCCTGCCCGGCACGGCGCAGGCCATGCCCTTGGCCGACGGCACGCTCGACGCGGTGGTCTGCGCGCAGGCCTTCCACTGGTTCGCCGGCCGCGAGGCGCTGGATGAGTTCCACCGCGTGCTGCGGCCAGGCGGCCGGCTCGCGCTGGTCTGGAATGTGCGCGACGAGTCGGTGGACTGGGTGGCCGCCCTCACCGCGATCATCACGCCGCACGAAGGCGACGCGCCGCGCTTCCACACGGGCGCCTGGCGCCGCGCCTTCCCGCATCCGGGCTTCGGGCCGCTGGCCGAAACCCGCTTCGACCATGCGCACGTGGGCCCGCCGCAGCAGGTGATCGTCGACCGCTTCATGTCGGTGAGCTTCATCGCCGCACTGCCCGACGCGCAGCGCGACGCCGTGCGGCGCGACATCGAGAGGCTTGTCGCCACGCACCCTGCCCTGCGCGGCAAGGACACGGTGCGCTTCCCGTACACCACGCTGGCCGTCCACTGCGTGCGTCACTGAACCAGCCCCTGCAGCACGCCGGGGGCGAAATGCTCGTCGACGAAATCGGCCAGGGCGTCGAAGGTGGCGTCCAGCGTGGGCACCTGGGTGCCGAACAGCGCACGCAGCACCGCGGCGTCTTCGAACAACCCGTGCAGATAGACGGCCAGCACGTTGCCACGCGCGTTCTGCCAGGCCAGGCCGTCGGGCATGACCGCGCCGCCGTCGCCCTGGAGCTGGGGATGCTCGGCCGTCTGGCCGTGGTGGACCTCGTAGCCGACCGCCTCGACGCCGGATAGCGCCGACCAGGCCCCGCGCAGGGGGCCGAAGCGTGCCCGGCGACGGCGCACGGTCTTCTCGCGTGCGAAGACGGTCACCAGCGGCAGCAGGCCCAGGCCCGGCGCATTGCCATCGATGCCGTGGGGATCGACCAGCGCCTCGCCCAGCATCTGCAGGCCGCCGCAGATGCCCAGCACCGCGCCTCCCGCCGCCGCGTGCGCAGCCACGGCGCGGTCCAGGCCCTGGGCCCGAAGCCATTGCAGATCGCTGCTCGTGTGCTTGGAGCCCGGCAGCACGATCCAGTCCTGCGGGCCGAATCCTGCCAGCTGGCTCGCATGGCGCACCCAGACCAGGCGCAGCCCCGGCACGCGCTTGAGCGGCTGGAACTCGTCGAGGTTGCTGATGCGCGGACAGGCCAGCACGCCCACCGTGCGCAGCACCTCGCCCGGCCCCTGCGCAACGCCGTCGTCGAACACGCCGTCCTCCTCGGGCAGGCCGTGCTGCCACCACATGGGCAGCGTGGCGACCGTCGGCACGCCCGTCAGCGCCAGCAGCTGCGCCGGACCCGGCGCCAGCAGCGACGCGTCGCCCCGGAACTTGTTGAGCACGAAACCGGCCAACAACGCCCGGTCTTCATCGGGCAGCAAGGCCCAGGTGCCGTAGAGGTGCGCGAAGGCACCACCGCGGTCGATGTCGGTCACGAGCAGGCAGCGCGCGCGCGCACGGTGCGCCGTGCGCATGTTGACGAAATCGCTCTCGCGCAGGTTGATCTCGGCCGGCGAGCCGGCCCCCTCGATGACGACGACCTCGTTCTCGGCCACCAGCTCGTCCAGGGCCTGCGCGATGCGCGGCCACACGGCAGCGCTGCGCGCCCGCCACGGCATGCGCGACAACGCCTCGTCGACCTGCCCCAGCATCACGACCTGGCTCGCCGTGTCGCGCTCGGGCTTGAGCAGCAGCGGGTTCATGCGCACCTCGGGCACGGCACGCGCGGCCAGGGCCTGGAAATACTGGGCGCTGCCGATCTCGCCGCCCGGGTCATCCAGGCCGGCGGCCGCTGCCGAGCCGCCGCCGGGCCGCCCCAAGGCGGCGAGCGCCCCCTCGGGGGGCAGCGAACCTCGCGCAGCGGGGAGCGTGGGGGCGATGACCACTCTTGCGTTGTTGCTCATGTTCTGCGCCTTGAAGGGCGCGACGCTCAAGCCCTGCCGCGCGTACCAGCGGCACAGGGCCGTGGCCAGCCAGCTCTTGCCGGCACCGCTGGTGGTGCCGAGGACCATCACGCAACGGGCGGGCATCAGCAGACCGGGCTCGAAGCGGGATGACGGAAGGCGAGGCGCATCGAAAAATCATAGCCGGGGCCACGGCGGCACTGTTCCGCATGCCGTCGGGCGCCTCTGTGCACCCCGGCCGCACGCACGCCGTGGCATGCTCGGCCGCATGAACGAACTCCTCCTGCCCACCTATGACGACGTGGCCGCCGCGGCCGAACGGCTGCACGGCCATGCCCACCGCACGCCGGTGATGACTTCGCGCACAGTCAATGCCGAACTGGGCGCCGAGGTCTTCTTCAAGTGCGAGAACCTGCAGCGCATGGGCGCCTTCAAGTTCCGCGGCGCCTTCAACGCGCTGTCGAAGTTCACGCCCGAGCAGCGCCGGGCCGGCGTGGTCGCCTTCTCTTCCGGCAACCATGCACAGGCCATCGCTTTGTCGGCCCGGTTGCTGGGCATGCCGGCCACCATCGTGATGCCGCACGATGCTCCGGAGATGAAAGTGGCAGCCACGCGCGGCTACGGCGCGCAGGTGGTGATCTACGACCGCTACCAGGACGACCGTGAGCAGATCGGCCGCGACCTGGCGACCAGGCATGGCTACACCCTCATCCCGCCCTACGATCACCCGGACGTGATCGCCGGCCAGGGCACGGCGGCCAAGGAACTGTTCGAAGAGGTCGGTCCGCTCGACGCCTTCTTCGTCTGCCTGGGCGGCGGCGGGCTGCTGTCGGGCTCGGCGCTGGCCACTCGCGCCCTGTCGCCGGCCTGCAGGCTCTACGGTGTCGAGCCCGAGGCCGGCAACGACGGCCAGCAGTCCTTTCGCCAGGGCGCCATCGTGCGCATCGACACGCCCAAGACGATCGCCGACGGCGCGCAGACGCAGTACCTCGGCCAGCTCACCTTCCCGATCATCCGGCGCGACGTGGATGACATCCTCACCGCCACCGACGCCCAGTTGGTCGATGCGATGCGCTTCATGGCCGCGCGCATGAAGCTGATCGCCGAGCCGACCGGCTGCCTCGGCTTTGCGGCCGCGCGTGCCATGACGGCGCAGTTGCGCGGCCAGCGCGTGGGCGTACTGATCAGCGGCGGCAACGTCGACATCGGCCGCTTCTGCGAGCTGATGGCCCTGTGAGAGATGCTGTTCGGGCAGGCACAGGGGGTGCCGGGCCCACGGCCGAGCTCAGCCCAGCCCTGTGTCGTAGCGGGTGAGCGCCCCGCTTCGGCTCGCTTCGATGCCGCGCCCGGGACGCACCGAAAACATGCACAGCGCCACCACGATGGCTGCGCATGCGACCAGCGACCACCAGCCGAAGGCATAGACCAGACCTGCCGGCAGCGCCAGGGAGACCAACAACAGAAGAAGAAGCCGCATGGTGTCCGCAATCCTTTTGAAGGGTGGCCTCGAATCACCCGCTCGAGCTCGGGGTCGAGCCCAAGGGGGTGTTTTCGACCGGACCAAGGAACTACGCCCGGCTTGGCGACGAAAGATGCATGGTAGGGGCCGCCGCGCCGCCAGCCCGCGCCGTCGCGGCGCAACCACATCTTTTGAGCGGAACAAGATCACAGGATGCGGTCCCGGCGCCGTCCTACCACCAAATGCAGATGGTCAGAGGCATGCTCGTTCCACACAATGCGTTGAACCGAGGATCTGCCCATGCCCATCGCCGACGACCTGGACCTGCTGACCGACGGCGCGCTGGCCGAACTGGCCAGCGTCGAACGCCAGCGCGCGCTGCGCGGCGATCGCAGTGCCTTCGGGCGCGCCCACCTGCTGGAGCGCGAACTGCGCCGACGGGCGGGCACGATCAGCGGCTTCGGACCGCCGCTGGACCTCTCGCCGGCCCGGTCGCCGAAGCGGTGGTGGCAGTTCTGGGGACGCACCCCGGGCGCTGCGGGCGGCGCGGTCGGCCTGCGCTATTGATTCCCAACAGGCGCCTCGGGCGCCTTTTTTGTGCCCGCGCAACGTGAAGTGCAACCGGCCCGCAGCGCCCGCCAGCCGGGCGCCGCGGCCGAATTCGTCACGAACGTGACGAATTTTCCTCGCTCTTGGCTGCCGCCCCCACGCGGGCGGGCGCATCCCATCCGCCGCCCAGGGCACGAACCAGTCCCACCGCCGCCTGGTACTGGGCGGCCTTGACCTGCAGCGCCTGCCGCTGGTTGCGCAGCTCGCTGCGGCGTGCGTCCAGCAGGTCGAGCTGGCTGATGTAGCCGTTGCGGTAGCGCGTGTCCGACAGCTGCGTGGCGCGCCGGGCCGAATCGACCGCCGTCTGCTGCACCTGCGCCTGCTCCTGCAGGAGGCGGATGGCCGAAAGCTGGTCCTCCACATCCTTGAAGGCATTCAGCACCTGCGCCCGGTAGTCGGCCAGCGCCTCGTCGAGCTGGCCCGAGGCGTTCTGCACGCCGGCCTCGCGCCGACCGCCGTCCAGGATGGGCAGCGACAGCAGCGCGCCGATGCCCCACGAACGGGCCGACCACTTGAACAGGTCACCGATTTCGGGCGAGGCGAAGCCGCCGCCGGCCGTGAGCGCGATGTCGGGGAAGTACGCCGCCTGCGCAGCACCCACGCGCGCCTGCGCCGCCAGCACGGCCGCCTGCGAGGCCGCGACGTCCGGGCGCCGCGTCAGCACCGTGGCCGGCACGCCGGCCGGGATGCTCGGCAGCGCGGTGGTCCAGTTCTCGGGACGGATGCCGAAGCTGGCCGGCGGCTCGCCGGTGAGCACGGCCAGCGCATGTTCCAGTTCGGCGCGCCGGCGGTCGAGTGCGATCGCATCCGATTCGGTGGCCGAGACTTCGGTCTGCACGCGTGCGACATCCAGGTCGGCCACATCGCCCGCCTGCTGCCGGCGCTGCGTGAGGCGCAGCGTGTCGCGATACGCCTCGACGTTGTCGCGCACCAGCACGCGCTCGGCATCCACCGCGCGCAGGGCCAGGTAGGTCTGCGCCACCTCGGCCTGCACCAGCAGGCGCGTGCTCTGCAGCAGCGCCTCGCGCTGCTGCGCATCGAGCCGAGCGGCCTCGCTGGTGCGCGACAGGCGGCCGAACAGGTCCAGTTCGTACGACGCCGTCAGGCCGGCGTTGATGAGGGTCGACGGCCGGTTGCTCTGGTTGCGGTCCAGCCCCTGCTGGCGCGTGGCGCCAGCGCCGGCGCCGAGCTGCAGCGAGCGGTCCGCGTCGGTGATGCGGGCCAGCGCGCGCGCCTGGCGCACGCGCGCCACGGCCTGCTGGATGCTGGTGTTGCCGCCCTCGTCGCGAACCGCACGCTCGACCAGGCTGTCGAGGATAGGGTCACGGAAGGCGCGCCACCATTCGCCGCGCGGCTGCGATTCGGCGGGCACGGCACGGGTCCACTGCCCCTCGCCAGGCGCCGCGGCCCGCGCCGTGGGCGCTTCCTTGAACTGGGCCGGGGTGGCCATGTCCGGCAGCCCGGAGGGCGCCGTCGCACAGCCGGCCAGCACGAGGGCGGCCATCAGCGGTGCCAGCGCCGCGCGCAACGGCTGCCGGAGTCGGGTTGCTATCGAAGCATGCATGGTTCTTCTCCTTCGCTTCGTTTCATTCATTCATGCCGGCCGACCGGTGCCGCGGGCTGCGGCAACAGGCCGCCGCCGTGGCCACCGCCAGCACCCGGAGCCGGATGGCTGGCCGAGACGAAGTCCTCGCCGTGCGGCACTTCGCCATGCAGCTTGAGCGGGCGGTTGCCGGTGAGCCGGCGCAGCGCCACGTAGAACACCGGCGTGAGGAACAGGCCGAAGGCCGTCACACCGATCATCCCGGCGAACACCGCCACGCCCATGGCCGTGCGCATCTCGGCGCCGGCGCCCGTGGCCAGCACCAGGGGCAGCACCCCCATGACGAAGGCCAGCGAGGTCATCAGGATCGGGCGCAGCCGCAGGCGGCTGGCCTCGATCGCGGCCTGCACCGGCGTGCGGCCGGCGAACTCCAGCTCGCGGGCGAATTCGACGATCAGGATCGCGTTCTTCGCACTGAGCCCCACGAGCACGATGAGCCCGATCTGGGTGAAGACGTTGTTGTCCCCGCCCGAGATCCACACGCCCGTCATCGCGGCCAAGAGGCCCATGGGCACGATGAGGATGATCGACAGCGGCAGCGTCAGGCTCTCGTACTGCGCGGCCAGCACCAGGAACACCAGCAGGATGGCCAGCGGGAACACCACCACCGCCGAGTTGCCGGCCAGGATCTCCTGGTAGGTCAGGTCGGTCCACTCGAAGCTCACGCCCTTGGGCAGCGTCTCGGCCGCGATGCGCTTGATCGCGTCCTGCGCCTGGCCCGACGAGAAGCCGGGCGCGGCGCCGCCGTTGATGTCGGCCGTGAGGTAGCCGTTGTAGCGCATGGCGCGCTCGGGGCCGAAGCTGGACTGCACCTTGAGCAGGGCCGACAGCGGGATCATCTCGCCCGACGACGAGCGCACCTTGAGCATGCCGATGTCCTCGGCCCGCGCGCGGTACGGCGCATCGGCCTGCACGCGCACGCTGTAGGTGCGGCCGAACTTGTTGAAGTCGTTCGCGTACAGGCTGCCCAGGTAGATCTGCATGGTGTCGAAGATGTCCGTCACCGGCACGCCGAGCTGGCGCGCCTTGGTGCGGTCGACGTCGGCATACAGCTGCGGCACGTTGACCTGCCAGCTGGTGAACATGCCCGTGAGCTCCGGCGCCTGGTAGGCCTTGGCCATGAAGGCCTTCACCGCCGCGTCCATCTGGTCGTAGCCGACCGACGCGCGGTCCTCCAGCTGCAGCTTGAAGCCACCCGTGGTGCCCAGCCCCGCCACCGGCGGCGGCGGGAACATCACGATGAACGCGTCCTGGATGCCGGCGAAGGCCTGGTTGAGCTGGCCCGCCACCGCGCCGCCCGACTGGTCGGCGCGCTTGCGCTGGTCGAAGGGCTTGAGCGTCGCGAAGACGATGCCCGAGTTCGAGCTGTTGGTGAAGCCGTTGATCGACAGGCCCGGGAACGCGAGCGTTTCCTCGACGTTCGGGTTCTTCTTCATGATCTCGCCCATGCGGCGGATCACCTCGTCGGTGCGGTCCAGCGTGGCGCCGTCGGGCAGCTGCGCGAAGCCGATCAGGTACTGCTTGTCCTGCGTGGGCACGAAGCCGCTGGGCACCGCCTTGAAGAGGCCGAAGGTCACGCCCACCAGCGCGAGGTAGATCACGAACATGATCGTCTTGCGCGAGATCACGCTCTTCACGCCGCCGCTGTAGGCCTCGGAGCCGCGCTGGAACACGCGGTTGAAGCCGCGGAACAGCCAGCCCAGCGCCTTGTCCATGCCGCGCGTGAGCGCGTCCTTGGGTGCGTCGTGACCGCGCAGCAGGAGCGCCGCGAGCGCCGGAGACAGCGTCAGCGAGTTGATGGCCGAGATCACCGTCGAGATGGCGATGGTGACCGCGAACTGGCGGTAGAACTGCCCCGTGAGGCCGCTGATGAAGGCCAGCGGCACGAACACCGCCACCAGCACCAGCGCGATCGCGATGATCGGGCCCGAGACCTCGCGCATGGCGCGGTAGGTGGCCTCGCGCGGCGTGAGCCCGGCCTCGATGTTGCGCTCCACGTTCTCGACCACCACGATCGCGTCGTCCACCACGATGCCGATGGCCAGCACCAGCCCGAAGAGCGACAGCGCGTTGATGGAGAAGCCCAGCAGGTGCAGCACCGCGAAGGTGCCGATCACCGACACCGGCACCGCCAGCAGCGGGATGATCGACGCGCGCCAGGTCTGCAGGAACAGGATGACCACCAGCACCACCAGCATGATGGCCTCGAGCAGCGTGTGGATCACCGACTCGATCGATGCGCGCACGAACTGCGTCGGGTCGTAGGCGATGCGGTACTCCAGCCCTTCGGGCATGTTCTTGTTGAGCTCGACCATGGTCTTGCGCACGTTGGACGAGATGTCCAGCGCGTTCGAACCCGGGGCCTGGAACACGCCCATGCCCACCGCCGGGTTGTTGTTGAGCAGCGAGCGCAGCGAGTAGTCGGCCGCGCCGAGTTCGATGCGCGACACGTCGCGCAGCCGCACCACCTGCCCGTCGGCACCGCTCTTGACGATGATGTCGCCGAACTCCTCCTCGGTGGTCAGGCGCCCCTGCGCGTTGACCGACAGCTGCACGTCGATGCCCGAGAGCCCCGGCGAGGCGCCGATCACGCCCGCGGCGGCCTGCACGTTCTGGCCGCGGATGGCCGCCACCACGTCGGCGGCCGACAGCCCGCGCTGGGCCACCTTCTGCGGGTCGAGCCAGATGCGCATCGAATAGTCGCCGCCGCCGAAGACCTGGACCTGGCCCACGCCCTCGATGCGCGCCAGCTGGTCCTTGACGTTGAGCACGGCGTAGTTGCGCAGGTAGTCGATGCCGTAACGCCCGTTGGGCGACACCAGGTGCACCACCATCGTGAGGTCGGGCGCGCTCTTGACCGTGGTCACACCCAGGCGGCGCACTTCCTCGGGCAGGCGCGGCTCGGCCTGCGAGACGCGGTTCTGCACGAGCTGCTGCGCCTTGTCGGGGTCGGTGCCAAGGCGGAAGGTGACGGTCAGCGTCATCACGCCGTCGGTCGTTGCCTGGCTGCCCATGTAGAGCATGCCCTCGACGCCGTTGATCTGCTCTTCGAGCGGCGTGGCCACCGTTTCGGCGATGACCTTGGGGTTGGCGCCCGGGTACTGGGCGCGCACGACCACCTGCGGCGGCGCGACCTCGGGGTATTCCGAGATCGGCAGCCCGCGCAGCGCGATCAGGCCGGCGATCAGCATGAGCAGCGACAGCACGCCGGCAAAGATCGGCCGGTCGATGAAGAATTTGGAGAGGTTCATGACGAACTTTCAGCGAAGCGCTCGCGCGCGTTCAGGGGTTCGAGGCCAGCTTGCCGGCCTTGGCGCTGCCTTGCGCCGTGGCATCCATGGGCACGGGCTTGGGATCGACCAGCACGCCGGGGCGCACGTGCTGCAGGCCGTTGACCACGATCCGCTCGCCCGGCTTGAGGCCGGAAGCCACCACGCGCAGGCCGTTGATGGGCGCTCCCAGCGTGACCTCGCGGTACTCGGCCTTGTTGTCGGCGTTGACGACCATGACGAACTTCTTGTTCTGGTCGGTGCCCACGGCCCGCTCGGCCACCAGCAGCGCCTTGCTCTCCTGCGCCTGGCCCATGCGGATGCGGGCGAACTGGCCCGGGATCAGGGCGCCGTCCTTGTTCTCGAAGGTGGCGCGCACGCGCACCGTGCCGCTCTTTGCGTCGACCTGGTTGTCGATGAGCTGCAGCTTGCCCTCGAAGGGCGTGCCATCGGTGGCCGCCGTGCCCATCTGCACGGGGATCTGGCCGATGAGCGAGCGGGCGCTGGCGCCGCCGGGCATGTCGCGCAGGGCGCGGCCGATGACCTGCTCGTCGGCATCGAAGCTGGCGTAGATCGGGCTCACCGACACCAGCGTGGTCAGCACCGGCGCGCCGGGACCGGCGGCGACGAGGTTGCCCACCGTCACTTCGAGCTTGCCGATGCGGCCGGCGACCGGCGCACGCACCTGGGTGTAGGACAGGTTGAGCTTCGCGCTCTGCAGCGAGGCTTGCGCGGCGCGCAGGTTGGCGTCGGCCTCGTTGCCGGCGTTCAGGCGCTCGTCCAGTTCGCGCTGGGCGATGGCCTGCTCGGCATACAGGCGCCGCGCACGTTCCTGTTCGCTGCGGGTGTAGGCGGCACGCGCCTGGGCCGACGCGACCTGCGCCGCGGCGCGGTCCACCTCGGCCTTGTAGGGGGCCGGGTCGATGGTCACGAGCAGGTCGCCCTGCTTGACCAATGCGCCCTCGCGGAAATGAACGCTCTGCACCGCGCCGGCGACGCGCGAGCGCACGTCGACGCGCTCCACCGCCTCCAGCCGGCCGGAGAACTCGTCCCAGGCGTTGACCTGCGTTTCGGTGACGGTGGCGACCGACACCGGCGTGGCCTGCGGCTGCTGCTGCGCCGGCGGGTTGCTGGCCTCGGCCTTGAAGCTGTGCATGCCGAAGACGCCCGCCGCGACGGCCAGCACGGCCGTGACGCCGGTGACGGTGGGCCACACGCTGCGGCGTGCCAGCGATGGCCAGGCCGGGTTCGCCGGGGTGGATTGCGCCCCGGCACCTTCGGAGCGGTCGGGCGTGTTGTTGTTGGTCGGGTTCGACATGGTTCGTCCTTGTGGGTACTTCGGGGATGCAACAACCCTCCGGGCGCGGGTGGCGCCCGTCGGGAACGGATGATTTCGGGTACGTCGCCAGCGCGTCGGCTCAGGACGCGCGGGTCCCGTCGGCGTTCGTCAGGCGAAAGCTCCCTCCGGACGGCGGTCTCCGCGCCGTCTCGTGCCTTGTAGTGATGGCGCCCCCTCTGCGGAGGCCGATGCGTCTGGCGCCTACGCGCCTAATGGGGCGGCGGCGTCGCGGCCTGGAAGAAGGCGCGGAACTGTTCTTCCACGCTCTGCTCGCAGGCCGCACAGGCATTGCTGTCGGGTTCGTACAGCGCCTCGGGCCAGTTCGACGCGCCAGGCAGCACCTGGCTGGTCACCGGGATGCCGGCGTCGCCCAGGCGCTTGGCATAGGCCAGCGCCTCGTCGCGCATCGGGTCGTCCTGGCCCACCAGCACCAGCGTGGGCGCGATGTCGGCCAGCCGCAGCGACGAGCCGGGCACCGCATAGGGATGCAGCGCATCCATCGGGCGGTGCAGGTACTTCTGCCAGCCCTCGGCCCATTTGCAGCTCACCGTCGCTTCGGCACAGCTCGCCTCGCGCAGAGACGCGGTGCCGGCGCAGGGATCGAGCATCGGCGACAACAGCACCTGGCCCGCGAGCGGCGGGTGCGCGCGGTCGCGGGCCACCAGGGCCACGGCCGCTGCCAGGTTGCCACCGGCCTCTTCGCCGGCCAGGAAGATGCGCGCGCCCTTGCCCACGAGCTTGGTGCGCTGCTTGTAGAGCCACTCCAGCACCGCGTAGCCGACCTCGATGGGCTTGGGGAACGGGAACTCGGGGGCCAGCGGATAGGCCAGCGACACCACGAAGGCGCCGGCGCGCGCCAGCAGCCGGCCCACCGTGCGGCCGTTGTCGAGGTCGCCGCACACGAAAGTGCCGCCATGGAAGTGCAGCACCACCGGTTGCCCGGCACCGCCGGTCTTCTCGCCGTAGGTGCGGGCGTCGACGCCTTCGCCCTGGGGCAGCTCGATCCGGATGTCCTTCTCGGCCACGGCACGCCCGGCCGGGGCTTTGGCCTCTGGCTGCTGCGGGGTGGGACGGGATGACATGGTGCGGACCTTCCGGATCAACGATGGATGAAATATAAGGGGCGCCGGCAACGCATGAAACCGGCCAGTGCGCCCCACTCTGTTTCCGGGACGACAACAATCGCGGCCTTCCCAGGCCCCAGAATCCGACCCCTTCCCCGGAACAGGTCAATGCGCATCCACAAGAATGCGCGCTCGCGGGCGCCTGCGACGTCAGCAACCATCCCTTTGTACCTATGGACCAGATCCAAGCCATGCGCGTGTTCGTGCGGGTCGTCGAGGCCGGCAACTTCACGCGCGCCGCCGACTCGCTCGACCTGCCCAAGGGCACCGTCACCAAGCAGATCCAGGCCCTGGAGGCCCGGCTGCACGCGAAGCTGCTCAACCGCACGACGCGGCGTGTCACGGTCACGCCCGACGGCGCCGCGTATTTCGAGCGCGCCGCGCGCCTGCTGAACGACTTCGACGAGCTCGAGGCCAGCATGGCGAACGCGCAGGCGGCGCCCACCGGGCGGTTGCGCATCGACGTGGGGACCTCCACCGCGCGCCTGGTGGTCATCCCGGCGCTGGCGTCGTTCTGCGACAAGTACCCCGACATCCAGGTCGACCTGGGCGTGAGCGACCGGCCGGTGGACCTGATCAGCGACAACGTCGACGTGGTGATCCGCGCCGGCGACATCACCGACCAGTCGCTGGTGGCCCGGCGCATCGGCAACCTGCCCTTCATCACCGTCGCCTCGCCCGGCTACCTGAAGAAGTACGGCACGCCGGCCCATCCGCGCGACCTGGAGCGCGGCCGCCACCACGTGGTGAACTTTTTCGCCGGCAACACGCGGCGCATCTACCCGCTGGAGTTCAACAAGGACGGGGAAACCGTCGAGATCGGGGGCCCCTACCGCGTGTCGGTGAACGAAAGCAACGCCCACACCACCGCGGTGCTGGCCGGTTTCGGCGTGTCGCAGATGGTGAGCTTCATCGCGGCGCCCTACCTGGCCAGCGGCGACCTGGTCCAGCTCATGCCCGACTGGACGCGCGACTCGCTGCCGGTGCACGTGGTCTACCCGCCGAACCGGCACCTGAGCGCCAAGGTGCGGGCCTTCGTGGACTGGGCGGCCGAGGTATTTGCCCGCGATCCGCAGCTCGCGCGAGCCTGAAGCGCGAAAAATAGCAAACCTTTGGGTTACATTTCGGCCCTCCGGTGCCGCTTCGGGCTCCGGGCAATCGGGCCCCCCTGATGAACCATGTGATGCGCGCCTGGACGTTCTGGATCCGCGCCGAACTCCGCGACGAATGCCGGGAACACCTGGAGAACACCAAGCTCCCCGAACTGCGCGCCATACCCGGCAACCTGCGCACCGCCGCCATCTTCCGCGACCTGGGCGACGGCACGACCGAGGTGGTCGTCGCTTCGCTGTGGGATTCGCTGGAGAGCATCAAGGCCTTTGCGGGCATCGACTACCTCAAGCCGACCATCGACCCGGCCGACAAGGGCAAGCTGCTCGACCGCGACGTGATCGTGCGCCACTACAGCATCGATGCGATGGATGCCGACGTGTTCGAGCGCGCGCTGGGGTCGCCGCTGCCGCTCTAGGGCTCACATCCAGCGCCCGCGCAGCGTGCTCCACGCGGTTGCCAGGGCGTCCTGGCTGGCGGGCGGCAGCACGCCGACGCGCACGCATGCCGGCACGCCGAAGGATGCGCAGTCGCGCAGCTTGATGCCTTGGGCCCGCAGGCCTTCCAGTCCCGCCTGCAACGGCACGCCGGCCGGCCAACGCGCACAGAAGAAGTTGGCCACGCTGGGGATCGGTTCCCAGCCGAGCGCCGCACACAGCGCCTGCTGCCGGCGCTTCCAGGTGGCAAGTACCGGCAGGCTGCCCGAGAGCCAATGCTGGGCTGGCGCGTCGGTCCAGGCCTGCAGCATCGCCACCGCATGCGCACCGAGCGGCCAGGACGGTGCGAGGGCGCCCAGGCGCGCCAGCATGGCCGGCGCCGCCCCGGAGGGTGCGATCGCATAGGCGCCGCGCACCCCCGTCAGTCCGAGCGCCTTGTTGGGCGAATGGAGCTGCCACACGCGTGCCAGGCGCCGGGGGCCCAGGCTGCCGGCCGCGGGTTCGTCCAGGCGCAGCGGCGCGTAGGCGCGGTCGAGCACGAATGGGCGATCGGCCGGCCAGGCGTCGACACGCGCCGCCAGCTCGGGATCGTCCTGCCCCAGCGGCGTCGACGGCTCGCAGCCCCACGCGAGGCACGCTGCGGGCGCCAGGGGATCGGTCGCCGAGGCCACCTGCACAGTCAGCCCGTGCGCCCGGGCGGCGCGGGCGTAGTCGCCGTAGGCCAGCGCCGGCACGACCGCCGTGCCACCGCCCTCGCCTGCTGCTGCGGCGGCCGTGATCCGCGCGATGAACTCGCTGGCGCTGGCGGCCACGACGATCCGTTCCCGGTCCACGCCATGGAAGGCCGCGAGCTGCTCGCGCAAGGCCATGTACCGCGGATCGGGGTAGCGGGTGGGGTCGGCGGCGCGCAGCGCCTCCAGCACCGGCGGGCAGGGGCCGCAGGCGTTGGCATTGGTCGAGAAGTCATGCAACGGAACGCCCTGCGCGTCCGGCCCGCCGTGCACGTTCATGTCCTCCATGTGTTCATCCGACGGGCATGAAGCCGAGGCCCCCCGCAGCAGCGAGTGCGAGGCTGGCCGACGCGGCGGTGGCCATCACCACGCGGCCACCCAGCCGCGCGCACCGTTGGACATCCGCGGACGAGGGTGCGCGGCCATCCGCATGCAAGGTGTAGACACCCGGCTTGCGCAGCCGCACGCCGAGCATGAGCGCCATCGCTGCCATCGGCCAGCCGCTGTTGGGCGATGGCGTACGAGCGGCCTCCCGGGCCAGATGCGGCGGCCAACGCCGCGCCGCCAGGGCAATGAGCAGCGCGCTGAGCCGGGCCGGCAACCACGACAGCCCATCGTCCACCCGCGCCGCCCACTTGCCCGCCCAGGCCCAGCAGCGGCCGCCGCGCTCGCCGGGGTAGCCCCACATCGCGTCGGCCGTGTTGGCGAAGCGGTAGACGGCCGCGCCCGGCAGGCCGAAGAGCACGAACCAGAACAGCGGTGCGACCACCGAATCGTTGAGGTTCTCGGCCAGCGATTCGATCGCGCTCTCGCGCACGGCCTCGGCATCGAGCGACTGCGTGTCGCGGCTGACGAGATGGGCCAGCCGCGTGCGGCCGGCTTCGAGCGACTCCGCCAGCGCCACGTCGACCGCCAGCACCTCGTCGCGCAGCATGCGCCAGGCCATCAGCGGCTTGAGCGCCAGCGCCAGCGTGAGCGCCGCCACCGGCCAGGGCAGATGGCGCATCACATGCCATTGCAAGGCCCATGCCGCTACGAAAACCATAGCAGCCCCCGCCCACCAGGCCAGCGCTCCGAGCACAAAAGGCTTGAAAATTCCGGGCAGGGGCGCATCGGCCGACGGGGCGATGCGCGGGCCGGCCCAGCCGAGCCACGCCCCCATCCACACGACCGGATGCCAGCGCGCGGGCGGTTCGCCCAGCCAGCGATCGATGGCCAGCGCGAGCCACAGCGCGCCGACGGCGACGCAGGCGTGGGCGCCGAGCAAAACCTCAGACGTCGCGGGCACGACACCTTTCCGATCCGGTGCGTTCCAGGCGGCCGCGGAGCAGGCCACGCGCGGGCACCCGTGGAGCGGGCTTTGCCCGGCCAACGGGTGCGCCCCCTTCGCGCAGCGGAAGGGGGAGCCGCGCAGCGGCATGGGGGTTGTTCATTTCAATCCTCGATGCCGCGCTGCGCGGGGATGCCGGCCTTGAACGCGTGCTTGACCATCTGCATCTCGGTCACCGTGTCGGCCAGCTCGACGATCTCGGGCGGGCAGCGGCGGCCGGTGAGCACCACGTGCACTTCGCGAGGCCGCTCGCGCAGCGTCTGCAGCACGGCGTCGAGCGGCAGCCAGCCGTAGATCAGCGGGTAGGTGATCTCGTCGAGCACCACGAGGAAGAACTCGCCCGAGAGGATCGCCGCCCTCGCCTTCTCCCAACCGTCGCGGGCAAGCTGCGCGGAGCGTTCGAGGTCCTGGCTCTTCCAGGAAAAGCCGTCGCCCAAGCCTTCGATCATGGGCCCCCACGCTCGGCACTGCGTGTCCTCGCTGCCCCCCGAGGGGCCGCTGTCCGGCTTGGGGCGGCCCGGCGCCGGACGGAATGCCTCGAGCTGCTCGAACGCGCGGTGCTCGCCGAAGCGCGCCGTCGGCACCTTCATGAACTGGAAGATCTTCACCGCCTTGCCGCGGCCGTGGGCGCGCAGCGCCAAGCCGAAGGCCGCCGTGCTCTTGCCCTTGCCGTCGCCGGTGTTCACCAGCACCAGGCCGCGGCGCTCGCCCTCGGGTTTGTCGTAGGGCTTGTCGGTGGGGGGTGTTTCGATGTGCATGGAGTCAGCAGAGAAATGCGGGATCGGGCAGCCGAACGCCGAGGGCGCAAAGGCTTCGCAGAAGGCGCAGAGGCCAATCCATTGTTTGCATGTCTTTTCTGCGTCCTCTGCGAAGCCTTTGCGCCCTCTGCGTTCGGCTGTCCGTTTTCAAGTTTCAGCGCGCCAGGGCCACGAACTCGCCCGCCACCTGGTGCACGGCGACGCGGTGGTCGAAGACGGCCTCGAGGGCGCGATGGGTGGCGGGGTCGGCGGCCGCGCCGTGGTGCGCGATGCGGCCGGCCGCCATGACGACCATCGCATCGGCCGCCAGCGCGGCATGCAGTTCGTGCAGCACGCTCACGACGGCACAGCCGGCGGCGGCCAGTTCGCGGGCCGTCGCCAGCCAGTCGGCCTGGTGCGGCGGGTCGAGGTTGGCCAGGGGCTCGTCCATGAGCAGCACCTCGGCCTCGACGGCCAGCGCCCGCGCGAGCAGCACGCGCTGGCGCTCGCCACCCGAGAGCTGGCCGATCGGCCGGTCGCGCCACTCCCAGGCCTGGGTGCGGCGCAGCGCGCGCTCGACGGCCGCACGGTCGGCGCCCGAGGGCGCGGCCAGCCAGCGCTGGTGCGGCAGACGGCCGAGCATGGCGACGTCGTAACTGGTCAGGTCATCGGCCGCAGCGTCGCCCGCGCCGCTCTGCGCCAGCCAGGCCAGTGCCCGCGCGCGCGCGCGGGCCGGCCACTGCGACCACGGCCGGCCGAGCAGCTCGACCTGTCCGGCATGCGGCAGCAGCCCGGCCAGCGCGCGCAGCAGCGTGGACTTGCCGGCACCATTGGGGCCGACCACGCTGGTCCAGGTGCCGCGCGGCAGTGCGAGGTCGATGCCGTGCAGCACCTCCGTGGCGCCCAGCGCGACGCGCAGGCCTTGGACCGCCATGGCCTGATCTTCCAAGCCAAATCGGGCTCCAGCGCCCACCCCGCTTGCGCCACCAGCTATGGAATTCATAGCAATCATGCGCCCCGCCCCGCCGAACGCGCTGCGCGCCGATGCATCAGCCACAGCAGGTAGCCGCCCCCGAAGACGGCGGTGAGCACCCCCACCGGCAGCTCCTGCGGCGCGATCAGCCAGCGAGCGCCCAGGTCGGCCGCCATCAGCAGCAGGCCGCCCATGAGCGCCGCCAGCAGCACCAGTCGCACGTGCGTGGTCTTGACCAGCGAGCGCACCAGGTGCGGCGCCGCCAGGCCGACGAAGGCGATCAGGCCCGTCTGCGCCACGGCCGCTCCGGTGGCCAGCGCCAGCACGGCCACCAGTGCCACGCGCATGGCGGGCAGCGGCAGGCCCAGGCTGGTGGCCGTGGCCTCGCCCAGCGCCAGGCCGTCGAGCACCGGCGCCAGCGCTGCGCCCGCCAGCAGGCAAGTCGCGAGCACGCCGGCCATGACGCCGCACGCGCCCCAGCCCACCAGCCCGGTGCTGCCGAGCATGAAGGCCTGCAGCGCCTGCAGGATGTCTGCCGAAGCGATGCTGATCAGGTCCTTCACCGCGCCCAGCACCACGCCGACGATCACGCCGGCCAGCAGCAGCCGCAGCGTCTGCTGCACCCCGCGCGCCAGTGCCAGCGTGAGCAGCACCGCCGCCACCGCGCCGACGAAGGCCGCCCCGGTGAGGCCCAGGCGCACCACCCAAGCCGTCGAATTGACAGACACGCCGAACAGCGACAGCGCTGCTGCCACGCCCAGCGAAGCGCCCGAGGCGCTGCCGAGCAGGTAGGGGTCGGCCAGCGGGTTGCGGAACAGGCCCTGCGCCACCGCCCCGGCCAGCCCGAGCAGCGCGCCTGCGAGCCAGGCGCCCAGGGTGCGGGGCAGGCGGATGTCCCACACGATCTGCCTGGCCACCGCGTCGCCGCGCAGCGACCACAGCGTGTCGAGGCCGGTGCTGCCCACGGCAGCGCCCAGCGCCAGCAAGGCGGCGGCCGCGAGCAGCAGCATGAGGGCGATCCAGCGCGCGCGGCGGGCGTGCATGGCCTAGCGCCCGGCCGTGCCGGCCAGGCAGCCGGCCATCAGGCGCGCCGCCTCGCCCATGCGCGGCCCCGGGCGCACCAGCACGTCGGCCTCGTCGGCGCTGAAACGGCAGATGCGGCCGGTCTTCACGGCGCGGATGCCGGCCCAGCCGGGCCGCTGTTCCAGCCCCTGCGCGCTGCGCACGCTGGCCATGATGAGGTCGGGATCGGCGCGCACCACGAACTCGGGGTTGAGCTTGGGGAACGGCCCCATCGAGGCCGGCACGATGTTGCGCGCATGCAGTCGGGCGAGCGTCTCGCCGATGAAGGAACTCTCGCCGGCGGCATAGGGCGCGGCGTTGACCTCGAAGTAGACGCGCGTGCTGCGGGCCGAGGCCGGCAGCGACTGCGCGGCTGCGTCCACGCTGGCATCGATGGTGCGCCACACCGTGTCCGCGCCCGGCACCGCGAGCAGGTGCGCGACCTGTTTCAGCACCCGCTGCACGTCGGCATGGTTCTTCGGCTCCAGCACGGCCACCTTCAGGCCCAGCGATTCCAGCCGCTGCGAGACGCGCGAGGACTTGGCCGCCAGCACCAGGTCGGGCTTGAGCGCCGCGATGGCCTCGACGTTGGGGTCAATGCCGCCGCCGACCTGCGGCAGGGCCTTCACCGCATCGGGCCAATTGGAGTAGCGGTCGACGCCGACCAGGCGGCCGCAGGCGTCGAGCGCGCAGACCGTCTCGGTGAGCGAAGGCAGCAGCGAAACGATGCGCTGCGGGGGCGCCGGCAGCTGCACCGCGACGCCGCGCTCGTCCGTCACCTGCACCGGCGCCGCTCCGGCGGTGCCCACGCACAGCGCGGCCAAGGCGGTGCCGAGCCACCGCTTCATGCGCCACCTTTCAGCCGCAGGGGCAGCCCTGCCGCCATCAGCGTGACGCGTGCACAGGCCGCGGCCACCTGCTGGTTCAGACGCCCCAGCACGTCGACGAAGGCGCGCGTCTCGGCGCCCAGCGGGATCACGCCCAGCCCGATCTCGTTGCTCACCAGCACGACCGGCCCCTGCGCCGTCGCCAGCGCTTCGGGCAGCAGGGCCACGCCGTCCTGCCAGTCGGGGGCGGCCGCGCGTTCGGGCGCCAGCTCGGCCGGCATCATGAGGTTGGTGAGCCACAGCGTGAGGCAGTCCACCAGCACCAGCGTCTGCGGCGTGCTGGCGGCCATGACGGCCTCGGGCACGCGCCACGGCTCCTCGATGGTCTCGAGCGCCGGCACCCGCGCGGCGCGCTCGAACTGGTGCAGCGCGATGCGCTGGTGCATCTCGTCGTCCCAGGCCTGCGCGGTGGCGATCATCACGGCCTTGTGCGCGGGCGAGCGCGCCAGCCAGGCGGCAGCCAGGGCCTCGCCGCGGCGCGACTTGCCGCTCTTCTGGCCGCCGAGGATGAACTCGCTGGCGGCGATGTCGAGGTCGGAGGTCGCGCGGTCGGTCATGCAGGCGTGCGCGTCAGCGGGGCTGCCACTTGAGGCCGACGTAGACCGTGCGGCCTGCCGTGGCGTAGTCCTTGACGAGCTGGTAGTTCTTGTCGGCCACATTGTCCACACGGGCCACGAGCGTCAGGTCGCGCGCCACTTCGCCGCTGGCGCTGAGGTTCACGATGCCGTAGCCGCCCAGGCGCTGGGTGTTGGCCGCATCGGCCCAGCGCCGGCCCGAGGCCTGCAGCTCGGCACCCAGCGTCCAGGCACCGACACGCCAGTCGGCGCCGACGGTACCGTGCACCTGCGCGCGCTGGGGAAGCATGTGGTTCGTTTCCACGTCGCGCGGGTTCTGGTAGTCCAGCGAGCCGCGCAGCGTCAGGTCGCCGAAACGGTGGCTCGCGGCCAGCGTTACGCCCTCGTATTTGGCACGGTTCACGTTCGCGTAGCAGCCGAACAGGCTCTCGCAGGCGGTGCTGTCGTAGTCGAAGGTGATGAGGTTGCGCACGCGGTTGCGGTACGCGACCAGGCTCGCGCTCGTCGTGCCGTCACCGTAGCGCAGGCCGACCTCGGCGTTGCGGCTGGTTTCCGGGCGCAGGCTGGCATCGCCGTACTCGCTGAAGCGCTGGTACAGCGTGGGCGCGCGGAAGGCCGTGCCGGCAGAGCCGGTGACGCGCCAGTTCCGCGCGAACTCGTAGCCATAGGCGACGCTGCCGGTGTTCTTGCCGCCGAACTCGCTGTCCTCGTCGTGCCGCAGGTTGACCTGCAGCGAGTGCGGGCCCTGCACGAAGCCGTAGCCCAGGGCCAGCGCGTCCTGGGAGCGCTTGCGGAACAGCGTGGTGCTGTATTCATCCAGCGCCGGGTTGAAGAGCTTGTCCTCGCGCCGCTCGAGTGCCGCCGTGAACAGGTGCGAGCCGAGGCGGTACTCGTTCTGGAACAGGTAGCCGCGCAGGCGGGTCTGGGTGATGTAGTCGGCCGGCGAGGGCTTGACGCTGGTCTCGTAGCGCTGGTTCGAATCGGTGACGGAGAGCTTGGTCTTGTACTCGGGCGTCCACTGGGCGGTCCAGGTGAGGCCCGCGGTGCGCAGGTGGTACTTGTTGCGGTCGTCGACCGGCCGGCGCGGGTTGTAGGTGAAGCCGTCGTAGCCCGAGTCCATCTCGCTCTCGAGCGCCGTGAGGTCGAGGCGGTGTTTCTCGCCGATCTGCCAGCCCAGCCGTACGTTGCCGGCGCTGGTCTTGTAGTAGTCCTTGTCGGGGTTGTGCCTGACGTTGGGCGTGCGCACGTCGAAGCCCGCGCTCTGCTCGTACGAGGCACCGATCGAGTAATCGAAGGCGCCGGCCGACCCGCTGACGCCGAGCTGCGTGTTCTGCGTGCGCCGGCTGCCCGCACCCCAGCTCACGAAGGGCGTGGCCCGGCCCTCGCCCTTCTTCGTGAAGAGTTGCACCACGCCGCCGATGGCATCGGAGCCGTACACGGCTGCCGCGGGCCCGCGGAGCACCTCGATGCGATCGATCTGCGCCAGCGGGATCGATTCCCAGGGCGCGCCGCCGGTGGACTGCGAATCGATGCGCACGCCATCGAGGTAAACCGCGGTGAAGCGCGTCTCCGCACCGCGGATGAAGAGGCTGGTGGTGTTGCCCACCCCGCCGTTGCGCGAGATCTCGATGCCGGGCAGGCGCGCCAGCAGGTCGGCGACGCCCGACGCGCCGCTGCGCTCGATGGTGGCGCGGTCGATCACCGAGACGTCGGCAACGAGGTCCGAGATCGGCTGCTCGACACGCGTGGCGGTGACGACGGTCTCGCCCAGCGAAGGCGGCGTCTGGGCCGCGGCGAGGGTGGGCAGCGCGGCCGCCAGCGCGGCAGAGAGCAGGGAGGCACGCGGCAGCGCGCGCGTGATCGGGGCACGGGTGGTCATGGGACGAAAAGGATTCCAGCAGCAATGCCCTGGCCGGCTTCCCCGCCGGCGCCTGGGCGCCATGGCCGCCGCGACGAGCCCCGGGGGACATCGAACATGGCAACCGCCTTGTTGGCCGGTATCCGGGCTGACAGCGCGCACCTGCCGCCTTCCCAGGCGCCGTGTGTCGGCGGCGCCCAGTGGCTGATGTGGAAGGTGTGGCGCCCTCGCGGATTCGCGTGGACGCCGGCTGCTTGACCGTTGCGGGGGCAGCGCAGGCCGGCTTCGGCACCGTGGGTGCATCGGCTCCTGCTTCCCGTTGAACTGCGACGCGCGAACCGCGTCGCGAGCACCAACAGGCGCGGAGTTTAATTTGAAACCGGCGGTGTAAGCCGGGAACCTACAATCGCGGCCCATGTCCGCACCGAGCCACTTCGACCAGATCGCCGAGCGCGTTGAACGTCTGCTCGTGCGCTACGAGGAAACCCAGCGCACCAATGCGCTGCTGCAGCAGCAGGTCGAGGCGCTCGCCCGCGAGCGCGACGCGCTCAAGGCGCGCCTGACGGCCGCGCGCACGCGCATCGACGCCATGCTGGAGCGGCTGCCCGCCGAACCGTCCAACGACTCCCCCTCCAACGCGACGTGAAACAAATCGAAGTGCAGATCATGGGCCAGAGCTACCTGCTCGGCTGCCCCGAGGACGGCGAGGCGCAGCTGCGCGAGGCGGTGGAACGCGTGGACGCGGCCATGTGCAAGATCCGCGATGCGGGCAAGGTCAAGGCGCGCGACCGCATCGCGGTGCTGGCGTCGCTCAACCTTGCCTTCGACCTGGTGCAGCGCGAGGCGGCGCCTGCTGCCGCGCCCTTGCCGGCGCCGTCGGACGAGCGCGCGCAGCACGCCACATCCGACGCCGCCCCGGACGATGTGCGCGCGGCGCAGCTCGTGCAGCGGCTCGACCAGGCGCTGGCGGGCGACGGCCTGCTGCTCTGATCCTCTTTTTTTGCCCTGTCGGACGGCACCGGCTTTGCGTTGTCAAGCCTGTACGCGCGAGACGCAGCGCGTAAAATCGGAAGCGTCTGCGGTGCATGCCGGGCTTTATATTTCCTTGAACCAATGCTCTACGGAGCCCGGGCTTGGTACATCGCTTGGCAGGCGTGAACATCTCGCGTCAGATGATCCCAATGCCTTGCTGCCCTCGCCCACCTGAACCCTGCGTTCAGGATGACGGTCCGGTGGCACTTGCAGACACCTCTTCCGACGGCCCGCCTTCTGGCGGGCCGTTTCCTTGTGCGCCGCCCCCATAAGAACACCGAGCCCGCCGCATGCCGATCGAACCCCTGCTCGTCTTCGAACTCGCCGTGCTGGGCATCGGCACCGGCTTCCTCGCCGGGCTGCTGGGCATCGGCGGCGGCATGTTGATGGTGCCCTTCCTCACCATCATCCTGGGCAACCGCGGCGTGCCGGCCGACCTGGCCGTGAAGATGGCCATCGCCACCTCGATGGCGACCATCATCTTCACCTCCATCTCCAGCGTGCGCGCACACCACAAGCGCGGCGCCGTGCGCTGGGACATCGTGAAGCGCCTGGCACCGGGCATCGTCATCGGCAGCCTGATCGGCAGCCTGGGCGTCTTCTCACTGCTCAAGGGCACGGCGCTGGCCATCTTCTTCGCGCTCTTCGTGAGCTTCTCGGCCACCCAGATGTTCCTGGACAAGAAGCCCAAGCCCACGCGGCAGATGCCGGGTACGGCGGGCCAGCTCGGCGCGGGTGGCGTGATCGGTTTCGTTTCGGGCCTGGTCGGCGCGGGCGGCGGCTTCATCAGCGTGCCCTTCATGACCTGGTGCAACGTCGCCATCCACAACGCGGTGGCCACGAGCGCTGCGCTGGGCTTCCCGATCGCGGTCGCCAACGTGGCAGGCTACATCGCCGGCGGGTTCTCGCTGCAGGGCTTGCCGGCCGGTGCCTTCGGCTACATCTGGCTGCCGGCCCTGGTGGTGATCGCCGCGTGCAGCGTGCTCATGGCGCCGCTGGGCGCTCGCGCCGCGCATGCACTGCCGGTCGGCAGGCTCAAGCGGGTCTTCGCCAGCGTGCTGTATCTGCTGGCGGCCTACATGCTGTGGAAGGGTCTGCACGGCTGAGCGCCGCGCCGCCTCGCCGCGTTACAGCGACCCGCCCGCCACCGAGCCGCGCCAGCGCCGCAGCAGTTGCCGGCGTGCCCGACGCCCGCGCGGTGCGGCCCAGCGCGCCCGCAGCCAGAGGGCGATGAAACGAAGGCCGTAGACCAGCACGCCCGCCAACGCCGCACCGCCGACGATGTCCATCGGATAGTGCAGCCCGCCGTGGATGCGTGCCCAGGCGGTCACGAGGCCGAGGACGCCCACGGCCAGCGCCGCTGGGCGCAGCCCTCGCAATGGCCACAGGCCGAACGTGACCGCGAACATGACGGTGGCGTGCGCGCTCGGGAAGGCGCCGCGGCCACCGTGCGCGATCCATGGCGCGCTGTCGCCCGTGACGAAGGGCCGCGGCATGGCGAACGCATCGGCCAGCGCATGGGCCACCGCGGCCGCCAGCACCGCCACGAGTCCCACCCCAAACACGCCGGCGCGCTGCGTGGGTCGGAGACACCACAGCACCAGCAGCATCAGGATGCCGACGGCGGCGCCGTGCTCGGCGATCCACCGCGCCGCGGGGATGAGCGGCGCATCGACCTGATGGCCGGCGGCAAGGCGGCTGAACAGCCAGCGGTTCCAGTCGAACATGCGCGCAGGCTAGGCCGCGCAGATGTCGCGCCCATGAAAGCGCGCGCGACCCGCCCTCTGGCGATTCAAGACCAAATCGGCCGCCAGCGCGCGCCCCGCCTGCGCGAGCAGCTATCGTTTCGATAGCATCCCAGGCTCAGAGCACGCCACACCAGGCGAGGAAGGCGGCGCCTGTGTCGTGCCACAGCGCCCAGGCCGAGGTCGCGACGAGCGCCAGGCCCGAGAGCCGCACGGCCACCTCGCCGCGGCTGCCGATCGCCGTGCCGTCGCGCGCAGCGACCCAGCTGCGCAGGCCCAGCCAGGTGCCGCCCAGCAACCACACCGCGCTGCCCGCCGCGAAGGCCGCCATGCACAGCGCGCCTGCGGCCGCGTTGCCGGCCAGCGCCGCCACCACCAGCGCCGAATACAGCAGGCTGCACGGCAGCAGCGCCCACAGTGCGCCGATCAGCCAGGGCCACCGGTGTGCCGCTCCGGCGCGCCGCACGCGCGCCCAGGCGCCGCGCGCCAGGCCGTCGAGCCACAGCGGCTGCCGCGCCTGCCACAGCAGGACGGCCCCTAGCGCGAGCGCGGCCACGTGCAGCAGGGTCCAGAAAGGCCGCAGCGCGGCGACCTGCGTGCCGAGCCAGCCCAGCCCCTGCAGGCTGACCGCGGCCAGTGCGCCCAGCGCCGCGTAGCCGGCCAAGCGCCCGGCGTGGAACTGCCAGAGCGCCGGACGCGCGCCGCCCGCCGCCTGCACGACACCGGCACACGGCGCGCTGCACATGCCCAGGCAGTGCGCGCCACCGGCCAGGCCCATCAGCCCGCAGGTCATGGCCAGGGCGAGGTTCACCGGCGGCGACCTTCAGATGATGCGCGAGAAGCGCGTGCGCGTCCGGTCGGCCTGCAGGTGGCGGTCGAACACCATGGCCACGGCCCGCACGAAGAACCAGCCGGTCTCGGTCACCTCGATCTCGCGGGCGCTCAGGCGCACGAGGCCGTCGGCCTGCAGCGCCTCGAGCACCTCCAGTTCGGCCGCAAAGTAGCGCCGGAAGTCGACCAGGTGGGACGCGTCGATGGTTTCGAAGTCCACCCGTCCCTGGCACATGATCGCCATGATCACCGCGCGGCGCAGCACGTCGTCCCGCGACAGGGCCAGCCCCCGCACCACCGGCAGCCGCCCCTGATCGAGCAGGTCGTAGTACTCGTCGAGGGACTTGGCGTTCTGGCTGTAGCTGGCGCCCACGCGACCGATCGCCGACACGCCCAGGCCCACGATGTCGCAGTCGGGCTGCGTGCTGTAGCCCTGGAAGTTGCGGTGCAGGCGGCCTTGGCGCCGGGCGATGGCCAGCGAATCCTCGGGCAGCGCGAAATGGTCCATCCCGATGTAGCGGTAGCCCGCCTGCGTCAGGCGCTCGATGGCCTGCGACAGCATCTCCAGCTTGGCATCGGCCGACGGCAGTTCCTCGGCGATGATGCGCCGCTGCGGCTTGAAGCGCTCGGGCAGGTGCGCGTAGGCGTACAAGGCGATGCGGTCCGGCCGCAGTTCGACCACCTGGTCGAGCGTGCGCCGGAACGAGGACGGGCTCTGCCGCGGCAGGCCGTAGATCAGGTCGGTGTTGATGGAGCGGAAGCCCAGCTGCCGGGCGGCCTGCACCAGCGCGAAGACCTCGTGCGCCGGCTGGACGCGGTGCACCGCCTTCTGCACCTGTACATCGAAATCCTGCACGCCGAAGCTGATGCGGTTGAAGCCCAGCGTGGCCAGGTGGGCCAGGCGCTTCGCGTCCACCGTGCGCGGGTCGACCTCGATCGACCATTCGCCGTCGGCCGTGAAACTGAAGGAGCGCCGCAGCATCGCGACCAGCGCGGTGATGGCCGCGTCGTCGAGGAAGGTGGGTGTGCCGCCGCCGAGGTGCAGCTGGCTGACCGAGGCGTTCTGCCCCAGGTGTGCCACCTGGAGCTCGACCTCGCGCGCCAGGTAGGCCAGGTAGTCCTGCCCCTTCTCGTGCCGCCGCGTCACGATCTTGTTGCAGGCGCAGTAGTAGCACAACGATTCGCAGAAGGGGATGTGCACGTACAGCGACAGCGGCAGCCGTGCGGCCAGGCCGACCTGGCGCCGCTGCTCGAGCGCCTGGGCATAGGCTTCGGCGCCGAAGGCATCGACGAAGCGGTCGGCGGTGGGATAGGAGGTGTAGCGCGGGCCGGGGACGTCGAAGCGGCGCAGCAGCGACGGCGTAACGGCAGCGGCCCGGGCGACCGGGTCCGCCTCGGAGATCGTGGACAGGGGCAATGTCATGGCAAGGGGCACCGGCCCAGGTGGCGCGGCGCATCCTTGCACTGTGGCGGCAACCGGCTTAGGCTTGATTGACCTGGATCAAACCCCCGAGCAATCGCACGCGCACAATTCACCAGCCATCACCGCACCCTCGCCGGAAGGTGCACCAACCTGCCCTCTTCATGACGCTCAACGCCGACACGATCAAAGTCGCCTGCTCCAACTGCAACCTCCGGGAGCTGTGCATGCCGGTCGGCCTGCAGCCACAGGAACTCCAGCGCATCGACGACATCGTGGCCACGCGCCGCAAGATCCGCCGCAAGGAAACCCTGTTTGCCAGCGGCGAGCGCTTCACCGCCCTCTACGCCATCCGCACCGGCGTGTTCAAGACCCAGGTCACGGCCGAGGACGGCCGCGAGCAGGTCACCGGCTTCCAGATGGCCGGCGAGATCATGGGCCTGGACGGCATCGTGAACGACCACCACACCTGCGACGCCGTGGCCCTGGAGGATTCGGAGGTGTGCGTGATGCCCTTCGAGCGCATCGAGGAACTGTCGCGTGAGGTGACGGCCTTGCAGCGCCACGTGCACCAGATCATGAGCCGCGAGATCGTGCGCGAACACGGCGTGATGCTGCTGCTGAGCAGCATGCGCGCCGAGGAGCGCCTCGCGGCCTTCCTGCTGAACCTGCTGCAGCGCCTGCATGCACGCGGCTTCTCGGCCTCCGAGCTGGTGCTGCGCATGACGCGCGAGGAAATCGGCAGCTACCTGGGCCTGAAGCTCGAGACAGTAAGCCGCACGATGTCGAAGTTCGCCGAGGACGGCCTGGTCGAGGTCAACCAGCGGCACGTGCGCATCCTCGATGCCGAGGCTCTGCGCCGCATGGTCAATCCGACGGTGTGCGCGTGAGCTCCGACTCCAGCGGCGGCGTCTTGATCAGCATCGCCGTCAATGCGCTCGACGCCGCCGTGGCGGCCCAGAAGGCGAAGAAGCCCATCGCATAGACCGCCTGGCGCGACACGGGGCCGCCCGCGACCGGCCAGTGCAGGTCACCCGGGTCGACCAGGCCGAACACCAGCATCTCCAGCGCGCACGCCGCCAGGAACGACGGCCAGAGCACGCACAAGGCCCGCAGCATGCCCCTCATCGTGCCTCCCCGCGCGCGTGCCGCGCATGCGGGAGGTCGTCCGCAGGCGTCATCGCATGGTTGCGGCCGGCCTGCGCCGGCAGCATGGCGGTGCCGGCGGACAGGGTGCGGTTGATCTCGATGCCGCGGCGGTAGTAGTCGGCTTCGACCACGGGGTCGGGCGAACGCATCGCCAGCCACGCGGTGTACACGGCGGCCACCACCACGACGGCCGGCCCGCCGACGACCATCCACATGATCGGATGGCGCCACCAGGGCGCGTCGCGCCGGGGAAGGTTCTGGTTTGTCATGGGTCTTTCTCCTTCGGGCAAGCGCGTCAGCGAGGCACCATGAACACGGATTTCTCCGACACCTGCGCCCCGCCCTGTTCCTGCCTCACGTCGAAATGGATCGGGTGGGAACCCGGCGATGCGGTGCCATCCATGATCTGCAGCCGCACCGGCACCCAGCGCGACTCGGCCGGGCCGACCTCGACCGAGCCTTCGCCGGCGATCGCGAGGCCGTCGAGCCCCCGCGCCTCGATGCGGTAGCGCTGCACGGATTCGGTCGCGTTCATCACCTGCAGGCGGTACACGTTCTCCAGCCGGCCGCCTTCCGTCAGCCGAGCCAGCGAGGCGCGGTCGCGTACCACGTCGACCTTGAGCGGCGTGCGCGTCACCAGGCTGGCCAGCAAGCCCACCACGAGCAGGGTCAGCACGCCGGCGTAGACCAGCACGCGCGGGCGGAACACGCGCCGCATCACCTGTGCCGGCGACCAGCGCCCGGCCAGGCCGTTCTGCGTGTCGTAGCGGATCAGGCCGCGCGGCAGGTGCACCTTGTCCATGACCGAGTTGCAGGCATCCACGCACAGCCCGCAGCCGATGCACTCGTACTGCAGGCCGTTGCGGATGTCGATGCCGGTCGGGCAGACCTGCACGCACAGCGCACAGTCGATGCAGTCGCCGAGGCCGGCGGCGCGTGCATCCATGTCCTTGCGACGCGGGCCGCGGCGCTCGCCGCGCTGTGCGTCGTAGCTCACGATCAAGGTGTCGCGGTCGAACATGGCGCTCTGGAAGCGTGCGTAGGGGCACATGTATTTGCACACCTGTTCGCGCATGAAGCCGGCGTTGCCGTAGGTTGCGAAGCCGTAGAAGAAGACCCAGAACTCCTCCCACGAGCCCATGCGCGTCTGCACGAAGGCCAGGCCCAGTTCGCGGATCGGCGTGAAGTAGCCGACGAAGGTGAAACCCGTCCAGGCGGCGATGGCGATCCACACCAGGTGCTTGAACCACTTCTTGACCAGCTTCTCCATCGACAGCTGGTCGCCGTCGAGCCGGATGCGTGCGCTGCGGTTGCCTTCGATCCTCTGTTCGACCCAGAGGAAGATCTCGGTGTAGACGGTCTGCGGGCAGCTGAAGCCGCACCACAGCCTGCCCGCCACCGCAGTGAAGAGGAAGAGCGAGAGCGCAGAGATGACGAGCAGCCCGGCCAGGTAGATCAGGTCCTGCGGGTACAGCACCCAGCCGAAGAGGTAGAAGCGGCGTGCCGCCAGGTCGAACAGCACCGACTGCCTGCTGCCCCACTCGATCCAGGGCAGGCCATAGAACACCGCCTGCGTGAGGAACACCATCGCCCAGCGCCAGCGGGCGAAGCGCCCGTCGATGGTCCGGGGATAGACCTTCTTCGAGGCGGCGTAGAGCGCTGCGCCCTCCGCGGCGATCGGAATCACCCGCAGCGGGGGCGATCCACCGGGCGCGGCAGCAACGTCGTCGGCAGGGTCCATGTCAACGGGCTGCGCTGCCGCCGTTCGAGAGGCTCCAGACGTAGGAGGCCAACACCTGGATCTGCGCGTCGGTCAACCGCCCCTCCTGCGCCGGCATCTCGCCATGGCGGCCCTGCGTGATGGCCGTGATGATGGCCGCCTCTCCGTAGCCGTGCAGCCAGATGTTGTCCGACAGCCGCGGTGCGCCGAGTGCCTGGTTCCCCACGCCGCCGATGCCATGGCAGGCCGCACAGGCGGTGAAATGCGTCTTGCCCAGGCCGGCACGCACCGAGTCGTGCGGGCTGCCCGACAGGCTCAGCACGTAGTTCGCGAGGTTCTTGACATCCTCGGCGCTGCCCACGGCGGCCGCCATCGGCGGCATCGTTCCGGAGCGCCCCTTCGTGATGGTCTCGACGATCTTCTCCGGCGTGCCGCCGTACAGCCAGTCGTCGTCGGTAAGGTTGGGGAAGCCCCTGCTGCCGCGCGCATCGGAGCCGTGGCACTGGGCGCAGTTATTCATGAACAGGCGCTCGCCGATGGCATGCGCCGCCGGGTCGGCCGCCATCTTCTCGGTCGTCATGGACGTGAAGCGGCCGTAGACCGGCGCCAGATCGGCCTCGGCCTTCTTCAACTCGTCGGCGTATTCGCCGGCCGAACTCCAGCCCAACTGCCCGGCCATGCGGCCCAGCCCGGGATAGAACGCCAGGTAGGCGAAGGCGAACACGATGGTGATGACGAACAGGCCCACCCACCACAGCGGCAGCGGGTTGTTGGCCTCGCGCAGGTCCTCGTCCCAGACGTGGCCCGTGGTGTTGTCGCCACCGGCGACCACGCGCTTGCGCGCCGTGAGCCACAGCAACAGCAGGCAGCCGACGATGCTCAGGATCGAGGCGGCTGCCACGTAGTGGGACCAGAAGTTGCTGACGAAGTCGCTCATGGCTTGGCTCTGCGAAGGAGGAAATGCGCGTTCTCAGTCCTGCTCGAAAGGCAGGCGGGCGGCTTCGTCGAAGCGGGTGCGGTTGCCGCGCGCATAGGCCCAGCAGACGATGCCGACGAAGAGCAGGAAGCACACGACGGTGGCGGCTTCGCGCAGGAAGGTGAGGTTCATGGGGTGGCTCCCGGTGCGGGCATCACTTGAGGTTGCGGCCGAGCGACTGCAGGTAAGCCACGAGGGCGTCCATCTCGGTCTTGCCGTCGACATCGGCCACGGCGGCGCCGATCTCCTCGTCGGTGTAGGGCACACCGACGCGGCGCAGCGCCCGCATGTGGGCCGGCATGGCCGCGGCATCCACCGGCGTCTTCTCGAGCCAGCGGTAGGCCGGCATGTTCGATTCCGGCACCACGTCGCGCGGGTTGTTCAGGTGCACGCGATGCCACTCGTCGCTGTACTTGCCGCCCACGCGCTGCAGGTCCGGCCCGGTGCGCTTGCTGCCCCATTGGAAGGGGTGGTCGTAGACGAACTCCCCCGCCACCGAGTAGTGGCCGTAGCGCAGCGTTTCGGCGCGGAAGGGACGGATCATCTGCGAGTGGCAGTTGTAGCAACCCTCGCGCAGGTAGACGTCGCGGCCCGCGAGCTGCAGCGCGGTGTACGGCTTCAGGCCAGCGATGGGCTCGGTGGTCGACTTTTGGAAGAACAGCGGAACGATCTCCACGAGGCCACCCACGGCCACCACCAGAAGGATGAGGACGATCATCAGGAAGTTGTTGGTCTCGACCTTCTCGTGCGAGAAGCCGGTCTTTTCGGTATGGGGCGTGTTCATGGTGTCAACGGCGTGGAGCCATCAGGCGGAGGCGGTGGAGGCTCTGGCGAAGGCCGGCACGGTGGCGCGCTGCACGCGGCCGGAGGCCACCGTCATCCAGACGTTCCAGGCCATCACCAGCATGCCGGCCAGATACAGCAGGCCGCCCGTGAGGCGCACGACGTAGAAGGGATAGGTGGCCTTCACGCTCTCGGCGAAGGTGTAGGTGAGCGTGCCGTCGGGGTTGATGGCGCGCCACATCAGGCCCTGCATCACACCGGCGATCCACATCGCGGCGATGTACAGCACGATGCCGATGGTCGACATCCAGAAATGCAGCTCGATGGCCCGCGTGCTGTACAT
This sequence comes from Comamonadaceae bacterium ALPHA2B, assembly GCA_005503065.1. GTDB lineage: Bacteria > Pseudomonadota > Gammaproteobacteria > Burkholderiales > Burkholderiaceae_C > Xenophilus. The sequence continues at coordinate 159,813 of SCOE01000002.1, forward strand.
GGTGGTGCGGCCCCACATGCGCGGGATGAGGTAGTACAGCGAGCCCATCGAGATCAGGCCCACCCAGCCGAGCGCACCGGAATGCACATGGCCGATGGTCCAGTCGGTGTAGTGGCTCAGGGCGTTGACCGTCTTGATCGACATCATCGGGCCCTCGAAGGTCGACATGCCGTAGAACGACAGCGCGACGATCAGGAAGCGCAGGATCGGGTCGGTGCGCAGCTTGTGCCAGGCCCCCGAGAGGGTCATGATCCCGTTGATCATCCCGCCCCAGCTGGGCGCCAGCAGGATCAGCGAGAAGAGCATGCCCAGCGACTGGGTCCAGTCCGGCAGCGCGGTGTAGTGCAGGTGGTGAGGGCCGGCCCACATGTAAGTGAAGATCAGCGCCCAGAAGTGCACGATCGACAAGCGATAGCTGTACACGGGCCGTCCCGCCTGCTTGGGGATGTAGTAGTACATCATCCCCAGGAAGCCCGCCGTGAGGAAGAAGCCGACCGCATTGTGGCCGTACCACCACTGCACCATGGCGTCCTGCACGCCGGCGTAGGCGGAGTAGCTCTTCATCCAGCCGGCAGGCACTTCGGCGCTGTTGACCACGTGCAGCAGCGCGACCGCGATGATGAACGCGCCGTAGAACCAGTTGGCCACGTAGATGTGGCGCACCTTGCGCGTGCCCACGGTGCCGAAGAACACGATGGCATAGGACACCCACACCAGCGTGATCAGGATGTCGATCGGCCATTCGAGCTCGGCGTACTCCTTGCCCGTGGTGTAGCCCAGCGGCAGCGAGATGGCGGCCGCCACGATGACGGCCTGCCAGCCCCAGAAGGTGAAGGCCGCGAGCTTCGGCGCGAACAGCGGCACCTGGCAGGTGCGCTGCACGACGTGGTAGCTGGTGGCGAAGAGCGCGCAGCCGCCGAAGGCGAAGATCACCGCGTTGGTGTGCAGTGGGCGCAGCCGGCCATAGCTCAGCCAGGGGACGCCCAGGTTGAGGTCGGGCCACGCCAGCTGCGCGGCGATGACGACGCCGACCAGCATGCCGACCACGCCCCACACCACCGCCATCAACGAGAACTGTCGGACGACCGTGTCGGTGTAGGTCGCGGGGGAGGCATCGTGGGTCGGCATGGTCGCAGTCGTCCGTGGGGATGACCGCAGTGTCGAGCGCCATGCGGGCGCGACACTTGATCCGGATCAATCGTTGCCGAGAATGCGTGAACCTTCACGCTCGATGTCGTCGAACTGCCCGCGCTCGACGGCCCACCACAGGCCGAAGATGATGGCCAGCGCCATCAGCACCGACAGGGGCACGAGGACGAAGAGGATGTCCACCTCAGGCTCCCGGTGTCGTCGAGGGCGCAGCGGGCGAGCGTGCCAACCGCGCGCTGTTGAGCACCACCCCCAGCGAACTGGCCGCCATGCCCAGGCCGGCCAGCCAGGCCGGCATCCAGCCGGCCAGCGCCAGCGGCACGCAGGCGGCGTTGTAGAGCACTGACCAGGCGATGTTCTGCCGCACCACGCGCATCGTGCGTCGCGCCTGCCTCCACGTGGCCGCAATGGCCGTGAGCGCGTCGCCCAGGACGATGAAATCGGCCTTGGCGCGGGTGCGGCCCACGGCCTGCCCGACGGCGAAGGCCACGTCGGCCTGGGCGATGACCGGTCCGTCGTTGAGGCCGTCGCCGACCATGGCCACGTGCCGGCCTTCGGACTGCAGGCGGCGCACCGCCTCGAGCTTGTCCTCGGGCTGGCAGTCGCCGCGCGCGTTGCCGATGCCGGCGGCGGCCGCCAGGCGGTGCGCAGCTTCGGAACGGTCGCCCGACAGCAGGCGCACGTCGATGCCGCCCTCGCGCAGCGCGCTCACCGCGGCGCGAGCGTCCGGACGCAGGTCCTCGTCCAGCACGAAGCTGGCCAGCCAGCCCTCGTCATCGCTCAGGTGCACCTGCATCGCGGGCACCTCCAGCGCCGGCACGCCGCAATGCGCGGCCGAGCCCAGGCGAAGACGGCGGCCCGCGCCACCTGCAGCGCGCTTGGGAAGCAGACGCCCCTCGACCCCGCGGCCGGCCACCTCCACCAGTTCGCCGAGCATCCAGTCGCTGCGCTCGCCCGCATGCTGCGTCCAGGCGGCAACCAGGGCGCGCGAGGCCGGATGTACCGACCCCGAGGCCATCGCCGCCGCCAGGCCGAGCGCATCGCCCGGCGGCACGCCGCGCCGGCTGTAGATGCGGTCGAGCCGGGGCAGCGGCCGCGTCAGCGTGCCGGTCTTGTCGAAGACGACGGTGTCGACCGCGGCCAAGGTCTCCAGTGCCTGCAGGTGCGCAACCAGCACGCCCTGCCCGGCCCGCTCGCCCGCGCACGCGAGCATGGCGGCGGGCGTGGCCAGCGACAGTGCGCATGGGCAGGTCACGATGAGCACCGAGGCGGCGACCATCAGCGCATGCCCCGGTCCGGATGGCCACCACCACACCGCCGCCGCCAGCGCAGCCAGCATCACGGCGAGCAGGAAGGGGCGCGCCACGCGGTCGGCCGCACGCGCCAGGCGCGGCTTCTCGACGGATGCGCTCTCCATCAGTGCCACGATGCGGCCGAAGCGCGTGTCGCCGCCCAGCGCGTCGACACGCACCAGCACCTGGGCGTCGACGTTGTGGCTGCCTGCGAGCACGCGTGAGCCGCAAGGCCGCGGCAGCGGATGGGCCTCGCCGGTCACCAGCGCCTCGTCGGCGCTGGTGTCGCCGTCGACGACGCAGCCATCGGCGGCGAAGGCCTCGCCGGGCCGAACGCGCAGCACGTCGCCCACGCGCAGGCGGTGGGCGCCGACACGCTCCGCACTGCCGTCCGGTCGAATCCGCTCCACGCTGTCGGGCAGTCGCTCGAGCAACGCGTCCAGTGCGCCGGCGGTGCGGTCGCGCAGGCGCGACTCCAGCCAGCGCCCGGTCAGCAGGAAGAAGACGAACATGGTGAGCGAATCGAAATAGACCTCGTGCCCCAGCGCACCGTCGGGGTCGAAGGTGCCGGCCGTGCTGACGGCGAACGCGATGGCGATGCCGAGCGCCACCGGCGTGTCCATCCCCACGCGCAGGCGCCGCAGGTCCTGCCAGGCGCCGCGGAAGAAGGGGCCGCAGGCCAGCAGCACGACGGGCAGCGACAGCACCCACGAGGCCCAGCGCAGCAGCAGTTCGATGTCGCGGGTCATCTCGCCGGGGCCCGCCACGTACGCCGGCACGGCGTACATCATCACCTGCATCATGCACAGGCCCGACACCAGCCAGCGGAAGAGCACGCGGCGTGACTCGCGCCGGCGCACCGCCTGGCGGCCATCGATCCCCACGGGCGACAGCCGGTAGCCGGCGTCGCGCACGGCCTCGAACCAGCGCGAGGGCGTCGTGGCCTGCGGCGACCACAGCACCCGTGCTCGCCGCCCGCCGGACTGCACCGCGGCGGCGCTGACGCCGGGGACGGCACACAGGGCGTCTTCCACCGCGAGCGCACAGGTGGCGCAGTGCATGCCCTCGACCGCGACCCACGACTCCCAGCGTGGATCGTCGTCGCCCAACGGACGGCCGAAAGCCGACCACCCGGCCGGGTCGTCGATGCCAGGTGGCAGTGGTTCGCACGCATGCACGCCCGCAGGCAGGCCTGCGGCAGCGAGCGGGCCGGGAGTTTCGAGCGCAGCATCCACCATGGTGTGCGCATGGTGCGGCGGCCGCGCCGCCATCGCCTTGATCGAGGTCAAGGTCCGCGGCAGCGGCGGCACCTAAGCTTGCGCATCCCCTTCACCGGAGTTCCCGTCATGTACCAGCGCATCCTCATTCCCACCGATGCCACGCCGCTGTCGAGAAAGGCCGTGACGCACGCGCTGGCCCTGGCCGCCGAACAGGGCGCAGAGGTGGTGGTGCTGAACGTGATGCCGCGCTACCCCACGAGCTATCTCGAGGGCGCGATGGTCTTCGAGGCCGAGGACGTGGCGCGGGTCGAGAAGCAATGGGCCGAGCAGGCGCGCACGCTCGTGAACCGGGTGGCCGAGCAGGCGCAGGCCCGCGGCATCAAGGCGCGGGCCGTGGTGGTGAAGTCCGACCTGGTGGCGGAATCCATCGTGTCGGCGGCCACCAAGCACAAGGTCGATCTCATCGTGATGGCGTCGCACGGGCGCAAGGGCTTCAAGCGCGTGCTGATGGGCAGCGAGACGCTCAACGTGCTCACGCACTCCGAGGTTCCGGTGCTGGTCCTGCGCTGAAGACTCCTGCGAAGAAAAAAGTGCTGCAGCGCCCGCCGGCTGGACGCCAGAAGCTATCGAAACCATAGCAAACGATCCCACGCCGGCTTGCCCCGACCGCCGGGCCGCCTTACAAGGCAGATGGGCCGCAGCCCCCGGAAGTGTTTCCCTTTCCAACCCAAGGAGCCAAGTCATGAAGATCGTCGTCGCCGTGGATGGCAGCGCATTCACCCGCAAGGCCATCGACTACATCGCCGTCAATCGCCGCATGTTCGTGGAGGGCAACGAATTGCTGATGGTGCACGTGTGCACGGGCATCCCGCCCCATGTCACCCGTCACATCGGCAAGGACGTGCTGCAGACCTACTACGCCGAAGAAGGCGCGAAGGTCATCGAGCCGGTGAAGGCGCAGCTTGCGGAGCACGGCATCGACGGCTACGGCATCGAGCTGCGGCACGGCTACGCGCCGGAGGAGATCCTTCGTGCGGCCACCGCAGCGCAGGCCGGGCTGATCGTGATGGGCACGCACGGCCATGGCATCTTCGGCCGCGCGCTGATGGGTTCGGTGGCGACCAAGGTGATCGCCGAGGCGGACATCAGCGTGCTGCTGGTCCAGTGATGGTCACCCGCTCGTCATCGACCGCTTCGCCTTCCGGAGACATGGCGTGGGCCTCAAGCAGGGCGTTGGAACGGGACAGGCTGTCCTCCATGCGCACGTTGAGGTAGCGCCACCCGCGCGAATAAGGCATGGCGATGGCCATCCACAAGATGCCCACGGCACAGAAGAGCATCACCGTCATCTCCCAATCCATCGCGACAACCTCTGATACTTTAGTGCACAAATTTTAGTCAGCACGCGGCGCTGGACGCCGCGCGTCGACCCTTCGCCGGGGGCACAAACGTGATCAATGTCCCGCGAACAGCGCTTTATATTGGTCGCGCAGCAAGGCTTTCTGCACCTTGCCCATGGTGTTGCGCGGCAGTTCGGGCACCACGAAGCAGCGCTTGGGGATCTTGAAGTTGGCCAGCCTGGCCTTGAGCTCGGCCACGATGCCATCGGCGTCCAGGCTCGCGCCAGCCTTGGCGATGACGATCGCCACCCCCACCTCGCCGAAGTCGGCATGCGGCACGCCGACCACGGCGCTCTCGGCCACGCCGGGCATCTCGTTGATGTAGCCCTCGATCTCGGCCGGGTACACGTTGTAGCCGCCGCTGATGATCAGGTCCTTGCTGCGGCCCACGATGGTCACGTAGCCGAGGCCGTCGACCTTGCCCACGTCGCCGGTCTTGAAGTAGCCGTCGGCGGTGAACTCCTCCTTCGTCTTCTCGGGCATGCGCCAGTAGCCGGCGAAGACGTTGGGGCCGCTGACCTCGATGTTGCCGATCTCGTCGGTGCCGCACTCGCGCGCCTCGCCCCTGTCGTCATAGGCGCGCACACGCAGGCTCACGCCCGGCAGCGGGAAGCCCACGGTGCCGCCGCGCCGCGCGCCCTGCACCGAGGTGTAGGGGTTGGAGGTGAGCATGATCGTCTCGCTCATGCCGTAGCGTTCGAGGATGGTGTGGCCCGTGCGCTCCTGCCACTCGTTGAAGGTCTCGATCAGCAGCGGCGCCGAGCCGGCGATGAACAGGCGCATGTCCTCGCACTGCTTCTTGCCCAGTGCCGGCTCGGCGAGCATGCGCACGTAGAGCGTCGGCACGCCCATGAACACGGTCGCGTCCGGCAGGCGCGCCACCACGCGCTTCGGATCGAACTTCGAGAACCAGATCATCTTGCTGCCATTGAGCAGCGCGCCGTGGATGGCGACGAACAGGCCGTGCACGTGAAAGATCGGCAGTGCATGCAGCAGCACGTCGCCGTGCGTCCAGCCCCAGTAGTCCTTGAGCACCTCGGCGTTGGAGCGCAGGTTGCGGTGCGTGAGCATCGCGCCCTTGCTGCGGCCGGTGGTGCCGCTGGTGTAGAGGATGGCGGCCAGGTCGTCGTCCTGCCGCGCGGCGACCGTGTGCTCGTCGCTGCATTGCGCGGCAAGTTCCAGCAGCGTGCCGGTGCGGTCCTCGTCCAGCGTGAAAACATGCACCGGGCCGCCCTTCTTGCCCAGCTTCTTCTGCAGCTTCTGCGCGATCGGCCCGACCCAGGGCGCATTGCGGCTGGAGCACACCACGACCGAGGGCTCGGCGTTGTCGAGGAAGTACTCGATCTCGGCGCTCTGGTAGGCGGTGTTGAGCGGCAGGAAGACGTAGCCGGCGCGCAGTGTGGCCAGGTACAGCATCATGGCTTCGACCGACTTCTCGACCTGCACGGCGATGCGCGCGCCGGCCTTGAGCTTCAGCGCCTCGAACAGGTTGGCGATCATCGCGCTCGCCCGGTCGAGGTCGCGCCACGAATAGGCCAGGCCCTCGTCCGTCTCCACGGCGATGGCGTCGAGGTCGTGCGGGAAGGCGGCGCGCAGGTGGGCGAACAGGTTGGCGTTCTGGATCGGGCTCATGACGGTGGAGGAAAGGACGGAAGAAAAGACGAAGAAGCGGACGGGTCTAGAAATTCGGGCTGCGCTTGGCCAGGAAGGCGCCGATGCCCTCGCGGTGCTCGGCCGAGTCGGCATAACGGTAGGCGTCGGGCAGCAGGCTTGCTATGGGATTGATAGCGCCCTGCCCTGCATCCACGAGCGCCAATGCCCGATTCAATGCCGAAAACGTGGCTTTGTTCAGCCGCGCGGCCCGGGGTGCGAGTGTGGCGATGCGGCGCGCATGCTGCAAGCACGCGTCGGCCACGGCGTCGTCGGGAAGCACATGCAGCAGGAAGCCCGCGTCGTACAGCCGCTGCGCGTCGTGCACGCCGGCGGCCAGCAGCATGTCGCGCGCGAGCACGTCGCCGACCGCGCCGCGCACCAGGGCCGCTTCGCGCGGCGCCATCGGAAAGCCCAGCTTCGCGATCGGCGCGCCGAACTTCGCCCCCGCACCGGCCAGGCGGATGTCGCAGCAACTGGCGATCTCCAGCCCGGCCCCCATGCACGCCCCCTCGATCTGCGCGACCAGCGGCACCGGGCAGGCCAGCAGCGCCGACAGCGCGCCCCAGACCTCGTCCTCGTGGAAGGCGCGCAGGCGGGCCTCGTCGTAGCGGAAGTCCGGGTACTCCGAGATGTCGCCGCCGGCGCAGAACGCCCCGCCTTCCCCGCGCAGCACCACGCAGCGCAGCGACGCATCCACCGACAGCACCTGCGCCGCCGACCGCAGCTCGCGCCACATCGCCCGCGTCATGGCGTTCAGCCGACCGGGATTGCGCAGCGTGAGGGTGGCGACCGCGGCGTCGCGGTGCAGGAGGACAGTGGGCACATCATTCATGGCGTGCATTCTGGCGACAAATGATGCTGAATCGGCCACAGAGCCGGGACGGCCCCCACATCAGGGCACCCGCGGAGCTGGCTTTGCCAGGCCGCTGGGTGCGCCCCCTTCGCGCAGCGGAAGGGGGGTGAAGGCTGCGGCTCCAAGCCTGCCTGCGCAGGCTTGGACAGCCTGAACGGCCGGCGGCTCAGACGCCGGCCTCCTCGCGAAGCGGCATGGGGGATGTCATTCGAGCTTTGCGCCCGAGGCCTTCACCACCGCCGCCCAGCGCTTGACCTCGCCGCTCACGAACTGGCCGTAGGGCGCGCCCGCCAGGTTCGGGATCTCCGAACCGTTCTGCGCCCAGATGGTCTTGAGCTCGTCGGTGGCCAGCGTCTTGCGCATGTCGTCGGTGATGCGCGCCACCGTATCGGCCGGCGTGCCCTTGGGCGCCCACAGGCCGTACCAGGTGGTCACGGTGTAGTCCGGCAGGCCCACCTCGGCGGCGCAGGGCACGTCGGGAAACGCGGGGTTGCGCTTGGCACCGGCCACCATCAGTGCCTTGATGCGGCCGGCCTTGATGTGCTGCGCCGACGATCCCAGGCCATCGAAGCCGCAATCCACGTTGCCCGCGATCAGGTCCTGCAGCATCGGGCCCGCGCCGCGGTACGGGATGTGGGTGATGAAGGTACCGGTCTGCAGCTTGAACAGCTCGCCCGCCAGATGGTGCGAGGTGCCCGCGCCGGCCGAGGCGTAGTTCAGCTTGCCGGGGTTCTTCTTCGCGTAGGCGATGAATTCCTGGATGGTCGGCTGCGTGACGCGGCGCGGGTTGACCACCACCACCTGCGGCACGTTGGCCAGCAGCATGATGGGCACGAAATCCTTCTCGATGTCGTAGTCGAGCTTGGGGTAGATCGACGGCGCGATCGCGTGGTGCACCGCGCCCATGAAGAGCATGTAGCCGTCGGGCGCGCCCTTGGCCGCGATGCTGGCGCCCACGGTGCCGCCGGCACCGCCGCGGTTGTCGATCACCAGCGTCTGGCCCGCCACCTTGCCGAACTGCGCCGAGAGCGGCCGCGCGAAGGCGTCGGTGCCGCCACCGGCCGGAAAGGGCACGACCATCGTGACCGGCTTGGTCGGCCAGCCGCTGGCCTGGGCCCGCACGCCGCCGCACGCCAGTGCCGCGCCCGCGGCGGCCAGGCGCAGGACGTCGCGCCGCTGAAACTGTTCTGCCATCTTTTGTCTCCAGTCTGGTGGATGCCGGGGCCTTCGGCATCGTTTCTATGTGGGTGGTACGGCCCGCAGGAATCAGGTCTTGAGGAACAGGTCCTCGATGTCGCCCGACACGGGCACCTTGCCCTGCGCCAGCAGTGCGCGGTGCTTGTCCAGGCGCTTGAGGTCGTAAAGGTAGTTCACCATCAGGCCCCAGGACTGCTTCATTCCCTTGGCCGAGGGGTCGGCCGCCCAGTCCAGGCGCTCGACGCGTGCGCCGTTGCCCAGGTGGAAGCGTGCCACGGCATCGAGGGGCTTGTCGTCCTTGAGGCCCCGCCCCAGGTACTCGGCCGCGCATTGCATCAGCGCCTGGCGCAGCGGCGACTTGGGGCCCAGGGAGAGGGCGTCATCCAGCGCAGGCAGGAAGCGCTCCGCCGTGGGCGGCAGCGAGCCCAGCAGGCGCCCCAGCGCCTCGGCCTGCTTCTCGGGCAGGCGCGCCAGCAAGCCGGCGGCGTTCTGGGCCATCCATGGGCGCAGGCCCGGAATCGGCGACAGCGTCGCGAAGGTCTTGAGCTTCGGGAACTCGGCGCGCAGCGTCTCCACCACGCGCTTGATGAGCGAATCGCCGAAGCTGACGCCGCGCAGCCCCGTCTGCGTGTTGCTGATCGAATAGAAGATCGCCGTGTTGGCCTTCTCCACGCCGGGCAACGCCGACTCGTCCAGCAGCGGCGTGATGCTGTCGCTGATGGCGTCGGTCAGCGCCACCTCCACGAAGATCAACGGCACGCCGGGCATGCGCGGATGGAAGAAGCCGTAGCAGCGGCGGTCCTTCTCGTCGAGCCGGTTCTTCACGTCGGACCAGCTCTTGATGTCGTGCACCGCCTCGTAGCGGATCAGCTTCTCGATCAGCGAGGCCGGCGAATCCCAGCTGATGCGCTGCAGTTCGAGGAAGGCGACGTCGAACCAGGTCGTGAACAGTTGCTCCAGCTCGGCATCGAGCGCGAGCAGCCGGCGGTCCTTCTTGAGCTCGGGCAGCAGTTCCGCGCGCAGGTCGACCAGGAAGCCCAGCCCGTCCGCATCGACGGCAAAGCGCTGCAGCAGCCGCGCCCGTGGCGACACCAGCGCACGGCGCAGCTTGAGCTCCGCCTGGCTGTGCTCGGGAGAGCCCACCGGCGTGGCCTCGTACTGCTCGCGCGCCACCTTGATCTTCTGCCCGTCGGGCGCGAAGCACTCGCTCATGAGCAGCCACACGTCGCGCCGCTCGGCCTGCGACAGGGCCGCGTAGGCCTGGGCCACGGCATGCGCGCGGCGGCCCGCCTCGACCTCGCTGACGCGCGCGTCGACCACGGCCTGCAGGTCCTCCAGCATCTTGCGCAGCGCGCGCGGAGCCATCGCTTCGCCGTGGCGGCGCAGCGTCGCTTCCAGCCTTTCGGCCAGCGTGCGCGGCGGGCGCCCGTCGGATGCTCCTTTTTTCATAGCAGCCGGCGCAGGCGCGGCGGGCGCTGCAGCCCCTTTTTCTTCGGAAGTGGTGGCGCGCAGCAAGGACACGCTGCGCTGCAGCCATTCGGAAGCGCTCATGCCGGGGCTCCTGGCGGGTGGGTGCTTGGGGTGCTCATGCGGAAAACCTCGCTTTCTGTTGGAGCGCCACGGCCCGCAGGGCCTCGCGCTGGCGGTTCAGGTGGGTGCGCATCGCGGCCTCGGCGCCGTCGCTGTCGCGTGCCTTGAGGGCAGCGAACACGGCCAGGTGCTCCGACAGGCTCTGGTCCAGCCGGCCCGGCGCGTGCAGCTGCTGCAGGCGCGCGAGCTTGAGGATCTTGCGCAGGTCGCCGATCACCTGCGCCAGCCAGCGGTTGTCGGCCAGGGAGATGATGGCTTCGTGAATGGCGAAATTGGTGGCGTAGTACTCGTTGATGCGCTTGCCCTTGGCGTGCCGCGCCAGCTTGTCGTGCATGGACTCCAGCGCCTCGAGCTCGGCGTCGGTGGCGTTGCGTGCCGCCTCCCATGCGCAGCGACCCTCGAGCAGCGCGATCACCGGGAAGATCTCGTCCAGGTCCTTCTGCGTCACCTCGGCCACGAAACAGCCGCGACGCGGCTCGTGTCGCAGCAGGCCTTCGGCCGTGAGCACTTTCAGCGCCTCGCGCAGCGGCGTGCGCGAGATCTCGAGCCGCTCGCACAGCGCCGCCTCGTCGAGAAAGCTGCCCGGCACCAGCGTACCGGCGAAGATCTCCTCGCGCAGCGTGGCGGCGACCTGGTCGTGCAGCGAATGCGGAACGATGCGCATGGCGGTGGCGGGCTCCGGCGGCAGGAAGGGATGCAGCGATCGAAAGGTGCTGCATCGAGGACAGGGCGCCCTGCCGTACATCGCTCGATGCCGGAAGGCGGCAGCCTGTAATTACCAATAATTATGGGAACCTACCGGCACGGACGCAAGCGCTCTTGCGTCGGACAAACCCTTGGATTCGCATGTGCATGGACAATCGCAGAACAGGCACCGCGGTGTCGGCCGCGCCGCCGGCATCGACGGCTCGCGCTGGCCGGTGTGCATTCCACGATCCATGAAACTCCACCAATTGCGGCAGCGCCTGCGCGACGCGGGCGCCGGCCCCAGCCACGAGCAGCGCATCCTGCGCAACTGGTCGCACGCGCTGGTGCGCGAGAGCGGCCGGCGCCGGCCGTCGACCTTCTTCCCCGCGCCGCTGCTGGCCGCCCTGCCCGGCATCGAGGCCGAGCTCGCGGACCTGGCACGGCTGCGCACCGCCCAGGCGGGCGCCGACGGCTCGGAGCGCCTGCTGGTGGCGCTGGCCGACGGGCAGGCCGTCGAAAGCGTGCTGCTGCCGCGCGATGGGCTTTGCGTATCAACGCAGGTCGGCTGCGCGGTCGGCTGCCGCTTCTGCATGACGGGGCGCGACGGGCTGCTGCGCCAGGTGGGCAGCGCCGAGATCGTGGCGCAGGTCGCGCTCGCCCGCGCGCGCCGGCCGGTGCGCAAGGTCGTGTTCATGGGCATGGGCGAGCCGGCCCACAACCTGGACAACGTGCTCGAGGCCATCGACTTCCTCGGCACGGTGGGCAACGTGGGCCACAAGAACCTGGTCTTCTCGACCGTCGGTGATCCGCGCGCCTTCGAGCGGCTGCACCGGCAGCAGGTGCGACCGGCCCTTGCGCTGTCGCTGCACACCACGCGGGTCGACCTGCGCCGCGAACTGCTGCCGCGTGCGCCCCAGCTCAGCCCCGAGGAACTGGTCGCCGCCGCGGAAGGCTACGCACGCGCCACCGGCTACCCGGTCCAGTACCAGTGGACCCTGCTCGACGGCGTGAATGACGGCGCGGAAGAACTGGAGGCGCTCGTCCGGCTGCTGAAGGGCAAGTACGGCGTGCTCAACGTCATCCCGTTCAATGACGTCGAAGGCGCAGGCTTCGGCCGGCCGAGCTGGGAGCGCTGCCGTGCGTTCGCGCGCACCCTGCACGAACGCGGCATCCTCACCAAGCTGCGCGATTCGGCCGGGCAGGACATCGACGGCGGCTGCGGTCAGCTGCGCGCACGCGCGCTCGGGCTGCCGCAACCGCTGCGGCGCAGTGCCGGCGCGGATGGCGCCGGCGGACGCCTTGCCGCAGCCTGAAACAATCGGCTTTCGTCATCCCGCGCCGCGCCGGCATCGCCGGCCCCGGCGCATTGAAAGGACCCCGGCATGCAATCGGCCGACGCCGCCCTCTTCGACGCGGCCTACTACGAGCGTTTCTATTTCGACCAGAAGACGCGGGTCTCGGACCCGCAGCACGTCGAGCGCCTGGGCGCCTTCGTGTGCAGCTACCTGCAATACCTGCGCGTGCCGGTGGCGCGCGTGCTCGACGTGGGCTGCGGCATCGGGCTGTGGCGCGACATCGTCGCCCGGCACTTTCCGCAGGCGCGGTTCCACGGGGTGGAGATCAGCGAATACCTGTGCCAGCGCTACGGCTGGACGCAGGGCTCGGTGGTGGACTACACCGCGCGCGAGCCCTTCGACCTCGTGATCTGCCAGGGCGTGCTGGCGTACCTGAGCCCGACGGATCTCAAGCGCGCACTGCGCAACCTGGGCACGCTGACGCGCGGCGCGCTGTACCTCGAGGTGGTCACCCGCGAGGACTACGAGAACGACATCGTGGACGACACGCTGACCGACCCACGCCTGTTCCGCCACCGCGCCGAGGCCTACCGGCGCGGCCTCGCGCCGCACTTCAGGCACGCGGGCGGCGGTGTCTGGCTCAGCCGCGACTGCGAGGTGCCGCTCTACGCCATGGAGTGCGCCGACGACGCTTGAAGCCCAGGAAAACGCCGGGCCGCCCCAGGTTTTCTTGCTCCACCCGGGGCGCGCGTCGGGCGCAGCCCGGCCCTGGGGGCTCGTTCAGAGCTTGATGCCGGCACCCTTGACCGTCGGCCCCAGCACCCCGACCTGCTCCTTCACGAAGCTGTCGAACCTGGCCGTGGTCTCGGGCTTGCCCACGATGCCCAGGTCGACCATCTTCTTCTGCACCTCGGGCATGACCAACACCTCGTTGCAGGCCGCATTGAGCTTGGCGACCATGTCGGCCGGCAGCTTCGCCGGGCCGGAGAGGCCGAAGAAGTTCTCCAGCACCAGCTTGGGCTGCCCCAGTTCCACCACCGTGGGCACTTCGGGCATCAGCGGCGAGCGCGCCGTGCCCGTCACCGCCAGCGGCACCAGCTGCCCGGTCTTGAAGTACTGCACGTAGGCGGTGATCACGTCGATGCCGACCGGAATGATCCCGGCCAGCAGGTCGGTGGTCATCGGGGCACCGCCGCGGTAGGGCACGTGCACCAGGTTGGCGCCCGTGACCTTGCGCGTCAGCTCGCCGTGGATGTGGCCGACCGAGCCGGGGCCGCCGGAGCCGAAGTCCACGCGTTCCTTCTGCGCCTTGGCCAGCAGCTCGCCGAAGCTCTTGATGCCCGATTCCTTGCTGGCCATGACCACCAGCGGCGCCGAGCCCAGGTAGGCGATGTGCGTGAAGGCGGCCACCGGGTCGTAGGGCGCCTTCTCGAGGGTGAAGGGCCCGAGCGCGATCGGCGTGGTGTTGGACAGCATCAGGGTGTAGCCGTCGGCCGGCGCCGCGGCCACGACCTGGCCGCCGATGGTGCCGCCCGCACCGGGCCGGTTGTCGATCACCACCGCCTGGCCGAGCTTGCGGGCCAACTGTTCGCCCACGATGCGCGCCAGGATGTCGCTGGAGCCGCCGGGCGGGAAGGTGACGACGATCTTGATCGGCTTGTCCGGCCACTGCGCGAAGGCGGGCAGGCCGAGGGAAGCCAGGCCGCCCGCGCCCAGCAGGCGCAGGGCGCCACGGCGCGACAGGGAAAACGAAGGGGTGTGGAGCGAGGGCATGGACAAACCAGAGCAAGGGGAATGCCCGCCATTCTGGAAATCCCGCACGGGCACGCCAATTGCCCAGACGGAATGAACGGCATAGCAGAACGGGCCGGGTGCGAGGTCTTTGGCATTCGTTCCGGCCTGTCCCGGCACCAAAGCTGTGCACCCTCAGAGCGATCCATGTCCCGTCCCGACGACCCCTTCGACACCTACCTGCTTCGCGTTTTCAGCATCCTGATGCGCGAGCGCAGCGTCTCGCGCACGGCCACGCGCCTGAACCAGTCCCAGCCGGCGATCAGCACCGCCCTCAAGCGCCTGCGTGAGATCTTCGGCGACCCGCTGCTCGTCAAGGACAAGCAGCGCATGGTGCCGACCGAGCGGGCGCTGCAACTGGAGGTCTCGGTGCGGGTGGTGCTGGGCGAGATCGACGTCCTGCTCGCGCCCGGCACCGCCTTCGAGCCTGCGACGACCAAGCAGGTCTTTCGCATCGGCACGCCCGATTACCTGGCGCCGCCGCTGATGGCCGCGGTGGTCAACTACATGCGCGGCACCGCCCCCAACGCGCGCCTGCTGCTGCAGCCGCTGGGGCCCGACTACGACTTCGAGGAAGCGCTGGCCGAAGGCGAGCTGGACGTCGTCATCGGCAACTGGCCGCAGCCGCCGGAGCACCTGCGCACCACGCTGCTGCTGGAGGACGAGATCGTCTGCCTGGTCGACCGCGACCATCCGCTGGCCGGCGGCATGAAGGTGGCCGACTACCTGCAGGGCGCGCACATCGTGCCGCTGCTCTACAGCATGACGCAGCGCGGCGTCGTGGAAACGTCGCTGGCCGCCCAGCGCATGGCGCGCACCGCCTCGGTCACGGTGCCCTACTTCGGCATGGCGCCGCACCTGCTGCCGGGCACCGACCTGATCTTCACCACCAGCCGGCACTTCGCCCAGCACTACGCGGCGATGCTGCCGCTGGCCATCGTGCCTTCGCCGATCGACTTCCCGCCGATGCGCTTCTACCAACTGTGGCACGGCCGCACGCAGCATGCCCCGGGCCACATCTGGTTCCGCTCGCTGCTCTCGGCGGTGGTGCGCACGGCCGGCGCCACGCGGCACCTTCGCACGCCGGCTCCCCTGGTGCGGCCATCCGGCCTGGCGAGCTGAATGCTCCCTTTTTTATAGCATCCTGCGACCGGCTGGCGGGCGCGGGAGGCCTTTTTCCTTCGCGACTGGCGCTCCACCAGCGCGTGCTGCTCAGCACGTGACAGCGCAGCTCCCCGGTGCTCCCGTAGACTCGCCGCGCCTTTTCCCGAACGACAACGAAGGAGACATCCCCATGCCGTGCATTCCCCTGCGGCTGCGGCACGCGCTCGCGTCCGCCGCCCTGCTCGCCCTCTCATCGGTCGCGATCGCCCAGTCGGCCTCGCCGCCCCGCATCTCCGACAACGTGGTCAAGATCGGCGTGCTCACCGACCTGTCGGGCGTGTCGAGCGAGAACGCGGGCAAGGGCTCGATCGTGGCGGCGCAACTGGCCATCGACGAGTTCAGCAAGGACCGCAAGGTGCTGGGCATGCCCATCGAGCTGGTGTCGGCCGACTCGCAGGGCAAGACCGACATCGGCGCCACCAAGGCACGCGAGTGGTTCGACCAGCAGCAGGTCGACATGATCACCGACCTCACCTACTCCAACGTGGCGCTGGCCGTGACGCGCATCGCCGACGAGAAGAGGCGCTTCGCCATGGTCACGGGCGCCGGCGCCTCCACCATCAGCGACGACCAGTGCACCGCGCGCAGCGTGCACTGGATGTACGACACCTACGCGCTGTCGAACACCACCGTGCCCGCGCTGATCGCCCGGGGCCTGACGAGCTGGTACTTCATCACCGCCGACTACGCCTTCGGCAACGCGCTGGAGAAGGACGCGACGGCCATCATCAACAAGTCGGGCGGCAAGGTGCTGGGCAGCTCGCGGCATCCGATCAACTCGTCGGACCAGTCCTCCTACCTGCTCACCGCGCAGAACTCCGGCGCGCAGGTGATCGCCATGGCCAACTCGGGCCTGGACACGCTCAACACCGTCAAGCAGGCCGCGCAGTTCGGCATGGTGCGCGGCGGCAAGCAGACCTTCACGCCCCTGCTCTCGCTCATCACCGAGGTGCAGGCCATGGGCCTCGCGAACGCCCAGGGCATGGTGTTGACCAACGGCTTCTACTGGGACATGGACGAGCGCGCCCGCGCCTTCGGCCAGCGCTTCTTCGCCGTGCACAAGAAGATGCCGACGATGATGCAGGCGGCCGTGTACTCGGCCGTGCTGAACTACCTCAAGGCCATCGAGGCCACGGGCACCGACGACGTCGACGCCGTGGTCGCGAAGCTGCGCACGATGAGGTTCGACGACGCGGTGATCCGCAACGGCCAGTTGCGCGCCGACGGCAAGATGGTCCACGACATGCTGTTGGTGCAGGTGAAGACGCCCGCCGAATCGAAGAGCACCTGGGACCTCTACGAGGTGCTGCAGACCGTGCCGGGCGACAAGGCCTTCGCGCCGCTGGCCGAGTCGAAGTGCGCGCTGGTCAAGCGCTGAGCCAGCGCCCGGTTGCTACAACATTCATAGCTGACGGCGCCCGACTGACGGGCGTTTCAGCCACTTTTTTCCTGAATCCCAGGCGCCGGCTCAACGGCCGCCATCGCGTTCTCGGTCGGCGTGCTTTTGCGCCAGGTAGGTCGCCATGTCGACTTCCTTGAGCTGGCGCGGGTAGCGTTCGGTGGATGCGAACCACAGGCGCTGCCGGCGCTCGCGGCGTTCGGCCGGCGGCACCTCCAGGCCGGCCAGGTAGGCATCGAGCGTGAGGAAGTAGCGCATCGCGTTGCGCTCCACGAGGCCGCGCAGGCCGGTGATGTGCACGGGCTGGCTGTTCTCGTCGCGGCCCGTGACGGTGAAGCCGACCTTGTTGGCGCCGAAGGTCGCCAGGTAGGCCTGGGTCGCGAGCTTGACCATCATGTTGTGCTCGTAGCCGTAGCCGAAATGCAGGTAGGTGCGTTCGGCGTCGAGCCGCACCGCCTCCAGCAGCACGCGGTAGTTGCTGGTGCCGAAGGGTCCTTCGGCGGTGCGCATGTCGACCGCGAGGAAGTCTGGCGTGGACGACGCCACGCGGTAGCTGAAGGGCAGCTCGAAGGCCTCCTCCACCGGCTTGTCGTAGCGGCGCACCACGCTCAGCGTGAGCGTGGCGCCGCCGCCCGCCGCCTGCCCCACCCGGCAGCGGCGGTTGTTGATGTGCAGGGTGAGCAGCTCGCACCACTGCTCGGGTCTCTCCAGCGCGCCGCGCAGCTCCTCGAGCCGGTGGTCGACCACGGCGTAGACGTCGCCCTTGAGGCCGTTCGGCGTCTCGGCCGATTCGAGCACCATCGGCCGGCCCAGGCCGCTCCTGGCCATGCGGGCGTTGACCTCTGCAAAGTTGTCGAGGAGGGCTTGGGCGCCGCCTGCGGGCTCGGCCGCCATGGACGCACCCGCCAGCAGCGCCGCCAGCAGGCAGGCCGCCGTGCGCAAGCGACTGGATGCGGAGAAAGGCAGCAGGGGCATGGCCCCACCATACACGCTGCGCACAGGTTCGGCGAGCAGGCCCCGGGGCCAGGCGGTGCGTGGCCAACTCCCTTCCCCGGCTATTGGCGGTTGCCCTCTGTGGCCACGATCGATCGGTCAGAATGCGCGCGATGGACACCAAGAAGCCTTCGCGGCCCCTGTATCGCCAGGTGGTCGACGCTCTCCGCCAGGACATCGTGCAAGGCACGTTCGCAGTCGGGCAGAACCTGCCCACCGAGTCGGAACTCGCGGAACGTTTCGACCTGAGCCGGCACACCATACGCGAGGCGCTGCGCGAGCTGCGCACCAGCGGTCTGGTGACCTCGCGGCGGGGCTCGGGCACAACGGTCGCCGCGCAGGACACCGCGCAGTACTACCTGCACGAGACGGGCTCCCTGGACGACATCTCGCAGTACGCCACCTCCACACGGTGGCAGGTCGAGGTGCGCTTCGAGGCGATCGCCAAGTCGCTTGCCGCCAAGCTGTCGAGCAAGGCGGGCCAGCGCTGGATGTGCCTCGAAGGTTGCCGCTACGCGAAGACGAGCAACGAGCCGGTCTACTGGACCCAAGCTTGGATCCACGACGACTTCGCCGGCATCGCCCGGCTTCTCGACCGGCGTACGGCGCCGATCTACGAGCTGATCGAGGACATGTACGGCGTGCGCGTCGGAGAGGTCGATCAGGTGGTGCGCGGCGGCAAGGCGCCACAGGCCGCCGCCGACAGCCTCGGCCTGCCGAGGAACGCGCCGGTGATCGAATTGGAGCGCACCTACCGGCTGACCGACGGCAAGGTGGTCGAGGTGTCGCGCAACTACTACCCCATCGACCATTTCAGCCTGGCGCTCAAGCTGCGGCGGCGCACAGCCTGAGCGCTTGCCGACGCTTCAGCCGGCAACCATCGGGGCCCGTTGCCGGTGGAAGTCGGTGCGCTGCTGGAAGGCAACGCCGGCCTGGAACAGCATCGGCTCCTGCCACCAGGCGGCTTCCAGCATGAGGCCGATCGGCACGCCTTCGGGCGCCATGCCGCAGGGCAAGGAGAGTCCCGGGATCGCGGCCGCACCGCCGATGTAGGTGTTGCGCGTCGAGGCCTTGGTGGCGTCGAGAAGGTTGGCGCCGTCCTCGATCGGCGGCGCTGCATGGGGCGCCGTGGGCGACAGGATCATGTCGACCTGCGCGAAGACCTGTCGCAATACCATGCGAAAGCGCGTGCGAAAGGCCTGTGCCTCGGCGTACTCAACGCCGGTGACTTCAAGACCGTGCCGCATGCGTTCGACCACCGACGCGGTGATGCTTGCTGGACTCTTCAGCAGTCGCTCGTGGAATACGCTGCACACGTCGGAGAAGATGGCGCGCGTCTGCATCAGGTGGGCATCGCCGGCCATTGGCACCTCGATGTCGACCAGCACAGCGCCTGCCGCCTCGAGCACCCTGGCCCCCGCCATCACGGCCCGCCCGACGGCGGGATCAACGTCGTCGAAGTAGTGATTCCTCGGGATGCCGATGCGGCGGCCCTTCACGCCGTCGAAGAGCGTCGGCAGGAAGTTCGGCACCGGCACGTCGACGGAGCTGGGATCGAGCGCGTCGTAGCCGGCGATGACCGCGAAGATGCGTGCGACGTCCGTGACGGCGCGGGCGATCGGGCCGACCGTGTCGTTGTGCTCGCTCACCGGCACGCCGCCGCGGTTCGGCACGCGGCCGTGCGTCGGCCGGATGCCCGACACGCCGTTGTAGCAGGACGGCAGACGCACCGACCCGCCGGTGTCGGTGCCCAGCGAGCCCAGGCACATGTCGCTCGCAACGCTCACGGCCGAACCACCGCTCGATCCGCCAGGGATGCGATCGGTCGCCCAGGGGTTGCGGCACTGGCCGCCAACGGCGCTGTAGGAGCGTGAGCCGAACGCCAGTTCGGCCATGTTGGCCTTGCCGACGATCACCGCACCGGCCTTGCGCAGACGCTCGACGACGGGAGCATCGGTCGCCGGGATGTTGTCGCGCAGAAAGGCCGCGCCGGCGGTCGTGGGTTCGCCCGCGATGTCGATGTTGTCCTTGATGGTCATCGTCATGCCGTGCAGCAGGCCGAGGCTCTCGCCACGCGCAGCCGCTTCGTCGGCACGGCGCGCGTCCTCGAGGGCCTGGGGCCGGCGGATCGCGATCAGCGCATTCAACATGGGGTTGAGCTTCTCGGCCTGCGCCAGGTGCGTTTCGGCGAGCGCTGTCGCGCTGGGGGTCGGATGGTGCATGGGGAATCGTCCTTTCAGGAAAGTTCGGCGGCAGCCGCTGCGGGAGTGGTCGGTGGGGATGGCGATGCGGGGAGGCGGCGCGCGGGCGGCGGCGGGTGCGCCAGGCGGGCCAGGAGCGACAGCACCAGCCCCAGCACGCACACCGCCATCAGCACGGCGAAGGCGACACGGCAGCCGTGGACGAAAACGAGGATGTCCTGGTGCGGCGCGCTCGAAAGCCGGCCCTCGTACACGGCACGCTGGCTGGCGGCGGGCAATGCAGCGATGGCGATGCTCATCGACAGTGCGGCGCCGACGACCAAGCCGGCGTTCTGCAGTGCGGATCGGATCGCGTTGGCGACGCCGCGCCGGTGCGCCGGCACGCTGAGCATGATCCCGCTGTTGTTTGACGTCAGGAACATGCCCGTGCCGATGCCGATCAGCAGCAGCCCGGCGCCCAGCGCGACCCGCGACACCCCGGGCGCCAGCACCCAGGCCAGCACCAGCAGGCCGGCCGCACACAGCGCCTGCCCCGCAATCGACAGCGACAGGCTGCTGAAGCGTCCCACCAGCCGGCCGGCGACCGGCGCCGCGACCATCATGCCCAGCGGCACCGGTGCGACGCTGACCCCGGCATGGAAGGAGTCGAGGTTCTGCACGCCCTGGAGGAAGAGCGCCACGAGCAAGAGGCTGGAGGTCTGGGCCATGCACAACAGCAGCACCGTCGCATAGGCGGTGGCGCGGGCGCGGTCCGTGAAGAGGCTCAGGTCGACCAGCGGGTCGCGCCGCACCCGCTGGCTGGCAATGAACAAGGCCAGGCCCACGGCTGCGACAAGCAGCGCCCCCCATACCTGTGTGCTGGACCAGCCGAGGGGCCCGCTCATCGACAGCCCATAGACCAGCGCGCCGAGGCCGACCATCGACAGCAGCGCACCCACGGCGTCGAAGCGCTCGCCTCCGGCAGGCCGGTGGCGGGGCAGCGTGCGGTACGCCAGCGCCAGCGCACACAGCCCAATCGGCAGATTCATCAGGAAGATGGCGCGCCAGCCCAGCGAGCCGACGAGGGCGCCGCCCACCATGGGGCCGACACTCTGCGCCGCGGCCGATATCGTGGCGTTCAGGCCCAGGCCGACGCCGAGCAGGCGGAGCGGGAACGCATCGGTCAGCAAGGCCGTGGTGTTGGTAATGACCGAGGCGGCACCGATCGCCTGCAGGCAACGGAAGACGAGCATCGCCTCCGCGCTGCGCGCCAGGCCGCAACCCACGCTGGCGAGCGTGAGCACCCCGAGCCCCGCCAGATACAGGCTGCGGCGGCCGAACAGGTCGGCCATGCGGCCGAACACCGGGATGAGCACCGTGGTCGTCAGCATGTATGACAGCAGGATCCAGCTGGCCTGAGTCGGCGTGCCACTCAGGTCATGCGCGACCACCGGCAGGGCCACGGTCAGCGTGCTCGCATTGACGAAACACAGCGTCACACCGAGCGCCGTGACCCCAAGCACCCGCCATGCATGCGCTGCCTGCTGCCGCTCCTCTTCTATGGCCGGGAGAGCGAAATCGCGCTTCAAGAGGACAGTCGCGCCAGGGCGGCCTCGAGCATGGGCGCGACGCGCAGGTGGTGCACGGTCGCGGCCTGGTAGTGGGCGCCGAGCGCGAGCACCCGCGCGTCGTGCCAGCGTGGCGCGACCAGTTGCATGCCGACCGGCATGCCATTGTCCGCAGAGAAGCCGCAGGGCACCGACAGGGCGGGCGTACCTGCCAGCGCCCATGCGTAGGTGAAACGCGAGAGACGGCGCGTGGTCTCCAGCATGCGCGCGGTGCCGGTGCGCAGCGGCGCGGTGACGGGGCAGCTTGGCGTCAGAATCACGTCCACCTCTGCGAAGGTCTGCTCCAGCTGGCGCAACCACCGCTCCTTGAAGCGCATGGCATTGGCGTAAATCCGGCTGGTCACCGCTTCCCCGTGGCGCATGCGGTCGAGCACGTCGGCACCGAAGGTGCCGGGCGACTCGTCGAGGTGAGCCGCGTGCACGGCCGCTGCGTCGGCATGCACCATCGGCATCAGATGGCCCTGCGCGAGCTCGGCGCCGGGCAAGGTGATCTCCTTGACGATGCAGCCCAGCCCGCGCAGCACAGCGATGGCCTCGCGCACGCGCTGCTCGACGTCAGGGTCCAGTTCGTCGAAGCACCAGGGCACGGGCAAGCCGATGCGCAGCCCTTCGACACCCTTGGCGAAGACATTCGAGAACCCGTCCACCGGCACGTCGAAGCAGCAGTCGTCGCCCGGCGCATAGCCGGAGATGACTTCCAGCGTGTGCGCCACATCGGCGACTGTGCGGGCCATGGGACCGATGGTGTCGTAGGGCGCGCTCACGGGATAGCAGCCACTGTTGGGGACGCGTCCGTGCGTGGGCCGCAGGCCGACCACGCCGTTCAGCGCGGCCGGGATGCGCACCGAGCCGCCAGTGTCGGTGCCCAGCGAGATGTCGCACATGCCTGCCGCCACGCTGGCGCCCGAGCCGCCGCTCGAGCCGCCGGGAATGGCGTCCGCATTCCATGGGTTGCCGCCCAACCCGTGGTGCGGGTTTTGGGTGGTGCCGCCAAAGGCGAATTCGTGCAGGTTGGCTTTGCCGATGACGACGGCGCCCGCCGTGCGCAGGCGCTGCGTGACGGGCGCATCGGTGGCGGGCACGTGGTCGCGGAAGAATGCCGACCCCATGGTGGTGGTCCAGCCCGCAGTGTCGATGTTGTCTTTTAGGCTGACAGTCAGCCCTGCGATGGGCGTCGTCGGGCACGAAGCCGCGCCCGCCAGCAGCGCGGCCACGGCCTGCGCCTCCTCGAGCGCTTTCGCGTTCACCGAGATCATGGCGTGCAGCACCGGATTCAGTGCTTGGGTGACGGCCAGGTGCAGCCGCGTACGGGCAACGGGATCGATTGGCATGCGTTGACCTTTCAGCTCGTGTCGTTCCTCGGTCATGCGATGCTGATGGGCGTCAGGTCCTGGAACCAGGATTGGGCCTGCACGAAGCCCTTCACCTTGGCGCTGATGGCGCGCGGATTGAGGTCGTGCGCGGCGAACAGGAACAAGGCGCGGTCGACGACCTCGCCATGCACCTGCGCCAGGAGTGCGTCCTGCTTGACGGGGTCGGTGGTGGTCTGGATCTCCGCGAACACCTTGTCGAGCGCGGGATCGCTGAACTTGCTCCAGTTCACGCCGGCTGGAGCGGCCATGTTGGTCTGCAGGATGCGTGCGAACGCCCGAAAGGGGTCGAACGGCCCCTGCGAGATGTTCAGCGCCATGCAGCCACGCGCGGTGGACGAGCCCGCGCCGGCCTTCCAGCATTCGATCAACGCCTGCCACTCGAACACCTCGAACTGCACCTCGATGCCGATATCCCGCAGGTTCTGCTGAATGAACTCGTTCATTGCCAGCGGCTGCATCTGGCCGGAGCCGCTGGTGGAGATGGCGACCTTGGTGCGCAGCGGCTTGTTCGGCCCATAGCCCGCTTCGGCCATCAGCTTGCGGGCTGCGTCGACGTCGTGCGTGAGCTTGAAGCTCGGCTTGCCGTACCACGGATGGCCGGCCGGCACCACGCCCTGCCCCTCCACCATCAGGCCCCCGAGCAATTCCTTGAGGCCCTTGCGGTCGATGCCGAGGTTGGCCGCCTTGCGCACCCGGATGTCCGTCCACGGCGAGCCCGGCACCTGCGCGAAGAACCAGGTCCAGTTGTGCGGGTAGATGTTGGTGACCACCTTGAAGCCCGCCGCCGTCAGGGAGGGCACCGCATCGGGGGCCGGGGCCTCGATGAAATCCACTTGCCCGGAGCGCAGGGCCGCCACGCGAGCGTTCGGGTCGGGAATGGGCAGCAGGATCAGCTTCGCCGCCTTGGGCACGCGGGCCTTGTTCCAGTACGCGTCATTGCGCACCAGCACGGCTCGCTCACGCTGGCTGTAGCTTTCCAGCTTCCAGGGCCCTGTGCCCACGGCCTTGTTGAGATAGGCGGTCCAGTCCTTGCCGGCTGCCTCCCATGCGCCGCGGTGAACAATGCCCATCCAGGTCATGGCATAGGGCAGTGTGCCGTCCACGGTCGCCGTCTCGACCCAGAAGGTCTTCGGGCCTTCGGCCCCCCAGGCGACCACACCCGGGATCTGCGGCAGCGCCTGGCTGAAGGCGCGCTGGTCGAACCAAGCGGCGTCGCGCTTGAAGGCCCTGTCGAAGCTGAACACCACGTCCTCGGCGGTGAGCACATGGCCGTCGTGGAATTTCACCCCCTCGCGCAGCGTGAAGACCCAACGCCTGGGCTTGGTCGGATCCACGACCCACTCGGTCGCGAGGCAGGGAATCAGCCGTGCCGGCTTGTCGGCGCTCGACAGGTCCCACGCGACCAACTGGTCGTAGAGCGTGACGTTCATGAAGCGCGAGCCTTCGCCGCCCTGGTCGGGCACGCCGTTGGTGGTGGGCACCGCGCCGACAGTCATGCCCACCCGCAACACCCCGGTGGGTGTCTGCGCGCGAACGAGGTCGAGGCCCAGCAGACTGGAGCCGAACGACGCGGCACCGGCGATCAGCAGATCCCGACGGTGGATGAGAGTGGACATTCTTCGAGTTCCTCGGTTGGTTCGTATGAAGTTGTCCATGCAACTTGTAGGCCAGATGCTGCAAGGCCGCCCGGACACAGCGGAGAAGGGTCAACGTGCCATTGCCTCCGGAAACATTTGCAGATCGACGCTGGTGCACGATGCACCGCCGGAACGGCGTATCGCACGAGCGGCGGAGCCTTGCGCCCCAAATTAGTACGTACAACTTCACCCAATGCAGTCGAATCTGGCCTGCGACTTGCTTGACGCTGGCCATGGCATCCATCACGCCCGTTCAACTCGAAGCCCTGCCTGATGTGGGCGGCCCCGCACAGCCGCTGCTCAGCGTGCGGGGGCTCACCAAGCACTTTCCGCTGGGCCGCATCAGCCCGACCGCAGCCCGCAGCGTCGTGCATGCGGTCGACGGCCTGAGCTTCGACGTGCGCAAGGGCGAGACCCTCGGCATCGTCGGCGAGTCGGGCTGCGGCAAGTCGACCACCTCGCGGCTGATCATGTCGCTCATCGAGCCCACCGCCGGTGAAGTGGTATTCGACGGCATGGCCGTGGGCAGCCGCGCCCTGCCCCTGAAGGAATACCGCCGCCAGGTACAGATGGTGTTCCAGGACAGCTATGCCTCGCTCAACCCACGCATGTCGATCGAGGCGTCCATCGCGTTCGCGCCCAAGGTGCATGGGATGCCGCACGCTCAGGCGATCGCCGCGGCGCACGAGCTGCTGCAAGCGGTTGGCCTCCATCCGGCGCAGTTCGCCCATCGCTTTCCGCACCAGTTGTCGGGCGGTCAACGGCAGCGCGTGAACATCGCACGCGCGCTGGCGCTGCGCCCGCGGCTGCTGATCCTCGACGAGCCTGTATCGGCCCTGGACAAGTCGGTGGAGGCCCAGGTACTCAACCTGCTGGTGGACCTGAGGCACCGCTTCGACCTCAGCTACCTGTTCATAAGTCACGACCTGAACGTGGTGCATTACATCGCCGACCGCGTTCTGGTGATGTACCTCGGGCGATCGGCCGAAATCGGCGACGTGGCATCGATCTACGCGAAACCTGCGCACCCCTACACGGCCGCTCTGCTCGACAGCCGCCCGTCGATGGACCCGGCACGGAGGCGCACTGCCGCCCCGCTGCATGGCGATCCACCCAACCCGATCGACCCTCCCTCGGGCTGCCGTTTCCGCACCCGCTGTACCACTGCCGAGGACGTGTGCGCGGCCCGCGTGCCGCCCCTCGCGCCGCTGCACCGCCGGCACGCGGCCGCCTGCCTCATGGCACTGCCGGGGAGCGGACACAGCCTGGCACCGGCCGCCGCGACACATCACCCGCTGCCCGAAGAGGCTGCGAATGTCTGAGCCCCTTGTGCATGCCCGCAATCTGCAGGTGCGCTTTCGCTCGCGCGAAGCCACGGTGCAGGCAGTCAATGGCGTCGACTTCGACCTGCGACAGGGGGAGACGCTGTGCATCCTCGGCGAATCGGGGTCCGGCAAGTCGGTCACCCTGCGGGCCATGATGCGGCTCAACCCGCCTCGCATCACCGAGGTCAGCGGCACGCTGAGGGTCGGCGGCCACGACATCGTGGGCATGCCCGAGACTGCGATGAGCGCCTTGCGCGGCGCGCTGGTGGCCATGATTTTCCAGGAGCCCATGACGGCGCTCGACCCGGTCTTCACGGTCGGCGACCAGATCGCCGAGACGGTGCGCCGGCACGACGGCGTCAGCGCGCGTGAGGCGCGCCTCCGTGCGCTGGCGCTGCTCGAGCTGGTCCAGGTGCCATCGGCCGCCCGACGGCTGGACGCCTACCCGCACGAGCTCTCGGGCGGCCTGCGCCAGCGCACCATGATCGCGATGGCGCTGTCGTGTCGGCCGCGGCTGCTGCTCGCCGACGAACCCACGACCGCGCTCGACGCCACGGTGCAGATCCAGGTGCTCCTGCTGCTCAAACAATTGCAGCAGGAGCTGGGCATGGGCCTGATCTTCGTCACGCACGACCTGGGAGTGGCCAGTGAAGTCGCCGACCGCATCGCCGTGATGTACGCAGGGCGCTTCGTCGAGGAGGCCGGCGTTTCCGACTTCCTCGCGCAGCCGATGCATCCGTATGCGCAGGGCCTGCTGGGCGCGACCGTGCATGCGAGTTCGCGCGGCCAGCCGCTCACCACCATTCCCGGCGCCCCGCCCCGCCTGGACCGCCTGCCGACGGGCTGCGCCTTCGCGGCGCGCTGTCGCCACGCCCAGCCCGATTGCCTGGTGGCGATGCCGCCGCTCCTCCCCATCGGCACGGACCGGTCCGTGCGCTGCATCCATCTGCCACATCCCGTTCCCGCCTGACGCCACCGACCTGCCCACGCCCACGCCATGCCCCTCTATCTCCTGAAACGCGTGTTCTACGCGCTGCCCATCGCGCTGGCGGTCAGCATCGTCTGCTTCATGCTGGTGCAGTTGGCTCCCGGCGACCCGATCAACGCCATCGTCTCACCCGACACACCGGCCGACTTGGTCGATCAGGTGCGCCGCGAATACGGCCTCGACAAGCCGCTGCCGGTGCAATATGGGCTGTGGCTCAGCCACATCGTGCGGGGAGATTTCGGCAAGTCGATCGCCAGCGGTCGGCCGGTGATCGAGGAACTGTCGGCGGCGCTGCGGAACACCTTCCGGCTCTCGCTGGCTGCGGCGCTGATCGGCTTCGTCAGCGGCACGCTGCTCGGCATATTGGCCGCGACCACGCGCGGCAGCTGGACCGACAGGGCCGTGGTCGCCGCCGCCGCCGCGGGGGTGTCGCTTCCCCACTACTGGCTCGGCATGGTGATGGTGGTCGTCTTCAGCGTGTTCCTCAACCTCCTGCCTGCGATGGGCGCTGGCGCCGCGGACTCCGGCGGTTGGGCTTGGGACTGGGCGCACGTGCAATACCTCGTGCTTCCGGCGCTGACGCTCAGTGTGATTCCCATGGGCATCGTGACCCGCACGGTGCGCGGCGTGATGATCGACGTGCTGTCACAGGAGTTCATCACCACGCTGCGCGGCAAGGGCATGCGGCGTTCCCGCATCGCGCTGCATGTGGCCAAGAACACGGCGCCCGCCGTGCTGTCGATCATGGGCCTGCAACTGGGCTACCTGATGGGCGGCTCGATTCTTGTCGAGACCGTGTTTTCCTGGCCCGGCACCGGCTTCATGCTCAACGGTGCCATCTTCCAGCGCGACATCCCGGTGCTCCAGGGCACGATCCTCGTCCTGGCTCTGATCTTCGTGTTGCTCAACCTTCTGGTGGACCTGATGCAGACCACCCTCGACCCCCGGATCAAACGCCAATGAACGCCAGCGTCCTTTCCCCTGACCTCCCCGCGTCGGCGACTGCCCGGGGCGCGGCTTCAGCACCAACGGTTACCGCGATCGCTATGGACGAGCGCGCCGCACCGGAAGTAGGCTACTGGCGCGGTGTCGGCCGGCGCGTGCTGAGCGACCCGATGACGATGGCCTGCATCGTGGTGCTCGCGCTGATGTTCATCGCGCTGATCGCCGCGCCGCTGATCGCGCCCTACAGCCCCTACCAGGGCAGCATGGCGCAGCGGCTCAAGCCGATCGGCACCGTCAACCACCTGCTCGGCAACGACGAGCTCGGGCGCGACATGCTGACGCGGCTGCTGTACGGCGGCCGCCTGTCGTGGTTCCTCGGCATCACGCCAGTGGTGATAGCCCTGTTCATCGGCGGCATGCTGGGCATCATCGCCGGCTTCGCCGGCGGCCGGCTGAACATGCTCATCATGCGCACCACCGACGTGTTCTATGCCTTCCCCTCGGTGCTGCTGGCCGTCGCGATCAGCGGCGCCCTGGGCCCCGGCCTCACGAACGCGATGCTGTCCCTGTGCCTGGTGTTCATCCCGCAGATCATCCGGGTGGCTGAATCGACCGCCACCTCAGTGCGCAACCTTGACTACATCGAGTCGGCGCGCGCCAGCGGTGCCGGCGCGTTCACCATCGTCCGAGTGCATCTTCTGCCGAACGTGATGGCGCCCATCCTCGTGTACGCGACCAGCCTCATCAGCGTCTCGATGATCCTGGCCTCGGGCCTGTCCTTCCTCGGCTTGGGCACCCGTCCGCCCGAAGCCGAATGGGGCTTGATGCTGAACACGCTGCGCACGGCGATCTACACACAGCCCTTGCTCACGATGCTGCCCGGCCTGTGCATCTTCGTGACGAGCGCCTGTTTCAACATGCTGAGCGACGGACTGCGCTCAGCGATGGACGTGAAGGCTTGAGCTCGTACCGGGCTCGTCGACGCGACCTCGCGCCCGCCTGGCCATTGCCCTGGCTGCCACCGATTCGATAGCTGCCTGCGCTCGTCGGTCGGGCACCGCAGCCGAGTCGGCTCAAAGACTCAGCGCGCCTTGCGTGCCGGCCGTGGAGCGCCGGCGGACGGACTGCCGCGGCCCCTGCCTGCGCCGGTCTCGCGCGGCGGCAGGCCCGTGTGCTGCGTCAGCAGGCGGCCCTTGGGCGGCGTGCCCGGCCTGGCGGGCGCGGCCTTGGCGTTCACCGGCGTCGAGTTCTTGCGCCGCGCGCTCTGGTAGCCGCCGTCGGTCACGGGCTGGAAACTCGGGATCAGGTGGTGCTTGCCGTTGCCGATGAGGTCGGCGCGGCCCATGGCCTTGAGCGCCTCGCGCAGCATCGGCCAGTTGTTGGGGTCGTGGTAGCGCAGGAAGGCCTTGTGCAGGCGGCGGCGCTTCTCGCCGCGCACGATGTCGACCGACTCCTCGGCCGCATCGCGCATTTCCCGGCGCACCTTGGTCAGCGGGTTGCGGCCGGAGTGGTACATCGCGGTGGCGGTGGCCATCGGGCTCGGGTAGAAGGTCTGGACCTGGTCGGCGCGGAAGCCGTTGCGCTTGAGCCAGACGGCGAGGTTCATCATGTCCTCGTCGCGCGTGCCCGGGTGTGCGGCGATGAAGTACGGGATGAGGTACTGCTTCTTGCCGGCCTCCTCCGAGTACTGCTCGAACATGCGCTTGAAGCGGTCGTAGCTGCCGATGCCCGGCTTCATCATCTTCGACAGCGGCCCCTGCTCGGTGTGCTCGGGCGCGATCTTGAGGTAGCCGCCCACGTGGTGCTGCACCAGCTCCTTCACGTACTCGGGCGACTTCACCGCCAGGTCGTAGCGCAGGCCCGAGCCGATGAGGATCTTCCTGATGCCCTTGAGCGCGCGGGCTCGGCGGTAGATCTTGACCAGCGGCGCATGGTCGGTGTGCAGGTTCGGGCAGATGCCGGGATACACGCAGCTGGGCTTGCGGCAGGCGGCCTCGATCTCGGGCGAGCGGCAGCCCAGGCGGTACATGTTGGCCGTGGGGCCGCCCAGGTCGGAGATGGTGCCGGTGAAGCCCTTGACCTTGTCGCGGATCTCCTCGACCTCGCGGATGATCGAGTCCTCGCTGCGGCTCTGGATGATGCGCCCCTCGTGCTCGGTGATGGAGCAGAAGGTGCAGCCGCCGAAGCAGCCGCGCATGATGTTCACGGAGAAGCGGATCATCTCCCACGCGGGGATCTTGGTCGCGCCGTCGTGGCTGCCCTGCTCGTCGGCATAGCGCGGGTGCGGACTGCGCGCATAGGGCAGGTCGAAGACGAAGTCCATCTCGGCCGTGGTGAGCGGGATGGGCGGCGGGTTGATCCACACGTCGCGCGCAGTGGTGCCTTCGCCGTGCGCCTGCACGAGGGCGCGCGCGTTGCCGGGGTTGGTCTCCAGGTGCAGCACGCGGTTGGCGTGCGCGTAGAGGATCGGGTCGGCCTTGACCTGCTCGAAGCTCGGCAGGCGGATCACGGTCTTTTCGCGCGGCGGGGGCTTGAGGCGCACCGCCGGGTTGGCGACGAAGTGGATCGGCTGTGCAGGCACGGCCTGGACGGGCTGGCGCGCATTGGCGTCCGCGGCCACCGCATTCGCCTCGTCCTCGCGCGCGCAGGACTGGCCCTGGGCCTTCGCCTGCTCCGACACCATCAGGTACGGGTTGAGGTGCGCGTCCACTCGGCCGGGCTGGTCGACCTCGGTGGAATCCAGCTCGAAATACCCTTGCGGTGTCTCGCGCCGCACGAAGGCCGTGCCGCGCACGTCGGTGATCTGCTGCACCGGCTCCCGGGCCGCGAGGCGGTGGGCGATCTCGACGATGGCGCGCTCGGCATTGCCGTACAGCAGCAGGTCGCACTTGCTGTCGACCACGATGCTGCGGCGCACCTTGTCGCTCCAGTAGTCGTAGTGGGCGATGCGGCGCAGGCTGCCCTCGATGCCGCCGAGCACGATCGGCACGTCGTTGAAGGCTTCGCGGCAGCGCTGCGAGTACACGATGGCCGCGCGGTCGGGCCGCGCGCCGCCCACGTCGCCGGGCGTGTAGGCGTCGTCGCTGCGGATCTTCCGGTCGGCGGTGTACCGGTTGATCATCGAATCCATGTTGCCAGCCGTCACGCCCCAGAACAGGTTGGGCTTGCCCAGCACCTT
Organism: Comamonadaceae bacterium ALPHA2B; assembly: GCA_005503065.1. Classification (GTDB taxonomy): domain Bacteria; phylum Pseudomonadota; class Gammaproteobacteria; order Burkholderiales; family Burkholderiaceae_C; genus Xenophilus. Next base: position 190,750 of record SCOE01000002.1, read on the forward strand.
GAAGGGCTCGGCGCTCTGCCAGTCGGGCTGGGCGATGATGCCCACGCGAAAGCCCTGGGCCTCCAGCACGCGGCCGATGACGGCCATGCCGAAGCTCGGGTGGTCGACGTAGGCGTCGCCCGTCACCACGATGATGTCGCAGCTGTCCCAGCCGAGCGCCGCCATCTCCTCGCGAGAGGTCGGCAGGAACTTCGCGGTGCCGAAGCGATGCGCCCAGTACTTGCGGTAGCTGGTGATCGGCTTCGCGGCGCGCGCGAAGAAGGAAACGTCGACGGGGGCGTTCATCGTGGAAGGGAATGGCAGGCGCGGTCCGGGCGGCGGCGGGGCCCGGTTGTCTGCTTCGCGTGGGGATCGCTCATTTTACCGGAGGGGGCGATGGCCCCACCGCGCCCAAGGCCGGGTGAACAGCGGCGTCTGCCCGCGCGGGATGATCCGGCGGCGGCATTCACTTGCCTTTGTCAACGATTCAAATTGACAATGGCAACATGACAGCCGTTTCCGTCCCGACCTCTCAAGTCAAGGCCGTGCGCCGCTTCAACCGCTTCTTCACCCGCCGCATCGGCGTGCTCGACCCTTACCTGGGCAGCGATCTGTCGCTCACCGATGTGCGCGTGCTGTACGAGCTCGCGCACCGCGAGGGCCTGAGCGCCACCGTGCTGCAACGCGAACTGGGCGTGGACGGCGGCTACCTCAGCCGCATCCTCAAGGGCTTCGAGGCCGCGGGATGGCTGCAGCGCACGCCCAACCCGGCGGACGGCCGCCGGAGCCTGCTGCACCTCACCGAGGCGGGCCATGCAGCCTTCGCGCCCCTGCAGCAGAAGTCGCGAGAGGAGGCCGCCGCGCTGCTGGCACCGCTGGTACCCGCACAGCGCGCAGAAGCGGTGGCGGCGATGGCGCGCCTGGAAGCACTGTTGGACGCCCCGCCCTCACCCACCCGCACGGTGCTGTTGCGCGACCCGGCGCCGGGCGACATCGGCTGGGTGGTGCAGCAGCACGGCGAGGTCTATGGCCGCGAGTACGGCTGGAACATCGAGTTCGAGGCGCTGGTGGCCGACATCGCGGCGCAGTTCGTGCGCAAGTTCCAGCCGCAATGGGAGAAATGCTGGATCGCCGAGCTCGACGGTGAGCACGTGGGCGCGGTCTTCGTGGTGCGCAAGTCGGCGACCGTGGCGCAGCTGCGCATGCTGATCCTGGCGCCCCATGCGCGCGGCCTGGGCCTCGGCGCGCGCCTGACCGACGAGGCCATCGCCTTCGCGCGCGCCAAGAGTTACAGGAAGATGGTGCTGTGGACCAACAGCTGCCTCACGGCCGCGCGGGGCATCTATGCCAAGCGCGGCTTCGTGCTCGACAAGTCCGAGGCCTACGAGGGCTTTGGCCAGCAGCTCGTCGGCGAGACCTGGTCGCTGCGGCTCAACGCCGCTCGATGATCTGGCCGCGCAGCTCGCCGGCGGGGTTGCGCTCGGTGTGGATGTTGACGTACCAGCGCCCGGCCAGCAGGTCGGCCCGCTGCGCGGGCGTCAGCGTGAGCCGGCCTTCGTAGGGCACGTTGTAGGGGCCGTTGAGCGTGACCACCGGCGGCGCGTTGCCGCCGACGTCGGCCGGACCATGGAAATGCGCCGCCGTGACCGGGCCGCTGAGGTTCGAGAAGGTGAGGCGGAAGCGGAACAGCCCGCTTTCGCGGTCGAGCACCGCATCGAGCGTGCCGGTGCCCATGCTGTAGACCGGTGGCACCTCGTTGCGGCCATCGAGCCGGGTGCTGAAGGCGGCCAGTTGCGGCTCCCGGGTCACGGGCGGCGCGGGTGCCGGGACGGGCGCCGGCATGGCCTGCGGCGGCACGGGCTGGGGGGCAGGCACCTGCTGCGGATACGGCATCGGCGGCGGCCGGCGCTGCGGCTCGTCCAGCGACACGGAGCTGCAGCCGGCCAGGACGACCGCGGCCAGTGCGCCGGCACCGACGCCGCGGCATGCCGTCATGAACGAGGGAAAACGGGAGAGGTTCAGGTGGGCAGGCATGGCCGCCACCTTATCACTCCCGAACGACGATTTCGCCATCGCCGCGCTCGGCGCGCGCCGCCTCCCCTTGTAGGCGGAGGCCGCACGCGTCAACCATCACTGCATGAACCAGCCGTGGCTCACGACCATCGACTGGCCGGTCAGCGCGTTCGTCGGGAAAGCCGCGAACAGCAGCGCCACCTGCGCCACGTCGTCGGTGGTGGTGAACTCGCCGTCCACGGTCTCCTTGAGCATCACGTTCTTGACCACCTCTTCCTCGGTGATGCCCAACGTCTTGGCCTGCTCGGGGATCTGCTTCTCGACCAGCGGCGTGCGCACGAAACCGGGGCAGATCACGTTGGCGGCCACGCCGTGCTTCGCGCCTTCCTTGGCAACCGTCTTGGCCAGGCCGATCAGGCCGTGCTTGGCCGTGACGTAGGGCGCCTTCAGGAGCGACGCTTCCTTGGAGTGCACCGAGCCCATGTAGATCACGCGGCCGCCGCGGCCCTGGGCGTACATGTGCTTGAGGCAGGCCTTGGTGGTGAGGAAGGCGCCGTCGAGGTGGATGGCGAGCATTTTCTTCCAGTCGGCAAAGGCGAACTCTTCGACCGGGTGGACGATCTGGATGCCGGCGTTGCTCACCAGGATGTCGATGCCGCCGAAGGCCTTCACGGCCTCCTCGACCGACGCGTTGACCTGGTCCTCGTTGGTCACGTCCACCGCCACGCCGATGGCTTGCGCGCCCATGGCCTTCAGCTCGGCGGCCGTCGCGTCGGCGGCCTCCTTGTTCAGGTCGGCGATGACGATCTTGGCGCCCTCGCGGGCGTAGACGATGGCGATCTCCTTGCCGATGCCGCTGGCCGAGCCGGTGATGTAGGCGACCTTGTCCTTGAGTTGCATGGTGGGTTCCTGTTGAGGTTGAAAAAGCGGAATCGGACAGCCGAACGCAGAGGTCGCAAAGATTTCGCAGAGGTCGCAAAAGTGAAATTCATGAAGGCTTTCTCTGCGACCTCTGCGTGACTTCTGCGCCCTCTGCGTTCGGCTGCCCGTATCGGGTTCAGGCCAGGTAGTCGCGTTCGACCGTCCCCAGCGCCAGGGTCATGTCGGCGATGTAGTGCACGGCCGACTGCACCTCGAGCACCGGCAACTGTGCCACCGGTGCCAGCGCGTGCGGATGCAGCTCGAGCGAGGCCGGGCCGGACCAGGCGCCCTTGAGCTGCACGTCGACCATGTGGTAGCGCACCAGTTCGCAGATACGGGCCGTACCGTCGACATGGGGAATGATCTTGAGCAGGAAGTTGGGCTGCGCGATGCCCGCAAGAATGGGGCCGGCTTCCAGCGCGCGGTGCTTGAAGCCCATGGTGGCGGTGGCCACGCGCACCTTGCCGTAGTCGAGCGTGCCGACGATGGTGTCGGTCTCGTAGGTGAAGGCGGGCGACGCCAGCTTCTTCGGGAAGCCCCACAGCTCGCGTCCGCCGGCGATCGGCGGGTGGTCGTTCAGGTACATGGCGTGCACGTAGGCGCCCTGCTCCAGCCCGCGTTCGGTGCGCAGCTGCACCGGAATGACCTGGCCCGACTCGGTGTAGTCGCCGAAGCCGGTCGAATCGGGCATGCGAATGAACTCGTACTTCACCACCGGCTCGATGATCTCCAGCGGCTCGGGCACCACGGCCCGCAGCGCTTCGGGGTCGGTGCGGTAGGTGACGACCAGGAACTCGCGATCGACGAATCGATACGGCCCGAGCGGGAAAGCCGGGCTGGTGAAGGGCATGGCGAAGGCGCGCTCGCGCAGGTCGGAGGCTTTCATGGGCAGGAGGGTGTGAGCTGACGATGCAGGGTGTGTGACAGCGAGCCCCCAGCTTCACCGCCCCGCCTTAGGGGAAACTGAACCGTCTGCCTGGCGCCCCCGCCGCGCCGATGGCGGCCTTCAAGAAGAATCGGCCCGCAGCGCCCGCCCCGCCTGCGCCAGCAGCTATTATTTTCATAGCGCCCGGGGCCGGACGCCGTTCAGACCGCCGTGCCCGGATGGCGAACGCGCGCCACGTCCGGCTCGCTCAGGTCGTAGGTGGTCACGCCACCGGCCTGCGCCGTGGGGCGCAGCCATTCCGGATGCTGCAGCGTGATGCCCATGTCCCGCGCGCCGCTCTCCCAGTGCTCGTCGACGGTGATGCGCGAGAACTCGTAGTCCTTCGAATCGAGCTCGTAGGGCTTGTGGCGGTAGATGAGGTGGACGATGTCGATGGGTTCGCTCCTGAGGTGCGCGCACAGGGCGGCCACGTCGGGTTCGCGGCGCAGGTGCGCGGGCAGGCGCTCCAGCAGTGCCGCCAGGGCTTGCTGCAGGTTCACGTTGGCAGCCAGCGCATCGGTGTTCATGCGGGTGCGGCTGGAGTACTGGATGTCCTTCTGCCGCGCCGCCACATCGCCCAGGGTGCGCGGCATCGCGCCACGTGCGCTGAAGAGGTCGACCTGCAGCACCAGCAGGCGCCGGCTGCGCACGTGCTCGTCGAGCACGTACTGCAACGGCGTGTTCGACACGATGCCGCCGTCCCAGTAGTCGTCGCCATCGATGTGCACCGGCGGGAAGCCCGGCGGCAGCGCGCCGCTGGCCATGATGTGCTCGGGCCGGATCGTGGTCGAGCCGTTGTCGAAGTACACAATGTTGCCGGTGCGCACGTTCACCGCGCCGACCGAGAAGCGCATCTCGCGGCGGTTGATGCGGTCGAAGTCGACCAGCCGCTCCAGCGTGGCCTTGAGCGGGCTGGTGTCGTAGTAGCTCAGCATGGGTGCGGCCGCGCCCATCATCAGCGCGGGACTCATGCGCGGCTCGAAGAAGCCCGGGATGCCCAGCGCCACGGCCGCTCCGGCGCTCCACTGGTTGAGCCAGCTGCGCTCGCCGGCCCAGCCAGGCAGCATCTGCCCCGGCGCCGAGGACACGAGGTTCCAGAACTCGCGCAGCCGCGCCACGCGGTGCTCGGGGGCGTTGCCGGCAATCAGCGCGGCATTGATGGCGCCGATCGACACGCCGGCGACCCAGTCCATGTCCTTGTGGCGCTCGAACAGCGCCTCGTACACGCCGGCCTGGTAGGCGCCGAGCGCACCGCCGCCCTGCAGCACCAGGGCCTTGGTGGCCGCGGCGGCGGCCTCGTCGGGAGAAGCGACGACCGGCCGGGGCGCAACGAGGGCGTCGGGCTTGGGCGTGGGGGCGAGTGGCGCGCGCGATGCGCGGGTGCGGCGGGAAGCGGTCATGGGCGCATTGGACACGAGCGAGCATCCGCGGTTCAGCGCCAGTGCGCGGACGGATCGGCAGCGCCGGGCATTCGACGCGAATTTTCCGCTCGTGACGGCCGTGCGATGGACGCCGCCCATCGATCCTGCTATTGTTTGTGGACGGCGTACACAAACCACCGCCGATCTGCAACCCGCCTGCCCAAAGGAGCCCCCATGCTGATCCAGCCCTACCTCTTCCTCGAAGGCCGCGCCGAGGAGGCCATCGCGTTCTACGAGCAGGCGCTCGGTGCCGAAGTCGAGATGCTGATGCGCTTCAAGGACGCCCCGCCCGACCCCAACGCCGGCGCCGCAGAAGGCTGCGGCCCCATGCAGGCCGATCCGGAAAAGGTGATGCACGCCAGCCTGCTGGTCGGTGGCGCGCGCATCATGTGCTCCGACGGCATGAATTCCGGCAAGCCGGAGTTCAAGGGCGTGTCGCTGTCATTGAGCTACCCGAGCGACGCCGAGACGAAGAAGGTGTTCGACGCACTGAGCGACGGCGGCACGGTGCAACAGCCGCTCATCAAGACCTTCTTCTCTTCGTCCTTCGGCATGGTCGCCGACCGATTCGGCGTCAACTGGATGGTCATCACCGATACCGGGAACCCGCCGGCCTGAGCACCTCGCTCCTCACCGCGGCCTGCGGGCCGCTTTTTTTTGGAATGGAACTGCCATGACGGCTGACTCCGATTCGCGCCGCCGCTGGCTGGCGCTGATGGTGCTGTGCCTGGGCGTGCTGATGATCGTGCTCGACACCACGATCGTGAACGTCGCCCTGCCCTCGATCCGCGCCGACCTCGGCTTCACCGAGACCTCGCTGGTCTGGGTGGTCAACGCCTACATGCTGACCTTCGGCGGCTTCCTGCTGCTGGGCGGGCGGCTGGGCGACCTGTACGGCCATCGACGCCTCTTCCTGGCCGGGCTGGTGCTGTTCACGCTGGCTTCGCTCGCCTGCGGGCTGTCCCGTTCGCAATGGCTGCTGATCGCGGCACGCGCCGTGCAGGGGCTGGGCGGCGCGGTGGTCTCGGCCGTGTCGCTCTCGCTGATCATGAACCTGTTTCGCGAACCGGCCGAGCGCGCCAAGGCCATGGGCGTGTACGGCTTCGTGTGCGCGGGCGGCGGCAGCATCGGCGTGCTGCTGGGCGGCCTGCTCACCAGCACGCTGAGCTGGCACTGGATCTTCCTGGTGAACCTGCCGATCGGCGTGGCGGTGTACGCGCTGTGCGTGGCGCTGCTGCCCCACTCGCGTGCCGAGCAGGCGCCCGGCCGGCTCGACGTCGGCGGCGCGGTCACGGTGACGCTCTCGCTCATGCTGGCGGTGTACGGCGTGGTCAACGGCAACGAGGCCGGATGGACCTCGGGGCGCACGCTGGGCCTGCTGGGCGCGGCGGTGGTGCTGATGGGGCTGTTCGTGCTCATCGAATCGCGTGTCGCGCACCCCCTGGTGCCGCTGTCGCTGTTCCGGCTGCGCAACGTCGCGGTGTCGAACATCACCGGGGTGCTGTGGTCGGCCGGCATGTTCGCGTGGTTCTTCATGTCGGCGCTGTACCTGCAGCTGGTGCTGGGCTACAGCCCGATGCAGGTGGGTCTGGCCTTCCTGCCGGCCAACCTCATCATGGCGGCGCTCTCGCTGGGCCTGTCGGCGCGGCTGGTGATGCGCTTCGGCATCCGCCGCCCACTGGCCGCGGGGCTCGGGCTGGCGATGGTCGGGCTGCTGCTCTTCGCCCGGGCGCCCGTCGGCGGCAGCTTCGCGCTCGACGTGCTGCCGGGCATGCTGCTGCTGGGCCTGGGCGCGGGCATCGCCTTCAACCCGATGCTGCTGGCGGCCATGAGCGATGTGTCGCCGGCCGACGCAGGCCTGGCCTCGGGCGTGGTCAACACGGCCTTCATGATGGGCGGATCGCTGGGCCTCGCGGTGCTGGCCAGCCTGGCGGCGGCCCGCACGGCTGCGCTTGGCACGGCCGGCGCGGCACCGGCGGCGGCCCTCAACGGCGGCTACCAGACGGCCTTCTTCGTCGGTGCGCTGTTCGCGGCCACCGCCGCCCTGCTGGGCGGCCTGCTGCTGCGGACGCGGCTGCAGGCGCCCGGCGCGGGCGAGCCCTTGCCCGCGCACTGAGGCGGCGGCGCGGTCAGCCGGCGCACCGGGCGCCGCCGACATAATCGGCCGACCATGCCGCCGGCCCCCGACCACGCCCCCATGCCGCCCGACACGGGCCGCCCCAAGCCAAGCTCGCCACGCGACCTCTTCGTCTCCTTCACCCTCCTGGCACTGCAGGGCTTCGGCGGCGTGCTGGCCGTGGTGCAGCGCGAGCTGGTCGAGCGCAAGAAGTGGCTCACGGCCGACGAGTTCCTGGAGGACTGGGCGGTCGCGCAGGTGATGCCCGGCCCCAACGTCATCAACCTCGCGCTGATGATCGGCGACCGCCATTTCGGCCTGCGCGGCGCGGCGGCCGCGGTGGCCGGCATGCTGACGGTGCCGCTGGTCGTGATCCTGGCGCTGGCCGTGCTCTACGCCCACTACGCCAGCAACCCGCAGGTGGCCGCCGCACTGCGCGGCATGGGCGCCGTGTCGGGCGGGCTGATCGCGGCCACCGGCGTCAAGCTCATCCCGCCGCTGCGCCGGCATCCCCTGGGCTTCGGCGTGTGCCTGGCCATCGTGGCGCTGGTGTTCGGGCTGATCGGCGTGGCGCAGGTGCCGCTGGGCTGGGTGCTGCTGTGCGTCGGCGGCGCGGCCTGCGTGTGGACATGGATGCGTCTGCCGGCATGACGATCTCGATGCAATGGCACGACTGGCTGGCCCTGCTGGCGCAGTACATGCTGCTGTCGCTGATGTCGATCAGCGGTGCCATCACCACGGTGCCCGACATGCACCGCTACCTGGTGGACCAGAAGCACTGGCTCACCGCCGCGCAGCTCAATTCGTCGGTCGCCATCGCGCAGGCCGCGCCCGGGCCCAACGTGCTCTTCGTCGGGCTGATGGGCTGGAACGTGGGCCTGAACGCCAGCGGCGGCATCGGCGCCGGCCCGCACGCCTGGGCGATGGGCCTGCTGGGCCTGGCCGTGACCATGGTCGGCATCATGCTGCCGAGCACCGCCCTCACCTACCTGGCCACGCGCTGGGCCCACCACAACCGCACGCGGCGCGAGGTGCGCGCCTTCAAGCAGGGCATGGCGCCCGTGGTGGTGGGCCTGCTCATCGCCACCGGCTGGGTGCTGTCCAACAGCAACCAGTCGCCCGGCCGGCCGGCGTGGCACGTGTGGCTGCTCACGGCCGTGGCGGGTCTGGTCGTCTGGCGCACGCGCATCCACCTGCTGTGGCTGCTGGGCGCGGGCGCGCTGCTGGGGGTGCTGGGTTTCGTCTGAACCCGGTGCGGCGCGGCCGACGCCCGAACGCGGCGCGGGGGTTTCGGCGCAGCCGGCCACACGCGCCGGCGCGCGGGCGCACACTGGCCGGCTCTCATCCAGGACGACACCATGCAACTCAAGCCCCTCGGCCGCTCCGGCCTGCAAGTCTCTCCCCTCGCCTTCGGCGGCAACGTGTTCGGCTGGACGGTCGACGAGGCGATGTCCTTCCGCCTGCTCGACGCCTGGCTGGACGCCGGCTTCAACTTCGTCGACACGGCCGACGTGTATTCGGCCTGGGTGCCGGGCCATGTGGGCGGTGAATCGGAAACCATCATCGGCAAGTGGCTGCGCCAGAGCGGCAAGCGCGACCGCGTCGTGCTGGCCACCAAGGTCGGCAAGCCGATGGGCGAAGGCAAGAAGGGCCTGCGCGCGGCCTACATCAAGGAGGCGGTCGACGCGTCGCTGAAGCGCCTGCAGACCGACCACATCGACCTGTACCAGTCGCACGACGACGACACCGACACGCCGCTGGAGGAATCGCTGGGCGCCTTCGCCGACCTGATCCGTGCGGGCAAGGTGCGCGCCATCGGCGCTTCCAACTACACGGCGCCGCGCCTGGCCGAGGCGCTCGACGTGGCCGAGCGCGCCGGCCTGCCGCGCTACGAGTCGCTGCAGCCGCTGTACAACCTGTACGACCGCAAGGTGTACGAGGAGGCGCTGGAGCCGCTGTGCCTGGAACGCGGCGTGGGCGTGATCAACTTCTACGCCCTGGCCGCGGGCTTCCTCACCGGCAAGTACCGCACGGCCGAGGACGCGTCCAAGAGCAAGCGCGGCGCCAACACGACGGCCAAGTACCTCAATCCGCGCGGGCTGCGCATCCTGGACGCACTGGACGCGGCCGCCCAGGCCCATGGCGCCGCACCGGGCCAGATCGCCATCGCCTGGCAGATCGCCCGGCCCTCGATCACGGCGCCGATCGCGAGCGCCACATCGCTGGCGCAACTGGCCGAACTGGAGAAGGCGGCCACCCTGAAGCTCGACGCCGAGACCATCGCCCGCCTCGACGCGGCGAGCGCCGAAGACTGACGCCCCGCCTGCCGGTAGGCACCGGCCGACAGGCAAAGGCGGCGCGCGCTGCACGACGGCGGCCGCGCCGGCAGGGCAATCTCGCTCCCGTTTCGACTCAACGGAGAGAGATCCATGTCCTTCGCCCTCTACATGATCGGCTTCATCATCTTCCTGGCCGGCTGCATCTGGGGCGCGTCCGTCGCGGGCGTGCCCTCGGTCTACATCGGCATCGGCGCGTTGATCCTGCTGGGCATCGGCATCTTCAGCGCCGTGGGGCGCACGCGCAGCAAGGACCCGTCCTGAAGCATCTGTGCAGGCGCTTCAAGCCAAAAGTGCCTGCAACGCCCGCCCAGCGGGCACGAGCAGCTATCAATTCGATAGCAAATCATCGGGGCCGCGGCCGCCGGGCAGCATCAGCGCGAACAGTTCGCTGCGGAAGTGGATGCCCAGCCGGCCGAAGGCGCGGTTGCGATAGGTCTTGACCGTGGGCAGCGCCACGCCGAGGTCGGCGGCGATGCCCTCCTGCGTCATGCCGCGCAGCAGGCGCAGGCAGACCTCCTGCTCACGCAGGGTGAGCGCGGGGCATCGCGCCAGCAGCCGCCTGCGCAGGTTCGCGCCGTCGTCCGCGCGCACCAGCGCCACGTGTTTGCGCGCCAGCGCCATCAGCAGCCGGCCGGCCGCGCCGAAGTCGGCGATCTGTGCGTCGCTCAATGCGCGCTGGTGCATGTGGCGGTAGAAGTTGACCGCGAAGAGCGCGCCCTCGTCCGCCACCTCATCCTCGACCACGGACACCCGCTCGAGCACGCCGTGCGCCTCGTACACCTTGGCGCGGTGCTCGGGCGGCACCTCGCCGGCCGTGATGTGGCACACGCGCAGCGGCGGTGCGCCGGCATCGCGCAGCGTGCGGTCGTGGCGGATGGGCCCGGAGAGGTAGGCGCGCCAGCAGTCGCGCGTGGTGTCCGGCACACCGCGGCTGCCGCTGACGAAGATCGCCGGGCGTGGCCCGGTGCGGTAGACAGAAAACGACCCGACCGGCAGCGCCTGCGCCATCGCATCGAGCAGGCAGGCGCCGAAACCCGGCTCGCCCAGCGCCGGCACCACCTGCGGCATGCACCGCGCCAACAGCGCTTCGGCGCCTTCGGTGGCGGGTTCGGGGGTCCAGGTGCGCATGGGTCAGACTGCGGGTGAGTCCGTCATCTTCGCGGATGACAGCCTGGCCCGGCCACCGGACTTACGCTAGCGGAATGTCCTCTCCCCCCGCCGACAACGACCCGCTCGCCATCCCGCAACTCGCCTGGTTCGCCGACGTGGCCGTCGACGTGGGCGAGCCGCTGGTGCTGGGCGAAGGCCCCGGCGGCCTGCGCCGCGTGGTGCCCATCCTCGGCGGCAGCGCCCACGGCGAGGGCTGGCGTGCCCGCGTGCTGCCCGGCGGCGCGGACTTCCAGCGCATCGCGAGCGACACCGCCTCCGAGCTTGACGCCCGCTACGGCCTCGAGACCGACGCCGGCGATCGCATCTACGTCCAGAACCGCGCCGTGCGCACCGCCCCGGCCGAGGTCATGGCGAAGCTGCTGCGCGGCGAGCCGGTCGACCCGTCGCAGATCTACTTCCGCTGCAGCCCGAGTTTCGAGACCGGCTCGCCCACGCTGCGCTGGATCACCGAGCGCCTTTTCGTCGGCGTCGGGGTCCGCCATCCGGCCCAGGTGGTGATGCGCTTCTTCACCGTTCTGTAGCGCCTGCTTTTTCCAGTCCAAGAGGAGACAACCATGACGAACGCCCCCACGACGGGCGCGCGCCGCCGCGCGCTCACGCTCATCGCCAGCGCCGCGCTGGGCCTGGCCAGCGCGCTGGCCGCATCGCAGGCCGCCGCCCAGAACGCGCCCTACCCCAACCGGCCGGTGCGCATCATCGTCGGCTTCCCGGCCGGCACGGGGCCCGACATCGTCGCCCGCCTGCTGGCGCAGAAGCTGTCCGAAGGCTGGGGCAACCTGGGCGTGATCGTCGACAACAAGCCCGGCGCCGGCGGCCTCATCGCCGCCAACGAGACGGTGCGTGCGCAGCCCGACGGCTACACCCTGATGCTCGGCGAGACCGGGCAGCTCGCCATCGCGCCCAGCAGCTACAGCAAGCTGCCCTACGACCCCAAGAAGGACTTCGTGCCCGTGAGCCAGGTGGTCACCAGCAACTTCATGCTGGTGGTCAACCCGGCCAAGGTGCCGGCCAAGAACGTCAAGGAGTTTGTCGACTGGACGCGCCAGCAGAAGGGCCTGTTCATGGGCACCTTCGGCGCCGGCACGCCCGGACACTTCGGCGCCTACCTGTTCGGCGACGCCATCGGCATCAAGCCCGAGCCGGTGCATTACAAGAACACCGGCGACGCGCTGGCCGGCCTGATGAGCGGCGACGTCTCGGGCGCCTTCGCCAGCGTCGGCCTGGCCACGCCGAACGTGAAGGCGGGCAAGCTGGTTGCGCTCGCCTCCAGCGGCGAGGCCCGCAGCGCCGGCCTGCCCGACGTGCCCACCTTCCGCGAGCAGGGCTACCCGCAGCTGGTCTTCAACTCCTGGTTCGGCATTGTCGCGCCGGCCAAGACGCCGCCGGAAATCGTGGCCAGGCTGGAGGCCGACATCCGCAAGGCCATGCAGTCGCCGGACGGCAAGGCCAGGATGGAAGACGCCGGCTTCGGCGTGACCGGCACCACGGCGCAGGAGTTCGCGCGCATCATCGACAGCGACACCATGACGTGGGGCAAGGCCGTGAAGGCCACGGGCTTCAAGGCCGACTGAGCCGGCGCGCGGCGTGCGCGCCGCGCCCAGTCGCGCTCACACCGCGGCCGCGCGCAGGCGCAGCACCACGGCCCGCAACGCCAGCTCGTAGCTGTCGACGCCGAAGCCGCTGATCTGCCCCGTCACGATGTCCGCGAACACGGAGTGGTGCCTGAAGGCCTCGCGGGCATGGATGTTGGACATGTGCAGCTCGACCACCGGGCAGGTCAGGATCGCCAGCGCATCGCGGATGCCATAGCTGTAGTGCGTCCAGGCGCCGGCGTTGATGAGCACCGCGTCACGCTTTTCCTCGTAGGCCTGGTGGATGCGCTCGCACAACTGCGCTTCGCTGTTGGTCTGGTACGCGTCGACCTCGACACCCAGTTCATCCGCGAGCCGCTGCAGCCGCGCATCGATGTCGGCCAGCGTCACGGTGCCGTACTGCGCCGGGTCGCGCTTGCCGAACATGTTGTGGTTGATGCCATGCAGCATCAGCACCCTCTTCCGAGCGTGCGGTGCACCAGCGGAGGCCGTGGACGCGTTCATCGGAGCGGCACCGTCAGTTGCTCGATGACGGCACGGGTCTGCGGACGCACCCCGCGCCACCATTCGAAGGCCTCGGCCGCCTGCTCCACCAGCATGCCCACGCCGTCGGCCAACTGGCGGACGCCGGCATCGCTGGCCACCTTCAGGAAGGGCGTGAGGCCCTTGCCGTAGGCCAGCTCATAGGCCAGTCCATCCGCCTGGAAGACGGTCGCGGGCACGGGCGGCAAGGCGCCCGTGAGGCTGGCCGAGGTCGCATTCACCACCAGGTCGAAGGCGCCATCGGCCGCCAGGTCGTCGTAGCCGCAGGCGCGCACCGGCCCGCCCTGGCCACGCACCTGCTCGACCAGGGCCTCCGCCTTGGCCACGCTTCGGTTGGCGATGACCAGTTCCTTGGGCCCCGCCTCCACGAAAGGCAGCAGGGCACCGCGTGCGGCACCGCCGGCGCCCAGCAGCAGCACGCGACGGCCGGCCAACGGACGTTTCAGGTTCACCGCGATGTCGCGCAGCAGACCGATGCCGTCGAAGTTCTCGGCCAGGATGCGTCCGTCCACGAACTTCAGCGCGTTCACGGCGCCGGCCATGCGGGCCCGGTCGCTCAGCTCGTCAGCCAGGGCGAAGGCCTGCAGCTTGAAGGGCGCGGTGACGTTCAGGCCCTTGCCGCCCTCGGCGATGAAGGACCGGACCACACCGGCGAACGCGCCTTCGGGCTGGAGCGGCCCCTCGATCGCGGTGTACCGCAGGTCCTGCGCGGTCTGCTGCGCGAACCGGCCATGGATCAGGGGCGACTTGGTGTGGCCGATCGGGTTGCCGATCACGGCGTAGCTGTCGGTCATCGGGAATCCTCAGCGGGAGAAGAGCACGCCATCGGTCTGCATGGCATCGATCTCGGCGGGCGAGAAGCCCAGGGCCTGCGCCACCTGGGCGTTGTGCTGGCCCAGGTCGGGGGCCACCTGGTGGATGGTGGTGTCGCAGTCGGAAAAGCGGAAAGGCAGGTTCGGCAGGCGCAGCGTTCCCAGTCGCGGATGCTGCTGTTCCACCACCATCCCACGGGCCTGGATCTGCGGATCGGCCATCACCTCGTCGATGCGCTGCACCTTGGCGCTGGGCACGTCGATGCCGTCCAGCAGGCGCAGCACCTCGGCCACCGGCCGCGCCGCCACCCAGGGCTTGACCACGGCCAGGATCGCCTCGCGATGGGCATTGCGGCCCCCGCTGTCGTGGAAACGCGCGTCGCTGCCGAAGCCTGGCGGGCCGCCGTGCTGCTCCACCAGCGCGGCAAAGCGCTTCCAGGCATCGTCCACCTGCGCGGCGATCACCAGATCACCGTCGGCCGCGCGGAACACACCGTAGAGCGTGGACGTGGGCATGTCGTGACCCGTCTGCGCCGGCAGCACGCCGCCGAGCGTGTAGCACTGCACGGCGTACTCGTGCATCGACACCAGCGTGTCGTACAGCGCCATGTCGATGTGCTGGCCCTTGCCGCTCTTCACGCGGCCGAGCAGCGCGGCATTGATGGCCGCCACGGCGTGGATGCCGGTGTACATGTCGCCCAGCGAGATGCGCAGCAGTGGCGGCGCCTCGCCCGGCGTACCCACCATCTGCATGATGCCGCTCTTGGCTTCGGCGATGAGGCCGAAGCCTGCGCGGTGCGCGTCGGGCCCCGTGTGGCCGTAGGCCGAGATGGAGCAGTACACCAGGCCCGGGTTGCGTGCCGACAGCTCGGCATGGCCCAGGCCCAGCCGGTCCAGCGCGCCGGGGCGGTAGTTCTCGATGAACACGTCGGCCGAGTCGCACAGGCGCTACATGAAGTCCTTGCCGCGCGGGTCCTTCATGTTGACGCTCACGCCCTGCTTGCCCATGTTCAGCTGCAGGAAGTAGCCGCTCTGCTGGTCGTCGAGCACGGTGGCGTGCTGCCGGCCGGCGTCGCCGCTGCCCGGCCGCTCGACCTTGATCACCTCCGCGCCCAGCGCCGCCAGGCAGCGGCCCACATAGGGGCCGGCCAGGAAGTGGCTGTAGTCGATGACGCGAATGCCTTCGAGGGGGCGGGCCTGCATCATTGCGCTCCCGGCCGGCGGGGAACCATCAGGCGGTGCTCGCCGCGCTGCACCACCTGCCCGTGCTGGTTGATCAGCTCCGACGGCAGCACCACGATGCCCCAACCGGGTTTGCTCTTGCTGGCGCGCATGCTGCCCACGCGGAACTTCACGTGGAGCACGTCGTTGACCTTGATCGGCAGCAGGAAGTCCCAGGTCCAGCCCAGGGACATGCCGGGCAGGAAGCGGTAGTCGCTCTGCGTCTTCAGGCCATCGGCGATCGACTGGCCGAACAGGCCGTGCGCAACGATGCAGCCGAAATGGCTGGCGTTGGCATACGCCTCGTCCACGTGGACGGGCGTGTGGTCGCCGGTCAGGTCGGCGTACGCCAGGATGCGTTCCTTGGTGACGGTGTAGCTCGGGCTGACGCACTCGTCGCCTTCGCGGGCGTCGTCCCAGTACTTTTCGGTGATGCTCATGGTCAGGCCTTGGCGCGGGGATCGATGGACAGGGCCTGGGCGACGCACGAGGCCGGCTTGGCCTGGATGAATTCGATCGCGAGCCCGTCGGGCAGGCGCAGCCAGTTGGGCCCCTGCGGCATCTCGGTCACGCCGAAGGCCCGGGCCGCCGCGAGCGCCGCTTCCTGGTCCTCGCACATCACGCCCAGGTGGGCCAGGCGCCCCTCGGGTGCCTCGTGGTCCGGGTCGTGGATGAACTGCAGGCCGCCCAGCGTCCAGTACTGGCGGGGGGCTTCGGCGGGACCGTCCACTTCCCGCATGCCCATGCCGAACACCTGCTGGAAGAAATCGATGTGCCAGTGGATGTCCCTGACCCAGATGGCAACGTGCTCCAGGTAGGCTTTCTTGGGATGGATCATGCGGGGGTCTCCTGGGTTGTCTTGTCGGCCATGGCGCGCTCGATGCCCTTGATGCAGGCCACCAGCGTCGCGTTGACCGGCGTGGGCACGCCGTGGCGCCGGCCCCAGCGCACGACCGAGCCGTTGATGAAGTCGACCTCCGTCACCGAGCCCTTCTCCAGGCTCTGCAGCATCGAGGTCTTGAAGGTGGCGGGCAGTCCCGCCGAGGCCAGCGTCCACGCCTGCTCGGGCTCGGTCATCGAGAGCCGCACGCCGGCCGCCTGCGCCGCATCGATGGCCTCCTGCACCGCAGCCAGCGCCGTGGTCTTGAGCAGCGGCTCGTCATAGAGCTGGCCGTAGGTCAGCCGGGTGATGCCGGTGATGGCGCCCGTGGCCACGTTCACCAGCAGCTTGTCCCACATGGTGCCGAGGATGTTGTCGCTGACGATGGTCTCCACGCCCGCGGCGTTGAAGGCGGCGGCCACCGCCTCCACGCGCGCGGTGCGCCGGCCGTCCAGCTCGCCGATGTAGGTCGCCTTGCCCGCCACGCCGGACTGGATGTGGCCTGGGCCGCGCATCACGCCGCCGACATAGGTCTTGCCGGCCAGCAGGCGTTCGCGTCCCACGATGTCGGCCAGCAGGTCTTCGTGCCCGAGGCCGTTCTGCAGGGAGAGCACGACCGTCTGCGGCCCCACCAGGTCGAGGGCACCTCGCATGGCCGTTTCGGTGTGGAAGGACTTGACCAGCACGACGACCAGGTCCACCAGGCCGGCATCCCTGGCCGCCGTGGCCGCCTTGACCGCCACCTGGCGCGTGCCGGCGGCGTCGTCCACGCGCAGGCCGGCGCGCTGCATGGCTTCGACATGGGCGGGCGAGCGGTTGATCAACCAGGTTTCATGGCCCGCCTCGGTCAGCGCGGCGCCGATGGCACAGCCGAGTGCACCCGCACCCAGGATCGCAATCTTCACTTTGTCTCCTTGAGGAGCCGTGACGATAGGCAGCCTCCTCCGTGCCGGCAATGCAATGATTGCAATAGCTTCATTGCGTGAGGCAATATAGGGGATGGCCACCTCCGATCTGCCCGAGCTGAAGCTGTTGCAGCTCTTCGACCTGCTCTACGACGCCCGCAGCGTCACTCGGGTCGCGGAGCAACTGGGGCAGAGCCAGCCGACGGTCAGCATCTGGCTGAACCGGCTGCGCGCGCACCTGAAGGACCCGCTGTTCGTGCGCACGCCGGGCGGCATGGCGCCCACGCCGCAGGCGGACGCACTCATCGGCCCCTGCCGCGATGCGCTGGAGTCGGTGCGACGGCTGACCTCATGGGAGCCTGACTTCAACGCCGCGACCGCCCGTCGGCGCTTTCGCATCTGCATGACCGATGCCAGCCATGTGGCCCTGCTGCCTCGCCTGCTGGCGCACGTGCGGGCGCAGGCGCCTGGCGTGCGGCTGGAGGCGGCCCGCATCGATGGCAACACCGAGCGGGCGCTGGAGTCGGGCGAGGCGGACCTGGCCATCGGCTACGTGCCCTGGCTGGGCCGCGGCGTGTTTCAGCAGCAGCTCTACGAGCAGGACTGGATCTGCCTGGCCAATGCGCACCATCCCCGGCTGCGGGGCCGGCTGGGCGTCAGGCAGTACAGGGCCGAGGGCCACGTCACCACGGCGGCGGGCACGGGCGCACAGCTGCTGGATCAGGCACTGGCGCGCGCGCGCATCGAACGCGACGTGGTGCTGGAACTGCCGGGCTTTCTCGGCCTGGGCGCCATCATCCGCAGCACCGACCTGATTGCCACGCTGCCGCGGCACATCGGCGAGACCTTGGCCAAGGCCAACGGCCTGTCTGTGTTCCGCTGTCCCGTTCCCGTCGAGGGTTTTGCCGTGCGGCAGCACTGGCACGCACGCTTCCACCAGGAAGCGGCCAATCGCTGGCTGAGGAGTACGGTGGTGGAACTCTTCGGCTCGGGTGCCGCGCAGCAGGGCTGAGCGCACACGATCGCGCAAGTGCGGCCGTTCGCGCCGCTCAGAGCCCTTCCGGCCGCGAAGGGATGTCGCCCAGCGCCTCGTCGTTGCGCAGTTCGCTCGCGGCCTTGAGCACGCCGAGCGACAGGCCGTTCTCCTGGCTCGCGAAGCCGCCGGCAATGCCTTCGAGCACGTTGGCCAGCGGCTGGTCGCCGTCGTTCTGTGCGATCAGGCTGAGGTTGAGCACGCGCGCGGCCATCTGCCGGTAGCTCACGGCGCCCGCGCGCTCGAGCACGGCGATGAGGTCGAGGTACAGCGCCAGTTGCAGATCGAAGACCAGCTTGTCGGTGATCTTCAGGCCGTCGATGGGATCGTGCTCCATGGTTCTCAATGCTCCCGCTGCTGGATGTGGGTTGGATCTTAGTGCGTCGGTGTGACGCTCAGGCCGGGATGGTCTGGCGCTGCCGCAGGGCTTCGTACAGGCACACGCCGCTGGCGACGGAGACGTTCAGGCTCTCGACGGCGCCGGCCATCGGAATGCTGACCAGTTCGTCGCAGGTCTTGCGCGTGAGCTGGCGCATGCCCTGCCCCTCGGCACCGAGCACCAGCGCCAGGGGGCGCCTGAAGTCGCACTGGTACAGCGTGCCGGGTGCGTCGTCGCTGGTGCCCACGCACCAGATGTTGCGCTCCTTCAATTCGTTCAGCGTGCGCGCGAGATTGGTGACCATGAAGTACGGCACCGTCTCGGCCGCGCCGCTGGCCACCTTGGCCACGGTGGCGTTGATGCCGGCGGCGTGGTCCTTGGGCGCGATGACGGCATGGGCACCCGCGCCGTCGGCCACGCGCAGGCAGGCGCCGAGGTTGTGCGGATCGGTCACGCCGTCGAGCACCAGCAGCAGCGGCACGGTGCCGGCGGCCTCCAGGCCGTCGAGCAGGTCGTCCAGCGAATGGGTCTGGGCGACGGCCTCCACGCGCGCGGCCACGCCCTGGTGACCGTGGCTGCCGGCCAGCTTGGCCAGGCGGATGCCGTCGGCCTCGATGAGGCGCACGCCGGCCTCCTGTGCGCGGGTGATGAACTGCTTCATGCGCGCATCGCGACGGCTCGCATCGAAGAGCACCTCGATCACCGAGGCCGGTGCGGTCTTGAGCCGCACGCCGACGGCGTGGAAGCCGAAGATCACTTTGGGGGAGGAAGCCATATCGCGGCCGATTATCGAGGCAGCGCCTGCTCGCCCCGTGTAGGCTGCCGGCGCCGGTGTCAGGCGATGGGCAGCCCGCTCTCGGCTTGGCACAGGCGGTCGTGGACCGCGCACAGCGCCTGCGTCTCGAAGGTGGTGCGGCCCGTCGCGCCCACCGCGCCGACGAAGGCGCAGGCCGCGTGGCGCGCCGCCGCCGACTCGTAGCGCGCGACCCAGGCTTCGCGCTCGGGCCGGCGTTCGGGCGCCACCGGCCACACGCCGGGGCGTGGGCGCAGGTGGTCGGCGATGCCGATGCGCCAGGGCTTGGCGCTCACGCGGGCGCGAAAGCAGTTCTGGTTGCGGCACATGCGGGCATACACCGTATCGGCGCCCAACGCCTGGAAGCAGTCGGCGACCGCCGTCTCGCCCGGTGCGAAGGTGCGGTGCATGGCCAGCGCGCGCAGCCCGGCCGGCGTGCGGTACAGCCGCAGGTGCCAGTCGGGGTGCTGGTGGATGAAGCGGTCGATGCGCGCGCGCACCGCCAGCAGCGGGTCGCGCGGCGAGCGTCCGACCTTCGCCTTCTCGGTGCGGATGCGCCACAGGCCCACCGACAGCACGCCGAGAAAAGCGACCAGCGCCGCCAGCCACGACTTCGCCGCATAGCCCGCCACGCCGCCGCCGAGGACCGCCGCGCCGATGACGACGAGCAGCGGCGAGCCGACGGGCGGCTGGTCGAAATCGACGTCCACGAAAAGCACGTCGGGCGTGTTCAGGCAGCGCGCACCGTAGCTGTTGCGGGTGACCACGGCATCACCATGGCGCTCGACGATCTCCTCGCGGATCGGCAGGCCGTGCGCGCCGTTGTAGCCAGCCTTGCGCTCGCGGCGTTCCAGCGCCTCGCCCGCGGCGATGCGCCCGAAGGCCTCGCGCGTGCGCGCGTCGGCATGGGCCTGCGCGGCGGCCGGGCTTTCGTCGGACCAGCCGAAGCGCCGCACGGTGATCTGCCGGCCGTCGACACGTTGCTGGAAGCGGCCTTCGGCCCAGTAGGCAGGAACGATCATCGTTGGTCGAGGAAGCCGCGCGCCAGCTCGTACAGCAAGCCCATGGCGATCACCGCCACGACCACCGCCGCGGCGATGGCGATGGCCCGCCCCGTGTGCCGGCGGACCCATGCGTCGGAGGAATGCGGGACTTCGCTGCGCGAGACCGTCCGCGAGACCGTGCGGCCATTCACGGTGGTCGTCGTCGTGGTGACGCTGAGGTGGCGGACCCGAGCGGGCTCGGGCGCCGGCGACGCGGCATCTCCGGCGAGCAGCCGGTCGAAGGCATCGGGCCCCTGCACGCCCTCTTCGGTGGCATGGGCCACCACGGCCTGCATGCTGGCGCCCAGGTCCATGCCGGTGGCCGCGCCGGTCAGCTCGATGGCTTTCATCAGGTCGCCATGGCGGACGGCGGCCCGGGCGTCGGGCGGCAGCGGATGCATGCGGCTTGCGTCTCCTGGCTCCGGCATCACCGGGCGAAAACGGCCCACAGGGCCAGCAGCGCACACAGCAGCACGACCACGATGAGCGCGCCCCTGGCGCCCGTGCCTCGCACGCGGCCCGGCTCGTGCATCGGGTCGAAGGTGGCGCCAGCGGCCGCCAGGCCAGGCACGGACCCGTCGGCCGCGCGCGCCGCGTCGACCAGGTCCTTCGCCTCCTTCAGGCCCAGGCCCGTGGCTTCGCGCGTGCGCTTGACGGCCTCGACCACCTGCCCGCGCTGCAGCGCGGCGCGCGCCGCAGCGGGCAGCGCCGATGCGGGGGTGGGATGGCCCTGCAGCAGGTTCTCGAAGTCGTCTGCGTCCTCCGTGGTGTCGACGCCGGCCTCGCCGTTCGCATAACGCTCGACCAGCTCCTTCGACTCCTTGAGGCCCAGGCCGGTCGCCTCGCGCGTGCGCTTGATGGCATCGATGAGGTCGCCGCGTTCCAGGGCGGCGATGGCGTCGGGGGGCGGTCGGCTCATGGGGTGTGTGGTGCTTCGTGCCTCAAGGCGCTACGGAATTGATAGCTGCCTGCGCCCCATCCACGGGCGCTTCGGGCCAATTTGACTTGGAAACCTCGTTGCTGGCGACGCGGCCCGCCTCGATGGTGATGCGGCGTTCGCACTGGGCCGCGATGCCGCGGTCGTGCGTGACCAGCACGAGCGTGGTCCCCAGCTCGCGGTTGAGGTCGAACATCAGCCGCATCACCTGCTCGCCGGTGGCGAAGTCCAGGCTGCCGGTGGGCTCGTCGGCCAGCAGCAGCTGCGGCTGCACGACGAAGGCGCGCGCCAGCGCCACGCGCTGCTGCTCGCCACCCGACAGCACCTTGGGGTAGTGCGACAGGCGCTGGCCCAGGCCGACGCGGCCGAGCATCTCGGTGGCGGCCTTGCGCGCATCGCGACGGTCGGCCAGCTCCAGCGGCAGCATCACGTTCTCCAGCGCGGTGAGGTTGCCCAGCAGCTGGAAACTCTGGAACACGAAACCGATCTGTCTGGCACGCAGCGCGGCGCGCTCGTCCTCGTCGATGGCGAAGAGGTCGTCGCCCGCGATGCGCACGGTGCCGCGCGAGGGCACGTCCAGCCCTGCCACGATGGACAGCAGCGTGCTCTTGCCCGAGCCCGAGGCGCCGACGATGGCGGCGGTTTCCCGCGCGCCGAGGGTGAAATCGATGTCGCGCAGAATGTCCAGCGTGCCCGCCGAATCGGTGACGGACTTGAACACATGCTCGACGCTGACGATCGGCGATGCGGAAGCGGGGCTGGAAGACATGAAAGGATGCAAGTGATCGGCTGGATGAATCGACGTGACTTTAGCCTGCATGGCCTGTTCGCCGCGGTGGCGGCCGGCGCCGTGGGGTCTTCTGCGTGGGCGCAGGCGCCCGCGGCCCCTGCGCCCGCGCGGCCGCTGATCCTGGTGGTGGGCGACTCGCTCTCGGCCGAGTACGGCCTCAAGCGCGGCGACGGCTGGGTGCCGCTGCTGCAGAAACGCCTGGCCGAGCAGAAGGTGACGGCCGGCGTGGTCAACGCCAGCATCAGTGGCGACACCACCTCGGGCGGCCGTGCGCGGTTGCCGGGCCTGCTGGCGCAGCACAAGCCCGACATCGTGGTGCTGGAGCTGGGCGCCAACGACGCACTGCGCGGGCTGCCGCTGCCCAGCACCGAGGACAACCTGACACAGATGGCCAAGGCCTCGCAGGCCGTCGGCGCCAAGGTGCTGCTGGTGGGCATCCAGGTGCCGCCCAACTATGGCAACGACTACACGCGCCGCTTCGGCGAGGTGTTCCCGAAGGTGGCTGCGGCCACGAAGTCGGCGCTGGTGCCCTTCCTGCTCAAGAACGTGGCCGACGCGCCCGACGCGGCGAGCCTGTTCCAGGCCGACCGCATCCACCCGCTCGCCGTGGCGCAGCCGCGCATGCTGGACAACGTCTGGCCGGAGCTGCGCAAGTTGATCCAGTCCGCACGCTGAGCACGCCGCGGCACGCGCCACTCCCGGCGAGCCGAAACCGTTGACACACAAAAAAACCGCTGCTGGCCTGGCCAGCAGCGGTTGCATGTCCTTGTCGGCCCGACCCGAGGTCTGCGGCCGGGCGGCATTCAGTCGTCCTTGGGCGGCTCTCCCGGGGTGGCGGGCGCATCCTGCTCGGGGGAAGCGGCGTCGCCGTCCGCACCCTCGGTGCTGCCCGGATTGAGCTTGCGTTCGGCCTTGGCGCGCAGTTTTTCTTCCTTCTTCTTCTTCTTGGCGAGCTCCTTCTGGCGCTTCTCGTATCCGTAGTTGGGTGTGGCCACTTTGGCTCCTGTGTCGATGTGCCCCTGGAAGCGGGGCCGCCCTGCGGTGCAATGTAAGCGATAAAACCGGGCCCGCCTACGCGGGCCGCGGCGCCGCGCTCAGAGCCGCGCCAGCGCCTGCGCGAGGTCGGCGCGCAGGTCGTCCACGTCCTCCAGACCGACGGAAAAGCGCACCAGCGTGCCCTTGTGCGGCCAGCGCGCGACCGAGGCGTCGCGCATCAGGCCGATGTCGTAGGGCACCACGAGGCTGGTCGGACCACCCCAGGAATAGCCCAGCCTGAAGAGCTGCAGGCTGTCGCAGAAACGGTCGACCGATTCGGTGCCGTAGCGCTCGTGGAAGACGATGGAGAACAGTCCGGCCGCCAGGTCGTTCGCGCCGCACAGCGCCTTCCAGTGCGCATGGCCCGGCGAGCCTTCGAGTGCCGGGTGCAGCACCTGCGCCACTTCCTCGCGCTCGGCCAGCCAGTGGGCCAGGTCGCGGGCCGCGCGGTCGTGCGCCGCATAGCGCAGCGGCAGGCTGGGCAGCGATCGCAGCACGGCCTCGACGTCGTTCGCGCCGACGCCGTAGCCCATGCGCATGTGGGTGAGCTTGAGCTTCAGGTGCAGCGCCGGATCGCGCGTCACCACGCTGCCCATCAGCACGTCGCCGCCGCCGCTCGGGTACTTGGTCAGCGCGTGCACGGAGATATCGACGCCCTCCCCGCTGCCGGCCAGGTCGAAGGGGTCGAAGGCCAGGCCCGCCCCCCAGGTGTTGTCGAGCGCCACGAGCACGCCGCGCGCGCGGCAGGCGGCGACCAGCGCGAACAGGTCGGGGAACTCCATCGTCACCGAGCCGGGCGCCTCCACCCACACGAGGCGGGTGCGCTCGGAAATCTTCGCCGCCAGGTCGGCCGCGTTCATCGCGTCGTAGAGCCGGTGCGTGATGCCGAAATTGGCCAGCTCGCCGGTGGCCAGCGCCTTGTTGGGGCCATAGGCGTTGTCGGGAATGAGCACCTCGTCGCCGCGCTTGAGCAGCGCGAAGTCCGTCAGCGCGATCGACGCGAGCCCGCTGGGCACCAGCAGGCATTCGGTGCCGCCCTCGAGCGTCGCGAGGCGTTCCTCGAGCGTGAAGGTGGTGGGCGTGCCGTGCAGCCCGTAGGTGTAGCCCACCTTGGAGCGCCAGTCCCGTGCCCGCATCGCCGCCACGTCCTTGAAAAAGACGGTCGACGCCTTGAAGACGCCGGGCTGCGGCGCGTCGAAGGTGTCGGGCGGGATGTAAGGGTGGTGGATCAGGTCGGTCGAGGGCTTCGTCATGCGGCGATCCTAGCCCGGATGAACGGCGCGCCTCGCCCGTGGCCTTCATGCCGCACGGCACAATGGGCGCATGCCTTTGCCCCTGCCCCATGGTTTCGAGAGCCTGCAGGCGATCGACGAAGCCTACAACCCGCGCCTGCGTGTGGCGGACGTCGATGCCGCCGCGCAGCGCCAGGCGCAGCGCAGCGCCCAGGCCCAGCGCGAGCTGCCCTACAGCGCCGGCGTGCCGTATGGCCCGACGCTGGCCGAGACCGTCGACATCGTGCCCGCCCGGCGGCCCGGCGCGCCGGTCTTCTTCTTCATCCATGGCGGCTACTGGCGCGCCAACGCCGCGCGCGATTTCGCCCAGGTGGCCTTCGGCCCGCATGCGATGGACTTCACCATCGTACTGGTCGACTACGCGCTGTGCCCGGTGGTGACGCTCGACGAGATCGTGCGCCAGGTGCGTGCCGCAGCCGCCTGGGTGCTGCGGAACATCGGCGAGCATGGCGGCGACCCGCGCCGCGTGGTGATCGGCGGCCACTCGGCGGGAGGCCACCTGGGCGCGATGCTGCTGAACACGCCCTGGCAGGCGCAGTACGGGCTGCCGGACGACCCCTTCGCCGGCGCGGTGCTGGTCAGCGGCCTCTACGACATCGCACCGCTGCGCTACAGCTACCTGCAGCCGGCCATCCAGCTGGACGACGGCATCGTGCTGCGCAACACGCCGCTCAGTTTCGTGCGGCCCTGCCGCACGCCAGTGGTGCTGACCTGGGGCGAGCGCGAGCAGCCAGCCTTCGAGCAGCAGTCCACGCGCATGCTCGAGGCATGGCACGCCGCGGGCAACACCGGCGAGCTGATGCCTCAGCCGGGCGCCGATCACCTGAGCGCGATCCACGGCTTCGAGGACGCGGCGAGCCCGCTGTGCGCGGCGATGCGAAGGATGGCGGAGGCCGCGGCCCCCTAGGCTCCGCGCACCGCCACCAGGACCCATAAAAAAAGCCGCTCGAAGGAGCGGCTTTTTCCATCGTCGGCGAAAGTGGTTTCAAACCGACCACTTCGACAGCAGCTTGGCCGGCGTCATGTTGTCGTAGCCCTCGAAGGGCTGGTGGATCCACGGGTTGGTGGGCAGGAATTCCACCGAATAGTCGGGCGTGAAGCTCGACAGGCCCTTGGTCCACAGCACCGCGCTGCGCAGCTCGGTGATGGGCGCGTATTTGGTCTTGAGCAGTTCGACCACGGCGTTGAGCGTGTGGCCCGAGTCCGCCAGGTCGTCGACCAGCAGCACCTTGCCCGCGATCTCGCCCTTGGGCGTGGTGATGTAGTGGGCGATGTCGAGGTGGCCCTGCACCGTGCCGGCCTCGGCGCGGTAGGAGCTGGTCGACATGATGGCCAGCGGCTTGTCGAAGATGCGGGAGAGCACGTCGCCGGGCCGCATGCCGCCGCGCGCCAGGCACAGGATGTTGTCGAACTCCCAACCCGACTGGTGCACCTTGATCGCAAGCTTCTCGATCAGGTTGTGGTACTCGTCATAACTGACGTAAAGGTGCTTGCCGTCTTCGGTCAACATGGGGCGTTTGCTCCTGATTTGATAGCTGGTGGCGCAGGTGGGGTGGGCGTTTCGGGTCGATATGGCTCGAAAAATCGGACAGCCGAACGCAGAGGGCGCAAAGGTTCCGCAAAGGGCGCAGAAGAGAAAATCAAAAAGGTTTTCTCTGCGTTTTCTTCGTCACTTTTGCGCCTTCTGCGTTCGGCTGTCCGTCTTCCGGACGCTTTCAATCCGCCAGGTACGGATGCCGCATCATGATCGTATGGTCGCGGTCCGGGCTGGTGGAGATCATGGCGATGGGCACGCCAGTGACCTGCTCGATGCGCTGCAGGTACAGGCGGGCATTGACCGGGAGCTTGTCGTACTGCGTCACGCCAACGGTGCTGTCGCTCCAGCCTTCCATGGTCTCGTAGACCGGCACGCAGCGCTCGATCTCGTCGGCACCCAGGGGCAGGATGTCGATGTGCTCGCCGTCGAGCTCGTAACCCGTGCACAGTTCGAGCTTGTCGAGGCCGTCGAGCACGTCGAGCTTGGTGATGCACAGGCCCGACAGGCCGTTGACCTGCGCCGAACGCTTGAGCAGTGCGGCGTCGAACCAGCCGCAGCGGCGCGAGCGGCCGGTGGTGACGCCCTTCTCGGCGCCCACGGTGCTCATGTGGTAGCCCGGCGTGCCGGGCTTCTCCCAGTCCAGTTCGGTCGGGAACGGGCCGCCGCCCACGCGCGTGCAGTAGGCCTTGGTGATGCCCAGCACGTAGTGCAGCATGCCCGGGCCGACGCCCGAACCGGCGGCCGCGTTGCCGGCCACGCAGTTGCTCGACGTGACGTAGGGGTAGGTGCCGTGGTCGACGTCGAGCAGCGTGCCCTGCGCGCCTTCGAACAGCAGGTTGGCACCGTTGCGATGCGCCTCGTTCAGCTCGCGCGAGACGTCGGCGATCATGGGCTTGAGCAGCTCGGCGTGCTTCATGGCCTCGTCGTAGACCATGTCGTAGTCGACGGCAGGCGCGCTCAACACCTGCGTGAGCACGTGGTTGTGCAGGTCCAGCAGCACCTTGAGCTTCTCGGCGAATCGCTTGGGGTGCTTCAGGTCCTGCACGCGCAGTGCGCGGCGCGCGATCTTGTCTTCGTAGGCCGGCCCGATGCCGCGGCCGGTGGTGCCGATCTTCTCGATGCCGCCCTTCTCGCGGTAGGCCTCGCGCGCCACGTCGAGCGCGGCGTGGAAGGGCAGGATCAGCGGGCAGGCCTCGGACACGCGCAGGCGCGAACGCACCTCGACGCCGGCCTTCTCCAGCCCCTCGATCTCCTCGAAGAGCTTGGCGGCCGAGAGCACCACGCCGTTGCCGATGTAGCAGGTGACGCCGGGCCGCATGATGCCGCTCGGAATCAGGTGCAGCGCGGTCTTCACGCCGTTGATGACCAGCGTGTGGCCCGCGTTGTGGCCGCCCTGGAAACGGACGACGCCTTGCGCGCTTTCCGTCAGCCAGTCGACCAGCTTGCCCTTGCCCTCGTCGCCCCACTGGGTGCCGACGACGACGACGTTACGTCCGGTAGTCACGCTCATGATGTATCGCTTGGAAAAGAAGAATCAGATGGGCTGCACGTGCCATCGGCCGGCACGCTGCACGAGTTCGCGGTCGCAGTGGAACTCGTCGATCTCGCTGTCGTGGCCCGGCAGCACGCAGACCACGGTCTCGCCCTGGCCGCGCAGCGCGGCGATGGCGGCGCGCAGGCTCGCATCGGCGTCGCTCCAGGGCGCGCGGATGGCCGCGCGCAGCGGCCGTGCCGGCAGCACGCCGACCAGCTCGCGCACGTCGAGGCTGAAGCCCACCGCCGGCCGGTTGCGGCCGAACACCGCGCCCACCTCGTCGTAGCGGCCGCCGCGGGCCAGCGAGTCGGCCGCGCCCTCGGCGTAGATGCCGAAACGCACGCCGCTGTAGTAGGCGTAGCCGCGCAGGTCGGCCAGGTCGAAGCTCACCGGTGCGTCGCCGAGCTGCGCTGCGAGCCAGCGCATGTGGTCGAGCGCGGCCTGGACCGCGGGCGTGCCCTGCAGGGCGTGTGCGGCTTCGTCGAGCACCTTCACGTCGCCATAGAGGTGCAGCAGGGCCTGCAGGCCCTCGCGGGCCGCTGCGGGGAAGCTGCGGGTGAGTTCGGCCAGGGTGCTCCCGTCCTTGGCGGCCAGGGCGGCATGCACGTCCTCGATCGTGTCGGGCGGCACCATCACGCCGCCGAACAGCGAGCGGACGATGCGCACGTCGGCCAGGTCGACCAGCGGACGCTCGATGCCCGCCGCGCGCAGGCAGTCGAGGGCCAGCAGCAGCGCCTCGAGGTCGGCTTCCCGGCCGGCATGGCCATAGATCTCGGCGCCGAACTGCAGCGGCTCGCGCGTGGCGTGGGGGCGATCGGGCCGGGTGTGGAGCACGGGGCCGCAGTAGCACAGGCGCGCCACGCCGCTGCGGTTGAGCAGGTGGGCGTCGATGCGCGCGACCTGCGGCGTGGTGTCGGCGCGCAGGCCCATGCTGCGACCGGACAACTGGTCGACCAGCTTGAAGGTCTGGAGATCGAAGGCTTCGCCGGTGCCCGACAGCAGCGATTCGAGGTGCTCGAGCAGCGGGGGCATGACGAGCTCGTAGCCATAGCCACGGGCGGTGTCGAGCAGTTGGCGTCGGAGCTCTTCGATGTGGCGCGCCTCGGAGGGCAGCACATCGGCGATGTGATCCGGGAGGACCCAGGCGGACATGGGAAACGGGGCCGTGGTTAAAAACGGATTCTAACGGGCGCGGGTGACCGCGGCCCCCTCAGACGGCCCGGGCGCGGATCAGCTGGCGAGCCAGAGCAGCACCAGCCCGGCGACGATGCTGCACAGCCCGAAGAACCGCAGCTGGCCGTCGCGCAGTTGCATCAGCTGGCTGAAGCCACGCCGCCACCCGCCGGGCGACACGAAGGGCAGGACGCCCTCGATCACCAGGACGAGCGCCACGGCGCTCCAGAACGCATCGCTGCTCACGGCCGAAGCTCAGCGCTGCAACTCAGCGCCGGGGCGGCGGGCTGCCGGCAGCCCCCGACCCTTGCATGGCGCGGAAGAAGTCCGACTGCGAGGGGTCGAGCACCAGCACGTCGCTCTTCTTGTTGAAGCTCTGCTTGTAGGCTTCGAGGCTTCGATAGAACTGCGCGAACTGCGCATCCTTGCCGAAGGCATCGGCGTAGGCGGCGGCGGCCTGGGCATCGCCCTCGCCCTTGATCTTCTGCGCGTCGCGGTAGGCGTTGGCCACCGTCACTTCGCGCTGGCGATCGGCGTCGGCGCGGATCTTCTCGCCCTCGGCCTGGCCGGTGGAGCGCAGTTCGTTCGCCACGCGCTTGCGCTCGGCTTCCATGCGCCTGTAGACCGATTCGGTGATGGCCTCGACGTAGTCGATGCGCGTCACGCGCACGTCGACGATGTCCACGCCCCACGGGTTGCCGCCCTTCACGACGTTCAGCACCTCGCGCTTGACGTCGTTCATCACGTCGTCGCGGCGCGTGGAGATCAACTCGCGCACGGTGCGCTTGTTGATGTTCTCCTGGAAGGCGTTGCGCACCACGCGATTGAGTTGCACGGCACCGGCGTTCTCGTCCAGGCCCACGTTGCGGATGTAGGCCTGCGGGTCGACGATGCGCCAGCGCACGTACCAGTCGATGACCACGCGCTGCTTCTCGGCCGTGAGCATGGGCTCGGTGTCGAGGCTGGAAAGCGTGAGCAGGCGCTTGTCGATGTACGACACGTTCTGGAACGGAGGCGGCAGCTTGAACTTCAGGCCTGGCTCCGTGATGACCTCCTTGATCTGCCCGAGGGCGTAGACCACGCCGAACTGGCGCTGGTCGACGACGAAGAGCATGGAGCTGGCCAGGACGAGCAGCACGAGCAGCGAGGCGCCGATGAATCCGATTCTGTTCATGGTGATGATCTCCCGGCTCAGCGTGCGTCACGGTCGCGCGAACGGCCGCTGTCGCGGGCGCGCGAATCGCTCGGCGCCACGGGAATGGAGGACGCCTGCGGCGGGGCCGTGCCGGCCACGCTCGGCGGGGCCCCGTCGGCCGGCGCGGCCGCTGCGGCGCCGGAGGACTGCATCAGCTTGTCGAGCGGCAGGTACAGGAGGTTGGAGCCTTGCTTCGTCTCCACCAGCACCTTGGTGGTGTTGTTGTAGATCTGTTGCATGGCGTCGGTGTACATGCGGTCGCGCGTCACCTGAGGCGCCTTCTGGTATTCGGTCAGCACCTGCGCGAAGCGCTGCGCATCACCCTGCGCCTGCGCGACCACGCGGGCCTTGTAGGCCTCGGACTCTTCCTTCAGCCGCGAGGCGGTACCCACGGCGCGCGGGATCACGTCGTTGGCATACGCCTGCGCCTCGTTCTTCGCCCGCTCGCGTTCCTGGCCGGCCTTGAGCACGTCGTCGAAGGCCGCCTGCACCTGCTCGGGCGGGCGCACGCCGCCCTGCTGCAGGTTGATGCCGACGACCTCGACACCGACCTTGTAGCGGTCGAGGATGCTCTGCATGAGCTGGCGCACGCGGGGCGCGATCTGGTCTCGCTCTTCCGCCAGCGCGGCGTCCATCCTCATCTTGCCGACGACCTCGCGCACGGCGGTCTCGGCCACCTGCACCACCGTCTCGCTCGGGCTCTTGCTCTCGAAGAGCCAGGCACGCGCGTCGTTCAGGCGGTACTGCACGGCGAACTTGATCTCGACGATGTTCTCGTCCTCGGTGAGCATGGCCGATTCGCGCAGCCCGGTGGAGCGCACGATGCTGTCGCGGCCCACGTCGGTCGAGCGGATCTGCGTCACCACCACCAGCTCATGGCGCTGGATGGGGTACGGCAGCCGCCAGTTGAAGCCGGCGCCCACGGTTTCCTTGTATCGCCCGAACTGGGTGATCACGGCCTGCTGGCCTTCGTTGACGATGAAGAAGCCCGTGCCCAGCCAGATCAGCACCGCCACGGCGGCGATGAGACCGATGCCGAAGCCGGCATTCTTCATGTCGGGCTTGTAGTTGTTGCCACCCCCGCCGTTGCCGTTGGGGCGCGGGCCGCCGCCGCGTCCGCCGCCGAACATGCCGCCCAGCTTGCGGTTGAAGTCGCGCCACAGCTCGTCGAGGTCGGGTGGGCCCTGGCTGGGGCCCTGGCCGCGCGGACGGTTGCCGTTGCTGCCGGGCGGCGGCGAATCGTTCTCGGGCGGCCGACTCGGCGCCGGGCGCTCCCCGTCGGAGGAGGACGGTTCGTCGCTGCGGCCCCAGCGGCCGTCGTTCAGGTTGAACATGCCCGGAAACCGGCTGGCGAGAAAACGCAGCACCGCTCCCCGTCGTTCTGTCTTCCTCGGGGGCTGCGCCGGAAGCAATCCGGGTCGGGGCGCGCTCTCTGGCATGGACGTCATTCGTTTCGCTTCTTATAGAAGACAGCTATTGTGCCCAATCAGTGCGCGGCGCCCTGCAATTCGGCGGGCTCGGCTGGGGGCATGCCCTCGTCCTGCGCGGCCGCCTGCGCCGCACGCTGCGCCAATACTTCGCGCAGGGCCGGCAGGCCCTCGCCCGAATGGGCACTGAGGAAGAGCCGCGGCACACGCTGGCCGTCGATCTCCATCTCGTCGGCCAGCACATGCGGCCGGTGGTCCGCATCCAGCGCATCGAGCTTGTTGAAGACCAGCAATTGCGGCACCTCGCCGGCACCGATGTCCTGCAGCACCTGCTGCACCTCGGCGATCTGCTCCGGGTGGTGCGGGTTGGAGGCATCGACCACATGCAACAGCAGGTCGGCATCGACGGCCTCCTGCAGCGTGGCCTTGAAGGCATCCACCAGGCCGTGCGGCAACTCGCGGATGAATCCCACCGTGTCGGAGATCGACACGCGGCGCCCGACGTCGCCCAGGTAGAGGTGGCGCGTGGTGGTGTCCAGCGTGGCGAACAGCTGGTCGGCCGCA
Organism: Comamonadaceae bacterium ALPHA2B; assembly: GCA_005503065.1. Taxonomy (GTDB): domain Bacteria; phylum Pseudomonadota; class Gammaproteobacteria; order Burkholderiales; family Burkholderiaceae_C; genus Xenophilus. The sequence goes on from SCOE01000002.1 coordinate 222,319, forward strand.
TAGGCACGGGCCTTGACCAGTGCATTGAACAGCGAGGACTTGCCTGCGTTGGTGTAGCCCACCAGTGAGATGTTGAAGGTGTCGCGACGCTCGCGCTGGCGGCGCTGGGTGCCGCGCTGCTTCTGCACCTTGGCCAGGCGCTCGCGCGTGCGCTTGATCGACGCGTCGATCATCCGGCGATCGAGTTCGATCTGCTTCTCGCCCGGGCCGCCGCGCACCCCGGCACCGCCGGTCTGCCGCTCCAGGTGGGACCAGCGCCGCACGAGCCGGGTGCTGAGGTACTGCAGACGGGCAAGTTCGACCTGCAGCTTGCCCTCGTGGCTGCGCGCGCGCTGCGCGAAGATCTCGAGGATCAGGAAGGTGCGGTCGTAGACGGCCACGCCAAGCGCGCGCTCCAGGTTGCGCTGCTGGGCGGGCGAGATGGCCTGGTCGAAGATGACCTCGCTGGCGCGATGCAGCTCGGCCAGTTCGCGGATCTCGTCGGCCTTGCCGCTGCCGACGAAGAGCGCCGCGTCAGGGGCCTTGCGCTTGCAGATGAGGCGGGCGACGGGCTCGAGGCCGGCAGTCTGCGCGAGCAACCCGAGTTCCTCGAGTTCGCTGTCGAAATGGGGGTGGCCGAAATCGACGCCGACGAGGATGACGGCGCCGTCCTGGCGGGGAATGGGTTCAGACAATCGGAACGGACTTCAGAAAAAGGCGGGGCGGCCTAAGCCGCCCTGCCCTGCGCCGTTCAGCCGCCTGCGTCGTCGTTCTCGGTGACCGAGAAGTTGACCGCGCGGCCCGGCACGATGGTGGAGATGGCGTGCTTGTAGACCATTTGCGTCACTGTGTTGCGAAGCAGAACGACGTATTGGTCGAACGATTCGATCTGGCCCTGCAGCTTGATGCCGTTGACCAGATAGATCGAGACCGGCACGTGCTCGCGACGCAGCGTGTTCAGAAACGGGTCTTGTAGGAGTTGCCCTTTGTTGCTCACGATATTCTCCGTGTTCAAAAAGAAGTTGTTGGACCGGGCACCTTAACACAGCGTTTCCGCGCTGCAGCAAGGTTTCCGAATGGCCTTCAAAAATTAACGGTTGCGACCGACAACAGGCAAACCCGACGCACCCAGATGGGCCTGCGGGGGCCGGTTTCAAGCCCCCGGCTTGTCGGCGTAGGGGTTGTGCGAAGTCTTGAATTCGATGCGAAGCGGCGTGCCGACCAGATCGAATTCTTTGCGGAAGCGTGCCTCCAGGAAGCGCCGGTAGCTCTCGCTCACGTGTTCCAGCGAATTGCCGTGCACGACGATCACGGGCGGGTTCATGCCGCCCTGGTGGGCGTAGCGCAGCTTGGGCCGGAACATGCCGCTCTTCTTGGGCGCCTGGAACTGCACCGACTCGAGCAGCAGCCGCGTGAGCACCGGCGTGGACATCTTGCGCATGGCCGAACGGTGCGCCTGCACGATCGACTGCCAGACCGGCCCCAGCCCGAGCCGCTTCTTGGCCGAGATGAAGTGCACCGCCGCGAACTTCAGGAAGGGCAGCCGGTTCTCGAGCTGGCGCTGGATCTGCTCGCGCTGGTAGCTGTCGACGGCGTCCCACTTGTTGATCGCGACCACCACCGCGCGCCCGGCCTCGAGGACGAAGCCGGCGATGTGGGCGTCCTGGTCGGTCACGCCCTGCGTGGCATCGATGAGCAGCAGCACCACATGGGCGGATTCGATGGCCTGCAGCGTCTTGACCACGGAGAACTTCTCGATGGCCTCGAACACCTTTCCCTTGCGGCGCAGGCCTGCCGTATCGATGAGTTCGAAGCGCTGGCCGTTGCGCTCCAGCGGCACGCTGATGGCATCGCGCGTGGTGCCGGGCAGGTCGAAGGCGACCAGCCGCTCCTCGCCCAGCCATGTGTTGATCAGGGTGGATTTGCCCACGTTCGGGCGGCCGGCGACGGCCAGGCGGATGGGCCGGCTGGCCGGGTCGTCGCCCTCGCCTTCCTCCGGCTCGTCGGGCTGCGGCGGCAGCGTGTCGAGCGCCAGCTCGATCAGCGCGCGCACGCCCTGCCCGTGCGCGGAGGAGATCGGGTGCACGTCGCCGAAACCCAGCTCGTAGAACTCGGCCAGGCGGCTGCTGTCCTTCATGCCCTCGGCCTTGTTGACGGCGAGCAGGCAGGGCTTGCCCAGGCGCCGCAGTTCGTTGGCGATGTCGTGGTCCTGCGCCGACAGGCCCTGCCGGCCGTCGAGCACGAAGACGACGACGTCGGCCTCGGCCACGGCCTGGCGCGTCTGCTTGGCCATTTCGCGGTAGATCCCGCTGCCGGCGTCGGGCTCGAAACCACCGGTATCGATGACGATGAACTCGCGTGCCCCGATGTGCCCCGTGCCGTAGTGGCGGTCGCGCGTCAGGCCGGCGAAGTCCGCCACGATGGCGTCACGCGTCTGCGTGAGGCGGTTGAACAGGGTCGACTTGCCCACGTTGGGGCGGCCGACCAAGGCGATGACGGGTTTCATGGGCTGACTGTATCCCGCGGACGCGCAAGGCGCGGCCGACAGAAAAAAGACGCCGCAGGGCGGCGTCGTTTGGAGGACCGGCCTTGCAGCCGGCGGCAGGGAAGTGGCGGCGCAACGCCGCCGCGGCAGCAGCCCTACTCGGGCCGGTAGCCGAAGACCCCGCCGTTGCGGGTCACGACCACCACGGTGTTGGCGGCCAGCACGGGCGCGGCGGCGATGGCCGAGCCATCGGGCGCCAGGCGGTTGAGCGGCGAGCCGTCCTCGCGCGACAGGAAGTGCACGGTGCCCGTGTCCTCGCCGATCACGAGCGTGCGGCCCACGGCGAGCGGCGCCGTCAGCGTGCGCAGGCGCAGGCGGTCGGACGTCCACATGACGTTGCCGTCGGTGCGCCGCCAAGCCACCACATTGCCGTTCGAGTCGGTCCCGTACACCGCGCGCTCGTCGCCGCCCACGCCTTCCGCGCCGACCGAGGGCTTGTTCCACACCAGCGTGCCGCGGGTGGTGTCGACGCAGCCGACGGCCGCATAGTAGGCGCGCGCGCAGACCGTCTCGCCCACGCGGCTCACCGTGCCGGTGAGGTCGACCAGGCGCTCCACGTCGTTGGTGCCGCGCGGCGAGGCGATGGGGACTTCCCAGCGCGAGACACCGTTGTTCGGGTTCATGCCCACCATGCGCGCGCCCACGCCGGCGACCAAGGTGTCGCCGACCGGGAGCATCACGCCGGGCTTGCGCAGCACGAGCGCATCGCCGGCGGCGCGGGTCTGGGTCCAGAGGCGGCGGCCGCTCTGGCCGTCGAAGGCGGTGGTGCTGCGGTCTGCGGTTTGCGCGAACACCCGGCGGCCGGCAACCAGCGGCGGGGTGTAGGTTTCGGCCGACAGGCGCTCCTTCCAGAGCACCTTGCCGCCCTGCAGAGCCACGAGCTCGTTGTCGGCCGTCACCACCGCGGCCATCGAACCATCGCTGCCGACGCCGGCGATCAGCGGCGCGCCCACGCTGGCACGCCACTGTTCGGCCCCGGTACGTGCATCGATCGCCACCACCGTCCCGTCGGCCGCGGCCACGGTCACGGTGTCGCCGTTGACGGCCGTCTGCAGCGGGAAGGCCACCGAGGGCAGCTTGGCCGTCCAGGCCTGGCGCACCCCCATCAAGGCATTGTTGGGCGGCAGTTCGGCCGGCTTGGGCTTGGCCGTACCCGAGCACGCTGCGATGCTGGCGGCAACCGCTATCAAAACCATAGCAGCCCCCGCACGAAGGACGGGCGCTGGAGCACTAAAACGTTTGAAATTCATGGTGCGTGCGATCAGGGGTTGGTCTTGGCTGGAGCCGCGTTTGCTTCGAGGGTTTTCGGGTCGACACCCACGGCGTTGAGCTTGATCTCCACCAGCCGCCGGTACTCGGAGCCGGTGCCCAGGGCCTTCCACGCCTTCTCGTATTCGGCCCGCGCCTCGTCGCGCTTGCCCTGCGCCGCGTAGATGTCGCCACGGCGATCGGCCACCAGCCCCTCGAAAGGCTTGGGTACGCCGGCCGAGAGTTGCTTGAGCGCCTCGTCCCAGGCCTTGGTGTCCATGAGCTCGGCCGCCAGGCGCAGCCGTGCAATCGCCTGGTAGCCGGGATCGACCGCGTTGTCGGCCACCCAGGCCAGCGCGGCACGCGATGCATCGGCCTTGCCCTTGTCGGCCAGCGACTTCGCGGCCAGAAGGCCCGCCTGCTGTGCATAGGCCGTGCGTGCGAAGCGGCTCCTGATGTCGCCGAAGGCGCGTTCGACGCGATCGGCATCGCCGGCCTGCACCGCCTGATCGAGCGTGTCGTACAGCGCTGCGGCCTGTGCAGCCTGGTTGCGCTGGTAGTACTGCCAGCCGTTCCAAGCCACCACCGCGCCGGCAACGAGCAGCACGACCCAGGTGATCAGCGTGCCGTAGACATTCCAGAAGTGCTTGAGCCGGTCGAGCTGTTCCTGTTCTTCGAGGTCGAGATGGGTCGCCATGCGTTGTCGTTATGTGAGAGAGCGCCTCAGGACGTGGTGTCCTGGGCAGCCGAGGATTGTAGGGTGGCGGCCCAGCCGGCCACGTCCGCCAGCGGCCGGGCCACCTGGGCGCCGCTGCCGTCGCGCAGCGACTTGACGGTGACCTCGCCGCGCGCCATTTCGTCGTCGCCGAAGATGAGCGCAAAGCGTGCGCCGCTGGCGTCCGCCTTCTTGAACTGGGCCTTCATGCCGCCGCCGCCGGCGTGCTGAACCACGGCCACCCCGGCCGCGCGCAGCTGCTCCACGGCAGCCATGGCACGCGGAAGCGCCGCCGCCGAAGGCACGATCGCGTAGGCGGCAGGGGCAGCCGACGGCACGGCCAGGCCCAGCTCCTGCACCAAGAGCAGCAGCCGCTCGATGCCCAGCCCGAAGCCCACGGCCGGCGCCGGCTTGCCGCCCATCTGGCCGATCAGTCCGTCGTAGCGGCCGCCGCCGCATACCGTGCCCTGCGAGCCGAGCTGGTCGGTGACCCACTCGAAGACGGTGAGGTTGTAGTAGTCCATGCCGCGCACCAGGCGCGGGTTGATGCGGTAGGCCAGGCCGGCGGCGTCGAGGACGGCGCGCACCGCGTCGAAATGCGCGCGCGACTCCGCGCCGAGGAAGTCCATCAGCTGCGGCGCGGCCTCGACCATGGCCTGCATCGCCGGGTTCTTGGTGTCCAGGATGCGAAGGGGATTGCTGTGGAGCCGGCGCTGCGCATCGGCGTCGAGCACGTCGGCATGTGCCTCGAAGTGGCGGATCAGCGCCTCGCGGTGCGCCTGCCGCTCGGCCGGCTGACCCAGGCTGTTGATTTCCAGGCGAACATGCTGGCCTTCGACCAGGCCCAGCTCGCGCCACAGCGTGCGCACCAGCAGGATCAGCTCCGCGTCCACGTCGGGACCGGCGAAACCCAGCGCCTCGACGTCGAGCTGGTGGAACTGGCGGTAGCGGCCCTTCTGCGGCCGCTCGTGCCGGAACATCGGGCCGATGGTCCACAGGCGCAGCGGGCCGTTGTACAGGGCGTTGTGCTCGACCATCGCGCGCACGATGCCGGCCGTGGCCTCCGGGCGCAGGGTGAGCTTGTCGCCGTTCATCGAGTCGGTGAAGGAGTACATCTCCTTCTCGACGATGTCGGTCACCTCGCCCAGCCCGCGCACGAAGAGCGCCGTGGGCTCGACCACCGGCGTCAGGATGTACTGGTAGCCGTAGCGAGACAGCACGGTGCGCACCGTGGATTCGAACCAATGCCACAGGGCGGAGTCAGGGAGCTTGTCCGTGCGCGGCACGCTCGCCGGCAGGATGTCGTTCATGCCTTTGACGGCATTGATCTTGTCAGCCATGGGAGGGGAACTCAGGCGGCGTCGGCGGCCTGGGGCTGGCCGAAGCGCTTCTCGATGTAGTTTTCGACGATCTGGTGAAATTCGGTGGCGATGTTCTCGCCGCGCAGCGTCAGCGCCTTCTCGCCGTCGATGAAGACGGGCGCGGCCGGCGCCTCGCCGGTGCCCGGCAGGCTGATGCCGATGTCGGCATGCTTGCTCTCGCCGGGACCGTTGACGATGCAGCCCATGACGGCCACCTTCATCGCCTCGACGCCCGGGTACTTGTGGCGCCACACCGGCATCTGCATGCGCAGGTAGTCGTCGATCTGCTTGGCCAGCTCCTGGAATGTGGTGCTGGTCGTGCGCCCGCAGCCCGGGCAGGCGGTGACGCTCGGCACGAACACGCGCAGGCCGAGCGCCTGCAGGATCTCGGAAGCGATCACCACTTCCTGCGTGCGCGACTCGCCGGGCTGCGGCGTGAGCGAGACGCGTATGGTGTCGCCAATGCCTTCCTGCAGCAGGATCGAGAGCGCCGTCGCCGACGCCACGGTGCCCTTGGTGCCCATGCCGGCCTCGGTCAGTCCCAGGTGCAGCGCGTAATCGCAGCGGCGGGCCAGTTCGCGGTAGACCGAGATCAAATCCTGCACGCCGCTGACCTTGCAGCTGAGGATGATCTGGTTGCCGTCCATGCCCATCGATTCGGCGAGCTTCGCGGAATCGATGGCCGAACTGACCAGTGCCTCGTACATCACGCTCTTGGCCTCCCAGGGCTGGGCGCGACGGCTGTTGATGTCCATGAGGTTGGCCAGCAGCTCCTGGTCCAGGCTGCCCCAGTTGACGCCGATGCGCACGACCTTGTTCCAGAGCATCGCCGCCTCGATCATCTGGCCGAACTGGCGGTCCTTCTTGTCGCCCTTGCCCACGTTGCCGGGGTTGATGCGGTACTTGGACAGCGCCTCGGCGCAGGCCGGAAACTCGGTCAGCAGGCGATGGCCGTTGTAGTGGAAATCGCCCACCAGCGGCACGTCGACGCCCATGCGGTCGAGCTGTTCGCGGATGTAGGGCACCTGCTCGGCAGCCTCCGGCGTGTTGACGGTGATGCGCACCATCTCCGAGCCGGCCTGGGCCAGTTCCTTGACCTGGATCGCGGTGCCGATGGCGTCGACCGTGTCGGTGTTCGTCATCGACTGCACGCGCACCGGGGCATCGCCACCCACGGTGACCACGCGCGGGCCCCAGACCACGCGCGCCTGGCGAGAACGGCGCGCCGCCGGCGCTGCCGCGGCGATGGGGCCGTGAGGCACGTTGTCCATGCGATCGGTCATCTGCAGCTCCTTCGCAGCGCGCATGCGCACCGCGTCAAGATTTGACCTCGAAGCGCGCAACGCCGCCCGACTTGGCAAGCGGCGCCAGGTCGAAGGCCTTGCCGCGCACGAGCACGTCGACGTTGCTGGCACGGCCGACCACCACCGACAGCGGCAGGCTTCCCGAAAGCTTGACCGTCTCGCCCGCCGCCACCAGCCTGCGCAGCAGCACCTTGCCACCCGCCTCGCTGACGGTGATCCATGATTCGCCGCGTGCCGCGGTCAGCACCAGCATGTCGCCGGGGGCGGCGGCGGGTTCCGGCGCCGGGGCAGGCGCGGCAGGCACCGCCTCGGCTGCAGGCGCCGCAGCGCCTGCCGATGTGGCAGCGGCCACGACGGGTTCGACCACCGTCCCAGGCGGCGCGGCCGGGGCCGAAGCGCCTTCGGAAGATCCGGTTGCCGAGGACGTGCCTTGGCGGTCCTTGAGCTTGGCCAGCCAGCCTCCCGCGCCATCGAAGACCGACTGCGGCAACCAGAACACCGCCGCCGCACCGATCAGCAGCACGGCCACCAGCGCCAACAGGGGCCTGGGCAACAAGCGCCCCTGTGGCTGGCGGCCGGCGCCCCGGTGCGGATGCTGGCGAATGTTCCCGCTCATGCTGCGGTCGGCCTCGGCCAGTGCGGCCTGCGGCGCGCCCGGCAGCTTGGCGAGCACCGGCGCTGGGTCGATACGCAATGCCCGCGCCACGCTGGCAGCCAGGGCACGCGCGAACACCGGGTCGGGCAGCGCGTCGATGTCGTCGGCCTCCAGGGCCTCGAGTTTCTGCGGCGGCACCTTGAGCGCCGCAGCCACCACTTCGACGTGCAGCCCATGGGCTTCACGCGCCTGGCGCAGCATGTCGCCCGCGCTCATGTGCGTGGTGTCACCCGGCGTCAACGGCACGGCCGCCGATGCGCCGAACTCACTGGCCCGCTCAATCATTGAAGTTGCCGCGCTCGTACGCCAGCGCCTCGCGCGATTGGGGGAAGCGGCGCTGCAGCTGGCTGGCCAGCTGCGCCATGGCCTCACGGTTGCCCAGGCGGCGCTCGGTCTTCACGCCGAGCCACAGCGACTCGGCGTTGGCCTGCTGGCCGTTGTTGATGCGGCGGATGTAGAACTGCGCCCGCGTGTAGTCCTCGCGCTGGAACAGCAGCGACGCGAGGTTGTAGCCGATGACCGGATTGCCGGCGTCCATCTCATAGGCCTGGGTGAGGCTCTTCTCGGCCGCGGCCCGGTCGCCCGCCTGGATCTGGCACACGCCCTGCGTCATCAGCGTCTTGGCGGCATCCTGGTAGGTGGGCACGGCCAACGCGGCGCCGAACTGGGCCACCGCGTCGGCGTAGCGCTTCTGCTGGCACAGCAGCCAGCCGTAGTTGTGGCGGGTGTCCGGGTCGCGCGGCTTGATCGCGATGGCGCGGCGGAAGCTGTCCTCGGCCTGGGCCGCGTCGTCCTGCCGCATGTAGATCAGGCCCCGCAGGTTGTAGGCGTCGGCATAGTTGGGATCGGCCGCCAGCGCCTGGTTGATTTCCTGCATCGCGACCTCGGTCTGGCCGTGCTGGAAGTAGCCCACCGCGAGCTGCAGGCGCAGCTCGGCGCGGCGCTGCGCCTGGGCCTGGGCCGACTCGGGCGCCACCGCCGTGGGCGGGCTGTTCTTCATGTCGGCGAAGGACGTGGTGGTCGTGGTGGTCGTGGTGCAACCGGCAACCGCCATTGCGGCCGCCGCCGCGCCGCCCCACAGCCAGCGCTGCGAGGACCGGGCCACGGCCGGGGAGTGTTCTGTCATCGGTTCAATGCTCCTGCGTCGCATCGGCCGCCACTCCCGGGCGCGCCTTGTGCAGCACCACGGTGCGCCGTTGCGCCATGCGCTCGGCCGCACGGGTGCGGTCCTTCACGTCGCCGGCGAGCTGGCCGCAGGCCGCGTCGATGTCGTCCCCGCGCGTCTTGCGCACCGTGGTGACGATGCCTGCGTCGCCCAGCGCACGGGCGAAGGCCTGCACGCGCGCCTGCGGCGAGCGCAGCAGTCCCGAGGCCGGGAAAGGATTGAAGGGAATGAGGTTGAACTTGCACGACACGCCCTGCGACCGCACCAGGTCGACAAGCTGCTGTGCATGTTCGGGCTGGTCGTTCACCCCATCGAGCATGCAGTACTCGAAGGTGATGAAGTCGCGCGGTGCATGCGCCAGGTAGCGCTTGCAGGCCGCGAGGAGTTCCTCGAGCGGGTACTTGCGGTTGAGCGGCACCAGGTCGTCGCGCAGCGCATCGTTGGGCGCGTGCAGCGACACCGCGAGCGCGACCGGGCAGTCCTGGCCGAGCCGGTCGATCATCGGCACCACGCCGGAGGTCGACACCGTCACCCGGCGGCGCGACAGGCCGTAGGCGTTGTCGTCGAGCATGGTGCGCAGCGCGGGAACGAGCGCCCCGTAGTTCTGCAGCGGCTCGCCCATGCCCATCATCACGACGTTGGAGATGATGCGCTCGTCGCGCTGCAGGTGCTTGCGCAGGAAATGCTCGGCGAACCACAGCTGGGCGACGATCTCGCCGGTGCTGAGGTTGCGGCTGAAACCCTGGTGGCCGGTGGAACAGAAGCGGCAACCCACCGCGCACCCGGCCTGGGACGACACGCACAGCGTGCCCCTGTCGTCCTCCGGAATGAAGACCGCCTCGACGGCATTGCCGTCGCCGACGTCGAACAGCCACTTGATGGTGCCGTCGGCGGACAGCTGCTGCGAGATGACGGGCAGCGCCGTCACATGAGCGGTCCCTGCAAGCTTGCCGCGCAGCGACTTCGCCAGATCGGTCATCTGCTCGAAGTCGCTCGCGCCGCGCTGGTGGATCCAGCGGAACAGCTGCGTGGCGCGGAAGCGCTTCTCGCCGAGCGCCTCGCAGAACGCGGCCAGCCCCTCGAGGTCGAATTCGAGCAGGTTGGTTCGTGCGTTCATGCGGCGGCCCGGCCCGGGGGCGGGCTTACTTCAGGTTGGGGAAGAAGAAGGCGATCTCGGCCTTGGCCGTCTCTGGGGCGTCCGAGCCGTGCACGGCGTTGGCGTCGATGCTATCGGCGAAATCGGCGCGGATGGTGCCCGGAGCCGCCTTCTTGGGATCGGTGGCGCCCATCAGGTCGCGGTTCTTGGCGATCGCGTTGTCGCCTTCGAGCGCCTGCACGAAGACCGGACCCGAGACCATGAAGCTCACCAGGTCCTTGAAGAAGGGACGCTCCTTGTGCACGGCATAGAACTGCTCGGCCTGGGCCTGCGACAGCTGCATGTATTGGGCGGCGACGATCTTCAGGCCAGCGGCTTCGAAGCGGGAGACGATCTTGCCGATGACGTTCTTGGCGACGGCGTCGGGCTTGATGATGGAGAGGGTGCGTTCGATGGCCATGGAATGCTTTCTGAGCGGATGTTGATCTGGAAATGAGCTGTCGAACCGGCACGAAGTTGCATCGCATGAGACGATGCCTGTGCCGGTCTTGACAAAGCCTTGCATTTTAACCGGGGCGAATGACCGATTCGCGCCATCTCGGTGCAAAAACCGCAGACAGGCCCATGGCTTGCCCGCGCCAGTCGCGCGCTCAGCGAGGGCGCGGACGCCGGCCGCGGCCACCGCCGCCACCACCCGGGGCGCCGCCACCGCCGGAGCCGCCACCTCGGCGGGGATCCTTGCGCTGGCGCGAGAAGCTGTCGGCGCCGATGTAGCCCAACGAGGTCTTCATCGGGTCGGGCTGCCCGCCCACTGCCCCGCCGCCCGCCTTGGGTCCGCGGTCGTTGCCGCGCTTCTTTCGGCCGCCGGGGCCGCCGGCATTGCCGCCCTGTGGATTGCCGCGTGTGGCGAGCGGATTCGGCTGGCGCGGTCCGTTGCCGCCACCGGCCCCCCCATTGCCCTTGCCCGAGCCGCTGCGACGGCGCTTCTTGCCGCGATCGCTGGCACCGCGGCCGGGGCCGTCCTCGCGCTGGCGCGGCGCCGGCATGTCGGCACCCGCAGCATGCGTCAGTGCGCGGATGTCGCGCTCGTCCAGCTCCAGCCACGCGCCACGTCGCAGGCCGCGCGGCAGCACCATGGCGCCGTAGCGGATGCGGATCAGCCGGCTCACGGCATGGCCCACGGCCTCGAACAGGCGGCGCACCTCTCGGTTGCGGCCCTCCGAGATGGTCACGCGGTACCACTGGTTCGAGCCTTCGCCGCCGCCGTCCTCGATGGTGCCGAACTGCGCCAGCCCGTCGTCGAGCCGCACGCCGTCGAGCAGGCGCTGCTTTTCCTCGTTGCTCAGCGCGCCGAGCACGCGCACGGCGTATTCGCGCTCCAGCCCGAAACGCGGGTGCATGAGCCGGTTGGCCAGTTCGCCCGAACTGGTGAAGAGCAGCAGGCCCTCGGTGTTCAGATCGAGCCGTCCGACCGACTGCCACTTGCCCTGCACCAGCCGCGGCAGTTTGCGGAACACCGTGGGGCGGTTCTGCGGGTCGTCGTGCGTGACCACCTCTCCCACCGGCTTGTGGTAGGCAATCACACGCGGCGGCGGGGGCGCGATGCGGTAGCGAATCGGCTTGCCGTTGACCTTGACCTGGTCGCCGTACTGGATGCGCTGGCCGATGTGGGCCGGCTCGTTGTTGACCGAGATGCGGCCCTCGAGGATCAGGCGCTCCATTTCCAGGCGGGAGCCGAGGCCGGCCTGGGCCAGCACCTTGTGCAGCTTGGGTGCATCGGCCTGCGGCAGCAGCACGCGCTTGAGCGGCGCCACCTCGGGACTGGTTTCGTCGGCATCGAACTGGCCCGAGACCACGTCGGCGAACTGGATCGGTTCCGGCGGCGGCGCATTGCGCTGTTCGCGCTCGGCCGCGCGGCGGGCGCGATCGAACTCGTCCTCGTCGTCGTCCTCTTCGTCTTCGTCTTCTTCCTCGTCTTCGCCGTCCCGATCTTCATCACCTTCGCGCGGCAACGGCGCTGCAGGGGAAGGCGACGCCACCGGGGCGGCAGGCACGGCGACGGGTTCATCGGGCACGCCGGCAGGTTCACCTTCGGCGACAGGTGCCGAAGCGTCGGCAGTGTCCGCCTTGCGCTTGCGCGGGCGACGCTTGCGGGTCGGCTCCACGGCGCCATCCGCTATCGATTCAGTAGCATCCTGCGCAGGCTGGACGGGGGCTGCAGCCACTTTTTCTTCGGATTCCGCGGGCGCACCAGGGGGAAGGACGTCGTCGTGGTCGGAGGCGCTCATGAGGGGGTTCCGGCAGAAGGATCGATGGGGGAGGAAGGAAGGGGCGGCTCGTCGGCCTGGACACCGGAGACTGGGGCTGCATCGACCTCGCTCCGGCCCTGAAGTGCATCGGTATCCGCGTCGGGAGCAGCCGCCGTGGACGTTTCGTCCTGCCCCGCGGAGTCGGCGGCCCCGTCGGGCTGGGCGGGCGCCGGCGCTTCGGCGCCGTCACCCTCCGCCTGGCCGTCGTCGGGCTCGCCGATCGGCAGGCCGGGCTGGTCGGCATCGCCGCCGCGGGCCAGGGCGGCCGCCATGGCCTGCGCATGCTGCGGCGCCTCGATCATCGGCAACTGGTCCAGCGAGGCGAGACCCAGGTCGTCAAGGAACTGGCGCGTGGTGGCATAGAGCGCCGGGCGGCCCACCGTTTCGCGGTGGCCGATGACCTCGACCCAGTTACGGTCCTCGAGCTGCTTGAGGATCATCGAATTGATGGTCACGCCCCGGATGTCTTCCATGTCGCCGCGGGTCACGGGCTGGCGGTAGGCAATGATGGCCAGCGTCTCGAGCGCAGCGCGCGTGTAGCGAGGCGGCTTTTCCGGGTGCAGCCGATCCAGGTGGTCGCGCATTTCGGGCCGGCTCTGGAAGCGCCAGCCGCTGGCGACGTTGACCAGTTCCAGGCCGCGCTGCGACCAGTCGTCCTGCATCTCCTGCAGCAGCGACTTGATGGTGTCGGCACCCAGCTCGTCGTTGAACAGCACGCGCAGTTCGCGCAGGGGCAACGGCTGGGCCGAACAGATCAAGGCGGTTTCAAGAATGCGCTTCGCATCCGCCGTATTCATGGTTCGCGGTGTCCGGGAAAAGGCGCCGCCAGGGGCGCACGTTCAGAACAGAGAGGGGATCGGCGAGGCGTTGCGGGCCAGAGCCGGCGAAGCAACGCGGTCCGGGCTCGAGGGGCGCCGGGACGGCAGGACACCGTCAGCCGGGATTGTAGTCCAGCCCCCACGCGCGGGCCGCACCGGCCAAGTCGTCCGGCACGGGCGAACGCAGATCCAGCGCCTGCTGCGTGACGGGATGCACGAAGGCCAGCCGAAAGGCGTGCAGGCCCTGGCGCGTCAGACCGGCCGCGGCGGTGCCGCCATAGGTCTCGTCGCCGACCAGGGGATGGCCGATGGACGCCATGTGCACGCGGATCTGGTGGGTGCGGCCCGTCTCGAGCGTGCAGCGGACCAGGCACCCATCTTCGTGGCTGCCCAGACACTCGATCAGCGTGCGGGCCGGCTTGCCGGGGTGCTGACGGAGGTCGACCACCGCCATGCGCAGGCGGTTGCGCGGATCCCGCCCGATGGCCGCGTCGACCTGGCGGCTGGCCGCCCCCTCCCACCGCCGGTGTGCCAACGCCACGTACTGCCGCGTGACCTCGCGCGCCGCGATCATGCGCACCAGCGCCTCCATGGCCAGGCGGCTGCGCGCCACCACCATCAACCCGCTGGTGTCGCGGTCGAGCCGATGGACGATGCCGGCACGCGGCAACTGCGCAGCGCGCGGGTCGCGCGCCAGGAGGCCATTGAGCAGCGTGCCGCTCCAGTGCCCCGGCGCCGGATGCACCACGAGCCCGGCGGGCTTGTCGATCACGCACAGGTGCTCGTCCTCGTGCACCACCACCAGCGGCATCGGCTCGGGCCTGAAGGCCTGGCTTTGCGGCGTCGGACGCAGCTCGACCTGGCCCGCATCGCCGACGCGCACTGCCGCGGAGGGCTTGCGTGCGACGCGGCCCTGCAACCGGACCGCGCCATCCTCGATGAGCTGCTGCAGGTAGCTGCGCGAGAACTCGGGCACCAGCAGCGCCAGCGCCCGGTCCAGCCGCTGGCCGTGCAGCGCTGCGGCGATGGCGAAGGGCCGGATTTCGCTGCCTTCCGCGGTGTCGGCGCCCTCGTCTCCTTCCAGCGCCGCGCCCTCGGGGTCCAGAGGGGGCGTCGATATAATTGGAAGGACCTGTTTCAAGAAAGCTGCCTCAGATGTTTCGCATCCAATTATCGGCCGTGCCCGTGTGGCTTGCCCTGGCGGCAGGGGTCGCCCTGACTGCCGGGTGCTCGTCGACAAAAGAAGACCGGACGGCGAACTGGAGCCCCAATCGGCTCTATGCGGAGGCCAAGGACGAGGCCGACGGCGGCTCCTACGACAAGGCCGTGCCGCTGTACGAGAAGCTCGAAGGCCGCGCCGCCGGCACGCCGTTGGCGCAGCAAGCACAACTCGATAAGGCCTATGCCCAGTACAAGGGCGGCGACCGCACCCAGGCCATCGCCACGCTCGACCGGTTCATGAAGCTGCACCCCGCCAGCCCGGCGCTGGACTACGCGCTCTACCTCAAGGGCGTGGTGAACTTCAACGACGATCTGGGCATGTTCTCGTGGCTCACGCGCCAGGACCTGTCGGAACGCGACCAGAAGGCCGCCAAGGAATCCTTCCAGGCCTTCAAGGAGTTGGTTGAGCGCTTCCCGAACTCGCGTTACGCGAAGGACGCGAGCGACCGCATGCGCTATATCGTCAACTCGCTGGCGCAGTATGAAGTGCACGTGGCGCGCTACTACTACTCACGCGGCGCCTACCTGGCCGCCATCAACCGCGCACAGATCGCGCTGGCCGACTACCGCGAGGTGCCCGCCCTTGAAGAGGCGCTCTACATCATGGTGCAGTCCTACGACGCCCTGGGCATGACCCAGCTGCGCGACGACGCCAAGCGCGTGCTGACCACCAACTACCCCAACAGCGAATACCTGGTGAGCGGCTTCAAGCGCAAGGACGATCCGTGGTGGAAGCTCTGGTGAGCGCGCCCTTACGGCACCCCGCCTGATCCGACGGCCGCCCTGTGCGGCCGTCGTGCTTTTTATCGCCGGGCCGCCCCAAGATGAAAAGGCGCCCCTTGGGGGGCAGCGGACCTCGCGAATCGGGGGAGCGCGGAGACCCTTTTCAGGGGGCCGGTGCGAGCAGTTCGTCGAGCGCCGCATCGAGCGCCTGGGCGTCGTCCAGCCTCCGCATCGGCGGCAGCGCCTGCAGCAGCCGGCGTCCGTAACCCATGGCGGTGAGCCGCGTGTCGCACACGGCCAGCACCCCGCGGTCGCTCTCGCGCCGGATCAGGCGTCCCGCGCCCTGCTTGAGGGCCACGGCGGCTTCGGGCACGAAGTAGTCGTTGAACCCGCTGCGGCCCTGCGACTCCAGCCGCCGGGAACGTGCCTCGACCAGCGGGTCGTTGGGCGGCGGAAAGGGCAGCTTGTCGATGACCACGAACTGCAGCGCATCGCCCGGCGCATCGAAGCCCTCCCAGAACGAGGCCGAGGCCACCAGGACGCAGCCCTTGCGGCCGGCCGAGGCGCCCTCGCGGAAGCGCTCCATCAACACCCGCTTGGGCAACTCGCCCTGCACCAGCACTTCGAGGTCGGCACCGCCGGCCTGCGCACGCTGGCGCAACAGGTCGCCGATGGTGCGCAGCGCGCGCAAGGTGGTGGTGAGCACCAGGGTGCGGCCACCCAGGCGTTCGGCGCCATGCGCTGCGAGCCTGGCCACCTCTGCGCTGTGCGAGGGATCGTTCGGCTTCGGAAAGCTGCGCGGCACATAGAGGGCGGCCTGCTCGCCGTAGTCGAACGGACTGCTCACGCGCAGGATCTGCGCATCGCTCAATCCACAAGGCTCGGTGAACCAGCGCAGGCGCGGGTCGTCGCCCAGCGTGGCCGAGGTGAAGATCCACGCGCGCCCATCGGAGGACGCTTCTGCCTCCTGCGGCGCGCGGTCGGTCTTGAGTACCCGCTTGCGCACCGCCTCCGCGATGTCCAGGGGCGATTCGACCAGGCGCAGCTGCGTGCCCACATCCACCCAACGCACCGCTTCGGGCGCGCACGGCTGTGCGAAGCGCTCCGCGCGCTCGAGCATCTGGGCGGCGCGCTCGTGCAGGCGGACGAAGTCCGGGGCAATTTCGCTGACCGTGTCCAGGGCTTCCATTGCGTCGCGGATGCTGCGGCGCAGCGCCTCCAAGCTTTCCTGCCACGGCATCTCTGAGACGCCTTCGGGTGCGGGCCCGGCCCAGCGCAGCTTGGCACCCGGCCAGGACTTGCCAACGGACAGGCGCAGCTCGCGCGCGGCCCGGTCCAGGCCTGCCACCACCTGCTGCCAGTCGGCCAGGCCACGCGCCTGCTGCAGCCCCGCGGCCAGCACGTCGCGCGCGAAGTCGAGGGCCTGTCCGGTGCCCAGTTGCAGACCGAGGAACTGCACACCGGTCTCGTTGAGCTGGTGCGCCTCGTCGAAGACCACCACGCGCACGCTGGGCAGCAACTCGGCCATGCCCGACTCGCGCACGGCAAGATCGGCGAAGAACAGATGGTGGTTGATGACCACCACGTCGGCGGCCAGCGCCTCGCGGCGCGCGAGGTTCACATGGCAGGCCTTGAACTGCGGGCACTGCGCGCCGAGGCAGTTGTCGCGCGTGGAGGTCACCAGTGGAATCACCGGCGAGCGTTCGTCCAGGCCGGGCAGTTCCGCCAGGTCACCGGTGCGCGTGCCCAGCGACCACTGCTCGATCTTGCCCAGGGTGCGCGCCATGCCGCGCTCGACGCCGGCGTCGTGCCGGGCCAGCCCCAGCCGGTGCAGACACAGGTAGCTCGCACGTCCCTTGAGCAGCGCTGTTTTGAGCGGCAGGCCCAGCGCCTCGACCAGGCGCGGCAGGTCGCGGCCGAAGAGCTGGTCCTGCAAGGCCTTGGTGGCTGTCGACAGCAGCACGCGTTCGCCGCTGAGCAGCGCCGGCACGAGGTAGGAAAAGGTCTTGCCGACACCTGTGCCGGCTTCGGCCACGAGCACGCCGCCGCTGTCGATGGTGTCGGCGACCGCCAGCGCCATCTGCGTCTGGCCGCTGCGCACGCGGAAATGCTCGGCAGCGCGCGACAGCACGCCGTCCTCGGCAAAAGCGCCCTCGACCTCGTCGCGCAGCGCCATCAGGCGGGCTCGGGCGGCACCAGCAGTTGCTGGGTCTTCTGGATCTCGTCGCGCAGCGCGAGACGACGCTTCTTCAGACGGCGCAACAGCAGTTCGTCCTGCGGGCGGCTTTCGCCCAGCCGATCGATGCTGGCATCGAGGTCGGCATGCTCGATGCGCAACTCGATCAGACGGCGCGACAGGGAATGAAGATCGGAGTCCAAAGGGGCCATCAGCGTGAAAAAAGACCACCGATGTTCATCGGATAATACGCGCTCCTCCCGGTTCCTCCCGCCGCTGCGCACATCCCGTTGTGCCGTCTTCACCACCCTCCTGCCCCATGCCCCGAGGCTTCCGACTCACCGCGGCCACCGGCCTGCATCAAGGCGACCGGCCCTACCAGCAGGACCAGGTCATGCTGTTGGCCCATCCCCGCGCGGCCGGCTGCATCCTGGCCGTGGTGGCCGATGGCATGGGCGGGCGCAGCGGCGGGCGCAAGGCCTCGGACCAGGTGCTGCTGACCGCACGGCAGCTGTTCGAGCGCTATGCGCCCGACCTGCAATCGGCGTCGGCACTGCTGCGCCAGACGGTGGAGGATGCGCACACGGTCATCAAGCTCACGGCGATCTCGAGCGAGCAGGAGCCGCACAGCACGGTGGCGGCCTTCCTGATCAATCCGAAAGGCGACGGCGCCTGGATCCATGCCGGCGACTCGCGCGTGTACCTGTTCCGCAAGGGCAGGCTGGTGCAGCGTACGCGAGACCATTCCTATGTCGAAGTGCTGATCGAGCGCGGTGAACTCAGCGAGGATGAGGCGGTGCGCCATCCGCAGGCCAACATCCTGGTCGGCTGCCTGGGCATGCACGCCACGCCGCCTCCGATCGACGTGCACGAGATGGAGCCGCTGGGTGCCGGCGACGCACTCCTGGCCTGCAGCGATGGCCTGTGGCACTACTTCACCCCCGAGGAGCTCGGCGCCGTGATCGCCGAGCAGTCGCCGCGCGAGGCGGTGGCCCTGCTGGTGTCCGAAGCGCGCCGGCGGGCGCACGGCACGGGCGACAACCTATCGCTGGCCCTGCTCAAGCTCGACGCGCTTCCCAGCGCCCGCGGCTGATTCCCGACTCAAGGCGCCGGCAGCGGCGCGGCCGGCGGCTTGGTCTGGCTCGCGTTGCGGCGGTCGCGCTCTGCGCGTCGGCGCTCCGCCGCAGCCTGCTTGCGCTGATAGCGGTCGAGCTGTGCCGGCGCCTGGGCAGCCCGGCTGGCGGCCTTGGCCTCCTCCTGCACCTGGCGCTGCTGCTTGTTCTCGAAGGCCTGCTCGCGCTGCTGCGCCTGCGCCGCGGTGTTGTCGCGGCTCTGGGCATGGTCGGCGGCACGTCGCTCGCGCTCGCGCTGGGCCTGGCGCGCCTGCTCCTGCTGCTCGGGGCGGTCCTGCGTGCGCGGCGTGGCCTCTTTCTGGTCCAGCCGCTTGAGCTGCTCGGCGCCGCGACGCTTGCGCTCGATGTCGTTGATGGCCGCTTCCTGGCGCTTGAGGTCGTCGGTCTGCGCCCGGCGGCGGGCCCGGCTGTCGCGCAGGCAGTTGTCGACGGCGAAGCGCTGGTAGCAGGCCGCCTCCTCCTGCTGGAAGCGTGCCTCGACCGCCTTGCGCTCGGCCGCGATGCGGTCGCGTTCGCCCTGGTAATTCTTCGGTGCCGCGCCCGCGCCGGACGCGGACTCGGACGCGGTCTGAGCAACAGCCGCTGCGGCGCCGAACGCGAGCACCAGGAGGACGGCCAGGGAAGAACGCAGGATCATGTGAGGCGGGTGTCGACGGTGCGGCGCTCCAGCGCGAGGAATTCGGTCGACTGCATCTCGTTGAGGCGCGACACGGTGCGCGGAAACTCGTGGGCCAGCGGGCCTTCGGTGTACAACGCCTCGGGTGGAACCGCGGCCGACATGATGAGCTTCACCCGCCGATCGTAGAACACGTCCACCAGCCAGGTGAAACGGCGCGCTTCCGAGGCCATTCGCACCGGCATATGGGGCACGTCGGACAGCAGCACGGTGTGGAACTGGCTGGCGATCTCGAGGTAGTCGTTCATCGAGCGCGGGCCGCCGCACAAGGTCTTGAAGTCGAACCAGACCACGCCACCGGCGCGCCGCCGGGCGCGGATCTCCCGCTGCTCGATGTGCAGGATCGGGCTGTCGTCGCCCTTCTCGGCCAGCTTGTCGAACAGGTGGCGCAACTCCTTCTCGGCCGCCGCATCGTTCGGCGTCAGGTACAGGCGCGCCTGCTCCAGCGTTCGGCGCCGGTAATCGGTGCCGTTGTCGACGTTGATGACCTCCAGCTTGCGGTTGAGCAGCTCGATGGCAGGCAGGATGCGGTCGCGGTGCAGGCCGCCCGGGTACAGGTCGTCGGGCTTGAAGTTGGATGTGGTGACGAAGCCCACCCCGTTGTCGAACAGGGCCACCAGCAAGCGGTGAAGGATCATCGCGTCGGTGATGTCCGCGACGTGGAACTCGTCGAAGCAGATCAGCTTGAAGCGCTTGGCAATGCGCTTGCCCAGCTCGTCGAGCGGGTTCTGAATGCCCTGCAGCTCGGCCAGTTCGCGGTGCACCTCGCGCATGAACTCGTGGAAGTGCAGGCGCGTCTTGCGGTTCAGCGGCACGGCATTGAAGAAGCAGTCCATCAGGAAGCTCTTGCCGCGGCCGACGCCGCCGTACATGTAGACCCCGCGCGGGATCTCCGGCCGGTGGATCAGCTTCTTGAACGCGTTGGAGCGCTGCGTCTTGTACTCAGCCCATTCGCGGGCGCAGCGATCGAGCGCCTCCACGGCACGCAGCTGCGCGGGATCGCTCTGGAAGCCGCGCTGCTTGAGCTCGGTCTCGTAGGCTTGCTTGACGGAAATCACCGGGATGCAGGCGCGGCGAGAATGCTATGAAATTCATAGCTGCTCACGCCCGCCGGGCGGGCGCTGCAGCCCGATTTCATCCCAATCCCGCCCACAGGCCGATCAGAAGTTCAGCGTGCGCTTGTCCACGGCCAGGGCCGCTTCCTTCGTCGCTTCCGACAGCGAGGGGTGCGCATGGCAGATGCGCGCGATGTCTTCGCTGCTCGCCTTGAACTCCATCGCCACCACGGCTTCCGAGATCAGCTCGCTGACCTGCGGACCGACCATGTGCACGCCGAGGATCTCGTCCGTGGCCGCATCGGCCAGGAACTTGACCATGCCGGTCGTGTCGCCCAGCGCGCGTGCGCGGCCATTGGCCAGGAAGGGGAAGGTGCCGGCCTTGTAGGCGCGGCCGCTGGCCTTGAGCTGCTGCTCGGTCTGGCCGACCCACGCGATCTCGGGGCTCGTGTAGATGACCCAGGGGATGGTGTTGAAGTTGACGTGCCCGTGCTGGCCGGCGATGCGCTCGGCCACCGCCACGCCCTCTTCCTCGGCCTTGTGCGCGAGCATGGGGCCGCGCACCACGTCGCCGATCGCCCAGACGCCCGGCAGGTTGGTCTTGCACTCGTCGTCGACCACGATCGCGCCGCGGTCGTCGAGCTTCAGGCCCACGGCTTCGGCGTCGAGGCCGATGGTGTTGGGCACGCGGCCGATGGAGACGATCAGCTTGTCGACTTCCAGCGTCTGCGCTTCGCCCTTGGCGTTGGTCCAGGCGATCGACACGCCCTTCTTGCCCGACGTGATCTCGCCGACTTTCACGCCGAGCTCGATCTTCAGGCCCTGCTTGTCGAAGGCCTTCTTCGCTTCCTTGGCGATCTGCTCGTCGACGGCGCCCAGGAAGGTGGGCAGCGCCTCGAGCACCGTCACCTCGGCACCGAGGCGGCGCCAGACCGAGCCCATTTCGAGGCCGATGACGCCGGAGCCGATGAGCGCCAGCTTCTTCGGCACGGCACCGATGCGCAGCGCGCCGTCATTCGACAGGATGTTCTCCTCGTCGAAGGGCGCGCCGGGCAGTGCACGCGCGTTGGAGCCCGTGGCCACGATGATCTGCTTGCCGACGATCGACTCCTCGGCAGCACCGGTCACCTTGATCTCGTAGCCCGCATCGGACGCCTTCACGAAGGCGCCGCGGCCGTGGAAGAACGTGATCTTGTTCTTCTTGAACAGGTACAGGATGCCGTCGTTGTTCTGCTTCACGACCGCGTCCTTGCGCGCCAGCATCTTGGCGATGTCGAGCCCCAGGCCCTTGACCTCGATGCCGTGCTCGGCGAAGTGCTTGCCCGCGTGCTCGTAGTGCTCGGACGACTGCAGCAGCGCCTTCGAGGGAATGCAGCCCACGTTCGTGCAGGTGCCGCCGGGCGCGGGCTTGCCGTCCTTGTTCTTCCACTCGTCGATGCAGGCGACGTTGAAGCCCAGTTGCGCGGCGCGGATGGCGGCGATGTAGCCGCCGGGCCCGCCGCCGATGACGATGACGTCGAATTGCTTGGTATCAGCCATCTGCCTCGTTCCTCAGATATCGAAGAGCAGGCGCGACGGATCTTCCAGCGCGTCCTTCATCGCCACCAGGCCCAGCACGGCTTCGCGGCCGTCGATGATGCGGTGGTCGTAGCTCATCGCGAGGTAGTTCATCGGGCGGATGACGATCTGGCCGTTCTCGACGACGGCGCGGTCCTTGGTGGCGTGCACGCCCAGGATGGCCGACTGCGGCGGGTTGATGATCGGGGTCGACAGCATGGAGCCGAAGGTGCCGCCGTTGGAGATGGAGAAGGTGCCGCCGGTCATCTCCTCGATGCCGAGCTTGCCTTCCTGGGCCTTCTTGCCGAACTCGGCGATCTTCTTCTCGATGTCGGCGAAGCTCATCTGGTCGGCGTTGCGCAGGATCGGCACCACCAGGCCGCGCGGCGAACCGACGGCGATGCCGATGTCGAAGTAGCCGTGGTAGACGATGTCGTTGCCGTCGACGGAGGCATTGAGCACCGGGTACTTCTTGAGGGCGTGCACGGCCGCCTTGACGAAGAAGCTCATGAAACCGAGCTTGGTGCCGTGTTCCTTGGTGAAGGCATCCTGGAACTTCTTGCGCAGGTCCATCACCGGGGCCATGTTCACCTCGTTGAAGGTGGTCAGGATGGCGTTGGTGGATTGCGACTGCAGCAGGCGCTCGGCGATGCGCGCGCGCAGGCGGCTCATCGGCACGCGCTCTTCGGGGCGATCGCCCAGGTCCTGGCCCTTGGGCGCTGCGACCTGCGGCAGCGCGGCCTTGGGCGCGCCGGTGGGGATCTGCACCGCCGGCGTCGCGGCCGGCGCACCCGCGCCACGGGCCACGGCCGAGAGCACGTCGCCCTTTGTCACGCGGCCATCCTTGCCGGTGCCGGCCACGTCGTTCGCGGTGAGGTTGTTATCGGCCAGCAGCTTGGCGGCCGAGGGCATGGCGACATCCGACTTCGCGCCGCCGGCGGGTGCTGCCGCGGCGGCAGCCGGTGCGGGGGCAGCGGCGGGCACAGGGGCTGCAGCGGGCGCCGGTGCAGCGGCACCGGCCTTGCCTTCGGTGTCGATCTTGGCGATGAGCTGGTCGGCCACCACGGTGGCGCCGTCACCCTGGAGGATCTCGGCCAGCACGCCGGCGGCGGGCGCCGGCACTTCGAGCACGACCTTGTCGGTCTCGATCTCGATCAGGATTTCATCGGCGGCGACGGCTTCGCCGGCCTTCTTCTTCCACTGGAGCATCGTGGCCTCGGCCACGGATTCGGACAACTGGGGAACCTTGACTTCAACGATGGACATTTCTTATCTCTGTCTGTTCATTTCTGGGGAGCGGAACCGGCACGGGGTTCGGCGCACATGGACGCGGGCCGGCGCGCAATGCACCGGCCCGTTGCCCGTCTTACTTGGTCAGCACGAAACCCTTCAACTTGCCGAAGGCGCCGTCGACCAGCGCCTTCTGCTGCTCCTGGTGCAGGTGCGAATAGCCCACGGCCGGAGAGGCCGACGCGGCACGGCCGGCATAACCCAGCTTCTGCCCGTCGAGCATGTTCTCGTGGATGTAGTGCTGCACGAAGAACCAGGCTCCCTGGTTCTGCGGCTCGTCCTGGCACCACACGATCTCGGTCGCGTTGGCGTACTTCTTGATCTCCGCCGCGAAGGCCTTGTGCGGGAAGGGGTAGAGCTGTTCGACGCGCAGCAGGGCCACGTCATCGGCGCCCTTCTCTTCGCGCTTCTTCGCCAGGTCGTAGTACACCTTGCCCGAGCAGGCGACGATGCGCTTGACCTTGTCGGCCTTGAGCTCCTTGCTGTCCGGGATGACGGTCTGGAAGCCGCCCTTGATGAACTCCGACAGCGGCGAGGTCGCGTCCTTGTTCCGCAGCAGCGACTTCGGCGTCATGATCACCAGCGGCTTGCGCAGGTTGCGGATCTGCTGGCGGCGCAGCACGTGGAAGATCTGGCTGGCCGTGGTCGGCTGCACGACCTGCATGTTGGTGTCGGCCGCGAGCTGCATGAAGCGCTCCAGGCGCGCCGAGCTGTGCTCGGGGCCCTGCCCTTCGTAGCCGTGCGGCAGCATCAGCGTCAGGCCGTTCACGCGGCCCCACTTCACTTCGCCGGAAGCGATGAACTGGTCGATCACCACTTGGGCGCCGTTGACGAAGTCGCCGAACTGCGCTTCCCAGACCACGAGGGTGCTCGGGTCGTTGGAGGCGTAGCCGTATTCGAAGGCCAGCACCGCCTCTTCGGACAGGATCGAGTCGATGACGACGAACGGCGCCTGGTTCTCGGCCACGTTCTGCAGCGGCACGTAGGTGCCTTCGTCGAACTTCTCGCGGTTCTGGTCGTGCAGCACCGCGTGGCGGTGCGTGAAGGTGCCGCGGCCGGAATCCTCGCCCGACAGGCGCACCGGGTAGCCGCTGGCCACCAGCGAGGCGAAGGCCATGTGCTCGCCCATGCCCCAGTCGACGTTGACGTCGCCGCGGCCCATGGCGGCGCGGTCGTCCAGCACCTTCTTGACCAGCGGATGCACGGTGAAGCCGGACGGCACCGTGGTGATCTTCTCGGCCAGGCGCTTCCACTCGGCGAGCGGAATCGCCGTGTCGGCCGCATCGGTCCACTTCTTGTTGAGGTAAGGGCTCCAATCGACCGCGTACTTGCTCTTGAAGTTGGTCAGCACCGGGTCGGAGGTGTTCTTGCCGGCGTCGAAGGCGGCGCGCTGCGCCTTGACCATGTCGTCGCCGAGCGTGTCGCCCAGGCCCTGGGCGGCCAGCTTGTCGGCGTACAGCTTGCGGGTGCCGGGGTGGGCCGCGATCTTCTTGTACATCAGCGGCTGGGTGAGCGAGGGCGTGTCCTGCTCGTTGTGGCCCAGCTTGCGGAAGCAGACGATGTCGACCACCACGTCCTTGTTGAACTCCTGGCGGTACTCGAGCGCCAGCTGCGTGCACAGCACCACGGCTTCCGGATCGTCGCCGTTCACGTGCAGCACGGGCGCGTCGATCATCTTGACCACGTCGGTGCAGTAGAGCGTCGAGCGGCTGTCGCGCGGGTCGCTGGTGGTGAAGCCGATCTGGTTGTTGATGACGATGTGGACGGTGCCGCCGGTGTAGTAGCCGCGGGTCTCCGCCAGCGCCAGCGTTTCCATCACGACGCCCTGGCCGGCGAAGGCCGCGTCGCCGTGCACCAGCACGGGCAGGACCTGGTCGCCTTCCTTGTCGCCGCGGCGGTCCATGCGGGCGCGCACGGAACCTTCGACGACCGGGTTCACGATCTCGAGGTGCGAAGGGTTGAAGGCCAGCGACAGGTGCACCGGGCCGCCAGGGGTGCTGACGTCGGAACTGAAGCCCTGGTGGTACTTCACGTCGCCGCTGGGCAGGTCTTCGGGCGCAGTGTGGTCGAACTCGGCGAACAGGTCCTTGGGCATCTTGCCCAGGGTGTTCACCAGCACGTTCAGGCGGCCGCGGTGGGCCATGCCGATGACGATCTCCTGCACGCCCTTCTCGCCGGCGCGGGTGATGAGTTCGTCCATCGAGACGATGAAGCTCTCGCCGCCCTCGAGCGAAAAGCGCTTCTGGCCGACGTACTTGGTGTGCAGGAAGCGCTCCAGGCCTTCGGCGGCCGTGAGGCGGTCGAGCACGCGCTTCTTCTGTTCGTTGCTCAGCTTGGGGTTCGTGCGGGCGCTTTCCAGCTTTTCCTGCCACCAGCGCTTCTGCGCCTGGTCGGTGATGTACATGTACTCGGCGCCGATCGTGCCGCAGTAGGTTTCACGCAGCGCGTTCAGCAGCTCGCGCAGGGACATCGTGTCCTTGCCGAAGAAGGTGTTGCTGGTGTTGAAGACGGTTTCGAGGTCGGCGTCGGAGAAGCCGTAGAAGGACGGCTCCAGTTCCGGAATGGCCGGACGCTCCGTGCGCTTGAGCGGGTCGAGGTCGGCCCAGCGGGCGCCGACGTTGCGGTAGGCGGCGATCAGCTGCTGGACGGCGGTGCGCTGGCGGCCCAGTTCGGAATCGGCGCCGCTGGCCTGCACGACCTTGGTGGTGCCCTGCTTGGCACGCTCGGCGAACGCGTTGATGACCGGCAGGTGCGGCACGTCCTTCGTGTTGCTGCCGTCGGTGGCAGGCACATGCTGGAGTGCGTCGAAGTAGGAGCGCCAGTTGTCGGGCACGCTGCCCGGATTGGCGAGGTAGTTCTCGTACATCTCTTCGACGTAGGGCGCGTTGCCGCCGAAGAGGTAGGAGTTGCCTTGGTACGCGCCGTAGACCGACGCAGGGGATGAGGAATCGCTCATGTTCCGCTGACCTCCGCTTCCCTTCGGGAAGCATTAGCTGGTTTGAAAACCTTCCGCGACACGGCTGAACCGATTGGCGGATGCGACTGTGGCTGGGGAAGGGCCTGAGTACCCTCGCATTGTGCCACGTCAACCATGTGACACCGGACCGCGCCGAATACAAGGGTCGGCAGTGCAGTCATCCGCGCGTGAAGGAATCGGCAATTCTTGGCCCTCGGGCCCGCCACGGCAACCGGGATGACCCGGCCCGGGCTCAGCCCGCCGCGACGGCCGCTCGCACGGCCTGCAGCGTGGCCGGGTCGTCCAGCGTGGTGAGGTCGCCCGGGTCGCGCTGCTCGCACACGGCCTGGATCGCACGGCGCAGCAGCTTGCCGCTGCGCGTCTTGGGCAGGCCCGGCACGAAGCGCACGCGCGCCGGCCGCGCCAGTGCGCCGAGATCGTCGGCCACCCGCTTCATGATCTCGCCCTCGAGCTTCATGGCATCGGCGTTGTCGATCGCCGCGTTGCCGGTCCTGGGCACCACGAAGGCCATCGCCACCTGGCCCTTGAGCGCGTCGGCCACGCCCACCACCGCGACTTCGGCCACGTTGGCGTGGCCGGAGATGGCCTCCTCGATCTCGCGCGTGCCCAGGCGATGGCCGGCCACGTTGATCACGTCGTCGGTGCGGCCCAGGATGTAGTAGTAGCCGTCCTCGTCGCGGATGCCCCAGTCGAAGGTCGAATACACCAGTTGGCCCGGGATGCTCTTCCAATAGGTGTCGACGAAGCGCTGGTCGTCGCGCCACACGGTCTGCATGAAGCCCGGCGGCGTCGGGCCCTCGATGACGACCACGCCCTTCTCGTTGGGCGCGGTGAGCTCCTCGCCCGTGCTCTCGTGCACGATCTTCACCTTGTAGCCATACATCGCGATGCCCGGGCTGCCGAACTTGGCCGGCCGCCGCTCCACGCCGACCGGCAGCGTGATGATGGGCCAGCCCGATTCGGTCTGCCAGTAGTTGTCGATGATCGGCACGCCCAGGCCCTCGCTGATCCAGCGCGCCGTGGGTTCGTCCAGCGGCTCGCCGGCCAGGAACAGCGCCCGCAGGCTCGACAGGTCGTATTTCCTGAGCAGCGCCGGGTCCTGCTTCTTGAGCACGCGCACCGCCGTGGGCGCGCTGAACATCACCGTGACCTTGTACTTCTCGACCAGGCGCCACCAGATGCCGCCGTCGGGCTGACGGTCCAGGCCCTGGGTGGGCAGGCCTTCGTACATGATCGTCGCCATGCCCGAGATCAACGGCCCGTAGACGATGTAGCTGTGGCCCACCACCCAGCCGATGTCGCTGGTGGAGAAGTACGTCTCCCCCGCCCGGCCATCGAAGATGTGCTGCATGCTGGCCGCCAGCGCGACCGCGTAGCCGCCGACGTCGCGCTGCACGCCCTTGGGCCTGCCGGTGGTGCCGCTGGTGTAGATGGTGTAGCTGATGTCCGTCGCGTCCAGCCAGGTGCAGGGCACCCGCGCTTGGGCATGTCTTTGGCCTTCAGCGCCCGCCAGATGGTCGCGACCAGCTATCAATTCCATAGCAGCGAGCCCCCGGTCGTACAGCAGCACCGCTGCCGGCTTGTGGGCCGACAGGCGGATCGCCTCGTCCAGCAGCGGCTTGTACGGCACCACCTTGCCGCCGCGCGAGCCGGCGTCGGCGCTGACGACCACCTTGGGCTCGGCGTCCTCGATGCGCGAGGCCAGCGAACCGCTGGCGAAGCCGCCGAACACCACGCAGTGAATGGCGCCGATGCGCGCGCAGGCCAGCATCGCGAAGGCGGCCTCCGCGATCATGGGCATGTAGATGAGCACGCGGTCGCCGCGCCGCACGCCCAGCTCGAGCAGCATCGCCGCCGTGCGCTGCACCTCGGCGTGCAGTTCGCGGAAGGTGTAGCTGCGCTCGCTGCCCGTCTCGGTCGAGATCGCGATGAGTGCCGGCTGCTCGCCGCGCTTGGCCAGGTGCCGGTCGACCGCGTTGTGGCACAGGTTGGTCTGGCCGCCCACGAACCAGCGGCAGAACGGCGGCCGGCTGGCGTCCAGGATCTGCGTGGGCGCCTGGTGCCAGTCGATCAGGCGGGCCTGCTCGGCCCAGAAGGCCTCGGGCTGCTCGACGGACTGGCGGTAGAACTCCTCGTAGCGGCTCATCGGTCGTGTCTCCTTTTTTTCTGCCGGCGAAGGTTCGCGCAGCTGACTTGCGCTGCGCTGACGCCAAGGACGCTATCGAATCGATAGCTGCCCGTGCAGTCCCCACGGGCGCTTCAGGCCGATTTGCCTTGAAAAGCTGCGCTGTGGCTCAGCGGATCATGGTCTGCCACTCTCGGAAGGCCGGGTGCTCCGCAGTGCGCAGCCATTCGAAGCCCACCATCTCGGTCGTCACCAGCTCGGCCCCCGCGCCGGCCAGCCGGTCGAAGGCGGCGTCGCGGTTGCGCTCGGTGCGCGAGCTGCAGGCGTCGGTCACGACCCACACCTCGAACTCTTCCTCGAGCAGATCGAGCGCGGTCTGCAGCAGGCACACATGCGCCTCGCAGCCGGCCACGACGAGGGTGTTGCGCTCCTCGGCCGGGGCCGCGGGCTTCTGCAGGTGCTTGGGCAGGCTGCGCGCGTTGCCGCGCGGCGCCTGCGGCGCGGGCGTGCGCAGCCACTCGCCCAGGCCCTCTTCCACGCCGCTGAAGTGCATCTTGGCCAGGGTCTTGCGGCACAGGCCGCGGATCTCGGCCGGGTTCTCGCCGAGCCTGGACGGGTTCTGCTCGGTGCCCCAGGCCGGTACGTCCAGCAGCTTCGCGAGCTGTGCCAGGCGCGTTGCGTTGCGAAGCACCGCCTCGGCTTCGAAGATGGCGGGCATCAGGCGGGCCTGGTAGTCGATCAGCACGAGTTGGGATTGGGAAGCGTCGAGCAGCATGGCGATCAAGGGAAAAGGCGAAGCGAAAACTGGACCCTACCACCGAACCCGCCCCACGCCGGGCGGACTTGGTGCGAACGCGCTTCGATGCTGAAATGGCCCGACAACAGCAGGAGACACGATGAACGCTCCCCACGGCACGGCCGCGCTCATGACGGGCGACGACTACCGCGAATCGCTGCGGCGCCTGAATCCCTCCGTCTACGTCGACGGCCGGCGCATCGAATCGATCGCCGACGAGCCGGCGCTGCAGCCCGGCATCAACGCCATTGCCCTCACCTACGACTTCGCGCACCGCCCCGAGTACGCGCCGCTGATGACGGCGGTGCAACACACCAGTGGCCGGCGGGTGAATCGCATGACCCACATCGACACCGGCAGCGGTGACCTGCTCAACAAGCTGGAGGCGGTACGGCTCATCTGCCAGGAAACCGGCTGCGCACAGCGCTACCTCACGCACGACGCGCTCAACGCCATCGCGCAGGTCTCGGCGCGGCTGGACGCCGCTGCCGGGCGCAGTGAGCACACCGAGCGCTTCACCGAGTACCTGCACCGCGTGCAGGACCAGGACCTGACGCTCGGCGTGGCCATGACCGATGCCAAAGGCGACCGCAGCCGCCGCCCGCACCAACAGGCCAACGTGGACAGCTACGTGCACGTGGTGGAGCGCAACGCGATGCGCAACGGCCAACGCGGCATCGTGATCAGCGGCACCAAGGCCATCGTGACCGGTGCGCCTTACGTGCACGAGCTGTTGGTCATGCCCTGCCGTGCGATGGGCCGCGAGGATGCCGACTTCGCGGTCTGCTGCGCGGTGCCGCTGGACGCGCCCGGCCTCACCATCGTCGCCCGGCCCGCCGGCCGGCCCGGCGAGAAGCTCGAGCATGGCGACGCGCTCTTCAGCCGCCGCTATGGCCAGAGCACTGGCGTGTGCATCTTCGACCGCGTGTTCGTGCCCGAGGAGCGCGTCTTCTACGACGGCAGCGATGGCAGCTGGGAGCACAGCAGCCACCTCACCTACAGCTACGCCACGCACCACCGCCACAGCTGCATCGGCGCGCGCGCCGGCTTCGGCGACCTGCTCATCGGCGCCGGCGCGCTGATGTGCGAGGCCAACGGCTTCGACCCGGGCCAGGAGACGCATCTGCGCGAGCAGATGGTCGAGCTCATCACCATCACCGAAAGCTTCTTCGCCTGCGGCGTGGCCGCCAGCGTGTACGCCAAGGCCGACCCGCACTGCGCCGTCTTCATGCCCGAGCCGGTGTTCGCCAACATCGGCAAGCTGCTGCTGGCCACGAAGATCTACGACATGCACCGCATCGCGCACTACGTGAGCGGCGGGCTCATCGTCACCCTGCCCGGCCCCGACGAGGACCACAACCCCGAGACGGCAGGCCGCCTCGCCGATCTGCTGCGCGCCAACCCCGACGTGCCCTACGAACAGCGGATCGAGACCGCACGCTTCATCGAGGACCTCACGGCCGGCTACCAGGGTGGTTGGTACAGCACCATCAGCCTGCACGGCGGCGGCTCGCCCGCGGCCATGAAGCAGGAGATCTGGCGCCACTACCCTGTCGGTTCCAAGGTCGAGCTGGTCGAGCGGCTGCTGGAGCGCGGCCTCGCCGCCGACGGCTCGCCCGCCGCCGCGCCGCACGACCCGGCCCGCGCCATCACCCGCAACCGCCAGCCCGGCCGCTGCTGCGACGCGGGCTGCGCCCCGCCGGGCCAGCCGGTGATGGTGGATCTGCCCGCGCCGCATCGCGCTGCGCGCTGACGGCCGCCGCCTTTCAGGTCCCGATACTGCGGCAATGCCGCCGCGCCGCCGCTTCGGGTTGATCTCCGCCGCCACCGCCGCGCTCGCCGCCGCCGGCGTGCCGGGCTGCGGCTGGCTGCCGCGCGAGCCCGTGGCGCCGATGCCGGTGCGGCGCTTCGCCTCGGCCTGCGGCGATCCGGCCACCACCCTCCTGGTGCTGCTGCCCGGCCGTGGCATGACCTTGGGCGAACTCGAGCGCGAAGGTTTCGTCGCGGCGGTGCGCGCGCAGCAGTTGGCCGTCGACCTCGTGCTGGTCGACGCCCACCTGGCCTATTACAAGAAGCAGACGGTCGTGCAGCGCCTGCACGACGACGTGATCGCACGGGCCAGGGCCGAAGGCTACCGGCAGGTGTGGTTGGCCGGTATCTCGCTGGGCGGGCTCGGTGCGCTGATCTACGCCGACGAACACCCCCAGGACGTCGCCGGGACCCTGTTGCTGGCGCCCTATCTGGGCGAACCGGAAGCCACGGGGGAAGTGGCAGCCGCGGGCGGCCTGCTGCGCTGGCGGGCGCCTGTGGGCCCCCTTCCCGACACGGCCTTCGACCGCAGGCTCTGGCGCAGCCTGCAAGCGCGGCTGAGGCCAGGGCGCACGGGCGACTCTCCCGTCTTCCTTGCATACGGCCTGCAGGACCGCCTGTCGCCCAGCCATGCGCTTCTGGCCGCTGCGCTGCCGCCCGGCCATGTGCTCACCGCCGCCGGCGGGCATGACTGGGACCCCTGGCTGGGTTTGTGGCAACGCCTTTTGGCGTCGGCGCCGCTGCCACGATGTGCGGCTTGACCAGAAGCGCTGTCGAACCGGTGGCCCGTTGGCCAGGCCTGGCAGTCCGGAGGGCTCCGATGCAGGGATGAATGCCGCCGATGCGCGCAGAATCGCCGGTTCAGCCCGCTTGTTTCCGTGCGCACACGACCTCACCCCTTGCCCTGGCTCGAGCCGGGCCAGCCCTTTCCGCCCGTCGAAGCGGCCTGGGGCGCCGATGATCCGGCGCCCGGCCTGCTGGCCGGCGGCGGCGCGCTGGACGTAGAAACGCTCCTCGACAGCTACAGCCACGGCATCTTCCCGTGGTTCAGCGACGACCAGCCGATCCTCTGGTGGAGTCCTGATCCCCGCATGGTGCTGCCGACGGCCGAGTTCCGGCTGCACCGCTCGCTGCGCAAGACGCTGCAGGCCTTCCGTGCCGATGCCGTTCGCTGCGAGATCCGCATGGACCACGCCTTCGAGCGCGTGATCGCTGCCTGCTCACAGGCGCCGCGCGAGGGCCAGTCGGGCACCTGGATCGTCCCCGAGATGGTCGAGGCCTACACCCGGCTGCACCGTGCAGGGCACGCCCACAGCGTGGAGACCTGGGTCGACGGCGAACTGGCGGGCGGCCTGTACGGGGTGGCGATCGGGCGCGCGATGTTCGGCGAATCGATGTTCGCGCACCGTACCGACGCGTCCAAGATCGCGCTGGCCGCGCTGGTGTGCTTCTGCCGCCGGCACGGCATCGGCCTGATCGACTGCCAGCAGAACACGCGGCACCTTGCCAGCCTGGGGGCGCGCGAATGGCCCCGCGGCCGGTTCCTGGCCCATGTGGAGACGGCGCGGGTGCTGCCGCCGCCTGCGGCATGGCATTTCGAGCCCGTATACTGGACCGAACTCCTGCCGCCTCGACCCGAGTGATCCCGCGCGACGCCTTTCCGGTTTCCCCGTGACGCACCTCAAGGACCTTCCGCTCCAGACGCTGCAGTTCTACGCGACGGCGCCTTATCCGTGCAGCTACCTGCCGGACCGCCAGGCCCGCTCGCAGGTGGCCACGCCCAGCCACCTCATCAACAACGACGCCTATTCGGACCTGGTGCTCGGCGGTTTCCGCCGCAGCGGCATGTTCACCTACCGGCCGTATTGCGACGGCTGCCGGGCCTGCGTGCCGCTGCGCGTGCTCGTCGATCGCTTCCAGCCCACGCGCAGTCAGCGCCGTGCCGCGAAGCAGCACGCCAGCCTGCAGGCCCGCGTGCTCAAGCTGTGCTTCGTGCCCGAGCACTACCAGCTCTACCTTCGCTACCAGAACGGCCGCCACGCGGGCGGCGGCATGGACCACGACAGCATCGATCAATACACCCAGTTCCTGCTGCAAAGCCGCGTCAACTCCCGGCTCGTCGAGTTCCGCGAAACCCTGGCCGACGGCAGCGCGGGCGCACTGAAGATGGTGTCCATCCTGGACGTGCTCAACGACGGCATATCGGCGGTCTACACCTTCTACGAGCCGGAGGCCGGGGCAGCCTACGGCACCTATGGCGTGCTGTGGCAGATCGCGCAGGCGCGCCAGCTCGGCCTGGCCCACGTCTACCTCGGCTACTGGATCGGCGAGAGCGCCAAGATGGACTACAAGGCGCGCTTCGTGCCCCACGAGTTGCTGCTCGACGGGCACTGGCAAGCGCCAGAAAATTTCACGAGATAAAATGGCGCGTGTCTCATTCCGCGCCATCCCATGAGAAAAGCCAACGCTGACGTCCCCGCCACCCCTGTCATCCAGGTGATCGAGCGGATGTTCGCCCTGATCGACGTGCTGGCCTCGCGCGAGGAGGCCATCTCCCTCAAGGAGATCAGCGAAAAGACCGGCCTGCACCCTTCCACCACGCACCGCATCCTCAACGACCTGGCGGTCGGCCGCTTCGTCGACCGCCCTGAAGCGGGCAGCTACCGGCTGGGCATGAGGCTGCTGGAACTCGGCAACCTGGTGAAGGCGCGACTGAATGTGCGCGACGCGGCGCTATCCCCAATGCGCGAACTGCACAAGCTCACGCAGCAGCCGGTCAACCTCAGCATGCGCCAGGGCGACGAGATCGTCTACATCGAGCGCGCCTACAGCGAGCGTTCGGGCATGCAGGTGGTGCGCGCCATCGGCGGCCGCGCGCCGCTGCACCTCACCTCCACCGGCAAGCTCTTCCTGGCGGCCGACGATCCACAGCGCGTGCGCAGCTATGCCACCCGCACCGGCCTGGCCGGCCACACGCGAAACAGCATCACGCAACTGCCGTTGCTCGAGCGCGAGCTCTCCAAGGCCCGGCAGTACGGCATCGCGCGCGACAACGAGGAACTGGAGCTGGGTGTGCGCTGCATGGCCGCCGGCATCTACGACGACCAGGGCAAACTGGTGGCGGGTCTGTCGATCTCGGCGCCCGCCGACCGGCTCGACGACGGCTGGCTGCCCAAGCTGCAAGCCACGGCCAATGAGATTTCCAGTGCGCTGGGCCACGTCGGCGGGCCGGGCGACAGCGCGTCCGGGGCCGGGGCCGACGCGGCATCGCCGCGCGCCACAGCCTGAGCGGCCGCGGCCACACCGGTCTTCCAGCAGGACACACATCAAAAAAGAAGGGGCCCATGGGCCCCTTCGGTCGTGCTGTGCAAGGTGAAGGTCAGTCGCCGGCGATCTGCGCGCTGGCCGTGTGCATCATGTGGCCATTCTCGACCCAGCGACGCACGCGCTCGGCGTCGGCAATGCGGCTGAACTTGCCGGCCGAGTCCAGGAACACCATGATCAGCTTGCGGCCCGCCACCTTCGCCTGCATGACCAGGCATTGGCCGGCTTCGGAGATGTAGCCGGTCTTCTGCAGGCCGATGTCCCACTCCGGGCTGCGCACCAGACGGTTGGTGGTGTTGTACTGCAGCACGCGGTTGCCGACCTCCACCTGGTGCTCCGGTGAGGTGGAGAGCTGCCGCACCAGCGAATCGGCCGAAGCAGCACTCACCAGCACGGCCAGGTCCTGCGCGGTCGACTGGTTGTGGAAGGACAGGCCCGTCGGCTCGACATAGCGCGTGTCGCGCATGCCCAGCATCTTGGCCTTGGCGTTCATCACGCTGACGAAGGTGGACAGGCCTCCGGGGTAGGTGCGGCCGAGCGCATGGGCAGCACGGTTCTCGCTCGACATCAGGGCCAGGTGCAGCAGCTCGCCCCGCGAGAGCGTGGTGCCGACGGTCAGGCGCGAGCGGCTGCCCTTCTCGGTGTCGACGTCGTCCTGCGTGATGGTGATCAGTTCGTCCATCGGCAGTTGCGCTTCGCTGATCAGCAGGCCCGTCATCAGCTTGGTGAGCGATGCGATGGGCAGCACCGCGTGGTCGTTCTTGCTGAAGAGCACCTCACGCGTGTCCTGGTCGATGACCAGGGCGGCGCTGGACTTCAGGTCGAGTGCGTCTTCAGTGGCGTGCAGGCCGGCCATCTGGCCGAAGGACAGGCGCGGCGGCGCCTCGGTCACGCGCACCACCGAGCGGCGCTGCACGGCCACGACCGTCTTGCCGTTCTTCTTGTGGATGGAGGCCACGACGTTGCGGCCGCCGCGGACCACGCGCTCAGCAGGCTCAGCCTTCGTGGATCGCTTGGACGACGCGACCTTGCCGTTGCCTTTTGCCTCGGCCTTGGCCGCGCGCGCCGGCTTGGTGGCCCGGGTGCCCTCGCTGGCCGCGGCGACCGCCTTCTTGCCGGCTGGCACCGCCTTCTTCGCCGCTGCATGCGCACCGGGCAGCAAAAACGCCGTGGCGCACAGCGCGACGGCGATCAGCTTGAGGGCGGGGTGGGACCGCTGGAGGGAAGCTAGGTGCACAGGGGCTTCGGGCATCAAAAAACTCCAGCGGCGATGACGTGAGGTGCCGCAGTCTATCGAAATCAAAAAAGCTGCGCAATATCAGTTACTTGCGTCCCCTTCTTCAATCGAAAGCAAAGGACCCCGTAAAACCTACCCCTGCGCTGCCACTCTCTCAGCTTGGCTCTGTAACTTGTTGAGGGCACTCAGATAAGCCTTGGCGGAGGCGACCACGATGTCGGGGTCGGCACCCACGCCGTTGACCACGCGGCCCGCATTCTGCAGCCGCACGGTCACCTCTCCCTGGCTCTCGGTCGAGCCGCTGATCGCGTTGACCGAATACAGCACCATTTCGGCGCCACTCTTCACGTGCGACTCGATCGCCTTCAGGGAAGCATCGACCGGGCCATTGCCATCCGACTCGCCGGTCACTTCCTTGCCCTGGACGGTAAAGACCACCCGGGCGTGAGGCCGCTCGCCGGTTTCGCTGTGCTGCGAGAGCGACACGAAGCCAAACTGCTCACCAACGTTCGAGCCCTCCTCCGCGCTGACGAGCGCGAGGATGTCCTCGTCGAAAATTTCGGCCTTGCGGTCGGCCAGTTCCTTGAAGCGCAGGAAGGCCGCATTGATGTCCGCCTCGCTCTCCATGGTCACGCCGAGTTCCTGCAGGCGCTGCTTGAAGGCGTTGCGGCCCGAGAGCTTGCCCAGGACGATCTTGTTGGCCGTCCAGCCCACGTCCTCGGCACGCATGATCTCGTAGGTGTCGCGCGCCTTGAGCACGCCGTCCTGGTGAATGCCCGAGGCATGGGCGAAGGCATTGGCGCCCACCACGGCCTTGTTGGGCTGCACGACGAAGCCGGTGGTCTGGCTGACCATGCGGCTGGCCGCGACGATGTGCTGGGTGTCGATGTTCAAGTCCAGGCCGAAGTAATCCTTGCGGGTCTTCACCGCCATCACGATCTCTTCGAGGGAGCAATTGCCCGCTCGCTCGCCCAGGCCGTTGATCGTGCACTCGACCTGGCGTGCGCCGCCGATCTTCACGCCGGCCAGCGAGTTGGCCACGGCCATGCCCAGGTCGTTGTGGCAATGCACCGACCAGATCGCCTTGTCGCTGTTGGGAATGCGCTCGCGCAGGGTCTTGATGAAGTTGCCGTAGAGCTCGGGGATGGCGTAGCCCACGGTGTCGGGCACGTTGATGGTGGTTGCGCCCTCGGCGATGACGGTCTCGAGCACGCGGCAGAGGAAGTCCACGTCGCTGCGATAACCATCCTCCGGACTGAACTCCACGTCGGCCACCTTGTTGCGCGCGAAACGCACCGCCAGCTTGGCCTGCTCGTGCACTTCGTCGGGCGTCATCCGCAGCTTCTTCTCCATGTGCAGCGGCGAGGTGGCGATGAAGGTGTGGATGCGGCCGCGCGCCGCGCCCTTGAGCGCTTCCGCGGCACGGGCGATGTCGCGGTCGTTGGCGCGCGAGAGCCCGCACACCGTCGACTCCTTGATGGCGTTGGCGATCGCCTGCACGGCCTCGAAGTCGCCGTTCGAGCTGGCGGGAAAACCGGCCTCGATGACGTCGACCCTCAGCCGTTCCAGCTGCCTGGCGATACGCAGTTTCTCGTCGCGCGTCATCGAAGCGCCGGGCGACTGTTCGCCGTCGCGCAGAGTGGTGTCGAAAATGATCAGCTGGTCGGTCATCGTGTTCTCCTTGGTTCCGTGCACCACCCTGCCCTGCGGGTCAGGCGGTCGCCATCTCGGATTGTGCCGCGGGCGCACAGCGCGCCTGGCCCTGCTCCAGGGCACGTTCGACGCCCGAGACGATGGCGCGCAGCGACGCCGCCGTCGTGTCGGCATCGATGCCGACGCCGAAGAGCGTCTGCGATTCGTCCACGCGCAACTCGAGATAGGCCACGGAGCGCGCGTCCGCACCGGTGCCGATGGCATGCTGGTGGTAGTCGATCACGCGAATGGCGTGGCCGGTGGCCTCGGCCATCGCCCGGCTGAAAGCGTCGATGGGTCCGTTGCCGCGACCGTCGATGCGGCGGATCTTGCCGCCCCACCGCAGGTCGCCACGCAGGTGCACGACTGCAGCCGCGCCCTCGCCTTCGGCTTCCATCACGCGATGCTGGAGCCCCTGGGCCGAGTCCATCCGGTACTCGTCGCGGAAAATCTGCCAGAGGTCGGCCGCCGAAAGCTCCTTGCCCTGCACGTCCATGACGCGCTGCACGGCCTGGCTGAACTCGATCTGCAGCCGGCGCGGCAACTCGAGGCCGTACTCGCTCTCGAGCAGGTACGAGATGCCGCCCTTGCCCGACTGGCTGTTGACGCGGATGACGGCCTCGTAGCTGCGCCCCACGTCCTTCGGGTCGATGGGCAGGTAGGGGATGTCCCAGAGTTCGCCCTCGCGCCGTGCGGAGAACGCCTTCTTGATCGCGTCCTGGTGCGAGCCGGAGAACGAGGTGTAGACCAGGTCGCCCACGTACGGATGGCGCGGATGCACCGGGATCTGGTTGCAGTGCTCCACCGTGGCGCGGATCTCATCGATGTTCGAGAAATCGAGCCCGGGCGACACGCCCTGCGTGTACAGGTTGAGCGCGACGTTCACGAGATCGAGGTTGCCGGTGCGCTCGCCGTTGCCGAAAAGGCAGCCCTCCAGGCGGTCGGCTCCCGCCATCACGGCGAACTCGGCGGCCGCCGTGCCAGTGCCGCGGTCATTGTGCGGATGCACCGACAGCACGATCGCATCGCGCCGCGCCAGGTGGCGGTGCATCCATTCGATCATGTCCGCGAAGATGTTGGGCGTGGAGTGCTCGACGGTCGATGGCAGGTTCACGATGCACTTGTGTGCGGGCGTCGGCGCCCAGACCTCGGTGACCGCATCGACCACACGCTTGGAGAACGCCAGGTCGGTGCCGGAGAACATCTCCGGCGAGTACTGGAAGGTCCACTGCGTCTGCGGCTGGCGGGCCGCGCATTGCTTGAACTGGCGCGCATGGCTGGCTGCCAGCTCGACGATGCCGTCCTCGTCCATGCCGAGCACGACGCGCCGCATGATGGGCGCGACGGCGTTGTAGAGATGCACGATGGCGCGCGGTGCCCCCTGCAGCGCTTCGAAGGTGCGCTCGATGAGGTGGTCGCGGGCCTGCGTGAGCACCTGGATCGTGACGTCGCCGGGAATGCGGTCTTCGTCGATCAGGCGGCGCACGAAATCGAATTCAACCTGCGAGGCGGAGGGAAAGCCGACCTCGATCTCCTTGAAGCCGATCTTCACAAGCATCTCGAACATGCGCATCTTGCGCTCGATGTCCATGGGCTCGACCAGGGCCTGGTTCCCATCGCGCAGGTCGGTCGACAGCCAGATCGGTGCCTTCGTCAGCACGGCATCGGGCCACGTGCGGTCCGTGAGGCCGATCGGTGCGAAGGCGCGGTACTTGGTCTGAGGTTGCTTCAACATGTCGATTTCTCTGTGATGGGTGGGAATCGACCAGCAACCCCAAAAGCAGAACGGCCCGTTGCTGGTGCGAACGGGCCGTGGTGATGGGATTGCGCGCGCTCTACCGTCTCCGCCCGTGGGGGATGAGTAGTAGGGCCAGCGCAATCTGCTTCATGGAGCCGCGGACTTTAACACAGGGCCCGCTCAGTTGTGCAAGCCCCGCTCGTCGGGTTCGTCGGTCGACACGCTGATCACGCTCACCGGCTGTCCCTTGGCCTTGCGCCAGGCATAGATCACGTAGCCGCTGAAGCCGTAGGCCACGAACACGCCGAACAGCACCGTCGGCGGGTGGATGTTGATCACGGCGATGCCCAGCGCGATGAGCACGATGGTCGCGAAGGGCACGCTCTTCTTCACCTGCATGTCCTTGAAGCTGTAGAAGGGTGCGTTGGTCACCATCGTCAGGCCCGCGTACAGCGTGAAGAAGAAGGTGATCCAGGTGATCTGCTGCCACGAGAGATACCAGACGTCACTCCCGCGCTTGCCCCACTCCGTCATGAGCCAGATGAAGCCGGCCACCAACGCCGCGGCCGCGGGCGACGGCAGGCCCTGGAACCAGCGTTTGTCGACCACACCGGTGTTGACGTTGAAGCGCGCGAGCCGCAGTGCCGCGCAGGCGCAATACACGAAGGCCGCGATCCAGCCCCAACGGCCCAGGCCCTTGAGCGACCATTCGTAGGCGATGAGCGCCGGCGCGGCGCCGAAGGACACCATGTCGGACAGCGAATCCATCTGCTCGCCGAACGCGCTCTGCGTGTTGGTCATGCGCGCCACGCGGCCGTCCAGGCTGTCGAGGATCATGGCCGAGAACACGCCGATGGTGGCCAGGTCGAAGCGCGCGTTCATCGCCATCACGATGGCGTAGAAGCCGCCGAACAGCGCGGCCAGCGTGAACAGGTTCGGCAGGATGTAGATGCCCTTGCGGCGCTTGCGCGGCAGGGGCTCGCCCAGCGGCGTGTCGTCATGCATCAAATTGGCCTCCAGCGCCCGTGGATCGTGCGGGAGCAGCTATCGATTTCATAGCGCCGCGAGGGGCTCGCGGCGAAACGGGCAGTGTAGTCAATGAAAAAGGGCCACCGCCCGCGCGATGGCCCTGTCGTCGGGGTGGAGTGACCCGATCAGTTGCGGGTCTGGTCGACCAGCTTGTTCTTGGCGATCCAGGGCATCATGGCGCGCAGCTTGCCACCCACCACTTCGATGCTGTGCTCCGCCGTGTTGCGGCGGCGGGCCGTCATGCTCGGGTAGTTCAGGCGCCCTTCCTGGATGAACATCTTGGCGTAGTCGCCGTTCTGGATGCGCTTGAGGGCGTTCTTCATCGCAGCACGCGACTGTTCGTTGATGACTTCGGGGCCCGTCACGTACTCGCCGAACTCCGCGTTGTTGGAGATCGAGTAGTTCATGTTGGCGATGCCGCCCTCGTAGATCAGGTCGACGATCAGCTTGAGTTCGTGCAGGCACTCGAAGTAGGCCATCTCCGGCGCGTAGCCGGCCTCGACCAGGGTCTCGTAGCCCATCTTGATCAGCTCGACGGCGCCGCCGCACAGCACGGCCTGCTCGCCGAACAGGTCGGTCTCGGTCTCTTCCTTGAAGTTGGTCTCGATGATGCCGGCCTTGCCGCCGCCGTTGGCCATGGCGTACGAAAGGGCCAGGTCACGCGCCTTGCCCGACTTGTCCTGGTGCACGGCCACCAGATGCGGCACGCCGCCGCCCTGGGTGTAGGTCGACCGCACCGTATGGCCGGGCGCCTTGGGCGCGACCATCCACACGTCGAGGTCGGCGCGCGGCACCACCTGGTTGTAGTGCACGTTGAAGCCGTGCGCGAAGGCCAGCGACGCGCCCTGCTTGATGTTCGGCTCGACGTTGTTCTTGTAGACCTCGGCGATCTGCTCGTCGGGCAGCAGAATCATCACGACGTCGGCCGACTTCACGGCCTCGTTCACTTCCAGGACGTTCAGGCCGGCCTTGCCGACCTTGTCCCACGAAGCGCCGCCCTTGCGCAGGCCGACCACGACCTTCACGCCGCTGTCGTTCAGGTTCTGCGCGTGCGCATGGCCCTGCGAGCCGTAGCCGATGATGGCGACGGTCTTGCCCTTGATCAGGCTCAGGTCGCAGTCCTTGTCGTAAAAAACCTTCATGTTCTCTCTCCGGTTGAATGCAGTGTTGTTGCGTGGTGCCGTCCGTGCTGAGCCTGTCGAAGGGCTCGCTGCAGTCCCGGCCGCCTTGCGGATGCCAGGGCTTCGACAGGCTCGGTCCGGACGGGCATCGGCCGAGCCCCGATCCATTCAGACGCGCAGGATGCGCTCGCCGCGGCCGATGCCGCTCGGGCCCGTGCGCACCGTCTCGAGGATGGCCGCGCGGTCGATGGCGTCGAGGAAGGCGTCGTTCTTGCCGTGGTCGCCGGTCAGCTCGATGGTGTAGCTCTTGTCGGTCACGTCGATGATGCGGCCGCGGAAGATGTCGGCCATGCGCTTCATCTCCTCGCGCTCCTTGCCCACGGCGCGCACCTTCACCATCATGAGCTCACGCTCGGTGTAGGCACCCTCGGTGAGGTCGACCACCTTCACGACCTCGATCAGTCGGTTCAGGTGCTTGGTGATCTGCTCGATCACGTCGTCCGAGCCGGTGGTCTGGACAGTCATGCGCGACAGGCTCGGGTCCTCGGTCGGCGCGACGGTCAGCGATTCGATGTTGTAGCCACGGGCCGAGAACAGGCCCACCACGCGGGACAGTGCGCCGGGTTCGTTCTCCAGCAGCACGGCAATGATGTGTTTCATGTCTTGACTGCGACTCCTCTTCTCGCCGCCCTCCCCCGTGCACGGCAATGCGCGGGCTTGGCGGGCAATAGATTCGTCGACGCTTAGGTTGGGAAATCGGGATCGGGCAGCCGAACGCAGAAGTCGCAAAGACTACGCAGAGGGCGCAAAAGGAAACCGGAAGCTCTTCTTCTCTGCGTCTTCTGCGAAACCTTTGCGCCCTTTGCGTTCCGCTGTCCGCATCAGAGGTCTTCCGACCCCAGCAGCATCTCCGTGATGCCCTTGCCGGCCTGCACCATCGGGAACACGTTCTCGGTGGGGTCGGTGCGGAAGTCCATGAACACGGTACGGTCCTTGAGCTTGCGCGCCTCGCGCAGCGCGGGCTCCACGTCCTGCGGGCGCTCGATCAGCATGCCGACGTGGCCATAGGCCTCGGCCAGCTTCACGAAGTTGGGCAGCGCGTCCATGTAGCTGTGGCTGTAGCGGCCGGAGTACTCGATCTCCTGCCACTGACGCACCATGCCCAGGTAGCGGTTGTTGAGCGAGCAGATCTTGATCGGCGTGTTGTACTGCAGGCAGGTCGACAGCTCCTGGATGCACATCTGCACCGAGCCTTCGCCGGTGATGGTGAACACCTCGGCCTCCGGCTTGGCCAGCTTGATGCCCATCGCGTAGGGAATGCCCACGCCCATGGTGCCCAGACCACCGGAGTTGATCCAGCGGCGCGGTTCGTCGAAGCGGTAATACTGCGCGGCCCACATCTGGTGCTGACCGACGTCGGAGGTGATGTAGGTCTCCGTGTCCTTGGTCATGTTCCACAGCGTCTCGACCACGAACTGCGGTTTGATCACCTCGGTGTTGCCGCGGTCGTACTTGAGGCAGTCGCGGCTGCGCCAGGTCTCGATGGTCTTCCACCAGTCGGCCAACGCACCGGCGTCGGGCTTGGTGCTGCTCTCGCGGATCATCGAGATCAGCTCGGTCAGCACGTCCTTCACGTCGCCCACGATGGGCACGTCGACCTTCACGCGCTTGGAGATGCTCGACGGATCGATGTCGATGTGGATGATCTTGCGTTCGTTCTGCGCAAAGTGCTTCGGGTTGCCGATCACGCGGTCGTCGAAGCGCGCGCCCACCGCCAGCAGCACGTCGCAGTTCTGCATCGCGTTGTTGGCCTCGATGGTGCCGTGCATGCCCAGCATGCCGAGGAACTTGCGGTCGCTCGCCGGGTAGGCACCCAGACCCATCAGCGTATTGGTGACCGGGTAGCCCAGCATGTCGACCAGGGTGCGAAGCTCGTTGGTCGCATTGCCAAGCAGCACACCGCCGCCGGTGTAGATGTAGGGGCGCCTGGCACTCAACAGCAACTGGAGCGCCTTGCGGATCTGGCCGCCGTGGCCCTTGCGAACCGGGTTGTACGAGCGCATCTCGATCTTGTCGGGATAGCCGGCGTACGGGGTCTTCTTGAAGGAGACGTCCTTCGGGATGTCCACCACCACCGGGCCGGGTCGGCCGCTGCGGGCGATGTGGAAAGCCTTCTTCATCGCCATCGCCACATCCTTGACGTCCTTGACGAGGATGTTGTGCTTGACGATGGGACGGGTGATGCCCACGGTGTCGCATTCCTGGAAGGCGTCCAGGCCGATCGCCGGCGTGGGCACCTGCCCCGAGATGATCACCATCGGGATCGAATCCATGTACGCCGTGGCGATGCCCGTCACGGCGTTCGTGAGGCCCGGACCGGACGTGACGAGGGCCACGCCGACCTCGCCGGTGGCGCGGGCGTAGCCGTCTGCGGCATGGACGGCGGCCTGCTCGTGGCGGACCAGCACGTGCTGGATGGTGTCTTGCTTGTAGAGCGCGTCGTAGATGTAGAGCACGGCACCGCCGGGATAGCCCCAGATGTACTTCGTGCCTTCGGCCTGCAGTGCCTTGATCAGCACCTCGGCGCCCATGAGATCCTGGGTCTGGCTGCCGGTGACGGCGGCAGCGCTGGCGAGTTCCGCCTTGGAGATTTCCATTTTGAGATGAACCTTTCGAGTTTTCGGGAACGAAAAACCTTGGGTGCCCCTTGCCAGCCCTTGTGGGACCGCGTCGGGACTTAGGACCAAAACCATGGGCGGACGAGGATGTTCCGCCGGGCAGTGACCCGTTTGCCGTTTGACTTGCAGCCGGCGATTATGGCACCGCAACAGGCCACCCGAACGTGCTGGCGCACGAAAAAGGGGCCGGTGCCATAATCGCCGCCGCCCAAAACAAGGCATCCTGCCGCCCCACCCCACCACGCGCCTTTCCCGCGCGGCCTCCCGCTTGGCATCCGAACAAGAACTCTCCGATTTCCTCAAGAGCGTCGAGAAACGGGCCTTCAAGCGCTCGATCTACCACGTGCGCGACGAGGAAGCCGCCCTGGACATCGTGCAGGACAGCATGATGAAGCTCGCGGAGCACTACGGGGACAAGCCGGCCAACGAACTGCCGATGCTGTTCCAGCGCATCCTGTCGAACTGCACGCTGGACTGGTTCCGCCGCCAGAAGACGCGACGGGCGTTGTTTTCCAACCTCAGCGACTTCGAGAGCGCCGACGACGAGGGGGGCGATTTCGACCTGCTGGAGAACCTCGCCTCCGATCCGGATACGCGGGAGACCGAAAGCGCCGAAGACACCACCCGCCGGGCACAGATCTTCCATGAGATCGAAGAGCAGATCGCGGCCCTCCCGGCCCGTCAACGCGAGGCTTTTCTGATGCGTTACTGGGAAGAAATGGACGTTTCCGAGACGGCTGCCGCCATGGGGTGCTCCGAAGGCAGCGTCAAGACGCACTGTTCGCGGGCCGTCCATGCCTTGAGCAAAGCCCTCAAGGCCAGGGGAATCCAGCTATGACCACGACTTCGAACGCCACCGCCAACGCTCAGCAGGAGCGCTTCGGCCGCGCCGTGGCTGCCCGCCTGTCGGCCGGCAGCCACGACCTGCCCCACGACATTGCCGAACGGCTGCGCGCCGGCCGCATGCAGGCGCTCGCGCGGCGCAAGGTGGTGCAGGTCCGCACGGTGCCTGCGGGCGGAGTGGTCGGCGTGTCCGGGGGCGCTGCCGTGCTCGGCGGCGGAGATGGCGGCTGGTGGACCCGCGTGGCCAGCGTGCTGCCACTGGTGGCACTGGTCGCTGGCCTGGTCGCCATCTCGGTCTGGCAGGACGAGGACCGCACGGCCGAGGTCGCTGACGTCGACGCCGCCCTGCTCACCGACGAGTTGCCGCCTGCCGCCTACACCGACCCCGGCTTCGCACAGTTCCTCAAGCGCGAAGCCTCGTCCCGCTGACGC
This sequence comes from Comamonadaceae bacterium ALPHA2B, assembly GCA_005503065.1. Taxonomy (GTDB): domain Bacteria; phylum Pseudomonadota; class Gammaproteobacteria; order Burkholderiales; family Burkholderiaceae_C; genus Xenophilus. The sequence goes on from SCOE01000002.1 coordinate 267,146, forward strand.
GCCGTCGCAACACCCGCCTTCCCGCCTCCAATGCTCTTCCCGTCCGTCACCCCCCGTGAGCCAGGCCCCACCCGGGGGCTGCTCGCCATCGCGGTGCGCGCGGCCGGGGCGCTCGGCGCCATGGCGCTGGCGGTGGGCGGATTGATCACGCTCGACGCACAGGCGCAAGCCCAGCCACCGCGGGCGACGCCTGAAGCCGATGCACGCGCGCCGCTGAGCAGCGCCACGAGCGCGGCAAAGGCGGCCACGCCCAGCCCGAAATCGCGTCCGGCACCCGCCAAGCCGCTCTGGACGGACCTGACCGCCGAGCAGCAGGCCGCCTTGCGTCCGCTCGCGCAGCACTGGAACGGGCTGAGCGAAGCACACAAGCGCAAGTGGCTGGCGCTTTCGCGCAACTACGGCAAGCTCAGTGTCGATGAGCGGGCCACCCTGCACGGCCGCATGGCCGAATGGGCCGGCCTGAGCGCACGCGACCGGGCCCAGGCGCGGCTGAACTTCGCCGAGGTCAAGCGCCTTGCGCCCGCCGACGAGCGCAAGGCCAAGTGGGAGGCCTACCAGGCGCTCAGCGAGGAAGAGCGCCGCAAACTCGCGGCCAGCGCGGCAGCAGTGCCGACCACCGCGGCGCTGCCCCTGCGCCCGGTGCCGGAGCGCAAGCTGGCGCCCATTCCCGAAAGTGCGCTCGGCCAGGGCCATGGCGGCCCGCGCATCCAGCTCGCACCGCCCCGCACCGAGACGCCGATGCTGGCGCCCGTGCCGCCTTCGGCCGAGGCGATGTACCCGCAGCCCGGCGCGGCCCCGGCCGCAGCCTCCGCGAGCCCCGTGCCTACGGTCGCCGCTCCGGGCGCGGCATCCGATCCCGCGCCCGCGGCGCAGTGACCCCCCGGTGCGGGACAATGCGGGCATGCCCCCGCAGTCGACTTCGCCTCCGTCTTCCATGCCCAATATGGCTGCAGCACCCGCCGACAGGGCGCCGGCAGCTACAGAATTGATAGCACCCGGCCTCTGGCGCCGCATGGCCTGCTGGCTCTACGAAGGCATGCTGATGTTCGCCGTGGTGTTCGTGGCCGGCTGGCTGTTCAGCACGCTGGGCCAGATGCGCGACGCCATGGACGCGCGCCGCCACCTGCTGCAGGCCTTCCTGTTCGTGGTCTTCGGCATCTACTTCACCTGGTTCTGGTCACGCGGCCAGACACTCGCCATGAAGACCTGGGGCCTGCGAGTGGTCGACCGCCACGGCGCGCCCGTCACGCAACTGCGCGCGCTCGGCCGCTACCTGCTCAGCTGGATCTGGTTCCTCCCGCCGCTGGCCGCGTTGTCGCTGCTGCCCTTCAAGGTTTCGGGCGGCGAGTCGGTCGTCCTGATCGCCGGCTGGGTCATCGTCTGGGCGCTGCTGGCCCGCTTCCACCCGCAACGCCAGTTCTGGCATGACGCCTGGGCCGGCACGCGCCTCGTCGCGTCCAAGCCCTTGAGCCGATGAGCACCACCCCCACGGATCCTGCCCTCGTCAACCCGCAGAAGACGCGCAAGGGCCTGAACCGGCTCTGGCACGCCACCGGCTACTCGCTCAACGGCCTGCGCGCCGGCTGGGGCGAGGCCGCCTTCCGTATGGAAGCGACCCTGGCCGTCGTGTTGGTGCCGCTGGCCTTCTGGCTCGGGCGCGGCTGGGTGGAGGTCGCCCTGCTGGTGGGCAGCGTGGTGATCGTGATGGTCGTGGAACTGCTCAACACCGCCGTCGAGGCCGCCATCGACCGCATCGGCCCCGAATGGCACGACCTGTCCAAGCGCGCCAAGGACATGGGCAGCGCCGCCGTGCTGCTGGCGAGCCTGCTGGCCGGCGGCATCTGGCTGGCCGCGCTCTGGCAACGCTTCTTCGTCGCCTGACGGTCACGGCCGGGCGGCATCCTTCTTCGCATGACGAATTCCTCTCCCTCTTTTTCCCTGTGCGTCTACTGCGGCTCGCGCCCCGGCGAAGGCGCCGCTTACCTTGATGCGGCGACCGCCGTCGGCCAGTGGATCGGCCAGCAGGGCGGCCAGTTGGTGTACGGCGGCGGCCGCACCGGCCTGATGGGCACGGTGGCGGAGGCCACGCGCCTGGCCGGCGGCCGCGTGGTCGGCATCATCCCCAAGGCGCTGGTCGACAAGGAACTGGCCAACACGCTGTGCGACGAGCTGCATGTGGTCGACACCATGCACGAGCGCAAGGCCATGATGGGCGCGCGCGCCGACGCCTTCGTGGCGTTGGCCGGCGGCATCGGCACCTTCGAGGAACTGTTCGAGATCTGGACTTGGCGCCAGCTGGGCTACCACGACAAGCCCACCGGCATCCTCAACACCGCCGGCTATTACGACGGGCTGCTGCACTTCCTCGGCCAGTGCGTACGCGAGGGCTTCATGGGGGACTGGCAGATGAATCTGGTGCGCACCGGCACCGAGCCCGTGGACCTGCTGCAGGCGCTGCGCGACGAGGCAAGCCGCCACCCGCGGGACGACCGCCTGGCCCAGGTGCTCTGAGCCGGCTCGTCGCCCCAAGGAGCCTACACGGCGCTCTCGTTTTCCTCGCCGGTGCGGATGCGCACGATGCGCTCCACGTTGGTGACGAAGATTTTCCCGTCGCCGATCTTGCCGGTGCGCGCGGCCGAGACGATGGCCTCGACGCAACGGTCCACGTCGGCGGTGTTGACGACCACCTCGATCTTCATCTTGGGGAGGAAATCGACGACGTACTCGGCGCCGCGATAAAGCTCGGTGTGGCCCTTCTGGCGGCCGAAACCCTTGACCTCGGTGACCGTCAGGCCCGAGACGCCGACCTGGGCCAGCGCCTCGCGCACGTCGTCGAGCTTGAAGGGTTTGACGATGGCGGTGATCTGCTTCATGGGGTCTCTCTCGCGTTGGTTCGGCCGAGGATAGCCTAATCGCCAAATCCCCCGGCCGGGGGGCGGCGTATCGACCCGGATGCGATGCAACTATCGCGCCACGGCCGTCGCATGACCGCTGCCGCACGCGGGCGCGGCGCCGCTGGTACGCTCGGCCGCTGATGCGATCCCCTTCCCCGGCCGCCCCGCGGCCGCCCCTGCTGGCGCTCTACCGGTGGTTCAACGGCCAGGCCTGGCTGCTGCTGGTCTTCACCACCCTGATCTGGGGCTGCAACGCCGTCGCGGCGCGCCTGGCGGTGGGCGAGATCTCGCCCATGATGCTGACCACCGCGCGCTGGTCGATCTGCTGCGTGGCGCTGTATTTCACGTCACGCCGCGAGATTGCCGCGCACTGGCGCACGCTGCGCCCCCACTGGCGCTACCTCGCCGTCATGGGCACGGCCGGCTTCGCGGCCTTCAACGCCCTGTTCTACGCCGCCGCGCACCACACCACGGCGATCAACCTTGCGATCATCCAGGGCACCATCCCCGTGTTGGTGCTGCTGGGCGGCGTGCTCTTCCTGCAGCTGCGGGTGACCGCGCTCCAGATGCTGGGCGTGGCCGTCACGCTGGCGGGCATCGTCGTCGTCGCCTCGCGCGGGCAGCTGGCGGTGCTCACCGGGCTGGCCTTCAACGAGGGCGACGTCTGGATGGTGATCGCGTCGGTGCTCTACGCGGGCTACATGCTGGGACTGCGCCGCCGGCCCGCGGTGCCGCCGATCGTCTTCTTCGCCGCGGTGGCGGCCGTGGCGGCGATCGCCTCGCTGCCGCTGCTGGCCGCGGAAGTCGCGACCGGCCAGTTCTTCGCGCCGACGCCCAAGGGCTGGCTGCTGATGCTCTTCGTCGGGCTGCTGCCCTCCTTCGTCTCGCAGGTCACCTTCATCCAGGCCGTGTCGCTGATCGGTCCGGCGCGCGCGGGGGTGTTCCTCAATCTCACGCCGGTGTTCGGGCCGCTGCTCGCGGTGCTGATCCTGGGCGAGCCGCTGGCCCTCTTCCACGCCGTCGCGCTGGCGCTGGTGCTCGGCGGCATCTGGATCGCCGAACAGCTGGGCGCGCCGAAGACCGCGAGGGCCTCATGAGCCGCGAGCCCGTGTTGAGGGTCCACACCGACCCCTCGGAAATCGACGCTGGCGCCTGGGACGCGCTGCTGGACGCCCAGGCCGAGCCGAGCCCCTTCATGCGCCACGCCTACCTGGCCGCGCTGCACGCCAGCGGCAGCGCCACGCCCGACAGCGGCTGGGCGCCGGCCTTCGCGACGCTGTGGCGCGGCAAGGTGCTGAAGGCGGCCTGCCCCCTGTACGCCAAGGACCACTCGTATGGCGAGTACGTCTTCGACTGGGCCTGGGCCAACGCCTACGAGCAGCATGGCCTGGCCTACTACCCCAAGGCCGTGTGTGCGGTGCCCTTCACGCCCGTGCCCGGGGCGCGGCTGCTGGCCGTCGACGCCGACCACCGCGCGCTGCTGGTGCAGGGCCTGGTGCAGTGGTGCAAGCAGATGGAGCTGTCCTCGCTGCACCTGCTCTTCGGCGCCGAAGAAGACATCGCCGCCTGCGAGGCCGCCGGCCTCATGCTTCGACACACCGTGCAATTCCACTGGAAGAACATGGCCCCCACGCTCCCCGCTGCGCGTGGTTCGCTGCCCCAAGCCGGGGAAGGGGCTCCGGCTTCGCCAGAGCGTGGGGCGCTCGCGGATGGCCCCGGCCAAGCCGGGGCGGGCGATCCTCCGGATCGTGCGCTCGGCGCGGCGGGTTACGCCGATTTCGACGCCTTCCTCGCCAGCCTCTCGCAGGAAAAACGCAAGAAGATCCGCCAGGAGCGCCGCAAGGTGCGCGAGGCCGGCGTGAGCTTTCGCTGGGCGCGCGGTGCCGACATCACCGAGGCGGACTGGGACTTCTTCTACCGCTGCTACGCGCGCACCTACCGCGAGCATGGCAACCCACCCTACCTGACGCGCGACTTCTTCCATCGGCAGGCGCAGACCATGCCCGAAGCCTGGCTGCTCTTCACCGCCGAACGCGCCGGCAAGCCGATCGCTACAAGTTTGATAGCGCTCCGCGCAGACGAGGCGGGCGCTCCAGGCCAATTTGATTCCAAAAGTGAGTCTGTGGCCTACGGCCGCTACTGGGGCGCACTGGAGCGGGTGGACTGCCTGCATTTCGAGGCCTGCTACTACCAGCCGATCGAATGGTGCATCGCCCACGGCGTGGCGCGCTTCGAGGGCGGCGCCCAGGGCGAGCACAAGATGGCCCGCGCGCTGATGCCGGTCAAGACGACCAGCGCCCACTGGCTGGCGCACCCGTCCTTCGCCGATGCGGTGGAGCGCTTCCTCGAGCGCGAAGGCGCCGGGATCGAGAACTACATGGAGCATCTGGAGGCGCGCAGCCCCTTCCGCGCGCCGACCGCCTGAAGCGCTCGGCGGGCCGCGCACCGCAGCCGGCCGGCGCCTAGCCGGAGGATTCCAACCGCGCCACGAGCCCGCTGCGGTCAACGCGGTTGCGCAGGCTCAGGCGCAGGCCGCACCGCCGTGCCGCCGCCTTCGCGATCGGCAACCCCAGCCCGCTGCCGTCCGCCGGGCTTCCCGGCACGCGGAAGAAGCGGTCGAAGACCCGGGACAGGTGCTCCGGCGGAATGCCCGGCCCCGTGTCCACGACCTCGACCACGACGCACCCGTCCTCCTGACCAAGGTGGACATCGACCACGCCCCCTTCGGGCGTGTAGCGCACCGCGTTCTCGATGAGGTTGTCCAGCGCGCTGCGCAGGTCGGCCGCGGTGCAGTGCAGCGTGGGCACAGCCCCGTCTTGCGCGACCAGGCCGAGATCGACCTGGCGCCGGTCCGCCAGCGCAAGCAGTCCGTGGATGCTGTCGCGCACCTGCGCCTCCACGTCCACAGCGCCCGCGGGCTCGGTGGCGGCAGACTCCTGGCGCGACATGCGCAACAGCTGGTCGACCAGGCGCTGCGCGCGCTGCAGGCCGGCCTCGAGCTGCGCCAGCTGCCGGTTGCCTGCGCTGCCGGCCAGTTCATCGCGCAGGTTCTCCAACTGCACGCGCACGGCCGCGATCGGCGTGCGCAGCTCGTGCGCGGCATCCTGCACGAAGCGGCGCTGCGCCACGAAGGAATCCCGCAGCCGCGCCAGCAGGTCGTTGAAGGAGGCAACCAGGGGCCGGATCTCGTCGGGCACATGCGCCAGCGGCAGTTCCTCGATGCTGTGCGCGTCCTGGCGTGCGGCCTGCTGGCCGATCGCGCGAAGCGAACGGGAAATTCCGCGCGCCACCCCCAGCATCACGAGCATGAGCAGCGGCACCAGCACCAGAACCGGCACCGCGGCCAGGCCGGCGCGCTCCACGGCCAGGCCCGAGCGGAAGTCGCTGCTCTGGAACACCTGGATCGTCCGGCCGCCCGCGCCCGCCGCGGCGTACACGCGCCACGCCCGCCCAGCGGCCCGCACGTCGTGCAGGCCCGGGCGCAGGGGCTGGCCCGCGGGCAGGCCGCTCCACGACGTGGCCGCGAGACGGCCGTCCGGCTCGAAGACCTGGATCACGTAGTCGCCCTTGGCGATCGCGCCCTCGTCGACCTGGGCCGACGGCCCCGTCGGCTGCCCGTAGCGCGCGACCGAGTCGCCGAGCTGCACCATCTGCCCGTCCAGGAAGTCGGCGACCATGTGGGTGAACATGCCGTAAGACAGGCCCGCGGTGACCACGGCCACGGCCAGGAAGGTCGGAACCAGCCACCACAGCAGCCTTCGCCAGATCGAGAAGGTGCGTGGCGGGCCGAGGTGCAGCGCGGGGGCCTTCACGCCGCCCCGCCCGCCGATCGGGGCTCGACGCGCCAGCCCAGGCCGCGCACGTTGCGGATCGCCTGGGCGCCGAGCTTGCGTCGCATGCCGTGGATCAGCACGTCCAGCGCGTTGGGACCCACCTCCTCGCCCCAGCCATAGATGCGGTTCTCCAGCTGTTCGCGCGAGAGGATCGTCCCCGGCCGCTCCATGAGGGCGTGCAGCAGTGCGAACTCCCGTGCCGAGAGCTGCGAGCGCGCGCCCTGGATCAGCACCTCGCGCGTGCCCAGGTCCAGTTGCAGCGCACCCTCCTCGCCGATCACCGACTGCGCGGCGCCGTCGCGCCGGCGGATCACGGCACGCATGCGCGCCAGCAGCTCGCTCAGCGCATAGGGCTTGACCAGGTAGTCGTCGGCGCCCAGGTCCAGCCCGTCGATGCGCTGGTCGAGCGCGTCGCGCGCCGTGAGCACCAGCAGCGGCGTCTTGTCGCCGCCCTGCCGTACGCGGCGCAGCACCTCGATGCCATCCATGCCGGGCAGTCCCAGGTCGAGCAGGACGCAGGCGTAGTCGCCATCGGCGATCGCACTCAGGGCCAGCGTGCCGTTCTTGACCCAGTCGACCGACCAGCCCTTGCGCGACAGCGCCTCGTGCAGGCCCTGTCCGAGCATTTCATCGTCTTCGACGAGCAGTACGCGCATGGTGGAAAGCTGAAGGTGGGGATGGGCTTCGTGGGGACGCCGGCCCGCGGGCGGCACGTCGTGCCGCCACCCGCCGCTGCGCCTCAGGCGCTGCGCAAAGCCCTGCGCCCGGCGTGCACGGTCCACATTTGAACGCAAAGCCCGACGGCGAAGAGCACCACCCATCCGAGCAGCGCGCCGCGCACCACCGGGGACTCGATGCCGCTGCCGACCGGGTGGCCGGGCGGCAGGCGGCTGAGCGTCTCGTTGATGCCGGGCACGAGCAGCAGGAAGAAGCTGAACGACAGTCCGGCCGCCGACAGGTACGGCCGCAGGCGCCCCAGGAAGCCCAGCCGGGCGACGATCACGCCGCCGAGTGCCGCAGCGAGCGCCAGCAGGCCCAGCGCGTGGCCGGCGTTGAATTTGCCCGTGCTCGACAGGCCGAAGGAGGTGACCACGGACAGGAACAGGCCGGCCAGGTAGACCTGGCCGGCCCGCGTCGAGGCGTGGATGCCGCGCTGGCGCGCATAGCAGTACAGGCCGGCAACGACGGGCGCCACGCTGATGGCGGTGTGGAGCGCCCCGAGGGGCGAAATGGGATGTGGCATGGCTCGATGGAAAGAGTCGATGAAGGGCGCTCGCGCATCGGCCGAGCAGCGTCGGCTCCCTGGGCGGGCGTGGCCGGCGGCGGGTGATCGGCACCGGTGCAGCCACTGTAGAGAACCGCGCTTTGCCGTGGCTAAGGGCCGACTTAGCCAGGCCTTAGTCGGCCTGCTCCTGGCACCTGCCATCCGGGCTCCACGCGTATCAGGCAGCCCGCTTCGCGCGGCCGAGCCTGCGCCGGGCCACTGCGTTCATCGTCGCCACCAGTTGCTGCACGAACGCGCGCGCCAGCGGCGAGAGGGTCCGCCCCTCCAGCGACAGCGCCTGCAACCGCCGCTGCGCCAGCATCGGGTCCGCGAAGGGCCGCGCGACGGCGGTGCCGGCCTCGATCAGGTGCGCCACGGTGAGATGACCCGAAAGCAGGATGTCGGGGCTGCGCAGCAGCGGCAGCATCACCGACGAGAAATTGCTGACGAACACCGGCCGGTACTGCAACCCCTGCGCGCTGCAGGCCAGGTCGAAGAGCTGGCGCGCCGTGACGCCGCGGCTGCCGACGAGCAATGGGTGCCGCACCACGTCGGCGAGCTCCACCGAACGCTGACGTGCCAGCGGGTGATCGGGGCTCATCACCGCCAGTACCGGGGCCGGCGCGGCGTGCTCCACACGCAGGCCGGGCTCGGGCGCGACGACGTACTTGAGCCCGATATCCGCCTCGCCGCGCAGCAGCAGTTGGCTCACCTCGTCGGGCGAGCCCACATGGAGCTCGATCTGGCTGGCCGGCTGGGCCGCCTGGAAAGCCCGCATCAGCGTCGGCATGAAGCCGCCCGCGAAGCCCTCGGTGCAGCACACGCGCACGCGCCCTGCCGCCTGGCCACCGAGGTGCCGCACCTGCTCGAGCACCTGCTCGGCGTCGAGCACGGTGTTGCGCAGGTGCCCGGCCAGGCGCTCGCCGGCCGCGGTGAGCGTCATGCCGCTGCGCCGGCGCTCGAAGAGCGGCGTGCCCAGGCCGTCCTCCAGCTTGGTGATCTGGCGGCTGACGGCCGAGGCGGCGACGTACAGGCGCGCCGCCGCCTGGTTGACGGAGCCGGTCTGCGCGACTTCCATGAAGTAGCGCATCGGCATGCTGAGCAGCGCGGGGGTCATCGTCGGTTCTGTCGTGTATTGCCTGGATGGCAACACCAGTGTGCCAAAACAGTCATGGCGGCAACACCTTTCTGGCCTTCCACTTGCATCCGACGACGACCAGGAACCCACCATGCACCGAGACGACGCCCTCGCCCGCGCCCGCGCCTACTTCGACGACGGCCGCTTCTTCGCCGACCTGCAGCGGCGCATCGCGCTGCACACCGAAAGCGACACGGGCCACGTGCCACCCTCGCTCGACACCTATCTGCGCGACGAGCTGGCGCCACGGCTCGCGCCCCTTGGCTTCGACTGCCGCATCGTGCCCAACCCGGCGCCCGGCGGCGGCCCCTTCCTCATCGCCCGCCGCGTCGAGGACCCGGCCCTGCCCACCGTGCTGAGCTACGGTCATGGCGACGTCGTGAGCGGCCAGGATGCGCACTGGCGCGAGGGGCTCGGCCCGTGGACGCTGGTGGCCGAGGGCGACCGGCTGTACGGCCGAGGCTCGGCCGACAACAAGGGGCAGCACACCATCGCGCTGGGCGCGCTGGAGGCGGTGCTCGCGGCGCGCGGCGGCCGCCTGGGCTACAACCTGACCTGGCTGGTCGAGATGGGCGAAGAGGCCGGCTCGCCCGGGCTGGAAACCGTGTGCGAGCAGGAACGCACCGCGCTGGCTGCAGACCTCTTCCTGGCCAGCGACGGGCCGCGGGTGCGCGCCGAGCGGCCCACGCTCTTTCTCGGTTCCCGCGGCGCCGTGAACTTCACGCTGCGCTGGCGCGCGCGCGAACGGGCCTATCACTCCGGCAACTGGGGCGGCGTGCTGAGCAACCCGGCGACCGTGATCGCGCACGCCCTCGCCACGCTGGTCGATGCGCACGGCCGGCTGCTGGTGGAGGCCTTGCGGCCGCCCCCGCTGTCCGACGCGCTGCGCGCCGCGCTGGCCGGCCTGCACATCGGCGGCGGCACCGACGACCCGGCGCTGAGCGACGGCTGGGGCGAACCCGGCCTCTGCCCGGCCGAGCGGCTGGTGGGCTGGAACACGCTCGAGGTGCTGGCGCTGGGCGCCGGCTCGCCGCAGCGGCCGGTCAACGCGATACCGGCGGAGGCGTTGGCGCACTGCCAGCTGCGCTTCGTGGTCGGCACGCCCTGGGAGCGGCTGGAAGAGATCGTGCGGGCGCACCTCGCGGCGCATGGCTTTCCCCAAATCGAGGTCGCCGTGACGCTCAGCGGCGCCGCCACCCGCCTGCCGCTGGACAACCCCTGGGTCGCCTGGGCGATGCGCTCCATCGCGGCCAGCGCCGGGCAGCCGCCCGACCTGCTGCCCAACCTGGCGGGCTCGCTGCCCAACGACGTCTTCGCGCGCACCCTCGGGCTGCCGACGCTGTGGGTGCCGCATTCCTACCCCGCATGTGCTCAGCATGCGCCCAACGAGCACCTGCTCGCCCCGGTCGCCCGCGAGGGCCTGCAGCTGATGGCCGGGCTGTACTGGGACCTGGGAGAGTCCGCCGGCGTGCCTTGGCGCGAGGGCGCGCTGCACTGAGTGTTTCCAAGCCGAATCGTGCTGTAGCGCCCACGCAATGGGCACAAGATGCTATCAATTCGATAGCAAACCCACCCTTCCGAAGATGAACAAGCGACACCTCCTCGGCGCCCTGCTCGCCGCCACGCTGCTCCCCCTGGCCCCGGCCCACGCCGACGAAGCCTGGCCGGCCAGGCCGATCCGCCTCGTCGTGCCCTTCCCGCCCGGCGGCGGCACCGACCTCGTCGCCCGCGCCCTGGGCCAGAAGCTGTCGGAGCGGCTCGGGCAGCCGGTCGTCATCGACAACAAGCCCGGCGCCTCCACCATCATCGGCACCGACAACGTGGCCAAGGCCGCGCCCGACGGCTACACGCTGCTGCTCTCGGGCTCGACCAGCTACAGCGTCAACCCCGCTCTGCGCACCAGGCTGCCCTACGACCCGGTGCGCGACCTGGCGCCGATCGCCATCGTGGCGCGCACGCCGCTGGTGCTGGTGGTGGCCCAGGGCGCGCCCTGGCAGTCGGTCGACCAGCTCGTCGCCGCCGCCAAGGCCAAGCCGCAGGGCATCCGCTACGCGACCTTCGGCGCCGGCTCCGGACCGCACCTCGCCGGCGAGCTGTTCGCGCTCGCCGCCGGCGTGAAGCTGCAGGACGTGCCGTACAAGGGCAGCGCGCAGGCCATGCTGGCCGTCATGGGAGGCGAGATCGAGATGGGCATCGACACGGTGGCCGCCATCGCACCGCATGTGAAGGCCGGCAAGCTGCGCGCGCTCGGCATCGTGGGGGCCACGCGCGCGAGCCTTCTGCCCGAAGTGAAGACGCTCGCCGAGCAGAAGCTGCCCGACGCCACCTTCGACGCCTGGTACGGCTTCGCCGCGCCGGCCAGGACGCCGCCCGCGATCGTCGCGCGCCTCACCCGCGAGGTGACGGCCGTGATGGCCGACCCCACGCTGCAGGCGCAGTTGCGCGCCCAGGGCATGGAGCCCGCCGCGATCGGTGCCGCGGCCTTCCGTGCGCAGATGGAGGGCGAGATCGCGCGTTACCTTGCGCTGGCGCATCGCGCCGGCATCGCGCCCGAATAAGCTCGGGTGCATGGCATCCGGCAGCCCTCCCCCTGCCCCATCCC
>SCOE01000030.1 GCA_005503065.1 Comamonadaceae bacterium ALPHA2B
ATCACTCTTCGAACCCCGCTGCTTAAATAAACAGCAGGGTAGGTTGAACACCTGGCTCACTTTTACTTCGGTACTACCCGCATAACTGGCTCAATTTCCGGTCGGCGCCAACAGTCGCGTGGGCGTCCAGCCGAATCAGTGCGCTGCTCTTCGTAGGCTGTCAGCAGCTTCTCGAAGTGCTCGAGCTTGCCCGGCGGCACGAAGACGGTTGCCATCACCCGGTCGTCGTATGCACGGACATTCATCAGTTCAATGCCCTGCTGGTCTCTCGCGAGACTCTCTGCGGCAAGCTCAACACCGGCCTGGCTCTCAAACTCGATCTGAACGCCTACCGCCAACTGCACCGCTGCTGCTTGCTGCTGCGCGACGAGTTGCACTTGTGCATCGGCGACATGCGCCAGTTGTGCTCGCAGACCCTGAGCGTGCTCCACGCGTGGAAGGGCGGGAATGTTGGGTTGACCTCCCCCTCCGGCACCTTTTGCCGTATAGCCTTCGGTAGTGCGGGTCTCGTTTGGAAAGAGGTGAGGGCGCCTTTGTGGTTCTTGTGTGGCCATTCAACTCAGATAGGTCATTTCACGGGAGCCGCCGCGGAGCGTTGTCGGACGTTTTGCCTCGAAAGGAGGAGCGCCCCAAGCATGTCGGGCGACACCTCATCCAAGTCATGCATGACCGTCTCTTTGATCGCATCGTTCATCGCGCGTGCGATCTCCGCATGACTCAGGCCATCGGCCGCAGCGGCCAATTCTCTGATGGATTTGGACGACTTTAGGTAGGGCGCCAGTCGCATGCGAAGGAGCGCCTGGATCTCTTTTGGATTCGGTACGTGGTATTCAATGACATCGTCGAAGCGACGAAACAAGGCATCGTCCAGTATCCCGGGGTGATTGGTCGCGGCAACAATCAAGCTATTCGACTCGTCCTGCTCAATCATCAGCAGGAAGCTGTTCAAGATTCGTCGAATCTCGCCAACGTCGTTTGCGGTTCCGCGATGGCTGCCAATCGCATCGAATTCATCGAAGAAATAGACGCCTCGAGTAGAGGAGGCAGCGTCGAACACTTGGCGAAGCTTCGCCGCCGTTTCGCCCATGAACTTCGTGATCAACGCATCGAGTCGAACGACAAACAATGGAATCCCGAGCTCCCCCGCCAAGGCCGACGCCGTCATGGTCTTGCCGGTGCCAGAAGGCCCCACCAACAAGAGCTTGCGTCTTGGATGCAACCCGTGGCTGCGCAATTTGGACAGATGGCGTTGCTCCTTGAGTACGCGCTGCAGGCTTTCCTCAACCGGCTGCGCCAGCACCATGTCGGTCAGCTTTCGGGTGGGATAGGACGCCGTCAACAAGCCGGCGAGTTCGCCGCGCGGGCGAGCGATTGGGATGGCGCCGCCGCCCGGTGTCACTTGGCGTTCCTTGGCAGCGTCGATCAACTCCCGCAGTTCTTCCGCGAGCTTGCCGTGACCCTGCTTCGCTTCGCGGGCGGCCATTTGCATCGCCACCGAATAGAAATGGCGATCGTCACCCTGCGCATGGGAGCGCACGAGAGCCTTGAGTTGGTCACCAGTTGCCATAGAGCACATTGTGGCTCAGTCTGCCGCCACGGGCCGCAGTGAGCATTCCAGCCATTGACGATTCTTTCGCCGCCCCGTCTTAGGAGTCAGCCACCGGGTCGACATCGAGCATCCGGCTCGCCTCCCGATTCAGCGGATCCTCGGCCCGGTAGTACCCCATGAAGGTCTCGAAGTTGCGGTGCCCGGTCATGGCCATGGCGTCGGCCGTGTCCATGCGCCGGCGGCCGGCCTCGGTGACGAAGCCGGACCTCAGCGAATGCGCCGAGAAGTCCCCCGACAGCCCCGCCTGCAGGCAGCGCTGCTGCACGATCTTGCGCACCGCCGTCGGATCCAGGCCATCTTCCAGGATGCGCCCGCCTTTGAGGATGCGCCTAAAGATCGGCCCCTCGGTGATGCCGCTGAGCTCCAGCCACTGTGCGAGCGCGGCCGCCGCCATGCCCGCGATCGGCTTGTCGTCCTCGGCCCGCAGCTCGCCTTCCTGGTTGGTCTTGGAGTGCCCCAGCGTGTAGAGGTAGCCGCGCGCGCCGGCGCTACGCAGGTTCTCCATGGTGGCCCCGGCGATCTCCGAGCGCCGGCGCCCGCCGCTGGCCCAGCCAAAGAGGAGGAGGGCGCGATCGCGCAGGCCGCGCGGCGAGTCGTCGCAGGTGGCCAGCACCGCCTGCAGCGGCTCCTTGGTGAGAGCGTCCTTCTTGTCGGGCTTGACGCCGCGCTTGGCATGGCCGCTGCGCACGCTTTTCATCAGCTCGCGCACCTGGGTGTGGTTGCACGGGTTGTCCACATTGAGGTTCTGGTGCGCCTTGGACAGCACCGCCACGCGGTGCTCCAGGGTGGCCAGGGCGTAGGCGCCGCATTTGCCCTTGTAGCCCTGGGCGACCAGCAGCGCGTCGATCTCGGGCGGCAGGTCGAACACCAGCGCCGCGGATTTCCTTGGCGCTTTCTTGAGCGCTTTCGCGACGGACCTCTTGTGGGCCTTCGTGCCGTCAACACCGGCGTGCGCATCAGCGGCCGCGGACCCGACCTCCGCCCGGGCGGCTCCAGGCTCGTCCACCTCGGCCACCTCGACGGCCTCGCGCGCCGCGTGATCGACAATGAACTGCACCACGACCGGCACCGGCACGGGCAGCGCGAGGGCTTGGCCGTAGCGCGCCGCAAACCACGCGGCCCAGTAGCGCATGGCGGCCTGGTAGGACGCGCGGGTGTTGGCCGATTCGCCCTGGCGGATGAGCTCGCGCGCCGAGTCTTGCGTGAGCGCGGACAGCACGGCCGGATCGAGCACCGGGCGCAGCACGGGCACCACCGCGACTTGGGCCGCGACCGCCGCTGGACTCATAGCTGAAGACGAAGATTGCGAGGCCATGATTTTCTGAATGTTTATTATCTTGTTATGTATGATATTAGCCAATAACTCGGTATTAGAGTCTCATAAATTGCCTTATCGTATCTAAAATCAGGCTCGCCATTAGCCTCCCTGCGCGCCATGCACACAGCACCCACGACCCAGGTGACATGAATTTCCAACATTCGTGACGTGAACCTTCAACATCCGGCGAATCCGGCCAGGTCGGCAGAAATGTTGGTCACTTGTGACCCAGATGCGCGTTCGCAACGGCGTGTCGCCACTGCGCCAGCCGTAAGCAACACCGACTCAAGGACCACGCATTGATCGATCACGTCCCCACAGCCAATCCCGCCGCGCGGCGCGGGCGCCCCGGCATCCAGTTGGAGGATGTCTGCGCTGCCGCTGACGCGCTGATCGCGCAAGGCCTGAAGCCCACCATCGAGCGCGTGCGCCTGCACATGGGCGGCGGCTCGCCCAACACCGTGAGCCGGCTGCTGGACGAATGGTTCGCACGGTTACCGCAGCGCCTGGTCGGCGTCACGGCGCCGGAATCACGCGCGCCAGTCGACGGCCCGCCGCTGGCCGTGGTCCAGGCCGCCGAGCAGTTCTGGGCCGTGGCGCGGCGCGAGGCCGAACTGGCGCAGCGTCAAGCGACCGAAGCCGAGCGGCGCACGCTCGAACTCGAGCGCGCCGCCCTGGTCGAGCAGCAAGCCGAGCTTCAGCAGCGTGAGATTTCGTTCGAGCAGACCCGCGCGAAGCTCGACGAGGCGCTTGTCGCCGCTAAACAGGCCCTCACAACCATGCAGGAGCAGCTGCACGCTCAGCAGCAGGATGCCGCGCGGCGCTTGGCCGACACCGAGGCCGAGGTGCGGCGCCTGCGCAAGGCGCTCGAGGACGCCATGGGCAGCAAGGAGGCGCTGCGCGAGACCATGGGGATGGCGCTCGCTCAGCAGCAGCGCGCGGCCGAGGACGCCGAGAAGCGGCAGCGCGTGCACGAGCAGCGGCTGCTGACCGAGGTCGACCGCGAGCGCATGGCCACGGCCAAGGTGGCGGCCGAATTGGCCAAGGCCCAGAAAGCGCATGCGGCCGACGCAGAAGCCGCGCGCACCTCCTTCCTCGCGGCGCAGCAGGCGCTGCATCAGGAGCAAGGCATTCGCCGCGAGGTGGAATCCGCGGCTGCGCAGCAGGCACAGGCCCTGCAGATCGAACTAGCCACCTGGCGCGAGCGGGCCGCCGGCGCGGACGGGCGCGCGCAGGACCTGGCCGCGCAACTGCAGCGTCAGGGCGAACAGGCCGAGCGCGCGATCACGCAACTGCGCGAGCACCAGGCAGCGACGGCCGCGGCCCTGCGCCAACTGGAAGCCCGACAGACGACCAGCGCCGGCGCACCGAAAAATCCACGCGCGAAGAAACCTGCTACGTAGGCGATCAGCGACAGGCGGCGCGGCCTGGTCGTCAATAAATCCTTTTGAATCAAAGGCTTACGATATACAAGGATAATTATGTCAACTCTGGTCGACACATTCAGTAGTTTGAGATCGCTATCTACCTCTTTCTCTTTCGGGCGCACGTCTACCTCACTCTACAAGGCTGCCGTGCCTCCCTCCATGTTGTCGATCAATCGTGTCGAGCCCATTCGGGCAGCGGCAAGGACAACGACCGGCGCGCCGACCGCACGATCCTGCGATGTCGGCACCACCAGATCCGACTGTCGCCGGATGCTCACGTAGTCCGGCACCCAGCCGCCGTTCCGGAGCTCCGCCACGGCGGACGCCTTGAGACCCTGCGCGTGCCGCCGGGGGGCACGATCCGGATGGTGGACAGGGAGCCGCTCTCGTTCATGGCCGACCTCTTCAACGCGCGCCGGGGCGGATGTGCGCCGTGGCCTCGTCCTCGACGCGCTGCCAGATCTCCACGGCCATCGGGCTGTTGCTTTCCTCGAGGATGTGGCCAACGAGCCCGATCGCGCGGGCGAACACGCCCACGCCGCGCACGATCTTCCACGGCAGGCCGAGCTCGCAGCAGATCGCGCCGATGGCGCCGGTGGCATTGACGGGCAGCATCTTGCCGGTGGTTCGCTCGGCCTCGGCGCAGATCAGCTGCTCGAGCCGCACGTAGTCGCGCGAAAAACCGTTGTCCGCGGCGATGCGGAACAGCCGCGGCGCACGCGGGTCGACCGGCTTGTGCAGCGGGTGGCCGAGGCCGGGCACGATCTGCCCGCGCTCGCGGTAGCCGGCCACCACATCGCGCGCGATCTTTTCCAGGTCGGCGCCCTGGGTGCCGGGCGGCAGCGCCTCGTAGAGCATCTTCGCGGTGCCCTCGGTCGAGCCGACGAACACCGAGCCAAGCCCGCACAGGCCCGCGGCGACGGCGGCCTGCAGCGACTCGGGCGCCCCGGCGTAGGTGATGCGCGCCGCCAGCGCGCTCGGCGTGATGCCGTGCTCCACCAGCGTGACCGCGATGGCGTTGAACACGGTCGACTCCTGCGGCGTCGGCATGCGGCCGACGAGCAGCAGCCAGGCCATGTCGCCGAGGCTGATGTTGCCCAGCAGGTCGTCGGGCAGGCTGCGGCCGCGCACCTCGATGCGGTCGGGCGTGCTCCAGGCGATGTCGGAGCGGATCGGCTTGGTCTTGCGGGGCATGGGAAGTCCTCGGTGAATCGAAGAAGGAAGAATGGAGGGAAGAACTCAGCCCGCCAGCCCGGCGCTGCGCAGCACTGCCCGGGCGCGCTCGACGACGGGCACGTCGATCATCTGGCCGTCCACGGCGACCGCCGCGCCGCCGGAGGCGGCGAACGCGGCGCAGACGCGCTGCGCCCAGGCCACGCGCGCGGGCTCGGGCGTGAACGCGGTCTGCACGACGGCGATCTGCCGGGGGTGGATGCACAGCTTGGCGCCGAATCCCATGCGGCGCGCGCGCTCGACATCGGCCTGCAGGCGCGCGGCGTCGTCGAGCGCGATGCTCACGCCGTCGGCCGGGGCAGCCAGGCCGCCGAGCCGCGATGCCAGCACCACCTGCGCGCGGTACGGCTGCAGTTCGGCTTCCGCGCCGTCGGGCGCGCAGTCGATGCCCAGGTCGACGGCGAGATCGATGCTGCCGAACGCGAGCCGGGTCACGCCGGGCACGCGAGCGATCGCACGGGCCTCCTCGATGCCGCGGGCCGACTCGATGATGGGCAGCACGTCCTTGAACGAGGTCTCGAACGCGTGGCACACGGCGTCGATCCCGTCGGCCTTGGGCAGCATCACGGCGGAGACGCCGGGATGGCGGCACAGCTCGAGGTCGTCGTCGAACCACGGCGTGCCCGCCGCGTTGACGCGCACGATCAACGGAGCGGCCTTGTCGAGCGCCGCCGCGAGCGCGTCGCGGGCGCGCGGCTTTGCGTCGGGCGCGACCGCGTCCTCGAGGTCGACGATCACCGCATCGGCACCCGAAGCGCGCGCCTTGGCGAAGCGCTCGGGCCGGTCGGCCGGCACGAACAGGTAGGCGCGCGGCGCCGCTGCCGCGGCCGTCATGGCAGCAGGCGACCGAGGCGCGGCGTGTCGGCCAGCCCCCAGGTCCGGGCGATCAAGCCGTCCATTTCCGCCGGCGTGGCGGCATCGCCGTAGGCAGCCAGGCGGCGTGCCTTGTCCTCCAGCTCGGCGCGGCTCAGCGTGTTGCCGGGGTCGCCCTTGGGCTCGTCCACACGTGCGTGCAGCAGGCGCCCGTCGGTGGTGCGCACCTCGACCTTGCCGATCCACCGCTGCGGATAGGCGCCGTCGACCTCGGCGTCCAGCCGCATCGCCACGCGGTCGCGGAAGGCGGCCACGCGCGGGGCGAGGAAGTGGCGGTCGAACTCGTCGAGGCCGGCTTGGCCGAACTCGGCCACCAGGCCGAGCACGGTCCCCATCGAGAACTTGCCCTGGTGCACGGTGGCCGGCACGACGACGCGGCCCAGCACGTCGATCGCACCCTGGTGCACCAGCGTCGTCACCGCGGCGATGTCGTCGGCGGCGAGGCGCTCGCGCCGCATCAGCGCCTGCAAGGCGTCGGCGCTCGGGTGGGTGTGGCGGCACGAGGCGTGGTACTTGAAGGAGGTCTCGGCGGTGGCCCAGCGCTGCCCGAGTCCCGCGACCAGCCGCGCCGGGTCGGCGTCGCTCGACATGCCGGCGCCCAGGCCCTGCTCGCCCTCCAGGATGCGGCGCGCGCCGGTGAAGCCGTCCTTGGCCAGCCAGGCCGAGGCCAGGCCCGCCGAGGCCGCATGGGCGCAGTGCAGCTGCTTGGAATCGGCCGCGTCGCGCAGGAACTCCCACAGGCCAGCGGCCTGCGTGCCCGCGCTGCCGAACGCGTGCAGCATCGTCGTGGCGTCGAGGCCGAGCAGCCGGCCGGTGGCCGCAGCGGCGGCCAGCGTGCCGGCGGTAGCGGTGGTGTGGAAGATGCGGTAGTGCGAGCGGCCGAGGAACTCGCCGACGCGGATGCCGACTTCGTAGCCGGCGACCGACGCCGCTAGCAGCTCGCGCCCGCTGCAGCCGATGGCCTGCGCCGTGGCGAGCGCCGCCGGAAAGACCACCGCGGCCGGATGGAACACCGAGCCGTTGTGCACGTCGTCCTGCTCGACGACGTGCGAGGCCGCGGCGTTCACCATCGCGGCGAAGTGCGGCGACGTGAGGCGGCGCGAGATCAGCACCTCGGCCCCGCCCTCGTCGCCGGCACGCAGCGCGGGCCCCATCGCCAGCGCGTAGCGCTCGATGGCCTGCACGGCACGGGCACTCTTGCCCGCAAGCGTGGAGCCCAACCAGTCGAGGAACAAGTCCTCAGTGCGGCGCACCACCGGCGCCGGGATATCCTGCACGCGCAGCGTGGCGGCGAAGGCGGCCAGCGTGGCCGACGGGTGGTCGTTCATGTCGTTCTCCGCTTGCGCCGCTGCGCGTTCGATCCCGCGTTCAAACGGCGCGCTCAGCCCGCAGCCGTGCGATCTCGTCGGCAGAGCGCCCGAGCTCGGCCAGGATGGCGTCGGTATGCGCGCCCAGTGCCGGCACCGACCCCATCGGCGGCGGGGCCTCGCCGGCCACGTGGTGCGGTGGGTAGAGCGCCGGCACCGGGCCGCCGGGGGTGCCGATCTCGGTCCAACGCGCACGGGCGCGGAGCTGCGCGTGCTGCCACAGATCGGCCATCTCGTTGAGGCGACCGTACGCGATCTGCGCATCCTCCAGTCGTTCGACGAGCTGTTCGCCGGTGAGGCCCGCGCACACCTGCTCGATGACCTCGCGCAGCGTCTCGCGCTCGGCCAGGCGCTTGGCATTGCCCTTGTACTGCCCGGCCAGCTCCGGCCGGTGCAGCACCTTGTCGCAGAAGGTGGCCCATTCGCGGTCGTGCTGCACCGCGAGCACGACCTTGCGCCCGTCGCCGCAGGCAAACGGGCCGTAGGGGTAGATCGCCGCGTGCGAGGCGCCGGCGCGCGGCGGCGGAGGCTGGCCGTCGAGCGTGTAGTAGAGCGGGAAGCCCATCCACTCGGACATCGCCTCCAGCATCGATATCTCGAGCCGCTTGCCGCGGCCGGTGCGGCCGCGCTCGAGCAGCGCCGCCAGCACGCTGCTGTAGGCGTACATGCCGGCGGCGATGTCGGCGATCGACAGGCCCGCTTTGGACGGCTGCTCCGGCGTGCCGGTCACCGACACGAAGCCCGATTCGCTCTGGATCAGCAGGTCGTAGGCCTTCTTCTCGGTGAACGGCCCGCCGTCGCCGTAGCCCGAGATGTCGCAGACCACGAGCTTCGGATTGCGCGGCGCGAGGCTGGCGTGGTCCAGGCCCATGCGCGCCGCAGCGCCCGGCGCCAGGTTCTGCACCAGCACGTCGGCGCGTTCCACCAGTTCCTGGAGCACTGCACGCGAGGCGGCATGCTTGAGGTTGAGCGTCAGACTCTCCTTGCCGCGGTTGCACCACACGAAGTGCGAGGCCGAGCCTTTCGCACGCGTGTCGTAGGCGCGCGCGAAGTCCCCTTCGCCGGGGCGCTCGACCTTGATCACGCGCGCCCCCAGGTCGGCGAGCTGGCGGGTGCAGAACGGGGCGGCGATGGCGTGCTCGAGGGTGACGACGAGCATCCCTTGCAACGGAAGCATGGTGCAGGCCTTCAGAACGAGCGCGGCAGCCCGAGCACATGCTCGGCCACGTACGACAGGATAAGGTTGGTCGAGATCGGCGCCACCTGGTACAGCCGCGTCTCGCGGAACTTGCGCTCCACGTCGTATTCGCAGGCGAAGCCGAAGCCGCCGTGCGTCTGGATGGCCACGTTGGCGGCCTCGAACGACGCCTTGGCGGCGAGGTACTTGGCCATGTTGGCCTCGGCGCCGCAGGGCTGCTTGGCGTCGAAGAGGTCGCAGGCCCGCCAGCGCATCAGGTCGGCGGCCTCGGTCTCGATGTGATTCTCGGCGATCGGGAACTGCACGCCCTGGTTCTGGCCGATCGGGCGGTCGAACACGCGCCGCTCGCGCGCATAGGCCGCGCTGCGCGCGACGAACCAGCGCGCGTCGCCGATGCACTCGGCCGCGATCAGCGTGCGCTCGGCGTTGAGCCCGTCGAGGATGTACTTGAAGCCCTTGCCCTCCTCGCCGATCAGGTTCTCGGCCGGGATCTCCAGGTTCTCGAAGAACAGCTCGTTGGTCTCGTGGTTGACCATGTTCGGGATCGGGCGCACCGTCAGGCCCTTGCCGACGGCCTCGCGCAGGTCGACGAGGAAGATCGACATGCCCTCGGACTTGCGCTTCACATCGCCCAGCGGCGTGGTGCGCGCGAGCAGGATCATCAGATCGCTGTGCTGGATGCGAGAGATCCACACCTTCTGCCCGTTGACCACGTAGCGGTCGCCCTTGCGGACGGCGGTGGTCTTGAGCTGCGTCGTGTCGGTGCCGGTGGTCGGCTCGGTGACGCCCATGCTCTGCAGCCGCAGCTTGCCGCTCGCGATGCCCGGCAGGTACAGCCGCTTCTGCTCGGCCGAGCCGTGGCGCAGCAGCGTGCCCATGTTGTACATCTGGCCGTGGCAGGCGCCCGCGTTGCCGCCGCAGCGATTGACTTCCTCCATCACGACCGAGGCTTCGGCCAGGCCGAGCCCGGCGCCGCCGAACTCCTCGGGGATCATTACCGCCAGCCAGCCGGCGCCGGTGAGCGCATCGACGAATTCCTCCGGGTAGCCGCGTGCCGCGTCGACGCGGCGGAAATACTCGTCGGGAAAACGCTTGAACAGGTCGCGCAGCGCGGCGCGCAGTTCGGGGTGGCGTTCGGTCGGGGAGGTCATGCTGGGGCAGCCGGGGCGCGGTGGGGTCGACAGTCCAAAAAAATAAACGTTAGGCCGGTCGTGGCGGACCCGGCGCATCGCTGCGCGGCGCCGGGTTGGGCCTCAGATCGCGGCGGTAAGCTCGGGCACCGCGACGAACAGGTCGGCCACCAGTCCGTAGTCGGCCACCTGAAAGATCGGCGCCTCGGCATCCTTGTTGATCGCCACGATCACCTTGCTGTCCTTCATGCCGGCGAGGTGCTGGATCGCACCCGAGATGCCCACCGCCACGTAGAGCTGCGGCGCGACGATCTTCCCCGTCTGGCCGACCTGGTAGTCGTTCGGCGCGTAGCCGGCGTCCACCGCCGCGCGCGACGCGCCGAGCGCCGCGCCGAGCTTGTCGGCCAGCGGCTCGAGCACCGCATGGAACTTGTCCGCGGCGCCGAGGCCGCGCCCCCCGGAGACGATGATCGAGGCCGCCGTCAGCTCGGGGCGCTCGAGCTTGACGACCTCGCGGCCTACCAGTTCGGTGAGCCCGAGGTCAGGCCCTGCGGGCAAGCTCTGCACGGCCGCGCTGCCGCCGCTGGCGGCCACCGCATCGAAGGCCGTGGTGCGAACACTCAGCACCTTCACCTTGTCCTTGGACTGCACGAGCGCGATGGCGTTGCCGGCATAGAAGGGCCGGCGAAAGGTGTCCGGCGACTCGATGGCGATGACGTCGGAGATCTGCGAGCTGTCCAGCAGCGCCGCCACGCGCGGCAGCACGTTTCGGCCGAACGGCGTGGCCGGCGCGAGCACGTGCGTGTACCCGGCATCGGCCTGGATGAAGCCCTCCACGAGCGCCGCGAGGTTCTCGGCGCCCTGGTCGCCGTAGTGCGCGGCATCGGCGTGCAGCACCTTGGCCACGCCGGACGCGGCCGCCGCCGTTTTCGCGGCAGCGCCGCAGTCGTGGCCGGCCACCAGGACGTGGACGTCGCCGCCCAGGCGCTGGGCCGCGGCCACGGTGTTGAGCGTCGCGGCCTTCAGCGCGGCGCCGTCGTGTTCGGCAATGATGAGGATAGTCATGTTCAGATCACCTTCGCTTCTTCCTTGAGCCGCTTGACCAGGTCGGCCACGTCGGCCACCTTGATACCGGCCTTGCGCGCCGCAGGTTCCTCCACGCGCAGCGTGCTCGTGCGCGGCTCGATGTCGATGCCCAGCGCCGCGGCGTCGATCACCTCGAGCGGCTTCTTCTTGGCCTTCATGATGTTCGGCAGCGTGATGAAGCGCGGCTCGTTCAGGCGCAGGTCGGTGGTCACCACCACGGGCAGCTTCATGCGCAGCTTCTCGAGGCCGCCGTCGATCTCGCGCGTGACCGACGCGGTGCCATCGGCAATGCTCACCTTGGATGCGAAGGTGGCCTGCGCCCAGCCCATGAGCGCGGCGAACATCTGGCCCGCCTGCCCGGCGTCGTCGTCGATCGCCTGCTTGCCGAAGATGGCTAGCTGCACGCCTTCCCTCTGCGCCACGTGGCGTATCAGCTTGGCCACGGCCAGCGGCTCCAGCGGCGCGTCGGTCTGCACCAGCACGGCGCGGTCGGCGCCGATGGCCATCGCGCTGCGCAGCGTCTCCTGGCAGCCGGCGGAGCCGCAGGAGACGGCGATCACCTCGGTGACGGCACCGGCCTCCTTCAGGCGCACCGCCTCCTCGCAGGCGATCTCGTCGAAGGGGTTCATCGACAACTTCTGGTTCGCGAGGTCGACGCCCGAACCGTCGGACTTCACGCGGGCCTTGACGTTGTAGTCGAGCACACGCTTCACGGCGACAAGCACTTTCACTTTGCAATCTCTCCTTCTGGGGA
This sequence comes from Comamonadaceae bacterium ALPHA2B, assembly GCA_005503065.1. Classification (GTDB taxonomy): domain Bacteria; phylum Pseudomonadota; class Gammaproteobacteria; order Burkholderiales; family Burkholderiaceae_C; genus Xenophilus. Next base: position 11,996 of record SCOE01000030.1, read on the forward strand.
TCGGACTTCGCAGCGTTCCGCTCCGGTCGGAACGACGGCTTGGACAGCAGCCTCTTCGTCCAACAGCACGAAGAGGCGGGGAAAGAGCATCTCGAACATGCGCAGCGCCAGCTCGTCCACCTGCAAACGGCGGTCGGAGCGGTACCACTGCCCGGTCCAATTCAGGGCGCCGAGCACGGTCTGACGGACCAGCACGGTGTCGGAATCGACCCAACGCCAAGCCGCGGCGGCGGACAGTTCGCGGTCCCAGAGATCCTCGTAGCGATTGCGCCACTCCAGCACGCGCCGCATCGCCGGGGCCGAGAGGCTGCGCCACTCGTACACCAGCACCATCAAGGCGTCGAGGTTGGGGCCGAGCAGGCCAGCCAGGTGGCATCGCACCATCGCCAGCAGCCTCCGCGGCAGCTCGCGCTCTTTGGCCACGCCCAGCTGAACCGCGCCGAACACGTCGCGGATGCCCTCTTCCATCACCGCCACCAGGATCTCTTCCTTCGAGGCGAAGTGATAGAAGAGCGAGCCCGACTTGATGCCCAGCGCGTCGGCGATCTGGCGCACCGACGTACGCTCGTAGCCGCGGTGCCTGAACAGGCCCGCCGCGACATGCAGGATGTCGCGCCGACGATGGCTTTCTGACTTTTCCGCCATGGCGTACACTGTAGCAGCTAACAAGCGTTAGGTCGATAAATTGTCGGCCGGCGCCTTTCTTCAGTCGCCCAAGTTGATGCCATGCTGCAACGCCCGCTCTTCACCGCCGAGCACGACCTCTTCCGCGAGCAGGTCAGGCGCTTCTTCGACCGCGAGGTCACGCCCCACCACGCGCGCTGGGAGGCCGAGGGCATCGTGCCGCGAGCCGTCTGGCGCGCGGCCGGCGAGGCCGGGCTGCTCTGCCCTGCCATCCCCGAGGCCTATGGCGGCGGCGGCGGCAGCCGGCTGCACAGCGCGGTGCTGATCGAGGAGGTGGCCCGCGCCGGCGCCAGCGGCATCGGCTTCGGGCTGCACTCGGACATCGTCGCCCCTTACATCCTGGCCTACGGCAACGAGGAGCAGAAGCGGCGCTGGCTGCCGCCGATGGCGCGTGGCGAGGTCATCGGCGCCATCGCGATGACCGAGCCCGGCGCCGGCAGCGACCTGCAGGCGGTGCACACCACCGCGCTGCGAGACGGCGATGACTACCTCGTCAACGGCCAGAAGACCTTCATCACCAACGGCCAGAACGCCGACCTCGTGATCGTGGTCGCCAAGACCGACCCGTCCGTCGGCGCCAAGGGCACCTCGCTGGTGCTGGTGGAGACCGACCGGGCCGGCTTCAAGCGCGGCCGCAACCTCGAGAAGATCGGCATGAAGGCGCAGGACACGTCGGAGCTGTTCTTCGACGGCGTGCGCGTGCCGGCCGCCAACATCCTCGGCGGCGAAGGCAAGGGCTTCGTCCTGCTGATGCAGGAGCTGGCCTGGGAGCGCATGCAGATCGCCATCGGCGCAGCCGCCGGCGCCGAGGCCGCGCTGCAGTGGACGCTGGACTACACCAAGGAGCGCAGGGCCTTCGGCCAGCGCATCATCGACTTCCAGCACAACCGTTTCCGCCTGGCCGAATGGAAGACGCAGGTGCAGGTGATGCGCGTCTTCGTCGATCGGCTGATGGACGAACTGCTGCACGGACAGCTCGACGCCGCGACCGCCGCCATGGCCAAGTACTGGACCACCGACCTGCACTGCCGGCTGCTCGACGACTGCCTGCAGATGTTCGGCGGCTTCGGCTACATGTGGGAGTACCCGATCGCGCGCGCCTATGCCGACGCCCGCGTCTCCCGCATCTACGGCGGCACGAACGAGATCATGAAGGAGATCGTCGGCCGCACGCTGTGACGCGCCGCGCGGCCGAAGCGCCGGTGGGCCGTCGTCCCACCCTCACCCCAACCCCATCAGCCCATGACCGAAGCATTCATCTACGACGCCGTGCGCACCCCGCGCGGCAAGGGCCGCGCCTCCGGCGCGCTGCACGGCAGCACGCCGATCCACCTGGCCGTCACCGCGCTGCAGGCGCTGCGCGATCGCAACCGGCTCGACACCGCGCTGGTCGACGACGTGATCCTCGGCTGTGTGGAGCCGGTCGGCGAACAGGGCGCCAACATCGCCCGCGTCGCGGCGCTGGTGGCCGGCTACGACGAGTCGGCGCCGGGGGTGCAGATCAACCGCTACTGCGCCTCGGGCCTGGAGGCCTGTAACATGGCCACGGCCAAGGTGATGTCGGGCCAGTCGCCGCTGGCCGTCGGCGGCGGCGTCGAGAGCATGAGCCGCGTGCCCATGGGCACCGGCGGCGGCGCCTGGCCGGCCGACCCGGCGGTGGCGCTGCCCACCTACTTCGTGCCGCAGGGCATCTCCGCCGACCTGATCGCGTCGCTGTACGGGCATTCGCGCGCCGATGTCGACGCCTATGCGCTGGAAAGCCAGCGCCGCGCCGCCGCCGCGTGGGCCGAGGGCCGCTTCGCGCGCTCGATCGTCCCGGTGTGCGACGTCAACGGCCTGGTGGTGCTGGACCGCGACGAACACATGCGCCCCGAGACCACGATCGAATCGCTGGCCAAGCTCGAACCCTCGTTCAAGCTCCAGGGCGAGCGTGCCGGCTTCGACGCGGTGGCGCTGCAGCGCTACCCGCAGCTCGAACGCATCGAACACGTGCACCACGCCGGCAACTCCTCGGGCATCGTCGACGGCGCTGCCGCCGTGCTGATCGGCAACGCCGAGGTCGGCCAGCGGCTGGGCCTGGAGCCGCGCGCGCGCATCCGCTCGTTCGCCTCCGTCGGCAGCGAGCCGACCATCATGCTCACCGGCCCGTCGTTCTCGGCCGAGAAGGCGCTCAAGCTCGCCGGCATGTCCTGCTCCGACATCGATCTGTTCGAGCTCAACGAGGCCTTCGCATCGGTGGTGCTGCGCTTCATGGAGGTGATGAACGTGCCGCACGCGCGCATGAACGTCAACGGCGGTGCCATCGCGATGGGCCATCCGCTGGGTGCCACCGGGGCCATGATCCTCGGCACCCTGCTCGACGAGCTCGAGCGCCGCAACCTTGCCACCGGGCTGGCCACGCTGTGCGTGGGCGCCGGCATGGGCACCGCCACCATCATCGAGCGCGTCTGAACCGCGCCGATCGGGAATCCTCACCATGAGCATCGACTACCAAGCAGGCGCCGACGGCATCGCCACATTGACGTGGCAGATGAGCGATGCGCCGATGAACGTCCTCAACGCGGCCTCGATGGCCGCCTATGCGGCCGCGGTGCGGCGCGCCATCGCCGATCCCGCCGTCAAGGGCGTGATCGTCACCTCGGCCAAGCCGGAGTTCATCGCCGGCGGCGACCTGAACATGCTGCTGGCCTTCAGCGACGCGCAGGCCATGACCCGCTTCACCGAAGAGCTGCACGCCCTGATGCGCGGCATCGAGAAGAGCGGCAAGCCCTTCGTCGCGGCGCTCAACGGCAGCGCGCTGGGCGGCGGCTACGAGGTGGCGCTGAGCTGCCACCGCCGCATCGCCGCCGACAACCCGAAGGCGCAGATCGGCCTGCCCGAGGTGGGCCTGGGCCTGCTGCCCGGCGGCGGCGGCACGCAGCGTCTGCCGCGGCTGATCGGCATCCGGCCCGCCCTGCCCTACCTGCTGGAAGGCAAGAAGGTCTCGCCGGCGCAGGCGTTGAAGGCCGGCATGGTGGACGAGGTCGTGCCGCCGGCCGAGCTGCTGGCGCGCGCACGCGCCTGGCTACTGGCGGCGAAGCCCGAGGACGCGGTGCAGCCCTGGGACCGCAAGGGATTCAAGCTTCCCGGCGGTCCGGTGCAAAGCCCCGCCGGATACGAGACCTTCACCGCCGGCAATGCGCTGCTGCGCGCCAGGACCTTCGGCAACTACCAGGCGCCCGAAGCGATCATGAGCTGCGTCTACAACGGCTGCCAGGTCGACATCGACACCGCCCTGAAGATCGAGGGGCGCGAGTTCGTCAAGCTCACCGTCGGCCCGGTGTCGAAGAACATGATCCGTACGCTGTTCTTCGGCATCGGCGAAGCCAACAAGCTCGCCGCCCGGCCCAAGGGCGTGCCGCCGGCCAGCTACCGCCGCGTCGGCATCCTCGGCGCCGGCATGATGGGTGCCGGCATCGCCTGCGCGGCGGCCGAGGCCGGGCTCGATGTGGTGCTGCTGGATACCACGTCCGAGCTCGCGGCGCGCGGCAAGGCCTATGGCGAGGCGCGCTGGGCCAAGCAGGCCGAGCAGGGCCGCCTGAGCGCCGAGAAATGCGCCGCGCTGGCGGCCCGCATTTGCCCCACGGCCGACTTCGCGGCGCTGGACGGCTGCGACATCGTGGTCGAGGCCGTGTTCGAGGACCGCGCCCTGAAGGCCGACGTGACCCGCAAGGCCGAGGCCCAGCTCGCGCCCGACGCCATCTTCGCCAGCAACACCTCGACGCTTCCCATCAGCGGCCTGGCGCAGGCCTCGGCGCGGCCGGCCAACTTCATCGGCCTGCACTTCTTCTCGCCGGCCGAGAAGATGCCGCTGGTCGAGGTCATCGTCGGCAAGGCGACGAGCGAATCCTGCCTGGCCCGCGCGCTCGACTTCGTGAAGGCGCTGCACAAGACGCCCATCGTCGTGAACGACAGCCGAGGCTTCTACACCAGCCGCGTGTTCTCCACCTATGTCGGCGAAGGCCTGACGCTGCTGGCCGAAGGCGTGGCGCCGGCCTTGATCGAGAACGCCGGCCGCATGGCCGGCATGCCGGTGGGGCCGCTGGCCCTGGCCGACGAGGTCTCACTCGAACTGATGGCCCGCATCCGCCGCCAGACCGCCGCCGACCTGGGCTCGGCCTACCAGCGCAGCGCCATCGACGAGGTCTGCGAGCGCATGGTCGACAGCGCCCTCGGCCGCCTTGGCAAGAAGGCCGGCAAGGGCTTCTACGAGTATCCGCAGGGTGCCACCAAGCACCTGTGGTCCGGCCTGGCCGGCCTGTGGAAGCCGGCGTCGGTGCAGCCGGGCGTGGCCGAGGTCAAGCAGCGGCTGATGGCGATCCAGTCCATCGAAACCGTGCGCTGCCTCGAGGAAGCTGTGCTGCGAGCGCCGATCGACGCCGACGTCGGCGCCATCCTCGGCTGGGGTTTCCCGGCCTACCTTGGCGGCCCGATCGGACAGATCCACAGCCGCGGCGTTGCTGCCTTCGTGGCCGACTGCGACGAGTTGGCACGCCGCCACGGCCCGCGCTTCGAGCCGCCGAAGAGCCTGCGCGCGATGGCCGCCGAAGGCAAGACCTTCTTCGCGCGCTGAGGGCCCCATCCGCGCGCTGTCCGCCCAACGCCCTCTTCGAGAAAACCAAGACCGCATGTCCACCATCGAGTCCGCCATCGACCGGCAGTCCGAAGCCTTCCAGGCACAGCGCCAGCAGATGCTGGCCTTGATCGACAACTTCCGCGACCTGGAAGGTCGCGTGCGCGACACCTCCAACGCGATGGAGTCGCGCTTTCGCGAGCGCCGGCAACTGCTGCCGCGCGAACGCGTGTCGCTGCTGCTGGACCGCGGCTCGCCGTGGCTGGAGCTGTCCACGCTGGCCGGCCTGCGCCTGCACGACGACGACGGCGAGAAGAACGTGCTCGGCGGGGCGCTGATCACCGGCATCGGCATCGTCTCGGGCATCCGCTGCATGGTCATCGCCTCCGACAGCGCCATCAAGGGCGGCACCATCACGCCGATGGGCATGCGCAAGAGCCTGCGCGCCGAGGCCATCGCGCTGGAGAACCGCCTGCCGGTGGTGCGGCTGGTCGAATCGGGAGGCGCCAATCTGATGCACGTGGGCGAGGTGTTCATCGAAGGCGGCCGCGGCTTCGCCAACCAGGCGCGGCTGTCGGCCGCCGGCATTCCGCAGGTCACCGTGATGCACGGCCACTCCACTGCCGGCGGCGCGTATCTGCCGGGCATGTCCGACTACGTGATCATGGTGCGCGGCCGCGCCAAGGCCTTCCTGGCCGGCCCACCGCTGCTGAAGGCGGCCACGGGCGAGATTGCCGGTGACGAGGAACTGGGCGGCGCCGAGATGCACACCCGGGTCTCCGGCGTGGCCGAGTACCTGGCCGAGGACGATGCCGACGGCATCCGCATCGCGCGCGACGTGCTCGCGCGCATGCCGTGGAACGACAAGCCCGGCCAGGGCACCGGGCGCGGCTGGAAGCCGCCGCGCTACGCCGCCGAGGAGATTGCCGGCCTGGTGCCGCCGGATTACCGCCAGCCCTACGACGTGCGCGAGTTGCTCGCGCGCCTGATCGATGATTCGGACTTCCTCGACTTCAAGCCCGAGTTCGGCGCCGCCACCGTGTGCGGACACGGCGCCATCGAGGGCCAGCCCTGCGGCTTCATCGGCAACAACGGCCCGATCGACCCGCAGGGCGCGAACAAGGCCACGCAGTTCATGCAGCTGTGCGAGCAGTCCGGCACGCCGCTGATCTACCTGCAGAACACCACCGGTTTCATGGTCGGCAAGGAGGTCGAGCAGGTCGGCATGATCAAGCACGGCGCGAAGATGATCCAGGCCGTCACCAACTGCAAGGTGCCGCGCATCACGCTGATGATCGGCGCCTCCTTTGGTGCCGGCAACTACGGCATGTGCGGGCGCGCCTACGACCCGCAGTTCGTCTTCGCGTGGCCCAACGCGCGCGTGGCGGTGATGGGCGGCGAGCAGGCGGCGATGGTGATGCGCATCGTCACCGAGGAGAAGATGGCGCGCGCCGGCAAGGCGCCGCCCGAGGACCTGCTCGAGGGCATGCGCTCCGAGATCCTGAAGCGCTTCGACATGGAGTCGCACTCGCTGTTCGCCACCGCGCGGCTGTGGGACGACGGCATCATCGACCCGCGCGACACGCGCGCCGTGCTGTCGCTGGCGCTGGCCGCGTGCCGCGAGGGCCGTGCCCGCAGCGTGCGGCCCAACAGCTTCGGCGTGGCGCGGATGTGAGGGCGACGGAAATGCGAACCTCCTTCCACAAGATCCTCATCGCCAACCGCGGCGAGATCGCCTGCCGCGTCATGCGCACCGCCCGCGCGCAGGGTTACCGCACGGTGGCGGTGTACAGCGAGGCCGATGCCGGCGCGCTGCACGTTCAGCAGGCCGACGAGGCGCTGTGCATCGGCCCGGCGCCGGTGCGCGAGAGCTACCTCAGCATCGACGTCGTGCTGCGCGCCGCGGCCGCCAGCGGTGCCGACGCCATCCATCCCGGCTACGGCTTCCTGTCCGAAAACGCCGAGTTCGCGCGCGCCGTGCAGGCTGCCGGCCTGGTGTTCATCGGCCCCGATCCGCACTCGATCGAACAGATGGGCAACAAGGCCGCCGCCAAGCGGCTGATGCTCGCCGCCGGTGTGCCCTGCGTGCCGGGCTACCAGGGCAGCGATCAGTCCGACGCCAACCTGCTGCGCCAGGCGCGCGAGATCGGCGCGCCGATCATGGTGAAGGCGGCGGCCGGCGGCGGCGGCCGCGGCATGCGGCTGGTGCACGACCTGGCCGACCTGCCCGATGCGCTGGCACGCGCCCGCTCGGAGGCCGCGAACGCTTTCGGCTCTGACGAACTGATTCTGGAGCGCGCGGTGATCGAGCCGCGCCACGTCGAGGTGCAGGTCTTCGGCGACCGCCACGGCCACGTCATCCACCTCGGCGAGCGCGACTGCTCCGTGCAGCGGCGCCACCAGAAGGTGTTCGAGGAAGCGCCCTCACCGGCCGTCGATGCCGCGCTGCGCGAACGCATGGGCGCGGCGGCCGTCACCGCGGCGCGCGCAGTGGACTACGTCGGCGCCGGCACGGTGGAGTTCCTGCTCGACCGCGACGGCAACTTCTACTTCCTGGAGATGAACACGCGGCTGCAGGTCGAGCACCCGGTGACGGAATGCATCACCGGGCTCGACCTCGTGGCCTGGCAGCTCGCCGTGGCGCGCGGCGAGGCGCTGCCGCTGACGCAGGACGAGGTTCACCTCACCGGCCACGCCATCGAAGTGCGCCTGTATGCCGAAGACCCGGCCAGCGACTTCCTGCCGCAAAGCGGCGAGGTGGCGCTGTGGCAGCCGCCTGCGGGCAGCGGCGTGCGCGTCGACCACGGCCTGGCGCAGGGGCAGGCGGTCAGCCCCTTCTACGACCCGATGGTCGCCAAGATCATCGCCCACGGCGCCACGCGCGATGAAGCGCGGCGGCGCCTGGTCGGAGCGCTGGGCAACACCTGCGTGCTGGGCCTGCCCACCAACCTGCGCTTCCTCGCGGACGCGGCGGCGCACCCCGAGTTCGTGGCCGGCCAGGCGACCACCGCCTTCATCGGCAGGAACTTTCCCCCGGAGCGGCTGCGCGCAGCCGAGGCGAATTCGCGGGCGCTGGCGGTCGCCGCCGCCCTGTGGTTCGACGCCAGCGCGTACCGAGGCGCGCAGTTCGGCTTCCGCTCCAACGGGCCGGCGCGCTGGCCACTGGTGCTGGGCGCGGACGGGGACCGTGTCAACGCCCACGTCACCGTGCTCGGTGCCGGGCGGTTCCGCGTCGAGTGCCCCGCGGGTGCCGCACACGACATCGCCCTTCTCGGGCGCGACGCTGCCCACCATCGGCTGGCCATCGACGGGCTGCACACGCAGGCCACGGCGGTGTTCGCCGGCGGCCGCCTGCATCTGGCGCTGGACGGCCAGACACGCAGTTTCGATGACCTCACCTACGCTCCGCCCCAGCGCGACGACGCCGCCGGCGAATCGAGCGTGCTGGCACCGATGAACGGCCGCCTGCTCGCCGTGTTGGTGTCGGCGGGCGACAGGGTGGTGAAGGGCCAGCGCGTCGCGGTCCTCGAGGCCATGAAGATGGAACACCAACTGCTGGCGCGTCGCGACGGCGTCGTCGAGCGTGTCGGTGCCGCGGTGGGCGAACAGCTGGCCACGCGCGCGCTGGTCGTGAAGCTGATCGAGGAAGCCGCTTGAACAGACTGAATTACCCGCATTGGCCCGGAGACCCACGATGAGCCGATCCAGCCCCTTCTACACCGCCGAGCACGAGGCCTTCCGGGCCGCCGTGCGGCGTTTCGTCGCGCGCGAAATCACGCCGAACGTCGAGACCTGGGAGAACCAGGCGAGCTTCCCGCGCGAGCTGTACCGACAGGCCGCCGAACTCGGGCTGCTGGGCCTGGGCTTTCCCGAGGCGTACGGCGGCAACGATGGCGACCTTTTCATGACCATCATCGCCGCCCAGGAGCTCGCACGCTGCGGCGGCGGCGGTGTGCTGGCCAGCCTGCTGTCGCACACCATCGGCTGCCCGCCGATCGTCAACGCCGGCAGCGAGGCGCTCAAACGCAAGGTGCTGCCACCGGTGATGCGGGGCGAGAAGATCAGCGCGCTGGGCATCACCGAGCCCTCGGGCGGCTCCGACGTCGCCAACCTGAAGACCACCGCCCGGCGCGACGGCGACCACTACGTCGTCAACGGTTCCAAGACCTTCATCACCTCGGGCATCCGCGCCGACTTCTACACCGTGGCCGTGCGCACCGGCGGCCAGGGTCCGGCCGGCGTGTCGCTGCTGCTCATCGAGAAGGGCATGCCGGGCTTCACTCAGACGCCGCTGTCCAAGATGGGCTGGCTGTGCTCGGACACCGCCACGCTGCACTTCGACAACGTGCGCGTGCCGGTGGACAACCTCGTGGGCACCGAGAACCAGGGTTTCAAGGCCATCATGCAGAACTTCAACCGCGAGCGCATCTTCCTGGCTGCGGGTGCGAACGGCTTCGCGCAGGTGTGCCTGGACGAAGCGCTGGCCTGGGCGAAGCAGCGCGAGATGTTCGGCGGCAAGCTGATCGACCAGCAGGTCACGCGCCACAAGCTGGCCGACATGGCGATGCGCATCGAAGCCACGCAGGCCATGCTCGAGACGCTGGCCTGGCGCGTCGAGCACGGCGACGCGCCGGTGGGCGAGATCTGCCTGCTGAAGAACCAGGCCACGCAGACCATGGCCTTCTGCGCCAACGAGGCGGTGCAGATGCACGGCGGCGCGGGCTTCATCCGCGGCGTGACGGTGGAGCGCATTTACCGCGAGGTGAAGGTCAACGCCATCGGCGGTGGGGCCGAGGAGGTGATGCGCGACCTGGCGGCGCGGCAGCTGGGGTTCCACGCATGAAGACCTCGCCAGCTGCCGAGCTCCCGCCGGCCGAGGGCCTGGTGCGGGCGCTGCGCCAGGCGTTGCGTGGTGCGCCCGCGGTGGCGCGCGAAGCCGGCTTTCCGCGCACCTGGTGGCGCCACCTGGGTGAGCAGGGCCTGCTGGGCCTGTCGTTCGATCTCGACGGGCGCGGCCCACGTGCCGACTGGCCCACCATCGCCCGGCTTGCCGGCGGCATGGCGCGCGAGACCGGCAGCCTCGGCCTCACGCTCGGCTGGATGCTCAACGAGATGCTGGGGCGCTGCGTCATCGGCGGCGCGGGGATCGAATCGGAACGGGTGCGCGCACTGCTGCGGCGCATGGCCGCCGGCCAGGCCATCGTGGGCCTGGCCGTCTCCGAGCCCGACGCCGGCGCGCACCCGAAACGCCTGCGCTGCAGCGCCCGCCGAGAACAGGACGCGCAGGGCGAGCGCTGGCTGCTCGACGGCAGCAAGTCGCACGTCAGCAATGGCCCGGCGGCCGATGTCTTCGTGGTGCTGGCGGTCACGGCGGATGACGGCCTGCGCAAGGCCTTCGACGCCTTCTTGGTCGAAGCCGGCACGCCGGGCCTTGCGCTTCAGCCTTCGGCTGGCGCCGGCTCTGGCCCGATCAGCGCACCCGCTGCCGCGGTGCTGGCGCCCTTGCAGCACGCCGGCCTGCAATTCGAAGCCTGCGCCGTGCCCGCCGGCTCCCGGCTCGGCCCGGGTGGCACCGCCTTCGACCGCATCGCCAGGCCCGTGCGCGTGGTCGAGGACGCGCTGCTCACGAGCGCGGTGGTCGGCGCGATGCGCGCCGAGCTTGACGCACTGGCGCGCTGGTTGCGCCCGACCCAGCCCGCGCCGGCACTGCTGCGCCGGCTGGGCGCGTTGCGGCTCGAGCTCGATGCCCTGCAGGCGGTGGCCGACCAGGCGGCCCGCCGCCTCGAAGCCGAAGGCCCGGGCACAGGCCTGGCGCAGTTCAACGCCGGCAGCCGGCGCCTGCTGGAACGCTGGCAGGCCGAGTTCGAATCTCTCGCCGCAACGCTCGACGATCTGGGCGACGCCATCGCGTCTCTGAGCCGCGACATCCGTTGCGTGCTGGGCATCGCCCGCAGCGTCGGCGAGACGCGCCAGCTCGAAGCCGGCCAACGCATGCTGCTCACAGAGGAGTCCGATGAAGTCCCTGCATGACACCCACTTCGCGAGCGTGGACGTGGTTTCGTCTCGCCTGGCGGACGCCGACTACATCGCCAGCCGGCAACTCGCCACTGCGGTCTACCTGGCCTTCAACCTCGAGAAGCCCGTGCTGGTCGAAGGCCCGGCCGGGGTCGGCAAGACCGAGCTGGCCAAGACCATGGCCGGCATCCTCGACGTGCCGCTGATTCGCATGCAGTGCTACGAGGGCCTGGACGAATCGAAGGCGCTGTACGAATGGAAGTACGGCAAGCAACTGCTGTACACGCAGCTGCTGAAGGACAAGCTGGCCGAGCTGATGCAGGGCGCAGTGGGGCTGGCGGCCTCGATCGAGAAGCTGCACGCGCACGACGACCTGTTCTTCTCCGAGCACTTCCTTGAGCCGCGGCCGCTGTACCAGGCGCTGCACCAGGAGCGCGGCTGCGTGCTGCTGATCGACGAGGTCGACAAGTCCGATCCCGAGTTCGAGGCCTTCCTGCTCGAGGTGCTGTCGGACTTCCAGGTCTCGGTGCCCGAGCTCGGCACCATCGCGGCCAAGGTCAAGCCGCTGGTCTTCCTCACCAGCAACAACACGCGAGAGATGAGCGATGCGCTCAAGCGCCGCTGCCTGCACCTGCACATCCCCTTCCCCGACGCCGCCATCGAGCGCCGCATCCTCGAGCGGCGGGTGCCGGGGCTGAGCAGCAAGCTCAACCGCGATCTCGTCGCCTTCGTGCAGGCGGTGCGCGAGCTGGAGCTGAAGAAGCAGCCCTCGGTCAGCGAGACGATCGACTGGGCCAGGACGCTGCTGCTGCTGAACTCCGAGCACCTGAGCCTGGACCTGGTGCGCGACACGCTCAACGTGTTCCTGAAGTTCGAGCAGGACATTGCCACCGCCGCCGAACAGTTGCCCACCTTGATGGACAAGGCGCGCAAGAACGCGGAGTTCCCTCATGCAAGCCACGCTTGAGGACTTCTTCAAGGCGCTGCGCGGCAGCGACCTCGACGTGAGCCTGAACGCGCAGATCGACGCAGCGCGCGCCACCGCGCTGGTGGGCTGGGGCGAGCGCGAGCTGCTCAAGTCGGCGCTGGGCGCGACGCTGGCCAAGACGCTGCCCGACCGCGCCATCTTCGACGAGACCTTCGATCGCTTCTTCCACTTCGATTCCTTCGGCACCACCGCCGCATCGGCTGGCCCGCCGGCCGTCGACGCCTCGCAGCCGCAGACGCAGACGCCGACACGCGAAAGCAGTGGCCAGGGCAGCGGTGGCCCCGGCGGCTGCCACGGCAGCGCCGGGCAGGCCTTGTCCCAGCTGCTGATGTCGGGCGACTCGGCGGCACTGTCGCGCCGCATGCAGCAGGCGGCGCGCGAGGTCGGCCTGACCGACATCTGGTTCTTCACCCAGAAGGGCCACTACACGCAGAAGATCCAGCAGGCCATGGGGCTGGAGCTGCTGGACCGCGAGATCAGCGAGGCGCGCCGCCAGACGCTGGCTCCCCAGCGCCACGCCGACCTGGAGCTGGCGCGCAAGCGGCTCTTCAACGAGGTGCGCAACTTCGTCGAGCGCAAGCTCGCGATGTACGGCACCGCGGCCACCCGCGAGCTGCACGACGAATTCCTGCAGTCGCAGAAGCTGTCCACCATCGATCGCCGCGACTTCGCGCGGATGCACGAGATCGTGCGCAAGATCGCGCGTCGGCTGGCGGAGCGCCACGCCCGGCGCAAGCGCCGCGAGCAGCGCGGCCAGCTCGACTTCCGCCGCACCATGCGCGCCAATGCGGCCTATGGCGGCGTGATGTTCGAGACCCACTGGCGCAGCACGCGCGTCGAGCGACCCAAGGTGGTGGCCATCTGCGACGTGAGCGGTTCGGTGCGCCAGTACGCGCGCTTCCTTCTGCTGTTCCTGTACAGCCTGGACGAGTTGCTGTCGGACGTGCAGTCCTACGCGTTCACGAACCACCTGGTCGACGTCAGCGCCACGTTCGAGTCGCTGTCGGTGGAGCAGGCCGTGGACAGGGTCATGCAGGCCGTGGGCGGCTCGGGCACCGACTACGGCCAGATGCTGCTCGACCTGGACGCGCAGCTGATGCACCGCATCGATCACCGCACGACCGTGCTCGTGCTCGGCGATGCGCGCAACAACCGCGGCCATCCGCGCAGCGAGATCATGAAGACGCTGCATGGCCGCGCGCGGCGCGTCATCTGGCTCAATCCCGAGCCGCGCTCGTTCTGGGGCCTGGGCGATTCGGAGATGAAGCGCTACGCGCCCTACTGCCACATCGCGCGCGAGTGCAACTCGCTGCGGCACCTGGAGCGCACTCTCGACGAGCTGCTTCGTTCGAACAGCGCGAGCGCCTGAAGGCCGTTGAGTCATGGTCCGCGCCGCCACCCAGCTCCATCCACCGCGCACGCCCGTCGCGCCGCGGCCGGCAGCCACGCTGATGTGGCTGCGCGACACGGCCTCCGGCCCCGAAGTACTGCTGACGCGGCGCTCGCCGAGCGCCAGCTTCCTGCCCGGCGTGTTCGTGTTCCCGGGTGGCCGCGTCGACGATGCCGATGCGGCGGTGGCCGACCTCGCAGGCGCGGCCGCAGCCGCGCTGCCCCACCTGCCCGCCGCGATGGCCGCGCTCCGCGAGAGCTTCGAGGAACTCGGCGTGCTGCATGCGCACGACGCGGATGGCCGCCCGCTGACCGCGCAGGATCTGGCCACGCTGGAGCGCCGGGAGCCGCTGTACCCGCAGCTGCGCACACGCGGCCTGCGCCTGGCCGCCGACGCGCTGCGCGTCGCCGTGCGCTGGACCACCGACCGCGACGTGCAGCCGCGCCGCTTCGACACGCTGTTCCTGATCGGCCGCATGCCCGAAGCCCAGACGCCGGTGGCCGACGACAGCGAGCAGTTCGAGCCGGTGTGGCTGCGCGCCACTGACGCGCTGGCGCACCACGAGGCGGGCACGCTGCCGATGATCTTCCCGACCCTGCGCACGCTGCGCTGGCTGGCGGGCTTTGCCAGCGTCGACGCCGCGCTGGCCGCCTGCGCCAGCAACCGGCCGCACTGGGAGTCGTGCCCGCGCGGTGCGCTCGTCGGCGGCAAGCCGCAGCGCTACATGGAGAGCGACCTGCCGTTCGGCGAGCTCGAACTCGTCTGCCCCGACGGGCAACTGCTGCATGTACTCGACTGGCAGAGCGAACGTCCGGTGCAGCTGCTGCGGCACCTGTGGCGCTTCACCGCGCCCAACCCGGGCGTGATGACGGGGCCGGGGACGAATGCGTACATCCTGGGCAGCGCGGCGGCAGGCTTCATTGTCATCGACCCCGGGCCCCCGGACGACGCCCACGTCACACGCCTGCTCGAATTCACCGGCGGCAAGGTGCAGACCATCGTCTGCACGCACTCGCACCCCGACCATTCGCCCGCCGCGCGGCCGCTGGCGCAGGCGTGCGAAGCCGCTACCGGGCACCGCCCGCCGATCCTCGGCCTGCCGTCGGAGGCCACGGCGCGTGCGCATTCCGAATTCACGCCCGACCGCGTGCTCGCCGATGGTGAACGCGTCGTGCTCGACGCCCCGGAGCAACGCGTCACGCTGCGCGCGGCGCACACGCCCGGCCATGCCGCCAACCACGTGTGCCTGGTGCTCGAGGAGGATGGGCTGCTGTTCTCCGGCGACCACGTGCTCAACGGCAGCACGACGGTGATCGACCCGCCCGACGGCAACATGGCCGCCTACATCGACTCGCTCGACCGGCTGCTGCGCGAATGCGCGCAGCACGACATCCGCTTCATCCTGCCGGCGCACGGCCACGTCGTCGGCTCGGCGCCGCAGGCCATCGCGTGGCTGAAGGCGCACCGGCTGGCGCGCGAGGCGAAGGTGCTCGCCGCGATGCGCCAGCGTCCCGACGGTGACCCGGAAGACTGGGTTCCGATCGCCTATGCCGACACGCCCAGGCAGCTCTGGCCGGTGGCCAAGCGCTCGCTGATCGCGCATGTCGAGCGCATCGAGGCGCTCGGACTCGCGCGCCCTTGACGTCCAAGTCACTCTCTGCAACAGGAACCCGACCTTGACCGATCAGCCCCCCCTTCCCCCCGCCGTCGTCGACGCCTTCTGGCAGCGCTGGGGCAGCAACACCTTCCTCAGCGCGCAGGGCCTGGAGCTGGAACTCGCCGGCGTGGGGCGTGCCGTCGTGCACCTGCGCAAGCCCACCGTGATGCAGCGCGGCGGCGGCGGCTCGGCCGACGTGATCAACGGCGGCGTCATCGCCTACATGTTCGACGCCGCGCTCGGCTGCGCCATCGCCTCGGCCAACCTGGCACGGCCCGAGATGCGCAGCATCGCGCCACACGAACTGCGCCAGTCGACCATCAACCTCGACATCACCTACGTCGATGCCGCCACCGGCCCGCGCTTCGAAGCCCATGGCCGGGTGGTGCGCTCGGGGCGCAGCGTGGCCTTTGCCGAAGGCGAGCTGCGCGACGGCCAGGGTCGCGTCTGCGCCACCGCCAAGGGCATCTGGCGCGTCATGTGGCCGCAACCGGACGGCGCCGGCCGCTGAAACGGCTGCGCACGCCCTCCAACAACCGCTCGCGAAAGGACCTATCGGCATGAGCAAGGACACCCTGCGCATCGGCTGCGCCTCCGGCTTCTGGGGCGACACCGAGTTTTCCGCTGCACAACTGGTCGAGCACGGCGACATTGACGTGCTGGTCTTCGACTACCTGGCCGAGATCACGATGTCTCTGCTGATCCGCGCCCGTGCGAAAGATCCGGCGCAGGGCTACGCGCCGGACTTCGTCGCCACCATGAAGCCCCTGATGAAGCAGTTGAAGGCGCGCGGCATCCAGGTGGTGGCCAATGCCGGCGGGGTGAACCCGTCGGCCTGCCGCGATGCGCTCGTCGCTGCGGCCGCGGCCGAGGGCGTGGACCTGAAGATCGCCGCCGTCCTCGGCGACGACCTGATGCCGCAAGTCGAGGCGCTGCGCGCGGCCGGCACGAAGGAGATGTTCTCCGGCGCAACTTTCCCCGCCAAGGTCATGAGCGCCAACGCCTACCTGGGCGCCTTCCCCATCGCCGCAGCGCTGTCCGCGGGCGCCGACATCGTGGTCACCGGACGCTGCGTGGACAGCGCGGTGACGCTGGCTCCGCTGATCGCGCGCTTCGGTTGGACCGCCGACGACCTGGACAAGCTGGCGCAAGGCAGCCTCGCCGGCCACCTGATCGAATGCGGCACGCAGGCCACCGGCGGCAACTACACCGATTGGGCCAGCGTGCCCGGCTGGGACGACATGGGCTTCCCGATCGCCGAGTGCAGCGCCGAAGGCGGCTTCGTCATCACCAAGCCGCCGGGCACCGGCGGGCTGGTGTGCCCCTCCACCGTGGGCGAGCAGATGCTCTACGAGATCGGCGACCCGCGCGCCTACATCCTGCCCGACGTGGTGTGCGACTTCACCGACGTCACGCTCACGCAGGTGGGGCCCGACCGCGTGGAAGTGCGCGGCGCGCGCGGGCTGCCGCCCACCGACCAGGCGAAGGTGAGCGTCACCTGTGCCGACGGCTTCCGCGCGATGAGCCTTTTCATGATCGGCGGCATCGACGCCGGCGCCAAGGCGCGCCGTGTCGGCGCTTCGATGCTGGCGCGCATGCGGCGCAAGTTCGCCGAGCGTGGCTGGCCCGACTTCACCGAGGCCTGCGTCGAAGCCATCGGCGCCGAGGATACCTACGGCCCTCATGGCCGAGTGTCCGCGCGCGAGGTGATGCTCAAGGTGGGCGTGCGCCACCCGTTGAAAGACGCGCTCGAGCTGTTCTCGCGCGAGGTCGCGCCGATGGCGCTGATGTCCGCGCCGGCGATCACCGGCTTCACCGGCGGGCGGCCGAAGGTGCAGCCCGTGGTGCGGCTCTTCTCCTGCCTCGTGCCGAAAGCGAAGCTCGCGGTGAGCATCGACATGGGTGCGCAGAAGGTCGCCGCGCCCGCGCTGGCCGGGGTGCCCTTCGACGCCGCGGCGCTGCGGGCGGTGGATGGCCCGCTGCCCGCCGCCGATGCCTTCGCCCGCGGCGCACGCAGCGTGCCGCTGGTGCAGCTGGCCTGGGGCCGCAGCGGCGACAAGGGCGACGCCGCCAACATCGGCATCATCGCCCGCAAGCCCGAATACCTGCCCTTCATCCGTGCCGCCATCACCGAGCAGGCAGTGGCGCGCTGGTTCGCGCACCTCGTGCACGGCGAGGTGCGCCGCTACGATCTGCCGGGCACGCACGCGCTCAACTTCACGCTGCAGGAAGCACTGGGCGGCGGCGGCATCGCCTCGGTGCGCATGGATCCGCAGGGCAAGGCCTATGCGCAGATGCTGCTCGACCATCCGGTGGAGATCCCCGCCGAACTTGCTCTCTGACCCCACCCGCCCTGCCCCGAAACCCCAAGGAGTGATCCATGAACGCCCCGACCACGCCGACCGGCCGCACCACCGCCTCCTCGATCATCCAGTCGCGCATCCGCGACATTCAGGAGGCCGCGCGCGGCGTCACCAAGCAATACCCTCGCAGCTACATCCTGCAGTGCATCAAGGAAGACCGCTTCCCCGACGAGCTGTGGCGCGAGCTGGGCAAGTTCGGTCTTCTCGGGCTGTCGATCCCGGAGGAGCACGGCGGCTCCGGCGGCGGCGTGCTCGAAATCACCGCGCTCAATGAGGCGCTGGCGCTGGCCGGCGTGCCGACGCTGTTCCTCGTCGTCACCGGCCTGGCGCGGGTGCCGATCGTGCGCCACGGCACCCAGGAGCAGATCGCCCGGTACGTGACGCCCACCTGCACCGGCGAGAAGAAGATGTGCTTCGCCATCACCGAGCCCAACGCCGGCACCAACAGCTTCGCCATGTCCACGCTGGCCACCCGCAACGCCGACGGCGGCTGGACGCTCAACGGCCAGAAGGTCTTCATCTCCGGCGCGCGCGATGCCGACTACATGCAGGTGGTGGCGCGCACCTCCAAGGTCGGCGAGGTGGCGCACCGCACCGACGGCATGTCGCTGTTCGTGCTGGACATGAAGACGCCGGGCATCAAGCTGCAGCAGCTCAACATCCAGGTCGAGACCGCCGAGCGCCAGTACATGGTGTTCTTCGACAACGTGCAGCTGCCCGCCGACGCGGTGATCGGCGAGCCCGGCAAGGGAGCCAAGCTGATGTTCGAGGGCCTGAACTCGGAGCGGCTGCTGGCCGCCGGCGCGGCGCTTGGCCTGGGGGACTACGCGCTCAGCAAGGCGGTGGCGTACTCGAAGGACCGCAAGCCCTTCGGCAAGCCCATCGGCAGCTACCAGTCGCTGCAGCACCGCATGGCCCTGGCCAAGGCCGAACTCGAAGCCGCGCGGCTGATGACCTACGACGCCGCCGACCGCTTCGACAACGGCGAGGACGCCGGCGCGCAGGCCAACATGGCCAAGCTGCTGGCCTCGCGCGCCGCGGTGGCGGCCATCGAGGCCACGCTGCAGGTGCACGGGGGCTACGGCTTCGACCGCGACTACGACGTGGTGACGCTGTGGCCGATGACGCGCCTGCTCGAGATCGCGCCCATCAACAACGAGATGCTGATGAACTACATCGGCGAGCACGTGCTCGGCCTGCCCAAGTCGTACTGAGTGGCCGTGCCGAAACATCGAGCCGAGCGGGCTGGGCAGGCGCAGGCATCCGCGCCGCTGGGCATCTCCGAGGCCTGCAGGCGCGTCGGCATCACGCTGCGCGCCATCCGGCACTACGAATCGCTGGGGTTGGTGCTGCCGCAGCGAATGGGCGGTGCGCGTGTGTATGGCGCGGCCGAGCTTCGGACGCTGGAACTGCTGCAACGCTTCCAGGCCCTGGGGTTCTCTTTGCAGGAGTGCCGCATCGGACTGCATGGGTTGGGTCAGCCGACGTCCGGCCCACCCACCGATCCCGGAACCGGGCTGCAAGCCTTCGTCGATTCGTTGCAGCACCGCCGCGACGCGGTTGGTTCGATGCTTGCGGAGCTGCGTGTCATCCGCGATGCCGCATCGGCAGCGCTGGCGGCAGGAGAACGGTGTTGAGCGAGGGGCCGCGCATGGAGCAGCACCTCCTGGTTGCCGGCGGTCGCAGCCTGGCGGCGACCGCCTGGGGCCGGATCGACAGTGAAGCGCCGGTGATCGTCATGATGCACGGGGGCCTGGACTGCACGAGCACCTGGAAGGACCTGCCCGAGGCCATTGCCCGGACGAGCGGTCTGGCCGTGCTGTCCTACGACCGCTGGGGCTACGGCGGCTCGGAGGCCTACGTCGGTCGGCGCGAACGCTCCTATCGCTTCGAGGAGTCGGGGCCTGTGTTTGCCGAGGTGCTGCGCCACTTCGGCATTCGGCACAGCGTGGTCTTCGGCCACAGCGATGGCGGCGCCATGGGCCTGCTCGCCGCCGCCGCCCACCCTGACGCGGTGCGCGGCGTTTGCGCCTGCTCGCCCACCGTGGCGCTGGACCTGCCGATGGTGCGGGCCATGGCCTCGGCGCGCCAAGCCTTCGAGCACGGCGGCCTGCGGGAGAAACTCGTTCGCCACCATGGCGACAAGACCGATGCGATGTTCTGGGCCTGGTACGAGCCCTGGGCCGACGAAGCCGCGATCGCGTGGTCCATGGCAAAACAGGTGGCCGAAGTGCGCTGCCCGGTGGCCGCGCTGTTCGGTCAGGATGACGACTACGGCTGGCGTGCGAGCGCGCGGCTGCTGGTGGACCACGGCCGCATGCCGCTGGAGTTGACGGCAATCCCTGCGGTCGGCCACGATCCGCAGCACCGGGCTCGCGCCGAAGTGCTGGCGGCGCTGGCCCGCGTCGCTAGCGCGGCGGGCATCGCCATCGAGCGCTGATGCCTCGCGGACCTGCGGTCCGTCAGACGGCGCGCGGCACGTCACCCGCCAGCGTGATGCGGTGCATCACGCGGCGGAACCCGTGGTAGTCGTTGATCGGGTAATGCTGCGTGCTGCGGTTGTCCCATAGGGCCAGCGTGCCGGGCGCCCAGCGCACGCGGCAGGTGAACTCCTCCTTGCGCTGGTGCTCGTGCAGGAAGCGCAGCAGCGGCGCGCTTTCCTCCTCGGTCAGGCCAGCGAACTGCACAGTGTGCGCCACGTTCATGTACAGCGCGCGGCGTCCCGTCTCGGGGTGCAGCCGCACCGCCGGATGTTCGGCGTCGTAGACGCGGCGTTCGCTGCGGCCGGCTTCGGCAATACGGTCCTCGCGCGTGCGCGAGGTGTCGGCCTTGGCCGAGCTGTTGACGCAGCGCAGACCGGCCAGCAGCCGTTGCATGCCCTCGGACAGAGCTTCGTAGGCCGCCGTCTGGCTGGCGAAGAGGGTGTCGCCACCGTGTGGCGGCACCTCGCGCGCGAGCAACAGCGTGGCCATCGGCGGCTGTTCCAGGTAGGCGGTGTCGCTGTGCCAGACGCCGCCGAAGTTGACACGCTCGTGCTCGAGCTTCTTCACTTCGATGATGGTTGGCCAACCGTCGAGGCCCTTGACGAAGGGATACTCCACCGGCGTGCCGATGGTGGCGGCGAAGGCCATGAACTCGTCGCTGCTCAGCATCTGGCCGGGCAGCACGATCACGCCGTGCTCGAGCCACACGCGCCGCAGCTCGACCGTCTGCGCCGCTGCAAGGGGCCGGCGCAGATCGAGCCCGGTCACCTCGGCGCCGATGGCTCCGGCCAGGCGCCTGATCTCCATCGCGGATTTCCCCATCGTCGCTTCGCCTCCAGAGCTCAGTATCGGCGTTCTACAGATCCGTTGCCCGCCCGCCCAGCAGCTGGCGCGCGATGGTGCGCCGCTGGATCTCGGCCGTGCCGTCGGGGATGCGCATCACACGCGCGAAGCGCCAGCCCTCCTCGATGCGCAGCTCGTTGGTCAAGCCCATCGCGCCATGCACCTGGATGCTGCGATCCATCACGCGACCGAGCATCTCGGTGGCGAAGGCCTTGACCATGCTCACCTGCGCGGTGGCCGCTTCGCCTCGGTCGATGCGCCAGGCGCAGTTCTGGATCATCGACTTGGCGGCGTAGATGTCCATCGCGCTGTCGGCCAGCATGAACTGGATCGCCTGATGCTCGGCGATGGGAACGCCCTGCGTCTTGCGCACCTTGGCGTACGCGAGCGCCTGGTCCAGCGCCCAGCGCGCCAGCCCCAGGCAGGTGGCTGCCATGCCGATACGGCCGGCGTTCACGCCGTCCATCGCCACCGCCAGGCCGCGGCCCACGGCGCCCAGCCGGTGGTCGTCGGGCACCCGCACGCCGTCGAGCACCACGACGCCGGTGTCACCGCCCAGATGGCCCATGGTGTTGATCAGGCGCGGCACCGAGAAGCCAGGCGTCTTCGTGTCGATGAAAAACCCGGTCACGCCACCTTGGTGGCGGGCCGCAGCCTCGGGGTCGGTCAGCGCGAAGATCATCGCGTGGTCGGCGTAAGGCGAGTTGGTGATCCACTGCTTGGTGCCGCTCAGCACCCAGTGGTCGCCGTCGCGCACGGCGCGCGTCTTCATTGCGAACACGTCGGAGCCGGCATCGGGTTCGCTCAGGCCGAAGCACAGCGTCTTGTCGCCGCTGGCGATGCCCTCGCGATAGCGCGCGAAGGCGGCCGGCGTCAGCTGCCGCAGCACCGGCGACAGGCCATTGGTGAAGGGCGATGGCAGCACCACGGTCTGGATCAGCGGCCGGCCGGGTCCGAAGCGGTGGTTCAGCACCTCCTGGATGTGCGCCATCGCCTGCGCCCCCAACCCCGCACCGCCCAGCGCCTCGGCACCGAACAGGTTGTAGTAGCCCAGTTCCGCCGAGCGCATGCGGATGCGACGTCGCAACGCCAGCAGCTCGGGCACGAAGCGGCCATCGGGCTGAAACAGCGTGCGTTCGTTGGCGAGCACCGTGCGGTGCTCGTCCTCCAGTGGCAGCACTTCGCGCTCGACGAAGCGCAGCACGGCCTCGCCGATGGCCCGGGTGTCGGCGTCGACTTCGAAGTCCATGACCGTAAGCTCGTTCAGGCCGCCTTGAACTTGGGCAGCGTGATCTCGTCGGTGACCGCCTCGAAGGCCACCGCCACGCGCTGGCCGATGCGCACCGAATCGACGTCCTCGGTGACGATGTTGGTCATCATGCGCGCGCCTTCGTCGAGCTCGACCACCGCCACCACATAGGGCGCGTCGGCCTTAAAGGCCGGGCCGGCCGGGCGTCGCGCCACCGTGTAGCTGTAGATGCTGCCGGTGCCACGGGCGTCGGACCACTCCAGCGCGTCGCTGTGGCAGTGCGGACACAGTGCGCGCGGGTAGAAGTGGTGCCGTCCGCAGTCGCGGCAGCGCTTGAGGATCAGGCGGCGCTCCTTCAGCGCGGCCCAGTAGGGCGCGCTCTCGGGGTCGACGACGGGCAGGGGCTTCTCGTACATGGCAGGTGGTCCGATGTCAGTGCGTCGAAAGAATGCAGGTGGCGCCGCTGGAGAGCGTGCCGCCGGTGCCGTGCACCAGCGCGGTGGCAGCGTCCTGCACCTGCCGCGGGCCGCACTCGCCGCGCAGTTGCCGAACGGCCTCGATCAGCAGGAAGATGCCGTACATGCCCGGGTGCGCATACGACAGTCCTCCGCCGTTGGTGTTCATCGGAAAGGCGCCGCCCGGCGCCGTGCGCTGGTTGGCCACGAAGGCTCCGCCTTCGCCCCGCTTGCAGAAGCCTAGCGCCTCGAGCGTGAGCAGCACGGTGATGGTGAAGGAGTCGTAGACCTCGACCACGTCGATGCCGTCGGGCCGTACGCCAGCCATCGCGAAGGCCTCGCGGCCGGCGATCTCGGCGGCCGCCAGGCGCGCGAGGTCGGGCATCGCGGCAATCGTCCAGTGCGTGTGCGCCTCGCCATAGCCGCGCACGTGCACCGGCTTGCGGTGACCGATGGCGCGCGCGTGCTCGGCGGTGGTCATCACGACGGCGCCGGCGCCGTCGGTGACCAGGCAGGCGTCGAGCAGGTGCAGCGGGTCCGAGATCATCGGACTGGCCAGCACGTCGTCGATCGACAGCGGCCCGCGCATCGTCGCCGCCGGGTTCAGCGCTGCCCACCTGCGTGTGGCGACGGCGATCTCGGCCAGTTGCTGGGACGTGGTGCCGTGCTCATGCATGTGCCGCATGGCCGCCAGTGCATAGCCACCCACCGGTGTGGGCATGCCCCAGGGCGTCTCGTACTGCATCGTCAGCACCGAGGGCCGCCCCGCGAGGTTGCGGCTGGCCTCGCTGCGCTGCAGGCTACCGTAGGTGATCAGCGCCACCTCGCAGCGCCCAGCCTCGAGGGCCGTGGCAGCGTGCGCCACATGCGCCTCGAAGGCCGAGCCGCCGATGTTGGTGCCATCGACGAAGCGCGGCGCGAGGCCGAGGTACTCCGACAGCGTCACCGTGGCCAGCTGGCCCGGGCCCGGCACGCCCCACATGCCGGCGGTGAGCAGACCGTCCACCTCGCGCATGGCGATGCCCGCGTCGGCCAGCGCGTCGCGTGCGCACAGCGCCTGCGCCTGCAGCACCGACATCGGCGCCATCACCTTGCCGTCCTTCAACGGCAGGTCGGCCACGCCGACGATCACCGCCTCACGTTTGCCCATGACCGTGGCTCTCCTTCACAATGGCCGTCTGTCAAACAAATGTTAGGTTGAAGTGTATGACGTCCACACCGTCCCGGCAATCGCCCCGGCCATCGCCCCCGCTCTCCGCCGCCATCGCACTGGTCACCGGCGCCACCGCCTACATCGGCCGCGCCATCGCGCTCGAGCTGGCGCGGCGCGGCGCCCACGTGGTGGTCAGCGGGCGCAACGCTGCCGCCGGTCAGGCGGTGGCCAACGAGATCGCCGCCACCGGCGGGCGCGCCGAGTTCGCTGCTGCCGACCTGACCGATCGCGCCGCCGTGCAGGCGCTGGTCGGTGGCATCGTGCAGCGCCACGGCCGGCTGGACGTGCTGGCCGCCAGCGGCGCCGGCGCCAGCAGTGATTCGCTGGCCTTCAAGCTGTTCATGGACATGAGCGGCGAGGACTTCGACACCTACATCCGCTCGCACTGGCTGGCGCGCGCACACGTCATCCAGGCGGCCGCGGCGGCCATGCGCGCCAACCAGCACGGCAAGATCGTCGCCATCGGCACCGACGCCGGCCGCGTGGCCACGGTGGGCGAGTCGTTCATCGGTGGCGCCACCGGCGGCATGATGCAGATGTGCCGCGTGCTGGCGCGCGAACTTGGCCGCGACGGCATCCGCATCAACGCGGTGGCGATGAGCTACATCGCCGACGCCGAGCCGCGCTGGGGCGGCGCCTCGCCGGAGCTGGCGAGCCACGAGCGCGGCATGCTGCAGCAGTTGAAGAAGCGCATGCTGTTCCCGGTGCACTGCGCCGACATCGCGCAGGCGGCGGCCTTCTTTGCCGGGCCCGAGTCGGACGCGATCACCGGGCAGACGCTCAGCGTCAACGGCGGGCTGAGCACGCCGGGCTGAGCGGGGCGGGTAGCCGAGCGCCGGCAGCGTCGCTCAGCCGCCGTGCGCGGCCTTCACGGCTGCCCGGTCGACCGCGCCGGCGGCGGTGCGCGGCAGCCGCTCGACGAAGACCACGTGCTTGGGCTTCTTGTAGCGCGCGATGCGCTGGCCGACGAACTCGATCAGCGCCTCGCTCGCGACGCTCGTGCCCGGCCTGGCCTCGCAGACGGCCTTCACCGCCTCGCCCCACTGCGCGTCGGGCACGCCGAACACCACCGCGGCGGCCACCGCCGGGTGCTCGGCGAGGGTGCGTTCCACTTCGGCCGGGTAGACGTTCTCGCCGCCCGGCTTGATCAGTTCCTTGGCCGGCGAGCGCCCCGTGTACCAGAGGTAGCCGTCGGCATCCAGGCGCCCCATGTCGCCGGTGTGGTGCCAGCCGTTGCGCAAGGTGAACGCGTTGTCTGGATCGCGCTGCCAGTAGCCCAGGAACACCATCGGGCCGCGCACGACGATCTCGCCGGTGGCGCCAGTGGGCAAGGAATGGTCTTCGTCGTCGACGATGGCCACGACGTGGCCGTCCGCTGGAAGCCCGGCGCTGCCCGGGCGTTCGGACAGCCGCGCCGTGGAGATCGAGCCCGAGGTCTCGGTCTGCCCGTAGCCGACCCAGAACTCGGCGTGCGGGCAAGCGGCGGCAAATCGCGCCAGCGTCTCGGGCGACTCCAGTCCGCTGACCACGCGCAGCGCCTTCAGCGCCGACCCGGCCGCCGCCGCCGCGTCCAGCACGCCGGCCAGCATGGGCGGGAACGATCCCATCACGCTGCCGCCTTCGCGCTCGATCGCCTCCACCACCGCCGTCGGGTCGAAGCGCGGCAGCACGATCGTGGAGCCGCCGGCCGCCTGCAGTGCCATCCACATCGCGATCCCGGCGATGTGGAACAGCGGCAGCACGCCCACATGCACGTCCTGCGGCGTCAGCCCCCAGCCCTGCGCGGCGCGTGCCGCGCCCTCGAGCAGGCCGCGGTGCGACAGCAGGGCACCACGCGCCTTGCCGCCGACGGCTGCGGTGTGGACGATGAGCAGCCCGGCGGTGTCGTCGATGACGGCCGGCGGTGGCGCAGCGCCATCCCGGTACAGCGTGGCCGCTGCCGGCCAGCCGGCCGCGTCGACCCCGGCGGAAAACGTGCGCATGGCGGAGAGATCGGCGTTCGCCAACGACGCCAGGAGGTCGGGCGCCGCGATCACCACCCGGGGCGCGGTGTCGGCCAGCACATGGGCCACCTCGTCGGCCGCCAGGCGCCAGTTCACCGGCACGACGATGGCGCCCAGGCGCGCAGCGGCGCCGAACAGGTCCAGGTAGAGCGCTCCGTTGTGGGCGACGATGGCGATGCGGTCGCCTGCGGACACCCCGGCGGCGGCCAAGCCGCAGGACAGCCGTTGCACACGCTGGGCGTACTCGGCGTGCGTCACGCGGACACCGTCGGCGCTGTAGGCCGTGCGCCGCCCGTGCAGGCGGGCGTTGCGCTCGATCCGATCGAACAGGGTGAAGGAGCGAAGGCTCACGCGGTGCTCTCCTTGGGCGTTGCAGACGCTGCCGTAGCGCCCGCGCGGGCGGCGGGCATGGCGGTGTCGAGGAAGTCGATCAGGCTCGCCGTGAACACGTCGTTGGCGTCGCCGGCCACCATGTGGCCGGCCTGGGCCAGCTCATAGAAGCGCGCGCGCGGGAACTCGGCGCAAAAGCGCGCCGCCCCGGCGGCGCTGATGACGTCGCTGCGGCCGCCCCGCACCAGCGCCACCTGCCCGCGGTAGCGCGCGAGCGAGCGCGCGAGGTAGTCCGGGTCGTTGCGGTGGCTGTGGTTCTCGTCGTTCATGAGCCGCGGATCCCAATGCCACACCCAGCGCCCGGCGGCGTTGCGTCGCAGGTTCTTGCCCAGCCCGCGCGGATGCGCCTGCACCGGCCGGCCTCGGTAGGCCGCGATGTGTTGCGCCGCCTCTTCGAGCGAGGCGAACCCGTCGGGGTGGGCGCGCATGAAGCCGACGATGCGATCGACCCCCGCCGATTCGAGCCAGGGGCCCACGTCCACCAGCGCCAGCGCGGCAACGGCCGGTGCATCGGCGCGGCCGACCAGCGCCATGCCGATCATGCCGCCGAGCGACGCGCCGACGATGGCCAGCGGCGAACCGAGTTCACCGCACAGCCGCGCCACATCGGCCGCCAGCTTGTCGACGTGGTAGTCGCCCTGAGGCGACCACGCCGATTCGCCATGGCCCGGCAGGTCCAGCGCCACCGCGCGCCAGCCGGCCCGCGTCAGCGCCAGCGCCGTGCCCTGCCAGGCATGGCGGGTCTGGCCCCCGCCGTGCATCAGCAGCACGGTCGGCGCCTGCTGCGGCCCGGCGACATCGGCCACCCAGGCGCCGCCGTCGAAGCCCGCAAACTCGACGCGCTGCGCCCGCGCCGCAGGCCCTTCAGTTGGCGGCGCCAGGGCTCACCTCCTGCTCGAAGTCGCCGCCGCCGGCATTGCTCATCCAGCTTTCGAAGGCGGGGTAGGTCTGCGCGAAGACGGCGAGCATCTCGCGCCGGGGAATGTCGGCAAAACTGCCGCGCTCGCGGATGTATTCCATGTGGCGGCGACCCTGCGTGTCGAACTCGTGGAAGATCGAATCGGCCGTGCCGTCGAACTCCAGCGGCTTGACGCCGGCCTTCTCGCACAAGGCCAGATTGAAGGCCGGCGTCGCCTTGACCCATTGGCCGTTGATCAGCAGTTCGGCGAAGCCGTGGAACGCGAAGACATCGGTCTTCATCATCGCCAGCAGCCGCGGGCTCGTCAGGTGGTTGCGCACGTCGGCGAAGCCCAGGCGCGCCGGAACGCCCATCGCACGCGCCGATGCCGCGAGCAGCGCCGCCTTCGGCACGCAGAAGCCGCGGCCGTTGGCGATGACGTGGCTGGCCTTGAGCCCCTGTTCCGACATGTCGAAGAAATACGGGTCGTAGCGAAAGCCGTCGCGCACCGCGTAGTACAGGCGCACGGCGATTTCGCGCGCGGGCATCGAGCTGCTCACGTGTTCGCGCGCGAAGGCCTGGACCGCGGGGTGATCGCTGTCGACGCAGCGCCCGGGCGCAAGGTAGAGGTCGGGGGAAGGGTTCGAAGCGCTGGACATGCGGGTGGGCGGCAAGCGGTGGAGGGAGGCGGCGCAGCGCGGCTCGGCGCTGCCTGTTCGACGCTGCGGGCAAACCCGTAGCGCATTGCAGCGACGATACCCGTCGCAAAGCGCTAGGATAGCATACCTATCGAACATTCGTTAGTTGCCTCACAGCTCAACTGGATTGCGATGCGCCCGTCGACACCCGCGTTCCCCCATCTGCTCGCCCCTCTGCAGGCCGGGCGCCACACCCTGCGCAACCGCACGCTGATGGGCTCCATGCACACCGGCCTGGAGCACCTGGATGGCAGCACGGCGCGCCTGGCCGCCTTCTACGCCGAGCGCGCGCGCGGCGGTGCCGGCCTGATCGCCACCGGCGGCTACGCCATGAACTCCGAGGCCCGGCTGGATGAACACGGACCGATGCTGGCCACGCCCGAGCAGGCCGACGCCTTGCGCCCGATCCCCGACGCGGTGCATGCCGAGGGCGGCAAAATCGTGCTGCAGGTCCTGCATACCGGCCGCTACGGCAAGATCGGCAACCTTGTCGGCGCCTCGGGCATCCCCTCGCCCATCAACCGACGCGTGCCGCGCACGCTGGCCACGGAGGAGGTCTGGCGCACCATCGATGACTACGTTCGCTGTGCCGAGTTGGCCGTGCACGCCGGCTTCGACGGCGTGGAGGTGATGGGCTCCGAGGGCTACCTCATCAGCCAGTTCAGCACCACGCGCTGCAACGACCGCAGCGACGAGTTCGGCGGCAGCGTCGAGAACCGCCACCGCCTGCCGGTGGAGATCGTGCGGCGCACGCGCGAGCGCCTGGGGCCGCAGGCGCTGATCATGTACCGCCTGTCGGCGCTCGACCTGGTGGACGGCGGCGCGCCGGCCGACGAGGTGATCGCGCTCGCCCGCGCCATCGAAGCCGCCGGCGCCGACCTCATCAACACCGGCTTCGGCTGGCATGAAGCCAAGGTGCCGACCATCGCCTACCTCGTGCCCCGCGCGGCCTTCCGCACCGTCGGAGCGCGCATCAAGCGCGCGCTGAAGATTCCGCTGATCCTGTCCAACCGCATCAACACGCCGGAGGTGGCCGAGGACATCATCGCGTCGGGCGACGCCGACATGGTGTCGATGGCGCGCCCCTTCCTCGCCGACGCCGATTTCGTGCGCAAGGCCGCGGCCGGCCGGCCGCAGGCCATCAACACCTGCATCGCCTGCAACCAGGCCTGCCTGGACTTCATCTTCACCGGCAAGCCCACGTCGTGCCTGGTGAACCCGCGCGCCGGGCGCGAGCTGGAGTTCGCCGCCATGCCCGCGCCGAAGGCGAAGCGCCGGGTGGCGGTGGTGGGCGCCGGCGCGGCCGGCCTGGCCTGCGCAGTCACGGCCGCCGAACGAGGCCACGCCGTCACCCTGTTCGAGGCCGGAGCGGCCATTGGCGGCCAGCTCAACCTGGCGCGCGCCGTTCTCGGCAAGGAAGAATTCCATGAGCTGCTGCGCTACTTCGACACGCGCGTGGCCGAGCAGGACGTGCAGCTGCGGCTGGGCGTGCGCCCGACCGCCGCCGAGATAGCCGCCGGCGGCTTCGACCGCGTTGTGGTCGCCACTGGCGTGCGTGCGCGCTGGCCCGACATCGCCGGCATCGACCACCCCAAGGTCGTCGGCTACGCCGAGCTGCTGTCGGGGCGCCGCACTGCGGGCCGACGGGTGGCCGTCATCGGCGCAGGCGGCATCGGCTTCGACGTCGCCGAATACCTGCTGCACGCCGAGTGTGATCCCGCGGCCGATCCGCAGGACCCGGGGCAGGCCCCTGAGCAGCCGGGTGGCGACGGCGCTGCGAACCAGTTCTTCGCCGACTGGGGCGTCGACCTCGCCGAGCAGAACCCGGGCGGGTTGCGCGAGCCGCATCGCCCCGCCCCCTGGCGCTCGGTGACGCTGCTGCAGCGCAAGCCCAACAAGCCCGGTGCCACGCTGGGCCTCACCACCGGCTGGGCGCTGCGCGCGCGCCTGGAGCAGCGCGGGCTGAAGGCGCTGAGCGGATGCACCTACGAGCGCATCGACGATGCCGGGCTGCACCTGCGCATCAACGGCGAGCCGCGGCTGCTGGAGGTTGACACGGTGGTCGTGTGCGCCGGCCAGGAGCCCGAGGCCGGATTGGCTGACGAGCTGCGCGAGCTCGGCGTCGAGCCGGCGGTGATCGGCGGCGCCGAGCTCGCGGCCGAACTCGACGCGCTGCGCGCCATCGACCAGGGCACGCGCCTGGCCATGACGTTTTGAGTTTGGAGCGCCCCGACGATGGACTTTACCGACAACCGCGAGCACGAGGCGATCCGCGAAGCGATCGGCAAGATCTGCGATCGTTTCGGCGACGATTACTGGCTCGCGCACGACCGCAACGGCGGCTTCCCATTCGAGCTGTACGACGCGCTCGCCGCCGGTGGCTGGCTGGGCATCTGCATGCCGGCCGAGTACGGCGGCAGCGGCATGGGCATTTCCGAGGCCACCGTGATGATGGCCGCCATCGCGCGTTCGGGCGCGGGCCTGTCGGGCTGTTCGTCGGTGCACATGAACATCTTCGGCTTGCAGCCGGTCGTGGTGTTCGGCACCGACGAGCAGAAGCGCCGCATGCTGCCGCCGCTGATCGCCGGCCAGCACAAGGCCTGCTTCGCGGTGACCGAGCCGAACACCGGCCTCAACACCACCAAGCTCAAGACGCGCGCCGAGCGCAGCGGCGAGCACTACGTGCTGAGCGGCCAGAAGGTGTGGATTTCCACCGCGCAGGTCGCCAACAAGATGCTGATCCTGGCGCGCACGACGCCAGTGGAACAGTGCGCCAAGCCCACGCTGGGGCTGAGCCTGTTCTATACCGACCTCGACCGCCGGTTCGTCGAGGTGCGCGAGATCGAGAAGATGGGCCGCCACGCGGTGGACTCCAACCAGCTCTTCATCGACGGCCTGAAAGTGCCGGTGGAAGACCGCATCGGCGAAGAAGGCCGGGGCTTCGAGTACATCCTGCACGGCATGAATCCGGAGCGCATCCTGATCGCCGGCGAGGCGGTCGGGCTCGGGCAGGCCGCGCTCGAACGCGCCACCCGCTACGCGCGCGAGCGCATCGTCTTCGACCGCCCGATCGGCCAGAACCAGGCCATCCAGCATCCGCTGGCGCAGAGCTGGATGGAGCTGGAAGCGGCGTGGCTGATGGCGATGCGCGGGGCCTGGAAGTACGACCAGAAGCTCGACTGCGGCGCCGATGCCAATGCCGCCAAGTACATGGCCGCGGAAGCCGGCTTCGCCGCCTGCCAGCGCGCCATGGCCACGCTGGGCGGCTTCGGCTACGCCAAGGAGTACCAGGTCGAACGTTATCTGCGCGAGATGCTGATCCCGCGCGTCGCGCCGATCAGCCCGCAGCTGATCCTGTGTTTCATCGCCGAGAAAGTACTCGGCCTGCCCAAGTCGTATTGATCGACAAGCTTTCGCCTCATGACCGCTGCCACCCTGGCCTCACCGGCCGATCGATTCGAAGAACGCGCCCTGCTGCGCGCGAGTGCCTCTGCCTTCGTCGGCAAGGAAGCTCCCGCCTCCCGTTCCCGCGCCCTGCGCGGCAAGGCCCCCGGGTTCGACCTGCGGTTCTGGGCGGCGCTGGCCCAGCAGGGCTGGACCGGGTTGCTCGCGCCGGAGTCGGCCGGTGGTTATGGTCAGGGCCTGACCGAAATGGCCGAGGTGGTCTCGGCGCTGTCGGCGCAGGCAGCGCCCGAGCCGGTGACGCCGGTCATCGTGTTCGCCGGTCGCCTGCTGGCGCGCTGCGGTGACGGCGGCCTGGCCGCGCAACTGCTGGAACGGACGGCAGCGGGGCAGTTGCTGCCTGCCGTGGCCTGGCAGGAGGACGCCGCCGGGGCCGCCAGCTTCGACCGCCATGGCCACCCCGCAGAGCCGGCCGTTGTGTGTGCGCGCCACGAGTCCGGGCTGCGACTGAGCGGCCGCAAGCTGCATGTGCGGCCCGGAGCGGGCGCGAACGGCTACATCGTCACCGCGTCGTCGTCCGACGGTCTGGCGCTGGTCTGGCTGCCGGCCGAAGCCGTGGGGTCCGGCCGCGAACTGCAGCGCCAGGCCGACGGCAGCTTCGCGGCCCGCCTCGAACTCGACAACGTGGTTCTGCCAGCCAGCCACCTGCTGGCCAGCGGCGAGCGGGCGCGTGCGGCCTTCGCCGCCGCCTGCGACGAGACTCTCGTCATGGCCGGGGTGGAACTGCTCGCCTGCGCGCGTCGGATGCTGGACATGACCCTGGACTACCTGCGCACGCGCAAGCAGTTCGGCAAGCCGATCGGCAGCTACCAGGCCCTGCAGCACCGTGCCGTCGACCTGCTCATCCAGCGCGAGCTGAGCAGCGCGCTGCTCGAGCACGCGCTGGCCGAGCTCGACCGCGGCATCACCGGCGACGAGCGCGCGCAACTGGCGGCGCGCGTGAAGGCGCGCTGCTCGGAGGGGGCGCTGACCATCGGACGCGAGGCGGTGCAGATGCACGGCGCGATCGGCGTCACCGACGAACACGACCTCGGGCTCTACCTTCAGCGCGCGCTCGTGCTGTCAGCCTGGCTCGGCAACGCCGCGCAGCAGCGGCGCCGCTACGCCGCGCTGACACGAGACCATGGCGATGGCGGCAGCGCTGGCGCGGAGGGAACGGCACGATGAGCGCGTCGAGCATGGTCCGAGACTGGAACGCGATGGACACCGAGGCCTTCCGTGCCGAGGTGCGCGCCTTCTTCCAGCAGCACTACCCCGAACACCTGCGCTACCCCAAGCGGCGCCTGCGCTGGGACGAGATCCGCCCTTGGACGCTGAAGCTCGCCGCCCACGGCTGGCTCGCCCCGAGCTGGCCCGCGCGGCACGGCGGGATGGGGCTGGCGCCGGACAAGCTGATCGCGTTCATCGAGGAGCAGGAGCGCCACGGCGTGACCCGCGCCCCCGACATGGGCATCCAGATGGTCGGCCCGCTGCTCATCCAGCACGGCACCGACGCGCAGCGCGCCCACTACCTGCCGCGCATCCTGGCCTGCCAGGACATCTGGTGCCAGGGCTACTCGGAGCCGAACTCCGGCTCCGACCTCGCCAGCCTGCGCACCGAGGCGGTGGCCGACGGCGATGACTTCATCGTCACCGGGCAGAAGATCTGGACCACGCTGGCGCAGGACGCAACCCACATCTTCCTGCTCGTGCGCACCGACAAGGCGGCCAAGAAGCAGGAAGGCATCAGCTTCCTGCTCGCCGACATGGGCAGCCCCGGCATCACGGTGCGGCCCATCCGCAACATCGCGGGCGCTGAAGACTTCTGCGAGGTCTTCCTCGACAAGGTGCGTGTCCCGCGCGCCAACATCGTCGGCGAGCTGAACAAGGGCTGGACGACTGCCAAGGCGCTGCTCGGCTTCGAGCGCATCTTCCTGGGCAGCCCCAAGCAGAGCCAGTACGCGCTGTCGCGCGTCGAAGAGGCCGCAGCGGCGCTGGGGCTGCTCGACGATCCGGTGTTCAGCGACCGCTTCACGCAGCTGGCGCTGGACGTGGCCGACCTGGGCACGCTCTACGCGCGCTTCGTCGAGCAGGTCAAGCGCGGCGAGGCACTTGGCCCCGAGGTCTCGATGCTCAAGATCTTCGCCACCGAAACGTACTCGCGGCTGGCCAACCTGCTGGTCGAGATCGCCGGCGCCAGCGGCGGCACGCCGGGCGACGTGCCCACCGACGGCGGCACGATCGATGTGCTCACCACCTTCTACAACGCGCGCCCGGCCACGATCTACGGCGGTAGCAACGAGGTCCAGCGCAACATCCTGGCAGGCGCGGTGCTTCAGCTTGCCAGCTGATCGCGCGCACGCCGTCCCCCATTCGTTCATCCGCACAAAGGAAACATCGCCGTGCACAAAGGCAGCATGCTGAAAGACAAGGTGGCCGTGGTCACCGGATCGGGC
The DNA here is from genome assembly GCA_005503065.1 of Comamonadaceae bacterium ALPHA2B. Lineage (GTDB taxonomy): Bacteria > Pseudomonadota > Gammaproteobacteria > Burkholderiales > Burkholderiaceae_C > Xenophilus. Next base: position 45,834 of record SCOE01000030.1, read on the forward strand.
CGGGGCATCGGCCGCGACATCGCGCTCGAGATGGCCGCCCAGGGCGCCAAGGTCGTCGTCAACGACATCGGCGCCTCGGTCGCCGGCGAAGGCCAGGACGCGAGCCTGGGCCAGCAGGTGGTCGACGAGATCAAGGCCATGGGCGGCCACGCCGCGCTGTCCACCGACAGCGTGTCCACCTGGGCTTCGGCCGGCCGCATCGTGCAGTGCGCGCTGGACCACTTCGGCCGCATCGACATCGTCGTCAACAACGCCGGCATCCTGCGCGACCGCTTCTTCTTCGCCATGTCGGAAGAAGAGTGGAAGGCCGTCATCGACGTGCACCTCAACGGCTGCTTCTACGTCTCGCGCGCGGCAGCCACGCACTTCAAGGCCCAGAACTCGGGCGCCTACGTGCACATGACCTCCACCTCGGGCCTGATCGGCAACTTGGGCCAGGCCAACTACGGCGCGGCCAAGCTGGGGATCGTCGCGCTCTCGCGCTCGATCGCCGGCGACATGAAGCGCTACAACGTGCGCTCCAACTGCATCTCGCCGTTCGCGTGGAGCCGCATGATCGGCTCGATCCCGACCGACACGCCCGAGCAGCAGGCCCGCGTGGAGAAGCTCAAGAAGCTCGACACCGCGCAGATCGCGCCGATGGCCGCCTTCCTGGCCAGCGACGCTGCGGCCGAGGTCACCTCTCAGATCTTCGCCGTGCGCGGCAACGAGATCTTCCTGATGAGCCAGCCGCGGCCCGTGCGCGGCATGCACACCTCCGAGGGCTGGACGCCCGAGACGATCGCCGAGCGCGTGCTGCCCGCGATGAGGCCCAACTTCTTCCCGCTCGAGAGCTCGGCCGTCGTGTTCTCGTGGGATCCCGTCTGAATTCGCCCCCTCCCCTTCCAGCTTCTTGCACAAGGAATGCTTCAATGAACTACGCCGACTTCCAGTTCCTCAAGTTCGACGCCAAGCCCAACGGCGTACTGCTGATCACCATCAACCGCCCCGAGGTGATGAATGCCACCAACGGCCGCCTGCACTGGGAACTGACCAAGGTATGGGGCGTCGTCAACGACGACCCCAAGACCAAGGTGGCGGTGATCACCGGCGCCGGCGACCGCGCGTTCTCGGCCGGCGGCGACCTGTCCTGGATCACCAACATGGTCGGCAACGCCGAGACCATCAACATGGTGATGAACGAGGCCTCGGACATCGTCTACAACGTGATGGCCTGCGACAAGCCGGTGATCTCGGCCATCAACGGCGTGGCGGTCGGCGCCGGCCTGGCGGTGGCAATGATGGCCGACATCAGCATCATGGCCGAGGAAGCCAAGATCACCGACGGCCACGTCAAGCTCGGCGTCGCCGCCGGCGACCACGCGGCCATCTGCTGGCCGCTGCTGTGCGGCATGGCCAAGGCCAAGTACTACCTGATGACGGCCGAGTTCGTCTCGGGCAAGGAGGCCGAGCGCATCGGCCTGGTCAGCCTGTGCGTGCCTCGCGCCCAGCTGATGGACAAGGCGATGGAAGTCGCCGACAAGCTCGCCGCCGGCAGCCAGCAGGCGATCCGCTTCACCAAGCGCTCGCTCAACGGCTGGATGAACATGGCGCGGCCGATCTTCGAGAGCTCGCTGGCGATGGAGATGCTGTGCTTCCTGGGCGAGGATGCCAAGGAGGGCGTCGCCGCCGTCAAGGAGAAGCGCGCTCCCAACTTCCCTTCGGCCAATCGCTGAGTTTCCAGGAGGCAACGCCATGGACTTCGCCCTGAGCCAGGAACAGCGTATGGTCTACGAGTACGGCGACCGCGTGTCGCAGCGCTTCGACCATGCGTACTGGAAGAAGTACGCCGAGAAGAGCGAGCCGCCGGCCGAGCTGTACAAGCAGATCACCGGCGACGGCTTCCTCGGCATCATGGTGCCCGAGGCCTACGGTGGCGCCGGCCAGGGCATGACCGAGATGCTGCTGTTCATGGAGGGCCTGGCCAACAACGGCATCCCGCTGCTGAACCTCGTGGTCGGCCCGACGATGACCATGGGCCTGATGGCCAAGCACGCCAGCGAGGCGATGAAGCGCCGACTGCTGCCGGGCGGATGCGCCGGCGAGATCCGCTTCTGCTTCGCGATCACCGAGCCGAACGCCGGCTCGAACTCGATGGAGATCACCAGCATCGCCAAGACCGACGGCAAGGGCGGCTTCCGGCTGACCGGGCAGAAGGTCTTCATCACCGACGCCAACCACGCCGACTACGCGATGGTGGTCACCCGCACCACGCCGCGCGCCGACGTGAAGAAGAAGACCGACGGCTTCACCATCTTCATGGTCGACATGAAGAAGAAGGGCATCAGCAAGACGCTGATCCCGGTGGCCTTCCCGGTGCCCGAGACGCAGTGGCAGGTGTTCTTCGACGACGTGGCGCTGACCGAGGATGACGTGCTCGGCGAGGTCGGCAAGGGTTTCGGCATCCTGTTCGACACGCTCAACCCGGAGCGCATCATCCTGGCGGGCCTGTGCACCGGCGTCGGCCGCTTCGCGCTCAAGAAGGCGGTGGCCTATGCCAACGACCGCAAACTCTTCAACAAGACGCCGATCGGCGCCTACCAGGGCGTGCAGCATCCGCTGGCCATCGCGCGCAGCGAGATCGAGATGGCCTCGCTGATGGCGCTGAAGGCGGCCTGGGCCTTCGACCAGGGGCTGCCGGCGGGCGAATTCGCCAACATCGCCAAGTACGCCGGTGCCGAAGCCGGCATCCACGCGGTGGACGCCACCATCCAGACCCACGGCGGCAACGGCTTCACCAAGGAGTACGGCATCTACGACCTGTACGGCCTGGTGCGGCTGCTGCGCACCGCGCCGCTGAACCGCGAGATGGTGCTGAACTACATCGCCGAGCACGTGATGGGATTGCCACGCTCGTATTGAGAGAGCTGCACGGGAGCTTCGAATGGACCGTTCGCGTCGCCACTGCCTGCTCGGCGGCCTTGCCGCTGCGCTGCTGCCCCGGGCCGCTGGCGCGCAGGAAGCCGCCTATCCATCGCGCCCGCTGCGTTTCCTGGTCGGCTTCGCCCCCGGCGGGCCGGCTGACGGCGTGACGCGCCTGTTCGCGAGCCGCCTGCAGGCGCAGCTCGGCCAGACCGTCATCGTCGAGAACGTGCCGGGCGCCGGCAGCACGCTGGCCGTCGCGCGCTTGTCGAAGATGGCCGCCGACGGCTACGCGATCGGTTTTGCGCACACGGCGTCGCTCAGCATCGGGCCGAGCCTGTACAAGAGCGTCGGCTACGAACCACTCAAGGACCTCACGCCAGTGGCCAAGGTCTGCGACTACGTCAACGTGCTGGCGGTGCGCGCCGACAGCCCCTGGCGCTCGCTGGCCGACCTGCTCGCGGCCGCGCGTGCGCAGCCCGGCACGCTGAGCTACGGCTCGGCCGGCATCGGTTCGACCAACCACCTGAGCGGCGAACTGCTCGCGGCCAAGGCCGGCGTGAAGCTCACGCACGTGCCCTACCGCGGCACGGCGCTGGCGATCAACGACCTGATGGGCGGCGCCCTGCAGTTCGTCTTCGACGCGCCCAACAGCGCGGGGCCGCTGGCGGCCGCCGGCAAGCTGCGCCTGCTGGCCGCGACGGGGCGCAGCCGCCACAAACTCTACCCCGACCTGCCCGCCATCGCCGAGACCGTGCCCGAGTATGAGTTTCGGGGCTGGATGGGCGTGGTGGCGCCGCCCGGGTTGCCGCCGGGCGTTCACCAACGGCTGACACGCGAACTGGAGTTGGCCGCCGCCGCGCCGGACACGGGCAAGCGCCTCGCGGCGCTGGGCCTGGACGTGGCGTTCGCCGGGCCCCAGGAGATGACGCGGGTGATCGCCGCGGAGATCGCGTTGTGGGACCCGCTGACAAAGTCACTCAACCTCAGCGCGCAGTAGCACCGATCGTATGCGTCCGCTGGGCGCATCGATGGCGGAGTCCGGAATGCGATACCTGCTGGCGCTTGCGCCGGGCTCAGTGCCCTTCGAAGCGCGGCACGCGGCGTTCGGCCATCGCCTTGACGCCTTCGGCGAAATCCGCGGTCTTGAAGTGCGCGTTCTGCTCGATGCTTTCGCGCGCCACCGCCAGGCGGAACTGTTCCACGAACCCGGCGCGCAGCGTCGCACGAGTGGACTGCACCGCGATCGGCGACGATACCGCGATCTCCGCGGCCAGTTCGATGGCCTTCGCGCGCACCTGCGCCTGCTCGACCAGCCTGTCGGCCAGGCCGATGCGCAACGCCTCTTCGCCGCCGATGCGCCGCCCGGTGTAGAACAGCAGCGCGGCCTGCTGCGCGCCGACAAGCCGCGGCAGCGTGAACGACAGTCCGAAGCCGGGGTGGAAACCGAGGCGGTTGAAGTTGACCGAGAAGCGCGCCTCGGCGCAGGTGACGCGGAAGTCGGCCACCAGCGCGAGGCCCATGCCGCCGCCGATGGCCGGGCCATGCACCGCCGCCACCACCGGCTTGGCGCACGAGACGAGGCGGATCGCCTCGAAGTACAGCGGGTTCACCGCGCGCGGGCTCTTCTGCGGCGGCGTGGCGTCGCGGTTGGCGAAGTTGGCACCGGCGCAGAACGAACTGCCCTGCGCGCACAGCACGATGGCGCGGCAGCGCGGGTCGGCGTCCAGCGCCTCGAACGCGTCGGCCAGGCCCTGGATCATCGGGATGTCGAAGAAGTTGTGCGGCGGGCGGCGGATCTCCACCAGTGCCACGTTGCCTTCGAAATCCACGCCCACGATCGGGCTGCCCGCAGTGTCGTTCATCGTCGCTCCTCGCTGCTGTCGATGGGGACATCGTAGCCCAAACGGCCGCGTTACCTAACAACCGTTTGGCTATACTGGACCACGCAACCACGGCCACTGCGGCCACTTCGAGGAGCTCGTCCATGGGCAACGACCGCGTGCCGACCATCGCCGATGCGCTTGCCGACTTTGTCGCGTCGCTGCGGCCGAACGACATTCCCGAGCCCGTGCGCGAACGCGCCCGCCACCTGATCCTCGACGCCGTCGGCATCGCCCATGCGTCCACGCACTACGAGTTCGCGCACCGCTCCCTGTCGGCGGCGCAGGAACTGTCGGGCGGCGCTGGCGCCACGCCGGTGATCGCGTTGGCCGCGCGCCTGGCGCCGCGCGACGCGATGCTGATGAACGGCCTGCTGATCCACGGCCTGGACTACGACGACACGCACGCCGCCGGCGTCATCCATGCCACCGCCAGCACGTTCCCGTGCGCGCTCGGGACCGCCGCGCTGGCCGGCGCGGACGGCGAAGCGCTCCTGGACGCCTACGTGGCCGGCATGGAGGTCGGCGCGCGGCTCGCCTCGGTGTCCAAGGGTGGCTTCCATCAGGTCGGTTTCCACCCCACGGGCCTGGTCGGCGCGTTCGCCTGCACACTGGTTGCCGGGCGGCTGCTCGGGCTCAACGCGGCGCAGCTCGCATCGGCGCAAGGCATCGCGCTGTCGATGGGCTCGGGCAGCCTGGAGTTCCTGCAGGACGGCGCCTGGACCAAGCGCATGCACCCGGGCTGGGCGGCAGGCGCCGGGCTGACCGCGGCGACGATGGCGCGCCATGGCTTCGTCGGCCCCAGGCAGGCCTACGAGGGCCGCTTCGGCCTCTTCAACAGCCACCTCGGGCCGCTCGCGCGCGACGGCGACCTGGGCCTGGCCATCGCCGGCCTGGGCGAGGTGTGGGAACTGGCGAAGGTGAACGTCAAGCCGCTGCCGGCCTGCCACTTCACGCACGCCTGTGCCGACGCGGCGGCGATCCTGCGCGAACGCCACGGCCCGCGCCCGCAGCAGATCCGCAGCGTGCGCGCGCTCGTGCCGGCCGAGGTGGTGAAGACGGTGTGCGAGCCGGTGGCCACGAAGAAGCGCCCGCAGAACAGCTACGACGCGCAGTTCAGCATCCCCTACATCGTGGCGACGGCGCTGATCCGGGGCCGCTTCGGCCTGGCCGAGCTGGACGAATCGGCGCTGCGCGACGAAGCCACGCTCGCGCTCGCCGCGAAGGTGGAGTACGAGGTGGACCCCGACTCGCCCTTCCCGAAGTACTACTCGGGCGAAGTGATCGTCACGCTGGACGACGGGCGCGAACTGCGCCATCGCGAGCACGTCAACCGCGGCGGCGAGGAACGCCCGATCACGAACGCCGAGGTGGTGCGCAAGTACGACGAGAACATGGCGCTGGTCGCGTCGCCGGCGCGTGCGGCGCAGGTGCGCGAACGGGTGCTCGCGATCGGCAAGGGCTGCGCCGCCGCCGAGCTGCAGGCTGGGCTCGCGGCGCGCGGATGACGCGCACGATGGACGCTGGCAACGAAACCGACGGCGCGATCCTCGACGCGATCGACCGCTTCCTGCGCGTCGAGGTGCGCCCGCACGTGAAGCGGCTGGAGCAGGCCGACGAGTACCCGACGGCGATCGTCGAGGGCATGAAGGCGATGGGCCTGTTCGGCTGCATCATCCCGGTCGAGTACGGCGGCCTCGGCCTGAGCACCGCGACCTACGCGGCCGTGGTGGCGCGCATCGCGTCGGTGTGGATGTCGCTGTCGGGCATCATCAACTCGCACCTCATCATGGCCGCCGCGGTGCTGCGTAGCGGCACCGCGGAGCAGAAGCGTGAACTGCTGCCGCGCTTCGCCAGCGGCGAGCTGCGCGGCGGCATCGGCCTGACCGAACCCGACGCCGGAACCGACCTGCAGGCCATCCGCACCCGCGCCGTGCGCGACGGCGATTACTACGTCGTCAACGGCAACAAGACCTGGATCACCAACAGCGGCCAGGGCGGCTGCATCGCGCTGCTGGTCAAGACCGACCACGCGGCCGAGCCGCGCCACAAGGGCATGAGCCTGTTCATCGCCGAGAAGGGCCCGGGCTTCATCGTCTCGCGCAAGCTGAAGAAGCTGGGCTACCGCGGCATCGACACCTGCGAGCTGCGCTTCGACGACTACCGCGTGCCGGCCTCGCGGCTGGTCGGCGGCGTCGAGGGGCGCGGGCTGCAGCAGGTGCTGTCGGGCCTGGAACTCGGGCGCATCAACGTCGCCGCGCGCGGCCTGGGCGTGGCCACCGCGGCGCTCACCGACGCGGTGGCCTACGCGCAGCAGCGCAAGACCTTCGGCAAGCCGATCTGCGAGCACCAGGCCATCCAGTTGAAGCTCGGCGAGATGGGCACGCGCGTGGAGGCGGCCAAGCTGCTCGTGCAGTCGGCCGCGCGCGCCTACGACCGGGGCGAGCGCTGCGACATGGAAGCCGGCATGGCCAAGTACTTCGCCACCGAGGCGGCGATGGAGAATGCGCTGGAGTGCATGCGCATCCACGGCGCCTACGGCTACTCGCCCGAGTTCGACGTCGAGCGCTACTTCCGCGACGCGCCGCTGCTGCTGATCGGCGAAGGCACCAACGAGATGCAGCGCATCATCATCGCGCGCCAACTCGTGCAGCGGAACCCGGTGTGACGCATCGCCCGGGCATCGCGGCGGCCGTCATCGCCATGCTGGCGGCGCAGGCGCTGATGTCGGCCGCCACCGTGGCCCTGCCGGTGCTGGCGCCGAAGGCGGCTCCGGACCTCGGCGTGCCCGCGGCCTGGGTGGGGCTGTTCGTGGCGCTGGTGTACGGCAGCAGCATGGTGTGCGGCCTGGCCGGTGGCTCGCTGCTGCGGCGCTGGGGCGCCGTGCGGACCAGCCAGGTCAGCCTGCTGTGCGCTTGCGCCGCGCTGCTGCTGGTGGCGCTGCCCCATCCGCTGGCCACCGTGTCCGGCGCCCTGGTGCTGGGTCTCGGCTACGGTCCACTGAACCCGGCCAGTTCGCACCTGCTCGATCGCGTGGCACCACCGCAGCGGCGCGCCACGATCTTCTCGATCAAGCAGACCGGCGTGCCGCTCGGCGCGGTGCTGGCCGGCGCGCTGCTGCCCTCGCTGGCACTGGAGGCCGGCTGGCCGACGGCGGTGGCAGCGCTGGCCGCCGCCTGCGTCATGCTCGCGGCGCTGCTGCAGCCGCTGCGCGCGGCGTTCGACGATGACCGGCAGCCGCGCGCCCCCGTGCGGCTCTCGGACCTGGCGCAACCGGCGAAGCATGCATGGGCCGATCGCCCCGGCTGGCTGTTGGCCGCCAGTTCGTTCTGCTTCGCGGCGCTGCAATTGTGCCTGGGCACCTACCTGGTGACCTACCTCACCAGCCAAATGGGCTACGACCTCGTGCTCGCCGGCCTGGTGCTCGCCGCAACGCAGGCCGCCGGGGTCGCCGGCCGCCTGGTGGCGGGCGCCCTGGCCGACCGGCTGGGCGCCCGGCCCGTGATGGCGGGCATGGGCCTGTCGATGGCGGCCTGCGCGTTCGCCAGCGCAGGCGCCGCCGCGTGGCCGATGGCGGCCATGCTAGCGCTCTACATGCTGTTCGGCGCCAGCGCCATCGGCTGGAACGGCGTCTACCTGGCCGACGTGGCGCGGCGGGCACCGCCGGGCGGTGTGGGCACGGCCACGTCCGCGGCACTGGTCATCACCTTCGGCGGCGTGATGGCCGGCCCCGCGCTCTTCGGCGCACTACTCCAGCTGGGCCTCACCTATGGCACGGCCTTCATGGTGATGGGGCTTCCCGCGCTGGTCTGCGGCCTGCGCCTTGCGCGGGCCGCGGTCAGGCGCTGACGGGTGCCTGCCGCGTGCAGTGGAAGTCCGCCAGATCGGCGTCGTGCGCCGCTTGCCAGTAGTCCACCAGCCGCCAGGGCAGCACCGTGAAGACACGGCCGTGGCGATTGCGGTAGTAGGTGGACATGCCGGGATGCGACCAGATCAGCGTCTCGTGTTCGGCGTCGAAGCGGCGCTGGTAGTCGTCGAGCACCTGAGGCCGCACGTCGATCGCACCGACACCCTGCTCGGCCATGCGCACCAGGCAGGAGGTGATGTAGCGCGCCTGGCACTCGGACTGGAAGGTGATGCTGCCGCCGTGGCCGGAGGAAGTGCCCGGCCCGATCATGCAGAAGAAGTTGGGGAATCCGGGCACCATCACGCCGAGGTAGGCGCGCAGGTCATCGTCACCCCAGGCCTGCGCCAGGCTGCGCCCGCCGCGACCGATGATGTTCAGCCGCGCCGCCATCTCGGTGAGCTTGAAGCCGGTGGCGTAGACGATCACGTCGGCCTCGCGCAGCGTTCCGTCGGCGGTTTCGATGCCGGCGCCGGCGATGCGCCGGATCGGCTCGGTCACCAGTTCGACGCCGGGCTTCCTCAGCATGCGGTACCAGTCGTTGTCGAGCAGGATGCGCTTGCCGTAGGGCGGATAGTCCGGGATGCACTTGGCCAGCAGGTCGGGCCGGCCTTCCAATTCGGCGTGGATGAAGTCGGTCAGTTCGCGGCGGTGGCGGTCGTTGACTGCGTTGACGGCGCGCTGCGGGTGCGGCCAATCCGGGTCCTTTTTCAGCGTCTTGAGCAAACCGTCGCCGTAGCGCCAGAACATCGTGAAGCGGAACCACTCGGCGTAGTACGGCACGTGCGCCAGCAGCCACTGCGCCTCGGGCCCGATCGGATCACGATAACCGGGAATCGGGCGCGCCCATTGCGGCGAGCGCTGGTAGATGGCCAGCGAGCGCACCGTGTCGGCGATCTCCGGCGCGAGCTGCATCACGGTGGCGCCGGTGCCGATGATGGCCACGCGCCGGCCCTCGACCTTCAAGCCCTGGGGCCAGTTCGCCGAGTGGAAGCTCTCGCCCGCGAACGTGCCGGCGCCCTCGATGTGCGGCAGCTGCGGATCGCTCAGCTGGCCGATGGCGCTGACGAGGACGCGAGAGCGCAGCTCGCTGTCGCCTTCCGGCCCGCGCAGGCGCGCGACCCACTGCTGCGCCTCCTCGTCCCAGGTGGCGCCCATCAACTGGGTCGAAAGGCGGATGTGCCATCGCAAGCCCACAGCCTCGACAACCTGCCGCAGGTACGCCAGCACTTCCTCGCGGCGCGAGAAGTGGCGCGGCCACAGGAAGCGAGGCCCGAACGAGAATGAATAGGCGTGGTTGGGGGTATCGACCCCGCAGCCTGGATAGCGGTTGACGAACCACGCACCGCCCACGTCGCCGGCCTTCTCGACGATGGTGAACGGCACCCCCAGCTCGATCAGGCTGGCGCCCAGGGCGATGCCACTGACGCCAGCGCCAACGATCAACACATGGTCATCTCGTCCCGCGGGGCGCGTCACGCTCGCCGGCCAGCCGAGACGCCGCGGCACCAGCGCCATCTCTTCGCGCGTCAGGCGCGCGTACTCCGGCGGCACGCTCTCGCCCAGGCAGACGGACATCATGCGTTGCATCAGCGTGTCGCCAGGGTCGTGGATGGCGGGCGGGGTGCCGACTGCAAGCATCTCCACCGCCGCCTGCCGGATGCGCTGCTGCACGTCCGGCGGCAGCCCCGCGGCCGGGTCAGCGACCAGGTTCACGTCGCGTCGCGGGCAGAACGGTGGTTCAAGCCAGCCCAGATCGCCGCTGGCGTGAACCAGCACCATGAGCAGCACGCGCAGATCGGCAGCCGCCACGGCGCCTTCGAGCTGCTGATGGTCGATTCGTGCTCCGGTCATGGTGCTCCCAAGCCCCTTCGGTCACGGTAGGTATGTGGCGGCACATTCTAATTCCAACTAACAGCCGTTAGGACATTTCCGCATGGAGCTCCGCGCGCGCGCTCCGTACATTGCGCCGGCATGCGCCCGACGGTCGGCGCGGGTCGACTCCAGGAGCGGTCCACCATGATCAGAGCCCTGCTCGCCTTCGTCGTTGCGCTGACGCTCGCCGGCCCGTCGCTCGCCCAGACGGCAGCCGTGAGCTACCCCAGCAAGCCGATCCGCTTCATCGTGCCCTACGCCCCGGGCGGCAGCACCAGCTACGTGGCGCGCCTGGTGGGCGCGAAGCTGACCGAGGCCTGGGGGCAGCAGGTGCTGATCGACAACAAGCCCGGCGCGAACACCGTCATCGGCACGGAGGCGCTGGCCAGGTCGGCGCCCGACGGCTACACCATCTCGCTGGCCGCCTCGACGCACGTGACGGTGCCGCACCTCGTGTCCAGCCTGCCCTTTGATGTGCTGCGCGACTTCACGCCGGTGGCGAACCTGGTGACGACGCAGCTCGTGCTGGTGGTGCACCCGTCGGTGCCCGCATCCAATGTGTCGGAGTTCATCGCGCTGGCCAAGGCCAGGCCGAACGAGCTGAACTTCGCGGCAGTGGGCACCGGCAGTTCGACCCACCTCGCCGGCGAGTACTTCAAGAGCGTGGCCGGGGTGAAGATGCAACATGTGCCGTACAAAGGTACTGCGCCGGCTCTGACCGACCTGATCGGTGGCCAGATCCAGCTCAATTTCGACACGCCGGTGACCTCGATTCCGCACGTCAAGGCGGGGCGCCTGCGCGCCCTGGCGATCACCGGAACCAGGCGGCTTGCCACCCTGCCCGACGTGCCCACCTTCGCCGAGGCCGGGCTGCCGGCGTACGACTTCCAGCTCTGGTTCGGCGTGCTCGCGCCCGCGGGCACGCCGCGCCCGATCATCGAGAAGCTGTCGGCCGAGATCGCGCGCATCCTCGCCATGCCCGATGTGAAGCAGCAGTTGGCCGAGCAGGGCCTGGACACCGCGTACCGGCCATCGGCCGAATTCGATGCGCTGCTGCGGACCGACCACGAGCGCTTCGGCAAGCTCATCAGCTCGGCGGGCATCAAGATCGAGTAGCGCCCGGCCACTGGCCATTTCGTCAATGGACATTTCCCTACCAAGCGTTTGGTCGATATACTTCCAGGACTGCGCCCCGCGTGCGCGGCAGAAACAAACAGCGAAAGGTTGACGACATGGATCTCGAACTCAAGGACAAGTCGGTCATCGTGACCGGCGGCGGCTCGAACATCGGCCGCGCCATCGTGCTGGCCTTCGCCGCCGAAGGCGCACATCTGACCATCGGCGACATCGACATCGCGCAGGCCGAGAAAACGGCCGAGTTCGCGAAGAAGCTCGGCGCCGCCTCGGCCCAGGTGGTGAAGACCGACGTCACGCAGCTCGATCAGGTGCAGGCGATGTTCAAGGCCGCCACCGACAAGCACGGCCGCGTCGACGTGCTGGTCAACAACGTCGGCTGGGACAACCTGATGTTCTTCACCCAGACCACGCCCGAGTTCTGGCGCAAGGTCATCGACATCAACTACGTGGGGGTGCTGAACTGCACCAAGACCGCGCTGGACGTCATGGTCAAGCAGAACAGCGGCGCCATTGTCTCGATCAGCTCCGACGCCAGCCGCCAGGGCGAGCCGCGCGAGGCCGTCTATGGCGGCGTGAAGGCCGCGGTCAACAGCTTCATGAAGACCATCGCCAAGGAGAACGGCCGCTTCGGCATCCGCTGCAACGTGGTCTGCCCGGGCGTGACGATCCCCTCCAGCGCCGACGAGGTGGGCGGCAGCAGCATGTGGACCAACGCCGACAGCATGTTCTCGCCCGAGCAGATCGAGAAGGCCGCCAAGGCCATGCCGCTGCGCAAGGTCGGCCGCCCGCAGGATGTGGCCAATGCCGTGGTGTTTCTCGCCTCGGGCAAGGCCGGCCACGTGACCGGCCAAGTGCTCAGCGTCTCGGGCGGTTACAGCATGATCGGCTGAGGGGGACTGCGACGATGAACTACACGGACATCCTCTACGAGGAGCGCGACCAGATCGCGACCATCGCCATCAACCGGCCCTCGGTGATGAACGCCTTCCGCGGCCAGACGATCGAGGAGATGCTGCACGCGATGATGAAGGCGGGCTGGGACAAGAAGATCGCTGCCATCGTGATCACCGGCACCGGGGACCGCGCCTTCTGCACCGGCGGCGACCAGTCGGCGCACTCCGGCCAGTACGACGGCCGTGGCACCGCCGGCCTGCCGATCGAGGAACTGCACAGCGCCATCCGCGACGTGCCCAAGCCCGTGATCGCCCGCGTGCAGGGCTTCGCCATCGGCGGCGGCAACGTCATCGCCACGCTGTGCGACATGACCATCGCCTCCGACAAGGCGGTGTTCGGCCAGGTCGGCCCCAAGGTCGGCTCGGTCGACCCCGGCTGGGGCACGGCCTACCTGGCCGCCGTGGTCGGCGAGAAGAAGGCGCGCGAGATCTGGTACATGTGCCGCCGCTACAGCGCGCAGGAGGCGCTGGCCATGGGCCTGTGCAACGTGGTGGTGCCGCACGAGCAGCTCGACGCCGAAGTGGCCAGGTGGGGCCGCGAACTGGTCGAGAAGAGCCCCACCGCGATCGCCATCGCCAAGCGCTCGTTCAACGCCTCCACCGAGCACATCCGCGGCATCGGCAGCCTGGGCATGCAGGCGCTGAGCCTGTACTACGACACCGACGAGTCGAAGGAAGGCGTGCGCGCCTTCCTCGAGAAGCGCAAGCCCGACTTCCGCAAGTTCGCCGGCGGCTGAACTGCAACGAGTGCAAATGGCATGCTCGCGCTGACCAACGTCCAGATCGTCTACGACAACACCATCGAGGCGGTGCGCGAGGTGTCGCTCACGCTCGGCAAGGGCCGCATCGTGGCGCTGCTGGGCGCCAACGGCGCCGGCAAGTCCACCACGCTGAAGGCCATCTCCGGCGTGCTCTATCCGGAAGACGGCGAAGTCAAAGCCGGGCAGATCAGCTTCGAGGGCCGCCCGCTGGCCGGCATGGCGCCAGACCGCATCGTCCGGCAGGGCATCGTGATGGTGCCCGAGGGGCGGCGGCTGTTCGACCAGCTCACGGTCGAAGAGAACCTGCTGATGGGCGGCTACACGCGCAGCGCCGCCGACTCCCGCCGCGGCCTGGAGCGGGCCTACGCCCTGTTCCCGCGCCTGACGCAGAAGCGAACGACGATCTCGGGCTACCTGTCCGGCGGCGAGCAGCAGATGGTGGCGATCGGCCGTGCGTTGATGTCCGAGCCCAAGGTGCTGATGCTCGACGAACCCACGCTGGGCCTGGCGCCGCAGATCTGCGAGGAGATCTTCGGCATCGTCACGCAGTTGCGGCGCGACAGCGGCGTGAGCATCCTGCTGGTCGAGCAGAACGCCCAGGCCGCGCTGGCCGTGGCCGACGAGGGCTACATCATGGAAAACGGACGCATCGTGCTCGACGGCCCGGCCGACAAGCTGCTGCGCAACGAGGATGTGCGCGAGTTCTACCTCGGCTTCGCAGAAGGCGGCACACGCAAGAGCATGCGCGAGGTCAAACACTACAAGCGCCGCAAGCGCTGGCTGTCCTGAGGCGCGTATGCGGCACGAGAGTCTGCTCAGGGTCGAAGGCCTGACCAAGCGCTTCGGCGGTGTCGAAGCGGTTTCCGGCGTGAGCTTCCATGTCGGCCGCGGCGAGATCTACTCGCTGATCGGCCCCAACGGCGCCGGCAAGACGACCACGTTCAACATGATCAGCGGCATCGTGCCCCCATCGGCCGGCACGGTCCACTACGACGGCCGCGACATCACGGGCATGCCCTCGCACCGCATGCCGCTGAGGGGCATCGGGCGCACCTTCCAGAACCTGGCCGTGTTCAAGCACGCCAGCGTGGTGGAGAACCTGCTCGTGGGGCGCCACTGCCACATGCGCACCAACGTCTTCGACGCCGCCTGGTTCCTCGGCCGCGCGCGGCGCGAGGAGCTGGAACACCGCCGAAAGGTGGAGGAGATCATCGACTTCCTCGAGATCGAGGACATCCGCGACATGCCGGTGGGCGCGCTGTCCTACGGCATGCAAAAGCGCGTCGAACTGGGCCGTGCGCTGGCCACCGAGCCCAGGCTGCTGCTGCTGGACGAGATGGTCTCGGGCATGAACACCGAAGAGACCGAGGACATCGCGCGCTTCGTACTCGACATCCGCGACGAACTCGGCGTCACCGTGCTGATGGTCGAGCACGACATGGGCATCGTGATGGACATCTCCGACCGCGTCTGCGTGCTGAACTTCGGCCGCAAGATCGCCGAAGGCACACCGGCGCAGGTCTCGGCCGACCCGGCCGTGATCGAGGCCTATCTGGGCGGGGCGAAGGCCGCATGAGCTTCACCAGCGACAGCGGCCTGGACGCCGCGCTCAACAACGGCGAGCACACGCTGCCCAAGCTGCTGCAGCACTGGGCGCGCACGACGCCCGACGCACTGGCGCTGCGCGAGAAGGACCTCGGCATCTGGAACCGGATGACCTGGGCTGACTATCACGACGCCGCTCGGCGCTTCGCGCTCGGCCTGCTGAAGCTGGGCTTCCGGCGCGGCGAGCGCCTGGCCATCGCCAGCGAGGACACGCCGCAGTGGATGTTCGCCGACCTGGGCACACAGGCCATCGGCGGTGTGGTGGTCGGCATCTACCCCACCAACCCCTGGCCGGAGCTGCAGTACATCGTCCACCACTCCAACAGCCGCTTCGTGGTGTGCGGCGACCAGGAGCAGGTCGACAAGGTGCTGGACGCGATGAGCAAGCACGAGGTCGGGCTGCCCGACGTGGCCAAGATCATCGCGGTGGACATGAAGGGCATGCGCGGCTATCCGCGCGACAAGCTGCTGTCCTTCGACGAGGTGCTCGAGCTGGGAGATCAATACGCCGCCGAGTCGCCGGAGCAGGCGCGTGCCTTCGATGACGGCATCGCCGCGACGCAGCCCGACGACACCTGCATG
Organism: Comamonadaceae bacterium ALPHA2B; assembly: GCA_005503065.1. GTDB lineage: Bacteria > Pseudomonadota > Gammaproteobacteria > Burkholderiales > Burkholderiaceae_C > Xenophilus. The sequence goes on from SCOE01000030.1 coordinate 61,435, forward strand.
CTGGTCTATACCTCGGGCACCACCGGGCCGCCCAAGGGCGCGATGCTGTCGCACCGCAACCTGCTCGTCACGACCGACAAGCTGCGCCGCTGCTTCGGCCTGGACCGGCACAACATGGAAGTGCTGTGCTACCTGCCGCTCTGCCACGTGGCCGAGCGCGCTTTCTCGACGGTGATGCACATGATGACCGGCGGCGTGGTCAACTACGCCGAGTCGATCGACACCGTGGCCGCCAACCTGCGCGAAATCGCGCCCAAGGTGTTCCTCGGCGTGCCGCGCATCTGGGAGAAGCTGCAGCAGGGCATCCTGATGCGCATGCAGGACGCCACGCGCCTGCAGCGCTGGGCTTTCGCGCGCTGCTTCGAGTCGGGCAAGACGCTGTTCGAGCGCGTCGAGCAGCGTGGCGGGCAGCGCACGCTGGCCGACCGGCTGCAGTTCGGCCTGCTGTGGCTGCTGATGTTCCGCAACCTGCAGAAGTTCGTCGGGCTGGACCGCATGCGCTGCGGCTTCTGTGGCGGCGCCAGCGTCTCGCCCGAGGTGCTGAAGTTCTTCCGCATCCTGGGCCTGCCGGTCTATCAGGTGTACGGCATGACGGAATCGGGCGGCGTGATCTTCCACCAGCACGCGAAGGCCGAGCGCCTGGGCGCCACCGGCACCCCGATCGAAAGCCTGAACTGGAAGATCGCCGAGGACGGCGAGCTGGTCGTCAAACACCCGGCCGTCTTCAAGGGCTACATCCACGACAACAACGCCACCGCGCTGACGGTGCAGGACGGCTGGCTGCACACCGGCGACATCGTGGCGCTGGCACCCAACCAGGAGTTGATGATCGTCGACCGCAAGAAGGCCATCATCATCACCAGCGGCGGCAAGAACATCTCGCCCTCCGAGATCGAGAACGCGCTGAAGGACAGCCTGTACATCCGCGAGGCCATCGTGCTGGGCGACGGGCGGCACTTCCTCTCGGCGCTGGTGCAGATCGACTACGACACCGTCGGCAAGTGGGCACAGGAGAAGCGCCTGGCCTTCACCACCTACCGCAGCCTGTCGCAGCTGCCCGAGGTGCGCGAGCTGGTCGACATGGAGGTGCGGCGTGTGAACAAGCTCTTCGCGCGGGTGGAGAACATCCGCAAGTTTCTCATCCTCGAGAAGGAACTCGACCACGACGACGGCGAGCTGACCGCCACGCAGAAGGTGCGCCGCAACATCATCGGCAAGAAGTTCGCGCGAGAGATCGAAGTGATCTACGGCGGGGGCACGGCCTGATGGACTACTTCCTTCAACTGCTGATCTCGGGCGTGGCGGTGGGGCTGGTGTACGGCTTCATCGGCATGGGCTTCGCGATGATCTTCCGCGCCACCGGCGTCGTGAACTTCGCCCAGGGCGAATTGATGATGCTGGTGGCCTACATCGGCTTCACGCTGGTGGGCACCTTCAAGCTCGGCTTCTGGCCGCTGCTGCTGGCGTCGATCGGGGTCTCGGTGCTCATCGGCCTCTTGGTCGAGGTGCTGCTGATCCGCCCGATGCTGGGGCAGCCGGTGTTCTCCACCGTCATGGTGACGATCGGCCTGGCGGTCATCATCCGCTCGGTGGTGGTGCTGATCTGGGGCGCCGACCCGATGCCGCTGGCCACCGGCCTGTCCACCACGCCCATCCGCATCGGCCCGGCAGGGCTGTATCCGGCGCAGCTCTACGCGCTGGGCATCATGGCCTGCGTGGTCGGCGGGCTGTGGGCCTTCTTCCGCTTCTCGCGCACCGGCATCGCGATGCGGGCCACCGCCAACCTGCAGACGACGGCGCTGCTGATGGGCATCAACGTCAAGCGCATCTTCGCGTTGTCGTGGGCGCTGTCGGCGGGTCTGGCAGCCATCGCCGGCGTGCTGGTGGGCGTGATCTACGACCTCAACCCAGGCATGTGGCTGACGGGCTTGCGCAGCTTCCCTGCCGTGATCCTCGGCGGGCTGGACTCGGTGTTCGGCGCCGCGCTCGGCGGCGTGCTGATCGGCGTGGCCGAGAACCTCTCCGAAGGCTACATCGGCCGCGGCATGAAGGAGATCGCCGGCTTCGTGCTGATCCTGGTGGTTCTGATGGTCCGGCCCTACGGCCTGTTCGGCAAAGCCGAGATCGAGCGAGTCTGATGCGCAGCGGCAACTTCAAGGAAGACTACCGCCAGTTGCTGGCGCTGACCGACTCGGTGCCGGTGATCGTCTGGTCACTGGTGCTGGTGGCGGCGATCGCGCTCGCGCCGCTGCTCATCGGCAAGTACTTCGTCTCGCTGCTGCTGCTGCTGATGGTCACGGCCGTCGGCGTGCTGGGACTGAACATCCTCACCGGCACCACCGGCCTCATCTCGCTGGGCCACGCCGGCTTCCTGGCGGTGGGCGCGTATGCGGCCGGCATCGTGGCCGGACGCTACGGCTGGCCGATGCCCGCGGCGCTGCTGGCCGGTGGTGCCGCTGCCGCGGCCGCCGGCCTGGTGGTGGGCGTGCCCTCGCTGCGTCTGAAGGGCCTGTACCTCGCGATCACGACGATGGCCTTCGCGGTGATCATCAACCACCTCATCCTCAACGGTGGCGAGTTGACCGGCGGCTCCGAGGGCTTGAAGGTGCCGCAGCCGGCGTTGCTCGGCCAGCCACTCGCGGCCGAAGGCGGCTACTACTACGTGGTGCTGGCGGTGTTGCTGCTGGCAGTGTTCGCCACGCTGAACCTGCAGCGCAGCCGCGTCGGCAGGGCGCTGATGGCGATCCGCGAGCACGACATCGCCGCGCGCGCGATGGGGGTGAACCTGGTGCGCTGGCGCCTGCTCGCCTTCACCGTGAGCGCCTTCTACACCGGCGTGGCCGGTGCGCTGCTGGCCTTCTACACCCGCTACCTCAACGTCGACAGCTTCAGCCTGCTGGTGTCGATCGAGGCGCTGTCGATGCTGATCGTCGGCGGCCTGGGCACGGTGTCGGGCGCGCTGCTGGGCGCGGTTTTCATCTTCGTGCTCAACGAGGGCCTGGGCCTGCTGTTCAGCGCGCTCGGCTCGGGCGCGCTGTCCACGGCCGCCTTCGAGATCAAGGGCATCGTCTATGGCCTGGCCATCGTGCTCTTCCTGCGCTTCGAGCCCGACGGCCTGGTCGGCCGCTGGCGCGACCTCAAGCACTACTGGACGCACTGGCCGTTCCGCTACTGATATCCCCACCGGCCGGGGCCCGCAGCCCCGCTCACCACGAGAGGAGTCCGACATGAGCACGATCGTTCTTCGCAGCCTGCGCCCCCTGTGGGCAGCCGCGCTGCTCGCATTCGCCGGCGCCGCGCAGGCCGCGGACCCCGGCGTCTTCGACGACCGCCTCGTCATCGGTGGCGTACTGCCGCAGACGGGCCCGCCCAGCCTCATCGGCAAGGCCGGCGTGATCGCGCTGCGCGTGTGGGAGAAGGACGTCAACGCGCGTGGCGGCATCCACGGCCGCAAGATCGACCTGCGCGTGGAGGAAGACGGCTACGTGCCGCAGCGCTCGGTGCAGGCGATCAAGAAGCTCGTCGACGTCGACAAGGTCTTCGCCGTCATCGGCACCTCGGGCTCCTCGCACTTGATGGCGATGATGCCCACGATCGAGGAGAACCAGCTCCCGGCAATCAATTTCGCCGCCGTCGCCGGCACGCACTTCAACCCGCCGCGCAAGACGGTCTTCAACATCGGTGCCACCTACTGCCAGGAAGTCACTGGCGTGATGAAGCATCTGATCGCCACGCGCAAGCTGCAGAAGGCCAAGTTCGCGCTGATCTACCAGGACGACGACTTCGGCGCCGATGTCAAGTGCGGCTACGACGCGGCGCTCAAGTCCGCCGGCCTGAGCAGCACGATCGACGTGCCGTACAAGCGGGCGCAGAAGGACTTCTCGGCCGAGGTGCTGGCAGTGCAGAAGTCAGGCGCCACTTTCGTGCTCGTGGGCGGCATCATCAGTGAGACCGCCACCATGCTCAAGGAGATCCAGAAGAACGGCATGGACGTCATCCGCCTGGCGGCGCACCCCTCGCACCTGGGCGCGGTGCTGCAACTGGCCGGCAGCGCCGCCGAGGGCCTGCTGGTGGCCGACTACGTGCCGCCGATCACCGACACCGAGACGCAGGGCATCGGCCGCCTGAACGCGCTGGCCTACAAGTACCTCACCGCCGACGACGTGAAGGCGATGAACCGCTACTCGCTCACCGGCTACGTGGCTGCGATGCTGCTGGAGTCGGCCCTGCAGGCCTGCGGCCGCAACCTGACACGCGCCTGCCTGGTGCAGAAGCTCGAGCAGACCAAGAACTTCGCCAGCGACGGCATCATGGCCCCGCTGACCTTCGGCCCCAACATCCGCCAGAGCGGCACGCGACCGATCCTGCTGAAAGCCAACGTCGCCAACGGCAAGTTCGAGCGCGCTTCGGACTGGTTGTCGGACAAGTAGCCGGCGGCCGCCGTTCCTGCCCCCTCCCTGCACC
>SCOE01000031.1 GCA_005503065.1 Comamonadaceae bacterium ALPHA2B
GTCCGATGGTCTTGAACGCGGTGTTCTCGAAGGAGGTGGCGAGCCCCTTGACTTCGGGTCCTGCACAGTTTTGCAGCTTGATGGCCGCGGCGTTCTCGATGGCGAGACCGACGAAGTTGTTGACCGCCAGGGCCAGCGCGGTATCGATGCTCAAGCCCACGAACGTCGAGCGCGCCATGCCCAGGTTGGCCTCGCTGTTGTTGCCGATGTAGCCGCTGGAATTGGCGCCGAGCACCGTGGTGTTGGAGCCGATCGAGGTGGCGTCGATATTGCCCACCGACATGACCTCGATGTTGGTGCCGGACATCAACTTGATCAGGTTGGCGCCCAGCCGCAGCGGGCCGGCCGGCACCGTGATGTTCTGCGAGTTGGCGCCGGTGACGACCCAGTCGACGTGCGCCGCCTCGAAGCGCATGTTGGCGGCCTTGTAGCTCAGGTTGCCGGTCACGGCGACGGTCTGGTTGCCCACGACCGTGTGCTTCTCGCCGGCGCGGAAGGTGGTGCTGCGCGCGCCGGTCACGTCCACGGTGCTGGTGCCCTTGACCTTGAGGGAATCGTCGGCATCAACGAATGACTCGCGGTTGCCCACCACCTGGTTGTTCTGGTTGCCCTTGACCGTGTTCTTCTGGTCGACCACGACCATGTTGGTGTCGTTACGGGTGACCGTGCTCTTGCGGTCGCGGTCGACGTGGTTGGTCTGGTCGCGCTTGACGGTGATGCTCTGGTCGCGGTCGACGGTGGTCGAATCGTCGCGTTCCACGCTGCGGCTCATGTCCAGCTCGGCGTGGATGTTGATCTTCTCCGCCCCCTTCTTGTCCTCGAACATGATCTCGTTGCCGGTGGTGCTGTCGCCACCGGGCGTGGACCGTGTCTTGAAGCCGCTCTGCGTGGGCGACTTGTACGGGATGGGCTGGTCGTCGTTGTACATGCGCCCGATCACGATCGGCCGGTCCGGGTCGCCATTGAGGAAGTCGACGATCACCTCCTGGCCGATGCGCGGCATGAAGTAGCCGCCCCACCCCTTGCCGGCCCAGGGCTGCGACACGCGCACCCAGCAGGTGGATTTCTCGTTGCTCTCGTCGTAGCGATCCCAGTGGAAATGGACCTTGATGCGGCCGAACTCGTCCACGTGCAATTCGTCGCCCTTCGGACCGACCACGATCGCCGACTGCGGCCCCGGCATGGGCTTGCGCGGCGTCAGGCGCGGTGGCCTGAAAGGCATCGCGACTGGGTGCAGCGTGAGCAGGAACGCGCAGGCGCCTCGACCTGCCCGAACGAGGTCCGGATGCGCCTCCACCAGCTCCTGCGCCATGTCCAGCGAGACGGCATTGACCGCGTCCTCGGCCAGCAGCCGCTGCAGCAGCGGCACCACCGGCGCGGCCGCTTCGGCGAGGCTCATGCCCTCGTATCCCGGGTGCGCCACCACCATCGTGCAGCCCGATACCATGTATTCGCCGTCGTGCACGCCGTCCGGGTCGCCCTCGAACTTGAAGGTTCGCCCAGCCGCCACGTCGGGCCACGAGGTGAAGGCCCAATGCCGGTCGCGCCGCGCCATCAGTTCGTCGCCCCGGACCTTGGCTGCCGCCTCGGCATCGTCGGGGGTGAAGTAGTCGCCGGGGAACTCGAACACTTCCAGGTCGGCCAGCTCGTGGTCGTCCGAGGCGTCGATGGTGGCGCCTACCTTCTTGCGGATGGCCTTGAAGTTGCTGTCCACCGCCGCGTGCTTGCCGGTGTCGAAACGGCGGGCGCTGACCCAGCGCGTGATCTCGGCCTGACGCGGCGCCTGGCTGGCCGACTGGCTGACGTAACGCAGCGTGCCCACGGCCGGCAGCGCCTCGTGCGCCACCGCGCTGTTGTCCGACAGGTGCATGGTGCCCGGCGCGTCGTGCGCATCGAACCAGTAGTAGATGCCTTCTTCCTCCAGCAGGCGCGACAGAAAGTCGTAGTCGCTCTCCTGGAACTGCACGCAATAGCGGTGCGGCTCGTGCCGCCCCGCGACCTGGTCGGTCTTGAGCTTCTTCAGGCGCTTGATCGGGCTGTCCTCGATCACCGCGTCCAGCACCTCGAGCACGGGCTTGTCCTGCAGGATGCGTGCGTTGGCACGCTTGCTCAGCAGCCAGAACCAGGAGCGCAGTTCGATGCGGTACTCGAAATATCGGCCCGCCTGCGCGAGGCGCGTGAAACGCACCGCATGGCCTTGGAAATGGCGCTGATGCTTGCCGCCGTCGGCGTCCTCGAAACCGATCACCACGTCGAAGGCATGGCCCAGGATGTCCTTGGCGTCGATGTTCCGGTTCTTCGACAGCACAGTCAGCTCGTAGGCCGCCGGGCGCGACAGACCCTCGTGCCCGGCCAGGCGCCAGAACATCAACTCGGAGACGGCGGGCGAATCGCTCTTGATCTCGTATTCGGTGGCGGCCATGGCTGGGTTGTCTCTGTGCGCCGATGCGCTCAATCGAAAGCGTAGGTGAAGTCGCTGTCCTTCACGTCCAGCGCCACCTTCTTGATCTCGCCACCCGACGCGAGGCGTTGCAGATATTCGACCGAGATGGTCGGCAGCACGGTGTTGGTGAGGATGGCGTCGATGACGCGGCCGCCCGACTCCGGGTCCTGGCAGCGCGCCACGACCTGGTCGACCACCGCGTCGCTGTACTCGAAGGGCACGCCGTGGTTGGCCTCGACGCGCTTCTTGATGCGGCCCAGCTGCAGCCGCACGATCTTCTTCATCATGTCGGGCGACAGCGGGTAGTAGGGGATGGTGACGATGCGCCCCAGCAGCGCGGGCGGGAACACCTTCATCAGCGGCGCCTTCAGCGCATCGGCCAGGGCGTTCGGGTCGGGCAGCAGCTCGGGGTCGCGGCACATGCTCATCACGAGCTCGCTGCCGGCGTTGGTCGTGAGCAGGATGATGGTGTTCTTGAAGTCGATGAGGCGGCCCTCGCCGTCTTCCATCCAGCCCTTGTCGAAGACCTGGAAGAAGATCTCGTGAACGTCCGGGTGGGCCTTCTCCACCTCGTCGAGCAGCACCACGCTGTAGGGCCGGCGACGCACCGCCTCGGTCAGGATGCCGCCCTCGCCGTAGCCCACGTAGCCCGGCGGCGCGCCCTTGAGCGTGGAGACGGTGTGCGCCTCCTGGAACTCGCTCATGTTGATGGTGATGATGTTCTGCTCGCCGCCGTACAAGGCCTCGGCCAGCGCGAGCGCGGTCTCGGTCTTGCCGACGCCGGAGGTGCCGCAGAGCATGAAGACGCCGATCGGCTTTTGCGGGTTGTCCAGCCGCGCGCGGCTGGTCTGGATGCGCCGCGCGATCATCTCCAGCCCGTGCTTCTGGCCGATGACGCGCTGGTTCAGCGTGTCGGCCAGCTTGAGCACCGCCTCGACCTCGTTCTTCACCATGCGGCCGACGGGAATGCCGGTCCAGTCGGCGACGACCGAGGCCACGGCCTGCTCGTCGACCGAGGGCAGGATCAGCGGCGATTCGCCCTGCACCGCGTGGATCTTCGCCTGCAGCTCGTGCAGTTCGGCCAGGAGCGCGGCGCGGCCGTTGTTGACCAGATCGCCACCCCCCGTTCGGGCTGAGCTTGTCGAAGCCGGGGCCGGCACTTCGACAGGCTCAGTGCGAACGGTGGGGGCGGCATCCTCGCCCTTGGACTCTTGCGGCGCATCCACCGGCCGGTTGCCCGCGCGCAGCTGACTGCGCAACTCCAGCAGGCGATCGACCAGGCCCTTCTCCTCCTGCCAACGGGCATTCAATTTCTCCAGCTCGGCCTTCGATTCGGCCAGCATCGCGCTGACCTGCGCCGCGCGCTTGGTGACGTCGATGCCGATCGCCTCCTCGCGGCCGATGATCTCCTGCTCCACCGTCAGCGCCTCGATGCGGCGCATGCAGTCCTCCACCTCGGGCGGCGTCGCGTGCTGGCTCACGGCCACGCGGGCGCAGGCGGTGTCGAGCAGGCTCACGGCCTTGTCGGGCAGCTGGCGCGCGGGGATGTAGCGGTGGCTGAGCTTGACGGCCGCCTCGATGGCCTCGTCGAGCAGCTGCACGCGGTGGTGCTTCTCCAGCACGCTGGCCACGCCGCGCAGCATCAGGATCGCCTTCTGCTCGTCGGGCTCGGGCACCTGCACGACCTGGAAGCGCCGCGTCAGCGCCGGGTCCTTCTCGATGTACTTCTTGTACTCGGCCCAGGTGGTGGCGCCGATGGTGCGCAGGTTGCCGCGCGCGAGCGCCGGCTTGAGCAGGTTGGCCGCGTCGCCGGTGCCGGCCGCGCCGCCCGCCCCCACCAGGGTGTGGATCTCGTCGATGAAGAGGATGATGGGCGTGGGCGAGGACTGCACCTCGTCGATCACCTGCCGCAGCCGCTGCTCGAACTCGCCCTTCATGCTGGCGCCGGCCTGCAGCAGGCCGATGTCCAGCGTGAGCAGCTTCACGTCCTTGAGCTGCGGCGGCACATCGCCGCGCGCCAGGCGCTGCGCGAAGCCTTCGACCACCGCGGTCTTGCCCACGCCCGCCTCGCCGGTGAGCAGCGGGTTGTTCTGGCGGCGCCGCATGAGGATGTCGACGATCTGGCGGATCTCCTCGTCGCGGCCGGTGACCGGGTCCATCTCGCCCTTCCTGGCTTTCTCGGTCAGGTCGATGGCGAACTTCTTCAGCGCGTCGCCCTTGCCCATGGCAGCTGGCGCCATGGCGCCCGTTTCGTCGCCCACATCGCCGCTGCCCATCCCGGTGCCATCCTGCGCACGCATCTTCGACTCGGCCGAGGCATCGCAGATCTTGGCGAAGTTGTCGCCCAGGTCCTCGACCTTCACCTTCTCGAACTGCTTCGACAGTCCCAGCAGCGGGTTGCGCAGGCTGGGCGACTTGAGCATGCCGAACACGAGGTAGCCGGTGCGCACCTGCGCCTCGCCGAACTGCAGCGTGGCATAGGTCCAGGCGCGCTCGATGGCGTTCTCGATGTGGGGCGAGAAGTCGCTGATGGCCGTGGCGCCGCGTGGCAGGCGGTCCAGTGCAGCCGTCATGTCCTTGGCCAGCACCGAGATGTCGAGCCCGTAGTGCTGCACGATGCGGTGCAGGTCCGACTCCTGGTTCTGCAGCAGCTGCGCGAACCAGTGCTCGAGCTCGACGTACGGATTGCCGCGCATCTTGCAGAAGACGGTCGCGCCCTCGATGGCCTTGTAGGCCAGCGGGTTGAGCTTGCCGAAAAGGGCGGTGCGGCTGATCTCACTCATCGGAATCTCCAGTCGGAAGAACGAACGAAGGGCGCGGCATTTCAAGCCTGGCCGCTGGAAAGGGGACGCTGTGCCGCCGCGAGCCAGCCGCGGACCTCGCGCCCGGCCTCCTCGCGCGGCACCACGGCCTGCAGACGCGCCGGGGCGAAGCCGGCGGCCGCCAGCGCCGCGCGCACGTGGCCGTCGGAATGGGTGTAGCGGCCGCTCAGCTCGAGGCGAAAGGGTGCCTCGTCCTGCTCGAGCGCCTCGACGGTGAAGACCAGCCAGCCGCCGGGGCGCAGCGCCTGCGCGGCGGCGCGCGCCGCGGCGTGCAGGTCGCCGAAATAGCACAGCGTGTCGGCCGACACCACCAGGTCGAAGGCCGCCGGCTGGGTGGCGAGGTAATGCACCAGCTCTGCCTGGTGCAGGCGGTCGTAGCCGCCGCGCCGCTTGGCCTGGCGCAGCATCCCGGCCGACAGGTCGCAGCCCGCCAGCAGCCGCGCCCAGGGCGCCAGCAGCGGCGCCATGAGGCCGGTGCCGCAACCCACGTCGGCCACGTCCAGCGCGCGGGCCGGCTCGCCGAGCGCGTCGTGCACCGCGCGGGCCACCAGTGCCGGCGCCTGGTAGTTCAGGCGCTGCAGGCTGGCGTCGAAGCTTTCTGCGTACGCATCGAAGACGCGCGAGACGTACGCGTCGCTCGCACGCTCGGGCGCGCGTCCCTCGCAGGCGGCCAGCAGGTGCTGCGCCACCGGGTCTTCAGGCGATTCGGCCAGCCATTCGCGCAGCAGGCCGGCCGCACGTTCGCGCTCGCCGATCACCATGAGGGCGCGCAGGACCTGCGCGCGCCCGGAGGCTTCCTGCGGCAGCAGCGCGATGGCGCGGCTGTAGGCTTGCACGGCCTCGGCCACCTCGCCCTGATCGGCCAGCAGGCGCGAGAGGATGTACCAGCCCGGCCCGTGCGCGGGCTGCAGCGCCAGCGCGCTGCGACAGGCCTGCACGGCCTCCTCGGGCCGGCCCAGCTTGCGCAGCAGCGCCGCCAGGTTCGCCCACCCGTTGGCGGCCTGGCCGGCGTTGGCCGCATGCGCGATCCCCTGGCGGTAGCTCGCCGCGGCCTCGTCGGCCTGGCCGGCCTCCACCAGCAGGTTGCCCAGGTTGTTCCAGGCCGCGCCATTGCGCGGCCGCAGCGACAGCGAACGGCGCACCAGGCCGATGCCTTCGCCGGTGCGGCCCTGGCGGTGGCGCAGCACGCCATGGAAATGCAGCACGTCCGCGTCCCCCGGCTGCCGGCGCGACAGGGCGTCCAGCGCCGCATCGGCATCGTCCAGCTGACCGGCGCGCAGCCAGTCGATGGCCTGCGAGAGCGCGGCCGGGGCACGGGCCGTGGAGACCGGTGCGCTCACGGCACGCCCCCTGCCGCCACACCGGCAATGCGCACGTCGGCCGCATGGCGCGCGCGCGGCCGTTCGCCGAGCCACGACACCCACCCCAGCCGCGGTCCGTTGCCGGCCCGCGTGCCGAGGCGGGTGGGTGGCACCTCCTCCTTGCGCAGCGCGAGCTGCGCGTCCCATTCCAGTTCGTCGCCGAGCAGTTGCTGCACCCAGCGCGCGAGCACCGGCCGCGCCGAGCCGATGGGCAGGAAGCGCCGGTACTGCTCGAGCGACAAGGGCCCCAGGTGAAGCCGCACCTTGTGCTGGCGGTCCCAGACCTGGCGGCCCATGACCGCGCCCAGCCCCAGCGTGCGCGACGCCGCGTTGGGGTTGCTGGCCCCCAGGCGCGTGAGCTCGTCGCCGGGCAGGCGCATCCAGTGGCCGACCCAGCGCTCGAGGCGCGCCGGCACGCCGAAGTACGCCGACACCACCGACTCCACGCCCTCGACGTTGTGCACGCGGCGCGCGAGCCAGCCCGAGAAGTGCAGGCGTGCGTCGTCGTGCACCTCGTCGCGTTCCTGCCGCGCCGGGCCGCCGATGCCCGCGAAGGCGCCGACGTGGCGGCGGAACGGATCTTCCTGCGGGCGGTCCAGCCCGGTCACCGGCCGCGCCTTGGCCCAGGCACGGTAGATCTGCAGCGCGAAGCGGTGCGAGAAGGTGTCGAGGAAGGCGAGCCAGGTCGGGTCGCCATGGTTGAGCGCCCGTTCGCGGATGAAGTCCGACAGATGCACGGGCAACGGCCCGTTGGGCCCGATGTAGCCGAAGAAGTGCTGGCGCAGCCGCGGCGGCGCATCGGGCGTGGCGGGCTCGAAGCGGCTGAAGGGCGCCGGCGCGAAGGACAGCGAGGGCTCCTGCCCCACGCGAACGGCCTCGGCAGAAGGCCGCAGGGCCTGGCCCCAGCGCGGGGCCCGCGGGTCCATGCATTCCAGCCGCCGCAGCGTGGCGAAGTAGTCGTAGGCCCAGGCGCGGTCGGCCCGCGCGGCCAGCCAGGCGCCGGGCGTGGTGGCCCGCGCGTCACTGCCGGCGGCCACGCTCACAGGATCGGCCGGGTCCCGCACTGCGGCCTCCATCGCATCCATTCGCCCTTGCCCGCGCCGCGCAGCACGGTCTCGACGAAGTGGTTCACCTCGACATGGCGCGTGAGCCAGCGCGACATGACGGCGCCGAAGAGAAAGGCACTGTGCCCATGGAAGGCCGGCGGATCGACCTCCAGCGTCACCTCCAGCCCGCGGCCGAAGGCGATGGGACCGGGCAGCGGCAGGCGTCGCACCAGCGGCTTGCAGCGCACCGAGAGCAGGCCGCGCACCTGCCCCTGGCGCGCTTCGTCGGCATGCACGGCGTAGAGCATGAGCATCTCGCGCAGCGCCGCGGCACCTTCGGAGGGCGAGCTGTCGGCCAGCGACAGGTAGTTGAGCGCGAGGTGGTCGACGACCTTCCAGCCCAGCCCCTGCTGCACCACCGGCGACACCGGCCGCGAGGGGCCGCGCACCATGCGCACGCTCTGCACCGGGAAGGCGTCGACGCAGTCGAAGTCGTTCTCGCGCCCGACCGGCAGCAGCAGCGCCAGGTCGCGGTTGGTCACCAGCCCGGTGACGGCGAGCTGGCGCAGGGCGCCCGAGAAGGGCGCCTGCTGCGGGTCGACCACCTGCAAGTAGAGCTCCGAGCCGATGTGGCTGCTTCGATGCCCTTCGCCGCGCTGGCGCGCCGACATCACGCGCGGCTCGCGCGTGACCGTGTAGTAGGCGGGATGGGCCTCGCGGCTGCCGTGGAAGGCGGCGTAGAAGGGGCGGAACAGCTGCTCGCGCGCGCCCTCGCCGCCCGCGATGGCGGCTGCATGGCCGACCACCTCGGTGAGTGAATGCACCTCGAAGTCCTGCGGCCGGGTGCGGTCGGCCAGCAGGTGGAACTGGCTCACGCCCTCGGTCACGCTGACGCGGTCGAGCCGCTTGGGGAAGAGGTTGACGACCGGCACGCAGTGCAGCAGCACGTTGTCGGCGCTGACCAGCTTCTCGAGCACCGCATCGCCGCGGGAGAACAGCAGCACCAGCTCGACCTCGTCGCCGCCGCAGGCCGCCAGCGCGGCACGCAGCCCGTCGATGCGGGCGAATCGGAAGCGCTCGGGAAAGGCGAAGTACTCCTGCACCAGGCGAAAGCCCGAGAAGCCCGTGGCGGTGACCGGCAGCAGCGCCTCGTCGTCGCCGAAGCCGACCTCGGCGATCGCGCTGCCGGGCAGCGTCGTGACCGGCCCGGTGGCCGCGGCGCGGCGCACCAGCACGCCGACGGGCTGCGCGAGCGCGCATTCGTGCAGTTGCCAGGCCACGTCGTCGGCACCGCCGAAGTACAGCATGAGCGTGTCCAGCGCGATCTGGTCGAAGCTCAGGCCCGCGGTGGCCTTCAGCCCGATGCGCAGGCCGCCGCGGATGTCGCGGGCACGCGGATGCTGCGCCAGCGGCAGGTCGGCCGCGTAGGTGAAGTACTGGGCGCGCGTGAGCTCGACCGGCCACACGCGCAGGTCATGCGCGGTGCGGAATTCGCAATGCGTGTTCTGGCCCACGGCCTGGCGCGCACGCAGTGCGCTGCCGCGCGGCAGCGTCGGCCCCGTGGCCAGCACGGCGTCGCCCAGCTCGGGCCGGAAGGCGCACACGCCGCAGGCCGGCGTGGGCGCGAGGAAGTGCGGGTAGACGATGTCGAGCAGGTGGCCGGTGAAGCGCGGGTACTCGGCATCGACCTTGAGGTGCACCCGTGCCGACAGGAAGGCCGTCGCCTCGATGAGCCGCTCCACGTAGGGGTCGGCGACCTCCTGCCCGTCCACGCCGAGCCGGGCGGCGATCTTGGGAAAGGCGCGTGCGAACTCGCCCGTGCTCTCGCGGAAGTAGCGCAGTTCCTGTTCGTAGAGCGTGAGCAGCCGCGGGTCCATGCCTCAGTGCCTCCTGTACAGGCCCGAAACGCCAAAGCGCAATCGGCCTGCAGCCCTTGCCACACCTGTGCCGGCGCCAAACTCGTAACGATCGTGACTATTGCAATCCGCACCGGCGGCACACGGCCGCGCCGGTGCTTGCACGCACCGGGAGCGGGGGCGGTCTCGCGGATCGGCGTCAGCGCGCTGGATTGGACAGGTCATCGATGGCGATGCGCCCTTCCTCCAGGTCGACGCGGCTGCGCATCAGGAACTCCAGCGGCACCGGCTGCGCCCACAAGCTTCCGCGCACCAGCAGGCTGATGCAGTTGTGGGAATCCAGGGACGAGCCTTCCATGACGATTTCGACTTCGAGCGTTCGGGGCAGGATGCGCGGCTCGAACTGCAGGATGGCGTTCTTCAGAGCCTGTTCCATGCTGACACGCTGGATGGAGGACGTGAACTGGCCGGACAGCATAGGCAATCCGTAGTTCAGCACCGAGCGCGCCGCCTGCGGATGGCGCTTCTCGTCGATCGCATCGCCCGTGGCATTGAGCAGCCAGGCCAAGTCGCGCAGCACCGCCTGGCGCAGCGCCTGCCGCGTGAGGGTGCGCTTGTCGTCGCCCTCGCGCTTCTGGTCGGGCGCGTGGTCGACCAGACGATCGAGCAGCGAGGGCTGCAGCCGCTCCTGGACGGTGAGCTCAGCCATGGTCTGCCGCAGTGCCGGCCGCATCGCCGTGCGCCGGGGCAGCGGCATCGAAATCGATCTGGCGCACATCCATCAGCGCATGCTCCCCCGCGTCGCTGCCCAGCAGGCGCTGGCCCAGCCCGCACCACACTTCGGGCGCGAGTTCGCGCCAGTCGGTGCGGCGCGCCAGCAGCAGCGCGCCGTCGTCGCTCTTCTCGGTGCCCTCGTAGCGCGTGGGCACCAGGGCCAGCGTCTCGCCGCCGTTCTCGAACAGCAGGTGCACCGGCATCCACACGCAGTCGCGCAGGTCCTCGGGCGGCTCGACCTTGACCTGCGCCAGGCGCGCGAAGGGCACCCAGTAGTAGCGGCCGTTGATGTAGGCCTCGAGCACCGGGCCGAGGCGCATGTCGGCATCGGCCAGCCACTCGAAGGGCGTGCCGTCGATGCGGCCGGCCGCCGCCGGCGCCTCGTCGAAGGCGCGCGCGCGCAGTTGCTCGGCCGCGGCCGCATCGCCGGCGCCGCGGCGCAGCAGCGACTCGACCAGCAGCGCCAGCCAGGGGTCGGGCTGGCCGAAGACCATGGGCGTGCGCTTGCCCGCGAAGACCTCGGCGCGCAGGCCCTCGCAGCGGATCGCCTCGCCGTAGACCTGCTTCATGGGCACGGCCAGGGCGTCGAGTTCGGCCGCGACGCTGAGCTGGTTGAGCGCACGCTCCCACTGGCCGAGCACGCACAGCAGCTGGGCCATGAAGACGCGCAGGCGGCTGTCGCCGGGCTTGGCGCGCACCTCCTCGGTGAGGGCGCGGAGTGCGCCGGCAGGGTCGGCGCTGCGGATGAGTTCGGAGGCGGTGCTCATGGTGCGGCTCCGGTGTCAGGACATGCTGGCCACGATGATCTGGCACTCGCGGGTGGCGCCGCGCGAGCCGGTGCCCTGCTGCGGCGCCGTCCTGATCTCGATCTTGCGGTAGCTGAAGACCAGGATCTCGTAGAGCATCACGTCGCCCGGCGCGGTGATGAAGTACTGGGCCGTGATCTGCGCCTCGTCGATCTTCAGCTCGAACATCGGCAGCGTGTCGGCCGTGACGCTGGCGTCGCCGCCGGCGAGGTACTTGCTGATGGTCGCCCGCAGGTTGGCGGCGCGGGTGTTGGTGAGCTGCGTGAGGATGGCGCTGGCCGAATCGGCCTGGCGCACCACGGTCAGCGGCGCATAGCTGCGCGGGCCCTGCGCCGCGCCGCCGATGGTGGCCGATGCCAGGCCCCAGCTCATGCCCACCATGTCAAGCCGCGGCTTGCCGTCGGGGTATCGCCGCACGTTGTCGCCCGTCACGGGCGTGCCGCTGTTCTCCATGGCCATCACGAGGTCGGCCCCCATCTGGTTGGTGTGCGCCAGCCGGGTGAGCTGCAGGAGGTTGTCGATGCTGTAGAGCGACATGGGAGCTTCCTTTCTCGAAAGGTTGGAGGTCGGGGTCCTTCAGCGCGCAGAAGCCGCCGCGGTGCCCTCGGTCTGGATTCGCACGGCGTAGACGGCGCGGCGCCGCTCGGGCTGCAGCTGGCCGCGCACGCGCAGGTCGGCCACCGGCTCCGGCGGGCCGGCGCCGAAGAGCCGCGGCCCGCTGTAGGGCGCGGCGGGTGCTGCGACCACGAGCAGCTGCGCGCCGGGCTGCGCGAGCCAGGGCAGGTCGAAGCGCTTGGCCGCGGGCTGCTCGCGCGTGCCGCGCTCGAAGCGGTTGCTCTCGGCCCCGTCGGGCGGGTAGACGGCGCGCATCGCACCCTGGGCATCGATGCCGATCACCGCCAGGTCGATCGACTGGCCGCTGGTGTTGTGCACGTTGAGGGCCATGCGCTGGCCCCCGGCGGGCGCAGGCAACGCGGCCAGTCCCAGCGCGTCGTCGGTGCGCAGGAGTTGCGCGCCCTGCCAGCGCTCGATCTGCACCTCCAGCCCGTCGACGCGGCCGCCCTGCGCCAGGGCCGGCAGGCGCGCCAGCCACTTCAGGCGCGCGAGGGTTTCCAGGCGCTGGCGCAGCGCCTGTGCATCGGGCAGCGTCACGGCGGCGGCCGGGCCGCCGAGTTCGGGCGCCAACAGCTCGAGGCGCCACCCCCCGCCGCCCGCCGGCACCGCGCGCACGTCGGCCGTCGCATCGGGACCGGTCGCGATGGATGCCGGATAGGCCAGCGACAGGCCCGCCGGCAAGGGCCGCTCGGCACGCACCTGCAAGGCCAGCGCCGCCGGCCCGGCCACCGGCTGCACGCGCCACAGCGCGGAGCCGGCCACGTCCTGCAGGGCATCGGGCACGCGCAGGCTGGACTGGTCGAGCCCGACCTCGCCCAGCTCGGTCTCGGCCTCGCGCTGGGCGCCGTCGTCGAGCACGGCCGTCACGCGCACCCGCTGCCTCGCCACCAGGCCGTCGATCTGGCCGGCAGCGAGCGCGAGCATGGCGCCGCCGCGCCGCGCCGGCCACAACGGACGCGTGGTGACCGCGCCGGCGGGGTTGGCGAACAGCGGCAGGTCGAGGTTGCCCTCGGCCACGGGCGAGGGCAGCTCGCGCGCGGGAAAGCGCTGCGCGAGCTCGTCGATCACCGGCGGATACAGCGACAGCACGCCGTCGAACAGCGCGCGCCAGGTCTGCGGCCGGCGCTGCAGCGACTGCGCCACCGCCCAGGTCAGCAGGCCCTGCGGCCGCGCCTGGCGGTCGCCGCGCGGCAGGCGCAGCTCGGGCGTGACCTGGTGGCTCTCCGAGGCGAAGAAGGCCACGTAGCGGGCGCGTGCCACGGCTTCGGCCGCGGGCGCGGCGGGCACGGCGTCGTCGGCCGGTGCCGCGGCGGCCGCGAGCTGGTCCACGCGCACGCCACGCCAGCGCACCTCGTCGCCGGCCGGCTGCGCGGGCTCGGTGCGCAGGCCACGCGTCATCGACGCGGCCGAGCAGGTGTCGAAGACCGACCACACGAACACGTTCTTCGCCAGGAAGGCCTGCACCCAGCCGTCGAAGTCGACGTCGCGCATGCCGCCGCCGAGCAGGCCGGCGCCGCCGATGGCGCCTCGCACGTCGCGCGCCAGGAAGTTCTCGGCCAGGCCGTCGGGCTCCTGGTAGCGCTTGGCGGTGTCGCGCACGCGCGTGCCGTGGCCCGAGAAGTACAGCACCACGAAGTCGCCGCTTCGCGATTGCGCGAGCAGGCGCTGCAGCCCGTCGCGGATGGCCTGCGCGTCGGGCAGCGCGGCACCGGGCACGCCGTCGGCCAGCACCGTGATGTCGGCCGGCGCGAAGCCCTGGCGCGCAAGCGCGTCGCGCATCAGCAGCACGTCGTTGCGCGGCGCCTGCAGCCACAGCGAAGCGGGCTGGTTGGCCAGCTCGGACACGCCGACCAGCAAGGCCCGCTGCGCCGCGCCTGCCCAGGCGCTCGCGAGCAGCAGCCCGACAAGGAGCAGCACGTGCAGCGGACGGCGCGAGGCGGCGTGCATCACGGACTAGGGTGAGCCCAGGGCCTCGACCAGCGGCGAGGACTGCAGCACGCGCCGGCCTTCCTCAGGCTGCAGCAGGTGCAGCGACCAGGTGCCCGCGGCATCGGGGCCACCGACCACGGTGGCCCCGGCACTGCGCAGCAGCTGCGCGGCGGCGGCCATGTCGGTGCCGGCCTTCCAGCGCAGCGTGAAATCGACCTGCGGCGCGGCGGCCGCGGGCGGCGCGCCGCGAAAGCGCACCTCCTCGGCCTGCGGCAGCAGCAGGCCGGCGTTCTGCACCAGCACGACCAGCGCCAGCACGGCGAGCGCGGGGCGCCAGACGCCGTCGCCCAGCAGCCAGCCGCGCAGGCGCGTGCCCCAGCCCGCGGGCCGGCCCGGCGCTTCGACGCGCGGCATGCCGGCCGCGGGGCGCACGGCGCCGGTCGATGCGTTCGACAGGGCATTCAGCCGCGCGGCGGCCTCGGCGTACAGCGCCTGGTAGTCCGTGCGCGGATCGCCCTCGGGCGCGAGCGGCGTGCCCGACAGCACGGTGAAGGTGTCGGCCACGGTGCGCAGCGCGATGCGGCCGGGCTGCGCTGCGATGCCGGTCGCGGCCTTCGTCGCGCATTCGTCGGCCACGGCGCGCAAGGCGGCCAGGCGCGTCGCCGACACCTCGCCGAGCACGCGCGCGCACAACTGCGGCGCCGGCACCAGCGTGACGGGGTTCCAGGCCTGGACCATGCCGAAGAGCGGCTCGAAGGGTTCGTCGCCGGGCTCGAGCAGCACGTCGTGGGCACCCGCCCAATCGGCCTCGCTCGCGGCCATCCAGCCGTGCCAGCGCTCGCCCTCGGTATTCGTGTCGCAGCGGTCGAGCAGCACACCGAGCAGGCGCCCCTCGTGCAGCACGCTGACCAGGCGGCCCGGCGCCCAGCGCGCGGGAAAGGCCCGCGCCGCCACCGCTTCGCGGCGGCGCGCCAGTTCGGTCAGCGGCAGCAGCAGCTCTTCGAGGGGATGCCGGCCGCCCGGGCCCGCAATGCGAGGGTGCACGGGCGCCGTGGCGGCGGCGGCGCCGGCCGCGGCCGCCGCCGGCGGCCCGAAGGCGCTGCGGATCACGTTCAACGGCGGCCAGAGTTCGGTGGGCATGGCGTGTGTCCTGAAAGGGCTATGACTTCAGGCGTAAGACGCTTCAGCGCCGAGGATTTTGAAAACCAGCAGGATCGCGGCCCCGTTGTCGGGCCGGATGGCAATGCCCAGCGTGTCCTGGATCCAGCCGCCGATCTGCGTGCGCGCGTAGTCGGCCGGCAGGGCCTCGCGCTTGTGCACGAGCCCGAGCCGGCCCGCGCGGTAGTGGTACGAGGCAATGGCATGGCGCGCCGCCACGCCCGACAGCCCGCCGGCCGCCTCCTGGCCGAAGCCTTCGCACAGCAGCAGGCGCTCGGGCGGCGCCAGGCCGGCGATGAAGGCGCGCGCCGAAGCCTGCACGGCGGCAGCGCTCAGTCCGTGCTCGCGCAGGCAGTCCCCCGCGTCTTCCGCCGCGCCCAGCTGCGCCTCGAGCTGGTTCTCGCTGACTTCGTCGCCGATCGACAGCTTGCGCCGGAAGCTGCTGGCCCGCGTGCAGTCGATGAGGTAGCGGCGGAAGTACGCGCACAGCGCGAAGGCGCTCGACGGCGCGCTGTGGCCGCTGCGCTCGCGCGGATCGGGCTCCTCGCCCTCGTCGGCCTCGGCATCCAGCCGCAGCACCTTGACGTAGATGAACTGCGCCACCAGTTCCTGGCGCCCCTCGCCCAGCGCATGCAGCTCGGGCGGGGTGCAGCCGCGCAGCGCGCCGCCCACGATGCCGTACATGCGCCCCATCTCGTCGGGCGACAGCGTCTGCCGGCGCCGCCACAGGCGGACCAGCTCGGCACTGTCTTCCGACGAGAGGGTGTCCTGCATGGAACCGCCCGTCAGCGCTGGCGCGCGCAGGGCGCCGGCACGCAACTTTTCAATCGAAACGTGGCCGCAGCGCCCGCCCCGTCTGCGGAAGCAGCTATGCATTTGATAGCGAACAGCGCGCAGGCGAAGCAGGAAGCGGCGAAGCCGCCTGGGGGGTGCATTCCTTCAGTCATCGGCGCAGTTCTGGTCGTCGGGCACCAGGCAGTTGGCGAGCGAACCGCCGACGCCGCGGGTGCGCGTGCCGCCCGGGCCGCGCGCCACGGTGGCGGTGGCGGCGGCCACGGCCTGGCCGCGCGGCAGCAGGATCCACAGCTGGCCCCGCTCCTTCATGCGGCGCGCCTGGTTGGCGGCGAGCTGGCCGTTGCCGAAGAAGTAGTCGGCCCGCACCGCGCCGCGGATGGCGCCGCCCGTGTCCTGCGCGATGGTCAGGCGCTGCATCGGCGTGCCGGAGCCGGGCTGGCGCGTCGACACGAACACCGGGTAGCCCAGCGGCGTGCTGCGCGGGTCGACCGCGATCGACCGACCGGGCTGCAGCGGCACGCCCATCGCGCCCACGGGGCCGGCGGTGCTGGTCTGCACTTCCTTGAAGAAGACGTAGCTCGGGTCCTTGATGCCCGATCCCGTGACCGGGCCCGACGCGCGCTGCCCCGGCACCACCACCGCGCCGCTGGCCACCGGCCGCGCGAGGGTGAAGCCGCGGGTACGCACGGCGCCGATGTCGCCCACGTCGTCGTCATCATCCACTTCCAGCTCGATGGTGTTGCCCCGCGTGCGCACCGCGCTCTTGCCGCGACCGCCCGGCGCCTGCGCCAGCGTGGGCCGGAAGGGCTGGCCGTTCTGCTCCGCATAGCCGATGCGGATCACCTCGCCGTTGGGCAGGCGGATGCGGCCGGAGCCCTGGATCTGCATCTCGTACAGCGCGGTGGCGCTGCTCACGAAGGCCAGCACCTTGGCATTCGGTGCACCGCGGGTTTCGATCTCCTCGCGCGTGTAGTAGGGCAGCAGGCGCTGGCCGTCGATGCGCACGCGGGCCTTGCGGTCGATGGTGTCGCGCACGATCTGCGACAGGTCCAGCGCATAGAGTCCGGGGGCGCCCATGTCGCGCGTCGACAGCCCCGTCTGCACCACCACCTGGTTGCCCTGCACGCGTGCCGCCACCGTGCCGTTGCCGGGGGGCAGCCGCCGGGTGTCGAGGAAGAGCATGTCCTGCGGTTGGCCATACACCGGGTAGATGAAGGGCGGTGCGTAGCTGCGGCTGCCCTCGATCTCGGGTTCGAAGTAGCCCGTCACCACGCCGTCGGGGCGGCGGTCGTCGTCGCGGATCTGGTAGGCCGCGAATTCGCGTTCGAAGAAGGAGCGGATCGCGGGATTGCTCTTGCCGTCCACGCTGCTCGCACGGCCGCACACCTCCTGCCACTGCGCGCCGCGCCCGTTGAGCACGCGGCAGCTGGTAAGGAAGGCCGGCCAGCTCTCGGCGAAGTCGTCGCGGCTCCAACCGGGGACGCTGTCGAAGTTGACGGCCGTGTAGGTGGCGATCTGGGTCGAGAAGGTGCGCGCCTGGCCGGCCACGCTGGCGTTGGCCGGTGCGGGTGCAGGGGCCGGCGCGGGTGCCGGCGCGACGGCCACCGGTGCCGGCGGCGGCGCGGCAGGCGCAGGGGCCGGTGCGGGCGCGGTGGCGCAGCCGGCCAGGCCCAGCGCCAGGGCGCCGGCCCACAGCGCATGCACCGGTCGCGGTGCCTGGTGGGGATGCGGGGCTGGGTTCATGATTCACTCCTTGGGATCGAAGCGGCCCGGACGGGCCGATGTCCACAGACGATCACTTCTCGACGATTTTGAAAGTGCCGACGCCGTAGACGTCCTGGCAGCCGCCGCCCGAAGGGCACACCGGCCTGCCCAGCAGCGGTGTCGGCCCGCCCGCGCGGGCGGCCTCGAGGGCCGACAGCACCGTGAGCGGGAACTGCGGGAACACGCCGTCGTTCTGCACGCCGGATTCGCTGAAGTCCCGCTCGTTCTGGCTCACGAGCACCGCGAAGTGGTTGGTGCCCGGTGGCCCGCCGGCATTCATGGGCCAGGAGGCACGCGGCAGCGACAGCGTGCCGCCCGCGCTGATCTTGTTGTACTTGTCGAGCAGGTTGGGGAAGAGCAGGAACATCTCGCCGCCGCTGGACAGCAGGTAGACGTAGACGTAGCCGTCGCGCTGGCTGCGCACCTCGAAGTCCAGCTTGTCGCGGCCCACCGCGACCTCGGCCTTGCGCGGCGTCGCGCTCACGCCGAAGCCGGCGGTCGCGCCGGCGCCCAGTGCTTCGAGCGACTGCAGCGGCGTGCGGCGCACGGCGGGTGCCGGCGGCGGCGCAAGAGGCGGCGGTGGCTCGGGCGCCGCCGAAGGCGCCGGGGCCGCGACCGGCGGTGGTGGTGCGCTCGCCACCACGGTGTCGGCCTTCCGGCCCTGCATCCACCACCAGGTGCCGCCCGCGATCACCGCCAGGGCCAGCACGCCGCCGGCAGCCACCCGCTTCGCGCTGCCGCCGGCGCCGGGCACCGGTGCCGGCACGGGCTGCGGCGTGGCCTTCGCGCCCCGCGCAGCCGCCGGTGCCGCGCTGCTGCGCGCGCCGCTGGAGCGCAGCGGCGCGATGGTGGTCGTCTCTTCCAGGCCCAGCTCGGCGCGCAGCTCGCCCATGGACTGCGGACGCGCCTCGGGCCGCACCTGCAGCCCGTGGTCGATGGTCTCCAGCAGACGCAGGCTGTAGCGCTGGCGCAGCACCTCGTTGCCGGCCAGCGGCACGTAGCTGTCGGAGATCAGCCGCGCCACCGAGGGCGGCGGCGCACGGCCGCACACGGCCACGTGCATGACGGCCGCGAGCGCGTAGACATCGGTCCACGCGCCCTGCGACATGTCGGGCATCTCGGCGTACTGTTCCACCGGCGCGTAGCCGGGCTTGAGGATGACGGTGATGGCCTGCGTCTTGTCGGTGATGACGCGACGCGCCGCGCCGAAGTCCAGCACCACCGGTCGGCCCGTGCCCTCGAGCAGCATGATGTTGTCGGGCGCGATGTCGCGGTGGTAGCAGTTGGCGTTGTGCATCACCGCCAGCGCCTGCGTGACGCCGTCCATGACGCGCATGAGCCAGCCCTCGTCCACCGCGGGCATGGCCGCCAGGGCCTGGCGCATGGTCTGGCCGCGGTACAGCGGCATCACCATGTAGGTGGTGCCGCGCTCCTGCCAGAAGCGGTAGACCTTCAGCAGCGAGGGATGGTCGAACTGCGCCAGCAGCCGCGCCTCGTTGATGAAGCTGCGCATGCCGAGGTCGAAGGTCTCCTTGTGCTTTTCCGACAGCGGCGAGACGGTGCCGTCCTGCGCGCGCGTGGAGAGCGAGGTCGGCAGGTACTCCTTGATCGCGACCGTGCGCTCGAGCGTGTGGTCCCAGGCCTCGTACACGGCGCCGAAGCCGCCCTGGCCGATCAGGTGCGTGATCTCGAACTCCGCCATGCGGCTGCCGGCCGGCAGGGTGCCGGTCTCCGCGCCGCCGCCCGCGGCGGGCGGCGGGGCCGGCGGCATCGCGCCGGGCGACGAGATCACCGTGGCCGCATCGGCCTCGCGCGACGGGCCGCGGCCGGTCATGACCTGGGTGCGGTCGTCGCCGCCTTCGGGCGGCAGGGGTGCGGATGGGGTGCTCACGTCGGGTCCACCTTGTCCGCCTCGCGGGCGTCGGACGGTCCGGCGGCTTCACGGGCCGGGGCGAAGAGCAGGTCGAAGCGCTCGTCGCGCGGCAGGCCGGCGCTCAGCAGGCGCTGGCCCTCGCCGCACGGGTGCGTGAGCCACAGCGACTGGCCGCCGGCGGGCCAGGCGGGCGGCGTGCCGAGCTCGTCCTGCGCGACCGGGGTGTCCGCGGCGCCGGCGAACAGGCGTGCCAGGGTGCCATCGAAGCGCGCCGCGTCCTGGTCCTGGTCCAGGCCTTCGAGCGCCGCCTGCGCCGCGCGCTGCCACCACCGGTGCAGGGCCGGCCATGCGGCCGCGGGCAGGGAGGGCCAGGGCTGGCGCAGCTCGCAGGCCACGGCGAAGGGAAAGTAGCGGCCGACGCCGTCGACCGACGGCATGACGACGCCCACCCAGCACGAGGGGCCCGCCACGTCCTGCGCCAGCGCGAAGAACCACACCGGACCCTCGAGGTAGCGCGCGGTCCAGTCCTCGTGGCGCAGCCGCAGTTGCATCATCCCGTGCTGCAGCCACTGGTCCCAGCGCGCGCGAAAGACCTCCGGCAGCCGGCGATGCGCGAAATCGCCCATGCCGGGCAGCTTGCCGAACCAGCCCGGCAGGGCAACCGGGTCCGAGAGGATGCCGTCCAAGCCCCTCACAAGCCCTCCGGGCAGGAGAACTCGCGCAACTCCTTCAGGCGGATCGGGTGCTGCACGCTGTTGGTCGTCACCTCGAACTTGGCGCGGCGCGCGTCGAGCTGGAAGGTGATGAGGAACTTCTCCGGTCCCTCGCCCGAGGCGAGCTGACCGCGGTCGAGCATCTTGAACAGTGCCCACGGCCCCTCGGTGACCTGGCCCGAGGTGCCGCCCGCGGTCGGCGGTTGCACGGTGATGCGCACCTGGTTGGTGTTGCGCGGCCCGGGCCACTGCACGGTCATCGGCACGATGGGGCCATGCGCGTACTTCACGAGCTGGCCGTCGACGTCGAGCGTGAACTGGGTGATGCCGGCATCGAGTTCGACCGGCTTGAAGTCCAGGCGCATCGCGGGACCGCGGCCACCGCCGCGGAAGAACACCTGCTTGATCAGGTCGGCGCGCTCGAACTGCTGCAGCGCCGAAGTCGAGATCGCGCCCTGCTCCGCCACCGGCTTGTAGCGCCACGGGCGGCGGCTGGTGTCCACCAGCTGCGCGAGGCGCTTCTGGAAGAAGTCGTCCATCATCCCCCCCGGCCCGAACATCTGGCCGAAATCCTCGGGCAGCACGTCGCGGCTGCTCGATTCGACGAAGGGATAGCGGCCCGTGATGGCGCGCTGGCAGAACTCGGTGACGGGCCGCAGGTCCTGGCTCAGGTTGCCGCGCTCGGCCACGCGGGCCTGCGCGGCGCCGCTGGTGCTGAGGTTCTCGACCATCGAGCGCACCGGCTCGGGCAGGCGGCCCGCATCGGACTTGAGCTTGCCAGCCACATCGCCCGGCGGCGGCGAGCTGCGGCTCTTGACGGCCGTGTCCACGGCCGTGAGGTAGACGTAGACCTCGTTGAAGAGCTTCAGCGCATCGTCCAGGGGCGCGGGGCCGCCGGGCGTGGGCGACACCACCAGGCGGCGCAGCGATTCGAAGCGGTCGTCGACGATGCTCTCGATGCGCTTGCCCGGAGCGAGCTGCTGCCGGTTCGCGTCGCCGCCGCCGAAGAGCTCTTCCAGGCCCTTGCGGGTGTTGCGCACGGTCTCCGCCGCCTTGCCGACGGCCGACTTGTCGCCGTCTTTGGGCGTGAGCGTGGTCTCCTTGACCACCGCGCGCAGGAAGTTGGCCAGCGGCGAATCGGCACCCGAGAGGATGCGCGCGATCTCGATGTTCTTCTCGAGGCCGGACACGCGGATCAGCCGCACGTCGGCGAGCATCGCCTCCCACACCTTCACGTATTCCTGCAGGTACAGGCGCCGCACGCGGTCGGTGAGATCGCCCAGCGCCGCCGCGTCGCGCAGGCGGTCGGCCGCGCCGGTGCCCTGCCCGAGCACCCACGGGTCCTCGGCGGCGATGAGCCCGGTGACTACGACCACCTCGTTCTGGAAGCGCCTGTGGTAGCCGTCGTAGGTGAACATGCCCGGAACGCCCTCGGTCAGCGGCTTGCCGCTGGGCCGCTCGAACACCAGCGGGCCCGACGGACCGGTGGCGGCGGCGATGCTGAAGTTGGGCACGTCCTTGCCCAGGCGCTGGCGCTTCAAGCGGCTGAAGATGCGCTGCTCGGTCGGGTAGCTGGCCAGCAATGCGCGAACGCTGCGCACCAGGTTCTCGTCCATCTTCAGCGGCGCGCGCGGCGGGCCCTGCGCGATGAGGATGTCGAGCTGGTCCTCCAGCAGCTTGCGCTGGTCCTCGGGAATGCCGCGGTCGAGGCTGCGCGCCCAGTCGAGCGTGATCCAGGCCTTCAGTGCCTCGGCGTCGAAGTGCTCGGGCTGGTGGATCATGAGGTAGCTCTTGAGCGCCTCGTAGGTGAACTCCAGGTTGTCCTTCTGCGCGGTGCGCAGCTGGTCCTCGATGCGCTTGGCCAGCTGCGGCAGGAAGGCCTCGTTGAGCGCGCGCTGGTGCGCGGTCTGCGCCGCGGCGTCGAGCTTGTCCCCCTGGTACAGGCCCAGCGTCATCGAGAAGGGCTCGTTGCCCTCGCGGTTGAGCGGCGTCTTCCAGATGTCGCGCAGGCCCTGCAGCACGGGCGCCACCTGCACCAGGTTCTGCGTCTGCGCCGGCAGCCCGGCGAGCTGCTGGCGCGCGGGTTCGACCCGCGCCTCCACCGACTTCACGTACGCGAGGTTCTGCCAGGCGCTCCAACCCCAGCCGGCGAGCAGGCCGACGGTCACCAGCAGCATGGCCGTCATGCCGGCCAGGCGCAGCGCATGGCGGCGCCGCTCCAGCTTCACGTCGGCACCGGCCAGGCGCTGCTCGGGGAACACCACGTCCTTGAGCAGCGTGGTGAGGAAGTAGCTGCGGCCGCTGCTCTTCTGCGGCGCGAGGATGGCGCGCTCGAGCCCGAAGCTGCGCGCCAGGCTTCCCATCACGCGATCGATCGGGCTGCCCTCCTGCGTGCCGCTGGTGAAGTACACCCCACGCACCCACGGCGGCTGCGCGAAGCGCGAGCCGGTGAAGACCTGGTCGAGCAGGTCCTGCAGCATGGGCCCGATGGACGCGAACTGTGCCGGAAAGCCGAAGATGGCCGCACGGCGCGTGCCGTCGGTCTCCTGCTGCATGCGCTCCAGCAGGCCGCCGTTGACGCGGTCGTGCAGCAGCGCGAACTCGCGCTGGAAGGGCGCGTTCAGGCCGTGCTCGGCCAGGTGCGTGCCCTCCTCAGGCGGCAGCGTGAAACCGAAGACCTGCGCACGCTGCTCCTTGCCCAGGTCGGCGAAGTAGTCCGTGAAGCCATAGAGCAGGTCGCTCTTGGTCACGAGCACATAGACCGGCAGGCGCGTGGTGAGGCGCTCGTCCAGCTCCAGCAGGCGCGCTCGGATCGAGGCGGCAAGCGCGCTGCGCGCCTCCACGCCCTGGCTCAGCAGGTCGGCCACGCTGACGGTGAGGAACACGCCGTTGAGCGGCCGGCGCGGGCGCGCCTTCTTGAGCAGGCCCAGGAAGCCGTCCCAGGCGCTCTTGTCCTCGCTCTGGTGGCTGTCCTGCGTGGTGTAGCGGCCGGCGGTGTCGATGAGCACGGCCTCGTCGGTGAACCACCAGTCGCAGTTGCGCGTGCCGCCCACGCCGCGGATCGCGCCGGGCCCGAACTTCTCGGCCAGCGGGAACGAGAGGCCCGAATTGACCAGCGCCGTGGTCTTGCCCGAGCCCGGCGCGCCGATGAAGACGTACCAGGGCAGGTCGTAGAGGTAGCTGCCGCCCGAGAGCGAGAGCCAGTCGCGCAGCCCCGGCTTCCTGCCCGCGGCATGCAGGCGCATCTTCTTGAGCGTCGCGATGGCCTCGGAGAAGCGATCGCCGAGGATCTTCTGCTCGCCGTTCTCCGGCGCGGTGGTCTTGACCGTCGGCGCCTTCATCAGCCCTTCGGTCAGGTGGCGGCTGGCGGCGCGCACGCGCCAGCGGCGGATGAGCGCGCGCAGCACGACGAGCAGCACGATGGCGCCGATGAGGAGGGCGCGCGCCAGCTCGCTTTCCAGCGGCGCCTTCTCGCCGATCCTGACCAGCGGGCCGATCCACCAGATCAGCAGGCCCAGGATGAGCAGGGCCAGCACCGTGAGCAGCACGGGGTGGAAGAGGAAGCGGAAGAACTTCTTCATCGCGGGGCTCCGGGCGTAGCGGCAGCCGGTGGCGTGGAAGGCGGCGACGACGCGATGCGTTCCGGCTCGGTCAGCAGCACGATGTCAACCCGGCGGTTGCGCGCGCGGTTGGCCGGCGTGTCGTTGGCGGCCACCGGCTCGGCGTCGGCCTTGCCTTCGGCCTTCATCCGGGCCGGATCGACCAGGCTCGTCAGCGCCGTCTTCACCGCGTCGGCGCGCGCCGTGGACAGGTGCCAGTTCGACGGATAGCGCAGCGAGCGGATCGGCTGGTTGTCGGAGTGGCCGGTGATGAGCACGTCGCCCTTGACCTCGGCCAGCGCCTGGCCGATGCGCACCAGCACCGGCATCGACGCCGCCATCGGCTCGGCGCTGCCCGAGGCGAAGAAGGCGTCGCCGCGCAGGCGCACCACCGAGCGGTCGGCCTCGTCGGTCACGGTGACCAGGCCCTGGCGCACCTCGGGCTCGAGGAAGCGCGCGAGCCGCGGCGCCTTGGCAGGCGGCGCGGGCGGTGCGACCTGCACGTTGGGCATGCGCAGGCTCGCGAGCTGCGACCAGGTCGTGTCGGAACGGTTGTTCAGCCAGATGCGCAGCGCGAACCAGCTCAGGGCCAGCAGCAGAAGCAGCCCGGCCCCGATGACCCACAGCGGGATCGACTCGCGCAGCCGCGCCGTGCCGCCACCCTGCCCGCGCCAGTGCGGCGACAGCGCCGGCTCGACCGCGGGCCGCTCGCGGCGGATCAGGTCGGCGAGGCGCTGGCGCACGGTGTCGATCTGCGCCTTGCCGTTGTCGAGCACGCGGTAGCGGCCCTCGAAGCCCAGCGCCAGCACGCAATAGATGAGTTCGAGCAGGTCGCGGTGCCCGGGCACGTCCTGCGCGAGCTTGGCCAGCAACTGGAAGACCTTCTCGCCTCCCCAGGTCTCGTTGTGGAACTGCACCAGCAGGCTCTGCTTGTTCCAGCCGGCCTGCACGCCCCAGGGGGTGTTGGCGACGGACTCGTCGAGGGCGGTGCACAGGATGTAGCGCGCGGCGAGCACCGATTCGTTCGATGCGCCGGCGCGCCGCGCGGCGGCGTCGAACTGCTGCACGGCCTCCGCCGTCGATGCACGCAGGGCCGGCACGTTGGGTTGCTGTACCAGGTTGCGCAGCTTGCCGATGAGCACCAGCAGGCGGCCCGCAGCCGACACGAGCGGGTTGAGCAGACCGAGGTCGCCCAGTTCGGCCGGCAGCGGTTCGGCGGCTGCGGCCGGGATGGGCATCGGTGGCGGTGCCGAGCCGCCGGGCGAGCGCGGCTTGGGCTTGATGACCGTGCGCTCGGATTCGAAGGCGGCGAAGGGATCGGGGGTGCTCATGATCCGGTGGCCTCGGTGATGGGATGGACGTGCCGCTTCCTGCGAGGCGGGGGCTTCGTCCTGGCCTTGCTGTTGGTTTGAATGCGGGAGCCGGGAGTGCCGCCCGGCGGCGGCCTAACTTTCTTTTGCTTCGCCAAAAGAAAGTCAGCAAAGAAAAGGCGACCCCACTGTCTGCGTCCCTCCGCTTCGCTGCGGGCAACCTGCGGTGCTCGCGGCTGGCGGGGTCCGCGCAAACTCGCTTCGCTCAAACATGCGCGGCCCTTGATCCGCCAGCCGCTGCGCTCCTCGGCGCAGACAGAGGGGACCAGGGTCAACAAGGCTGCTGCGCAGCCTTGTCCTTCTTCAATGTTTTGGCGAGGGCCGAGCGAAGCGATGGCCCGTCCTGATGGGTCCCTTCTGGATGCGCCTGCGACGTGGCGATGGCGGGGTGGCCGCTGTGCCGCGTGCGGCAACAGCGGCTTCGTGATCTGACTCGCTGCAGCTGTCTGAGCGCAGCGCGTAGCGCGTAGCGAGTTCTGCAGCGCACCCCGGCAGCGTCGCGGCGCAGGTTGCCCGCAGCGAAGCGGAGGGTCGCAGCCAGCAGGGTCGCCTTTTCTTTGCCTACTTTCTTTTGGCGAAGCAAAAGAAAGTAGGTGCGCCGCCGGGCGCACATCCCGGCCCCTGCCCACAACCAACCAGCAAGGCAGGAACAAAAGTCCGAATGCCCTCGCCCCGTGAGAGAGGGAGTCAGAAGGAGCTCGCCATGCCTTCATGACCGAATCGCCCAAAACGCCAGGTCGAGCCCCGGAAAGTCCCCCGCGATGTGCATCGCCATGCCCCCCGACTGCTCCAGCTGTCGCCACAGTTCGCTGTTGCGCGTCTCCAGCTCGAAGTAGTTGGCCCCCGTGTGGAAGGGAATCTGCCGCGGCGCCACCGGCATCGGCGTGAGCGTGACGCCCGGCAGCTGCAAATTGACCAGGTCGCGGATCCGCTCGACCGGGCCGATCTTGACCTGCGTGGGAAAGCGCGCACGCAGTGCCTCGGCCGCCATCTGCGACTGCACCGCGAGCACGAAGGTGGCGTGGCGCTGCAGCTCGACGTCGGGGATCAGGGCCACGCGCACGCCGTGCTTGCGGTCGTGCAGCTCGATGCGGATGGCCGACTGCTCCAGCACCATCGACAGGCTGCGCCGCAGGTCGTCCATCACGGGCCGGAAAGTGGCTTCCAGGTCGTCGTGCACGTAGGGGCCGAAGCGGGCCGAGCGCCGCGCGTCGCGAAAGGTGCCCAGGTCGCCCGCGAGCTGCAGCGCCTCTTCGTAGAAGTGCAGCGGATGCAGGGTGGCGCAGCGCGTGAAGTGTGCGAACAGCGGCTCGTAGCGGTTCACGGTCTGCAGCAGCAGGAAGTCGGCGATCTCGGCCACGCCGCCGGTGCCGCCCTGCGTCATGCGCCCGGCCAGGGCCTCGGCGCGCTGGCGCAGCAGGCCCAGGAGCTCGTCGACCCAGCCGCGCACGACCGCATGGCCCGCCACGTCCAGCAGCGGCGGGACCAGGCCGCGGTGCAGCTGCACCTGGTTGTCGACGCGGCGTTCGACCACGCGCGCGACGTTGAGCGTGGTCCAGGCATCGGTGGCCTCGCCCGCGCGCAGCAGGCGCGTGTGAAGCGCGCCGAGCTGCAGCATGGCGGTGCGCTCGCCCGTGGTGTTGGAGTCGGGCACCTCGGCTTCGAACACGCGGTGGCGCACCAGCTCCTCGTCGCCTTCGGCGTCGGCCTCGCGGGCGCCCGCGCGGCGCACGGGCAGGGCCAGCACCACGGCCTCGTCGCGCATGGAGGCCGGGATGTCGATCGGCTCGGGCAGCGGGTCGACGGCCGGCATGTCGAAGGCCGTGCCGTCGCCGAACACGCCCACGGCACGCACCAGCGCCAGCTTGCCCAGGCTCAGCGCCGCGGCGTCGATCTCCAGTTCGGAAAAGCCCCAGGCGTACGGGGTGGTGCCGCGCAGCAGCACATGGCGGGCGTGGTCGGCATGGCGCTCGGCTTGCTGCAGGTGCTGGGGCTGCAGGAGCATCCCCTCGCTCCAAACCACTTTTGTTCGCCAACTCATCCGCGCGCGCTCCGTCAAAGGCAAGGGTTGCCAAGGAGCGTCGAGTTTCCAGGCGTGGCAGGAAGCGGCAAATCCGCCGGACGGCCTAGCCCGGCACAGGCGCCTAATGCGAAGGGACTAGAGCCACGCCGCGCGCCTGGCCGCCGCGCGATGCTTCAAGCCAAAAGGGCCTGCAACGCCCGCCCCGCTTGCGCGAGCAGCTACGTTTTCGATAGCAGGTCGCTCTGCTCGAGCCAACGCACCTGCCGCGCGTGCTCGGCCTCCAGCCGTGCCAGCCGGGTGCGGCGGGCCTCCTCGCTCACCCACTGGCCGGCCAGCGCCCGCTGGCGGGCCAACTGGTGCTCCAGCCGGGCCACCGGCAGCAGCGCGCTGTTGTCGGCCACCCGCCAGCCACGGTCGGCATGCAGCGAGCGCAGCACGGCGCGCTGGGCCTCGCCGCGCGGGCCGGGCTCGCGGCCATAGGCGGCCAGGAAGCCCCGCACGCGCTGCTGCAGCTCGCGCGGCCAGTCCGCGCGCACCACGATCTGCGCCGGCGGCGTGGGCTCCGACTGCCAGATGACCTGCAGCCGCGCCGCTTCGACGGGGAACTGCTGCCGAAAGCGCTCCAGGTCGGTGGTGTTGTTCGTCGCCACGTCGGCATCGCCGTTGGCCACCGCGAGCGCCGTCTCCTGGTGCGTGCCGATCACCTCGCCCACGAAGCGGGTCTCGATCTCGATGCCATGGGGCAGGAAGAGCTGGGCCTGCGGCACGATGTAGCCCGACACCGAGCGGCTGTCGCCGCGGGCAATGCGCCAGCGCTCCGGCGCGGCCAGCAGTGCGGCGAGCGAGTTGAACGGCGGGGCCTTGCGCGCCAGCAGCACGGCGCGGTGCGCGGCGGCCCGGCCCTCGACCCGCTCCACCTCGGCCACCACGCGCATGCGCTGCTCGAGCACCGCGTCCAGCGCCAGCTTGCCCGAAAGGAAAGCCAGGTCGACCTGGTTGTGGGCGATCGCGCGCTCCAGCGATTCGTAGCTCGGGACCGAGACCGAGGCCACCGGGCGCCCCACGGTGCGGCCCATGTCCTCGAGGACGGGCTCCCAGTTGCGCCGCGACTCGAAGGCGCCGCCCATGGGCAGCACGCCGAAGCGCAGCGCGGGCGAAGGCAGCTCGGCGAGGCGGCCCTGGGCGCCGGCGGGCGAGCCGGCGAAACAGGCCGCCGCGGCACTCCAGCCCAGGAACGTGCGGCGCGGAAGGCCGGCGATCGGGACTGCAGCGGCGCGCATCACGGCGGGCTGTCGCGCAACGCGGCCAGTTGATCCGCGTAGGTGGCTTCGATGCGCTGAAGGCGCGCCTGGCGCGCCGCCTCGTTGACGAACTGGCCCGTCAGCGCGTTCTGCCGCGCGAGTTGATAGGCCAGCTTGGCGGCCGGCACCAGCGAGGTGTTGTCTGCCGGCAGGAAACCGGCGAGGTCGTGAAGCGACTTGAGCACCGCGCGCTCGGCGTCGCCCTTGGACCCCTTGGCCTTGGCGTACCCCGTCAGGAAGCCCTGCACGCGCTGCTGGAATTCCGGCGGGTAGTCGCGCCGCACGACGATCTGCGCGTGCGGGATCAGCTCCGACTCCCAGATCACCTGCAGGCGCGCCGCCTCGGCCGGGAACTGCAGCTTGAAGCGCTCGAAGTCGGCGGTGTTGTTGGTGGCGACGTCGGCCTCGCCGTTGGCCACCGCCAGCGCGGTCATCTGGTGGGTGCCGACCACCTCGCTGCGAAAGCGCGTCTCCATGACGATGCGGTTGGGCAGGAAAAGCTGCAACTGCGGCACGATGAAGCCCGACACCGAGCGCGACTCGCCGCGCGCCAGGCGCCAGCGGTCGGGGTCGCCCAGCACCGCGTCGAGCGAGGCGATCGGGCCGCCCTTGCGCGCCAGCAGCAGCGCCCTGTAGCCGGGCAGGCCGTCGTGCCGCGTGACCTGGGCCACCACCTTCATCTGGCGCAGGGTGACGGCGTCCAGCGCCATCTTTCCCGAGAGGAAGGCCATGTCGACCTCGTTGCGCTGGATGGCCTGCTCCAGCGCGTCGTAGGAGGTGACGGAGAGCACCGCCACGGGCCGGCCGATCGCCTTGCTGAGGTCGGCCAGCAGCGGGTCCCAGTCGTTGCGCGACTCGAAGGCGCCGCCCAGCGGCAGAATGCCGAAGCGCACCGGCATGCCCGCCGTCTGGGC
Source organism: Comamonadaceae bacterium ALPHA2B (assembly GCA_005503065.1). GTDB lineage: Bacteria > Pseudomonadota > Gammaproteobacteria > Burkholderiales > Burkholderiaceae_C > Xenophilus. Next base: position 29,163 of record SCOE01000031.1, read on the forward strand.
CGCCGCCGCCAGCGGCAGGGCCAGCGCCAGCACCGCGAGCGCGCAGCGCCAGAGCATCGGCCACCGCTGCAGCCAGCGGGCCGCGGTCGGGGCCTGCGGAAGGACGGTCGGCGGGTGGAGAGCGGCGTGACGGCGCATGGTCAGGGAGGCCCCAGGCGTCGGCCAAGCGGCTGACTGGTCAACGCCGGAAGCCGGGGCACACAATTAGAAACCATAAAAGACTGCGATTTTGTGAAGTTTTCCCAATGAGCGATCCGCTGGAGACCGTCCCGCCCGCGGTGGCCGCGCCCGGTGCGCCGGTCCGTGCGCGGCGTGCCGCGCGCAGCGCAGGCGGACGCCTGGGCCAGTTGTCGCTCGTGCAGCAGCTGGTGCTGCTGGCCGTGCTGCCGGCGGCGCTGGCGATGCTCGGCACGATCGCCGTGCTGACGCGCCAGTACCTGGCTGGGGTGAACGACCTGATGCGCGCCAACGCCCAGACCGTGGCCCTGCAGATCGCCACCGCCGCCCAGGCGCCGCTGGCGCACATGGACCGGCGCGCGCTGCTGCGGATCGCGCAGTCGGGCACCTTCCAGCCCCATGTGCAGCAGGTCCAGGTGTGGTCGGAGGACGGCGAGATCGTCGCCAATGCCGAGACCGTCGACCGGCAGCGCAGCGAGGGGGTCCAGGTGGTGGTGCCCGTCGTGACCGACGACGGACAGCCCAGCGGCAAGGTGATGGTGGAGATGAGCCTGGCCGCGGTGCGCAGCGCCCGCAACACCGTCTGGTTCAACGTGCTGCTGGTGCTGGGCGCCAGCCTGCTGGGCGTGGTGCTGGCCGGCGCCTGGGCCGCGCGCCGCATCAGCGCGCCGATCCGCCGCCTGGGCGAGGCCGTCGACCGCCTGGGCGCCGGCGAGGAAGCGCAGGTGCCCGTGGAAGGCACGGCCGAGGTGCGGCACCTGCAGGCCGGCTTCAACCAGGCGGCCAGCGCCCTGGCCGAGAGCCAGCGCCTGCTGCAAAGCCGCATCGAGGTGGCCACCGCCGAGTTGGCGCGCAAGAACCAGCAGCTGGAGGTGGCGAGCCAGGCCAAGACCCGCCTGCTGGCCGCCGCCAGCCACGACCTGCGCCAGCCGCTGCACGCACTCACGCTGTTCTCCGACGGCCTGGCCAACGGCGAGCACGATCCCGTGCGGCTGCAGCGCATCGCGCACATCCGCGAGTGCGTCGATTCGCTCGACCGGCTGTTCTCGGAACTGCTGAACCTCTCGCAGCTCGACGCCGGCGTGCTGCAGCCGCAGTGGGTGGACTTCCCGCTCGACGGCCTGCTCGACGAGATCAGCCGCAATTTCCGCCCGGTGGCCGAGCAGCAGGACCTGCGCCTGGTGGTGCGCAAGACCGACCTGTGGGTGCGCAGCGACTACGTGATGCTCTCGCGCGTGCTGTCCAACCTCGTGTCGAACTCGCTGCGCCATACCCTCGAGGGCGGCGTGCTGGTGGGCGCTCGGCGGCGCGGGCGCTCGGTGCGCATCGACGTGTGGGACACCGGCGTGGGCATCGCGCCGCAGCACCAGACGAAGGTGTTCGAGGAGTTCTACCAGGTCGACCCGCAGCGCACGCAGGCCGCGCGCGGGACCCGGGGCATGGGCCTGGGCCTGGCCACGGTGCAGCGCCTGGCCGGCCTGCTCAACACGCGCGTCGAGCTGCGCTCGCGGCCCGGCCGCGGCACCTGCGTGAGCATCACGGTGCGCACCGTGCCCCCGCCGGCGGCGCCCATGCCGGTGCCGGCGGCCGCAGCGGCCGAGGACGACATCCGCTTCGACGGCCTGCGGGTGATGGTGATCGACGACGAGCGCACCATCCTCGAAGGCCTGCAGGTGGTGCTGGGCCAGTGGGGCGCGCAGGTGCTGGCGGCGCAGACCCGTGCCGAAGCCCTGTCGCTGGCCGACCAGTGGGCCGCGCCGCCCGACGTGGTGGTGAGCGACCTGCTCCTGCAGGGCGGCGACAACGGGCTGGACGTGCTGGCCGCGCTGGAGCGCCACCCGCACGGCATCGGGCCGCACACGGCGCGCCTGCTGGTCACCGGCGAGACCAAGCCCGACCGCCTGCGCGAGGTCGCGTCCGCCGGCGTGACGGTGCTCTACAAGCCGGTGTCGCCGCGCGCGCTGCGGCAGGCGATCGCGGCGCAGCTTGCGGGCCTGCGGGCCGCCAGCGGCACGCGCTAGCGGCGTCACAGCCTTCCGGGCAACTCTTCGCGAATCCCCGCGCAGGGCATCGCTAGGCCATCCGGCATAGGCCGCGCGGGCGTCGCCATGCAGCCGCCCGCGGTCCGGCAGGCCGCGCCGGCGGCGGCCTAAGCCCTCTGCGTTATCGCGCTGCGGCACGCCGCTCCGTACATTGGTGCGCAAGGACCCGCTGTCGGCGCCCGCGCCGCCGGCCGGTCTTCCTGTCCGCATCCGTCCCACCGCATCCATGCGCTTCCCGCTCACGTCCGCGCCCCGCGGGGCGCCGCCGCAACCCTGGCGGCCCGTCGCCGCCGTGCTGATGGCCGCGCTGCTCGCCGCCGCGCCGGCCCTGCCCGCGCGCGCGGCTGGCTGGACCGTGCTCACCGCCGACGATGCGCCGGCGCACGCCGAGTTCGTGCGCGAGCTGCAAGGGGGTGCCGAGGGCGGACCGCGCATCGAGTGGGTCCGCATCGCGCCGGGCGCCGATGCTCCCGCCGCGGCGCCGGAGGCCCTCGCGCAGGCCGACGAGGACCGTGTGACGGCCGGCGTGCGCACCCGCGGCATCCGCCGCAGCGCGCCGGCCAGCGATGGCGTGATCGTGGCCGTGGGCCCCGCCGCGGCCCGACTCGCGCTGGACCGCCCCGGCCAGGAGCCGCTGCTGCTGGCGATGCTCAGCCGGCTGGATTACGAAGGCCTCAAGCCGCTGCCCGCGCTGCGCCGCAGCGAACGTCCGATCGGCGTGCTGCTGCGCGAGCCCGCGATGGGCGACCAGTTGGCGCTGATCGACGCGGTGCTGCCGGGCAGGCGCCGGCTGGGCCTGGTGGTGACGGGCGAGTCCGAACCGGTGCTGCGCGAGCTCCAGCGCGTCGCACAGGACTGGCAACTGCAGGTCGAGTACGCGCCCGATGCGCGCTCGCTCGGTGCCGCGCTGCGGGCCGTGGTGCCGCGCAGCGACGCGATCATCGTGCTGCCCGACCTGATCGGCGAGAGCCAGGCCGCGACGCTGGCCGTGCTGCGCGCGGGGGCCGGCGCCGGGCTGCCGGTGTTCGGCAGCAACGAAGGCATGGTGCGCTCGGGCGGGCTGGCCGCCGCGGTGTCCACGCCTGCGCAGCTCGCCCACCAGGCCCGCACGATGGGCACGCGCCTGGCCGGCGGCGGCGCGGCGGCGCCCATGGTCGAGAGTGCCACGCCCGCCAGCGTGCGCGTGAACGCCACCGTCGCCCGCGGCCTGAACCTGCGGCTGCCGCCCGAACAGGACCTGGCCCAGCGCGTCACCGCCCCACGATGAGCGAAGCGCCCGCGCCGCCGGCCGGGGCCATGCGCCCCCTGGAAGCCGCCGACCTCGCCAGCGCGCCCATGCCGCTGACGGGCCAGCCGCAGCCGCTGGTGGTGCGCGGCAGCCTGCAGCGCGACCTGGTGCGCCTGGGCGTGCTGCCCTGCGCCGCACTCGCGCTCGCGCTCACGGCCTGGTTCACGCACAGCCGGCTGAGCACGCTGGAGGCGATGTTCACCGCCGAAGGCCAGGCCATCGCGCGGCAGGTGGCCGCGATGTCGGACCTGAGCCTGTTCGCCGGCGACATGCCCGCGCTGCAGAACGTGGCCAACGCGGCGCTGCGCAGCGGCCAGGCCACGCGCGTGGAGATCAGCAACAGCGCAGGCATCTTCGTGGCCGCCGGCGCCAACCCCGCCACCGGCACGCTGCGCACCTTCTCGGCGCCCGTCACGCTGCGCGAGGCCTCGCGCGCCGCCGCCTTCGCGCCCGCAGGCACGACGGCCGCCGGCGACGCGCCCATCGGCATGGTGCAGGCTTTCCGCGACACCACGGCCTACGCGCAGGAGCGCACGCGCTCGCTCATGGCCGGCATCGGCCTGGCGCTGCTCGCGCTGCTGGCGGCCTGGGTCGCGGTGCGGCACATGGCACGCAACATCTCGCGCCCGCTGCGCCGCGTGTCGCGCACGGTGGCCGCGCTGCAGGCCGGGCAATTCGACGCGCGCTGCGAGGTCGTCGGCCGGCCCACGCGAGCCGGCCGCAACGGCCGCGCGCCGCACCACGAGTTCGCCACCCTGGCCGGCGACGTGAACCGCCTGGCCGAGCGCCTGCAGCAGCACCGCCAGGCGAGCGAGTCGCGCGTGCGCGAGGCCACGGCCGTCGCGCTGATGCGCATGGCCGAGGCCGAACAGGCCGCGCTGTCGCGCGCGCGCTTCCTGGCCGCCGCCAGCCACGACCTGCGCCAGCCGCTGCATGCCATGGGCCTGTTCATCGACGGCCTGCTGCCCACCGCCACCGACGCGCAGCGTCCCGCGGTGCTGCGGCTGCAGGAGAGCGCGGCCTTCATGGGCGTGCTGCTGGACGACCTGCTCGAAATCTCGCGCCTGGACGCGCAGGTGCTGGCGCCCGAGATGGAAGACCTGCGGCTGTCGGCCCTGTTCGACGCGCTGGCCGCGCAGCATGCCGCGCAGGCCGCCGAGGCGTGCGTGCGCGTGGTGTGGCGCGACCGCGGCCTGGCGGTGCGCAGCGACGCCGCGATGCTGCAGCGCGTGCTGGGCAACCTCGTGGGCAACGCGATCCGCCATGCGCCGCTGGACGGCACGGTGCTGGTCGTCGCGCGGCGCCGCGGCGATGGCGTACGCATCGAGGTGCGCGACAACGGCGTGGGCATCGCGCCCATTCACCACGCGCGCATCTTCGAGGAGTTCTACCAGGTGGCGAACACCGAGCGCGACCGGCGGCACGGCTTCGGGCTGGGCCTGGCCATCTGCGCGCGCATCGCGGCCCTGCTCGACACGCGCATCGCGCTGCGCTCGGCACTGGCACAGGGCAGCACCTTTTCGATCGAGCTGCCGGCGGCACGCGCCGAGGTGCCGCGGCCCGTGCCGGCCGTGGCGGCGCCGGCCGCCGCGCTGGCCGGGCTGCGCTGCCTGGTGGTCGACGACGACCGCCCGGTGCTCGAAGCCACCGCCGCGCTGCTGCGCCAGTGGGACTGCCACGCTGAATGTGCCGCCACCGGCCGCGACGCCGTTGCGCGCCTGGGCGCGCCCGGCGCGCACTTCGACGCCGTGCTGTGCGACCTGCAGCTCGCGGGCGACGAGGACGGCATGGCGGTGATCGACGCCGCGCGCCGGCTGCAGCCCGGCGCGCTGGCGGTCGTGGTCTCGGGCGCCACCGGGCCCGAGATGCTGCAGCGCCTGCGCCAGAGCGGCGTGCTGCTGCTGACCAAGCCGGTCGCGCCCGCCAAGCTGCGCGCCCTGCTCTCGGCCCGGCAGGGGGTGGCCGCATGATCGGCGCACCACCGCCGTCGACTGCTATCGAAAAGAGAGCTTTTGGCCCAGACAGGACGGTCGCCACAGCCTCTTTTTGTGCTGAAAACTGCCCGGACGCGAGGCTGCGATGCTCGACCCCGCGGCGCTGAGCGCCATCCGCCCCTTCGTCGCCACGCCCAGCCACAGCGGCACGCTCAGCTCGCTGTATGTGCGCAGCCTGCTGGGCTTGGTCAACCTCGCATGGACGCGGGGCTTCGCGATGCAGACGCGCTTTCTCGACGGCGACAGCCTGGTGACCCGCGCGCGCAACCGCCTGGTCGCCGAGTTCATGGCCGATCCGCGCTGGACCCACCTGTTCTGGATCGATGCCGACATCGGCTTCGAGCCCGAGGCCGCGCTGCGGCTGCTGCTGGCCGGGCGCGAGGTGGTGGCCGGCGTCTACCCGCACAAGAGCGACGGCTGGCCCGCCGGCGGCCTGGCAAAGGCGCTGCCCGCCGGCAGCACGCGCGAGGACTTCGCGGCGCGCCACGCGCGCTTCGCCTTCAACCCGCTGCCGGGCGTGCAGCGAGCCGACGAGGACGGCTTCGTCGAAGTGCTCGATGCGCCCACCGGCTTCATGCTCATCGCGCGCACCGTGTTCGAACGCCTGGCCGCCGCGCTGCCGGAGCTGCGGTACACGCCCGACGCTGGCGAGCACGCCAACGCGCACCTGCCGCACTGGCGCTTCTTCGACACGTTGGCGGAGCCGGGCAACGGGCGCTACCTCAGCGAGGACTACGCCTTCTGCCGCCGCTGGCAGCAGGCCGGCGGGCGCGTGTTCGTGGACGTGCAGTCGCGCCTGGTGCACCAGGGCACGCAGGACTACCGTGGCGACCTGCCACGCTCGCTCGGGCTGGCCGGTTGAAGCTGCTCCTCCTGGACCCCGGCCTGTCGTCGCCCTACGGGCACAACGCCGCGACCGTGCGCGAGCTGGACCTGCATGCGCGCGAGCGAGCCGGCATCGCGCTCAGCGTCGCCACGCACGAGCGCGTCGATCCCGCCCCGCTGGGTGCGACGTGCTGCCGCTGGCTGCCTGGCCTGCGCCTGCACGGCTATGCGCGCTTCGGCAGCGCTGGCGTGCCGCAGGCGACAGCCGAAGCCGATTGGCGCGAATGGCTGGCCCTGTGCGTGCAGGATCTCGAGCGGCTGGACCTGGCGTCCTTCGACGGCGTCTGGATGCCGACCGCCTATCCCCTGCATCTGGCGGCGCTGGTGCAGCTCGGTGTCCGGATGCCGGCGCTGCGCGTGCAGGTGGGCCTGCTGATGCCGCCGCGCTTCTGGGCCGCCGACGGGCCGGCCGGCGTCTGGCTGGAGGGCTTGACGTGCCAGTCCCTGCGCACGGCCGCCACCCTGGCGAACTGGCACATCCACAGCGAATCGGACCATGTCTGCGCGGGCGACCTTCGCCTGGCGACACCGACGCTGCTCACGCCGCTGGCCGACGCCTCCCGCGCCCGCCTCGACGCGCAGCGCACGCACGGTGACACCCCGCCGGCGCCCGGCAGCCGCATCCGCTTCGGCTTCATGGGCGAACCGCTCGCGCGCAAGGGCTTCGCCGTGGTCGCACAGGCCCTGGCGGCCGGCCTGCCGCCAGGCATCGATCTGCAGCTGGCGATGCCGGCCCACCATGCCGCGCGCGCACTCGTCGTGCACGGCCGCGCGCCGGGGCTGCACGTCCGCCCCCTCGGCACGGACAACAGCGCGTACTTCGATGCGCTGAACGACATCGACGTGCTGCTCGCGCTGTACGACCCCGCGCTGCATGGCGAGCAGATGTCGGGCATCGTGGGCGAGGCGATCGCGCTCGGCAAGGCCGTCCTCGTCGGCGCGGGCTGCGAAGCGATCCTGGCCTTCCTGCGCCGATGGGCACCGGGCAGCTTTCGCGTGGCGCCGCCCACGGCCGAAGGGCTCCACGCGGCCTGGCAACTGCCGCCGGAGGCCTGGGCATCGTGCCGTCGCGAGGCGATGGCAGCGGCACCCCGCGTGCTCGCCCTCAAGGACGTCGCACGCCATCTGCGCTTCATGCGACACGCGGCCGACCCCCCGGACGCCGGCCGCGCGTGAAGGCACCGACCGGGCCGGGCGCGCTCAGAAGTCCGCGCAGCCGTTCTTGCGCTCGGTGTCGATGCAGCTCGTGAGGTTGGGCCGCGAGCGCACGCGCGACCATTCGCGCGCCAGCAGGTCGTCGCCCTGCTGCGCCCGGTCGCCACCCAGTGGCCCGGTCGCGAAGCAGATCGGCGGCGCGCCGATGTTGCGGTCGAAGGTGTAGGTGTTGGGCACCTCGCGCAGCACATCGGGCAACGGCAGGCTGGGCGGCAGGCTCACACGCAGGTTGCCGGGCACGACGTTGACGAGGTAGCCCTCGGCCGAAGTGAAGCTGCCCGTGATCGGATAGAAGCCGGGCGGACTGAAGGCGTTGGCCGTCGTGCTCAGGGTGCCCGAGAAGCCGAGACCGCGGTCGCCGAGGATCAGCCCGGTGATGCTGTAGGTGAACAAGGGGTCGGGCGCACCGTAGAAGCGGTTGGCATCGCCGATCACCACCGTGGCGACCGGCTGCTGCGCATAGATGAAGTGGTTGTCGCCGGGCGAGATGCTCACGGTGCACAGTCCCAGGTACGCGCAGTGGTAGAGGTTGGGCGTGATGCCCGAGCCGGCCAGGCCGCCGCGCGTCTCGCCCACCCAGGTGTCGGCCCACACGCGCCACGGCGCGCCGGCGATGCCGAAGGCGCCGGCGTTCTGGAAGCGCGACGCGGCGATCAGGTCGGTGCCCGAGGTGCTGCCGACGTTCGTGGCCAGCGTCAGGTCGCCCGACAGCGTGCGCACGTAGACGGTGTCGGCCGCCATGGAGCCGGTCGCCACCACCTGCGGCAGGTTGCCCGCGGCGTCGTAGCCGACGACGGAGACATTGCCCACGCGCAGCGCATCGACGTCCTGGTAGCGGAAGGCACCGGCCGCGCCGCCGCCCAGCGTGGCGGCGCTCACGTTGTTGGCCGCCTGGTCGAGCAACACGCTGCCACCGCTTGAAGACGCCAGCAGGGTGCCGGCGGTGATCGGCGCCGCCGCCGTCTGCGTGATGTTGCCCGCCGAGACCAGGCCCAGCGTGGGCGCGGCGATGGGCGCGTTCAACACGATGTTGCCGCCGCCCCCGTTCTGCAGCGTCAGCGCCGAGCCGGTGTTGATCGCGCCCGCCACCGTGATGTCGGCCGCGTGGGCGTTGCTGCCGAAAACCAGTGTCGGTGCCGCGATGCGGGTGAGTTCGGCGGCCGACACCGCGAAGCCCGTGGCGGCGGCCCCGCCGAGCGTGATCGCGTTCGCGGGCCGATCGACCGGCGTGGCCACATAGGCGTCCGGTGTGCCGGCCAGGTTCATGCCGCCGGGCCGCAGGTTCATCACCCCACCGGCGCTCGCCTGGCTGCCAGCGCCCAGCGCCAGCGCGTCGGCGCTGCCGTCGTTGGCCGCGCGCAGCACCACGTTGCGCCCGCCCGAGACGATGCCGCCCTGCTGCGTGCCGAAGGTGTCGCTGAAGGTCGGGGCGAACTCCACGCCGGCGCCGCGGCCCTGCATCTCGCCCGTGATCTCGATGTCGCCGCGCCCGGTGGTCGTGAGCTGCGCGTTGGCGCCCACGCGCACGCCGGCCCCCGGGCCCGAGCCGAAGCCGGTGCCCTCGCCGGCCTGCCGCAGCCCGCGCACGGTGATGTTGCCGTCGACGCTGGCGATGCGCGGCTGGCCGGCCGCGTTGAAGGGCGGCGCGCCGATGACCACGCCGTAGCCCGGCGCATAGCTGCCGCTCGGCGTATAGCCTCCGACGCCGGTCACGCTGATGTTGCCGCTCGTGCTGAAGAGTCCGCCCACGCCCTGCGTGGCCTGGATGATCACGCCCGAGCCGCCGTCGGTGCTGCCGAAGACATCGATGTTGCCCGAGCCGCTGCGGATGCTGGTGCCCTCGATCGCCACGCCGTCGTAGCTGTTGAAGGCGTTGTTGGAGACCGTGCGCCCGGAGATGGCCACGTTGCCACCTGGCTGCGCATCGCTGCCGCCGCTGTTGGCGAACCGCGCCGGATCGACGGCATCGACCACCTGGGTGTTGCCTGCACGCGTGTCGATCGCCTGGCCGTTGAGGCGTACGCTCACCGTCGCCGCCGCATTGGCGGCGGCGCCGCGCATGGTCACGTTGCCGCCGTTGGAATAGATGTTGCCGCTGTAGCTGATCTGCCCGCCGCCCGTGGCCAGGCCACCGTTCTCTGCATCCGCGTTGAAGACCACGTTCAGCTTCCGGTCCGCGCCTGCGGCGGCGATCGTCACGTCGACGTCCGAGCGCACGCTGTTGGTCGCGTTGAGCGTCAGGGTGCGCTCGCCGGTCGTGTTCTGGTTGTAGTTGATCTGCACGCCATTGAACATCGTGATGTCGCCGGCCTGCGTGCCCCCCGAGGCCTGGGTGGTGGCGATGGTGACGTTCGAGCCGCCGTTCAGGGCCGCGTTGATGTCGCCGTCCTGGATGACCGAGGTGGCCAGCGCCGTGAACGGGTTCGCGGCCAGGCTGCCGGCGGCGGCGCCGTGGACGATGGTCACGTCGTACGGGTCGACCAGCCAGGTCCCGGCCTTTCCGCCCGTTCCCGAGGCATCCACGCGCAGGCCGGCCAGCTCGAAGGTCGGCGCCGAGGTTTCCACCAGCCCGCCGTTGCCGCCGCCCGCGCCGCCGCGCGCGGTGAGCGTGCCGTAGCCGACGAGGCTGGTGTCGCCGATGACGTCGACGCGGCCGCCGTTGCCGCTGCCCAGCGCATCGGCCTGCAGCAGTGCGTTCGCGCCGACGGCGACGATGCCGCTGTTGGGGTTGTCCGCCTCGGCCGTCGCCCTCAGGCTCACCGTGCCGGCCTGGCCCACGCCGCTGCTGTCCAGGCGCGCGGTGGCGCCCCCAAGGCCATCGACCACGATGTTGCGGCCGCGGATGTCGATGGTGCCGCCTGCGCCGGTGCTGCTGGCGGTGCTGATCGCGCGGCTCGGGCCATCGGGCCCCACCAGCTCGTCGGCCGTCGCGCGGTAGACGGCCACGTCCCCGTTGCCGGTCAGGCGCACCGTGCCGCCCTCGGCGGTGAGCGCCTTGCCCGGCGTGGCGCCGATGCCGATGCCGAAGGCATCGTTCGCAGCCGGAACGGCGACGCCATTGCCGCCACCGTCGAGCGCGAAGGTGTAGCCGCGGCTGCCCGCGGTGCCATCCACCTGCAGGGTACGCCCGCGGCCGGCCGAAACGTCGCTGCCGGTGAGCACGACGCCGTTGCCGGCGGCGAAGCCCTGGCCCGCATTCGCCAGCGTCGCCATGAGGGCCGGCTGGGTCACGATGCGCGACAGGTCCCCGCCGGTTCCGCCGATCGCCACGTTGCCGCCGGTGGCGACCGTGGCGCCCAGCACCGACACGCCGGTTCCGGCCCCGAAGGCGCCGGCGGCGCCGGTCGGGTTGCCGGCCACCAGCACCGCGGGGTCCGTCTGCAGCCAGGACCGCGAGCTGCCGGTCAACGCGATGTCGCCGGTGGCCGAACGCAGCACCGTCGGGCCCCCTTCGGCCGCCAGGATGGACAGCCCCGCCGAACCCATGCCGCCGCGCCCGTCGACGCGCAGCGCGCCCGTCCCGGTCTCGACCACGCTGCCGACGATGGAGACGCCGACGCCGCTGAACACGTTGGCATCGCCAAAGCGGGTCGTGCCGCCTTCGCCCCGCAGGCTGATCTCGCCCCCCACGCCGCTGCAGTCGCTGCCGGCCGCACAGGTGGCGACGCGGCTGTCCTGGATCAGGACGCCGGGGACGTTGAGTGCACCGAGCGCGCGGCCCTCCTCGGCGCTCCCTTGGCCGTAGAAGCGGATGTCGCCGCCACCCGATTCGATGGTGGCGCCCTGCAGCGAGATCACGCCGGCGCGCGGGCTCGTGCCGCCGCCGCCGAGATCCTGGATCGCCTGCTGCGCCGGCAGGGGATCGCCTTGCGCATCGGCGTTGAAGTCCACGTTCAGCGCCCCACCCTGCGAACGGATCGCCGAGCCGCTGCCCATGGCGATGCTGGTGCGCGAGTCGACCTGCAGGCTGGTGGCCCGGCCGCCGGTCTTGATGACCTGTGCGCCGTCGGCGAACGTGATGCCTGCCCCGCCGGTGGCGGGCTCCCCGGGAATGACGGCCGCCTTGCTGGAGAGCGTGACGTCGGTGCCTTGGCTCAGCGCCCGGCCGAGCGCCGCGTCGCCCACGCGCGAGGTGGCGTTGCCGTCGACATAGCCCGCGGGCTGGTAGGCGATGTCCTCGCCGGTGACGCTCAGGTCGTTGGTGCTCTGTACCTGCCACTTGCCGTTGGCACCCGAAGCGCCGGCGGCGCTCACGGCGGTGCCCTGGCCGACCTCCACCGACTTGCCGTTGAAGACGACCACGCCGCCGTCGGTCGCACCGGTGGCCGAGAAGGCGCCGTCCGCATGCACGCTGGTCAGGCCGAGCAGGCCGACGGCGCCGCCCTTGCCGGTGCTGCCGTCGGCCTTGAAGCTGTTGGCGGGCGACATCATCACGTCGCCGGCGACGCCGAGGATCACCCCGCCATCGGTGCCGCTCGCATCGACGGTCGCGCCATCGATGCGCAGCGCACCGCCGCTCATCTGCACGGTGCCGCCCCCCACCTTCGCCGTCGTGCCGCTCGCATCGAGCGTGCCCGAGACCTGCACCTCGTTGCTGCCGCCGCCGGTGAGCACGATCTGGCCGCCGCGCGACTCCAGCGAACGCGCCTGCACCAGGCCCTGCTGGTTGACGACCAGTGCGCTGGCCTCGGTCGACAGCGCCGCGATGTTGACGCGGCCGCCATCGGCCGTGATCTGGCCCAGGTTGGTCACCAGCGCCTTGGCGGCAACGTTGCCCGCGGTGCTGCTGACCTTGAAGGTCGTCAGGCCGTCGCCGGCGTAGTCGAGGGTGGCACTCAGGCCCGACAGCAGGCCGACGCTGCCCTGGGCGACGTTGATCTGGCCGGCGTTGTTCACCTCTTGCCCCATCAGCGCGACGGTGCCGCCGGCCGTGGTGGTGATGCTGGCGCCCTTGTCGACGGTGATCTTGCCCGTGACGCCATCGGTGCGCGTGAAGGTGAGCGCACCGCCGCCGGCCAGCGGCGTGTTGACGCGATCGCCGCCGGCGAAGGCATCGTCGCCGATGTCCAGCGTCGAGGCCACCAGTCCGCCGACGTTGACCTGCGAGCCCGCGCCGAACAGCACGCCGGCCGGATTGACGATGAACACATGCCCCGGCGCGGTGATCGTGCCGAAGATCTGCGACGGGTTGCCGACCGTGGTGACGCGGTTGAGCGTGACGCTGCCCGCGCCCATCGCCTGGTTGAAGGCGATGCTGTTGCCGCCGGCGAGCGAGAAGCCGTTCCAGTTGATGACGGCGCGCCAGCTCGCCTGGTCGATGTTCATCGCCGTGCCGTTGATCCCCCAGCCGGAGATGGTCCCGGCCGCCACGCTGCCGACCGCGGGAAAGCCGGCGATCGAGTTCGGGTTGATCTGGGCCCACGCCGGTGGCGCTGCGGCCCCGATGCAGGCCAGGGACAGCGCCAGCGGACGCATCCGCCAGTGCCGCCGCGCAGCGCGGGAAGAAAGGCGTGAGCTCATGTCGATGCCCCTGCACGCCCGTGCCCGGACGCTCTTTGTGCTATCAATTCAATAGCTGCACGCACTTGCTGGACGGGCGCTGCAGCCACTTTTTTCTCAAAAGTGCGGGCCATGCTCAGAAACTCTTCTGCGCCTGGATGTACAGCCGCGCGCCGCGCTTGCCGCCGTCGGTGCGCGCCGGCTCGGTGCCTGCGCGCCAGGCCAGCGTGGTGTTGATGGCGAAGTTGCCGGCGCGCACCCACGACAGGCCGACGCCGCCGCCGCGCAGGCTGCGCCACGGCGAGCCGATGTCGTAGAGCGACGGGTCCTTGACGGTCTTGCCGCGCGCCGCGTCGTAGAACACGAAGGGCGTGAACTCGGCGTTGTACGACCAGCGCCACTCCACCGTGGCGATCAGGCCCTGGTCCACCAGCGCCTCGCTCGACGGGTAGGCGCGCACCGCGCGCGCGCCCCCCAGCGAAAGCTTCTCCGAGGCATCGAGGTTCTTGCTCGCCCACTGCCCGCCCAGGGACACGTAGAGCGAATGCTGCGGCAGCACCGCCTGCAGGCGCGAGATCTGGAAGGTCGTCTTGGAGAAGCCGCCTTCGGTGCGGTGGCCGCCCAGGCCCTGGTCGGACTGGAAGGAATCCGCATCGCGCAGCGACAGCTTGCCGTGGTAGAGGGTGCCGGCGCTGGCCCAGTAGCCGCCGCCGAACAGGTCGTCACGGCGCTCCCAGGTCCAGCCCAAGCCGAAGCCGTCGACGCGCTTGCGGGCCGAGAAGTTCACGGCCGTGAAGTCGTCGGTCAGGCGCTTGCTGTCGGCCGACAGGCGCAGGAAGAGGTTGTGCTGGCGCTGGCGGATCAGCGGGTAGTTGAGCGAGACGTCGACCACGTCGGCCTTGCCCTGCGCGCCCAGCTCCTCGAATTCGCCCCCGAGCTCGTAATTGACGCGCGAGATGCCGACGCCCGCGCGCAGCCCGCTGGTGCCGACGGGCGCCTCGTAGGACACGCGGCCGAACTGCAGCGCGTTGCCGTTCGACACCATGGCCCGCACGTCCAGGTTGTCGCCGATGCCGAAGGGGCTGTTCCAGCGCACCGTGCCGCCGATGCGGTAGCGGCCCGATTCCTTCGTGCCGTGGTTGTCGGCTTCGGCCGAGAAGTTCCAGCGCTGTCCTGCATTGACGTCCACCGCCAGGTCGGTGGTGCCCGTCTGCGTGCCCTCCTGCAGCGAGGAGCCGACGCGCAGCCCCGGCTGGTCCGACAGCAGCAGCATGGCCCGCTCGTAGGCCGGGCCGCTCACGGCCTGGCCGACCGCCAGCGGCGCGAGGAAGCTGCGCACCCTTGCCTCGCTGATGGGCGCCTCGGGCGCGACGGTCACGTCCATCCTGCCGATGCGGCCTTCGACGATGCTGATCTCGACCACGCCGTCCTGCACCGTCTGCACCGGCACGATGGCCTGCGCCAGGAAGTAGCCGCGCTCGCGGTAGCGGGCCGTGATGTCGCGGGCCAGCGCCTCCAGGTCGGCCAGCGTGACGTCGCGGCCGACGTAGGGGGCCGTGACGCTGCGCAGGTCCTCGGCGCTCAGCGCCTGCGCGCCATTGAGCCGCAGGTCGTTCAGGCGGAAGGCCGGCGATGCCGGCGCCGCCGCTTGCGGCGCGGCGGCGGCCGGGTTGACGGGCGCGGCGCAGGCCGCGCACGGATCGCCCGTGGGCAGCAGCGTGGTGGTGCCGGGCAGCGACTGCGAGGGCGCCTGGGCCAGCGCGCCGCAGGACGCCGCCGCACCGAGGGCGGCAGCCCACGCGGCCGGGCGGCGCCTCACGCGGCGCTCCCGACGGTGAGGCGCCAGTTGCCGATCAGGTTGAACGGCGCCCAGAAGAAGGGGTGCGACATCTTGGGATCCTTCAGCACGGCCAGTTGGCCGGCCTGCATGGCGCGCTGCAGGTCGCGCCCCTTGGCGAGTTCGCCGTACAGCGTGCCCATGAGCACCTCGGTGGCGTCGTCGGAGACCGGCCACAGCGACGCGATCAGGCTGGAACTGCCCGCCGACAGGAAGGAGCGCGTGAAGCCCAGCACCTCGTCGCCCTGCGCGATGCGGCCCAGGCCGGACTCGCAGGCCGAGAGCGTGACGAGCGCGGTGCCCTGCATCGGCAGTTCGAGGATCTCGTGCGCCTCCAGGAAGTTCTGCCGCCCGCCCTCGTTGGCCAGCAGGATGCGCGAATAGAGCGGGTCCACCTGGTCGGCCTCGGCGTGCGCGGCCACGTGCATCAGCGGTGCGCGCGAGGCGACCTCGCGGAACTGCGTCTTGGTGGCGGCCGCACCCATGAAGACGCTGTTGCGCGGGAACAGGCGCGCGAGCTGCTTCACCTCGGCCTCGGAGCCGGGCAGGTCGTACTTGTCCTCGATGCGCGGGTTGCCGAAGGCCGTGAGCGTGGGATCGACGCGCGGCGAGCGCTGGGCCAGCTGCACCGCGATGCTCATCGACGGCGACACCGCCACCGGGTGCGTCTCGATCAGGTAGCGGCCATCCAGCCGCAGCGCCTGGAAGGGCAGGTAGTGCAGCGGCCCGTGCGGCACGATCACCAGGCGCTGGCCGGGCGAAAGGCCCAGGGGCCCGATCAGCGCCGCGCCCAGCTTGTCGCCATTGCCCACGGCCGTGCGCCGGCCGCGGACGATCGAATTGCGGAAGGTGTCGACCAGGTCGGTGAGTTCGTCGCGCTTCACCGCGATGCTCTGCGACTTGATGCTGTCGGGTCCGACGACCCACACCTGCAGGCGCTCGGGCAGCGAGTGGAACTCGACCACGCGTTCGTCGGCCTGGAGAGAGCGCTGCAGCGTCGCCAGGTCGATGGTGGCGGCCGCCTGCTCGCTCACTTTCGCGCGGCCGCGCACCGCGTCCAGCAGCGCGCGCGAGCGGCTGCGCTCGCTGATCTCGAAGGCGCGCTGGGCATCGCCCACGTCGCTGTACAGCCCGACGGCCCGCTCGAACACCGACTGCAGGTCGGAGAACAGGCCCATCTTGAACTCCTCGCTGCGAAAGCGCGAGCGCACCTGGTCGACGCTGCCGATGGCGCGGCCCAGCGCATCGGCCGCCGCCTGCTTCTGGCCCAGCGCGAGGTCGCTGCGGGCCACGCCGTCCCAGGCCCAGAGGCGGTAGTACTCGGTGTCGGTGCCCATCTGCCGGGTGGTGAGCGCGGTGTACAGCGCCTTGGCCTCGGCCGGCTTCTTCTCGGCCAGCAGCAGGTTGGCGCGCGTGCGCTCCAGCTGCGCGGCGAGCGGGGCCTCGCGCGGGGTGCCCATCGCATCGAGCACCTGGCGCGCACGGCCGGTGTCGCCCGATTCGATCAGGGCATTGGCCAGGGATGCGCGCACCAGCGGTGCGTAGCGGTCCGAGCTGCCGGCCAGCGCCTCGTCGTAGCTGCGCACCGCGCCGGCGTAGTCGCCGCGGCGCGCAGCCACGTCGCCCAGCACCTTGTTGGCGGGGCCCACGACGAGCTTGGGGTCGCGCACCGGCTGCTTGAGCGCATCGCGGGCGAACTGCTCGGCTTTCTCCAGTTGCCCGGAGTAGCTGTAGACGATGGCCAGGTCGCGGTTGGCCATGGCCAGCAGGTTGGGGTCGCGCGTGGTGTTGGCCAGGTGCAGCGCCTTGCTCGCCGCGCGCACGCTCTGGCGGAACTCGCCCGCCTCGGCCAGCGCGACGGCCTGGCTGCAGTACTGGTAGCCGCTGAGCTTGACCTTGTCCTGGCTGTAGAGGATGGCCCCGTCGTTGGTGAGGGCCAGCAGCGTGTCGGTATCGGCCAGCCGGGCCTGCTCCTGCCGACTGGCCGCGGCTTCGGCATCCGGCGCGGGCTGCGCGTGGGCCATGAGCGCCGTCGCCAGCCAGGACGCGATGGCCCCCGCTTGCAGGAGCCGCGTGAAGCGCGCGTGCCTGGACGGCCCGCCGTGTGTGTTCGTCAACCGTTCCATTCGACCCCCACGCTCTGTCTGCAGTCCGCGAGCGTGGACTCTCGACGCCATGAACGTGTGCGCCTCTCAGACATCGCGGTCGGAGTCTAGGAAGCCCCCCCCGGCGGGCCAATTCACAAGATGGCCTAACGCTTATGGTCTAGAGGCGATGGCGGGCGACGACATCCCTTAAAAAAAAGCGCCGGCCCCAGGGGCCGGCGCTCGCGTTCGAGCCTGCGTGGACGCGTTCAGGCGGGCACTGCCTCCACACCCGCGCGGTCCCAGTGGCGGTGCTTGCCGATGGCGGCGACGAAGGCCTGCGCGATCGCCTGGGCAGCTTCCGTGTCGCCGGTCTGCACGGGTGGCGTGTCGGCCACCACCACACCCGAAGGGGCCTGGCCGCCAGCCTCCACGCCCACCGAAGCAAGCAGTTGGACGCCCTCGCCCACCAGGCACAGGGCCTTGCAGTGCTTGAAGGCCTCGAGCACGAAGTGCTGCGCATCGCCGTTCTGCCGCAGCGCCTGCACGCCCTCGGCACCGGCCGGCACCAGCACCGCGTCGAACATGATGGATGGCATGTTGACGTAGGTGGCGTCGACCACGATCTGGCGCTTGGAGGCACTTGTCACGCTACCCAGTCGGGGCCCGACCACCTTGCACTGCGCACCCGCCGCCTCGACGGCTTCGCGGATGGGCTTGAGCGAGGCCGAGTCGATGCCGTCGGCCACGAGGATCGCGACCTGCCGTGTCTTGGCCGACCCATCGCCGGTGCCGAGCATGCTGAGCGACGGCGCCTCCTCGATCGGCAGCTGGATGCGTGCCTCGCGGTAGCCCGCCTGGCCCGCGGCGGCCTTGGCGTCGGGCGGCTCGATGCCGAGTGGCTCGGCCACGCGGCGTGCGAGCTTTTCGTCCACCTGCGCCAGGTTGTCGACCATGCGCTGGCGCACGGCCGGCACCTGCACCTTCGACAGCTCGAAACGGAAAGCCGCGACGATGTGTTCCTTCTCTGCCACGCTCTGGCTGTTGAAGAACAGGCGTGCCTGCGTGAAGTGATCGTCAAAGCTGGGGCTGCGGCGGCGGATCTTGGGCGACTCGACCGCCTCGGGGTAGCTCACGAAGCCGTCGCTGTCGCCGTCGACGCGGAACTGCGCGCCGTTGGCCAGGGAGTTCGGCTCGTAGGCCACCTGCCCGCGACCGATGGTCTGGCGGTGCATGCCGTCGCGCTGGAAATTGTGGAAGGGGCACACGCCACGGTTGATGGGCAACTCGTGGAAGTTGGGGCCGCCCAGGCGCGAGAGCTGCGTGTCGGTGTAGCTGAACAGGCGCCCCTGCAGCAGCGGGTCGTTGCTGAAGTCGATGCCCGGCACGACGTGGCCGGGGTGGAATGCCACCTGCTCGGTCTCGGCGAAGAAGTTGTCGGGATTGCGGTTGAGCACCATCTTGCCGACCGGCGTGATGGGCACCATTTCCTCGGGGATGAGCTTGGTGGGGTCGAGCAGGTCGAAACCCAGCGAATGCTCCTTGTCCTGCGGGATGAGCTGCACGCCCAACTCCCACTCCGGGAAGTCGCCGTTCTCGATCGCGTTCCAGAGGTCGCGGCGGTGGAAGTCGGCGTCCTTGCCGGCGATCTTCTGCGCCTCGTCCCACGCCAGGCCGTGCACGCCGAGCTTGGGCTTCCAGTGGAACTTGACGAAGTGTGCGTCGCCGTGCGCGTTGACCCAGCGGAAGGTGTGCACGCCGAAGCCCTGCATCATGCGGTAGCTGCGCGGGATGGCGCGGTCGCTCATGGCCCACATCAGCATGTGGGTGGTCTCGGGCATGAGCGAGGCGAAATCCCAGAAGGTGTCGTGCGCGCTCGCGGCCTGCGGCATGCCGTGGTGCGGCTCGGGCTTGACGGCGTGGACCAGGTCCGGGAACTTCATCGCGTCCTGGATGAAGAACACCGGGATGTTGTTGCCCACGAGGTCGTAGTTGGCCTCCTGGGTGTAGAACTTGACCGCGAAGCCACGCACGTCGCGCACCGTGTCGGCCGAGCCCGCGCCGCCGGCCACGGTGGAGAAGCGCACGAACACGGGCGTCTCGACCTGCGGGTCCTGCAGGAAAGCGGCCCGCGTGAACTGCGACATCGACTTGTAGACCCTGAACACGCCATGCGCCGCACTGCCGCGCGCGTGCACCGCGCGCTCGGGAATGCGCTCGTGGTCGAAGTGCGTGATCTTCTCGCGCAGGATGAAATCCTCGAGCAGCGAGGGACCACGCACGCCGGCACGCAGCGAGTTATGGTTGTCGGCGATGCGCGTGCCCTGGTTGGTCGTGAGGTACGGCAGCGGCAATTCCGTGCTGAAGCCCGCGAGCTGTTCCTGCTTGGCCAGCGACGGGTCGCCTGCCTTGGCGCGCCGCGCCGCAGGCGGCTTGCTGTTCCTGGATGTCATCGAGAAGAAGGAGAGGGAGAAAACAACAGAAAAAGGAGAGCGGCCTCAGCCGGCTTCCGCATCGAGGAACATGTCCAACGCGTTGACGAGGGCCACCAGTCCGATCGCGCCCGTCAATGCCGCCACGCCCCAGACGAGCACGTCGTCCACCCAGGGGCCGTTGATCGCACCGAACAGCGATGCCAGTTCCATGATTCGCTCCAGAAGAAGGGGTTGAACAGATCGGGGAGAAACCTGCGCCGCAGCTTTTCTGCGAGCGAGCGTGGAGCGTAGGAGGCGCATGATCCGTTGCACGTAGTGGCCGCGCGTCGTGCACTGTGGGAGCGCCAAGCTGCCCACGGTAGGACCGCACCGACGCTGCGCCCGTGCGCTGGCGGACTACAGCCGCTCGCGCCGTGGCGGCTCCGTGGCGACGCCGGCACGCTTCTAGCATCGGCACTCCGTGCTCACACACCATTCACTTCGATCCGCGCCTGAAGGGAGGCACCATGCTCATCCGCATCGGCTATGACATCGAGCTGGGGCTCACCGGCCCCACCGCGCTCATCTTCCTGCTGCAGGTGCACCCGGATCGGGCGCGCGACCTCGTGGCGCCCGAGCACCCAGTGGTGGATCCGCCGCTCTGGACCGACCAGTACACCGACAGCTTCGGCAACCGCTGCGCGCGAGTGCGCGTGCCGGCGGGCGTGCAGCGCGTGCGGCTGCACAACGAGGCGCTGATCCACGACACCGGCTGGACCGACCCGGTCGACTACGGCGCCTGGCAGCACCCGGTGGACGAACTGCCGGTCGAGACCCTGCCCTTCCTGCTCGGCAGCCGCTATTGCGAGGTGGACAGCGAACTGCTTCCTTTCGCCTGGCAGACCTTCGGCCAAACGCCGCTGGGCTGGGCGCGCGTGCAGGCGGTGTGCGACTTCGTGCACCAGCATCTTCGCTTCGACTACCAGCGGGCGTTCGCAGGACGTACCGCGCTGGGGGGCTTTCGCGACCGCGTGGGCGTATGCCGCGACTTCGCCCACCTGGCGGTGACGCTGTGCCGCTGCCTCAACATTCCGGCGCGCTACGTCACCGGCTACCTGGGCGACATCGGCGTGCCGCCGGTGCCCTACCCGATGGACTTCAGCGCCTGGTTCGAGGTCTTCCTGGGCGGCCGCTGGCACACCTTCGACGCCCGCCACAACGTGCCGCGGATCGGCCGCGTGGTGATTGCGCGCGGGCGCGACGCGGCCGACGTGCCGATCACGATGGTCTTCGGCGAGCACACGCTGCAGCGCTTCGAGGTGGTGACGGACGAAGTGCGCGGCTGAGCCGCGCACACCGCTTGCAAGCGAAATCGGCCTGCAGCGCCCGCCGGGCGGGCGCGAGCAGCTATCGATTCAGGAGCGTTTCGCGTCTTCGGGCGTGAAGCCCAGCAGCTTCATCGGGCCGGCCAGCCCCCTGCGCGCGCGCTCCATGCCATCCCAGGGCGCGTTGCCGGGTTCGAAACGGGTGCGCACGTCGGCCAGCGTCCACTGCGCGCCGCCGGTGAGTTGTGGCAGCTCGTCCCAGTCCACGGGCACCGACACACCGAGCCCGGGCCGCGCACGGACCGACCAGGCGCTCACGGTGGTGGCGCCGAAGCCGTTGCGCAGGTAGTCGACGAAGATCTTCCCGACACGGTTTTTCGGCCCGCTCTTGACCACGAAGCGCTCCGGAATGGTCTGGGCCAGGTGCGCGACGACGGCGCGCGAGAAGTCCTTGACCGTGTCCCACCCGTGCTGCCGGCGGATCGGCACCACCACATGCAGGCCCTTGCCCCCGCTGGTCTTGAGGAACCCCACGAGCCCCAGTTCGTCGAGCAGCGTGCGCACCAGCAGCGCCGCCTCCTGCATGTGCGGCCAGCCCACGCCTTCGCCGGGGTCGAGGTCGAAAGTCATGCGGTCGGGCGTGTCCAGCTTGTTCGAGGTGCCGTTCCAGGTGTGGAACTCCAGCGTGTTCATCTGCGCGGCGGACAGCAGCCCGCGCGCGGCGTCGATCTGCAGCAGCGGGTCATGGTCTCGGTCGAGCGACGGGTCGAGCAGCTTCACGCCCGGCAGCTCGGTGTGCTGCGCGTGCTTCTGGAAGAACAGCTCGCCGCCCACGCCCTCGGGTGCGCGCACCAGCGACACCGGCCGGCCCTTCAAGTGCGGCAGCATCAGCGGCGCCACCTCGGCGTAGTAGCGCACGAGATCGCCCTTGGTCGTGCCGCTGGCCTTGTCGATCACGCGGTCGGCGTTCGTGATGCGCAGGCCGCCCGCCTTGCCAGGGGCCTTGGCGGGCGTGGAGGAGGAAGACGAAGCGGGCATGGCAGGGGCATCCACGGGCTGGGCATGTTCGCGCACGATCTGGCGCGGCGGCTTGTCGGTGCGCAGGCCATGGAACACGGCCTGGCGCACGCGGTCGTCACGGGTCCATTCGCCGAATTCCACTTCGGCGACCAGGCGCGGCCGGACCCACTGCACCGTGCCTGCGCGCAGGCCGGTCGGCCGCGGATCGAAGGGGCAGGTGTCGGTGTCGAGCCGGCGCAGCCGGGCATGCACGTCGGCCAGCCGCTGCGCATCGAAACCGGTGCCGACGTTGCCCGCATAGTGCAGGCGGCCCTGCGCGTCGTGCACGCCCAGCAGCAGCGCGCCGAATCCCTGGCGCGTGCCCTTGGGGGCGGTGTAGCCACCGATCACGAACTCCTGCCGGCGGTGGTTCTTGAGCTTGATCCAGTCGGGCGAGCGGCGCGAGACGTAGGGTGCGTCGCGGCGCTTGCCGATGATGCCCTCGAAGCCGATGCGCGCCGACGAGGCCAGCAGGTCCGCGGGCGACGCGTCGAAGGCCTCGCTGAAGCGCAGCGCGGGCGGCGTTCGGCCATCCAGCCGCTGCGACAGCGCCTCGCGCCGCGCCTGCACCGGCAGGTCGCGCAGGTCGCGGCCCTCCAGAAAGGGCGCATCGAAGAGCCAGTACACGATGCCGCCCGTGGCGTGGCGGTCGAAGGCGTTCTGCAGCGCCTGGAAATCGGGCGCGCCCTGCGCGTTCTCGACGC
Source organism: Comamonadaceae bacterium ALPHA2B (assembly GCA_005503065.1). Classification (GTDB taxonomy): domain Bacteria; phylum Pseudomonadota; class Gammaproteobacteria; order Burkholderiales; family Burkholderiaceae_C; genus Xenophilus. The sequence goes on from SCOE01000031.1 coordinate 51,686, forward strand.
CGATCTCGCCGTCCAGCCATGACGAGCGCAGCTTCAGCGTCTCCAGGTCCTTGGCGAGCTCGGGCAGGCGCGAGGTCCAGTCCAGGCCGTTGCGGGTGAAGCAGCGCACGCGTCCCTGCGCGTCGAAGCGCGTCAGGAGCCGGTAGCCGTCGAACTTCAGTTCCCACAGCCATTCCTCTGGGTGGGCCGGCGGGGCGGTCGCCAGGGTGGCCAGCTGCGGTGACAGCTCGGCGGGCAACGGGGTCTTGGGGGCGCGTGACGGCGTCGCCGCCTTGGCCTTCGCCGGTGCCGCGGCAGCCGGCTTGCGGGCCGCCGCGGGCGCAGGGCGTGCGAGCACGCTGTCGGGTGCCTCGGCCTCGACGTCGTACTCGCCCAGAGGGCGGGCCTGGGCGTCCTTCTCCTTGATGAGCAGCCAGGTCGGCTTCCTGTCGCTGCCGCGCGGCTTCATGCGCACCAGCGTCCAGTGGCCCTTGAGCTTCTCGCCGCGCAGTTCGAACTTGAGCTTGCCCTCCTTGAGTCCTCGGCGCGCGTCGCCCTCGGGCCACCAGGTGCCGCGGTCCCAGACGATCACGGTGCCGGCACCGTAGTGGCCTTCGGGGATGGTGCCCTCGAAGCCGCCGTAGGCCAGCGGATGGTCCTCCACCTCCACGGCCATGCGCTTGACGCTGGGATCCAGACAGGGGCCCTTGGGCACGGCCCAGCTCTTGAGCGTGCCGCCCTGTTCGAGCCGGAAGTCGTAGTGCAGGTGCGAGGCGTCGTGCTTCTGCACGACGAACGCCAGCCCGCCGGCCGCCGGCTGGCCACCCTCCGCAGGCTCGGGCGTCGCCGCGAAGTCGCGCTTGCGGCGGTAGTCGGCCAGGGCGCGGTGGGCCGCGCCGTCCCCGGTGCCGGGCGGTGCGGAAGCTTTTCTCTTCGTTGCCATCGGCCGCTGCGATGGGGTCGATCAGGCGGCGCGGCGCTTCTGCGCCGCGGTGCGGGTCGAGGTGGCGCGCTTGGCGGGCGTGCTGCTGCGCTTGCGTGCCGCCGGCTTGGCCGGCGCCTCGTCCTCCGCATCGTCGTCGTCGCCCTCGGCGTCCTGCGCCGCACCGCCGCCGCGCCCGCCGCGGCCCTTGTTGCGCAGGCTGCGCTGGAGCAGCTCGGTGAGGTCGAGGATCTTGGCGCCCTGGCCTTCGGTGCGCTCCACCGGATCGGGCTTCGTGACGGATTCGGTCTGGCCGGCGGCGACCTTGCGGTCGACCAGCGCCATGATCTGGTTCTTGAACTCGTCCTGGTAGTCCTCGGGGTCCCAGTCGGCGCCCATGTCGGCGACAAGTTGCTCCGCCATCTTGAGCTCGCGCGGGGTGATGCCGGCCTTCTTCGCGTCCTCGGCCGGCAGCGGAAGGTCTTCCCAGGGCCGGATGTCGGCGCCCCAGCGCAGCAGGTTGAGCACCAGGCCCGGGCCGGCCGGGATCATGGCCGCCAGGTGCTGCTTGGTCTGGATGACGACGCGGGCGATGCCGATGCGGCCGCTGCGCTGCAGGGCCTCGCGCAGCAGCGCATACACCTTGGCCCCACGGTTGATGGGCGCGACGTAGTAGGGCCGCTCCAGGTAGACGAAGGGGATCGCGTCGGCCGGCACGAAGCTCTCGATCTCGATGGTCTGCGTGGTCTTGGGATAGGCGTCGGCGATCTCCTTGTCGCTCAGGACGACGTACTGGCCGTCCTCGTAGGCCACGCCCTTGACGATGTTCTCCTTCGTGATCTCCTTGCCGGTCTTCTTGTTGATGCGCTTGTAGCCCACCGGGTCCATGCTGCGCTTGTCGAGCCAGTCGAAGTCCACGCCGCTGTCGCGCGTGGCCGAATACAGCGCGACCGGGATGTGCACGAGGCCGAAACTGATGGCGCCCTTCCACAGCACGCGCGGCGCCGGCGCGTGGCGGGCCGCGTCCTGGGCCCTGGCGGCCGGCTTGCGTGACGATGAGGCGGTCTTGCGACCGCTGGCGGCTTTCTTCGAGGCGGGCATGGGGTTTTCCTTTCCTCCAGGGGCGCCGAGGCTACGCCTGCGCCGCCTGTCGCGCTGTAGGAAGGAAGCCGAGCCGGCGGCCGTCGTTACCGCCGAAGGCCAGGTGTTCAGCCCAGGCGGCGCTCGCTCAGCGTGGCGAAGTAGAACCACTCGCTGCCCGGCAGCGCGCGGGCGTTCGGGAAGACGATGAAGCCGTCGCCGGGCGCCACCAGCAAGGTGCCGTCGTGGCGGTGGCCGATGGGCTCGCCGGCCGACACGGCATCGAAGGTGGCCCATTCGCGCACGAAGCGGTCGCCCTCGTGCAGGCGGTCGGTCACGCTGGCCAGGCGCAGCAGCCGCGGGTGGGACGGTTGGGGTTCATCGGCCAGTTCGGGCGGCAGCTCGGCCATGCCCAGCAGGGCGAGGGTGCGGCGGATCGCGCGCCAGGCCACGCCGGGCGCGGCCGGGTCGCGGTGCTGCCCGCATTCGAGCGTGACGCCGTAGCCCCCGCGGCTGCGGATGTACTCGTTGGTGCCGCAGCCGTAGGCGATCTCGTCCGCCGTAGGCGCCGCGCCGCCGGCCCGCTGCGCCAGGCCCGCCGCGTAGATGTCGAGCCAGCCTTCCACCACCGTGGGGGTGCCCAGGGCGCGCGCCAGGCGCCCCTCCTCCTCGGCGCGCCCGAAGGGCTCCAGGGTGCCCGTGTTGTTGCGCGGTCCGATCATGGCGAAGGCTTCGCCCTGGCTTTCGAAGGAATGCAGGTCGAGCAGCACCTCGTGCCGGTCGATGATGGGGCACAGCAGGTTGGTGAGGTGGTCCTCGTAGTCCACCGGCGCGGTGCGCGGCTGGAACGAGCGATTCAGGTTGCGCTCGCCCTCGCGCTGCAGGCGCCGCCGCGCGAGCGGGTTGGCCACCGGCACCATCGTCAGCTGGCCGCGGCGCAGCGTCAGCGTGCCGCCGTCGAGCTCGGCACGCACGCGCTCGATGCCAGCGGTGCCGCAGGTCTCGTCGCCGTGCACGCCGCCCATCACGAGCAGACGCGGGCCGGACTGGAGGGCCGCGTAGCCGATCGTGCGCAGGGTGTCGTCGGGGGGAGTCACAGGCATCGAAGGATTATGGGCCGGCCCGGAGTTGCTATGAAATCAGGAGCGCGCCGCGCCCATCCGGCGGACGCTGCAGCCCGATTTGACCCTCCACACCCCTGGCCTACGCGGGGCGCCCGGTCCGTCCTACCAGGGGCGGCAGGCGCCCGCGCCACCATGACAGGCCACGAGTCGCAGGAGACCATGACATGTCGAATTCACCCGCCAGCCCGAAACCCGACGATCCCTTGCGCGACGCCGAGGGCGGCCAGACCAAGGTTGAACAGGGCGGCGAATCGGCGCCGCGCCTGCCGCACGAACGCGACCAGTCGGCCGACAGCCAGGCCACGAAGGACGGCCAGCCGCCCGAGGTGGGCCGCCGCGCCCACGACGACGTCGAGCGCGGCGCGGTCGACACGGACCGCGGGCCGGTGACGGAACGCACGTACGAAAAACTCAAGCGCTGAGGCCGGGCGGCCGGGTGCTCAACGCGCGCCGGCCAGTTGCTCGCGCATCGCACCGATCACGCCCGCGTAGTCCGGCGCGTTGAAGATCGCGCTGCCGGCGACGAAGGTGTCGGCACCGGCGGAAGCCACGCGGGCGATGTTCTCGGTCTTGATGCCGCCGTCCACCTCCAGCCGGATGTCCCGGCCGCTGGCGTCGATGCGCTTGCGCGCCTGCTCGATCTTGCGCAGCGCCGAGTCGATGAAGCTCTGGCCGCCGAAGCCCGGGTTCACGCTCATGATGAGGATGAGGTCGATCTCGTCGATCATCCAGTCCAGGATCTCCAGCCCGCGCGCCGGGTTGAACACCAGCCCGGCCTTGCAGCCTGCCGCCTTGATGGCCTGCACGCTGCGGTGCGTGTGCGGCGACGCATCGGGGTGGAAGCTGATGTAGTCGGCGCCGGCCTTCGCGAAGGCCGCGGCCAGGGCATCCACGGGCTCGATCATGAGGTGCACGTCGACCGGCACCGGCGTGCCGTCGGCCTTCTTCGCGTGCGGCTTGAGCGCTTCGCAGACCATCGGGCCGAAGGTGAGGTTGGGCACGTAGTGGTTGTCCATCACGTCGAAATGGATCCAGTCGGCGCCGGCGGCGATCACGTCGCTCACCTCGGCGCCCAGGCGCGCGAAGTCGGCCGAGAGGATGGAGGGCGCGATGCGGAAGGTGGGGCTCGGGGTCATCCCCGCATTTTCGCAGCAGGGCCGCGGTGGCGCGGAACAATGTCACGCCACTAAGATCGGAGGATGTCCAACCCGCCGATGACCGTCGAAGTGGCGCCGCAATACCTGGCGGACCAGTCCTCTCCTGCGGAGAAGATCTACACCTTCGCCTACACGATCACCGTCACCAACGTGGCCGAGGTCGCGATCCAGCTGATCGCGCGGCACTGGCTCATCCACGACGAATCGGGCCACGCGCAGGAGGTCAAGGGCCTGGGCGTGATCGGGCAGCAGCCGCTGCTCGCGCCCGGCGAGTCCTTCCGCTACACCAGCGGCTGCCGCCTGCATGCGCCCAGCGGCACCATGCACGGCAGCTACTTCGTGGTGAGCGAGACGGGCGAGCGCTTCGACGTGCCGATTCCGATGTTCGCGCTCGAGGCCGATGCGGGCACCGGCCCGCTCGCCGGCGCCTCGCGCGTGCTGCACTGATCCGCGCCGCGGTCCGCCGCCCTGTTGTTCTTCCCGGCGCTGCGCACGCCGCATCGCCACGATTCACGCCTGTTCATCGATGTCTTTCTTCTCTTCCGATCTGCTGGGCTTCTGGTCCGAATGGATCCGCCCCTCGGCCGGACTGCCCACGGTGTGGTGGGCCCTGCTCGTCGCCGCGGCTGCCGCGGTGGGCCACCTGGTGCAGCGCTACATGGGCCTGCCCAAGGTGGTGGGCTACTCCCTCGTGGGCACGGCGGTGGGCCTGGCGGGCTTCGAGGGCGCCGTCTGGCCGCTGCAGGGCACGGCCCTCTTCCTGCTCGAGCTGGGCGTGGCCATCGTGCTCTTCGAGGCCGGCGGCCGCCTGCCGCTGGGCTGGTTCCGCCACAACCCGATGGTGCTGGTGCAGTCGCTGGTCGAATCCACGCTCACCTACTTCGCCGTTTTCTGGACCATGCACTGGCTGGACGTGCCCGACCCCGTGGCGGTGCCGCTGGCGCTGATCGCGGTGGCGGCCTCGCCGGCCGTGCTGTCGCGCGTGGCCATCGACACGCGCGCCTCCGGCCCCGTGACCGAGCGCGCGATGACGCTGGCCACGCTCAACACCTTCTATGCGCTGATGCTGGGCTACGCGCAGGCCGGCCTGATCGAGCGCACGCCGCTGGGCCTGTTCCAGAAGGTGTACCCGGTCATGGTGGTCGTCGGCCTGTCCTTCGTGGTCGGTGCGCTGATGGCGCTGGCGCTGCGCTCGGCCCTGCGCGTGATGAGCCCGACCAGCGAGAACACCTCGATCCTGCTGCTGGCGATCATCGCCGCCGGCGCCGCGGTGGCCACCTATTTCGGCGGCGCGGCGCCGCTGGCCGCGCTGATCGGCGGCGTGCTGCTCAAGCTGCTCAACCCGCGGCCCTGGGTGTGGCCGCGGCAGCTGGGCACGGCCTCCTCGCTGGTGACGATGCTGATGTTCGTGCTGGTGTCGATGGTCGCGGCCCAGGCCGAATGGAGCCTGCCGGTGGCCACCACCGTGCTGGCGCTGATCGGCGTGCGCAGCTTCGCCAAGATCGCCGGCGTGGCCATCGCCAACCCCGGCAGCGGCGCGAGCTGGCGGCAGGCGATCTGGATGGGCTGCGCGATGTCGCCGCTGTCGTCGATCGCGCTGCTGATCGCATCCACCTTCGTCACGGCCTCGCCGCTTCTGGGCCACATGATCACGCAGGTCGCGCTGCCCGCCATCCTGGTGATGGAGGTGGTCGGCGCGGTGCTGGCCACCGTCGCCATCTACGGTGCCGGCGAGAGCTCCCGCCCCTGGCGGCCCGAGGCCTTCGTGGCCGCGGAGGACACCCAACGATGAGCACGCCACCGCCTTCCTCGCCCTTCTCGTCGGCGCCGGTGCCCGACACGCTGGTCGCGCCCGCCTTCAAGAGCCAGGCCGACAGCCGCATGGTCCCGCTGGAGCCCTTCAGCAGCTCCAAGGCGCTGTCGCTGGGCGTGGAGCTCGAACTGCAGCTGGTGAACACGCACGACTACGACCTCGCGCCCTACGCCGAGGACATGCTGCGCGGCATGGCGCAGTTCGAGCTGCCCGGCAGCGTGGTGCCCGAGATGACCTCGAGCATGATCGAGATCTCGACCGACGTGTGCCACTCGGCCGAGGAGGTGCTGGCGCAGCTCTCGCCGATCCGCGACGCGCTGGTGAAGACGGCCGACAAGCTCAACATCGCCATCGTCGGTGGCGGCACGCACGCCTTCCAGCAATGGCACGAGCGCCGCATCTACGACAAGCCGCGCTTTCGCGAGCTGTCGGAGCTGTACGGCTACCTGAGCAAGCAGTTCACCATCTTCGGCCAGCACGTGCACGTGGGCTGCCCCGATGCCGACGCGGCGCTGCTCATGCTGCACCGCATGAGCCGCTACATCCCGCACTTCATCGCGCTGTCGGCCTCCTCGCCCTTCGTGCAGGGGCAGGACACCGCCTTCGACTCGGCGCGGCTGAACTCGGTGTTCGCCTTCCCGCTCTCGGGCCGCGCGCCCTTCACGCTGAGCTGGAAGGAGTTCGAGAACTACTTCGGCCGCATGACGCGCACCGGCGTCGTCAAGAGCATGAAGGACTTCTACTGGGACATCCGGCCCAAGCCCGAGTACGGCACCATCGAGATCCGCGTGTTCGATACGCCGCTCACGGTGGAGCGCGCCGCGGCGCTCGCGGGCTATGTGCAGTCGCTGGCCTCGTGGTTCCTGCAGGAGCAGCCCTTCATGCCGAGCGAGGACGATTACCTCGTCTACACCTACAACCGCTTCCAGGCCTGCCGCTTCGGCCTCGACGCGGTGTATGTCGACCCGGCCACCGGCGACCACCTGCCGCTGCGCGAGCACATCCTGCGCACCATGACCCAGCTCGAATCCCACGCCGCCACGCTCGACGCCACCCGCGCCTTCGCCCGCCTGCGCACCGACGTCGAGGCGAGCCAGAACGACGCGCGCTGGCTGCGCGAGCGCCAGGGGCGCGAGAAGCTGCTGGCCGAGGTGGTGCGGCAGGGAGCGCTGAGGTTCAGGACGCCTGCACCTTGAGGCCCACTCAGGCCGCCCAGTTCTGGACCTTGAGTTGCGGTACGCGCTTGAACTCGCGCTCATTGTTCGTAACCACGGTCAGCCCGGCGCTGCGCGCATGGGCCGCGATCCACAGGTCGTTGCCGCCGATGGGCTGGCCCTTGGCTTCCAGCGCGGCGCGAATGGCGCCGTAGTGGGCGCCGGCATCCTCATGCATCGGCAGGACCGGAATGAGCGATGCGAATTCGTGGAGCACATCCATTGCGCGCGTGCGCTGCATGCTCTTCTCGGCGCCATACAGCAGTTCGCCCCAGGTGATGACCGAGATGGCCGCTTCGCCCGCCTTCAGCTTCGAAAAGCGCGCCAGCACCTCCGGCGGGCGCTTGCGCTGCACGTAGATGCAGATGTTGGTGTCGAGCAGGAAGCGCATCGCCATCAGAGCTCTTCGCGTACCTGGGGCGGATCGTCGCGCCGGCCGTCGGCCATGAAGTCATCCGGCAGCCGGCTCAAGGCCTCGAATGCGCGGATCATGCCGCGCGCAGGCTCGCGCAGCACGATCTCGTCGCCGCGGCGGAAGATCTCCACTTCGGCGCCCTTCAAGCGAAACTCCTTGGGAAGCCGGACAGCCTGGCTGTTTCCCGACATGAAGACACGGGCCGTAGACATGGTGCGAAGCTCCGATGGATATACATTTGAGTATATACTTCGCCCCTTTTTCACGCGAGCCGCGAGCTTGTCTGCCGACCTGAGCCATGGGTGAATTCGACCTCATCGCGCGCTACTTCGCGCGCCCCGCGCGGCCCGGTACCGGCCTGGCGCTGGGCGTGGGCGACGACTGCGCGCTGCTGGCGCCGGCGCCGGGCATGCAGCTGGCCGTCTCGACCGACATGCTGGTCGAGGGGCGGCACTTCCTCTCGACCGTGGACCCGGCGCGGCTCGGCCACAAGGCGCTGGCGGTGAACCTCAGCGACCTCGCGGCCGCAGGCGCGAAGCCGCTGGCCTTCACGCTCGCGCTGTCGCTGCCCTCGGTCGACGAGGCATGGCTGGCCGGCTTCGCGCGCGGCCTGTTCGCGCTGGCCGACGCGCACGGCTGCCAGGTCGCGGGCGGCGACACGACCCGCGGGCCGCTCAACATCTGCATCACCGTCTTCGGCGAAGTGCCGGCGGGCGCGGCCCTGCTGCGCTCGGGCGCGCGGCCGGGCGACGACGTGTGGGTCAGCGGCACGCTCGGCGATGCGCGGCTGGCGCTGGAAATCTTCCGCGGCACGCTGGATGCACCGGCCGAGGTCTTCGCCGCCGCCCGCGCGCGCATGGAACAGCCGACGCCACGCGTGGCATTGGGCCAGGCGCTGCGGGGTGTTGCGACCAGCGCGGTCGACATCAGCGACGGGCTCGTCGGCGACCTCGGCCACATCCTGCGCGCCAGCGGCGTCGGGGCCACGCTGGATGCTGACGCCGCTACGGATTTGATAGCTGCTCGCGCAGGCGGGACGGGCGCCGCAGCCCTTTTCGATCTGCAAACCTGGCGCACACTGGCGCTGGCCGGCGGCGACGACTACGAGCTGGCCTTCACCGCGCCCGCGGAGCGCCGCGAGGCGGTCGAGGCCGCGGGCCGCGCCAGCGCCACGCCCGTCGCCCGCATCGGCCGCATCGAAGCCGAACCGGGGCTGCGCATCGTCGACGCTGCAGGGCGGCCGGTGCAGCAGCGCTTCGCCAGCTTCGACCACTTCGGCTGAGAAGGCGCGCGGGCGGCCGCGGCGCGATGGAGCCGATACCATCGCGCCACGGCGCATCGCCCCGCGATGCCTTCGTTTCGCCTCACGCGACGCCCTGCCCCTGTTTCCCGCATGACCGACCCCGCGCCGAGCGCGTTCCCCTCCTCTTCGTCCTCCTCCTCGTCGACCGTGGCGCCGCGCCGCCCCGACTGGCGCTTCTGCTGGTCGCACCCCGCGCATGCCATCGCACTGGGCTTCGGCTCGGGCCTGTCGCGCGTCGCGCCCGGCACCGTGGGCACGCTGTGGGCCTGGGTGGCCTTCCTGGTGCTGCAGCGCTGGCTGCCGGCACCCGCCATCGGCTGGCTGATCCTCGTGTCGCTGCCGGTCGGCTGGTGGGCCTGCACGCGCGCCGCGCGCGACCTGGGTGTCGCCGACCCGGGGGCCGTGGTGTGGGACGAGGTCGTCGCCTTCTGGATCGTGCTGTGGCTGGTCACGCCTGCAGGCCTGTGGCTGCAGTTCGTCGCCTTCGTGCTGTTCCGCGTGTTCGATGCGGCCAAGCCGGGCCCCGTGGGCTGGGCCGACCGGCTCTACAAGGCTGCGCCGGGCAGCTCGCCGCACTGGCCGAAGGCCGGCTTCGGCATCCTTTTCGACGACCTGGTCGCGGCCTTCTGCACCCTGATCGTCATGGCCCTCCTGCGTGCCTGGTAAGACCGATGAACGACGACGACTTCGACATCCCCGCCCTGGTGGCGCAGCTCGCTGCGCTGCTGATCGCGCAGCGCCGCCAGCTGGCCACGGCCGAGAGCTGCACCGGCGGCCTGATCGCCGGCGCCTGCACCGAGCTGGCGGGCTCCAGCGCCTGGTTCGAGCGCGGCTTCGTGACCTACTCCAACGAGGCCAAGGCCGAGTCGCTGGGCGTGGACGCGAAGCTGATCTTCGCGCACGGCGCCGTGAGCGAGCCGGTCGCGCGCGCCATGGCCGAGGGCGCGATCGCGCGCTCGCGGGCGAACGTGGCGGTGGCCGTCACCGGCGTGGCCGGGCCCACCGGCGGCTCGCCCGAGAAGCCCGTGGGCACGGTGTGGTTCGGCTGGTCGGTCGACGGCGCGACGCGCACCGAGCGCCGCCGCTTCGATGGCGACCGGCGCACCGTGCGCCTGGCGACGGTGCAGCATGCGCTGCAGACGCTCGTCACCCGCCTGCAGTCGCCGCACTGACGCAGGACCGCGGACTATCATCGCGCCGCCACGAGGAGCCCCATGCCCGCCGACAACGCCCTGACGATCCGCCGCTTCTACGACGCCTTCGCGGCACTCGATGGCGACACCATGGCCGCCTGCTACGCCGAGGACGCCGCCTTCGACGACGAGGCCTTCTCGCTGCGCGGCCGGCGCGAGGTCGGCAGCATGTGGAAGATGCTGTGTGGCGCCACGCGCGACAAGGGTGCCGACGTGTGGAAGCTCACATACCGCGACGTGCAGGCCGACGGCGCGCGCGGCAGCGCCCATTGGGACGCGCACTACCGCTTCAGCAGCACCGGCCGCATCGTCGACAACCACATCGACGCCGCCTTCACCTTCACCCCCGACGGCCTGATCGCCACGCACCGCGACCGCTTCGACTTCTGGGCCTGGTCGCGCCAGGCGCTGGGCACGCCCGGCCTGCTGCTGGGCTGGACGCCGATGCTGCGCCACAAGGTGCGCGCCACCGCCGCCGCCAACCTGGCCCGCTGGATGAAGAGCAACGCCTGACATGCACCACGGAGCCCCCTTGCCATGACCGCACCCGAGCTGCGCTTCACGCGCGACACCGAACGCAACCGCTTCGAGGCCTGGGAGGGCGACCAGCTTGCCGCCTACGTCGAGTACAGCCCGCTGGCCAACGGCATCCTCTTCTCGCACACCGAGGTCATCCCGGCCTTCGAGGGCAAGGGCGTCGGCTCGGCCATCGCGCGCCATGTGCTCGACACCGCGCGCGCCGAGGGGCAGCAGGTGATCCCCGTGTGCCAGTTCATCGCCGGCTACCTGCGCCGCCACCACGAGTACCTGGACCTGGTGTCCGAGGCCTCGCGGCGCGCGTTCAAGATCTGACGGGTTTCAAGCCAAATCGGCCCGCAGCGCCCGTCCGGCGGGCGCAAGCAGCTATCGAATCGATAGCAATGCCGATCAGACGACGGACGGAAACTTGGCCCCGTCCATCGCGATCACGGCGCCCGTGATGTAGCTCGCGCGCGCCGAGGCGAGGAAAAGCACCGCGTCGGCGATCTCGCGCGGCTCGGCCACGCGGCCCAGGGGCTGCTGCCGGTTGGCGCGGGCCAGTGCCTCGTCGGCCGAGATGCCCAGCAGCTGCGCCTCGGCCTTCGCGCCTTCGTGCAGGCGCCCGGTGGCGACGGGCCCCGGGTTCACCACGTTCACCCGCACGCCGCGCGCCGCGTAGGCATTGGCCAGTCCGCTGCTGGCCAGCATCAGCGCCGCGTTGGCCGCGCCGCCGGCCAGGTGCGTCGGGCTGGCGACCTTGCCGCCCGCGCCCACCACGTTGACGATGGCGCCCGCGCCGCGTGCGGCCATGCGCTTGACCAGCGGGTCCATGATGTGGACGTAGGTGAAGTACTTCGCCTCCATCGCCGCGTGCCACTTGGCGGCGTCGAGCTCGTCGGGCGGCGTGCGCCGCGCGGCGCCGGCCGAATTGACCAGCACGTCGACGGGGCCGTGCGCCTGCTCGATGCGCTCGGCCAGCGTCAGCGTGGCCTGCGCGTCGGTGAGGTCGGCGGCGAAGGTGGCGATGCGCCGCTCGGCGTCGGCATGCGCATCGGCCAGGCCCAGCGCCGCCCGCGCCAGCGTGCCGGCGTTGCGCGCGACGAGGCTGACGCGTGCACCCTCCTGCAGGAAGGCGCGCGCACAGGCCAGGCCGATGCCCCTGCTGCCCCCGGTGATGAGCACATGCTTGCCTGCGAGTTCAAGGTCCATGCGGCGATTGGGGCGGAAGGCGTGCACGGTGTCAAATGCCCATCCGAATGCCCCTTCGGAACATGGCAGCCGCGCCCATCAATCCGAGGCAGGCATGGGTCCGAGCCCGCCGGGCTCACTCCAGGTCGTATTGCGACTCGCTCGCCGTCAGGCACAGCGACATGGTGATCGTGCCACTGCAGCCGGTGGTCCTCAGATAGATGGCGGTGCTCAGATTCTTGCGGAAATAGCGCCAGCCCTGCGCGGCCTGAGCATTGGCTTGATCGACGACGCCCTGGCTCATGAACAGCTCGTTGCCGGGGCTGGTATCGATCATGTGCTCGAATGTGGCCGCCTGCGTGGTGTCCTTCACGAAGACGTCGTCCGTCCACCCGTGGACCGGACGGAACTGCAGCCGCCAGCCCTGCGCGCCTTGCACATTGAGGAAGGCCGCATAGTCCTGGGCCAGACTGTCCCAATGCACAGCCTGCACGGCGTACTGGGCCGGCGAGCCTATCTCGCGCATGAAGATCATCCTGGTCGCCGAACCGAAGGTCTGTTCGGTCCACAACCGATAGCCTTGCTGACCCAGCGCATTGGACTGGCTGACATAGCTGTCCAGGGTCTGCGGCACGTCGATCATGGTGTATTCGAAGGCAGTGTCCTTGCTCTTCTGGAACAGCACCCAGTTGACGAAGCCGTCCTGGCTGTCGTTCGCTGTCGAGCCCAACGAGCGCACGAAGGACCAGCCCGCCGCCCCGGCGGCATTGAGCGCGGAAAGCAGGGCCGGAAAGTAGCTTGCCTCCATGTTCCGGATGTCGAAGGGCACCGCACGCCCTTCGTAGGCGTAGCTCGTCTCCTGATCCTTGACCAGCATTTCAACGTGGTCGCTGGGCGACAGGCCCGGAGCGGTGTAGACGAGCCGATAGCCCTGCGTGCCCTGCTCATTGAGATGGTTCTGGTACTGCACCACCGACGCGCTGGGCGGGTCGCTCTGCGTCGTTGTCGGTACGAACCCGGGCAGGTAACGGAAGCTCGCATTGACCGCCTCAGGCGCCGGACTCGGAGCGGGAGTCGGTGCCGGGGAGGGGGCTGGGGA
>SCOE01000032.1 GCA_005503065.1 Comamonadaceae bacterium ALPHA2B
CTCTTCGAACCCCGCTGCTTAAATAAACAGCAGGGTAGGTTGAACACCTGGCTCACTTTTACTTCGGTACTACCCGCATAACTGGCTCAATTTCCGGTCGGCGCCAACAGTCGATGATCTGATCGTCGGTGCGCACCAGTGGACCGGGCTTGAACTCCTCCGAGATCTCGCTGCGGATCGGTTCCGCATCCACGATCTGACGAGCCCGGCGCATGGCCTTGACGAAAAACTCGCGGTCGTGCGCCGTGCTGAAGTAGTTGGGCTGAATGATTGGCGGCGTCCCGGGATCTGCGTCGCGAAGGGCGATATATCCGCGGCTGGTCGGCCACGACTGTGTCAACGTCAGCGTGAACGCGGAGAACGGATGCAGGGACTTGCCCGCCCCGTCCGCGCTGTATGGCGAGAAGAAAGCCTGGACGTCGACCCGTGGCACGCTGCCCTCGGACTTGAAGAACATTCCAGCCTGTGCAGCAGCGTAGGTGAGCGCGCCACGGCGTCGGAACACATAGTTCATTCCGATGCCCAAACGGCCCCAAAGACTCTTCATCTTGTCGTTGAGCGTGATCGGCCGCCTGGTCTTGAAGACGAACCGGGCGACCAGATGGTCCTGCAGATTCCTTCCCACTTCAGGACGATCGGCCACGACCTCGATGCCATGGGCCTCCAGCAGGGCCGCCGAGCCGATCCCCGACAGCATCAGAAGTTGCGGCGTATTGATCGCACCACCGCAAAGGACGATTTCGCGTGTGGCGTGTACCGACACCAGCGGCCCATCGCCGATCCGATACTCCACGCCGGTCGCTCGACTGCCTTCGAAGATGACTCGCTGCACCATCGCATGGAGCTCGAGCCGGACCCGGCCCGTGCACAAGGCCGGCTTGAGGGCACCCATCGCTGAGTTGGATCGACGCCCCTTACGGATGGTCAGATCGTAGTCGCCGGCGCCTTCCTGCGTTTCGCCGTTGAAATCGTCGTTCGGCGGTATCCCAGACCTGGCCGCGGCCTCGATCAGCGCTTGCCCGAGCGGGGACCGATCTTGCGGCTTGTGCACGGCAATCGGCCCCCCGGCCCCGTGCAAAGCAGATGCGCCAAGGTAGTGATCCTCCATGCGCTTGAAATATGGAAGCACATCATCCCATCCCCAACCGTCGCAGCCCGACCGCCTCCATGACTCGAAGTCCTCATGCTGGCCGCGGATGTGAACCAGCCCGTTGATCGCTCCGGAGCCGCCCAACAGCTTGCCTCTAGGCCAGTAGATCGACCGATTGTTGAGCTCTGCCTGCGGCTCCGTTTGGTATGCCCAGTTGATCGACTTGTCCAAGATCGTCTTGGCGAAGCCAATAGGCACGTGCACCCAAAGCCTTCGATCGGATCCACCGGCTTCCAGAACAAGCACGGAATACTCGCCCCCCTCGGCCAGCCGTGCAGCCAGCAGAGAGCCGGCACTGCCAGCGCCCACGATGATGAAGTCGAAGCTGTCGCTCTGCTTGGCTTGTGTGTTCATTTGAAAGTTGAAACGCTCGCGCGACACGCTGGCCTCGAGAGACCAGCCGCGCATCCACCTCAATGGGTCATCACGACCTGCCGCCCGAGGAATGCTTCATTGATCTTCGGATCGTCAAGCAGATCTCTTGACGGGCCCTGCCTGGTCAACGACCCCGTCGTCAGCACATAGCTGTAATCGGAGAGCCGAAGAGCGGCCTTGGCGTTCTGCTCCACAAGCAAGATCGCCATGCCCTGCTGATTGAGCATGCGAAGAACCTCGAAGATGGTCTTCACGACAAGCGGAGCCAGTCCCATGGACGGCTCGTCAAGAAGGAGAAGCTTCGGTCTGGTCATCATCGCCCGCCCGATCGCCAGCATCTGTTGTTCCCCACCGGACATCAACCCGGCAAGCTGCTGGCGCCGTTCCGCCAAGCGCGGGAAGAGATCAAACACAGCATCCATCTCCGAAGCCTTGAACTGCTTCCGGTGCACGTAGGCGCCGAGACGCAGGTTCTCGACCACAGTCATCTGGGCGAACACGCGGCGACCTTCAGGGACCTGGACGACGCCCAGCCCGACCACCTCTGATGCAGACATCTGCGATATCAGCTTCCCCTGGAAGCTGATCCGCCCCCCGCACACCGGGACGACGCCCGAGATGGCATTGAGCAGCGTGGACTTGCCCGCTCCGTTGGCGCCGACGAGAGAGACAACCTGTCCCTCCTTGACGGACAGCGAGACCGACCGCAGTCCTTCGATCATGCCGTAGCGGACCGAAACGTTAGCGAGCTCAAGCACCGACGTCCTCCACGCCCAGATAGGCCTCGACCACCTGTTCGTTCGACTGCACCTGCGATGGTGTCCCCACAGCAATCAGCTTCCCGAAGTTCATCACGACGACGGCATCCGACAAACTCATGACCATCTCCATGTCGTGCTCTACGAGAAGGACCGTGAGTCCACTGTCTCGCAGGCCCGAAATGAGGCGTGAGAGTTCCTCCGTTTCCGTTGGGTTCAAGCCCGCCGCAGGTTCATCCAGCAACAACAGCCGGGGCTCGGCAACCAGCGCCCGCGCTATCTCGACTCGACGTTGGAGTCCGTAGGGGAGCGACGCTGATTCGCGCGCCAACAGCTTTGAGGGCACGTTCACGCGATCCAAGGCCTCTCGTGCTACTTGCTCGAACTTCTTTTCCTCGCGCCGTACGGATGGCAGACGCAACATGGCGGCGACCGGTCCTGATCGACCCAGGCCATGCGCTCCGGTCATCACGACTTCCAGGACGCTCATCTCCTCGAACATCTGAAGGTTCTGGTACGTGCGGGCGATGCCGTGACGGGCGATCCTGTGACCCGGCAGCCCGGTAAGGACCGCGTCACCGAACGTGATGGAGCCCGACGTCGGGGAAAGCAGTCCACTGGCCATGCTCAACATGGTGGTCTTGCCAGCACCATTCGGGCCGATCAGGGCCGTTACCTTGCCCTTCTCGGCCGTGAAGCTCAGTTGGTCGACCGCTGTCAGGCCAGCAAACTTCTTGGTTAGGTTCTCGACCTGCAGGCTCATCGCGCCACCTTTCTACGAAGAAGTCGCGTACCACCCTCCACGACACCGTGAAACAGTCCGTCGGGCAGGAATAGCATGATGAGAACCATCACCACCCCATAGATGAAGAGCTTGTAGTCATTGAAGTGCTCAAGCGCCGCCGGCAAGACCGTGATGATTGCGGCTCCGAACAACGCACCCCAGACGGATCGAAGCGATCCCACGATCACGATGATGAGAAGCTCGATGGACAACGAAAACCCAAAGGCGGTGGCGTTGAAGGAGCGCATGAAGAAGGCGTACATCGCGCCTGAAAGCCCTGCCATTCCCGCTGCGATCGAGAAGATGGCCGTCTTGTAGCTCACGGTGGGGATGCCAACGCCCTCAGCCGCAGCCTCCGAACTTTTCAGTGCGCGCAGACCACGCCCGAACCTCGAGTGCACCAGATTGATCGCCAGATAGAGCGTCGCCAGGATGGCTGCGCTGCAGACCCAGAACATGTCCTTCGTACCATCGAACTTCCACGGCCCGACCGCAAATGCATGATTCAGCATGAACCCTGGGTCCAGACCACCGGTCAGCGCACTGGCTTGGCTGAACGCCAGGTACATCACAACCCCGAAGGCCAGCGATGCCATGGTCAGGTAGGTGCCCGACAGGCGAAGCAACGGCCGCGCAATGATCCAGCCCACCGTCGCCGGCAGGAGAATGGCGACAGGCAGGCTGGCCAGCGGCGGCCACGCCAATCGCTCGACGAGCAGCGCAGCGCTGTATGCGCCCAATCCAAAGAATGCGGCCTGTCCGAGCGATGCCAGTCCGGTGAATCCGAACAGCAAGGTGAGACCCACCGCAGAGATCGCCGCAATGAGCGCGAAGATCAGTGTGGTGAGATAGAACGCGTTCCCAACGAACAGACCCACGAGTGCCAGCAGTACCGCGGTCGACGCCAGCCCTCGAAGGTTATTGGTGTATGCCTGTTTCAACTCCGACATCTTCAGACCCTTTTGACGCTCAAGCCACCGAAGATGCCAGTCGGCTTCACGAGGAGAACGACGATGAGGATGCCCAGTGCAATGGCATCCTTCCAACCAGACGACACGTAACCCGCGGCGACGTTCTCGATCACGCCAAGGAGCAGTCCTCCGACGACGGCACCAAGCGGGCTGCCAATCCCACCCAGGATTGCGGCTGAGAAGCCCTTCAGACCGAAAAACAGCCCGCTCGTGTAGTTGGCCGATGCCAGGGGAGCAATCAGTGCGCCAGCCAAGGCCCCCATCGCGCCAGCCATCGCGAATGCGATCGTCGACACCTGTCTTGGCGAGATGCCCATGAGCAATGCCGCCCTCGGGTTCTCGCCAGCCGCTCGCATGGACCAGCCGAGCCAAGACCGGGCAAAGAGTTGCCAGAGCAGCATCGCCACCGCGAACACCGTGCCCACGATCCACACGCCTTGCGCAGGGACGTTGATGCCGAGCATGCTCGGAATTTCGACCTCAGTGAACGATGGCGGGAATTGGAAGTCCTTCCCCGCCGAGAACAGCATGGCGCCACGCAGCACGATGGCCAGGCCAATCGTCAGCATCACGAGCGTCAGGTGCGCCTGACGGCGCGCTCGCTGCAGGCATCCCCAATCGATCAGAGCCGCGATCGCCGCCACGATCGCAATGGTCAGGGGCACTGCGACGATCGGCGGCCAGCCCAGCTTCGCGTTGAACGCAGCAGAGATGACCCCGCCCATCATCACGAACTCGCCGGCCGCGAAGTTGATCAAGCCCGTCGCGTTGTAGACGATCGTGAACCCCCAGGCAACGAGCGCATAGATGCAGCCGATGAGCAGACCTGAAACCAGGATCTGCGCGGCCATTGAGATCTGGTCCATAGGATGGCGCGTTCAGTCGCGTGGGCGATCGCTGATCACTGAGCGGTGAACGCGTTGTTCAAGACCTTGAGAAACACAATGGGCGGATCTTGGTCGCTCACCCCGTGCGAGGTGGGGGAAAACTTGAAGTAGCCGTTGTCTCCATGCATATCGGTCTTCTCGATCGCATCTCGTAGCGACTGACGGTCGATCGCTCCGCCGATCCGCGCCACGGCGGCGTCGGCAATCGCCATCGCATCCATCGCGTGCTGCGCGCTGGGGTTCGGCGCCTCATTGAAGCGTGCCTGGAACGCGTTGTAGTCTTTCATGATGACGGACTTGTTTGGATGGCTGTCCGCAAGCGCACTGGGCATCAGCATCGCCGCCGTCATGACAGACGTATTCTCCGAGGCGCTTCCCGACTGCTTCAGAAACTCCTGCGACGCCATGGCAAAGCTGTTGTAGATTGGCTTGGCATAGGCCATCGCCTTGGCGTTTCGCAGAATGATCGCCGGCGCGGGGAATGTGCTCCAAACAAGCAGGACATCTGCGTTCGACTGCTTGGCGCGCAGGACCTGGGCCGTCATGTCCGTGTCCTGTCGGTCGAATTGTTCGTTGACCAGGGTCATCCCGAACTTCGGGGTCATCTCCTTGAACAGCGCGAGGCCGGACTGGCCGAACCCGTCAGTCGACGACAGCAAGGCAATTTTCTTGAAACCCTTTTTCTGGAATTCCTTCAGGACGACGGGCACCCCGACGCGGTCGTATTGGGCCGTCTGGAAGACGTATGGCGTCGCGGGATCCACAACACTCTGCGCGCCGGAGTGCGTGATCATCGGCACCTGGCTCGAGTTGGCGATCGGTGCAACGGCAAGGGCTTCTCCGGTCGTCGAGGGACCAAGGATCAGGTCGACCTTGTCTGTCTCGATGGCCTTGCGCACGAGTTGCACTGCCTTGTTCCCGTTTCCTTCGGTGTCATAGAAAATCACCTCGACCTTTCTTCCCTTCCAGCCCCCGCGCTCGTTGATCTGCTCGACGCGCAGCTGGACAGCCTTTTGCTGGGGCACGCCGTACGGCGCCACGGGCCCGGTGATCGCGTAGACAGCCGCGATCTTCACGGGCGGCTGTTGCGCCCACGCAGCAAGCCCGGTTATGCCCAGGGCGAGTGCAGCTGCGACGGTCTTCAGTTTCATATCGATGTCTCCTCTGGTTGAATTGTTCAATCGGCTTGGAAGAAGGACTTGATGTTCATGTGGTCGAGCAGACCCTCCCGTCCCTGCGCGACGCCCAAGCCACTGTCCTTGATTCCAAGGAAGGGCATCTCCGGCGCCGTGACGTTGCAAGTGTTCATTCCGAGCGCGCCCACCTTGATACCGTCCCGGATCTGGCGCGCAGTCTTCAGCGAACGGGTGAAGGCGTACCCGGCGAGGCCGAACTGCACGTCGTTGGCCAGCCTGATCGCCTCCTCGAGCGAGCTGAATCGTACGAACGGCGCGATCGGGCCGAAGGGTTCTTCGTGCAGGATCTTGGCGCTCAGAGGAACATCAGTCAGCACCGTCGGCTTCCAGAAGAATCCCTTGGCTCTGGCCCGCTCGACCATGCCGGTCGCGACCCTCGCACCGGCCGCTACGGCGTCCTGCGCGAGGTCTTCCATGGCGTCGAGACGCCGCTCATGGGCCAGCGGCCCCATCTGCGAGGTGTCGAGCAAGCCGTCCTCCATCCGCAACGCTTCCGCCTGTGCGGAGAAGCGGCTCACGAACGCATCGAAGATCGCGTCGTGCACGAAGAATCGGGTGGGTGCGATGCAGATCTGCCCGGCATTCCGGAACTTGCTCGCGACGGACTGCGCGACCGCGCGATCCAGGTCGGC
This sequence comes from Comamonadaceae bacterium ALPHA2B, assembly GCA_005503065.1. Taxonomy (GTDB): domain Bacteria; phylum Pseudomonadota; class Gammaproteobacteria; order Burkholderiales; family Burkholderiaceae_C; genus Xenophilus. The sequence goes on from SCOE01000032.1 coordinate 6,754, forward strand.
GTCATCCATGATGATGACGGGCGAGTGGCCGCCGAGCTCGAACGTCACCTTCTTCAGCGCTCGCCCGGCCAACTGCGCCAGATGGCGACCTACCGGCACCGATCCGGTGAACGAGATCTTCCGTATGTGGGGCGATTGGATCAGCGTCTCCGACACCAATTCAGGCTGCCCGAACACCACTTGGATGGCGTTCGCGGGGACGCCTGCCGCAAGACATAGACGCGCCAGATGCAGTACTGCGCTCGGTGCTTCCTCGGCAGGCTTGATCACGACCGAACATCCTGCGGCAAGCGCATGTGCCACCTTCCGTGCTGCCAGCGCCAGCGGATAGTTCCATGGAGAGAAGGCGGCAACGGGACCGATCGGCTCGAGCAGGACCATCTGCTGGATCTCCTGCGCCCGCGAGGGAACAACGCGCCCGTACATGCGCTTGCCTTCCTCGGCCAGCCAGTCGAAGAGATCTGCAGCGCCCGCCACCTCGCCATTCGCTTCCCTGAGGGTCTTGCCTTGCTCTTCGGTCAACATCCGGGCCAACTGGCTGGCGTCACGGCGCATGGCGTCCGCGACGCTTCTGAGCACGCCAGAGCGAACGATGGGTGTCTTGGTGCTCCATTCGACGAACCCAGCTGCTGCTCGCTCTGCGGCATCAGCGAGGTCCTCTTTGCTGATGAGTGTCAGTTGAGCGAGAGCATCGCCCGTGGCTGGATTGACGACAGGCCGCGTGGCGCGCCCCCCTCCCATGACAGTTTCACCGCCGATCAACGCGCCAATCGACTTCAACGTGCTCACGCTCAACTCCTTCGATACTCAAATATCCGACTTTACAAATGGTAGGTCCATTTGAACCTAAGTACTTTTCCCAGGTGCTACGGTTCGACTTGGAGAGCCGCCAGTGGCACCTGTGTGCGACTGAGTCACGTGCGACCCGGTACTTGGCGGATGCGACGGCCCAATGGACCGGCATCGATCGCTCCAGGGGCGCGCTACATCACGGCTACTTCGCCAACGGAGCAGCCAGCTGTTGTGCGAAGGTGCGGCGCGGCCTTGCGCCGCGCCACCTCAACCGCCAGTCATACCGGCGTCGGCAATCACCTTGCGCCAGCGCTGTGCATCGGCTTTGAGCCGGTCTGCGAACTCATCGTTTCCGAGCGGCGGCACGCCCGAGCCCGTTTTCGCGATCGCGTCACGCACCACGGGGTCGCTCATGACCTCCCTCAGCGCACTCGATAGAGTCTTCAGTGTTTCCGCCGGCAGCTTTGCCGGCCCCACGACGCCGATCGTCGACTCGACCACAAAGTCCTTGACTCCCGCCTCCGTGGCAGTCCGAACATCCGGCAGCTCCGGCAATCTCTCCGCACCGCTAACCGCCAGCGCCCGGACCTTATCCGCCTTGATCTGAGGCAGGATCGAGGATGAAGACTCGAACATGAAGTCCACGGTGCCAGCCATCAATTGCGACACGTTCTCAGCGCCCCCCTTGAACGGGATGTGCGTTGCTTGGAACCCGGTCGTACGTGCAAACAACACCGTGGCGAGATGGTGGCTGCTACCAACACCCGAGGAGCCGTAGTTGAGCTTGCCTGGGTTCGCCTTGCCGAAAGCCACCAGTTCCTCGAGGGAGCGGAACTTCGACTGCGGGGAGGCAACGAGGATGAACGGTGCGCGCGCCGCCATCACCAAGGGCGAAAAATCGCGGACCGCATCATATGGCGGGGGACTCATGAGCAGCGGAGCGATGCCGAGGTTCGTGCTCCCGCCTATCCCGATCATGTAGCCGTCAGCCGGCGAGTTCGCCACCACCTTCATGCCCAGCGTCCCCGCGGCGCCGGCTCGATTCATCGCGACGACCGGAACCTTCAGACGCTCCGAGAGGCCCTTGGCGATGATCCGCCCAATGAGATCGGATGTCCCGCCGGCCGTATACGGCACCACCAGTTCGATGGCGCGCGATGGATAGGCGGTCTCTGCCTTTACGAGCCCCGGCAGGGCGCCGAGCATCGACGCGGATGCCGCCAGGAGCAGACGTCGACGACTGATCGAGCACTCGGCCGTTTTCGCTGAGCGTGGGGTATTCATCGTAGGTCTCCATGTTCTAGTCAGTATGCGGACCGAGTCGCGCAGAACCGGTCCGACAGGCGATCCTCAAAGCGGCTTCTTGGCGGCTTCGATGTCGATGCGGAACACACGTGCAGCATTCAGGCCCAGGATCTTGGCGCGCTCCTCATCCTTCAGACCACTCATGTTGCGCTCGACGGCCTCCGCGGAATGCGGCCAGGTGCCCTCGTGATGGGGATAGTCATTCGCCCACATGAAGTTGTCCATCAGGCCGTACTTCTGGGCGAAGTCCAGGCCTGCCTGGTCTTCACCGAACGTGGAAAAGCCGTTGGACCTGTAGTATTCGCTCGGCAAGTTCCTGAGCTTGGGCCGGACGGCGAAGTGATGCTTCTTGTAGGCCTCGTCCATCGTCTCCAGCATCCACGGAATGAATCCGATGCCAGCCTCGACCGAGCCGAAACGCAGCTTGGAGAACCGCTCAATAACGCCAGACGCGCAGAGGTTGACCAGCGGCGAGATGGCCGGTGCCAGTGCATGCCAGACATAGTTGACCACGGCACCGCCGACACCGCGTGTCGTGCGAGGGTCCATGCCGGTTGCCACATGGAAGCACAGCGTCATGTCCGCGTCCTGCAACGCCGCCCAGATGGGATCGAAGTCCGCGTTGTTGTAGTTGAGCTCTCCCACCTTGGGAGGGCCGAACATCGGCTTCACCGGAAATGCGACAGCGGTGTAGCCGAGCTTCGCCGTGCGCTGGATCTCGGCAACGGCGCCCTCGATATCTCCGGGCGAGATCGCAGCGACCGGGATCAGCTTTGTGCTGTATGGACCGAATTCCTCCCACGCCCAGTCGTTGTAGACGGCGCACTGGGCCTGTGCAAATACAGGGTCGGGCGTGTACCACATTGCCAGGCCCTTGTTCGGAAAGATGATCTCTGCATCAATGCCGTCCACCACGTGGTCGGCCAGACGATTCTTGGCGCCCGCCCCGGATCGAGAGCGGATCTGGTCCTGGCCGGACAGGTCGGCCAGCACCAGGCGATCGGGGCGATCGTTGCCTTCCGATTTGCGCCAGCGAACCCCGTTGTCGTCGATCCATGTCTTGGGCAACCGGTCCCGATACTTGGGATCGATGCGCTTTTCCCAAAGATCCGGCGGCTCGTTGGCATGGGTGTCAGCCGACACCATGAGGTACTTGTTCGGATCGTTCGGTCGGGCCGTACGCGTCCACCCTTCAACACCAGGGGTCTCCTTTCGCCATGCGTTCACTTCATCGCAGACGATCTCGCGCTTCTCAATCACTTCAGTCATGTAGTGCTCCTAATGAGTATCAAAATCCGCAGGAAGTTGCGCCTGCCATCGTAGAAAGATAGAACCTCACGGCCCTTGAAGGCGAGCGGCGAACAATGGCCCGTCCTCGAATGCCATGACGACCATGCGCACCTTGCTGCCCACCGCCACGCCGGCGCCGTCAGGCACGACGAGAGGACACGCCAGCCGGATGCGGCGCTCCAAGTCCACAATGCCGACCGTGTAAGGAGCCAGAGGTTGAAACACTGCGGGGGCGGCATGGATGCGGGTCCAGCTGTACAACAGCCCTTCGACTGGCATGTCTACCCACTCGATCTCCTCGGACCAGCAGTGTGGACACACGACCTTGGGGGGGAAGGTCTGATTTCCGCAAGCCCGACATCGCGTCGTCGAAAAGCGGCGTGAAGCGAGGTCGTTCCAAAAGCGCTCTGTGAACGCGGATGCTCGCGGTGGGTAGGGTCGCCGGCCGGCGACCTGATGGACATCGAGCATCATTGGACCCCCTCGAAGACATGGACGATGGCTGCGTTGTAGTTGCCCAGTTCGCCCGTTGTCGCAGCCAGACGCGCGTTCGCGACCTGTCGATCTCCGGCCCGGCCTCGCAGCTGCTCCGCAACCTCCACTAGGTTATAGAGTGACGTCACCAAGGCAGGATGGCCACGCGAGGTAAGGCCTCCCGATGGGGAGATCGGAATGTCGCCACCGAGACGGGTGCGACCTTCGGCCGCGGCCTTCGCGCCATGACCGCGCGCCACCAGACCGATGGCCTCGCTGACCAGAACCTCAACGATTGTGCAAGGTGCGTACAGTTCGGCGAAGTCCAGGTCAGCGGCCGACACCCCGCCGGCCTCGTATGCCGAACGTGCCGCGGTGGCCGCAGCATTGAAGGCAATCATGTCCCCCGGGACATCGTCGATTTGATGAACGCCCTCGTGGTAGAAGCCCCGCCCCCTCAGGAGCACATAGGGCTTGCCCAGGCCCTTTGCGACGTCTTCAGAGGCGAGGACCACGCAGACGGCTCCGTCGCCGCGAGGGGGCACGTCGTAGAGGCCAAGCGGCTCCACGATGGGACGTTGCTCGAGAACCTGCTCGAGGGTCAGTGGCTTGCGGTACTGCGCCAGCGGATTGCGCATCGCGTGACCGCGATTCTTCACCGCGACGGCCGCCAGCTCGGCGCGTGTCGCGCCGTACTCATGCATGTATCGCATGGCGTCCATCGCGTACCAAGAGATCGGCGTGAATCCACCAGGCGTGTGGAAGTCAACGTCGCCCGTGCTACGCATGCTCGCCATCATGTGATCGTAGGAAGGCGTGGCACTCTCCATGTTGATGCCCAGGCACAGCGCCACATCGGCCTGGCCCAGCAGAATCTGGTTGGCCGCCTGGTCGAACGCCAATGCACCCGTCATGCCGTTTCCCATGACCTCCATCGCCACGCCCGTGTAAGCCAGTCGCAGATGACTCGTCAGGAAAGTATGGAAGTAGCTTTGTCGTGTGTAGGGGCGTGGCACGGTGAAGACCGCGCTTTGGATGTCCTTCTTGTCGACGCCGGCGTCGTGCACGGCATCCCGCACAACCTTGACCATGAGTTCATGCTCAAGGACTTGCAGCGCGTCATCTTTGGACGTCTGCAGTTTTCCAACGGGCAGAGCATTCGCGCCGATGATTGCAACTCTTCGACTCATCTTCAGTGCGAGCTGTACGCAAGAAACTTCGACATCAGGACCTCCTCCGACGCAGACTCAGCGGGCTGCGAGAGAAAGTCCAAGTACCGGCCCAACGCATGCTCCGCTGCGGCGCGATCCCGGGTGCGTAGGTGCTTGAGGATCTCCCGGCGCAACGGAACAAGCTCACTGCGCGGCGCGGACGCCACCGCATCGCTCAAGCTTTGACGCATGACATCGGCGAGGCTGTTGGCCAAGGTCGCCACGATCTCGTTGTGGGTCGCGGCGCCAATCAGCCTGAAGAACTCGACACCCGCTTCGACACGAGCTTGAGGCAATCCAGCTTCCGCGAATTTCTCCATCTCGACGAGCTTGGCTTCGAGCGCGTTGATGTCCTCGGCAACCGCGTTGCGGCACGCCAGCTCCAGCAAAGCGCCGTGGATAAGTCGACGAGCCTCGACGACCTCTGCGGTGCGGGTCGCCGATTGCTGGGACGACTCGATCAGGGCCTTGCTGAGCAGCATGTAAGCGCCCTTGCAGAAGACCAGTGGGTGGTGGCTGATTTCGTGCTCGAAGCGCTGAACCTGCCCCAAGAAGAGCCAATGATCGCCCGCGTCATGCACGGCGAAGGTCGAGCACTCGAAGGTTGCCGCGCAGTCTCTCAATACCGGCAGTCCGTTGACTCCCGCGTCCCATGCGACGCCTTCGAACTTGTCGGTAATGGCGCTGCTGGCAAAGCGCCCCGAAAGACCCTGTTGCGCACCGGCCAAGATGTTGATCGCGAATCCCTTGGCATTTCGGAACGCCGTGGCGGCACGGCTGACCTTTCGCAGGCCCCACGACACCAGCGGCGGATCGAGCGACACGGAGCTGAAGGAATTGCAGGTCAGACCGATCGGCACTCCTTCTTCCGACACCGTCGTCAGAATCGCGACGCCGGTGGGGAACAAGGACAATGCGCGCCTGTACTCCTTGACATCAAGGTTTGGCTCGACGGTTGTCTCCATCGCTATGCTCCTACGACCAAATAGTTCAATATATTAAATGGTCCGTCCATTTTGCCTGCGTACGATCGCGCGGTCAACTTGGGCACAGAGGGGTTATCCCCTAGCTGTGAGCCGCGGAGCAGGCGCCCATCGGCTTATCGCAGGCTGGAGAACGCAGCAGGCGCGAGCAGCCGATTGCTCATCGTGCTGATCATCGGGCGGACCTTTGCCAGATACGCCTGCCAGGCAGGCGAGCCGGCCAGCTTCGCGCGACGCGCCTGCCGATCTTCAAAGCTCTCGTAGCGCCAAAGACTCACCACGGCGTTGAGCTCCCCCGTTTCGGTCGCAAAGTAGCCAAGTGGCGCGCCCAGCGCCTCACTCTGTACATTCAGTCCTTCTTCCTGATAGAGCTTCAGGTAGTCAGCAGGTGTTGCCGAGGTGGTCAGGACGTAGCAGCGTTCTTCGATGATGGCCATGGGATGACGATGATGGATGGATTGGAGGGAGTAGCGCCATGTAGCGATCAGTTGCCGAGTGCGCCGACTCGGGCGGCCATGCAGCTATTTGAGTTCTTTTCCAGCCAACTCGCCGACGAGGAAGCGGTTGGGCTTGAGGAACATGCTCAGTACCAGAGCGCCATTCGGCGAGCGCGCGATGTGGCGATTGCCCTGAGGGCGCCAGACATAGTCGCCTTCGCGCACCTCACCCTCGTCGTCGACGATGCTGCCCTTCAGGACGTAGGTCTGCTCAATCTCGACGTGTTCGTGCAGCGGTAGTTCCGTGCCTGGCTCCCATCGAAAGAGAGCGGTCATGAGGCCCGTCTTCTCGTCCTGAAGCAGGATCTTCATGTCGATGCCCGCCGTGGGCGTCGGCTTCCAAGGCAAGGCATCGACGGACACATATCGAGAGTCCAAGGGCGCCAGTTGGGCCTCGTTGGCCATGTTCGGGGTGTGCGCAGTCATTCGTGGTCCTCATTGATCAACGGCCTTCAATAATGAGCGGCTTTTTGCAATGGTAAGTCCATTAGACAGCTACATGCAATACATGGGCCCTACGGGTTGTCCCTGGGACTTGAAGTACGTGTGCTGCTTGCCCCGTTCGGCCCCGCGAAGGGCAGACGCGGAGCGTGGCGACGGCTCTGTCGAAAGCGGGGCGGTACCGATGCTGCCTCAGGCGGGCAGATGCGCAGCGCGGGCCTTCGAGCCCTCGCGACGGTTGCTGGTCAAGAAGGAGACGCCAGGGTCACGAACGCGCCAATCACTTGCGGATCGAGCGGCCGGTGCTGCGCGCAGCTTGGGAGCTTGGCGGCTTGAGCTTCAGTGCAGTTGTCTTCGCCGCTTTCGTCGCTCCGCGGCTGTCGAGCACATCGCTGTGCACGATCGCGAGGTAGTGATCCATCTCAGCCACCGCTTTTGCAGTCGCACCGGCACGCATGTACTTCAGCATGTTCAGACGCACCGGGATCAACTCCGGTCGGAATTTGGCCGGCTGCCGCTCGATCGCGAAGTACCGAAGAATGGATCCCAGCGAGTCCATCAAAACGACCAGGACGTCGTTTCTTGTCGCTTTGGCGATGAGTTGGAAGAATTCGACTGCGGCTTCCGCGCGCCGGGTGAGATCGCCCGCTTCGGCCCAGCGCTGGATGTCCTTGATGTTGGCCTCGATCGCGTCGAAATCCTCGGCTTCACCGCGCTCGCAGGCCAGCCTCACGACTGCGCCACTGATGATGACGCGCACTTCCGCCAGGCTGCTCGCAGAAATGTGGCCCAGCATGGCCAGGTCATGAAGCGATCGCGTCAACATTTCTGGGCTGCCTTCGCACACGAAGGCACCACCCTTGACGCCCTTGCGCGTTTCGACGATTCCCGATATCTCGAGCGTCCTCAGGGCTTCGCGGATGGCCGGCCTGCCTACTCCGAACTCCATGGCCAGATCTCGCTCGGCAGGCAACCGATCGCCGGACTTCAGTTCGCCCAGCATCAATTTGTTCTTGATCTGTTCGCACACCCCCTCGAAGACCCGTGGCGTCTTCACCCGGTGGAATGTGCGGCGCGGCGCGGCCGCTTGTTCAACTTCAGTACTCATGCGTCACCTGCGCTGAAGAGCGCTTGGAGAATTTGTGGAAATCAACATCATTTTCACAGAATCCATCCAAAGACATGCAAAAGGTCCGTCCAATCTCCACAATCTGGCGCGTTCAGTGCCGTACGGTCATTGGAAGGATATGCCGCCGTCCTTGATGAGTCGCTTCCATTCGGCCGACTGGTCAATCACGTATTTCGAGAAGTCCTTTGGGCTGGTTGGCGCTGTTTGGATACCGATCCTTTGCAACTGCTGCTGGAGCCCTGGGGATTTGAGGACCTCGTTCACATCCTCGTTGATCTGCTCGACGAGTTTCGGATCGAGGCCCGCGGGTGCAACAACGCCGTTCCATACAGGCATGTTCACCTCGAATCCCTGTTCCATTGCCGTAGGAACCGTGGGAAGTTCCGCAGCGCGCTTCGCGTCGCTGACCGCCAGCGCCTTGAGCTTGCCCGCCACCACCAGTGGGACCGCCGTTCCCGCCACGACGAAACCCGCTGCCACGGTGCCAGCGGTCAAGTCGACCAACGCGGGGGCCTCTCCCTTGTAGGGCACATGCGTAAGGGATGCCCCTGACTGTTGACGGATGCTCTCGCCGGCAATGTGCATGAGTGAACCCGTGCCGGAACTCGAGAACGTTCCGCCGCCAGGATTCTTCTTGGCATAGTCAACATACTCACGCAGCGTCTGATACGGCGCGCCGGGGGCGGCAACCATGACCATGTAGGTCTTGCTCACCTGCCCGATCATGGTGTAGGCCTTCGAGGGCTCGTACTGCGGCCCGTGCTGGATCGGATTGAGCATCATCTGCCCGATCGAGCCGAGCATCAGCGTGTATCCGTTGGGCGCAGACTTCATCAGCAGTTGCGCAGCAATCATTCCGTTGGCGCCCGCTCGATTGTCCACCACCACCGGCTGCTTCCATCGCTCCTGGAGGCCTGCGGCAAGCGCCCTTGCAGTGATGTCCGAACTCCCGCCCGCGGCGGCCGCAACCACCAGGGTGACTGGCTTGCTCGGAAACTGTTCCGCCCAGGCGCATGTAGTCAATGTGACGGAACTTGCCGCCAGGCCCAGAGAAATGGGCGTGATCAGCCGTGTCAGTGCATTCATTGTGTCTCTTCCATCGTTCTGGGTTTCGCATCTGTCGGCGTGGCCGTGCGCTAGCGGATTGAGGTGGGCGGTCCCAAAGCGCCTTCCGAGATCAACTGATCGATGCGCCGCTGTTCATAGTGAAGGGTGTCGGCCAGGATCTCGAGGGTGTGCTGCCCAAGTGTGGGCGCTGCGAACGGGTCCGCCAGCGGCGTCTCCGAGAAGATGAAAGGCAATGCGATCTTGGGCACTTCCCCTGCGGTGGGATGTGGAATCCGCGTCACGAGTTGCCGCGACGCGGTTTCCTTTGACCGAAGGGCTTGCGGAACCGTGCGAACCTGGCCAGAGGCGACGCCAGCCGCGCGCAGGCGCGGCTGCCAGTGGGACCACGGCTCCTTGCCGAACGCCTCGTTGAGAACCGAGAAGAGTTCATCTCGACGCTTGAGACGCCCCGCGCGGGTCAGCAGCTCTTCGTCTTCCGCGAGGTCCGGGCGCTCGATGACCTGAGCGAACAGCCGCTGGAAGATCCCGGTGTTGGAAGACGAGATGTAGAAGGAGGTGTCCTTGGCCCTGAACACACCGGTGGGTGCGGTGTCCGGACTCGTGTTGCCATTGCGTGTCGGTTCCACACCGGAGAACAGGTGCTGCATGGCCTGGAAGCCGATCATCAGCATCGCTGTGTCATGGAGCGACAGCTCCACATACTGTCCGCGCCCGGACCTCTCACGGGCCAGCAGGCATGCCTGGACCGCGTTGCACGCCATCATTGCCGTGGCAATGTCCATGGTCGACGCAGCAGTACGCACGCCCTCGCGATCGGGATAGCCGTTGGTGGCAATGAAGCCACTCTCGGCCTGAAGCACCGGGTCGAAGCCGAGTCGGTCGGCGAACTCCCCCTTACGCCCGTAGGCCGAGATGGAGCAGTAGACAAGCTTGGGATTGAGCCGGGCCAGCTCGTCGTACCCCAGTCCCAGCCGCTCCATGACACCCGTGGAGAAGTTCTCCACCAGCACATCGGCATCCCGAAGCAGGTCGAGCACAACCTGCCGCCCCATAGGGTTCTTCAGGTCGATCGTGATGCTTCGCTTGTTTGAATTGCCCCACAGGAATGGCGCGCCCTGACCGTCGAGCGTGGGCTCGGCGGGCGGATAGTGGCGAAAGTCGTCGCCTTTGCCGGGCGCTTCGACCTTGATGACATCTGCGCCGAACTCCCCTAGCATCATGGTGCAGAACGGGCCTGCAATGAAGTGGGTGAAATCGACCACGCGCAGGCCACCGAGCGGCGTGCTCTTGCTTGGATCGCGTTTGACCGGTTGTGGGAATTCTGCCTCTAGCGGCAATCGTTGCTGTGCTTGCATCTCTGTACCTACGTTGATTCCGGCGGCGCGACGCGTCCCGCTTATCTGGGCACGTGACCGAGCATGAGTGCCGCGGCCTCGGACGCTCGCATGCCTTCCTTCACACCCAATGCCTGGGCGCTCTTGTTCGCCGCCGAGATGACGCCGTCGTTGTAGGTACTGAGGGCATCGCCGATCCTCGCGCTGTCTGTGGAGACCGTGGCAGCAGGGATTCCACATAGCTCCTCGACCGCGTCCAGACCACTGATGCCCGTGCGATTCAGGCCGATGCCCGCGTCGTTCGCAATCAGGCCCTTCGGACGGGCCCGCAGCGCATACTGCGCCATCACCTTGCCTCCATGGGACGCCACGCAGAACACGTCATTGGGATGCTCCCCTTCGACGCGAGAGAACGACCAGACCGCGTAGATCTTGCCGGACGCAGTGGAGACCACCTCATGGACGGCCTCATCGACGATGCCATCGAAGTTGATCGCGCGGCCTTTGGGCGCCTTCAACATCAGCTTTCCGGCTTCGCCGCCCGTCATGCCGACTCGAACGCCCAATGCCTCAGCGGCCTTGTTGACCTGGCGGACATGGCCGGTGACGAGCGTCATTCCCTCGGACAGGCCTGCCTCCATCGTCGCGATCGACGCCGCAGGAACACCAAACCGATCGGCGAGGGCCAGTCCTCCGGAGCCCGCGTTGTCTTTACCGGGTCCGCCCTCGTGCGCAATCCACGCCTTCACGCCGGGGCGCATAGGCATTGCGCCTGTCGGTGCTCCAGCGAACGACGCGCCCAGGACCACGTCGTTGAGCCACGGTTCGTGCTCGAAGTAGCTCAGCGAGTCCGCAACCACCACGCGGCCATCGTCACCGCCATCGAACCATACCGTGGGTGCCATTCCTTGAATCTGATCAACCATCTGTTCCTTAGCCTCCCCAATGTGGGAACGCCCATATAATAACTAATGGTCTTTCCATTTAACAAGTTGGATTCCTAGGGTTTTCGACAGAGTCGAGCGCCGAATCCCGCTTCATTCGATGCCAAGACACGTCGATGGCAGGGAGCCAAGGGCAAGGGGGGCGCGCAGCCGATGCCCTGCGCCCCTGGGTGAAGGGTCGAGGTCGAAGGGGGCCTTCCAGCCAGATGGGGTCCAAACGACGAGTGAGAGAGGCTCACTCGTTCAAGCCGTGGAAGCGAATCACTTCCGCCACGCACCGCTATGGCCCTCAAGCGGGCCCCTTCACGGCTTGACCGGCGTGCCGATCGGGCCGAACTGCTTGCCGTCGAACTTGATCAGCTGAAAAGCCTCGAACAGCTGGTAGTCATTCGGCGTGGTCTGCATGGCGATGCCCGGCAGGAGCATCGGAAGCTTGAGCGTCTTGATGTTGGTCGCCTGCTTCAGAATGTTCTCCCGGGTGAGATCATCGCCCGCTGCGCCGATCACGTGCACCATGAGTTGCGCCATGGTGTAGCCCAGAACAGTCTGGGAATTTGTGACGTCTTCGTTGGGCAGGTATTTTTTCATGAACGCCCGAAACTCTTGAGTCGCCGGATCATCCGCCCAACGAGGATCCGAAGCGTCCTTGAAGTAGATCGTCGACATGACTCCCTTGGCCGCATCAACGCCAGCTGGCTCCATGACGGTCTTGACGTAGGCGGAGGCCGAAGCGACATACTGCTCGGACACGGCCCAGTTGATGTCCTTCACCTTCTTGATGGCCTGCGCCGCGGCTCTGGGCATGCTGAAACTGACGAAGACGTCTGCACCCGACGACTTGAGCTTCACAATCTGGGAGTCGACCGTCGGGTCCGTCGACTCGTAGCTCTCCTCCGCCACGATTTGGCCCTTCGCGAGTCCGGCCTTGAGGCCTTCCAGGTAGGCCTTGCCCATGTCGTCGTTCTGGTAGAGCACCGCAACCTTCGCATCGGGCTTCGAGGCCTTGATCTGGTTGGCGAACACACGGCCCTCGAAGTCAAAGCTGGGCGTGAAAGGCGTGGTGTACGGAAAGCTCTTGGGGTCCGAGAACTTCGGCGCCCCGGTCAGCAGGAACAACTGAGGAACCTTCTTCTGGTTCAGGTAGCGGTAGACGGCCGTGTTGGTCGCCGTGCCAAGACTGCCCATCATCGCCAGGACGTTGTCCTTCTCGACGAGCTTTCGCGTCTGCTCCACCGTCACTGGTGGCGAGTACTGGTCGTCGTAGCTGAGCCAGGTCAGCTTGCGCCCATTGACCCCGCCTGCGTCATTGATCTTCTGGAAGTAGGCACCAATCACCTTTCCTGCAGCCGAGAAGGAAGACGCTGGGCCGCTGTAAGGCATCGTGTTGCCAATACGCACCTCCGTGTCCGAGGCGCCCGGGTCATATTTCTTCGCCAAGGCGGACTGTCCACTGGCAATCGCCAGTGCGCCGGCGGCCACGGCCAGCGCAAGTTTGAAACGGTGTGTCATCGAGTCATCTCCTTTGTTTCAGTTCTGATCTGGGACATGGCCGTCGCCAGTGGCTTCGTACCTGCACGCGAAGGACTTCTCAGGCGCAACCCGGCAACGCCCCGAGGCATGACGAACACGACCGCAATCAGTGCACATCCGTAGACGGCCCAGGGGGCGCTTTTGGAGATCTGCTCGGCCATGGAAGGAACAAACATGATGAAGAAAGCCCCGATGACCGGCCCCCAATACGTGCCTACGCCACCCACGACGATGCCCACCAGCAGCGAAATCGACAGGAACAGCGTGAAGGAATCGGGAGAGACAAACTGGACCGCAACGGCCGAAAGCGCGCCACCCACTCCGGTGTATGCCGCAGACAGACCAAAAACGAGGGATTTGTAGTGCGCCGCGTTGACACCCATCGCTTGGGCCGCCATCGAATGGTCACGTATGGCGCGGATGGCCCGCCCGGTCCCTCCGCTCAAGAGATTTGCGGCCAGCCAGAACATCACAAGCGCGGTAACGACCGAAAAAGCGTAGAGCCACTGGTCCGGCGTCAGTGGCAAGCCCCACGGCGCGTCTGGCTTGGTCAGGACCAAGCCTTGCACCCCGCCCGTCCACGGCTCCAGCAGCTTGTACTTGAGCAGTTGCGGCAAGGCGACGCCAAGCGCAAACGTGGCCAGCGCGAGGTACAGGCCTTCGAGCTTCAGCGCCGGTCGCCCAAAGAGATATCCGATCAGGAACGCAACCAGCGCGGCCACTGGCACGGTGAGCCAGTACGGCACTGCAGCGACGTTCATGAGAACTCCGGCAGCGTACGCACCGATCGCAAAGAAGGCGCCGTGGCCAAGCGAAATCTGACCGTTGTAGCCCGTCAGCAGATTCAGACCCATCAACGCAATCGCGTATGCGACCACCATGGTCATCTGAAAAAGTTGATAGTCCGGCAAGATGAAGATCAGTGCCATGCTGACGAGCAAGCAGGCGATGGCTGCGGCCTTGCCCCTCTTCCCGACGGCGGGCGCATGCCCGGCTCTTGTGGCGGTTGGATCCACGTGGATCCTCTTGCGAGCCGCCGGCTTGGCTTGTGCTTCAGACACGGGAAATCAACCTCTTTCCGAACATCCCTGCGGGGCGGACGATCAACACGCCAATGATCAGCAGCAGCGCCACGGAGAGCTTGAGCTCCATCCCCACGACGTAAGCACCGACCAGGTTCTCCAAGACCCCGACGACGAAGCCCCCCAACACGGCGCCACCAGGGCTATCGATGCCACCTATCAAAGCACCTGCGAACGCATACAACAAGACGCCGGACATCATGTTGGCGTCGAGGAAGACCACGGGAGCGACCATCATTCCGGCAATTGCACCAATCGCTCCAGCCAGGCCCCAGCCGAGCATGAGCATTCGGCTCACACTGATTCCCACGAGACGTGCCGATGCAGGGTTCTGCGCGGCCGCCCGCATGGCCAGTCCCAAGGGCGTCTTTTGAAAGAATGCAAAGAGCAGCGCAACAATGATCAGCGTGACCACGATGGCGCCAAGCTCATGCGTCGAGATCAATTCGCCAAAGCGCCAGTTCGCCACGGTGAAAGGACTCGGGAACTGGCGTATCGTCGATCCGAACAGCCATCCTGCAAGGCTGTGAAAGATCACCAGCAGGCCGATGAACACGACGACCACCGAAAGCACCGGCTTGTCGTGCATCGGCCTGATCACGACAAACTCGACGACCGCTGCAAGCAAAAGCGAGAAGACAGTCGTTGCGATGAAGGCAACCCAATACGGGAGGCCAGCCTGTATCAATGCCCAAGCGATGAAGGTCGAGAACATCGCCATCTCGCCCTGAGCGAAATTGATGTGCTGGGTCGCCTGGTAGATCATGACCAGCGAGAGCGCAACACTGGCGTAGATGCCGCCGGTGGCCAGGCCCGCAATCACCTGATGAAGGAATTGTTCCACTTCAATTTCCCTCAGTCGCCGAGGTAGGCGCGGCGAACCGCGTCGTTGCTCTTGATCTCATCGGCCGTGCCGGCGAGTACGACACGCCCGTTTTCCACCACATAGGCGCGGCTGGCGAACCGAAGTGACAGGCCAGCGTTCTGCTCGACCAGGAGAATGGAAACGCCCTGCTCGGTGTTGATCCTTCGCAGGATGAAGAAGATCTCCTTGACAACCAGCGGGGCAAGCCCAAACGAGGGCTCATCCAGCAGCAGCAACCGTGGCTGGCCCATGAGCGCTCTTCCGATCGCGAGCATCTGTTGCTCACCGCCGGACAAGGTCCCGGCTTGCTGAAGCCGCCTTTCCTTCAGTCGGGGGAAGTAGTCGTAGATTCGAGCGAGCTCGGCATCCAAGCCCGAGACATCTCGTCGTGCGAAGCGGCCAAGGCGGAGGTTTCCTCGACAGCAAGCGAGAGAAACGTGCCTCTGCCGTCCGGCACGTGGCCGACACCCAGGCGAGCAATCTGCTCCGTGGACTTGTTCGCTATCGACTGTCCAAAGAGATTGATCGACCCTTGAGGGCGGATCATCATGTGGCAGATTGCGCGCAGGGTGGAGGTCTTTCCCGCCCCGTTGGCGCCCAAAAGAGCCACAACCTCGCCGACCGCAACGTCAAGCGTGATGTTGTGCAATGCCGCGGTCGCACCATAGGACCCCGACACATTCCTCAGGCTCAATGCGTAGTTCATGCTTCGTGCAAGCTGAGGTGGGCCTGTGGTGCAGCCGATTTGTCCATGGGATCCCCGTCTTCGCCCAGGTAGGCTCGGACCACTTCCGGATGGACCGACACCTCCCTGGGCGTGCCTTCTGCCATCTTCTTGCCGAAGTTCAGCGCGACCACATGATCCGACACCCCCATGACGAGGCCCATGTGATGTTCGACAAGCAAAGTGGTAACGCCCATGTCATCGCGAATCTTCCGAATCAGCAGTGCGAGCTCACCGATCTCGGAGTGATTCAGGCCGCATGCAGGCTCATCCAGGAGAAGCAGCTTCGGCCTGCTGGCGAGGGCACGCGCGAGTTCAACTCTCTTCTGGGTCCCAAAGGGCAGCTCGCCCACGGCGATGTCGGCGACGTGCCGAAGATCGATCAGGTCCATGAGCTCGTTTGAGAGCGCCTGCGCTTGTTCCTCCACCCGCCTGGAACTCACGGCGCCGAGCATGTCGAGCAACAGGCCGGTCGACAGGATCGAATGGCATCCCACGAGAATGTTGTCCCTGACGCTCATCGAGCCAAAGAGCGCGAGATTCTGGAAGGTGCGCCCAATCCCGATTTTGGCGATCCCCGATGTTGGAGCCTTCAGCACGTCGTGCCCGTCGAAGAAGATTTCGCCGCTGCTCGGGGTATAGAGCCGCGACAGGCAATTGAAGAGCGTGCTCTTGCCAGCGCCGTTGGGTCCAATCAGAGCGCAAACCTCGCCCGAGGCCACTGCGAACGAGACATCGCTCAGCGCGCGGATACCCCCGAAACTGATCGACACCTTCGCAACGCTCAATAGCGGCGTTGCGAGGTCGCGGCTCTGATAATTGCGCCCAATCCACTTCATGGTCTTACCATTGTTATGGACGTGGTATTAGTTATATTTAGGTGATTACCCTCGCCAAAAGGATATTGGCGTGCGGATGGATGCACTACGTGTTCGATGCGCGAGCCAGCGCATTCGTGCCAGCGGCGGCTCGCATTCACTCTGACTGCCATGCCCGTGGCAAGGCGAGATTGCCTCTGCGCTTCCTCGCGATGACGGCAATCGGCCCATCTAAACGCTCGAGTTCTACGAGGGCTGCTCCTGAGCCCCAGTCAAGTTGAGCGAGAGGTTGACCGTAGCAATGCCTTCGCCATCTCTGCTCAGGAGCTTGTTGCCACCGCGATCGGGCCACGTGAGTTCCGCATTCGTGGTCCACCTGCAATCTGCGGCGGCACGCGCTCTAGCTGTCGACGGTTTGCCGAGGTAGCGTGGTGGGTTGGAACACAAAAGCAGATCCCGCACGGTGGAACGTCTTTGGCAAGATTGACGACGCTGATTGCTTTGCACGCGTTGAAGACACGCGACTTCGAGCGCACCAAAGAGGCATTGGGTAGCAGCCCTAACGGGCCGTCGCCTCTACGTGTATTGCGTGCACAAGCGGCCGGGGTCATCTCCGGCATTGATCACCGCCGCGCGCACATTTTCTTCGGCGGTCGGGTCGACGACGGTACTCGATGCGATATACGGCGGCGCTTTCTCGAGCTTGCGCAGCCGATCCTGTAGAGGGTGGCGCGAGGAAGCTCGGTGGCGACCAAAACCCCACCGAATTGGGCGCGAGCCGCGGGAGAGGGGATCAGCGGCAGGGCTTCTGATCACTGAGACACTGGCTGGCCATGGCATCGCCGACCAGACAAGTTCTCGCTCCATGAGGGAGCAAGGGTAGCGAAGGGCGGAGAGTCTCGACAAACGCCAGGCGGATCCAACCGGCCCGGTTGTACAAACCGTTAGCAGGTTTGCAGCAGTCGAGTGCCACAGGCGGCGCAACTGCTTGGCTGCCGCCTCACCTTCCAGAAAACCAATCACCGAACGCATTGGCTGGAAGGACGGCGGGGTTGTGCCTAAACAAGCGCCGAGTTATTGATTGACTTGAGCACTTGGCGGAGAGGGTGGGATTCGAACCCACGGTACGGGGAAACCGTACGCCTGATTTCGAGTCAGGTACATTCGACCACTCTGCCACCTCTCCACAAGACGCAAATTTGTCGAAGCCTGCGATTCTAGCAGTACTTCGGGCCGCTTTCGGCCCGCATCGGCAAGATCAGGCGCTCAGCACCTCGAGGCCGCCCAGGTAGGGCTGCAGCGCCTTGGGCACGGCGATGGAGCCGTCCTCGCGCTGGTGGTTTTCCAGCACCGCGACCAGCGCACGGCCCACGGCCAGGCCGGAGCCGTTGAGCGTGTGCAGCAGTTCGTTCTTGCCCTGTGCGTTCTTGAAGCGCGCCTGCAGGCGCCGCGCCTGGAAGGCCTCGCAATTCGACACCGAGCTGATCTCGCGGTAGGTGTCCTGCGCCGGCAGCCACACTTCCAGGTCGTAGGTCTTGGACGAGCCGAAGCCGATGTCGCCCGTGCACAGCAGCACCACGCGGTAGGGCAGTTCGAGCGCCTGCAGCACGGCCTCGGCGTGGCGCGTCATTTCCTCGAGCGTGTCGTAGCTCTTCTCGGGGTGCACGATCTGCACCATCTCGACCTTGTCGAACTGGTGCTGGCGGATCATGCCGCGCGTGTCGCGCCCGGCGCTGCCCGCTTCGGAGCGGAAGCAGGGAGTGTGGGCCGTGAGGCGGAGGGGCAACTGCGATTCGGGCACGACGGTGTCGCGCACGAAATTCGTCAGCGGCACTTCGCTGGTGGGAATGAGGTACAGCGCCGCGTTGTCGGGCACCGGCTCGCCGTCCTGGCCACCTTTCTTGGCGGCAAACAGGTCGCCCTCGAACTTGGGCAGTTGGCCGGTGCCACGCAGTGTGTCGGCATTGACGATGTAGGGCACGTAGCACTCGCTGTAGCCGTGCTGTTGCGTCTGCATGTCGAGCATGAACTGCGCGAGCGCGCGGTGCAGCCGCGCGATCGGCCCCTTCATGACGGTGAAGCGCGAGCCCGCGAGCTTGACGCCCATTTCGAAATCGAGGCCCAGCGGCGCGCCCAGGTCGACGTGGTCGCGCGGCGTGAAAGCCAGCGGCACGGCGTTGCCGCCTTCGCCGCCCTGCGGGCTCCAGCGCCGCACCTCGAGGTTGGCGTGTTCGTCCTCGCCCACCGGCACGCTCGAATGCGGCAGGTTGGGCACGGCCAGCAGCAGGGCCTGCAGCTCGGGCTGCAGCGCCTCCAGGCGCGTGGCGGAAGACTCCTGCTCGGCCTTGAGCGCGCCCACCTCGGCCATCAGCGCATCGACCGGCTCGCCCTTGGCCTTGAGCGGGCCGATCTGCTTGTTCAGCGCATTGCGCCGGGCCTGGATCTCCTCGGTGCGCGTCTGCAGCTGCTTGCGCTCGGCCTCCAGCGCGGTGAAGCTCGCCACGTCGAGGTAGGGCTGGTTCTTCTTGCGGGTTTCGAGGCGGGCCACGACCGAGTCGAGGTCCTTGCGTAGCAGTGTGATGTCGAGCATCGGGCGATTTTAGGTGGCGCTCCGCAGCGCCACCAGCGCTCAGGCCAGCGTCGCGGGGTCGACGTTGGCGCCGCAGACGATCAGGCAGACCTTCTCGCCCACGCGCGGTACGTAGGCACCGGACTGCAGGGCCGCCAGTGGCAGCGCGGCCGCCGGCTCGACGGCCAGCTTCATCTCCTTCCACAGCCACTGCTGCGCGGCGCGGATGGCGTCGTCGGTCAGCAGCAGTGAGTCGCGCACGTGCTGCCGCGTGATCTCCCACGAGATGGCACCGATGCGCTTGGCGCCCAGCGAGTCGGCCGCCACGCCGCCCACGACGACGTCGACGGGCTCGCCGGCGGCACACGCAGCGTACAGGGTCGGGCAACCCTCGGGCTCCAGCGCCACCACGCGGCTGCGCTGCTGGAACCAGCCCGCCAGCCCGCCGATGAGACCGCCGCCGCCCACGCTCACCAGCACCGCGTCGGGCAGGCCGCCCTGGCGCTCGATCTCCACGCCCAGCGTGCCGGCACCGGCCACCACTTCGGGCTGGTCGTAGGCGTGCGTGAGCAGCGCACCGGTCTCCTGCTGGCGCGCCAGGCAGGCGGCCAGCGCATCGGGGTAGAACTCGCCGACCACGCGCACGTCGGCACCCAGGGCACGCAGTCGGGCACGCTTGGCTTCCGGCGAGACGCCGGGCAGGTAGACCTCGCAGCGCACGCCGAGGGCCTGGGCTGCCGCGGCGGTCGCGATGCCCGCGTTGCCGCCCGAGGCGACAACCACGCCGGCAGTCGGAATCTCGTTGGCCAGCAGCCGGTTCATCATGCCGCGCGCCTTGAAGCTGCCGCTGACCTGCAGGTGCTCCAACTTGAGCCACACCTCGGCGCCGGGCGCCGCCACGCCGACGGCGGAAGCCGGCAGCCTCCACAGCGGCGTTTCACGTAAAAAGGGGCCGAATTGCCCGCCCAGCCTGCGGGAGGCGCTATCGATTTCGGAGCGCCAGTCGATGTCTTGCATACGGCTCATGAGATGTGCTGCGGCGGCGGGATGTCGTCCAGCTTCAGGCCCTTGGGCAGAGGGAACTTGATCGTCTCCTCGATGCCCTGCAGACTGCGTACCGACACGGCGCCCAGCGCCTTGATGCGTTCGATCACCTCGCGCACCAGCACCTCGGGCGCCGAGGCGCCGGCCGTGAGGCCCACGCGCGCCTTGCCCTCGAACCATTCGGGCTTCAGCTCGGCGGCAGAATCGACCATGTAGGCCGCCGTGCCCAGCCGCTGCGCCAGCTCGCGCAGGCGGTTGCTGTTGGAACTGGTCGGGCTGCCCACAACGATGACCAGGTCGACCTGCGGGCTCATGACCTTCACGGCATCCTGCCGGTTCTGCGTGGCGTAGCAGATGTCCTGCTGCTTGGGTTCGCGCACAGCCGGGAAGCGCGCACGGACGGCAGCGGCGATCTCGGCCGCGTCGTCGACCGACAGCGTGGTCTGTGTCACGACGGCGAGCTTGTCGGTCTGGCCGGGCTGCACGCGCGCCACGTCGGCCACGTCCTCGACCAGGTGGATGCCGTGGTCGAGCTGGCCCATCGTCCCCTCGACCTCTGGATGCCCCTTGTGGCCGATCATGATGAATTCGTAGCCCTCCTTCGCGAGCTTGGCCACCTCGACGTGCACCTTGGTCACCAGCGGGCAGGTGGCATCGAAGACCGAGAAGCCGCGCGCCTGCGCCTCGGCCTCTACCGCCTTGCTCACGCCGTGCGCGCTGAAGACCAGCGTGGCGCCGGGCGGCACCTCGGCCAGGTCCTCGATGAAGATGGCGCCCTTGGCGCGCAGCGTCTC
The DNA here is from genome assembly GCA_005503065.1 of Comamonadaceae bacterium ALPHA2B. Lineage (GTDB taxonomy): Bacteria > Pseudomonadota > Gammaproteobacteria > Burkholderiales > Burkholderiaceae_C > Xenophilus. The sequence continues at coordinate 27,648 of SCOE01000032.1, forward strand.
GACCACGTAGGTGTTGTGCACGATCTCGTGGCGCACGTAGATCGGCGCACCGAACTTGGCGATGGCGCGCTCGACGATCTCGATCGCGCGGTCCACGCCGGCGCAGAAGCCGCGCGGCTCGGCAAGAAGGATTTCCTGGACGTCCTGCATGGCGGGATGCGTCACAGCACGCCGATCAGGCGCACCTCGAAGGTCACGGGCTGACCCGCGAGCGGGTGATTGAAGTCGAAGCGCACCGCGGTGTCGCTCGTTTCCATGACCGCCCCCGCGTAGCTGCCCGTACCGTCGGGCGTGGGGAACTGCACCACGTCGCCGGGCTGGTACTGCTCATCGGGATCGCCCAGCTGCGCCAGCAGCGCCCGTGCCACCCACTGCTGCATCTCGGGGTTGCGCTCGCCGAAGGCCTCGCCGGCCGGCAGCTCGAAGGTGGCGTGCGTGCCCTCCTCCAGGCCCAGCAGGCGCTGCTCGACCGCCGGCGACAGCTCGCCGGTGCCCAGCGACAGCGTGGCCGGCTTGTCGGCGAAGGTGTTGATGATGTCGCCGGCCGGGCCGGCCAGGCGGTAGTGCAGCGTGAGGAAGGAGCCGGGCTGCACCACGGCGGCGGTGGTGTTCAAAGACAAGGGATCGCCCCGATAAACTGGTCCGTGATTTTAGAAGAGGGGTGCCGCCGGGCCGACCGAGGGGGTTTCGGCCAACGGCGGGCACTTCCAGGGAGGATCACCATGGCATTCAAGGACCTGCCGGCAGACCTGCGTCCGCGAGAGAAGCTGCTGGCACGGGGCGCCGCCGCGCTCGGCGACGCCGAACTGCTGGCGCTGCTGCTACGCACCGGCGTGGCCGGCACCAACGTGCTGCAACTCGCGCAGCAGCTGCTCGACTCCTTCGGCGGGCTGGCCGGGCTGCTGCAGGCCGGCGCCGACGATCTCAAGCGCGTCAAGGGGCTGGGCGGCAGCGCCAAGCGGGCCCAGCTGGTGGCGGTGCTGGAACTGGCGCGACGCGCCATGGCCGAGCAACTGGCCGAACGCACCGTGTTCGAGGCGCCCGACTCGGTCAAGCGCTACCTGCAGCTGCACCTGGCCGGCCGCCCGCACGAGGTCTTCGCCGCCCTGTTCCTCGACAGCCAGCACCGCCTCGTCGCGCTCGAAGAATTGTTCCGCGGCACCCTCAACCAGACCAGCGTGTACCCGCGCGAGGTGGTGCAGCGCGCCCTCCACCACCGCGCTGCGGCGGTGGTGCTGGCGCACAACCACCCCAGCGGCAGCGTCGAGCCCTCGCGCGCCGACGAGGCGCTCACCAAGACGCTGAAGGCCGCGCTCGCGCTGGTCGACGTGCGCGTGCTCGACCACATCATCGTCGGCCCGGGCCAGGCCCTGTCCATGGCCGAGCGCGGGCTGGTGTGAACCGTGCCGACTTGGGGTACGCTGGCCGGCAGCGCGCCGCCCCGGCGTACGCGCCCCGGCCCGTCCGCCGGCGGCGCCGCAGCAACGACCCCTGTCCGGCCAGTCCCATGCCCCGCCCCAACACCCCCCTCAAGAGCCTGGCAGACCTCAAGCAGGTCCAGCGCGCCCTGAGCGAGACGCGCGAACGCGAAGCGGCCGAAGCCGCCGCGCGCGCGGCAACCGAGAAGCAGCGCCATGCCGAGCAGAACCTGTTTGCCCGTGCCGTGGGCGCCGACACCGGTGCCACTCGCCCGCTGCGCAGCAAGCCCGTCGTGCACCTGGCGCCCACGCCGCCGGCCCCGGTGGCCGTGCAGCACCAGCGCGACGAGGCGCAGGCGTTGCGCGAAGCGCTGTCCGACGAATTCGACGTCACCACCCTGCTCGACGCCGACGACCAGATGAGCTTCCGCCAGCCCGGCGTGGGCACCGACGTGACGCGCAGGCTGCGCGCCGGCGACTGGTCGATCCAGCGCGAGGTCGATCTGCACGGCCTGCGCAGCGACGAGGCGCGCGAGGCGCTGGCCGCCTTCATCCGCACCGCCCACCGCCAGGGCGTGCGTTGCGTGCGGGTGGTGCACGGCAAGGGCCTCGGCTCACCCGGCAAGCAGCCCGTGCTCAAGACCAAGGCACAGCGCTGGCTGATCCAGAAGAAGGAGGTGCTGGCCTTCGTGCAGGCCAAGCCGGCCGAAGGGGGCGCCGGCGCGCTGGTGGTGCTGCTGGCGCCGGTGGGCCGCTGACCCGGGCCCTACGCGCCCTTGTTGCGCATCCAGTCCGCGGTCTGGAAGAAGGACTGGCGAAGCCTGGCGCGCAGGTCTTCGGGCACGGCGGTTTCGCCCATCGCCTGGTCCATGCAGGCCAGCCACTGGTCGCGCTCGGCAATGCCGATGGGGAAGGGCATGTGCCGGGCGCGCAGCATGGGATGGCCGAAGCGGTCGGTGTAGTGCTGTGGACCGCCGAGCCAGCCGCACAGGAACCAGAACAGCCGCTGGCGTGCGTTGTCCAGGCTCGGGCCGTGGGCGGCGCGCAAGGCTGCGTAGGCGGGCTCGAGGTCCATCAGGTCGTAGAAGCGCTCGGTGAGCTGGTGGACCTTCTCTTCGCCGCCGATCCAATCGAACGGGGTGTCGAAGGGGGGCTTGTCCTGGATCTGCATGCGGCCATTGTCGGCGGGTGACGTGCCGAATCCCGAGAGCCCTTCCTCGACGCCACGCCCCGGATGTCCAGACTCAGGCGCAGCGGATCGGAGCGCCGACTCCGCTGGGCGACGCGGTCCTCTCAAGTTCGGCGGACAGCGGCGATTCCTCGCCGGCTGTCACGTCGGCGTCGGGGTCCGAGATCGGCCGCAGCTTGTCGGCATGGCAATAGAAGGTCCAGCCCTCGAACAGCACGTCGTAGTACGTGCCAGGCAGATACTGCCAGGGGTTGGGCGCTTCATAGGGCGCAGAGCAGACCTCGACGATGCGGCCGACTGCACGCGAGGTGGCCGGGCTGGCGGTGCAGCTCTCGACGACGTAGCACAGGGTTCCGATGCGGATCATGGGCGGCCTCCAGCGCGGTCATTCTGCGGGCCGGCGGCCCCGGGCGCAACGCCGGTCAGGTGGCGCGCGGGCTGCGGTGCGATGCTCGGCCCATGACCGACACGAGCTCTTCTCCCGCGCGCCGCTGGCGCCTCGCCGGCTGGGTATTGCTGGGGCTGGGCTGGGTCGCGGCCGCCGGCGCGTACGCCACTGCGCCGACCGGCCCCGCGGGGTCGGCAACCTACAGCGTGGTGGGTGGCCAGAGCTTCGCGGACCCGGGCGGCGCCACCGGCTGGCAGGCGCCGCAGATCGAGCGCGTGGGTGGCCAGGGCGCGCTGCTCATCGCGCGCTTCGACGACTGGCTCGGCACGCTGTGGCACGGCCGCCGCCTGGCGCTGACGCTGGGTGTGGCAGCGATGCTCGCCGCCCTCGCGTGCCGCTTCGTCGCGGGACTCGTCGACGAGACCGATTTCAAATAAAAAGTGGCGGCAGCGCCCGCCAGCCGTGCGCGGGCCGCTACGGAATCGATAGCAGCGAGCGGCGGGCTGCGGCGTCAGGCGCCTTGCGCGCCCTGCTCCGCCTTCTCCTGGCAGGGCACGCAGCGCAGTGCCGCGGGCTGGGCCTGCAGGCGTGCGAAGGGAATGTCGATGCCGCAGTCGATGCATTCGCCATAGCTGCCGTCGTCCATGCGTGCCAGCGCCGCGCGCACGATGCGCAGCTCGCCGTGCTCGCGCGTGGCCTCGTCGTCGTCGATCTCCTGCTGCTCGTGGCGGTAGGCCAGCTCGGCCGGGTCGATCACCTCGTGGCTGCCGTCGAGCGGCTCGGCGCCGAACTGTTCGCGCTGGGCGCCTTGCAGGTCCTGCAGCAGCTCGGTCTCGCGTTGCTCCAGGGCGCTGCGCAGTTGCTGGAGTTGGGCGGTGTCGAGTGCGGGCATGGGCTCTCCGGGGGATCGGCGGCGGCTCACGGCGAGGCCGCACGGCCACGCCAGCTTACACGCGGCGTGCCTCAGCGTTCATTGCGCTGCGTCACTCCGCCGCCTGCCGCAGCGTCGCCACCACCGGCCGGCGCAGCACCTCGCGCAGGCCCCACCAGCCGGCCGCCAGCGCCAGCACCGCGCCGGCCGCAGCGCCGGCCAACGGCACCAGCGGCGAGGCGGTCCAGGTGAAGTCGAACACGTAGCGCGCCAGGCCCCAGCCGATGACCGAGGCCACCACGCTCGCCAGCAGGCCGGCGAGCAGGCCCACGCCGACCAGCTCGGCGCGCTGCACCTGGCGCAGCAGGCTGGCGCGGGCGCCGACGGCGCGCATGACGGCGAACTCCTTGGCACGCTCCTCGCGCGTGGCCGTGACGGCCGCGAACAGCACCACCAGCCCGGCCGCGAGCGTGAAGCCGAAGAGGAACTCCACCGCGCGGATCACCTGGTCGAGCACGCGCTGCACCTGGTTGAGCGTGGCGCTCATGTCGACGTTGGTGACGTTCGGGAATTGCCTGACCAGTGCGTTGTCGAACCCCGCCTTGTCGGGGGCGCGGAAGGCGCCCATGTAGGTGACGGGCAGCTCGGGCGGCATCGCCGCCACGGGGTACATCACGAAGAAGTTGGCGTGCAGCGAACCCCAGTCCACCTTGCGGGTGGAGGTGATGCGCGCCTCGCTCGGGATGCCGCCGACGTCGAAGCCCAGCGTGTCGCCCAGCTTCAGGCCCAGCGTTTCCATCAGGCCCGCTTCGACGCTCACGGCATTCGCTTCGCCCGCCTTCCAGGCGCCCTGCACCACCTCGTTGTGCGGCGGCTTGTCGGCGGCGTTGCTGAGGTTGAACTCGCGGTCGACCAGGCGCTTGGCGCGGTCTTCCGTGTAGTCGTCGGGCGAGACCGGCTTGCCGTTCACCGACACCAGCCGGCCGCGGAACATGGGGTACCAGTCGTAGTTCGCCACCCCGTCCTTGCGCAGCGCGTCGCGAAAGGCCTGCTCCTGGTCGGGCATGACATTGATGACGAAGCGGTTGGGCGCATCGGGCGGCGTCGCGCGGCGCCAGCTCGACACCAGGTCGGTGCGCAGCAGCACCAGCAGCACCAGCGCCAGCAGGCCCACCGACAGGCTGCTGACCTGCACCACCGTGTACACCGGCCGGGCCGAGATCTGGCGCGTGGCCAGCACCAGCCAGCGCGGCGCAGTGGCCTCGTTGACGCTGCGCCTCAGCACCTTCACCGCCACCCAGGCCAGCGCCGCGAACACGACCACCGCGCCGGCGAAGCCGCCGACGGCGATCAGCCCCAGCTTGATGTCGCTGCTCGCCGCCAGCAGCAGCGCGGCGAAGCCCAGGATGCCCACGCCCAGCACCGCGATCGAGGCCGGCTTGAGGCCGCCCACGTCACGCCGGATCACGCGCAGCGGCGGCACCTTGGCCAACTGCAGCACGGGCGGCAGCCCGAAGGCGAAGAGCAGCGTGAGCCCCATGCCGACGCCGAAAGCCACCGGCCACAGCGTGGGCGCGGGCAGCGCGGTCTCGACCAGGCCCGCCAGCAGCAGCACGAAGGCGTAGTGCACGGCAAAGCCCACGGCCGTGCCCAGCAGGCTGGCCGCCAGGCCGATGACGGCGAACTCGAAGCCGTAGGCACCCGCGATGGTGCGCTGGCTCTGGCCCAGCACACGCAGCATGGCGCAGTCGTCCAGGTGGCGGGCCGCGAAACCGCGGGCTGCCAGGGCCACCGCCACGGCCGACAGCAGCGCCGCCAGCAGCGCCACGAGGTTGAGGAATTTCTCGGCCCGGTCCAGCGTCTGCCGCATCTCGGGCCGGCCGCTCTCGAAGGACTCGAGCCGCGCGCCGCGCAATTCGTTCTTCTTGAGCGCGGCGTCGGTGCCGTCGGAGAAGGCCTTGACCGCGCGCTCGGGCCCGGCGACGGCGAAGCGGTAGGTCACGCGGCTGGCCGGCTGCACGAGCGCCGTGCGCGCCACGTCGGCCTGGTTGACCATGACGCGGGGCGAGAAGCTCTGGAAGCCGCCGCCTCGGTCGGGCTCGAGCGTGATCACGCGCGAGATCGTGAGCTGCGCATCGCCCAGCAGCAGCGGATCGCCGACCTTCAGCTCCAGCGCCCCGAGCAGCGACGGGTCGACCCACACCTGCCCCGGCGCCGGCACTTCGCGCGTGGCCTCGCCGGCGCCCTCGGGCGTCGTCGCCACCTGCACGCTGCCGCGCAGCGGGTAGCCGGCGGTCACCGCCTTGAACGCCACCAGCCGGCTGGCGCCGCCCTGCGCGTCGGTGGCGCGGGCCATGGTCGGAAAGCTGTAGGTGGTGTTGCCCTGCAGGCCCAGCTGCGCCGCGCGGTCGACATACGCCTGCGGCGTCGGGTTGTCCGTGACCAGCACCGCGTCGCCGCCCAGCAGCTGGCGCGCGTCGCGCTGCAGGCCGCCCTTGAGCCGGTCGGCGAAGAAGCCGACCGCCGTGAGTGCGGCCACGGCCAGCAGCACGGCGACGATCAACAGGCGCAGCTCTCCGGCACGCAGGTCGCGCCAGAGCGTGCGCCAACCCAGGCGGAGGGAGGCGGTCATGCGGCGACGATAGCCGAGGACAGGCGGCCTCAGCGGCGCAGGGTCACTCGGAGAAAGGGCTTTGGATCCGCCTTGCGCATTTCAAGCCAATTCGGGCCGAAGCGCCCGCCGCGCCTGCGCACTCAGCTATCTCTTTGATAGCAATGGCGAGGCGTAGAGCACGCCGCGCGGCGCCCGGCACAGCCCCCACAGCGTGAGCCCGCACAGCTCGGCCATGCGCACCCCCATCGCCGTGGGCGCCGAAATCGTCGCCATGGCCGCGACGCCCAGGCGCGCGCACTTGCGCACCAGCTCATGGCTGCCGCGGCTGGAGAGCAGCACGAAGCCCGGCTCCGCCAGCCGCGCGCTTCGGGCGAGCCGCCCCAGCAGCTTGTCGAGCGCGTTGTGGCGGCCGACGTCTTCGAGCACATCGGTCACCGCGCCGTCGATGGTGGTCCACGCGGCGGCATGGATGGCGCCGGCTTCGGCGTTGAGCACCTGCAGCGGCTTGAGCTGCGCGAAGCCCCGCAGCACGGTGGGCAGGTCGACGCGGCCGATCCAGTCGCGCGGCGGCACGGGCACGGGCGACAGGTCCAGTGCCGTGAAACTCTCGACGCCGCACACGCCGCAGCCCGTGCGCCCGGCCAGGCTGCGGCGCCGGCCCTTGAGGCGCTCGAAGGCCCGGGTCGAGATGTCGAGCCGCACTTCGAGCCCCGGCATGCCGTCGGGCAGGCCCGCGTCGGTGGCGGACACCGCTTCGACGTCGATGCCGCGGCAGTCCTGCGGGCTGTCGAGGATGCCTTCGGACAGCGCGAAGCCGAGGGCGAAGTCCTCGATGTCCTGCGGTGTCGCCATCATCACTGCGTGCGAGATGCCGTTGAAGACCAGGGCGACGGGGACCTCGGCGGCGAGGGTGTCGGTGCGGAATTCGCCGCCGGAAGGAAGCCCGGGTTCTCCGTGGACCTGAACCGGCAGGTTCAGCAGCGGGGGAAGAAAGGCGTCCACGTCGCGAGGTGTCATGGGTCGACGTTAACGCGTTTGCCCGGCGTGTGCCCCCCAGCGGGGTCGGGGGCCGGGATGTGCGCCCGGCCCCCCGCACTTCGCGTCTGCGCGAACTCCCTCCCCGCCTCCGTCAGATGCACCACCCACCGTGCATCGATGCGCTCCACCCGCACCCAGCCCGGCCCGGCCACGCCGCCGATCGGTGCGTCGCCCATCGATGCGAGCTGGCGCATCAGCACGCTGGCCCCCTGCCCCAGCCGCTTGCCCAACCGCGCCAACGACGTTCCCTCCGGGGCCTCCTCGGACGCCAGGGCGCGCAGGATGTCGGTCGCCAGCGCGTCCATGCCGCGCCCGCTAGACGGCCGCCTCGTGAGGCACGAGGACCACCGGGATCGCCTTCGAGGTCGGCGTACCCGCCGCGACGGCGGTGGCCGACAGCGGCACCAGCGGATTGGTCTCGGGGTAGTAGGCGGCGAGGTTGCCGCGCGGAATGTCGTAGGCGACCAGCTTGAACCGGTCGGCACGCCGCTCCTGCCCGTCATCCCACACGGTCTTCAGGTCCACCCAATCGCCGTCCTGCACGCCCAGAGCGCGGATGTCCTCGGGGTGGATGAACACCACGCGGCGCTGGCCGAAGACGCCGCGGTAGCGGTCGTCCATGCCGTAGATGGTGGTGTTGTACTGGTCGTGCGAGCGCGTGGTGAGCAGCGTGAAGACAAGCGCGTCGCGCACCCGTTCGCGCGCGCGGTGTGACGGCGTGTCGCGCGGCACGGCATGCGGCACGAAGGCCGCCTTGCCCGAGGCCGTGGCCCACACGCGCTCGCTGGCCGTGTTGCGCAGGCGGAAACCGCCGGGCTGCGCCACACGCGCGTTGAAATCCTCGAAGTCGTCGAAGACCCGCGCGATCAGGTCGCGGATGCGCGCGTAGTCCTCGACCAGCCAGAGCCAGGGCGTGCGGCTTTTTCGCTGCCGGGCCGCCGCACGGCGAAAGGCGTCCCCCTCGGGGGGCAGCGGACCGCGCGAAGCGGGGGAGCCCGGGGGCTCGTTGTGGCCCAGCGTGGCGGCCGCCAGCCGCGCCACGATCGCCGGTTCGCTCAGCAGGTGCTCCGAAGCCGGCGGGTTGATGCCGGCCGACAGGTGCACCATGCTCATCGAGTCCTCCACCGTCACGCCCTGCGGGCCGCCGGCCTGCATGTCGATCTCGGTGCGGCCCAGGCAGGGCAGAATCAGCGCCTCGCGGCCGTGCACGAGGTGGCTGCGGTTGAGCTTGGTGGCCACGTGCACCGTGAGCTCGCAGCGGCGCAGCGCGTCCCAGGTGGCGAAGGTGTCGGGCGTCGCGGCGGCGAAGTTGCCGCCCAGCGCGAAGAAGACCTTGCCGCCGCCGCCTTGCATCAGCCGGATGGCTTCGACGGTGTCCACGCCGTGCGCGCGCGGCGGCGCGAAGCCGAAGACCTGCTGCAGCCGGTCCAGCAGCGCGGCCGGCGGCTTCTCCCAGATCCCCATGGTGCGGTCGCCCTGCACGTTGCTGTGGCCGCGCACCGGGCAGGCGCCGGCGCCCGGGCGGCCCAGGTTGCCGCGCAGCATCAGCAGGTCGACCAGCAGCTGGATGGTCGCCACCGAGTCGCGGTGCTGCGTGATGCCCATGCCCCAGCAGACGATCACGCTCTTCGCGCCGATGTAGACCTCGCCGGCGGCGCGCATCTGCGCTTCGCTCAGGCCCGACTCGGCCTCGAGCAGCGGCCACGCTTCGGCGCGCAGGTCGGCCGCCAGCGCGTCGAAGCCCGTGGTGTGCTCGGCGATGAAGGCGTGGTCGAGCACGCCGCCGCGCGCGTCCTCCTGTTCGAGCACGTGCTTCATCACCCCCTTGATGGCCGCCAAGTCGCCGCCGATGCGCAGCTGGAAGTAGTGCGTGCTGATGGGCGTGGCGCCGAGCGTGGCCATCTCCAGCTTGTTCTGCGGATCCTGGAAGCGTTCGAGCCCGCGCTCGCGCAGCGGGTTGAAGCTCACGATGCGGGCGCCGCGCTTGTGGGCCGCACGCAGCTCGCCCAGCATGCGCGGGTGGTTGGTGCCCGGGTTCTGGCCGAAGATGAAGATCGCGTCGGCGAGCTCGAAGTCCTCCAGCGTCACGGTTCCCTTGCCCACGCCGATCTGCGGCTTCATGGCCGAGCCGCTGGGCTCGTGGCACATGTTCGAGCAGTCGGGAAAATTGTTGGTGCCGTACTCGCGCACGAACAACTGGTAGAGAAACGCCGCCTCGTTGCTGGCCCGGCCCGAGGTGTAGAAGATCGCCTGGTTCGGATCGGGCAGCGCGTTCAGGTGCCGCGCGACGAGCGTGAAGGCCTCGTCCCAGTCGATGGGCACGTAGCGATCGCTGGCCGCGTCGTAGGCCATGGGGTGCGTGAGGCGGCCCTGGTCCTCGAGCCAGAAGTCGCTCTGGCGCATCAGTTCGGCCACGGTGTGCTTGGCGAACAGCTCCGGGCCCGCGCGTCTCGCCGTGGCCTCGGCGGCCACGGCCTTGGCGCCGTTCTCGCAGAACTCGAAACTCGAATGGTGGTTGCGGTCGGGCCAGGCGCAGCCAGGGCAATCGAAGCCGCCGGGCTGGTTGGCCGAGAGCAGCGTTTTCGCGCCCTTGACCGGGATGTCCTGCTTCAGCAGCGCGTTCGTCACACTGCGCAGCGCACCCCATCCGCCCGCGGGGCCGTTGTAGAACGCGATCTTCTGTTCGGACATCGGCGCAGTGTGGGCCGGGCGCGGCGGCACGGTCAAATGGATTCGGCGCATCGCCCCATTCACGAAGGCAATGAGGCCGCGCCGGCCGAGCGATGCCGGCGCCTCAGCGCCCGAGGTTGAACAGCCACAGGAAGAAGTGGCCGATCAGCACGAAGAACGCCCACAGCGCACGAAGCGCATCCCACAGACCCATGGGTGCAGCATAAGCGCGGTGCGCAGACCGGGGCGTTCGCGCACGGGCACTGAATGCTCGCGCCCTTTTCAACCACATGGCGCTTGATGAGTACAGGCCTGATCGGGGGTGCGCACCCAGCGCCGACGATCGCTCCCATGCCACCTTGAAAGATAGGTCAATTCAGTCCTAGGCGTTTAGCGGCCGCGAGCGCATGATGAATCAGCGCTGCGACGCAGCATGAATCCACTCAGGAGCTCACCATGTCCCACCAAGTGCACCTCGGCCGCTCGGGCGCGCGACGCACAGCGAAGCGGCCAAAGCTGCCCTCTCAGAGGCGATGACCCAAAACGCGGCCGAACGAGCGAGGCTGCTCAATGGACGAGTGCCGAGGGCGGTCCGCCAGTGCAGAACGGAGCCGGATCCCATCGCAGTGCTTCAATGGCCTGACTCTACCGCCGGCCGCCACGTTTGGACGCCCATATCGACAGCGGCCTGGGCCGGCGCAGGCGCCCGCTTCCATCCAAAAAGGAGTCCCATGGCCGTCATCACCCATTCACCTTTCAAGACTGGAACGGGCGTCAATTCGCTCAGCACGCTGAATTGGATCGCCTGGGCCCTGGTCATCATCGGCGCACTCAACGGCAGCCTCTTCGGTCTTTTTCAGATCGACGTGATGGCTGCCATGTTCCCGGGCGCATCGACGCTCGGCCACCTGGCCCACGTACTCGTCGGCGCAGCCGGTTTGTACTTTCTGAGCGTTCCCTTTCAGCCCGAGTTCGATGACGACGAATGAACCCGGGACCAACGCCTCAGAGGACTTAGCAGTAGGGCGTGCGACCAGTCATGAGCAGCAGCGCGCAGGTGTGACGGGCTTGCTCCTGGGCTGGACATCGTTGGGTTGCGGCTTCGCGGCTGTGACCTCTTGCCACGCCCTGCTGCGCTGGCTGTTGCCCTAGCAGCCCAGCCCCCATTCCGTGCCGCGCGCGAGGCACCGCCCGTGCGCAGTACTTCCTGTCGGTGCGGTGCGCTTTTGCTGGAGGTCGCTATGACCTGGACCACTTACCTGATGCTGACGCTGCTCATTGCAGCGTGCATCCCTCTGTTCGACGTGCTTGCTACCTGGAACTATTTGCGACTCGCGAAAAGCATTCCTCCCATCGGCCCCACCATTCGCAGATGGGTCGCCGACAGGCCCGGCGCGACAGCCCCCGAGTCCGCGCCCGCGGCACGATTTGCGGCGGTTGCGGCCGGGCCAGAAGATCCTTTGCGAGGCGCGCCGAGCGCAGGGACGGCCGATGGGACCAGTGCTGTCGGACAGCGACTGCACGCGCTCGCGATCGGGTTCGACGGTCGCCAATACACCTTCGCGGGCTACCGCTACGACCGAGCTTCGGACGCGATCGACGACGCGGAGCTGGTGCGTTCGCGCAGCGTGGTGTCGGCACGCGGTGGTCGCACATGAGCCGGCCGGGGTGCCCGATGCCGACGATGCGCCCCGCGGCAAGCCCCGGAGCACGGCCATGAGGATTGCGCAGGTGGCTCCGCTGTTCGAGTCCGTGCCGCCCCGGCTCTACGGAGGCACTGAGCGCGTGGTGGCGCACCTCACGGATGCGCTGGTCGATCAGGGCCATGAAGTGACCCTGTTCGCGGCCGGCGAGACGCAGACCAAGGCGCGGCTGGTCGCGACGCGCTCGCGGCCGCTGCGCCTGGACGATGGCCGGCTGAATTCGGACCTCGCCAGCCACCTGTCGATGATGCACGAGGTCCGCCGGCGGGCCGACGCCTTCGACGTCATCCACTTCCACGTCGACCTCATCCACTTTCCCTTCTTCGAGACGATGCCCGAACGCACCCTCACGACGCTGCACGGACGGCTCGACATCGACGATTTGCGCGGGGTGTACGAGCGCTGGCATGCCTACCCGCTGGTGTCCATCTCCCGCAGCCAGCGCCTGCCGCTCCCGGACGCGAACTGGTGCGCCACCGTGCAGCACGGCATGCTGCCGACGCATTACCGTCTCAGCCCCCAGGCGCAGGACGGCTACCTCGCCTTTCTCGGCCGCATCTCGCCAGAGAAGCGGCCCGACCGTGCGATCGAGATCGCCAAGGCTGCGGGCATTCCGCTGAAGATCGCCGCAAAGGTGGACGCCGCCGACCGCAACTACTTCGATGCCTGCATCCGGCCATTGCTGGACCATCCGCTGGTCGAGTTCGTCGGAGAGATCGGCGACGCCGAGAAGAGCACGTTCCTCGGCAGCGCCCGGGCGCTGCTGTTCCCCATCGACTGGCCTGAACCCTTCGGCCTCGTCATGATCGAGGCGATGGCCTGCGGGACACCCGTCGTCGCCTGGCGCTGTGGCTCCGTCGAGGAGGTGGTGGAGCATGGCGTGTCGGGCTTCATCGTCGACGACATGGCCGGCGCAGTGAAAGCGGTGCGGGACATTGGTGAGCTGTCGCGCTCGCGCGTGCGCCGCGTCTTCGACGAGCGCTTCACCGCGCACGCGATGGCCGAACGCTACGCCCGCCTCTACTGGACGCTGGCGCAGGCCCGCCACCTGCACGAAGGCGAAGTGGCATGAGCGAACTCGCCGGGACCAGGCCGGAGGGCGCGGCCACCACGTCGCTGCCGCGCACGCCCGATCACCTCTACGTGCTCAAGGACGCAGACAGCTTCGTGGTGGCCGACACCTATGGCGACATCGCCGGGTCGGGCGACGGCTTCTTTCGCGACGACACGCGGTTGCTCTCGCGCTTGCATCTGCTGCTGGAGGGCGAACGGCCCACGCTGCTGTCGAGTGCGGTGAGCCGCGACAACGTCTTCTTCACGGCCCATCTGACCAACCGGCCCTTGCCGCCTCTGGGGGGCGAATCGCTGCCGCAGGGTGTGATGCACATCCAGCGCCGCCGCCTGCTGTGGGACGGACTGCTGCGCGAATGCATCACCGTCACCAACCACGGCCGGGCGGCCGCCCGCCTGCAACTCGGCATGGCGTACGCCGCCGACTTCAGCGACACCTTCGAGGTGCGCGGTGAGCGCCGCTCCCGCCGCGGAGAATTTCTGGCACCGCACGTGGAGGACTCCGAAGTCGAGCTCGGTTACCGTGGGCTCGACGGCCTGGAGCGACGCACCCGCCTGGCTTTCTCGATCCAGCCGACGTCGATCGACAGCGAGCGCTGCGGGTTCGAGTTGATCGTGGGGGGACGCGAGAGCATCGCGCTGTATATGGACATCGGGCCCGACGCCAGCGTGCCGAGCCGCGCGAAGTTCCGTGCGGCGGCCGCCGCCGCGCGCCGCAGCATGCGCGTGCGCCAACGCGGCGGCGCGAGGGTGCGCACGCCGGCGCGCCAGTTCCAGGCCTGGCTGGACCGTTCCGCGGCCGACCTCGCGCTGTTGACGACGATGCTGCCCACGGGGTCTTACCCCTACGCGGGTATTCCGTGGTTTTCGACCCCCTTCGGCCGCGACGCGATCGTCACTGCGTTGCAGACCCTGTGGCTCACGCCCGCGCTGGCGCGAGGCGTCCTGGCCTACCTCGCGAGCCACCAGGCGCAAGAAACCTCGGCATTCCGGGATGCAGAGCCCGGAAAGATCATGCACGAGCTTCGCAAGGGGGAGATGACGGCGACTGGCGAACTGCCCTTCGGGCGCTATTACGGGGGCGTGGACACCACGCCGTTGTTCGTCGTACTGGGCGCCGCTTACGCGCGGCGCACGGCGGACCGCGCCTTCATCGCCGGCCTCTGGCCGGCCCTGGTGGCCGCGACCGGCTGGATCCAGCGCAATGCCGAACGGCATGGGGGCTTGCTCTGCTATGCGCGCGCGCAGGCCTCGGGCTTGGCCAACCAGGGCTGGAAGGACAGTCACGATTCGATCTTCCACGAGGACGGCCGCACACCCGATGGCCCGATCGCGCTGGTCGAGGTACAGGGCTATGCGGTGGCCGCGCTCCAGGGCATGGCGCGATTGGCCCGTTGGCTGGGGGACGCGCCCGCAGCCAGCGGCTACGCACAAGCCGCCGCCGTCTGGGCTGAACGCGTGGAAGCGCGCTTCTGGCAGGAGGACATGCAGTTCTACGCGCTCGCGCTGGATGGCGCGGGGGCGCCTTGTCGCGTCGTGGCCTCGAATGCGGGCCACCTGCTCTACACCGGGCTGCCGGGAGAAGCGCGCGGCCGCGCCGTGGCTCGGCAGTTGCTCGCGTCTGGGTTGCGATCGGGCTGGGGCGTACGCACGCTCTCGTCGAACGCTGCGCGCTTCAACCCCATGTCCTACCACAACGGGTCGGTGTGGCCGCATGACGTCGCGTTGTGCGCCGCAGGCATGGCTCGCTATGGCGAGCGGGACGGTGCGGCCCGATTGACCAGCGAGATGTTCGACTGCGCGAGCCAGGTCGGCATGCGGCTGCCCGAACTCTTCTGCGGCTTCGAGCGCGTGCGTGGCGAGGCGCCTGTCTCCTATCCCGTCGCCTGCCTGCCCCAGGCCTGGGCGGCGGGCTCCGTATTCATGCTGCTGCAAGGCTGCCTGGGTGTGGAAATCGACGCCATCGAAGGTCGCATCGTGGTCGAGCAACCGGTTCTCCCGGAAGACATCGAGACGTTGGTGCTTCGCGAGCTGCACCTACCGCAGGGCACCGTGGACCTCACCTTGCAGCGCCGCGGCGCAACGGTGCAAGTCGTCGTCGCTCGAGGGGCAGGCGCCGAGCGCCTGCAGGTCGACCTGCTGCTCTGAACTCAGCTAGAGCGAGGCAAGCCCGCCCGCGGCGAGCTTGGTCATGTGTGCTCGCGGGCTCTGAACCGATCCGCGCTACATGCGTGCAACGCCAATGCTGTCGTTGGCACCAGTGCTCGACTTTCCATCCACGCCGATTACGCAAAGTGGGGCAAGGTGGTGATGGCGTCCGGCTTGAAGCCCGAATAGCCTGGCGCCACGCGTCCCGGCGCTTGTCGAAACCGCTGGCCGCCAGCCCGCGAGTTCTGGTGCTAGAGGAGGCGGCCAGCGTTGAGCAGCTTTGTCCGCCATCCAGTCGCCGGGCAGCCGAGGCTGCCCCGGTCGACGCGGCAAGGATGCCAGATGCCGGAAAAGTTGTCGGCCATTGAGCCTGGATAGCTTGCATGAGGCCAAATGGAAGGCAGCCTGAGCTGCCGCAAAACGGGCCTGGACCGGTCCCGCGCAGCTACTTCTGTGCACCCCTTGCGTGCCGTGCGAACGCCATGAGTTGCAGGTCGCGCCAGTGAGACCGATCTCGCAGCTTTTCCTTCGGCAGCACCGCGCGACGTTGCGCCTCGACCTCGGCGATCAGCGCGTCATCCCAGGCATCTGAGTGATTCCTTGAAGCGCCGATGCCCTGGTAAAGCGGCCCCAGCCGCCGGGCATAGTCGGCGACGCCACCCACCGCGTTGAGATCGATGGTCTCAAAGGGCCCCATGAAGGACCAGCGCCACCCCAGGCCGTCACGCACGGTCTTGTCGATGTCCTCCACTGACGCGATGCCGTCCTTGACCAACGCCCAGGCCTCTCTGAGAAGCACGGCCTGCAGGCGATTGAGGACAAAGCCATCGATCTCGCGTCTCACGGTAATCGGACTCTGGCCGCAAGCCAGCATCAACTCCCGGGCAAGATCCAGGGCAATCCCTCCGGTCTCGGGCGACGGCACAAGTTCGACCAGCGGGATCAATGACGGTGGATTGACCGGATGCACGACAAGCACGCGGCTGCTGATTCGCAACCCTGCTGCAAAGGCAGAGGCCGGGATGCCTGACGTAGAACTGCCGACCACAGCGTCCCGGATCACAGCGCTGAGCTTCTTCACGTCGCCCTCAAGCCACTTGCGGGCTTCGGCTGAGCCCACGAACGTCGGCTGCACCTCCAGATCGTTCAAGCTCTTCATGATGGCTGGATCGTTCATGGCATCTCGGAAAGCGCCTTCGAGGCGCTGCAACACGGGCGCGGGAGTTCCTGCCGGCGCGGAGATCGTGACCAGCTGTTCATTGCCATCGAGCTCCGGATAGCCCTGTTCGCCCGTTGTCCCGGCATTGGGCAGGAGTGGCAGCCGCGTAGGCCGCTGCACCGCAATCACCCGCAGCCCCGCGCCATCCATCTGCTTGACCAGCGAGCTGTAGGGCAGGACGCAGGCGTCGACGTCGCCTGCCTTGATCGCGGTCAGCGCCGGCGCAACGCCGTTGTAGGGAATGTGGGTGATGTTCAGCTTCTGGCCGGGGTGGTTCTTCTGGAAGGCAAACCTGAACATTTCCAGTTGAAGGTGGTTGATGCCGTTGGCGCCCGTGGAGCAGACGCTCAGTCCGCCAGGCCTGCTGTTTGCCAATGCCACGAGTTCGGGCAATGTCTTGGCCGGAATCTTGTCGCTGACGGCGAACAAGGACGTGTAAATACCCAGACCCGCGACGGGCGCGTAGTCCTTCAGGCTGAATTCGTGGTTGCGAACGAGCAGATGCACAAACCCGAATGCCGAGCCGGACGCGATGAACAGCGTGTAGCCGTCCGGCTTGGACGTGGCTGCGGCACGCGCTCCAACGGCGCTGCCGGCGCCAGGACGGTTGACGATCACGACCGGCTGGCCGAGGAGCTCGTTGACCTTCTTGCCCAGGACGCGGGCCGTCGCGTCCAGGCTGCCGCCGGCAGCGAAGGGAACAATGATGCTGATCGGACCCTGCGGAAACGCGGGCTCGGCGGCCGAAGCCGGACGGAGGCCACCGGCCAGGGCAACCGATGCCAGCAGTGCGAGATGGAGGTGGCGGCCGAGCCGCGGCACCTGAAGGGTGAAGTGGGCACGGCGTGCCAGCCCGGCGATGGTCGGGATCATTGCTCGTCTCCTTGCAAGACGTGGGTCGGAGGTTCCGGTCGGCCTGTCAGGCCTGAGCGGCGGGAGCTTGTTCGGGGCGGGCGGTTTTCATGAGCGCCTCCGCCTTGTCGGGATCGAGCCCTTCCGGCAGAACCGTCTGCGTGGCCCGCACCCTGTAGAGATGTGGCATGAGCGAGGCCTCTGGCCGCTCGCCGCGGTCCTGGCAGGCCAGCGCCGCATCGATCAGCGTTCTGCGCATGGCGACCACGGCCCGATCGCTGCTGCCGAGGTTCTCGCGCGTTCGGTCCACGATGGCGCCCGCCGTCTCGCACACCATCGCATCCTGTGCACGCACGCCGGCGATGCCTGTGAACGACACGGTCTTCTGCAACTGGCGGTCGATCAGATAGTTGTTGTCCAGGCGCTCCGTCGGATGCGTGGTGCCCGGTACGACCCTGCGATGCGCCGTGTCACCGTTTCGCCATGCCGTCAGTTCCTTTTCGCCCAGCCGGCGATCCGGGCGGAACGTCACACAGATCACCCAGCAGCGCTCGTCATTCATGGGCACCCACATTCGCACCAGACGGGCATCGTCGGGATGTGGAGGAATCATGGTGTAGAACGGCATGAGGAACTGGTTCAGGCGCCAGTAGCGCTGTCCCTCAGCCGTCCTGCGTCCGTTGCAGGCCATGAAGCCGGCCGGCGTCGGCAGAATCTTCCAGACCGGTGCCTTGTCGTCGCGGAAGTATTGCCCGGTCAATGTCTGGGCGTCGCCCTCGGTCTTGTTGACGAGGCTGTGGAGGAAGCCCACGTGCGCGCTGTCCAGTTCGCCCTCCATCGCCTGGGCGTAGTTGCAATCCTGCTCCCAGCGCGAAGCGTAGATGTGGTCTTCCGGCAGGCCCAGCCATTCAAAATCGGGCAGCGGTGGAGCTTCGCCCTCACCCATGTACACCCACAGCACGCCGCCGGCCAGGCGCGCGGGATAGGCCCTCGCCCTGACCTTCGAGCACATCGGGCTGCCTGCGGGCTCGGTAGGCATGTCGAGGCACTTGCCCTCGACCGAGAACTTCCAGCCGTGATAGACGCAGCGCACGCCCCCCTCCTCGTTGCGGCCGAAGAAGAGGCTGGCACCCCGGTGCGGGCAGTGCTCTTCCAGCACGCCGACCCGATCCTGCGTGTCGCGGAACACCACCAGGAACTCGCCCAGGAGCGTCAGGCGCACCGGCGGTTCGTCGGCGGGCGGGATTTCGCGCTCTAGCATGGCCGGCGTCCAGAAGGAGCGCATCAGCTTGCCCATCGGTGTTCCCGGGGCGGTGCGCGTCAGGATTTCATTGTTCTCTTTGCTCAGCATGGCGATGGGGAGTGGCTGTTGAGTTGCGCGAAAGTGGATCTGCAGCTGCCAGGCCCACGGTTGATATCAGTCGGCCTTGGCACCGGATGCCTCAATCACGGGGGCCCATTTCAGGATGTCCGCGCGGATGCGCCTGTCGTATTCCTCGGGGCTGGAGCCGACGGGATCCAGGCCCATGTCGAGCAGCTTGCGGGCGAACTCCGGCGCATGCGCAGCGCGCGCGATGTCTGTACTGATCTTCTGCACGATGGCCGCCGGCGTGCCCGCCGGCGCGATCACGCCGACGCTGCTCTGGGCTGACACGCCGGGCACGGTCTCGGCAACCACCGGAATGTCGGTCACGCTGGCGGGCCGCGACGGACTGAACAGAGCGATGGGTTTGAGCTTCCCGGCCTTGATGAGGCCGGCGCTGGCGTAGTAGGTGTCCATCAGCAGCGGCACCTGCCCGCCCATCACGTCCTGTTGTGCCGGCGCGCCCCCGCGGTAGGGCACGTGGACGATGTTCACGCCCGCCTTGACCTTCAGAAGCTCCATCACCAGGTGGTGCGCGGTACCGCTTCCCGGGCTCGCATAGCTGAGGCGCCCAGGCTGCCGCCGGGCCAGCTCCAGCAACTCTGCGAGATTGCCCGCCGGCAGCGACGGGTTGGCATCCAGGATGATGTGCTGCACACCCACCTCAGACACCGGCTGGAGATCCTTCAGCGTGTCGTAGGGCAGGTTCGATCTCAGCGTCGGATTGATCGCATGGGACGACACGGCAATGCCCAGCGTGTAGCCATCCGGCGGGGCCTTGGCGACCAGGTTGGTCGCCAGGACGGCGCCAGCGCCGGGCCGGTTGTCGACGACCACCGGCTGGCCCCACACCTCCGAAAGCTTCTGCGCCAGCAATCGCCCTTGCGCATCAGTCGAGCCACCCGGCGGAAACGGAATGACAAGTCGTACCGGCCGGGCCGGCCAGTCGTCTTGCGCCCGGACCTGCGAGGAAATAACCAGCGGAAGCAGGGGCAGCGCCAGGCGCATCCTGTTTTTCATCGTGTGTCTCCTTGGCCCGTGGCGGCCAGCTTGTTCTTGTCCGTACGTGACGATGTCTGCAGATCGACAACCAAACGATTGCATTGTGCAAGTATTTTTTTGGATCTGCAAGAGCGCCCGTCGCAATGGATCTTCTGGAGTCAAGACAATCGCCAAGCGCCGAAATATTGCGGATTGCTGGCGAAGAGCGGGCGGCAGCTATGCTCCAGATGCAACGACGCTCCGCCGCACAGCCTTCGCATCCATGGCCACCAAGAAAAAGCCTTCTCTCGAACACTGGATCTCCTACAGGTTCGGCCTCATCGCCTCCCGCATCGGCGCCGTGATGTCGGCCCGCTACGTGGCTCCCCACGACCTGCCCATGCCCGCCTGGCGCTCGCTGGCCGTCATTGCCCGCTTCGGCCCTCTCTCCGCTGGTGAATTGGGTGAACGAACCTCGTCCGACCCGTTTCGCGTCGTCCGCGCCATCGATCTGCTGGTCAAGCGTGGCCTGATCACCCGGGCGCCTGACCCCTCCGACAGGCGGCGGGCCCGGCTGGAATTGACCGCTGAGGGACGTGCGCTTTACGAGGACATCGAACAAGGCGCCATCGCGAACGAGAAATTCATTCGCGCCGGCCTCACCGCCCAGGAGGTCCGGATGCTCGAGAGCATGCTGGACCGCATCGACGCGCAAGTGCAGGCCCTGGGCGCTGGCGTGGCCGCGCCAGCGCAGGCCGAGAAGGCCTAGCCGGCAACGTCTTGCGGCGACCTATTATTACTTGCATAATGCAAGTAATAGGGCCGTTTCTGCGCCCTTGCGAACCCCGCGAGACAACCGATGAACGAGCAAGACGTTTCCTCCACGCAGCCGATCCGCTTTGTCGGCAAGCGCCAGCAGGGCGGCGGCTACGGCAAGCCGCCCGGCCGATCCGACGATTTCCTGACACAGGTCGAGCCAGGCACGCCCTGCGGCGAGTTCATGCGGCGCTACTGGCATCCTGTGGGCGTCTCATGCAAGGTCACGACAGACCCCGTACGGGTGCGCATCCTGGGCGAAAACCTGATCCTGTTCAGGGACGGCCAGGGCAAGCCGGGCCTGCTGCACGAGAACTGCGCTCATCGCGGCACGTCGCTCTACTACGGCAAGGTCGAGAGCGAAGGCATCCGCTGCTGCTACCACGGCTGGCTCTTCGCAGTGGACGGAAGCTGCGTGGAGCAGCCCTGCGAGCCCGGCGGAGGACAGCATCGCGACAAGTGCCGCCAGCCCTGGTATCCGGTGCAGGAGCGCTATGGCCTCGTCTTCGCCTATATGGGGCCGCTTGACGCGATGCCCCCCCTGCCGCAGTACGACGTGCTCGAAGACCTGGGGGCGGACGAGGAACTGCAGCAGGAGGACCAGAGCTTCTACATCGGTGGAGGTGTCTCGCAGGAGAAACCGATAGCTCCCTACAGCTGGCTCCAGAATTTCGAGAACGTGATGGACCCCTTCCACGTGGTCATCCTGCATTCGCGCTTCAGCGGCGTGCAGTTCCGGGAGCAGATGGCGGCCATGCCCGCCGTGGAATGGGAGCAGTGCGACCACGGTGTCATGTACCGTTCCGTGCGCCAGACCAAAGAAGGCTCCCTCACGCGAATCACGCAGACCCTGCTCCCCAACGTGCGCATCGTCCCGTCCATCGAACTGGTGCCCGGCAAGGGCCGCGAGGTGGCCTGGCTGGTGCCGGTGGACAGCCACCACCATCGCACCTTCGGTGTAGCGCGGGTGCTCAAGAGCGAAGAGCCCCTCTACACGCGGCGCTCGCGCGCAGCAGTCTTCGAAGGCAAGACCTGGTGGGAGATGACAGAAGACGAACACAAGCGCTTTCCGGGCGACTACGAGGCGCAATCCACCCAGGGAAGCATCCCCGCGCACAGCGACGAGCATCTGGCCACCAGCGACAAGGGACTGGTGATGTTGCGCCGGATGCTGGCCCGCCAGATTCGCGTCGTGCAGGAGGGCGGGACTCCCCAGGGCGCAAACCAGGACGGCGCGATGGTGTCGGTCAAGGCAGGGAACTTCTTCGGATGAGCGGCGAGCGCTTGTTCGACGTAAGGGTCGTGGCGCTGCGCGAGGAAGCGCCCGGCGTGGTTTCCTGCGAGCTGCAATCGACTTCAGGCGAACTGCCGTCTTGCCCGCCCGGCGCGCATGTGGACGTGCATCTGCCCAGCGGGCTCGTGCGCCAGTATTCGGTCGCGTCGGCCACGGCAGAGAGCTATCAGGTGGCCGTCAAACGTGAGCCTGCCAGCCGAGGCGGGTCCGCGTTCATGACCGACTCGTTGCGCATCGGAAGCCCGCTGCGCATCGGCGCTCCGCGGGACAGCTTTCCGCTCGCCGCGACCAACGGCCGCACCGTGCTGATCGCGGGCGGCATCGGCATCACGGCACTGCTCCCCATGGCGCGCCTCCTGGCGGCCCGTGGACTCGACTGGACGCTGCATTACGCGGTACGCGCACCGGAAGATGCCGCATTCAAGCACGCGCTGCGGGACCTGGGCGACCGGATCCGCATCCACGCGTCCTCGACATCAGGAGGTCGTCTTTCCATCGAGGACATCGTCAGACAGCAGCCGACCGGCACCCATTTCTATTGCTGCGGGCCGGCGTCGATGCTCGATGCTTTCCTTGCGGCTACCGCGTTGCTGCCGCCCGAGCAGGTCCACTTCGAGAGGTTTGGCGCCGAACCCACCATGGGTGGGCAGGAGTTCGTCGTCCGGCTGGCGCGCAGCGGCCAGGTGCTGCCGGTGGCCTCAGACCAGACGATCGTCGACGCGCTGCTGGCCGCGGGGGTCGATGCGCCCTACTCGTGTCAGCAGGGCATCTGCGGCTCCTGCGAAGTCACGGTGTTGCAGGGCAGCCCGGACCACCGGGACGATGTTCTGACGGCCGCAGAGAAGGCCTCCAACAGAACCATGATGATCTGCTGCTCGCGTGCCTGCTCCCCCGAGCTGGTGCTCGACCTGTAGCAAAGTAGCCGTACCAGACGGCCGCTGCGGGCTTGAAGAGCGCCGTGCTCCTTTGGCATCGTGCGACCCCTTTCCCCAACCACTGGAGACATCCCATGCTTCAGCCCACCATCGGCTTGATCGGACTTGGCGCCATGGGCGCAGGTATCGCCACGACATTGCGCAGGCAAGGCCACGAGTTGCGCGTGTGCGACGCGCAGCCGGGGCGTGCACAGGACTTCGCCGCCGAAGGCGGCCTCGCCTGCGCCACGCCGGCCGAAACGGCGACCAGCTGCGACGTGCTGGTCTCGGTGGTGGTCAATGCCGAGCAGACGGAGGCTGTGCTGTTCGGCAAGCACGGTGCTGCCGCAGCGATGTCGTCCGGCAGCGTGTTCGTGATGTGCTCGACGGTCGATCCCTCGTGGTCGATGGCGCTGGAAGCGAGGCTGGCAGAGCACGGCATCCTCTACCTCGACGCGCCCATCTCGGGCGGGGCCGCCAAGGCGGCCAGCGGTCAGATGACGATGATGACCTCCGGCGCGCCGGCTGCCTATGAGAAGGCCGGCGTTGTGCTCGACGCCATGGCCGCCAAGGTGTACCGCCTGGGCGACCGGGCCGGCGCCGGCAGCAAGGTCAAGGTCATCAACCAGCTTCTGGCCGGCGTGCACATCGCCGCGGCGGCCGAGGCCATGGCGCTGGGGCTGCGCGAGGGTGTCGATCCGGCGGCGCTGTACGAGGTCATCACCCACAGCGCCGGCAACAGCTGGATGTTCGAGAACCGCATGGCCCACGTGCTCACCGGCGACTACACGCCGCTGTCGGCGGTGGACATCTTCGTCAAGGACCTGGGGCTGGTGCTCGACATGGCGCGCGCCAGCAAGTTCCCGCTGCCGTTGTCTTCCACTGCGCACCAGATGTTCATGCAGGCGTCCAGCGCGGGCTTCGCGCGCGAGGATGACAGCGCCGTGATCAAGATCTTCCCGGGCATCGATTTGCCTCCGGCCCGGCCACCCACCACCGATGCTTGATCATGAACATTCTCGTCACCGGCGGCTGCGGGTTCCTGGGCACCCGCCTCGCGCGCACCCTACTGCAAAAGGCCAATCTATCGCTGGCCGGCGCACCGGCGCAGCCCGTCGACCGCATCCTGCTGGTCGACCGCGCGCCGCCGCCAGCCGACCTACAGGCCGACGCGCGCATCCGCGTCCTTCAAGGCGACCTGCTCGAACAATCCACGTCCGGCGCGCTGCCGCTGGCCGAGGTCCAGCTGGTGTTCCACCTCGCGGCCGCCGTCAGTGGCGAATGCGAGGCCGACTTCGAACTCGGCATGCGCAGCAACCTCGACGCTACACGCGCCCTGCTTGAAGGCTGCCGCCGCGCCGGCCATGCGCCCGTCTTCGTCTTCTCCAGTTCGGTGGCCGTGTTCGGCGATTCGCCGGAACAGCCGCTGCCGGCGGTGGTGGACGACCGCACGCTGCCGACACCGCAGAACAGCTACGGCATCCAGAAGTTCATCGGCGAGCAGTTGGTGGCCGACTGCACACGCAAGGGCTTCGTGCAGGGCCGCAGCGTGCGGCTGATGACGGTCAGCGTGCGGCCCGGCCGGCCCAACGGGGCGGCTTCCAGCTTTCTGTCTGGCATGCTGCGCGAGCCGCTGGCCGGCGAGCGGGCGCGCTGCCCGGTGCCTCCCGATACGGCCGTTGCGCTGGCGTCGCCCGGCAACACGGTGGCAGGCATCCTGCGCGCGGCCACCGCCGGCGCGGCCGAGTGGGGCGCGCGCACGGCGGTCAACCTGCCGGCGTTGACCACCACGGTGCGGGAGATGGCCCAGGCGCTGGAGCGCATTGCCGGAGCGCAGGCAACCGCATTGATCGACTGGTGGCCCGACCCCGGCGTGGCAAGGATCGTCACGGGCTGGCCCAGCCGTATCGACGCCCGGCGCGCCGAGGGCCTCGGTCTGGCCGCCGACCCGGACTTCGACACCGTCCTGCGCCAGTACGTCCATGAGAATCCGCAGGCAGTGAAGCTGCTGCTGAAAGGTTGACGACAACCATGGCAAACCTGCTTCTCGGCTGCATTGCCGACGATTTCACAGGCGCCACCGACTTGGCCAATAACCTGGTGCGCGCCGGCATGCGCGTGGTGCAGACGATCGGCGTGCCGCAAGCGCCGCTGGACGCCGAGGTGGATGCCGTGGTCGTGGCGCTGAAGTCGCGCACTGTCCCGGCGTCCGAGGCCGTCGCGCAGTCGCTCGCCGCGCTGCGTTGGCTGCAGGGCCAGGGCCGCAGCGGGGCCGCGCCGCAGATCTATTTCAAGTACTGCTCCACCTTCGACAGCACGCCGCGGGGCAACATCGGCCCCGTCGCCGAGGCGCTGATGGATGCGCTGGACTGCAGTTTCACGATCGCAACGCCAGCTTTCCCTGACAACGGCCGCACGATTGTTAAAGGCTACCTGTTCGTCGGAGACGTGCTGCTCAACGAGAGCGGAATGCAGAACCATCCGCTCACGCCGATGGCCGATGCCAGCTTGGTGCGCGTGCTGCAGGCCCAATGCACGCGCAAGGTCGGTCTGATCGACCACGCGGTGGTGGCGCGCGGCGCCGATGCGGTTGCGGCGCGCATCGCGCAGCTGCAGTCGCAGGGCGTGGGCATCGCCATCGTCGACGCACTGTCGAACGAGGACCTGCTGCGCACCGGCCCCGCTCTGGCTGCGCTGCCCCTGGTGACGGCGGGTTCGGGGCTGGCCATCGCCCTGCCGGCCAACTTCGGCCTCGCGCCTTCGGCCCGCGCCAGTGCGCTGCCACCGGCCGGCGGATTGCGCGCGGTGGTCTCGGGCAGCTGCTCGCTGGCCACCAACCGGCAGGTGGCGGACTTCGTGCGCCGCGGCGGCGCGGCACTGCCGATCGACCCGCTTCGCATCGCCGCCGGCGTGGACGTGGCGGCTGAAGCGCTCGCATGGGCCGCGTCGCGCATGGAACAAGGGCCCGTGCTTGTCTATTCCACGGCCGAAGCCCACGTCACGCAGGCGGTGCAGGAACGGCTCGGCGTGGAAGCGGCCGGCGCCATGGTGGAGCGCACGATCGCGGCGGTCGCACGCGGCCTGGTCGAGCGCGGCGTGCGCCAGCTGGTAGTGGCGGGCGGAGAAACGGCGGGCGCCTGCGTGCAGGCGCTGGGCATCGCCCAGCTGCAAATCGGTCCGCAGATCGATCCCGGCGTGCCCTGGTGCCATGCCCGCTGCGGGGCCGCCGCGGACGACGGCCTGCATGTCGCCCTGAAGTCCGGCAACTTCGGCGGCGATGACTTCTTCACCCGTGCCTTCAAGGCACTGCCATGAACGAGGCACACGCCCGCGAGGAGATCTGCCGCATCGGCGCGAGCCTGTACCAGCGCGGCTACGTGCATGCCAGCGCGGGCAACATCAGCGTGCGCCTGCCCGGCGACGCCGGCTTCCTCATCACCCCCACCGATGCCTGCCTGGGCTTCCTGGACCCGGCGCGCCTGGCGCGGCTGGACGCACAGGGCCGGCAACTCCACGGTGACCGCGCGAGCAAGACCATCGCGCTGCACACCCGCATCTATGCCGCCACGCGCGCCTACCAAGCCGATACCGCGTGCGTCATTCATACTCACAGCACACACTGCGTTGCGTTGAGCCTGCAGCCCGAAGGCAACGAGCTGCTGCCGCCAATCACGCCCTATTTCGTGATGAAGGTCGGGCACGTGCCGCTGATTCCCTATTGCCGCCCCGGTGCACCCGAGGCGGCGGAGGCGGTGGCGCAGGCCATTGCGCGCTACGGCGCTGCCGGCGCACCGCTGAGGGCAGCGATGTTGGAGCGCGTGGGCCCGAATGTGTGGCATGACACGCCTTCCGCGGCCATGGCCGTACTGGAGGAGCTGGAAGAGACTGCCAAGCTGTGGCTGCTCTCCGGCCGCCGCTGCGCGGTGCTCGACGAAGCCGGAATCACCGAGCTGCGCACGGTCTTCGGAGCGCGCTGGTAGCGCCCCTTGTTGTTTTCTTCCTCAACACGCCGCCATGCCCCGCTTTGCCGCCAACCTCTCGATGCTCTACACGGAACTGCCCTTCCTCGACCGCTTCGCCGCCGCCGCGGCCGACGGTTTCGAGGCCGTGGAGTACCTCTTTCCCTACGACTTCGCGCCGGCCGACCTCGCCGCACGGCTGCGCGAGCACGGCCTGCAGCAGGTGCTGTTCAACAGCCCGCCCGGCGACTGGGCCGCCGGCGAGCGCGGCCTGGCCTGCCTGCCCGGTCGCGAAGCCGACCTCCGCGATGCCGTGGCCACGGCGCTGGACTACGCCCAGGCGCTCGATTGCCCGCGCATCCACCTGATGGCCGGCCTGGTGCCCGAAGGCCGCACGCGCGCCGAACTGCGTCCGTTGTACATCGACAACCTGCACCGCGCCGCCGAGATGGCCGCGCAGGCCGGCCGCGAGGTGCTGATCGAGCCGATCAACACGCGCGACATTCCCGGCTTCTTCCTGAACCGCCAGGACGAGGCGCACGCCGTCGTGCAGGCTGTCGGCGCACCCAACCTCAAGGTGCAGATGGACCTGTACCACTGCCAGATCGTCGAGGGCGACGTGGCGACCAAGATCCGCCGTTACCTGCCCACCGGGCGGGTGGGCCATTTTCAGGTCGCCGGCGTGCCCGAGCGCCACGAGCCGGACGTGGGCGAGCTGCACTACCCCTATCTATTCGACGTGATCGACGAGGTGGCCGCGCAGTGCGGCTGGCAGGGCTGGGTCGGCTGCGAGTACCGGCCAGCACGCGGAGCGATACCGAGCGGAACCACCGGGGGCCTGGCTTGGATGCGGGCCTGACCCCACGGCTGCGTGCGTCGCGGTTGTCGCGCTGCGACGCACCGGTCTCCGCAGCGCCAAACACATGGCCGAAGACGTCAGGCAGCATCGTCCGCAGGAGGCGCGCGCAGGGCGCCGCTGTGGGCCTCCACCTCGGCACGCCAGTCGGCGCCCTGCAACAGCGCCAGCGCCGCCTCCAACGCGCGTGAAGGCCGCACCGCCGCGGGCGCCATGAAGCCCAGCGGCGTGCGTACTTCGGGCGCCACCAGCGGCAGAGCTTCCAGGTCGGCGTGGTGGCGCACGGTGTCGACCATGGCACCAGGGAGGATGGCGCCCAACTCGCCGTCCTGCACCGCCAGCGCAAGGGTAATCACGGAATTCGTCTCGACGGCCGGCTGCACGGGCGGCGCCCCCGCGATCGCGAAGGCCGCATCGACGATGGCGCGGTTGTGCATCTCGGGCGTGAGCAGCACCAGCGGTAGCGCCGCCGCCTCGGCCCAGCCGATGGGTGGGCCGAGGTGCAGGCCCTCTCCGCCCTTGTCCTTGCCCTTCCCCTTGCCCGACGCGCTCCGGCGCCGCAGCAGGAAGTAATGCTCCACCGTCTGCGGCCAGGCCTGCAGCCGCGCCGCCTGGCCCTTGGCGCCCGAGCGCATGCGTTCGGTGTAGCCGAGCGCGAGGTCCAGCGCGAGCGCATCGAGGCCCGCCTCCAGTTCCACCGAACTCATCGACAGCACGGTGGGCACGATGCCCGGATGCCGCGCGCGCAACCTGGCGGCGAAGCGCGTGAGCAGCGGCATGGCCGTGGGCACGGCCGCCATGCGCAGGTGACCGCGCGGATGGCCCGCCTCGCTGCGCAGCTGCTGCTGCAGCCGCTCGTGCTCGTGCAGCATGCGGTGTGCGCTGGCCAGCACGGTCTCGCCCTCGGGCGTCAAGCCGGCGAAGCTGCGGCCCCGGCGCACGATGACGACGCCGAACTCCTCTTCCAGCGCCCGCAGCGCGTTCGACAACGCCGGCTGCGTGATGTGGCAGGCCGCGGCGGCGCGGCCGAAGTGGCGATGCTCGCTCAGCGCGGCCAGGTAGCGCAGCGAAGCGAGCAGGTTCATCCGGGCAATGTCAGGTGTTCTTGCTGACCGTGATGGTCGGGAACTTGGCGCTGAAGTCCTTGGCCTTCTGCGCCACGCTCACCGCGACCTGGCGCGCGACCTCGCGGTACAGGCCGGCGGCCTCGCTCTCGGGCGCGGCCACCACGGTGGGCGTGCCGCTGTCGGCCTGCTCGCGGATCGCCAGTGCCAGGGGCAGCGCGCCCAGGTAGGGCATGCCGTATTCGGCGGCCATCTTCTTGCCGCCCTCGGCGCCGAAGATGTGTTCCACATGGCCGCAGTTCGTGCACACGTGCACCGCCATGTTCTCGACGACGCCGAGGATGGGCACGCCCACCTTCTCGAACATCTTGATGCCCTTGCGTGCGTCGAGCAGCGCGATGTCCTGCGGCGTGGTGACGATCACCGCGCCCGTGATGGGCACGCGCTGGCTCAGCGTGAGCTGGATGTCCCCGGTGCCGGGCGGCATGTCGACCACGAGGTAGTCCAGGTCCTTCCAGTTGGTCTGGCGCAGCATCTGCTCCAGCGCCTGCGTGGCCATGGGGCCGCGCCAGATCATGGCCTGGTCGGCATCCACGAGGAAGCCGATCGACATGACCTGCACGGCGTGGTTGACGATCGGCTCCATGCTCTTGCCGTCGGTGCTCTCGGGCTTGCGGCCCTGCAGGCCCATCATCAGCGACTGGCTGGGGCCGTAGATGTCGGCATCGAGCAGGCCCACGGTGGCACCTTCGGCCGCGAGGGCCAGCGCCAGGTTGGCGGCGGTGGTGCTCTTGCCCACGCCGCCCTTGCCCGAGGCGACGGCGACGATGTTCTTCACGTTGGGCATCAGCTGCACGCCGCGCTGCACGGCGTGGCTCACGACGTTGAGCTTGAAGTTGACCGACACGTTGCCCACGCCGGGCACGGTGCGCGCGGCCTCGACCAGCGCCTTGCGCAAGGCGGCATGCTGGCTCTTCGCCGGATAGCCCAGTTCGATGTCGAAGGCGACGTCCGCGCCGTCGATCTGCAGGTTCTGGAGGGATTTGCCGGCCGCGAGGGGCTTGCCGGTGTTCGGGTCCACGACGGCCTGGAGCGCGTTCTGAAGGACCTCTGGGGTAACTGCCATGGGGAAAGCTCCGAAGTGGCGCGTAGTCTACGGGCTGCCTCCATGCCGCATCCGCCCGCCTCCGCAAGCCCCTCCCACGCGCCCGACGCCGCCTCGCCCGCCGGCCTGCTGCTCACCGGCGGCGGCGCCCGCGCCGCCTACCAGGTCGGCGTGCTGGAGGCGCTGGCCGACCTGCGGCGCGAGGCCGGGCGGCAGCAGGCCGGCAACCCCTTCCCCATCATCACCGGCACCTCGGCCGGCGCCATCAACGCCGCCGCGCTGGCCTGCGGCGCGGCGGACTTCGACCACGCGGTGCGCCACATCGCCGACGTGTGGCAGCAGTTCCGGCCCGAGCAGGTGTACCGCGCCGAAGGGCTGCGGCTGCTCGACGCGCAAGGCCGCTGGCGCATGCTCTACGGGCTGGCGCGCCTGCTGGTGCGCTGGCGGCGCGAGCAGCCGCGCTCGCTGCTCGACAACGCGCCGCTGGCGGACCTGCTGCAGCAGCTGGTGCCGCTCGACCGCTTGCCGCGCCTGATGCAGGACGGCCACCTGCGCGCGCTGGCCGTCACGGCCTCGAGCTACAGCTCGGGCGAACACTTCACCTTCTACCAGTCGGCCGTGCCGATGCAGCCCTGGGTGCGCTCGCAGCGGCAGGCGGTGCCGGGGCCGATCACGCACGCGCACCTGCTCGCGTCCTCGGCCATTCCATTCGTGTTCCCGGCCACGGCGATCGACCACGCGGGCCACACCGAGTACTTCGGCGACGGCTCGATGCGGCAGTCGGCCCCGATCGCGGCGGCCATCCACCTGGGCGCGCGGCGCGTGCTGGTGGTGGGCGCCGGCCGGCTGCACGAGCCGCAGGCCTCGCACGGGCCCAACACGCTGGCCGGCTACCCCACGCTGGCGCAGATCGCCGGGCATGCGATGTCGAGCATCTTCCTCGACGCGCTGGCGGTGGACGTCGAGCGGCTGCAGCGCATCAACCAGACGCTGGCGCTGATCCCGCCCGAGGCGCGCCGCGACACGCACCTGCGGCCGGTGGAGCTGCTGGTGATCGCGCCGTCGGAGCGCATCGACGTGATCGCCGCGCGGCATGTGAACGCCCTGCCCGGCGTGGTGCGGCGCGCCTTCGGCCACCGCGGCCCGGCCAACGGCCACGGCGCGCAAGCCGCGCAGTCGTCGGCGCTGGCGAGCTACGTGCTGTTCGACACCGGCTTCACGCGCGAGCTGATGGCGCTGGGGCGGGCCGACACGCTGGCCCGGCGCGAGGCGGTACGGCGCTTCTTCGGCTGGGACGATGCATCCACGCCGTGATCGTCACGAATGTGACGAATTCGGCTGCAACGCCCGGCTGGCGGGCGCTGCGGGCCGATTGCACTTTCGCATTTCAGGCGCTTTTCGGCGCTTTCGCGGCCTGCGCTTCGAGCATGGCGGCCATCTTCTGGTGGATGAGCTGGATCGCCTTGAGCGGGCGGATCATGACCTTGAAGGCGGTGATGCGGCCCTCGGCGTTCCACGTGATCATGTCGACGCCGTTGACGCTGATTCCGTCGATCACAACCTCGAATTCCAGCACCGCATGGTCCGCGGCGACCGTCTCGCGCACGTAGCGGAAGGTGTCGTTGAAGAACACATCGAAGGCGGCGCGCAGGTAGGCCGCCGTGATGCGCTTGCCCACCTGCGGCGTGTGGACGACGGGCGAATGGAACACGGCCTCGTCCGCCAGCAGCGTGTCGAGGCCGGCCATGTCGCGTTCGCGCACCAGGCGGTGCCAGGTGGCCAGGGTGGCGGGGGTACTCATGATCGTCTCCTTGCGTGTTGGAAGCAGGCGGCACGGTAGCGCAGGCGGTGCCGGGCGCCGGTCGTCTGCGCGACCGGGGGCCTGTGGACGGATCCTGGCTCAGGCCGCGTCGACGAAGCGGCGCATCGCCAGCACGGCGCGCAGCGTGAGCGCCGTGGCGTCGCCGTCCAGCGCCTGCGGGTACGCCGACAGCTTGGCGATGACCAGGCCGCGTGCCGCATCCACGAACACGTGCTGGCCGTGGATGCCCATGGCGAAGACCAGCGGCTGCTCGCCATCGAGCACATACCAGCCGCTGCGGTAGTGCATGGGCAGGCGACCGAAGGCCTGGGCGAACTCGCCCGCCGCCCACGCCTCACGGTCGCCCTCGGTGGCGATGTCGGCGATCCATTCCGCGGGCACGATCTGTGTGTCGTCACGACGGCCGCCATCGAGCACGAGCTGCCCGATGCGTGCGAAGTCGTGCAGCGTGCTGCACAGGCCGCCGGTGGCGCGCGGGGCGCCTTCCCAGTCGAGGGTGAGGGCCGCATCGTGCTGGGCGCCGAGCGGGCGCCAGAGCCGATCCGAGAGAAGCGTGGCCAAGGGCGCGCCGCCCGCACGTTCCAGCACCCAGCCCAGCAGGTCGGTGTTGGCCGACACGTAGCGAAAGGGCCCGCCATGCGCCGGCTCGCGCGCCGGCAGGCCGGCCAGGAAGCGGTGCAGCCCCTCGCGCGGCGTGCCCTCGGGCACCGGGTCCCAGCCCGTGGCGGCGCCGTAGCGGCGCAGGTCCTCGGTGTCCAGCCGTGCATCGGCGCGCATGTCGAGCAGTTGGCGCACGGTGGCGCCCGCATAGCCGGTGTGGGCGACCTCGGGCACGTACTGCGTGGCCGGCGCCTCCATGTCCAGCCGGCCCTCGCCGGCCAGCACGCCGCACAGCAGGCCGACGACGGACTTGGTGGCCGACATGAGGATGTGCGAGGTCGAGGGCGCCATGCCTTCGTCCCACCACTCGCCCACGATGCGGCCGTGGCGGAGCACGACAAAGGCATCGCTGTGGGTGCGGCGCAGGAAGGTGTCCAGGTCCAGCGGCGTGCCGCGCGCGTCGACGCGGAAGGCCGACCAGTCGATGGGCGCCACTGGCAGCGGCGAAGCCTGCGCCGGGTCGTGCGCCACCACGGCGGTGGACAGGATAGCCGGCACCTGCCGGAAGGCGAGGCGTTGGTGGGGCGGCTGACGCCAGTCGGCGAGGGTGGGCGATGCAGAAGGGCTCGAACTCATCGGCCGAATCTACCGCTGATTGCCGACCGATGCCGGCACAGCCCGGCCGCGGCGCTCAGGAGGGGAAGAGCTGGAAGGTCCGCCACACATTCAGCGCGACCACCACCAGCGCGAGCAGCATCAGCACCAGCAGGGCTCGGCTGCGACGGCCGGTGGCCAGTTGCCAGCCCCCGCCGAGCGCGCTGAAGACGCCGACCGCTGCCACGCACGCGAACAGCACCAGCGCCTGCCGGCCCTGCGCGGCCGTTCCGGTGAAGCGGCTGCCCTCCGCATCGGGCACGCCGGGGTTCAGCATGCCCGGCGCGAGGCGCCAGGCGATCACCGCCATGCCCACGGCCAGCAGCAGCCCGATGACCAGGCTGATCGCGCCGAGCACCGCCACCTGGCGGGCCGAGCGCATCGGCTTGCCACAGCGCGGACAGGCGGTCGCGGGCGCCTCGGCAGTATGGCCGCAGGCGAGCGAGAAACAGACGGCAGCGGGCTTGGTCATGGCCTGGGATTGGGCCACCGCGGCGCCAGCCTGCCAATGCGCCGGCCGCGCTAGCACTTTCGGCCGTGGCGTCGAGGCGCGATTGACAGGGTCGATGCCCAGCTCGGCACAGACCATTTGTGCATGCTGCCGCTCGCGATGCGCAGCTCGTCCCCCTCCTCGGACCGCGCCCCGCCGTCTCGATCGGATCGTGGGTGTCCTTGTCTGTGCTGCGCACGCGGTTGAAGCTCCTACCAAGATCGTCTGGCAGACCCAATGGTGCGAGTAGACATTGTTCGATACATGCTCCAGGCAAACCGCCTGGGTGTGCGTGTTGCCGCGTCGTGCTCAGTGCCCGAGGCATGCAAATCTAAGTGTTGCACCTCATCTAAGTCGGCGGGCTAAAGGATCACTTGAATGCCTCCAATACGCTTTCGCAAACGATCCGTTTTTTGCGAACTATTCCTGACTGCGTGCACTCAATGGCTTCGTATTTTCTCTTGTCCGGATTCCACTCATAACGAATACGCAGATCACTTGGAGCGTTCCCGCCACTTCGTGTGATGATATTTTTTGGTATCCCATTTCTCTGCAATCTGGAAAATTCAACCTCATTTGCAACGGGCGCAGACAGTACAAGGCAAAGATCTTTTTTGTTCTGAGTTTTCAAAAAAACGTAACGCGGTGGATTAGTTACTGGAGTTTTAGTATTTCCCGAAACTCCTTCGTCACAGACCCGGTTAGTATTCCCGGTGCCTCTAAACGTCTTGCTGACCCAGTAAAACCCGCTTGCTTTTCCAGCTTGTGAGATGTCGGTTTCCACAATAGAGGGATCGTAGCGAGGCGCCCACCTAATTTTTCGTGAACCCGAATCCACGGGATGTACAGAGCTGGTTGTAATACGTGGATCACTATACGACCCAGCATGATTTCGGAAATTTTGGAATGCACCAAAACTCGCGAAGTTGCCGGCCCAAGTTAGCTGATGATAGCCTCGCCCATAGAACGCTCCATAGGCTTGCCAGCGCCGCGACCGTCCTCGGTTAAAGTCCTAAACAATCCGGTTTCAATAAGCGATTGAGCAAGGTTGTGTAGATACCTCGACGCGGTTCCGGCGCTGAATGTCCTTATGAATCTGTTATAGGACTTTGAATGAATATTTGCTCTTTGGATCGCCGAACTCCACGGGACCGCGCCTGATAGGCTATTGCGAGGAGCACATTGCGCGAACTCCTCAGGACTCAACCACCAAACTTGCCGCATGTTGCTAATGAAGGTCCTTGGATGCAAATGCCAAGTGGCGGCCTTGCATTCCTCAGGCAGGCCGTCGAGGCATCGCTCACAATCTTTCTGACCGCCTCTTTTCAATGAGCCGAATTGATTTGAGAATTTCATTAAATTCGTCAATCATCTCAAATGGAAGGCATTCGCTCAGCCCGACAATTGTATTGTTAAAGGTTCCGACAGCTGTTGAGCATAGTAGCACATACCCCGCTCTTCCCCCCTGTGAAAGATATTGAACCTGCCTTGTCCAGATGGACCAGATTTTTAGCTTCTTCTTCTTCATTGAACCAATCTTGGAAATTTCATCGACAGCCGGTGGGCGCAGCAAATTTTTATTATCGGGAATTGACGGATTTTTGTAATTGATTTCAACAGCAGAGATAACGGGCGTCGATTTTTTTCCATATGCGACAATCAACTTTCTTTGATCAAATTCTGTTGCATATGGCGAACTTGGTTTCTCACCTAGGTATTCTTCCACCACTGCGGAATTTACCACTCGACATGCTGCTCTATGCAGGCCCTTCATCAAAATCGCCGGCTCATTTCTACACTCCGCAGGCTTCTCCTCACCGAGGACAAGGACAGGATGCAGAACGGCCCCCGCAAGCAGAAGCTGCGAGAGCGTTCTAGATTTCATCATTCAGCCGCCTCCAGATTTTCTGGAAATTGTTCTGACGCTCAGAATCATGCAATGGCGCCTTGTTTGCAGCGCCTCGATTAACGATGCCCCCGACCCTGGTCACGTTACTCGCCGCGGTTCCTGCGTCAGCCTCAGCATTAGTCCTTTCTCTGGACCAATAAAATCCTGAAGCGTCACAGGCATTAAAATCGTTGGATGCCAAGAGTACTGGATTTGGATCCGTTGTAAAGTCATGTCCACGAAATTTGCCGTAACTTGAATAGTTTCTTCTGCCGGTAATCTGTAGAAACCCGCGCCCTCGGAATCTGGGCCCGTCGCCACTGGCGCCGCCGCTGGCTGCATTTGCTTGCCCGTTGTCCATGCTCGCCGCCTTGATGACCACGGCACTCGGTCTACGCGCAGAATAGGCTTGTTCACTTTCCCCTGACCGAACCAAATTAAGGCGCTGAGCGAGTCCCGATCGGTAGTCGGCCGCCGCTTCAGTGGAAGTGATTAATTCGTACATGGTGCGAAAATAGCGCTCATTGCCAAGTTCCTCTCGGTATTGCCACCACCCTGTTTCATGGCCGACTTGTGCAAAAAAATGCGCAGCTCTTTGCCTTGTAAGGAGTAGGCCGTATTTCCTTAACATCGTATTCATGGGAGTTCGCAGCGAGTTGGCTCGCGTTTGCCCGGTTGTTGGTGCTGTATCGAGTGCCCTTGCAAGCTCCTTTTCGCTCAACCACCCACACATGCGCATATGGCTGATGAACGTCCTCGGATGCAAATGCCACGTGGCAGCCTTGTACTCCTCGGGCAGGTCATCGAAAGTGATGGCCTTGCAGTGCGCCTCGAACTCCTCCCAGCCCTTGCCCGGCTCCACTCGGTACTCGTCATCCGTCTTGAGCCACTCGTAGCGCTTCGCGATGGTGCTGCGGTCCCACTCGGTCGGGAATTTGCAGATCGCCCGCTTGAACGTATTGCGAACACCGTCATCGCCCAGGCGCCGGGCCAGTACCGTGCGCTGGCGGACGCTCTCGGGCACCTGGGGATCGCGGATGGCACGCCTGAGTTGCAATGAATCGCAGCGCTGGTTGTCTGCGCTTGGGTCGTCGTCGTAGCACTGCCAGCCCAGGAACGCAGGGAAGTCGGCATCGCTGAGCTTGAAAGTGCCCGGTGCGTTCAGGTCCGCCCACACGGTGCCGCTGGCGGTGGGAATCTGGCGCCAGTGCGCCGCGTTGCCTGGCAAGGGGTCGGGGCCCAGGTTGCGGCCGAAGCGCAGCAACTCATACCAGCCGCTCGGGCTGCTGGTGGCCTGCACGGCGGCGCCCAGGCTGTTGTGGCGCCGGTTGGCTTCGGCGTACAGGTTGTATTCGAAGTCCGGCTCGGGGTGAGACTGCCCGATCGGGGTGCCCACGGGCGATCCGTCGACACCCTCGGTGGCCCGGTAGCTGCTGACCTTGGCGCTGCCGTTGCGATAGCGGATTCCAACCCACTGCGCTTCTTGCAGGGTGCCTGCGACGGCGCCGCCCCTGAGGTGGCTG
>SCOE01000033.1 GCA_005503065.1 Comamonadaceae bacterium ALPHA2B
GGCACGGCCTTCAGCGAAGGCTTGGCCGGGGCGGCGGCGGGGGTGTCGGTGCGGGTGTCCGCATCGAGCGGCAGGTGGAAGACGGCGGCGACCATGGGGGCTCCGTGAGGGTTGGGTTGGAAGAGGGCGCTCAGCCCATCTGGACCTTGAAGGACTCGGCGTACTTCTTCGGGTCCTTGCCGTCCCAGACGATGCCGTCCATCAGCTTGCTGCTGCGCATCGGGCTGGCGGGCACGGGGGTCTTGGTGGCGGCGGCGGCCTGCTTGTACAGGTCGATGCGGTTGATCTCGGTGGCGACCTTGAGGTAGTCGGGGTGCTCCTTGAGCAGGCCCCAGCGCTTGTGCTGCGTGAGGAACCACATGCCGTCGGAGAGGTAGGGGAAGGTGACGGCGCCGTCGGCGTAGAACTTCATGTGGTTGGGGTCGTCCCAGCTCTTGCCCAGGCCGTTGGTGTAGCGGCCCAGGATGCGCTGGTTGATCGCGTCGACGCTGGTGTTGACGTAGCTCTTGTCGGCGATGGTCTCGGCCATCTTGTTCTTGTTCTGCAGGCCGGCGTCGATCCACTTGCCGGCCTCCAGGATGGCGGCCGTCACGGCGCGCGCCGTGTTGGGGTATTTCTTCGTGAATTCGGCGGTGGTGCCCAGCACCTTCTCAGGGTGGTCCTTCCAGATGTCCTGGGTGGTGATGGCCGTGATGCCGATGCCGTCCATGATGGCGCGCTGGCCCCAGGGCTCGCCCACGCAGAAGCCGTCCATGTTGCCCACGCGCATGTTGGCCACCATCTGCGGCGGGGGAACCACGATCGCCTTGGCGTCCTTCAGCGGGTTGATGCCGCTGGCGGCCAGCCAGTAGTAGAGCCACATGGCGTGCGTGCCGGTGGGAAAGGTCTGCGCGAAGGTGTATTCGCGCTTGTCGCTGGCCATCAGCTTGGCGAGCGAGGGACCGTCCACGGCGCCCTTGTCGGCGAGCTTCTTCGACAGCGTGATGGCCTGGCCGTTGTTGTTGAGGGTCATCAGCACGGCCATGTCCTTCTTGGGGCCTCCGACGCCCAGGTGCACGCCGTAGACCAGGCCGTAGAGGACATGGGCGAAGTCCAGTTCGCCATTGACCAGCTTGTCGCGCACGCCGGCCCAGCTCGCCTCCTTGCTGGGCACGATCTTCACGCCGTACTTCTTGTCGATGCCCAGCACCGAGGCCATGACGACGCTGGCGCAGTCGGTCAGGGGGATGAAGCCGATCTTCACCTCCTCCTTCTCGGGCTTGTCGGAGCCCTGCGCCCAGACGGCGGCGCGCAAGGCGGGGTCGATGCCGACGGCGCCGGCGGCCGCCGCCTTGAGGACGGTGCGGCGGCTGAGCTTGCTGGGGATGAGGGATTCGGTCATGGGGGCCAACTCCAGTCGAGGAAAGAAGAAAGGGGCGAAGCGGAAGACGAAAACAAAAAAGGCGTCCTCAGCCCACAGAAGCCGTCGCATGTTGCGAGCAGCCCTTGCGGGTCGAGGACGCCTTTGTCCGTGTCGGCGGGCCGCACCCGCCTTTGGATGCCGCCTGCCTGGGACCGTCGCCGGTCCATGGCCGAGTCGATTGCAAGCGCCGTGCCAGGCCCGGGCGTGTGTTGTCTGCTATGAAATCAATAGCTGCCCGCGCAAGCGGGGCGGGCGCTGCAGGCCGATTTGCCCTGAAACTGCGCCGGGTGGAGTCGCAGCACGCAAGTTGTGCGACGCACCAATCAGGCGCCGTCGTCAGTGCCCGGGCAGGAACTCGGCCATCGCGAGCACCGATTCGGCAACCTCCACCAGCCGCCGGTTCTGGTTCATCGCGGTCTGGCGCAGCATCTTGTGCGCCTCTTCCTCGCTCAGGCGGCGATGGGCCATGAGCAGGCCTTTCGCGCGCTCGACCACCTTGCGTTCGTTGAGGCTGGCGCGCACCGTGGCCAGTTCGTCGCTCATCGCCTGCAGGCGGCGCGACTGCTCCTGCACCATGTCGAGGACCGAGCGCTCGAGGTGGCGGCCATAGCGCGAGCCGGCCGTGCCGGAGGCGTCGGCGAGTTCATCGCCGCCCGGCGGCGGCGCGGCATCGAAGAAGCCGGCCGGCATCGGCGCGCCGGCGTCCGTGCCCTGCGCCTGCACCGTGGCGAGCAGCGCCTCGTACTGTGCGAGCTCCGCGCGCGCCTGCGCGGTCTTGCGTTCGCACAGGCTGCGCAGTTCGTCGGCGAGGTGGTCCTCCACCAGGCGCATGGCGTCGATGCGGCGCGTGCAGCAGTCGAACCACACGGGACCGAGGTCGGGCACCAGCGCGCCGCCCGGCGCGGCGCAGCCGATGCGTCGCAGGCGTTCCAGCTCGGCCGTTCCGGCGCCGTCCTGCAGTTGCCGCCAATGCGCGCGCAGGGCCTCGTTGGCGAATTCGCTGAAGACCTCGAAGCAGCGCTCCTGCGACTCGATCAGGTGCAGCCACTGCTGGCGCTGCGCATCCTCGTTGCGCCCGCGGGTGAAGGCGGCGGCGCCGAAGGCACGCTCCTGGCCGGCGAGCTCCTTGCCCTGCATGAAGTTGAACATCGCGACCAGCCAGCGCGAGATCTGCGGGTCGGTCGCGCCGTCGGCGGCTTCGAAAACCAGCGCCAGCAGCCCGGCGATCAGCTTCACGAACGCGGCGGTGGCCTCGGCGGGCGGCATCTTCAGGGTCGCGATGCGCCCGCGCAATGCGGGCAGGCCCTCCAGCCCCGGCAGCACCCAGGCCACACGGCTGAACAGGCGCGCACCGTTGCCCAGGTGCTGCGGCTCGTGCTGGAGCGCGTCCAGGGCCGTGCGCACTTCCTGCGTGACGGCTTCACAGGCAGCGATCTGCTGCAGCCGCTGTTCTGCGAAGCGCGTGCCGCCGGAGCCGATGAAGACGTTGGAGATGCCGCGCTCCTTCTGCAGCGCGTGCACCAGGCGGCCGATGGTGCCGACCAGTGCGCTGGTGCGGCTGAGCTGGTCGAGCTCGTCGATCTCGCAACGGCGGGCGGCGACGAGGAAGGTGAGGCCGGAGGTCATGGGAGATTGTGCAATCGTGGCGCGGTCCGCCCGTCACGCGACCGCTGCCGTTGCCGTGCAAATTCCATGCCCCGACTTGGGGCGGACGCTGCTCCCTACACTAGTCGCATGCGAATCCTGGGCATCGAATCCTCCTGCGACGAGACCGGCGTGGCGCTGGTGGAGAGTGGCGCCACGGGGGTGCCGCACCTGGTGGCGCATGCGCTGCACAGCCAGATTGCCATGCACCAGGCCTACGGCGGCGTGGTGCCCGAGCTGGCCAGTCGCGACCACATCCGCCGCGTGCTGCCCCTGACCGAGCAGGTGCTGGGCGAAGCGGGCGTGGGCCGCGAGGCGATCGACGTGGTGGCCTACACGCGCGGGCCCGGCCTGGCCGGCGCGCTGCTGGTGGGCGCGGGCGTGGCCTGCGCGCTGGGCGCGGCGCTCGAGCGGCCCGTGCTGGGCGTGCATCACCTCGAGGGGCACCTGCTGTCGCCCTTCCTCAGCGCCGACCCGCCCGAATTTCCCTTCGTCGCCCTGCTGGTGTCGGGCGGCCACACGCAGCTCATGCGGGTGGAAGGGGTGGGGCGCTACGAGATCCTCGGCGAGACCATCGACGACGCGGCCGGCGAGGCCTTCGACAAGAGCGCCAAGTTGATGGGCCTTCCCTATCCGGGCGGGCCGTGGCTGGCCAAGCTGGCCGAGGGGGGCGACGCCGAGGCCTTCAGGCTGCCGCGCCCGCTGCTGCACAGCGGCGACCTGGACTTTTCCTTCGCCGGCCTGAAGACGGCCGTCCTCACCCAGGCGAAGAAGCTGGGCGACCAGTTGGAGGCCCGCAAGGCCGACCTCGCGGCCTCGACCCAGGCCGCGATCGTGGAAGTGCTGCTGCGCAAGTCGCTGGCCGCCCTGGACGAGACGGGCATGAAGCGCCTGGTCGTGGCCGGCGGCGTGGGGGCCAACCGGCTGCTGCGCAGCCAGCTCGATGCGGCCTGCGGCCGCCGTCGGGTGCGCGTGCACTATCCGGAGCTGCACCTGTGCACCGACAACGGCGCCATGATCGCCATGGCCGCGGCGATGCGGTTGCAGGCGGGGCTGGAGCAGGCGAGCGCGCGCTACGCCTTCGACGTCAGGCCGCGTTGGGCACTGGACTCGCTGCCAGCGGCGTAGCGGAGGCGCGTACGCCGGCGGGAAGCGGCAGCACGTCGAGCATCTTGCGCCACAGGCGCGACCATTGCGG
This sequence comes from Comamonadaceae bacterium ALPHA2B, assembly GCA_005503065.1. Classification (GTDB taxonomy): domain Bacteria; phylum Pseudomonadota; class Gammaproteobacteria; order Burkholderiales; family Burkholderiaceae_C; genus Xenophilus. The sequence goes on from SCOE01000033.1 coordinate 4,245, forward strand.
CCAGTCGTGGCCGCCTTCGGTGGTGAAGACGCGGTCCTGCGGCAGCGCGTCGGCCAGCAGCTGATGGTTGGCGGCGAAGCGGTCGGCCAGGCCGAAGCCCAGGTAGAGCGGCGGCAGTTCCTTGGGCGGCATGGCGTGCGCGTACTGCTGCAGCCAGGGCCACAGGCGCCGGTCCACTTCCTCGTCGGGCAGCGGGCCGGTCGGGGCCTTCCAGGCGCGCAGCCCGCCGGCCTTGTGGATCTCGGCGGCCAGCGGGCGTCGGCCCAGGTAGGGCGCCAGCGCCACGATGCCCTGCACCGAGCCCGGCTGCGCCAACTGGTGGATCAGGGCGCCGAAGCCGCCGATCGAGATGCCGACCAGCCAGATCGATCCGTAGCCGAGCGCGCGTGCAGGCTCGATCACGTCCTTCTGCATGTGCTCGGTGAAGGTCTGGTCGTAGTAGTAGGACACGTTGGCGTCGACCAGCATGACGTCGGCGGCCACGTCGCGCTCCTGGATGGCGCTGACGAAGCCCTCGCGCTCGAACTCTTCAGGCGCGAGGAAGGCGCCGGGAAGGAAGACCAGCAAGACATCGGAGCGCTGGCCATCGGCACGCGTTACCTTGAGGTGTGTATCCATAGGTATCCTGACCGGCGTGGATACCTTTGTTTGCCATCGAGCAAAACCATTCTCCGAACGCCAAAAGTGGTGGGCAAATGTCAGAAATCGCCGCGATCATGTGACGGATTTCTCACTAATTTTGCGTTCGGAAAAGAAAAAGGCCGGAAACGACGTGTTACCGGCCTGAATGAACCTGAAAGTTTTTAGTTGATCGCGAGGTTCACCACCTTGCTCACCGGCTCCAGCTTGGCCAGGCGCAGGGTGAGCACGCCGTTCTCGAGCTTGGCTTCGCTCGCAGTGGTGTCGATGTCCTGCGGCAGCTCGTAGGCCGCCTTGAACTGGCGCGGGGCCTCGGCCCGGGTCTCGATGCGGACCACGGCGCCTTCGATGCCGATATTGAGGTCTTCACGCGCGACGCCGGGGACGTCGAGGCGAAGCGTCCAGGCCTTGTCGTCCTGTTCGACGTTCAGCGAGCGGCGTGCGCCGTCGAAGGCGTCGTTGACGAAGCGCTCGAAGCTGCGGTCGAAAGCGCGGGGCGAGACGAAGGCGCGGCTGCGCAGGGTGGGGGCGAAGAACATGGTGGCAATCTCCTGGAATGAACACGGAGGGGACATGGAATGTGTGTCCCTTACACTGCGCGGCCTCTCAAAACGTGAGCGCCGCTTGAGCACCATCTAGGGCGTGCCGCGCGGCGTTTCAAGGGAATGACTCCTCGCTTTATTTCGCGCCGCGCGCTCTTGAAAACGGGCGCTGCGGCGCTATGCATGCCGACCCTCGGCCAGGCCACGACGCAGGGCGCGCAGCCGCCCATCCGGCTGGCCCTCGTCGAGAGCCTCAGCGGTCCCTTCGCGAACACCGGCGAGGCGGTCTTTCGCAACCTGCTATGGGCGACGGAACGCGTGAACCAGCGTGGTGGCGTGCCGCTGCCCGGCGGCGCGCGGCCGCTGCGCATCGACCGCTACGACAGCAAGGGCCAGACGGAAGAGGCGCTCTCTGCGCTGCGCTCCGCCATCGACGACGGCGCGGCCGTTGTCATGCAGGGCAACTCTTCCGCGACGGCTGCGGCCATCCTCGATGCGCTGGCCAAGCACAACGATCGCAGCCCCCGCGCGCGCCAGGCGCTGTTCCTCAACTACTCGGCGGTGGACCCGATCCTCACCAACGAGCGCTGCAGCTACTGGCACTTCCGCTTCGATGCCCATGCCGACATGCGCGTCACTGCGTTGATGGCGGTGCTCAAGGACGACCGCGCGGTGCAGCGTGCCTACCTCATCGGGCAGGACTACAGCTTCGGCCAGGCCGTGCTGCGCGAAAGCAAGCGCCAGATGGCGCAACTTCGCCCCGACATCCAGGTCGTGGGCGAGGAACTGCACCCGATGGGCCGGGTGAAGGACTTCGCGCCCTATGCGGTGAAGATCAAGGCCAGCGGCGCGCAGGCGGTGGTCACGGGCAACTGGGGCAACGACCTCACGCTGCTCGTGAAAGCCGCGCGCGAGGTCGGTTTCGACGGCAAGTTCTACACCTTCTACGGCAACGCGCTTGGCGCACCGGCGGCGCTCGGCGAGGCCGGCGTGGGCAAGGTGATCGCGGTGGCCGACTGGCTGCCCAACGTGCCGACGCCGGAGTCCGCAGCCTTCTACCGTGCGTTCCGCCAGCGCTTCCCGCAGCCCGCGGACGACTACGTGCACATGCGCATGCAGCTTATGGTCGAGGCGCTGGCACAGGCCATCGGCCAGGCCCGCACGACCGACGCGCAGGATGTGGCGTCGCGGCTCGAGCACGCCCGGGTCAACCTGGGCGGGCGCAGCGGGCACATGCGCGCCTCGGACCACCAGTTCCAGCAGCCGCTGGTCGTCGGCGTGATGGACCGGCAGGGCACGCCGGGGGTGCCCTTCGATGTGGAGGGCTCGGGCTACGGCTTTCGTGTGGTCAAGGACATTCCCGCCGAGTTGACCGAGATGCCCACGACCTGCCGCATGCAACGGCCCGCCTGATCGCAGGGGCGTCGAAGCGGTTTCGAATCTTTTTGTTTCAAAAAAATGCGGCCATCTGTCGCGCCGCCGCCTCACGCCGGCTTGCGGGCGACCTGCAGCATGCCGAATCCACCCTTGTACAGACCCCGTGACCATGCGCCCAGCCGTTGAACAACTCGAAGCCTCCAAGATCCGCGAGGTGGCCAACGCCGGCCTCGGGCGCGAAGACGTCCTGGCCTTCTGGTTCGGCGAAAGCGACGAGGTGACGCCGGAGCCGATCCGCCGCGCGGCCATCGAGTCGCTGGAGCGGGGCGAGACCTTCTATGCCCACAACCTGGGGCTGCCCGAGCTTCGCACCGCCATTGCGGGCTACATGTCCGGCCTGCACCCGACCATCGGCGCGGAGCGCATTGCGGTCACCTCGGGCGGGGTGAGTGCACTGATGCTGGCCGTGCAGGCGTTGGTGGACGCCGGCGACCAGGTGGTCGCGGTCACGCCCGTGTGGCCCAACCTGACGGCCCAGCCGGCCATTCTGGGCGCCCGGGTGCGCTGCGTGCCGCTGCGGCCCGTGGACGGCCAGTGGACGCTGGACCTGCAGGCGCTGCGAGCGGCGGTCACGCCCGCGACGCGCCTGCTGATCGTCAATGCCCCGAACAATCCCACCGGCTGGACGCTGACGCGCGAGGAGCAGGCCGAGATCCTCGCGCACTGCCGCGGCACGGGCACCTGGATCCTGGCAGACGAGGTGTACGAGCGTCTGTACTTCGAGCCGACGCCCAGGGCCTGTGCGCCGAGCTTCCTCGACGTCGCGGTGCCCGACGACCGGCTGGTGGTAGCGCACAGCTTCTCCAAGAGCTTCCTCATGACCGGCTGGCGCCTGGGCTGGCTGGTGCTGCCCGCGTCGCTGATGGACGCGATGGGCAAGCTGATCGAGTTCAACACCTCCTGCACCAGCGTGTTCACGCAGCGTGCGGGCCTGGCCGCTCTGGCGCACGAGGCCGAGATCACGCCGCGGGTCGTGGCGCACCTCAAGACCTGCCGCGACACGCTGCTGCCCTTGCTGGCTGCGCTCCCAGGCGTGGAGGTGGCGCCTGCGCGCGGCGGCATGTACGCCTTCTTCCGGTTGGCGGGCTTCGCCGATTCGCTGGACGTGGCGAAGCGGCTCGTGGCGGAGGTCGGCCTCGGGCTGGCGCCGGGCAATGCCTTCGCGCCCGAGGCGCAGGGCTGGCTGCGCTGGTGCTTCGCCTCGCGCGATCCGCAGCGGCTGGTACGGGGCGTCGAGCGGCTCGCGGCCTGGCTGGCGGCCCAGCCACGGGGCTGAGGGCGGCGCAGCGGAGGGGCCGGTATATAATTCCAAGGCTTTGCATGCCGCAAGGCGCACGGCGCGTTCAGTTCCAGCGCGCGCCGCAAGTCAAACATCTTTGGAACGGGAAACTTTCAAAATGATCGCAGCCGACAAGAAGGCGGACATCGTCAAGGACAACGCACGCGCCGCCAACGACACGGGCAGCCCCGAAGTGCAAGTGGCCATCCTGACCGCCCGCATCAATGAACTCACTCCCCATTTCAAGACGCACGCCAAGGACCACCATGGTCGCCGTGGCCTGCTGCGGATGGTGAGCCGCCGCCGCAAGCTCCTGGACTACCTCAAGTCCAAGGATGCCGAACGCTACACCGCACTGATCGCCAAGCTGGGTCTGCGCAAGTAAGACCCGCCTCGTGCGTGAAACGCCTGAGTTAGCCCGCTAGCTCAGGCGTTTTCTACTTCGGAGACCGCAAAACAGAGCGAAGCTGTGTCATTCCAAGGGGGTCCGGCCCGGGCCCCGCTGGAATGGCATCGTGTTCTGGATTGCGCTCCAACGCCCGCGGGCCCTGCGTGGTCCGCTATCAATAAAGGAGCATCCATGAGCCTCTTCAACAAGATCACCAAGTCCTTCCAGTGGGGCGACAAGACCGTCGTCATGGAAACGGGCGAAATCGCCCGCCAGGCCACCGGCGCCGTGCTGGTCGACATCGACGGGACCGTCGTGCTGGCCACCGTGGTGGCGTCCAAGTCCGCCAAGCCCGGCCAGGACTTCTTCCCGCTGACGGTCGACTACATCGAGAAAACCTACGCCGCCGGCAAGATTCCCGGCAGCTTCTTCAAGCGTGAAGCCAAGCCCAGCGAACTCGAGACGCTGACCTCGCGCCTGATCGACCGCCCGATCCGCCCGCTGTTCCCCGAAGGCTTCCTGAACGAAGTGCACGTGGTGATCCACACCGTGTCGCTGAACCCCGAGGTCGATGCCGACATCGCCGCCATGATCGCCGTGAGCGCCGCGCTCTCGATCTCCGGCATTCCCTTCAGCGGCCCGATCGGCGCCGCGCGCGTGGGCTACATCAACGGCCAGTACGTGTTGAACCCGGGCAAGACCGCCCGCGCCGATTCGCAGATGGACCTGGTCGTCGCAGGCACCGAAGCGGCCGTGCTGATGGTCGAATCCGAAGCGCTGCAGCTGCCCGAGGACGTGATGCTCGGCGCCGTGGTCTTCGGCCACGAGCAGGGCAAGATCGCCATCAACGCCATCCACGAACTGACCCGCGACGCCGGCAAGCCGCTGTGGACCGAGAACGGCACCTGGGCGCCCGAAGCCAAGGACGAGGCCTTCGAGGCCAAGATCAAGGGCCTGGCCGAAGAGAAGCTGCGCGCCGTCTACCAGATCCGCAGCAAGCAGGCCCGCACGCAGGCCCTGCGTGAAGCCAACGCCAGCGTCTTCGAGGCGCTGAAGGCCGAGGGCGTCGAGTACGACGCCGGCAAGGTCAGCGACCTGCTGTTCGCCATCGAAGCCAACATCGTGCGCAGCCAGATCCTCGAAGGCGAGCCGCGCATCGACGGTCGCGACACGCGTACCGTGCGCCCGATCGAGATCCGCAACTCCGTGCTGCCCCGCACCCACGGCTCGGCGCTGTTCACGCGCGGCGAGACGCAGGCGCTGGTCGTGACCACGCTGGGCACCGAGCGCGACGCTCAGCGCATCGACGCGCTGGCCGGCGAGTTCGAGGACCGCTTCCTGTTCCACTACAACATGCCTCCCTTCGCCACCGGCGAAGTGGGCCGCATGGGCTCCACCAAGCGCCGCGAAGTGGGCCACGGCCGCCTGGCCAAGCGCGCGCTGGTCGCCTGCCTGCCCAGCAAGGAAGAGTTTCCGTACACCGTGCGCGTGGTGTCGGAGATCACGGAGTCGAACGGCTCTTCGTCGATGGCCTCGGTCTGCGGCGGCTGCCTGTCGATGATGGACGCCGGCGTGCCGATGAAGGCCCACGTGGCCGGCATCGCCATGGGCCTGATCAAGGACGGCAACAGGTTCGCCGTGCTGACCGACATCCTGGGTGACGAAGATCACCTGGGCGACATGGACTTCAAGGTGGCCGGCACGACCAACGGCATCACCGCCCTGCAGATGGACATCAAGATCCAGGGCATCACCAAGGAAATCATGCAGGTCGCGCTGGAGCAGGCCAAGGAGGCGCGCATGCACATCCTGGGCAAGATGCAGGAGGCGATGGGCGAGGCCAAGGCCGAGGTGTCGAGCTTCGCGCCCAAGCTGTACACGATGAAGATCAACCCCGAGAAGATCCGCGACGTGATCGGCAAGGGTGGCGCGGTGATCCGTGCGCTGACGGAAGAGACCGGCACGCAGATCAACATCGACGAGGACGGCACCATCACCATCGCCTCGACCGACAGCGCCAAGGCCGACGAGGCCAAGCGCCGCATCGAGCAGATCACGGCCGAGGTCGAGATCGGCAAGGTGTACGAAGGCCCGGTCACCAAGATCCTGGACTTCGGCGCGCTGATCAACCTGCTGCCCGGCAAGGACGGCCTGCTGCACATCAGCCAGATCGCGCACGAGCGCGTCGAGAAGGTCACCGACTACCTGTCGGAAGGCCAGATCGTGAAGGTCAAGGTGCTCGAGACCGACGACAAGGGCCGTGTCAAGCTGTCGATGAAGGCGCTGACCGAGCGCCCGGCCGGCATGCCCGAGTACGGCGACCGTCCGCCGCGCGAGGACCGCGGCGAAGGCCGCGGCGAGCGCCGCGAGCGTGGGGACCGCGGCGACCGTGGTGATCGCGGTGACCGTCCGCCGCGCGAGGAGCGCCGTCCGCGCGAAGAGCGCAACGAGCAACCGCCGGTCGACGCCACGCAGCAGCAGCAGGACGCCGGCCGCGGCGAGCCGCATCAGGGCTGACCTGAAGCCCCGCGCCAGCGCGCGGGCTTGCTCTCTTTTTTATAGCGCCCTGCGCCCGTCCCGCGGGCGCTGGAGCACGAAAAGACCATGAAAGCCATCGAGATCACGTCTTACGGTGCCCCCGAGGTGCTGCGCCTGGCCGAGCGGCCCGATCCCGTCGCGGGTGCCGGCGAAGCCCTCATCCGTGTCGGCGCCAGCGGAGTGAACCGGCCCGACGTCCTGCAGCGCACCGGCAACTACCCCGTGCCGCCAGGCGCGTCGGACCTGCCTGGCCTCGAAGTCGCCGGGGAGATCGTGGCCGGTGATGCGCAGGCGCTCGCCGCAGCCGGGCTGTCGATCGGCGACCGCGTGTGTGCGCTCGTCGCGGGCGGCGGCTACGCGCAGCTGTGCGTGGCGCCCGTGGCCCAGTGCCTGCCGGTGCCCGCAGGCTGGAGCGACGTCGAGGCGGCATCGCTGCCCGAGACCTTCTTCACCGTCTGGAGCAACGTGTTCCAGCGCGGGCGCCTGCAGCGCGGCGAAACCCTGCTGGTGCAGGGCGGCACCAGCGGCATCGGCGTCACGGCCATCCAGCTGGCCAAGGCCATGGGCGCGACGGTGATCGCCACGGCCGGCAGCGACGCCAAGTGCGAGGCCTGCCTGGCGCTCGGCGCCGACCATGCCATCAACTACCGCAGCGCCGACTTTGCGGCCGAAGCGAAGCGCCTGACCGATGGCCGCGGCGCCGACGTCGTGCTGGACATGGTGGCGGGAGACTACGTCGCCCGCGAGATCGATTGCCTGGCCGAGGATGGCCGCCTGGTCATCATCGCCGTGCAGGGCGGGGTGAAGAGCGAATTCAATGCCGGACTGGTGCTGCGCCGCCGCTTGACCATCACCGGCTCGACCCTGCGCCCGCGACCCATCGCCTTCAAGGGCGCGATCGCCCAGGCGTTGCGCGAGCAGGTGTGGCCGCTGCTCGCCGCTGGCCAGGTGAAGCCGGTGATCCACAGCACCTTCGCGGCGGCCGATGCGGCGAAGGCCCATGCCCTGATGGAATCCAACCAGCACGTCGGCAAGATCGTGCTGACCTGGTGAACCCCGAGATGACGAATCCCAAGAAGAAGCTGATCGCCGGCAACTGGAAGATGAACGGCAGCCTCGAGGCCAACGCCGTGCTGGTGGGCGCGCTGCGCGAAGGCATCGGCGCACCCGCATGCGATGTGACCGTGTGCGTGCCCGCACCGTATCTGGCGCAGGTGCAGGACCTCGTGGACGGCTCGCCGATCGCCCTGGGCGCGCAGGACGTGTCGCCCCATGCGCAGGGCGCCTACACCGGCGAGCAATCGGCCGCCATGCTCAAGGACTTCGGCGTGCGCTATGCCATCGTCGGCCACTCGGAGCGCCGTCAGTACCACGGCGAGAGCGACGAGACCGTCGCCGCGAAGGCCGCGGCTGCGCTGGCGGCGGGCATCGCGCCCATCGTGTGCGTGGGCGAGACGCTGGCCGAGCGCGAGGCAGGCCACACGGAAGAGGTGGTGCGCCGCCAACTGGCCGCGGTGATCCACGCCAACGGCCATTGCATCAGCGAGATCGTGGTCGCCTACGAACCGGTCTGGGCCATCGGCACCGGCAAGACGGCCACGCCCGAGCAGGCGCAGGCGGTCCACGCCGTGCTGCGCGCCCAGTTGCACCATGCGGCCGGCGATCTGGCAGGGCGTATCCGCATCCTGTACGGCGGCAGCATGAACGCGGCCAACGCCGCGTCGCTGCTGGCCCAGGCCGACATCGATGGCGGCCTCATCGGTGGCGCTTCGCTGAAGGCGCCCGACTTTCTGCAGATCATTGCGGCGGCGCGCTGAATGCCGCGCGACTCGCCCAGGCGAACAAGGAGTATTGACGAATGAACGTGATGTTGAACATTCTGGTGGGCGTGCAGATGCTCGCGGCGATCGCGATGGTCGGGCTCATCCTGCTTCAGCATGGCAAGGGCGCGGACATGGGTGCCGCTTTCGGCAGTGGCAGCGCGGGCAGCCTTTTCGGTGCCAGCGGCAGCGCGAACTTCCTGTCCCGCACCACGGCGGTGCTGGCCGCGGTGTTCTTCGCCTGCACCTTGCTGCTGGCCTACTTCAGCCATGCCCGCCCGACCAGCGGCGGCAGCCTGCTGGACCGCGCGCCGGTGAGCGCTCCGGCGCCCGCGCCTGCTGCTCCCGCGCCGGACTCGGCGTCGCAGATTCCTTCGGGCGGCGGCGCATCGAGCGCGCCTGCGGCGCCGGCGACGAGTCCTGCCCAGAATCCTGCGCAGATCCCCTCGAAGTGATCCGCGCGCGCGGTCCACTTTCTATAGTGCGCCGCAACATGCAAGAGCGTTTTTCAGGGTAAACTCTAAAGCTGTCCGGAAAGCCAACCGCCTTGCAAAAACAAGGCTCCTCATGCCATCCGGGCAGCTTCAAACCGCGGTCGTGGTGAAATTGGTAGACACGCTATCTTGAGGGGGTAGTGGCGAAAGCTGTGCGAGTTCGAGTCTCGCCGACCGCACCAGATTGCACCCGCAGAAGACTTCCTCGCGAAGGCCTTCTGCGGCACGCAGACGGTGAAAGAAGAACGCTCCCGATGAACCTCGATTCCTACCTTCCCGTCCTGCTCTTCATTCTGGTCGGTATCGCTGTAGGCATCGCGCCTCAGGTTCTCGGTTACGTGCTCGGGCCCAACCGCCCCGACGCAGCGAAGAATTCCCCCTACGAGTGCGGCTTCGAAGCTTTCGAAAACGCCCGCATGCAATTCGATGTCCGCTACTACCTGGTGGCCATCCTCTTCATTCTTTTCGATCTCGAAATCGCGTTCCTCTTTCCCTGGGCCGTGGCGCTCAAGGACGTGGGCCCGCTCGGCTTCTGGGCCGCGGTGGTGTTCCTCGCGATCCTCGTCGTGGGCTTCGCCTACGAGTGGAAGAAGGGTGCCCTTGACTGGGAATGAGCTGAACGCGGCAGGAGTGTGTGGCCATGGCCATTGAAGGTGTTTTCAAGGAAGGCTTCATCACGACGTCCTATGACTCCGTGGTGAACTGGGCCAAGACCGGCTCGTTGTGGCCGATGACGTTCGGCCTCGCCTGCTGCGCGGTCGAGATGATGCATGCGGCCGCGGCGCGCTACGACATCGGCCGCTTCGGCGCGGAGGTGTTTCGCGCCAGTCCGCGCCAGTCCGACCTCATGATCGTGGCCGGCACGCTGTGCAACAAGATGGCACCGGCGCTGCGCAAGGTCTACGACCAGATGGCCGAGCCGCGCTGGGTGTTGTCGATGGGCTCGTGCGCCAATGGCGGCGGCTATTACCACTACAGCTACTCGGTCGTGCGTGGCTGCGATCGGATCGTTCCGGTCGACGTGTACGTGCCGGGTTGTCCGCCGACGGCCGAGGCGCTGATCTACGGGATCATCCAGTTGCAGCAGAAGGTGCGTCGCACCAACAGCATCGCCCGTGCCTGATCGGAGCCACGCCCCCATGACGTCGTTTGCTGTCGATCCGCAGGTCCTCAAGGACACGATCTCTCTCTCGCTGGGCGACAAGCTCAAGCGCATCTCCGTCGCGCTCGGCGAGGTCACCGTCGTCGTGGATGCGGCCCATTACCTCGAGGCCATGCTGATCCTGCGCGATGCGCCGGGCTGCCAGTTCGAGCAGCTCATCGACATCTGCGGTGTCGATTACTCCTCCTACCGCGACGAGTACTGGGAAGGCCTGCGCTACTGCGCCGTGTCGCACCTGCTGTCGGTCTCGCTCAACCAGCGCGTGCGCGTCAAGGTCTTCTGCCCGGACGACGACTTTCCGGTTGTGCCGTCGGTCGCCGCGCTGTGGAACTCGGCCAACTGGTTCGAGCGTGAAGCCTTCGACCTCTTCGGCATCGTCTTCGACGGCCATCCTGACCTGCGCCGCATCCTCACCGACTACGGCTTCATCGGCCACCCCTTCCGCAAGGACTTCCCGCTGTCGGGCCATGTGGAAATGCGCTACGACGCGGAACTGCAGCGCGTGGTGTACCAGCCGGTGACGATCGAACCCCGCGAGATCACGCCGCGCGTGATCCGCGAAGACAACTATGGAGGCCTGCACTGAGGGCGCGTCGCGCCCTGGTGATCGAACATGGCTGAAATCAAGAACTACACGCTGAACTTCGGTCCGCAGCATCCTGCGGCCCACGGTGTTCTGCGCCTCGTGCTCGAACTCGACGGCGAAGTCGTCCAGCGGGCCGACCCGCACATCGGCCTGCTGCACCGCGCCACCGAAAAGCTGGCCGAGCACAAGACCTACATCCAGTCGCTGCCGTACATGGACCGTCTCGACTACGTGTCGATGATGTGCAACGAGCATGCGTACTGCCTGGCCATCGAGAAGCTGCTGGGCCTCGAGGTGCCGATCCGCGCCCAGTACATCCGCGTCATGTTCGCGGAGATCACGCGCCTGCTGAATCACCTCATGTGGCTCGGCTCGCACGGCAACGACTGCGGCAGCTCCACCATCCTGATCTACGCCTTCCGCGAGCGCGAAGACCTGTTCGACGTGTACGAAGCAGTGTCCGGTGCGCGCATGCACGCGGCCTACTTCCGTCCGGGCGGCGTGTACCGTGACCTGCCGGACGCGATGCCGCAGTACAAGGTCAGCAAGATCAAGAACGCGAAGGCGCTAGAGCGCATGAACGAGGACCGCCAGGGCTCGGTGCTCGACTTCCTCGAGGGCTTCACCAAGCGCTTCCAGACCTACCTGGGCGAGTACCACACGCTGCTGACCGACAACCGCATCTGGAAGCAGCGCACCGTGGGCATCGGCGTGATGTCGCCGGAGCGCGCGCTGAACCTGGGCCTGACGGGGCCGATGCTGCGTGGCTCCGGCATTGCGTGGGACCTGCGCAAGAAGCAGCCGTACGACGTGTACGACCGCATGGACTTCGACATCCCGGTGGGCAAGACCGGCGACTGCTACGACCGCTACCTCGTCCGCATGGAGGAGATGAACCAGTCCAACCGGATCATCGCCCAGTGCGTTCAGTGGCTGAAGGCCAATCCCGGCCCGGTCATCACCGACAACCACAAGGTGGCGCCGCCCGCCCGGGAGTCGATGAAGGCCAACATGGAAGAGTTGATCCACCACTTCAAGCTCTTCACCGAAGGCTTCCGCGTGCCCGAAGGCGAGGCCTACGCTGCCGTCGAGCATCCCAAGGGCGAGTTCGGCATCTACATGGTGAGCGATGGCGCCAACAAGCCGTATCGCCTCAAGATCCGCGCGCCGGGCTTCGCCCACCTGGCCGCCCTCGACGAGATGGCGCGCGGCCACATGATTGCCGACGCGGTGGCCGTGATCGGCACCCTGGACATCGTGTTCGGAGAGATCGACCGATGAGCGACGCTTTTTCTTCTTCTGCTTCCCCGGAGCCCGCGCTCCTGCCGCAGGACGTGCTCGACCGCTTCGCACGCGAAGTGGCCAAGTACCCGGACAACGCCGCAGGCCGCCAGTCGGCGGTGATGGCCTGCCTGGCCATCGTGCAGCAGGTCGACGGCCACATTAGTGCCGAGAGCGAGGCGGCCATCGCCGATTACCTCGGCATGCCGCACATCGCCGTGCGCGAGGTCACGACCTTCTACAACATGTACAACCAGCACCCGGTGGGCAAGTTCAAGCTCAACGTGTGCACGAACCTGCCGTGCCAGCTGCGCGACGGCGTGACCGCGCTGGTCCACCTCGAGAAGAAGCTCGGCATCAAGATGGGCGAGACCACGTCCGATGGCCTGTTCACGCTTCAGCAGAGCGAGTGCCTGGGCGCCTGCGCCGATTCGCCGGTGATGCTGGTCAACGACCGCACCATGTGCAGCTTCATGAGCAACGAGAAGCTCGATCAGCTGGTCGACGGCCTGCGTGGCGCGACGAGCGGGGAGGAGCGTTGATGACCCCCGAACAGGTTCTCTCGCAGTTCCGCGCCACGGGCGTGCAGACCTGCTTTCACGACCGGCATATCAACCCGCAGATCTACGCGGGGCTGGACGGCACCAACTGGCGCCTGGCCGACTACGAGGCGCGCGGCGGCTACCAAGCCCTGCGCAAGATCCTGACGGAGGGCCTGACGCCCGACCAGGTGATCGCCGAAGTCAAGGGTTCGGGGCTGCGGGGTCGCGGCGGCGCGGGCTTCCCGACGGGTCTCAAGTGGAGCTTCATGCCCCGGCAGTTCCCGGGCCAGAAATACCTGGTCTGCAACTCCGACGAGGGTGAGCCGGGCACGTGCAAGGACCGCGACATCCTGCACTTCAATCCGCACATCGTCATCGAGGGCATGGCCATCGCCGCGTACGCGATGGGCATCGGCGTTGGCTACAACTACATCCACGGCGAGATCTTCGAGACCTACGAGCGTTTCGAGGCCGCGCTGGAAGAAGCCCGCGCCGCCGGCTACCTCGGCGACAGGATCATGGGCAGCGGCTACAGCTTCCAGCTGCACGCGGCGCACGGCTTCGGCGCCTATATCTGCGGCGAGGAAACGGCGCTGCTCGAGTCGCTGGAAGGCAAAAAGGGTCAGCCGCGCTTCAAGCCGCCGTTCCCGGCCAGCTTCGGCCTGTACGGCAAGCCGACCACCATCAACAACACCGAGACCTTCGCCGCGGTGCCCTGGATCATCCGCAACGGCGGCCAGGCCTACCTGGAATGCGGCAAGCCGAACAACGGCGGCACCAAGATCTTCTCGGTGAGCGGTGACGTCGAACTGCCCGGCAACTACGAAGTGCCGATGGGCACGCCGTTCTCCAAGTTGCTGGAGCTCGCCGGCGGCGTGCGCAAGGGCCGCCAACTCAAGGCGGTGATTCCGGGCGGCTCGTCCGCCCCGGTGCTGCCGGCCTCCATCATGATGGACTGCACGATGGACTACGACTCCATCGCCAAGGCCGGCTCCATGCTGGGCTCGGGCGCCGTGATCGTCATGGACGACTCGCGTTCCATGGTGGAGTCGCTCAAGCGACTGTCGTACTTCTACATGCACGAGTCCTGCGGCCAGTGCACGCCCTGCCGCGAGGGCACGGGCTGGCTGTGGCGCGTGGTGGACCGCATCCACAACGGTCAGGGCCGCCCCACCGACATGGACCTGCTGAATTCGGTCGCCGACAACATCCAGGGCCGCACCATCTGCGCGCTCGGCGATGCGGCCGCCATGCCCGTGCGGGCCATGATCAAGCACTTCCGCCACGAGTTCGAGGCGCTGGTGCCGGGCTACGTGCCCAAGACGCCGGCTCAGGCCTGAGCGCGAACGAGAACACGACATGGTTGAAATCGAACTCGACGGCAAGAAGGTCGAAGTGGCCGAGGGCAGCATGGTGATGCATGCCGCCGACAAGGCCGGCACCTACATCCCGCATTTCTGCTATCACAAGAAGCTCAGCATCGCGGCCAACTGCCGCATGTGCCTGGTCGACATCGAGAAGGCGCCCAAGGCCATGCCGGCCTGTGCCACGCCGGTCACGCAGGGCATGATCGTCCGCACCCAGAGCGAGAAGGCGGTCAAGGCGCAGAAGTCGGTGATGGAGTTTCTGCTCATCAATCACCCGCTCGACTGCCCGATCTGCGACCAGGGCGGCGAATGCCAGCTCCAGGACCTGGCCGTGGGCTACGGCGGCTCCTCTTCGCGCTACGAGGAAGAAAAGCGCGTGGTCTTCCACAAGGACGTCGGCCCGCTCATCAGCATGGAAGAGATGAGCCGCTGCATCCACTGCACCCGTTGCGTGCGCTTCGGCCAGGAAGTGGCCGGCATCATGGAACTGGGCATGGTCAACCGGGGCGAACACTCCGAGATCACCACCGTGGTGGGCGACACCGTCGATTCCGAGCTGTCGGGCAACATGATCGACATCTGCCCGGTCGGCGCGCTCACCAGCAAGCCTTTCCGCTACAGCGCCCGGACCTGGGAACTGAGCCGCCGCAAATCGGTGAGCCCGCACGATTCGACCGGTGCCAACCTGATCGTGCAGGTGAAGAACAACCAGGTGATGCGCGTGGTGCCGCTCGAGAACGAAGACGTGAACGAGTGCTGGATCGCCGACCGCGACCGCTTCTCGTACGAAGCGCTCAACGGCGACGAGCGCCTGACCCAGCCCATGCTGAAGCAGGGCGGCCAATGGCAAGTGGTCGATTGGCAGACGGCGCTCGAATACGTCGCCAACGGCCTGCGCCAGATCAAGGCGGACCATGGCGCCGCTTCCATCGGTGCGCTGGTCAGCCCGCACAGCACCGTGGAAGAGCTCGCGCTGGCCACGGCCCTCATGCGCGGCCT
The DNA here is from genome assembly GCA_005503065.1 of Comamonadaceae bacterium ALPHA2B. Lineage (GTDB taxonomy): Bacteria > Pseudomonadota > Gammaproteobacteria > Burkholderiales > Burkholderiaceae_C > Xenophilus. Next base: position 19,319 of record SCOE01000033.1, read on the forward strand.
GGGCAGCGAGAACATCGACCACCGCCTGCGCCACGCCGACTTCACGCGCGGTGCGGGCGTGCGCTGGCTCGGCACCTCGATCGCGTCGTTGTCGCAGCTGCAGCGCGTGCTGGTGGTCGGTTCCAACCTGCGCAAGGATCACCCGCTTTTCGCGCAACGCATCCGCCAGGCGGCGCGCAAGGGCGCCGCGGTGCATGCCATCGCCAGCCAGGCGCAGCTCGCATCGCACGATGCATGGGCCATGCCACTCGCCAGCCTGCAGATCGCCGAGGCTGCGGGTTGGGGCGATGCCCTGGCCGTGCTGGCGGCTGCCGTGGCCGTTGAAAAGGGCGTGACCGCGCCCTCGGATGCGCAGCCGACGGACGCCGCGCGGGCGACTGCCAAGTCGCTGCTGGGCGGCGAGCGCAAGGCCATTCTTCTTGGCAATGCGGCCGCACACGCTGCAGACGCCGCGCGCTTGCTTGCCCTGGCCCAGTGGATCGGCGAGCAGACCGGCGCCTCGGTCGGCTATCTGACCGAAGCGGCCAACACGGTCGGCGCCCAATGGGTCGGCGCACTGCCGGGCTCCCAGGGGCTCGACGCGGGCCAGATGCTGTCGGGTGGTCTCAAGGCGGTGCTGCTGCTCAACAACGAGCCCGAGTTCGATTCGGCTGCGGGTGCCAAGGCCGCACAGGCGCTGGACGGCGCGCAGATGGTCGTGACGCTGAGTCCCTTCAAGGCGAACCTGGCTTTCAGCGACGTGCTGTTGCCCATCTCGCCCTTCAGCGAAACCCCGGGCACCTTCGTCAATGCCGAGGGCCGGATCCAGAGTTTCCATGCGGTGGTCAAGCCCCGTGGCGAAACCCGTCCAGGCTGGAAGGTGCTGCGCGTGCTGGGCAACCTGCTCGGCCTGACGGGCTTCGATTTCGAGACTTCGCAGGACGTGCTTGCGCACGTTCGCAACGGGCTCGAGGCCGCTGCCACGCACATTCCCGCCGATCGGCTGAGCAATGCGCTGGCTGAGCCTGTCGACCTGGCAGCGCCGCCGGCGGCACCCGCCGCAGAACCGGTGGCGGCCTCCATCTACCAGTTGGACGGCCTCGTGCGCCGGGCCCCCTCGCTGCAACTCACGGCCGACGGCCGCGGCAGCGCGCATGCCGTCCGCGGCGTCGCCTACTACCAGGCCATCGACGAGGTGACCGCATGATCGACACGATCTACGGTTTCGGGCGCGGGCTGATCGATGCGGGCTGGTGGACGGGGGCCGGCTGGCCCGTGGTCTGGTCGCTGATCAAGATCGTGTGCGTGCTGCTTCCTCTGCTTGGCGCAGTGGCCTACCTGACCCTTTGGGAACGCAAGTTCCTCGGCTGGATCCAGGTGCGCCACGGTCCCAACCGCGTCGGCCCCATGGGACTGCTGCAGCCGATCGCCGACGCGCTCAAACTGCTGACCAAGGAACTGATCAACCCGACGGCGGCCAACAAGGGCCTGTTCCGTCTGGGCCCGGTCATGGCGATCATGCCGGCGCTGGCGGCCTGGGTGGCGATTCCCTTCGGCCCCGATGCGGTGCTGGCCAACGTCAATGCCGGCCTGCTGCTGATCATGGCCATTACCTCGATCGAGGTGTACGGCGTGATCATCGCCGGCTGGGCCTCCAACTCGAAGTACGCCTTCCTGGGCGCGCTGCGTGCGTCGGCCCAGATGGTCAGCTACGAAATCGCCATGGGTTTCTGCCTGGTGGTCGTCATCATGGTGTCGGGCAGCCTGCACCTCGGCGAGGTCGTGGCCGCGCAGGCCAGGGGCATGGGCGCCAGCATGGGTCTGGGCTTCCTGTCCTGGAACTGGCTGCCGCTGCTGCCGATCTTCGTCGTCTACGTGATCTCGGGCGTTGCCGAGACCAACCGCCATCCCTTCGACGTGGTGGAAGGCGAGGCGGAAATCGTCGCCGGCCACATGGTCGAGTACTCCGGCATGGGCTTCGCGATCTTCTTTCTGGCCGAGTACGCCAGCATGTGGCTGATCTCGATCCTGGCCGCGCTGATGTTCCTGGGCGGCTGGCTGTCGCCCATCGGCTTCCTCGACTTCATCCCCGGATGGATCTGGCTGGGCCTGAAGACCTTCTTCGTGGTCTCGCTGTTCATCTGGATCCGGGGCACTTTCCCGCGCTTCCGCTACGACCAGATCATGCGGCTGGGCTGGAAGATCTTCATTCCTGTCACCCTCGTGTGGCTGCTGGTGGTCGGGGGCTGGATGCAGACGCCCTGGAACATCTGGAACTAAGCGGAGCGAACAAGATGACAGCCATCGCTGCCTCGTCCTTTTCGATCAAGGATTTCTTCAAGAGCTTCATGCTCGCCGAACTGTTCAAGGGCATGGCCCTGACGGGCCGCTATGCGCTGCGCCGCAAGATCACGGTGCAGTTCCCCGAAGAGAAGACGCCCCTGTCGCCGCGCTTTCGCGGCCTGCATGCGCTGCGCCGCTACGAGAACGGCGAGGAACGCTGCATCGCCTGCAAGCTGTGCGAAGCCGTGTGCCCCGCGGTGGCAATCACCATCGAGTCGACGGTGCGCGACGACGGTTCGCGCCGCACCTCGCGCTACGACATCGACCTGACCAAGTGCATCTTCTGCGGCTTCTGCGAAGAGAGTTGCCCGGTCGACTCGATCGTCGAGACGCACATCCTCGAATACCACGGCGAGAAGCGTGGCGACCTCTACTTCACCAAGGACATGCTCCTGGCAGTGGGCGATCGCTATGAGAAGGAAATCGCCGCCAACAAGGCGGCAGACGCCAAGTACCGCTGATCCCGGCGCCCGAAAAGAACAATCTCATGGACGTCAAGACCGGCTTCTTCTACCTTTTCTCGGTCGTGCTGCTGTTTGCAGCCTTCCGGGTCATCACCGCGCGCAATCCCGTGCACGCGGTGCTGTATCTGATGCTCGCCTTCTCGCAAGCCGCCGCCGTGTGGCTGCTGCTGAAGGCCGAATTCCTGGCCATCGCGCTGGTGCTGGTCTACCTCGGCGCCGTGATGGTGCTCTTCCTCTTCGTGGTGATGATGCTCGATCTCAACATCGACAGCCTTCGCCAGGGGTTCTGGAAGCACTTCCCCTTGGCCGCCCTGATCGGCGTGGTCATCGCCCTCGAAATGGCCTACGTGCTCATGGGCGGCTTCCGCCTGCAGGGCAGTGCGCCGGTCGAGATGGCGCAGGCGGCCGCCGCGCAGGGATCGAACACCAAGGCGCTGGGCCTGCTGCTCTACAGCGAGTACGTCTATCCCGTCCAGATCGCGGCCGTGATCCTGGTGGTCGCCATGATCGCCGCCATCGCGCTGACGCTGCGTCAACGCAAGGACACCAAGTTCGTCAACGTGAAGGACCAGGTGCATGTGAAGGCCGCCGAACGCATGAGCGTGGTGAAGCTGGCCGCGACGCTGCCCCCGCCGCCGCCGGCCGCGGCCACCGACGCCGAAGCGGAGAAGAAGGCATGACGCTGACCCTGGGCCATTACCTGTCGCTGGGCGCGATGCTGTTCGCGCTGTCGGTGATCGGCATCTTCCTGAACCGCAAGAACCTGATCGTCCTGCTGATGTGCATCGAATTGATGCTGCTCGCGGTCAACATGAACTTCGTCGCCTTCTCGCACTACCTGGGCGACATGCACGGCCAGATCTTCGTGTTCTTCATCCTCACCGTCGCGGCCGCCGAATCGGCGATCGGGCTGGCGCTGCTCGTCCTGCTGTTCCGCAACAAGTCGAACATCAACGTCGACGAGCTCAACTCGCTCAAGGGATAACGACAACCACCATGAGCGCAACGCTATCTGCTTCCACCCTGCTGGCCGTACCGCTCGCGCCCCTCATGGGCTCGGCGCTGGCGGGCCTGTTCGGCACGAAATTCGGCGGCAATCATCTGGGCCGCAAGGTCGTCCATTCCCTGACGATCCTGGGCGTGCTGGTTGCCTTTGTCATTTCCGCCATGACGCTCAAGAGCGTCGTGGTGGATGGTGCACGCTTCAACGCGACCATTTACGAATGGATGGTCGTTGGCGGCTTGAAGATGGAGGTCGGCTTCCTGGTCGACGGCCTCACGGCCATGATGATGTGCGTCGTGACCTTCGTGTCGCTGATGGTCCACATCTACACCATCGGCTACATGGAAGAGGACGCGGGCTACAACCGCTTCTTCGCCTACATCTCGCTGTTCACCTTCTCGATGCTGATGCTCGTGATGAGCAACAACATGCTCCAGCTGTTCTTCGGCTGGGAAGCGGTGGGCCTGGTGTCGTACCTGCTGATCGGCTTCTGGTTCAACAAGCCCACGGCAATCTTCGCGAACATGAAGGCCTTCCTGGTCAACCGCGTGGGTGACTTCGGCTTCATTCTCGGCATCGGCCTGATCGCCGCATACGCCGGCACGCTGAACTACACCGAAGCCTTCGCCAAGGCCGACCAGCTCGCCAAGATCGGCTTCCCCGGCACGGACTGGATGCTGATCACCGTGATCTGCATCTGCCTGTTCATCGGCGCCATGGGCAAGAGCGCGCAGTTCCCGCTGCATGTGTGGCTGCCCGATTCGATGGAAGGCCCGACCCCCATCTCGGCACTGATCCATGCCGCCACCATGGTGACGGCGGGCATCTTCATGGTCAGCCGCATGTCGCCGCTGTTCGAACTGAGCGACACCGCGCTGAGCTTCATCCTGGTGATCGGCGCCATCACCGCGCTGTTCATGGGCTTCCTGGGCATCATCCAGAACGACATCAAGCGCGTGGTGGCGTACTCCACGCTCTCGCAGCTGGGCTACATGACCGTCGCGCTGGGCGCCTCGGCGTATTCGGTGGCAGTGTTTCACCTGATGACCCACGCCTTCTTCAAGGCGCTGCTGTTCCTTGGTGCGGGCTCGGTCATCATCGGCATGCACCACAACCAGGACATCCGCTGGATGGGCGGCGTGCGCAAGTACATGCCGATCACCTGGATCACCTCCCTGTTGGGTTCGTTGGCGCTGATCGGCACGCCGCTGTTCTCGGGCTTCTATTCCAAGGACAGCATCATTGAGGCGGTGCACGAGAGCCACCTGTGGGGCTCGGGCTTTGCGTACTTCTCGGTGCTTGCGGGCGTGTTCATCACCGCGTTCTATTCGTTCCGCATGTACTTCCTCGTCTTCCACGGCAAGGAGCGCTACGACCAGAACCCGGATGCGCACCACGACGACCACGCGCACGACGACCACCACGGCCATGGCCATGACGCCAAGCCGCACGAGTCGCCCTGGGTCGTCTGGCTGCCGCTGGTGCTGCTGGCCATCCCTTCGGTGCTGATCGGCTACTTCACCATCCAGCCGATGCTCTATGGCGAGTTCTTCAAGGACGCGATCTTCGTGGACGCATCCAAGCACCACGCGATGAAGGAACTGGCCGAGGCCTTCCATGGCCCCATCGCCATGGCCTTGCACGGCCTGCAGGCGCCGCCTTTCTGGCTGGCTTTGGCCGGCGTGGCGCTGTCCTGGTACATGTACATGATCAACCCGGCGCTGCCGGCGGCCATCAAGCGCGCCTTCGGCCCGGTCTACCGCCTGCTCGAGAACAAGTACTACATGGACTGGTTCAACGAGAACGTGCTGGCACGCGGCACCCGCGCGCTGGGTACCGGGCTGTGGAAGGGCGGCGACCAGGCCCTGATCGATGGCGCCGTGGTCAACGGCTCGTGGAAGCTGATCGGCCGTCTGGCGGGTGTGGTGCGCTGGTTCCAGTCCGGCTACATCTACCACTACGCCTTCGCGATGCTGCTGGGCATCTTCGTCCTGATGACGTACTTCGTCTGGTTCAACCGCTGATCCGCTGCGCTGGAGAACAAGAAAAATGGGTTTGTTGAGCCTTGCCATCTGGCTGCCGATCGCGGTGGGCGCCGTCCTGCTGCTGTTCGGCCGCGAGAACCAAGCGCGTGCTGTCCGCTGGGTCGCGCTGATCGGCGCGATCGCCAGCTTCCTCGTCACCCTTCCGCTGTACACGCGCTTCCAGGCCGGCACTGCGGCCATGCAGTTCGTCGAGAAGGCACCGTGGATCGAGCGCTTCCACATCAACTACCACCTGGGTGTGGATGGCCTGTCCATGTGGTTCGTGCTGCTGACTGCCTTCATCACCGTCATCGTGGTGATCTCGGCCTGGGAGGTCATCACCGAGCGCGTCAACCAGTACATGGGCGCATTCCTGATCCTGTCGGGCCTGATGATCGGCGTGTTCTCGGCCCTCGACGGGATGCTGTTCTACGTCTTCTTCGAGGCGACCCTGATCCCGATGTACCTGATCATCGGCATCTGGGGCGGCCCGAACAAGATCTACGCGGCCTTCAAGTTCTTCCTGTACACGCTGCTCGGCTCCCTGCTCATGCTGGTCGCGCTGATCTACCTGTACAACACCTCGGGCGGCAGCTTCGACATCCTGGCCTGGCACAAGCTGCCGCTGGGTGGCCATGCCCAGACCCTGCTGTTCTTCGCCTTCTTCGCCGCCTTCGCCGTGAAGGTGCCGATGTGGCCGGTGCACACCTGGCTGCCCGACGTCCACGTCGAGGCCCCGACGGGCGGTTCGGCCGTCCTGGCCGCCATCATGCTGAAGCTCGGCGCCTACGGCTTCCTGCGCTTCTCGATGCCGATCGCCCCGGACGCCTCACGTGAGTGGGCCTGGTTCATGATCGCGCTGTCGCTGGTGGCCGTGATCTACGTGGGCCTGGTCGCGCTGGTGCAGCAGGACATGAAGAAGCTGGTGGCGTACTCGTCGGTGGCCCACATGGGGTTCGTGACCCTCGGCTTCTTCATCTTCAACAGCCTGGGCGTGGCCGGCGGCATCGTGCAGATGATCTCGCACGGCTTCGTGTCCGGCGCCATGTTCCTGTGCATCGGCGTGCTGTACGACCGCGTGCACTCGCGGCAGATCGCCGACTACGGCGGCGTGGTGAACACCATGCCCAAGTTCGCGGCCTTCGCGCTGCTGTTCGCGATGGCCAACTGCGGGCTGCCCGCCACGGCCGGCTTCGTGGGCGAGTGGATGGTGATCCTGGGCGCCGTCAAGGCCAACTTCTGGGTCGGCCTGGGTGCGGCCACCGCGCTGATCTTCGGTGCTGCCTACACGCTGTGGATGTACAAGCGCGTGTACCTCGGCCCGGTCGGCAACAAGCATGTGGAAGAACTCACCGACATCAACGCCCGCGAGTTCCTGATGCTGGCCCTGCTGGCGATCGCGGTGCTCTGGATGGGCCTGTTCCCGAAGCCCTTCACCGACGTGATGGACGCCTCGGTCACGGAATTGCTGCGCCATGTCGCCGCGTCCAAGCTGCCCTGAAGAAATGACCCCCACGCTTGCGTCTTCGCCGCTGCGCTGCCCCCCGAGGGGGCAGGCGGCCCGCCTTGGGGCGGCCCGGCGGCGGGCCGGCGCGCTGAACAAGAGAACGAGATGATTGACAAACTCAGCTGGATCACGATCTACCCCGAGATCGTCCTGCTCGTGATGGCGTGCATCATCGCGCTGGTGGACCTGTCGACCACCGATGCGCGCCGCACCCGCACCTATGTGCTCACCCTGCTGACCCTTGCCGTGGTGGCTGTGCTTACCGGCATGCAGGCGAACGCCGGCCAGACCGTGTACGGCTTCGGCGGCATGGTGGTCAGCGACCCGATGGGCAACTGGCTCAAGTGCTTCGCCACCGTGGCATTGATGGTCACGCTCGTGTATGGCCGGCCTTACGCGGCCGACCGCCAGATGCTGCGCGGCGGGGAGATGTTCACCATCAGCATGTTCTCGCTGCTGGGCATGTTCGTCATGATCTCGGGCAGCAACTTCCTGCTGATCTACCTCGGCCTGGAACTGCTCACGCTCTCGAGTTACGCGCTGGTCGCCCTGCGTCGCGACAACGCCGTGGCCAGCGAAGCGGCCATGAAGTACTTCGTGCTCGGCGCCATGGCCAGCGGCTTTCTGCTGTACGGCCTGTCGATGATGTACGGCGCGACGGGCTCGCTCGACGTGAATGAGGTCTTCAAGGCCATCGCCAGCCGCAAGGTCAACCACCAGGTGCTGGTCTTCGGCCTGGTCTTCATCGTCGCCGGCCTGGCCTTCAAGCTGGGGGCCGCACCCTTCCACATGTGGGTGCCCGACGTGTACCAGGGCGCCCCCACGGCCATCACGCTGCTCATCGGTGCAGCACCCGAACTGGCTGCCTTCGCGATCGTGATCCGCCTGCTGGTCGAAGGGCTGCTGCCGCTGGCCATCGACTGGCAGCAGATGCTGGCGCTGCTGGCCATCGCCTCGCTGCTCGTGGGCAACCTGGCGGCCATCGCACAGACCAACCTCAAGCGCATGCTGGCCTACTCGACCATCGCGCAGATGGGCTTCATGCTGCTGGGCCTGGTGGCGGGCGTGGTCAACGGCAACACCTACAACGCGCAGTACGCGTACAGCGCGTCGATGTTCTACATCGTCACCTACGTCCTGACCACGCTGGCCAGCTTCGGCATCATCCTGCTGCTGGCGCGCGAGGGCTTCGAGAGCGAGGAGATCTCCGACCTCGCCGGCCTCAACCAGCGCAGCCCACTGTACGCCGGCGTGATGGCGATCGCGATGTTCTCGCTGGCCGGCATCCCGCCGCTGGTGGGCTTCTACGCCAAGCTGGCCGTCCTGCAGGCGCTCATCGCCTCGGGCCAGGCGCTGTACATCGGGCTCGCGGTCTTCGCGGTGGTGATGTCGCTGGTCGGCGCGTTCTACTACCTGCGCGTCGTCAAGGTCATGTACTTCGACGCACCGCTCACGGCCACCACCGTCTCGGCACCGCGCGACGTGCGCACGGTGCTGACGCTCAACGGCGCGCTGATCCTGATCCTGGGCATCGTGCCCGGCGGCCTGATGACGCTGTGCGCGCAGGCCATCGTGGCCACGCTGGCCAGCTGAACGCGCCAGGCGCATGGGCGGGCTGTCGCAGAGCGCCTCGGTCTGGCTGGTGCTGCTGGTCGCAGTGCTGGCGGCCAACCTGCCTTTCCTGACCGAGCGTCTGCTGGGAGTGCTGCCGGTCCCGGGCGGGCAGAAGTCCTTGGCATGGCGGCTGGCCGAACTGGCCGTGCTGTATGGGTTGACCGGCGCCGTCGGCCTGCTGTTCGAGCGGCGCCTCGGCCAGATCGCCCCGCAAGGCTGGGAGTTCTATGCCGTGACGGGTGCGCTCTTTCTGGTGCTGGCCTTTCCCGGCTTCACCTGGCGCTACCTCGTGAAGCATCGTGCGGCCGCCTGAGCGGCGCATCGCCAACCTTCTCTTTCCAGATCCATCATGAGCGACACCCACCTCAAGGAAGAGCGCGTCGGCTCGCAGGAACTGTTCAAGGGCAACTTCCTCGAGGCGCGCCGGGACACCATTCGCCTGCCAGATGGCAAGACGGCGACGCGCGAATACGTCGTGCACCCGGGTGCCGTCGTGGTGATTCCGCTGCTGGACGATGGCCGCGTCGTGCTGGAGCGGCAGTACCGCTACCCGGTCGGCCAGGTGATGGTGGAGTTCCCGGCCGGCAAGCTCGATGCCGGCGAAGACCCCTTCATCTGCGGGCAACGCGAACTGATCGAGGAAACCGGCTACCGCGCCCGCGAATGGGCGCGCGCAGGCGCGATGCACCTCGCCGTGGCCTATTCGACCGAGATCATCCACATCTACTTCGCGCGCGGCCTCACGGCAGGCGAGCGGCAACTCGACCATGGCGAGTTCCTCGACGTGTTCGCGGCGACGCCCGAGGAACTGCTCGGCTGGTGCCGCGACGGCACCGTCACCGACGCCAAGACGCTGACCTGCACCGTCTGGCTGCAGAACGTCCTCTCGGGCGCATGGACGCTGGACTGGTCGGCGGGCGAGGGCGCCGCCGTCGCCGGATAATCGTTGCCATGAAAGTCCTCAACCTGCGTTGCGAGCACAGCCATACCTTCGAGGGTTGGTTCGCTTCGGCCGAGGACTTCGAATCGCAATGCGCGCGCGGGCTGGTCGAGTGCCCGATGTGCGGCAGCACCGCGATCACCAAGGGCCTCAGCGCCCCGCGGCTGAACCTTGGCGCGACCCGCGAGCCCGAGGCGCCCAAGGCGGCGCCCGCGGCCGACACCCCCGAGGCCCGCTGGATGCGCGCCGTGCGCGAGGTGCTGGCGCGCACCGAGGACGTCGGCGACCGCTTCGTCGAGGAAGCGCGCCGCATGCACTACGGCGAGACCGAGGAGCGCGGCATCCGCGGCCAGGCGAGCCCCGAGCAGGCCGAGGCCTTGCTGGACGAGGGCATCGTCGTCATGCCGCTGCCGGTCCCTCCTGGCGCCAAGGGCACGCTTCAGTAAGCCTGAGTGCCTCGCAGCGCGAGATCGTCACGTTCGTGACGAATTCGGCTGCAACGCCCGTCCTGCGAGGGCTGCAGCCCGATTGCACTTTCGTTGCTCAGGCCACGAACTGCAGCGCCGCGAGTTGCGCGTAGACACCGCCCAGCGCCACCAGTTCGGCGTGCGTGCCCTGCTCGACGATCGCGCCGTGGTCCAGCACGACGATGCGGTCGGCCTTCTGCACCGTCGCCAGGCGGTGCGCGATGACCACAGTCGTGCGGTCCCGCATCGCCGATTCGAGCGCCGCCTGGACCATGCGCTCGCTCTCGGCGTCCAGGGCGCTGGTGGCCTCGTCGAGCAGCAGCAGTGGCGGGTTCTTCAGCATGGCGCGCGCGATCGCGATGCGCTGGCGTTGTCCGCCCGACAGCCGCACGCCCCGTTCGCCGAGGAAGGTGTCGAAGCCTTCGGGCAGCGCGTCGATGAAGGCCTCGGCGTGCGCGGCGCGGGCCGCGGCGCGCACCTCGTCGTCGCTCGCGCCGGGGCGGCCGTAGCGGATGTTCTCCAGCGCGCTGGTGGAGAAGATGACGGCATCCTGCGGCACCAGGCCGATGCGCTGGCGCAGGTCGTCCAGGGCCAGCGTCGCCAGCGGCTGGCCGTCGAGCAGGATGCGGCCGGACTGGGCGTCGTAGAAGCGCAGCAGCAACTGGAACACCGTGCTCTTGCCGGCACCGCTGGCGCCGACCAGCGCCACCGTTTCGCCGGGCGCGATGGCGAGGTCGAAGTGCCGCAGCGCCGGCGTGCCGGGCCGCGAGGGATAGTGGAAGTCGACCGCTTCGAAGCGCACCGCGCTGCCGCCCTGCGGTACCGGCGCCACCGCCGGCTGGCGCGGCGAGGCGATGACGGGGCGCGCATGCAGCAGTTCCATCAGGCGCTCCGTGGCGCCCGCCGCGCGCAGCAGTTCGCCGTAGACCTCGCCCAGCACCGCCGAGGCGCTGGCCAGGATGATCACGTAGACCACCGTCTGCCCCAGGTGGCCGGCCGTGATCTCGCCGCGCATCACCGCCTGCGTGCCGGCGTACAGGCCCCAGAGCAGGGCGGCGGAGGTGGCGATGATGATGAACGCCACCAGCACCGCGCGCGCCTTGGTACGCCGCACCGCGGTGCGAAAGGCGTCCTGCGTCGAGGCCGCGAACCGCTCCGACTCGCGCGCCTCGGCCGTGTAGCTCTGCACCACGGGAATGGCGTTGAGCACCTCGCCGGCGATCGCGCTTGCATCGGCCACCCGGTCCTGGCTGGCGCGTGACAGGCGACGGACACGACGCCCGAACAGCATGCTCGGCACCACGACCAGCACCAGGATCAGGCCCACCTGCGCCATCACGTAGGGGTTGGTCCACACCAGCATCACCAGCGCGCCCAGGCCCATCACGGCATTGCGCAGCCCCATGCTGAGCGAGGAGCCCACCACGGTCTGTACCAGGGTGGTGTCGGCCGTCAGGCGCGACAACACCTCGCCGGTCTGCGTGGTCTCGAAGAACTGCGGGCTCTGCCGCAGCACGTGGCGGTACACGGCGTTGCGCAGGTCGGCCGTGATGCGCTCGCCCAGCCAGCTCACCGTGTAGAAGCGCGCGGCCGAGAACACCCCCAATGCGATGGCGACCAGGAACAGCTCGAAGAAGTGGTTGCGCAGCGCCAGCGCCTGCGCGCCGCGGTCGGACGGCACCAGCCCGCCGTCGATCAACCCGCGCAGGGCCAGCGGGAAGAGCAGGGTGGTCACGGCGGCCAGCACCAGGAAAAGCGCCGCCAGGCCGATCTGCACGCGGTAGGGCCGCAGGAAGGGGCGAAGGCCCGAGAGCGCGCGCGGCGATGCCTTGGCCGGCGCGGGGGAAAGATCGCCCGTGGCGGGCAGGGAGGCAGCCATCACCCGATTCTAGCGAACCGTTGCCGTCACAAAGTCAGCCTTGACAATTACTGCCATGGCAATTAATATTTGCGCCATGCCTCAGGACACGCCCTCTGCCGATCCCTCGGCCGGCCAGACCTTCTACCGTCCCGACAACTACTCGGCCGACGAAAGCATCGGGCTGATGATGCGGCGCATCATCACGGCCGTGGGGCAGGCCGTGGAGGCCGAACTGGTGGAGCCGGGGGGCCCCACCTACCCGCAGTGGATCCCGCTGCACAAGCTGCACATGCACACCGGCCCGTCGACCACCGTGGCCGAACTGGCCCGTGTGTGCGAACTCGACACCGGCGCCATGACCCGCCTGCTCGACCGTCTCGAGGCCAAGGGCCTGGTGCGCCGCGTGCGCTCCGTGGCCGACCGCCGCGTCGTCCACATCGAGCTCACCGACGAGGGCGCCGAGCACGCCAAGCGCGTTCCGCACGTGCTGTGCCGGGTGCACAACGAATTCCTCGCCGGCTTCGACGAAGCCGAGTGGAAACAGCTGAAGGCGTACCTCCGCCGCATCCTCAACAACTCCATCGACGCCTCGGCCCGTGCCGCGGCACGCAAAGAAAAAGATGACAGCGCTTCTTCCTGATCTTCCCGTGGCACGGCGTGGTGCCGTGGTGCTCGCCGCGGCCGCGCTGGCCGCGGCCCTGGCGGGCTGTGCCGACATGGCCGGCATCGGCTCGCAGGCGCAGATGCGCGACGCTGCCGCCGTCGGCCTGCCCGCGGCCGATGCGGCCGCCACCGTGGCGCCGGCTGTGGACAGCCAATGGTGGCGCGGCTTCGGCGATGCCCAGCTCGACGGCCTGATCGACACCGCCCTGCAGGGCAACCCCAACCTCGCCGTCGCGGCGGCGCGCCTGGCCAAGGCCGAGGCGACGATCCGCGCCGCGCGTGCGGCCGACCTGCCGCAGATCAAGGGCGATCTGAACCTGAACCGTTCGCTGTTCTCCGAAAACTACATCTACCCGTCCCCGCTTGGCGGCTCGATCCAGAACAGCGGGCTGCTGCAGATCGACGGGAGCTGGGAGCTCGACTTCTTCGGAAAGAACCGCGCCGCCATCGAGGCGGCCGTGGGCAACGCCCGTGCCGCGCAGGCCGATGCCGAGGCGGCGCGCGTGCTGCTCGCCAGCAACGTTGCGCGCAGCTACGTGCAGTGGGCGCGCCTGGAGGCCCAGCTGGCCGTCGCCAAGCGCACGCTGGCCCAGCGCGACGAGACGCTTCGCCTCGTGCGCGACCGCGTTTCGGCGGGCCTCGATACCCGGCTCGAGTTGCGCCAGAGCGAGGGGGGCCTGCCCGAGGCGCGCCAGCAGATCGAGGCGCTGAACGAACAGATCGGCATCGCCAAGCATGCGCTCGATGCCCTGGTTGCCAAGCCGAATGTGGCCGAAACGCTCACCCCGCCTGCGCTGGCAGCTATGAAAAACATAGCAATCCAGCCCGTGCTGCCAGCCGACCTGCTGGGCCGCCGCGCCGACATCGCCGCCGCCCGCTGGCGCGCCGAGGCAGCGACCAGCGACGTCGACTACGCCCGCAAGCAGTTCTATCCCAACGTCAACCTCACCGCCTTCGTCGGCGTGCAGTCGCTGGGCTTCGGCAACCTGCTGAAGTCGGGCAGCGAGCAGTGGGGCGTGGGACCCGCCATCACGCTGCCGATCTTCGAGGGCGGCCGCCTGCGCGCCAACCTGCGCGGCAAGGCAGCCGACCGCGATGCGGCCGTGGAAAGCTACAACGCTGCGGTGATCGACGCCGTGCGCGACGTGGCGGACCAGGTCACCAGCATCCAGTCCGTGACGCGCCAGCAGGCCCAGCAGCGCGAGGCGCAGGCCGCCGCCGAAGGCGCCTACGACATCGCCGTGCAGCGCTATGGCGCGGGCCTGGGCAACTACCTGAACGTGCTCACCGCCGAGACCAACGTGCTGGTCCAGCGCCGCCAGGCCGTCGATCTGGCCGCGCGAGCGCTCGACACGCAGGTTGCGCTGGCGCGCGCCCTGGGCGGCGGCTGGCGCCCCGCCGACGCGCAGGCCACGGCATCGGCCGCGGCGTCCGCGACGGCCCATTGAGCCGCCCCACCGTCGACCCCATCGTCTCTTCAAGATTTCCTTCCAACACCATGAGCGAGAACACCACCCCCAACACCCCGGCCGCCGCAGCGCCGGCCGAAGCACCCGCCGGCAACGGCAAGCGCCGCCGTGCGCTCACGGCCCTGGCGGCCGTCGTCATCGTCGTCGGCGGCGGCTGGGGCCTGTACGAATGGCTGGTCGCCAGCCACTACGAGGACACCGACAACGCCTACGTGCAGGGCAACGTGATCCAGATCACGCCGCAGATCGGCGGCACCGTGATGGCCATCGGCGCCGACGACACCGACTTCGTCAAGGCCGGCCAGCCGCTGGTGCAGCTCGACCCGGCCGATGCAAAGGTCGCGCTCGAGCAGGCCGAGGCCGCGCTCGGCCAGGCGGTGCGCCAGGTGCGCACGCTGTATGCCAACAACGGCTCGCTGGCCGCCCAGGTGGCACTGCGTCAGGCCGACGTGGTGAAGGCGCAGAGCGACATCGCCCGCGCGCAGGACGACCTCAAGCGCCGCCAGGCGCTGTCGGGCAACGGCGCCGTGTCGAAGGAAGAGCTCAACCATTCCGAGACCACGCTGGCCAACGCGAAGAGCGCCCTGGCGGCAGCCCAGGCGGGCGTCGCGGCAGCGCGCGAGAACCTGGCCAGCAACCGGTCGCTCACGGACGGCACCAGCGTCGAGGACCACCCCAGCGTGCAGGCTGCGGCCGCCAAGGTGCGCGAGGCGTATCTCGCCACGCAGCGCGTCGCCATGCCGGCACC
The DNA here is from genome assembly GCA_005503065.1 of Comamonadaceae bacterium ALPHA2B. Lineage (GTDB taxonomy): Bacteria > Pseudomonadota > Gammaproteobacteria > Burkholderiales > Burkholderiaceae_C > Xenophilus. The sequence goes on from SCOE01000033.1 coordinate 34,401, forward strand.
GGTCGACGGCTATGTCGCCAAGCGCACCGTGCAGCTGGGCCAGCGCGTGAGCCCCGGCACGCCGATGATGTCGATCGTGCCCTTGAACCAGCTGTGGGTCGATGCGAACTTCAAGGAGCCGCAACTGCGCAACATCCGCATCGGCCAGGGCGTGAAGCTCACCGCCGACCTGTACGGCAAGAAGGTCGAGTACGACGGCAAGGTGGCCGGCCTGGGTGTGGGCACCGGCGCCGCCTTCGCACTGCTGCCGGCGCAGAACGCGACGGGCAACTGGATCAAGGTGGTGCAGCGCGTGCCCGTGCGCATCGCGCTCGAGCCCTCGCAGCTCAAGGCCAACCCGCTGCGCGTCGGCCTGTCGATGGACGTCGAGATCGACGTGCGCAACAAGGACGGCCAGATGCTGGCCGAGGCGCCGCGCACCACCGCGCTGGCGCAGACCGAGGTCTACAGCACGCTCGACAAGGGCGCCGAGGCCGAGGTGCGCCGCATCATCGCCGCCAACCTCGGGCGCGAGCCAGCGGCCGCGCCCGGCGCGCACCGCCCGGGCTCGGCCGCGCCCACGGCCGGCGACGCCGCCCACGTGGCGCTGCAGAACAAGCCGATCTGATCCCGCCACCCGCCATCGATCCGTATGTCGACCCCCCAAGCCGCCTACGTGCCGCCGCCGCCCCTCGAAGGGGCAGCGCGCGTCTGGGGCACCATCGCGCTGTCGGCCGCGACATTCATGAACGTGCTCGATTCGTCGATCGCGAACGTGTCGTTGCCGGCCATCTCGGGTGACCTGGGCGTCAGCCCCACGCAGGGCACCTGGGTCATCACCAGCTTCGGCGTGGCCAACGCCATTGCCGTGCCGCTCACCGGCTTCATGACGCAGCGCTTCGGGCAGGTGCGCCTGTTCATGGCCAGCGTCATCCTGTTCATCATCAGTTCGTGGCTGTGCGGCCTGGCGCCCAACATGACCACGCTGATCGCGTTCCGCGCGCTGCAGGGCTTCGTCGCGGGCCCGATGATCCCGCTGTCGCAGACGCTGCTGCTGTCGAGCTACCCGCGCGCCAAGGCGGGGCTGGCCATGGCCATGTGGTCGATGACCACGCTGGTCGCGCCGGTGATGGGGCCGCTCCTGGGCGGCTGGATCACCGACAACATCTCCTGGCCCTGGATCTTCTACATCAACATTCCCGTGGGCCTGATGGCCGCCGGCATCACCTGGGCCATCTACAAGGACCGCGAGAGCGTCACCCGCAAGGTCCCCATCGACGCCATCGGCCTGGCGCTGCTGGTGCTGTGGGTGGGCGCGCTGCAGCTGATGCTCGACAAGGGCAAGGAACTCGACTGGTTCCACTCGATGCAGATCGTGGTGCTGGCCGTGCTGGCGGTCGTGGGCTTCGCGTTCTTCCTGGTCTGGGAACTGACCGAGAAGCACCCGGTGGTCGACCTGTCGCTCTTCAAGCGGCGCAACTTCTGGTCGGGCGCGCTGGCCACTGCCGTGGGCTATGGCCTCTTCTTCGGCAACGTGGTGATCCTCCCGCTGTGGCTGCAGCAGTACATGGGCTACACCGCCACGCAGGCCGGCATGGTGCTGGCGCCGGTGGGCCTGCTGGCCATCGTGCTGTCGCCGATGGTGGGGCTCACGGTGGGCAAGGTCGATCCGCGCCGCTATGCGACGGTCTCCTTCCTGGTGTTCGCGCTGATCCTGTGGATGCGCTCGCGCTTCAACACGCAGGCCGACTTCGCCACGATCATGATCCCGACCCTGATCCAGGGCATCGCGATGGCATTCTTCTTCATCCCGCTGGTCACGATCACGCTGTCGGGCCTCACGCCGGACCGGATCCCGGCGGCGTCGGGGCTGTCGAACTTCGCGCGCATCACGGCCGGTGCCATGGGCACGTCGATCGCCACCACGCTGTGGGAGAACCGCGCCACGCTGCACCACGCGCAGCTCACCGAGGCCGTCAACCAGGGCAGCACCGCCGCCACGGGGGCCATCAGTGCGCTGGGCAGCGCAGGATTCAGCCCGGAGCAGGTGCTGGCGCAGATCAACCGGCTCGTCGACCAGCAGGCCTTCATGCTCGCGACCGCCGATTTGTTCTACGGCTCGGCAGTGCTTTTCCTGCTGCTGATCCCGGTGATCTGGCTGTCGAAGCCGGCGCGCGGTGGCGGGTCTTCGGACGCCGCGGCCGGCGCGCACTGAGTCAGCGGCCATTCATCTGGAAAAGGGGACCTTCGGGTCCCCTTTTCGTTGCTGTGGACGCTGTCATGCGCCGGGCGCGCATTGCACCGCAGCATCCGCATTTGCCCCAGTACGCATTTGCAGGGCGGCCGCCAACAATCGTCCCCGCTTCGCCACCCGGCCGGCCCAACGCAACGCAACCTCCCGCACGCATGACTGCACTTTCCTTCCAGCATCGAGGTGGCCTCGGGCGATGAGCGACATCATTCTCGAGACGCGCCAGCTCACCAAGGAATTCAAGGGATTCACCGCGGTCAGCAAGGTCGACCTGAAAGTGGCGCGCGGGTCCATCCACGCGCTGATCGGCCCCAACGGCGCGGGCAAGACCACCTGCTTCAACCTGCTGACGAAGTTCCTGGAGCCCACCTCGGGCCAGATCCTCTTCAACGGCCACGACATCACCGGCGAGCGGCCGGCGCAGATCGCGCGGCGCGGCATCATCCGCTCCTTCCAGATTTCGGCGGTGTTCCCGCACCTGACGGTGCTCGAGAACGTGCGCCTGGGCCTGCAGCGCGCGCTGGGCACGAGCTACCACTTCTGGAAGAGCGAGAAATCGCTGCTGCCGCTGAACGCCCGCGCACGCGAACTCCTCGCAGAGGTCGGCCTGGAGGACCTCGCCGAGGAGGAAACCGTGAACCTGCCCTACGGCCGCAAGCGCGCGCTGGAGATCGCCACCACGCTGGCGATGGAGCCCGAGCTCATGCTGCTCGACGAGCCGACGCAGGGCATGGGCCACGAGGACGTGCACCGCGTGGCCGAGCTCATCAAGCGCGTGTCGGCGGGGCGCACCATCCTGATGGTGGAGCACAACATGAGCGTGGTCTCCACCATCGCCGACACCATCACGGTGCTGCAGCGCGGCGCCGTGCTGGCCGAGGGTCCCTACGGCGTGGTGTCGAAGAATCCGCAGGTCATGGAGGCCTACATGGGCACGACCGACGGCCAGCTGCAAGGGGCGCACTGATGGCAACCCTCACGCTCCCCACTTCGTACGGTTCGCTGCCCCCCGAGGAGGCGCGTGCCTCCCTTGGGGCGGCCCGGCGGGAGGCATGATGTCGTCGGCCCCCGCACTCGAAATCAACGGCCTGCAGGCCTGGTATGGCGAATCGCATGTGCTGCACGGCGTCGACATGGTCGTGCAGCCCGGCGAGGTGGTCACGCTGCTGGGCCGCAACGGCGCCGGCCGCACCACCACGCTGCGCGCCGTCATGGGCCTGACCGGCACGCGCAAGGGCAGCATCCGCGTCAACGGCCACGAGACCATCGGCCTGCCCACCCACCGCATCGCGCATTTCGGCATCGGCTACTGCCCGGAGGAGCGCGGCATCTTCGCCAGCCTCTCGGCCGAGGAGAACCTGATGCTCCCGCCGCCGCTCAAGGGCAGCGACGCGGGCATGTCGGTCGACGAGATCTACGCCATGTTCCCCAACCTGGCGGAGCGCCGTCACAGCCAGGGCACGCGGCTGTCGGGTGGCGAGCAGCAGATGCTGGCCGTTGCGCGCATCCTGCGCACCGGCGCGCGGCTGCTGCTGCTCGACGAGATCTCCGAAGGCCTCGCACCGGTCATCGTGCAGGCGCTGGCGCGCATGATCACCATGCTGCGCGCCAAGGGCTACACGGTGGTGATGGTGGAGCAGAACTTCCGCTTCGCCGCGCCCCTGGCCGACCGCTTCTACGTGATGGAGCACGGGCGCATCGTCGAGAGTTTCGGTGCGCCCGAGCTGCAGGCCAAGATGCCCGTGCTCAACGAATTGCTCGGTGTTTGAATCTTTCCATTTCTTCCAAGGAGACTCCGTGATGACAGCAAAGCATTTCACTGCGATCGCAATGGCCATCGGCGCGCTGGCGATCGCCACGGGCGCACAGGCACAGGAGAAGGTGAAGATCGGCCTCATCACCGACATGTCCAGCCTGTACTCGGACGTGGAAGGCAAGAACGGCGCGGTCGCGATCCAGATGGCGATCGACGACTTCGGCGGCAAGGTGCTGGGCCAGCCCATCGAACTGATGTCGGCCGATCACCAGAACAAGGCCGACATCGCCGCCTCCAAGGCGCGCGAATGGGTCGACACCCAGGGCCTGACGATGATCTTCGGTGGCACCAACTCCGGTACTGCCCTGGCAATGGCCAAGGTGGCCGAAGAGAAGAAGCGCGTCTACTTCAACAACGGTGCCGGCACTTCGGCGCTGACCAACGAGGCCTGCACGCCCTACACGGTGCACTACGCCTACGACACGGTGGCCCTGGCCAAGGGCACCGGCGGCGCGGTGGTCGATCGCGGCGGCAAGAGCTGGTTCTTCCTCACGGCCGACTACGCCTTCGGCCAGGCGCTGGAGGCCGACACCACCGCCGTGATCAAGGCCAAGGGGGGCACGGTCGTCGGCAGCGTCAAGCACCCGCTCAACGCCTCGGACTTCTCGTCCTTCCTGCTGCAGGCGCAGAACTCCAAGGCGCAGATCCTGGGCCTGGCCAACGCCGGCGGCGACACCATCAATGCCATCAAGGCGGCCAAGGAGTTCGGCATCGACAAGACGATGAAGACCGCCGGCCTGCTGGTCTTCCTGTCCGACATCCACAGCCTGGGCCTGAAGAACACCGCCGGCCTGCTGCACACCACCAGCTGGTACTGGGACATGAACGACAACACGCGCAAGTTCGCCAACCGCTTCTTCGAGAAGACCAAGCGCATGCCGACCGACGTGCAGGCCGCCGACTACTCGGCCACGATGACCTACCTCAAGGCCGTGCAGGCCGCCAAGACCACCGATGCCGACAAGGTCATGGCGCAGCTCAAGAGCATGAAGATCGACGACTTCTACGGCAAGGGCAGCATCCGCGCCGACGGCAGCTTCATCCACGACATGTACCTGGTCGAGGCCAAGGATCCCAAGGAGTCGAAGAAGCCCTGGGACTACCTCAAGGTGTTGAAGACCATGCCCGGCGAAGAAGTCTTCACCGCCAAGGCCGACACCAAGTGCAAGCTCTGGAAGTGATGCACCGCGCGCCGGCTGCTTCGGTCCACTCCATCCGCCAAGGTCGTTCATGAACAAGCCCTCCGCCCTGTCCGCACTGTCGCTGGCCATCGTGCTGGCGTCCGCTCCCATCCACGCGCAGACGCCCGACAAGGTGCGGATCGGCTTCGTCACCGACATGTCGAGCCTGTACTCCGACGTCGACGGCAAGGGCGGCCTCACGGCCATCCAGATGGCCATCGACGACTTCGGCGGCAAGGTCAACGGCCTGCCGATCGAACTGCTGAGCGCCGACCACCAGAACAAGGCCGACATCGCCGCCTCGAAGGCACGCGAATGGATGGACACGCAGGGCCTGTCCCTGCTCGTCGGCGGCACCAACTCCGGCACGGCGCTGGCGATGGCGAAGGTGGCGCAGGAGAAGAAGCGCGTCTTCATCGCCATCGGTGCCGGCACCTCGGCGCTCACCAACGAGCAGTGCAGCCCCTACACCATCCACTACGCCTACGACACCGTGGCCCTGGCCAAGGGCACCGGCGGCGCCGTGGTGGGGCAGGGCGGCAAGAGCTGGTTCTTCCTGACGGCCGACTACGCCTTCGGGGCAGCGCTCGAAGCCGACACCTCGCGTGTGGTGAAGGAGAAGGGCGGCACCGTGGTCGGCGGCGTCAAGCACCCGCTCAACGCCTCGGATTTCTCGTCCTTCCTGCTGCAGGCGCAGAACTCCAAGGCGCAGATTCTGGGCCTGGCGAACGCGGGCGGCGACACCATCAACGCCATCAAGGCCGCCAAGGAATTCGGCATCACCAAGACCATGAAGATGGCGGGCCTGCTGGTCTTCGTGAGCGACGTGCACAGCCTGGGCCTGAAGAACACCGAAGGCCTGTTGCTGACCACCAGCTGGGACTGGAACCTGGACGACGAATCCCGCAAGTTCGGCAAGCGCTACTTCGACAAGATGAAGCGCATGCCGACCGACATCCAGGCGGCCGATTATTCGGCCACGATGAACTACCTCAAGGCCGTGCAGGCCACCAAGACCACCGATTCGGACAAGGTCATGGCCTACCTGAAGAGCACGCCGCTCAAGGACTTCTACGCGCAGGGCACCGTCCGCCCCGACGGCCGCTACGTGCACGACATGTACCTGATGCAGGTCAAGAGCACGGCGGAATCCAAGCAGCCGTGGGACTACTACAAGGTCGTGTCCAAGCTGCCCGGCGACCAGGTCTACACGACCAAGGCCGAGAGCAAGTGCGCCCTCTGGAAATGACGACGACCCGGCCGGGCGCCGCTGCCGCGTGCGTCCCGGCTTTCCGCTTCTGACCGCCGCCTCCCCATGAACATCTCAATGCCCGCGCTGCTGAGCCAGCTCCTGCTGGGACTGGTCAACGGATCGTTCTACGCGATCCTCAGCCTTGGCCTCGCGGTCATCTTCGGCCTGCTCAACGTCATCAACTTCGCGCACGGCGCCCTCTTCATGATGGGCGCGGTGCTGACGTGGATGGCCATGAACTATTTCGACGTCAACTACTGGGTCATGCTGATCGCCGCCCCGGTCATCGTCGGCCTGTTCGGCGTGCTCATCGAGCGGCTGCTGCTGCGCTGGATCTACAAGCTCGACCACCTCTACGGCCTGCTGCTCACGCTCGGGCTGACGCTGCTGATCGAGGGCGCGTTCCGCTCGGTGTACGGCGTCTCGGGGCTGTCGTACGACGCGCCCGACCAGCTGTCGGGCGCGACCAACCTGGGCTTCATGATCCTGCCCAACTACCGGGCGTGGGTCGTGGTGGCCTCGCTGGTGGTGTGCTTCGCCACCTGGTTCGTGATCGAGAAGACGCGCATCGGCGCCTACCTGCGCGCGGGCACCGAGAACCCGCGCCTGGTCGAGGCCTTCGGTGTCAACGTGCCGCTGATGATCACGCTGACCTACGGGTTCGGCGTGGCGCTCGCCGCCTTCGCCGGCGTGCTCGCGGCGCCGGTCATCCAGGTGTCGCCGCTGATGGGGCAGAACCTCATCATCGTCGTCTTCGCGGTGGTGGTGATCGGCGGCATGGGCTCGATCATGGGCGCCATCCTCACCGGCCTGGGTCTGGGCGTGGTCGAGGGCTTCACCAAGGTCTTCTACCCCGAGGCCTCGTCCACCGTCGTGTTCGTGATCATGGTGATCGTGCTGCTGATCCGTCCTGCCGGCCTCTTCGGCAAAGAGAAGTGAGAAGAAGGGCGGCACCTCGATGAACAACAGATCCCTCCTCGGCTACGGCCTCCTGCTCGCTGCGCTGATCGCGGCGCCCTTCGTGGGCGCGTACCCGGTCTTCGTGATGAAGCTGATGTGCTTCGCGCTTTTCGCATCCGCCTTCAACCTGCTGCTGGGCTTCACCGGGCTGCTGTCCTTCGGCCACGCCGCGTTCCTGGGTTTCTCGGCCTACATCGCCGGCTACTGCCTGCGCGACCTGGGCCTCACGCCCGAACTGGGCCTGATCGCCGGAACGCTGACGGGCGCCTTGCTGGGCTGGGTCTTCGGGCTGCTGGCGATCCGTCGCCAGGGCATCTACTTCGCGATGATCACGCTGGCGCTGGCGCAGATGGTGTTCTTCTTCTGCCTTCAGGCGAAGTTCACCGGCGGCGAGGACGGCCTGCAGGGCGTGCCGCGCGGCAAGCTCTTCGGCGTGCTCGACCTGTCCAGCGACATGACCATGTACTACGTCACGCTCGTGGTCGTGGTGGCGGCCTTCCTGCTCATCGTGCGCACCATCCACTCGCCCTTCGGCCAGGTGCTCAAGGGCATCAAGGAGAACGAGCCGCGCGCGCTTTCGCTGGGCTACGACGTCAGCCGCTTCAAGCTGCTGGCCTTCGTGATCTCGGCCGCGCTCTCGGGCCTGGCCGGTTCGCTCAAGACGCTGGTGCTGGGCTTCGCCACGCTGACCGACGTGCACTGGTCGTCCTCGGGCTCGGTCATCCTCATGACGCTGCTGGGCGGGCTGGGCACCCTGTCGGGCCCGATCGTGGGCGCGGCGGTGGTGGTCGCGCTGGAGAACAAGATCGGCGACCTGGGCACCGCGCTGGCGCACCTCACCGGCGTCGACTGGTTCAACACCCTGGGCGAGTCGGTCACCATGGTCACGGGCCTGATCTTCGTGGTCTGCGTGCTGGCCTTCCGGCGCGGCATCATGGGCGAGGTGATTGCGCTGCTGGGGCGTCGCCGCAAGGGCGGCTGACGGGACGGCGGATCCGAGACGCGGGTTTGCAGTTTTTGAGCCAAATCGGGCTGCAGCGCCCGACCTGCTTGCGCGAGCAGCTATCGATTTCGTAGCAAGGCGCCGGCAACCGGGCAGCGTCTCACAGCCGCAGCGCCGCCGCGTATCCCGTCATCTCCAGGTAGCCGTGCCCCAAGGTGCGGCCCTGCGCGTCGCGCAGCGCACTCAGGCCCTCCCAGTAGATTGCGCCGGTCGAGCCGCGGCTGTCCAGCTCCTGGTCGTCGAGCAGCGAGGCCAGCTCGAAGCGGCCCGCCGGCGTGTCGATCGTCCACTGCACCGGATAGCGCCCGCCCGAGCGCGGACTGGCCCACACCCGCCCGGGCATGAAGCGCACGTCCTGCGGCCCGAAGGTCTGCACCGCGCCACCCGGGGCGCGCCAGGATCCGCCGGCCCACAGCGCCGAGCCGTCGCGTCGCCGCAGGCGGAAGGCGGTGAGCGCACTGCCGTCGTCGAGGTTCATGCCGATCCAGTCCCAGCCCACGGCCTCGGGGTGCATCAGCGCCTCGCTCCATTCGTGGTCCAGCCAGGCTCGGCCCGTCACCTCGAGCGGCGCCTGCCCCTGCAGCGCGATGCGGCCCTGCACGGCCAGTTGCGGCTCGCTGTAGTAGTAGCTGGCCTGCGACGCGTCCGGCCCCTTGCGCGACAGGCCGGCGCTGCCCTGCAGCAGCAGCGGTTGCATGGGTGCGAAGCGCAGCGACAGGCCGAAGCCCTCGGCGCCCGCATCCGCCGCCACCTCGGCCTGGTAGCGGCCGCTGGCGGCATCGCGCACCAGCGACCAGTCCTGCAGCCGCACGTCGGTGTCGGCCTCCGATGCGCTCGCGATGCCGAAGCCGGCGCGCGCGATGCGCTGCTCGTGCCGCAGTTGGCGGCCCTGCAGGTCGGTGACCGCCGCGTGCGCGAACAGCAACTGCTTCGCCGCGAAGGCCGAGCGCATCGGCTGCGCGGCGTCCACGCGCGAGCGGAAGAAGGTGACCTGGAAGCCGAAGCGCCGTCTGCCGGCGGCCTCGGCATGGCCGGTGATGTACCACCACTCGGTGCGCAGCTCGGGATGGCTGCCGAAGTCGCGCGGGAACTGCAGGGTTCGTGGCGGCAAGGCCCTCGCCGACGTGGCCCAGGCCAGTGCGGGCAGCAGCGCCAGGGTGTGTCGTCGGGTCAGCATGGCGGAGAAAGGGCGCGCCGCGATCAGGCCAGCGCCGCTTCGATGCGCTGCTGCGCCGCGGCGCCATCGCCGAACTGCGCCTGGACCCACGCCGCGTCGTGGTACGTTGGCAGGTAACGCTCGCCCGCATCGCACAGCAGCGAGAGGATCGAGCCCTGCCGGCCGGCGGCTTTCATCTCCTGTGCCAACGCCAGCATGCCGACGAAGTTGGTGCCGGTGGAGGGGCCGACCCTGCGGCCCAGCAGCGCCGACAGCACGCGCATCGCGGCGATCGAGTCGAGGTTCGGCACCTCGAACATGCGGTCGACCACGGTGCGTACGAAGCTGGGCTCCACGCGCGGCCGGCCGATGCCTTCGATGCGCGAGCCTGGCGCCGTCAGGGCCGCATCGCCGGTGCGGAAGTACGCGCCGAACACCGAGCCTTCGGGATCGGCCACCGCCACCTGCGTGTCGTGGCAGCGGTAGCGCACATAGCGCCCGATCGTGGCGCTGGTGCCGCCGGTGCCCGCACCCACCACGATCCATGCCGGCACCGGATGCCGCTCGCACGCCATCTGCTGGAACATGGAATCGGCGATGTTGTTGTTGCCGCGCCAGTCGGTCCCGCGCTCGGCGTTCGTGAACTGGTCCATGTAGTGCCCGCCGCCGGGACCGGGCGCCTGCGCGGCCACCGTGCGCGCCGCCTCGTAGACCTCGCCCGCATGGTCGACGAAGTGGCAGCGCCCGCCGTAGAAGGCGATCTGTGCGATCTTCTCGGGCGAGGTGCTGCGCGGCATCACCGCCACGAAGGGCAGGCCCAGCAGTCGCGCGAAATACGCCTCGCTCACGGCCGTCGAGCCGCTGGACGCTTCCACGATCGTCGTGCCCTCGCGCACGAAGCCGTTCACCAGGGCGTAGAGGAAGAGCGAGCGCGCCAGCCGGTGCTTGAGGCTGCCTGTCGGGTGCGTGGACTCGTCCTTCAGGTAGAGGTCGATGCCCGCCGCGCCGAAGGCCGGCAGTGGCAGCGGGATGAGGTGCGTGTCGGCGCTGCGCTGGTAGTCGGCTTCGATGCGGCGGATGGCGGCGGTGGGGAGCCAGGGGGACGTGACGCTCATCGGAATGGCTTCTGTGGATGGAAACGGGGGCGGTCCAGCATAGCGCTCACCAATCCTCCTTCACCGCCAACACCGCCTCCCGCGAGGCCGCCGCGCGCCCCGCCAGCCAGGCCGTGACGGTGCCGGCCGCGACCACTGCCGCGCACAGCAGCGACAGCCGGCCCCAGGGCACCAGCAGGTCCATGCTCCAGTGGAAGCTCTGCGGGTTGACCACCTTCACCAGCACGACGGATACGGCCAGCCCCAGCGCCAGCCCGGCGACCGCGCCGATGGCGGTCCACGCCGCGCCTTCTCCGGCGACCACGGCCAGCACCTGCCGCCGCGTGAGGCCCAAATGCGCCAGCAGGCCGAACTCCTTGCGCCGCGCCAGCACCTGGGCGCTGAAGCTGGCCGCCACACCGAACAGGCCGATGGCGATGGCCACGGCCTGCAGCCAGTAGGTGACGGCGAAGCTGCGGTCGAAGATGCGCAGCGAGTTGGCGCGGATCTGCGCGACGGACGAGAACTCGATGGCGTTGGCGTCGCCGCCGAAGGCCTTGGCCGCGACGGCGCGCGCGGCCTGCTGCACGTCGGCTTCGCGCGCGCCGGGCGCGAGCCACAGCGCGATGTCGCTCACGCGCCGGTCGTCCGTGAGGCGGATGAAGTCGGCGCTGTCCATCGTCACGGCGCCGAACTGGCGAACGTAGTCGCGCCACACGCCCGCGATGAAAAAAGTGGCGCCTTGCGCAGGCTGGTCGGGCGCTGCAGCCGAAGGTGTGGCGCCCACGCGCGGCACCTCGTGTCCTTGCTGCCCCTCGAGGGCGCGTTCGCTTGCCGGGGACGGGCCGGCACTGCGCTCAAAAGCCTTCCAAAGCTCGGGCCAGTCCTGCCCCGGCCGCAGGCCATACAGCGCCACCATCGGCTCGCTCACGTACAGGCCGACGCGCCCGGCGGGCACGGGCAGGGCAGGGCCGACCAGCGGCAGCGAGCGTGCGGCGTCGCCGGGATCGATGGCGCGCGCGATCAGCGTGACGGGCGGCCGCGCGGCATCGAGCAGCAGGCTGCGCGTGCGCAGGGTGCTGGCCCGTGCCACGCCGGGGAGCTGCGCCACCTGCTGCACCAGCGCGGCGTCGAAGGGCGCGGCGTCGGTAGACGCGCCGCCGGTGCCGGCCGCGCGCAGGTACAGGTCGGCGGGCAGCACCACGTCGAGCCACTGCGTCACCGAGTCGCGAAAGCTCGCAACCATCACCGTCAGCGCGACCGAGAGCGCCAGGCTCGCGACCACGCCGCTCACCGCCACGGCCGCCGTGCCCCGCATGCGCCGCGCGCGTTCGATGGCCAGCATGGGAAGCAGACGCTGCCCCAGCCGCGGGGCGAGCCGGTCGTACACCGTCTCGATCAGCCAGGGCAGGCCGGCGATGCCGCCGACCAGCAGCAGCCCGACCGAGACGTACGCTGCCAACGGAATGCCAAAAACGGCTGGAGCGCCCGCCAGAACTGCGCCGCCAGCTATCAAAAAAAGAGCAATCCACGGTCTGCGCGCGGTGGCGTTGCCGGCGCCCAGGCCCTTGAGCGTCTGCGCCTCGGGCAGGCGCTGCGCCGCGCGCGCCGGCCACCAGCCGCCCACGCCCGCCGCAGCGAACCCCAGCGCGCCGTAGAGCAGGGCGGCCGGCGTGCTCCATTGCAGGCGCGGCGACACGCCGGCGAAGTAGCCGCCGCCCAGGTCGCCGCCCAGCAGGCGCAGCGCGGCCCAGGCAAGCGTGCCACCCAGGACCAGCCCGGCCGCGCTGCCCACGGCGCCCAGCAGCAGCGACTCCGCCAGCACCAGCCGCAGGCGCTGGCGCGGCGTGAGGCCCAACACGCCGAGCAGCGCGAACTGCTGCGCGCGCTTGGTCACGCTCAGCGCCAGCACCGAGAACACCAGGAAGGCGCCGGTGAACAGCGCCACCAGCGCCAGCACGGTGAGGTTGACGCGGTAGGCGCGCGACAGGTTGCTCGCACGCTCGGCCGCGTCGCCGGGCTCCGCCACCCGCACGTTGGCGGGCCAGCCGGGCAGGCGCGGCAGCGCGGCCACGAAGGCCGCACGATCGGTGCCCGGCGCGAGCCGCAGGTCGATGCGCGTGAGTTCGCCGCCCCGGCCCAGCAGGTCCTGCGCGGCGCCGATGTCCATCACCGCCAGCGCGCTGCCGCCGGCGGCCACGGTGCCGGCGATGCGCAGGGGCGGCTGCCCGGGCGCCGCGCTGTCCAGTTGCAGCGTGGGCGACGTGCCCGCGGCCTGCTGCGCGGCCAGGTTGAGGAACGCGCGGCCCGGCGAGAGCATGGCGAAACGCGTGGCTTCGTCCGGACCCTGCGTGGGCACCGGCATCAGCGACGGCGCGATGCCGGGCACCACCAGCGCGTCGACCCCGACCACCCGCAGGCCGAAGCGCCGGCCGTCGGGCGTGCGCGCAATGGCCTGCACCTCCAGCACCGGGCTCGCCAGCCGCACCTGCGGCAGCCGCGCCACCTGCGCATACACCTGCTCGTCGAAGCCACCCTGCACGGCGCGCAGTTCCAGGTCGGGTTGGCCATTGACCGAACGCACCGCGCCCTGGAACTCGTCGAGCGCCGAGGCGTTGATCAGGTGCACCGAGAAGGCCAGCGCCACGCCCAGCATGACGGCCACCACCGCGGCCAGGTTGCGCCACGGGTGGTGCCGCAGCTCTTGCCAGGAAAAGGTGCGCAGCAGGGCCAGCATGGGGGCATTGTGGCGCCGTGCATGGGCGACACCGGCGGCCGACGGGGAACGATGCCGTCAGCGCCAGGTCATCCCGCGCGAGCGACCAGCTCGCCCAGCACGGTTGCCAGCGACACCGTGCCGCGCCGTGCCGTGCCCTCGAAGCGCAGCCATCCTTCGTTGAAGCCGTCGAGCATGCGTGCGCGGGGCCCGGGGTGCTGCGAACCCTGCTGCCTGAAGCGGGCCTCCCACTCGGCGTGCGGAACGGGCTGCGCCCGCACCGGCCGGCCGAGCAGGGCGCCGAGCCCTGCGGCGATGTCGGCGGGCGACACGGGTGCCGGTCCTGCGAGTTCGACCACGCGCGGTCCGTCGCCGGGCGACAGCAGCATCTCCGCGGCGGTGCGACCCACGTCCTCCGTGGCCACCATGGGGATGGGGCGCTCCACGGGCTGCAGGTAGGCGTCGATCACGCCCGTGTCGCGTGCAGGCACCACGTCCCACAGGGCGTTCTCCATGAACCAGGCCGGCCGGATGAAGCGCACGTCCAGCGGCAGGGCGCCCAGCGCGTCTTCCAGCAGGCCAAGCTGGGTCAGCAGGTTCTCCGGCGCGGCTTGCGCACCGATCGTGGACAGTGCCACCACACGGGGCGGGCGCGCCTGCGCCAGCGCCTGCGCGATGGCGCCGATCAGGCCGCGTGCCTCCGGAAAGCCCGGTGCCGGATCGAAGTTGGCCGGCAGCATGACGAACACGCCCTGCGTATCGGCGAATGCGCTCGCCAGTGCCTGGGCATCGTCCAGCCCGGCGACGGCCACGTCGGCGCCCCGGTCCGTCCAGGGCGCGGCGCGCGCGGCATCGCGCACCACGGCGCGCACGGGTTGATGGCGGGCCAGCAGGGCGCGCGCCACGGCGCCCCCCACCTGGCCGGTGATTCCGGTGACGGCATACATCGTCGAAGCTCCTTGCACCCGCACCGTGCGGGCAATGGACGCCATTCTGGAAAACCGAACGCCATTTCTCAATGACATGAAAGTCATTCAATGAATGCCAGAATGGCATGCATGGAACGCTTCGACGAACGCATGCTCAACGGCATGGGCGTGTTTGCCGCCATCGTGCGCAGCGGCAGCTTCGCTGCGGCCGCGGCACAGCTCGAGATGTCGCAGCCCGGCGTGAGCCGGTCGATCGCGCGGCTCGAAGCGCGGCTGGGCATCCGGCTGTTCGAGCGCAGCGCCCGTGCAGTGCGGCTGACCGACGAGGGTCGGCGCTTCCACGCGCAGACGGCGCCGCTGCTCGCCGGGCTGGAGGAGGCTGCGGCCACGGCAGCCGGCGCGGCAACCACCGTGCGCGGACATCTGCGCGTCAATGTCGACCCCTACTTCTCGCGCCTCATCCTGGGGCCGCAGCTGGAGTCCTTCATGACCCGGCATCCCGACCTGCAGCTCGAACTCGCCACACGGCCCCAGCTCGGCGACATGCTGTCAGAAGGCATGGACCTCGCGCTGCGGTTCGGCGAACCGCCGACGTCGAGCCTGGTGGCGCGCAAGCTGCTCGACACGCGCATCCTCACCGTCGCCGCGCCCGCCTACCTCGCGCGCCACGGCCAGCCGGCGCGGCCGCAGGAACTGGCCGACGGCCGCCACGTGTGCATCGAGTTCCGCGATCCGCAGACCGGGCGGCCCTTCCCGTGGGAGTTCCATCGGCGCGGGCGGCGCATCGTCGTGCCGACCGGCGGCCGGCTGGTGCTCAACGACGCGGGCACCCTGCACAGCGTGTGCATCGCCGGCTATGGCGTCGCGCAGATGATGGACCTGGGCGCCGGGGAGCTGCTGGCCAGCGGCGCGCTGGTGGCGCTCTTCCCGGACTGGGCCGAAGAGCGCTTTCCCCTCTACGCGCTGTACCCGTCGCGCCAGCACCTGCCCTCGAAGACGCGTGCCTTCCTGGACTTCGTGGTCGAGCTCACGCAGGACCACCGCCGCTGAGGGGCGCCGCTGCCTGGTGCAGGCGGCGGGCCATCGTGTCGATGTCGTCGCGCATCGCGAGCCGTGCCAGCCAGTGCGCCGGGATCGCATCGACGCCGTAGTGCGCGCCCGCGAGCTGGCCGCAGATCGCGGCCGTGGTGTCGGCGTCGTCGCCCAGGTTGGCGGCGGCGAGCACGGCGGCCTCGAAACTGTCGGTGTGGGCGAAGCACCAGATCGCCGCCTCCAGCGCCGCCAGGCAATGGCCGCTGCCGTGGATCGTCTCGATGGGCTTCCCGCGCCAGGCGCCTGCGGCCAGGGCCGCGGTGGCTGCATCGCCCAGCGGGTGCGGGCAGCGCGGCGACAGGATCGCGTCGCGCGGTGCGCCGGCCAGCGCCTCGCGCAGCATCCACGCAAAGAGCTGCGAGCAGGCGATGGCCTGCGCCGCGCCGTGCGTGGTGCGTGTGCTTTCACCGGCGAAGTGCCAGGTCGCCTGCGCGTCGGCCGCGAAGAACATCGGGATGGGCGCCAGGCGCATCAGCGCGCCGTTGCCGGCCGAGCGGGGATCGGGCGAACCCGCGAACGGATCGCCGCTGGCCAGGTAGCGGCTGAGCGCCGACGAGACCGTGATGCCGATGTCGAAGCAGCGCCCGTTGCTGCTCATGTAGCCCACGCTGCGCCAGTTGCAGTAGCGGTTCATCTGGTCGACGGCGTCGAAGCCCCGGCGATGCAGCAGGCTCGCGCCCAGGCACAGCGCCATCGAGGTGTCGTCCGTCCATTCGCCCGGCTGCAGCCCGAAGGGGCCGCCCCCGAGCATGTCGCTCACCGGTGCAAAGCTCCCGCGCGGTCTGAACTCGACCGTCGTGCCCACCGCATCGCCGGCGGCCAGGCCGAGCAGGCAGCCGCGGTAGCGGGCGAGGGGGTCGAGGCTGCTCATGGCCGCACCGCCATCAGGTTGCCCCACACCATGACGACGAAGCGGGAGGCCGGCTGCTGCCAGTGGAGGGTCTGCAGCTTCTTGCGCCGGCAGTCGACGGTGGTCACGATGAGATTCGCCTCTTGGTAGTTCTGTACAACTAAGTATGGTTGTAGAGTACAACTTAATCCGCCCAAGTCAACACCAGGCCTCCGAGACCGTTGTGAATCCCCCGCAGCCGATCGCCCCCATGCTGGGCTTCCCCCGACCGCTGGTCACGGTGGACGTGATCCTCTTCACCGTCCAGGCCGATGCACTGCAGGTGCTGCTGGTGCGCCGCCCCGACGACAAGCGCGAGCCCTTTCCCGGCCGCTGGGCGTTGCCGGGCGGTTTCGTCAATGTGGACGCCGATGCCAGCCTGCTCGACTGTGCCTTGCGCAAGCTGCGCGAGAAGACCGGCGCGATCACCCCTTATCTGGAGCAGTTGGGCAGTTGGGGCAACGCCACGCGCGATCCGCGCGGCTGGTCGGCCACGCACTGCTTCTATGCGCTGGTGCCGGTGCAGGCGGTGGAATTGCAGAAGGGGGCCAACGCCGCCGAGGTCGGCTGGTTCGAGGTCGAGGCGGCCCTGCGCAAGCGCCTGGCCTTCGACCACGCCGAACTGCTGGCCGCCGCCGTGGCGCGCCTGCGCGGCAAGGTCGAGTACACATCGCTGCCGGCCTTCCTGATCGAGGAGCCCTTCACCCTGCCGGCGCTGCAACATGTCTACGAGGTCGTGCTGGGCCGCCCGGTGGACAAGAGCGCGTTCCGCAAGCGCATGCAGGGCGGCGAGTTCATGGAAGAGGCGGGCATGCGTGCCGCCGAGGCCGGCCAGCTGGGCCGGCCCGCCATGACGTACCGCCTGCGCGACCGCTCGCAGGCGGTGCTGTTCCCGCGCACCTTCAACGCCCGCGGTGCCGACGAGGTCGCCTGAACCGGCCGGCGCTACCACCTCTGCCATATTGCCGCCGCGTGCGGCCCTCGCGGATGCTGCGGCCTTCCACCGGAGGCAGCCGCGCATGGCCCAGTTCACCGTCAACCCGAAGCGTTTCGACCCCTACAAGGCCTTCAAATTCCGCGTGAAGTGGGACGGCCGCTACGTCGCCGGCGTGAGCCGCATCTCGGCCCTGCGCCGCAGCACCGAGGTGATCGAGTACCGCGAGGGCGGCGATCCGTCGTCGGTGCGCAAGTCGCCGGGGCGCACGAAGTTCGACGCCATCACGCTGCAGCGCGGCGTCACGCACGACGTGGAGTTCGAGCGCTGGGCGCAGAAGGTCTGGAGCCTCGGCGGCGGCCTGGGCGCGGAGGTGTCGCTCAAGGACTTCCGCAAGGACCTGATGATCGAGCTCTACAACGAGGCCGGCCAACTCGTGCTGGCCTACAAGGTGTACCGCGCCTGGGTGTCGGAGTTCGTCGCGCTGCCCGAGCTCGACGCCAATGCGCACGCGGTCGCGATCCAGCGCATCCGGCTCGAGAACGAGGGCTGGGAGCGCGACATCGACGTGGTGGAGCCGGCCGAGCCGTCGCTCGGTGGGCCGGCCTGAGCGGCGGGCCGGGCGATGAAGGAAGCGGCATTGGCCAAGGCCGGGCTGCTCGTGCTGGCGCCCGATGGCGCGCAGCTGCGGCAGGCGATCGTCTTCCAGTTCAACCCCGACACGCTCACGCGCCAGATCGGGCCTGTGCCTGGTGCTGTGCCGGGCGAGGCGGCCGCAGTCGTCGAGACCCTGCGGTTCGAGGCGCACTTCGACGCCCACGCGATGGCGGCCGAGGCGCCCGCGCCGGCAGGCATCGCGCCGTGGCTGGCCGCGCTCGAGGCACTGGTGATGCCCGAGCCCGACGGGCCGGTGCAGCGGCCGCTGGTGCTCTTCACCTGGGGGCGGCAGCGCGTGCAGCCGGTGCGTGTGCTGGCGCTGGACATCGTCGAGCAGGCCTTCGACCGGGCGCTGGACCCGCTGCGCGCGCAGGTGACGCTGCACCTGTGCGCGCTTGCGGCGCACGAGTTCGACGCAGGCAGCCGCGGCGCGAAGCTGCTCGCCTCCCACGCGCGCACGCGCGCCGCGCTGGCGGCGCAGGTCGGGCTGCAGGGCCTGGAGGCGCTGGGGCTCGCGGCGCTGCCCTGACCGAATGACCGCTGCGCAGGGCCGGGAAAGTCGGCACTGCGGTGTCACGCGCCGCGCCGACAATGGCGGCATGTCCTTTTCCGTCGAAGCCATCGAACGCGCCACGCTGGCGGCCGTGCCGCCGGACACCCTCGAAGAGCAGGCCGGTTGGCTGCTCCCGCTGGATGCGGGCACGGTCGGTCGCGCCCACAGCGCCGTCCCGCTGCACCATGGCGCGCCCGACCTGGCGCTGCTGCCCCCGATCGAGGCCCGTTACCGCGCTGCCGGTCTGCCGCCGGTCTTCCGCCTGCCGGTGGAGACGCCGGCCTTCTCCGACTTCGACGCGGCGCTGCGCGAGCGTGGTTACGTCCCGTCGCGGCCCACGCTGGTGATGACCGGCAGCGCCGCATCCATGGCCGCGGGCGGGCGCGCCGATGCGGTGCAGCTCGACACCCAACCCGGCGAGGAATGGTCGCGTGTTTACCTGGGCGAAGGCTTCGACCCGGTCGACGGCGCGCACCGCGTGCGGCTGCTGCGCCGCGCCCAGGACGCGGTGTACGCCAGCGTGCACCTGGCGCTGGAGCCCGGCGCGCCCGAGCAATTGGGCGCCGTCGGCTGCGCCTGCTTCAGCCATGGGCTGGTCGGCGTGCACGGCATGCGCACGCGCCCGCGCTTCCGCGGCCGTGGGCTCGCGCGCCAGCTCATGGCGGCGATGGGTGTCGAGGCCGAGCGGCGCGGCATCGCGGACGCCTTCCTGCAGGTGGAGGTGGAGAACTACCTGGCGCGGTCGCTGTATGCGCGCATCGGCTTCGAGCCGGCGTGGACCTATGTGTACTGGCAGCAGCCGTCGGTGGGGGGCTGAGCGCTTCGAGATGCTATCGATTTCGTAGCATACAGCGCAGATGGCGCGGTCGCTGCGGCCGTTTTCGATTCGATGCGTCGCGACCGCCGGCGAGCGGATCGTCAGGCGATGCCCGTGAGCAGCAGCCCTGCTTCGTAGGCGCCGTGCGCGGCGGATTTGATGGCCTCGAGCAGCGTCTTCAGGCGCTCTTCCTCCTCCTGGGGATGCGGTGTGTCGGGCGGGCGCACGAGCTCATCCACGACACCCATCAGGATGCTGGACGCCTCGAGGCTCTTGCGTGCGGCCATGCGCTCCCGCCACGAGACCTTCGGGTCAAACGCGTCGTCGCTCTCGAATCGTGCGAGCATGACCTCGATCATCCGCTGCGCGGCTGACATGTCCGGCACCTCAGGTGTCCTCATCGAATCTCCGTTGAAAGGCCGGGCCCCGGCCGGCGAATTGTGGGAGTCCGCAGTCTTGTCGGTCGAGCGCGCGCTGAACAGGGCCAGTTGCGACGCATCGTGGCAGGCCAGCGTTGTTTGTTCGGGAGACGCCTTGCGATCGCGCTGTCGGGCCGGCCCGAAAGGGTCACCGAAATGCCGGTCGGTGAGAGAATCGCGCGCGGCCCCTCAATCCACTTGAGCGGAGTCATGACCCTCTACGAACGCTGCGCCGACGACATTGCGGAGTTGATCCGCAATGGCATCCTGCGGCCCGGCGACAAGTTGCCGTCGGTGCGTGACGCGAGCCTGGCACGCGGCGTGAGCCGTTCGACGGTCTTCCAGGCCTATTACCACCTCGAGTCCATGGGATTGATCGAGGCACGCCCGCGTTCTGGCTACTACGTCAGGACCGGCAGCCAGCCCGTCAGTTCTCCGGAGCCGGTCGACTCGACGCCGGACGGCAACGCCAAGGAGGTGGCCATCGGCCCCATGGTCTTCGAGTTGCTCAGATCGATGAACCGGCGCGACTTCGTGCCGCTCGGTTCGGCCTTCCTGAATCCTTCGCTTTGCCCGCTGACTCGGCTGGCGCGGCACCTTGGAGCGGCCATGCGCGACTTCGATCCGTGGCGCCTGATCGAGGACCTGTCCCCCGGCAACGAGTCGCTGCGCCGCCACATCGTGCTGCGCTACGGATTGGACGGGATGGTGATCGACCCCAACGAGGTCGTCCTGACCAATGGCGCGATGGAGGGACTGAACCTGAGCTTGCAGGCGGTCACGCGGCCTGGCGACGTGGTGCTTGTCGAATCGCCGACCTTCTACGCGGCACTGCAGGCGCTCGATCGGCTGCAGTTGCGTTCGCTGGAGGTTGCGACGTCGTCGGCCTGGGGAATCGACATCGACGCCGTGGCCAAGGCGCTCAAGGGCCAGCGGGTGGCGGCCTGCTGGATCATGCCGAATTTCCAGAACCCCCTGGGCAGCTCGATGCCCGATGACCGGAAGAAGGCGCTGGTCGCATTGCTCGCCGAGCAGGAGATTCCGCTCATCGAAGATGACGTGTATGCCGAGCTCTACTTCGGCGCCAGGAAGCCACTGCCGGCCAAGGCCTGGGACACCCGGGGTCTCGTGATCCACTGTGGCTCCTTTTCCAAGTGCCTGGCACCCGGCTACCGTGTCGGCTGGGTGGCGGGCGGGCGCCACGCGGCAAGGATCGAACAGATGCGCCTCATGTACACGCTTTCGCCGGCGATTCCGTCCGAGGCAGCCATCGCCGCTTACCTTGACCACGGTGGCTACGACCGGCACCTGCGGCGAATGCGTGCAGCGCTCGAGCGCTATCGAGCGATCGCCATGGAAGCGGTCCGGGCCCACTTTCCCGCCGGGACCCGCATGTCGACACCGCAGGGCGGCTATTTCCTGTGGCTCGAAATGCCCGAGAGCGTGGATGCGTCCCGGCTGCACGCGCTGGCGCGCGAGCGCGGCATCAGCCTGGCGCCGGGCGCATTGTTCTTCAACCATCCGCGCTCCACGCACTGCCTGCGGCTGAACTATGGGCATGCCGGCGACCCCCGCTTTGCGGGCGCCATGCAGACCGTCGGACGACTCGCTGCCGATATGGCGCAAGGCTGAGCTCGCGCGTCCGCGCGCACCAGGCGCCGTGCGATGCGCCACCCGGCCCGCCCGCCGGGTCGTCACGTGCGAATGCGTGACCATCGCCATCGCCATCGCCGAGGACATGACGCGCCATCGGCACGTCGTGGGCCAGGCCAACATCCGGATCGAATGAATGGTGCGACGGCCGCCCCCGACGCCTCGCCGTGGCTGGGCCGTCGGGTGCTCAGTCCGTCGTGATGTGGTTGTCCCTGACCACCTTGGCCCAGGCGCGGGCATCCTCGTCCAGGAACCTGCGGAAGGCCTCGGGGCCTTCGCCGACGGGCGTCAGGCCGTAGTCCAGCAGCTTGGCACGAAAGGCGGGGTCGGCCATGATCATCTGCGAGGTGGCCAGCAGCGCGGCCTGGACGGCCTCGGGGGTGCCTCTGGGCGCGAAGATGCCGTGCCACGAGTCGCCGACAAAGCCGGGGTATTGCTCCGCGATCGCCGGCACGTCGGGCAGGCCGGGAATGCGCTGAGCGCTCGTCACGCCCAGCGCGCGCACCTTGCCCGCCCGCACCTGCGGGATGGCGCCGGTGCTGGCGTCCAGCGCCACGTCGACGCGCCCGGCGATCACGTCGGGCACGAACTGGTCCTTGTAGGGCACGTGGGTCATCTTCAGGCCGGCCTGGTTGAGCCAGCGCGCCAGTGCGACATGCGTGCCCTGGCCGATGCCGGCGCTGGCGTAGCTCAGCGCATCGGGCCGGGCCTTGGCCTCGCGCGCCAGGTCCTGCAGGGTGCGGTACTTCGAATCCACCGAGGTGACCAGCACATAGGGCACCGAGAGGATGCGCGTGATGGGCACGAAGTCCTCGGCCTTGTACGGCAGCTTCCTGTAGACGTAGGGATTGATCGAGAAGGTGTTGTTGACCGTCCAGAGCAGGGTATAGCCGTCGGCCGGTGCATTGGCCACGGCCTGCGCGCCGATGATGGTGCTGGCGCCCGGGCGGTTCTCGACCACCACCGGCTGGCCGGTCAGGCGGGTGAAGCCCTCGCCCCACAGGCGCGCGATCACGTCGGGCGACACGCCGGGCGGAAAAGGCACCACCAGCTTGACGGCCCTGGCAGGATAGGCCGGCTGTGCCGATGCTGCCGTGGGCAGCGCGGCCGCCAGAAGGGCGGCAACAGCGACGGTGCCCAGGCGGCGGCGGGAGATGGTGGAGAGGGGCCAGGAGGGCATGTCGTATGTCTCGTGATGTTCAAGGACGAAAGGCGGGACGGGCTGAAGGCTGAGCGGCACGGCTGCGGCACTGATCGCACACCTGGCCGGCCATGCGCTCCCAGCCTTGGCGGAAAGCCAGCGAGGCCACCGCATCGGGCTGGCGCGCGGCCTCATGCGGCGGCGCGCACATGGCCTCGATCTCGCCGATCCGCGCGCCCATCTCGATGGCCGGATCGAACGAAAGGTTCCAGGCGTGGTTGGTGGGAGAGTGCTTGAACATGGCGTTCGGTTTTCGGAGCGTTCGATGGGCGTGCGGTCGTCGCGAGTGACGGATCAGCTGCCGTCCGAAATCACCGTCCCGCCGTCCACCACGAGCGTCTGTCCGGTGATGAAGGCGCCGGCCGGGGAGGCGAGCATCACGGCGACACCGGCCACCTCGTGCGGCTCGCCGACGCGGCGCAGCGGTGTGGCTGCCAGCCGGCGGGCCATGAAGGCCTCATTGCCCATCAAGCCTTCGGCCAGTGGCGTGCGGATGAGGCCCGGTGCGATCGCGTTGACGCACACGCCACGCGGGCCCCATTCCACGGCCAGGTTGCGCGCCATCTGCGCCAGTGCCGCCTTGCTGAGGCCATACAGCCCGATGGCGCCGTTGCCGCGCAGCGCGGCGATGCTGGCCATCAGGATCACGCGGCCATGGCTGCGCTCCGCCATGGCCGGAACCAGCGCCGCGCACAGTGCATGGGCGCTGGCCAGGTTGACCTGGAACACACGCGCCCAGTCTTCGTTTTCCACCGACAGGAGCGCAGCGGCGGGGCCCTGCATGCCGGCATTGCAGACCAGCAGGTCGATGCGGCCGAAGGCAGCGTGGGCCTGCTCCGCCAGCGCCTCCACCTGCCTGGGCTCGGCCAGGTCGGCCGCCACGGTCGCTACAGCGGTGCCGTGCGCCTCGCACTGCACGGCCACCTGCCGCAGGGCGGTGTCATTGCGGTCCGACAGCACCAGCTGCGCGCCGTGCTGCGCACAGGCCGTGGCGATGGCGCGGCCCAGGCCCCCGGCCGCGCCGGTGACCAGGGCCACCTGGCCTTCCAGCGAGAAGAGGCCTCGCGCCACCGCTTCCTCATTCAAGCTTCACTCCCACCTGGTGGATCACCTGGCCCCAGCGTGCCGTCTCGGTGCGGATGAGCTCGGCGAACTCGGTGCGCGAACTGGGCGCGACGACCAGGCCCAGGTCGGTATAGCGCTGCACCACGTCGGGCGACTGCACGGCCTTGACCAGTTCGTCGTGCAGCCGGTTGGCGACGGGCTCGGGCGTGCCGCTGCGCACCACCATGCCGGTCCAGCCCGGGATGTTCAATGCCGGCAGCCCCAGCTCGGCGATGGTGGGCACGCTCGGCAGCTGGGCCAGGCGCTTGTCGCTGCCCACCACGGCCAGGGCACGGGCCTTGTTCTCGCGCACCAGCGGGATGGCGCTGGGCGCCACGTCCAGCATGGCGTCGATGTGGCCGGCCATCAGGTCCTGCACCGCGGGTGCGCCGCCCTTGTAGGCCACGTGCGTGAGGTTGCCCTTGACCTGGCCGCGCAGCATCTCCATCCAGATGTGCGGCTGGCTGCCCATGCCGTAGGAGCCGTAGTTCAGGCCCTTGCCGCCCGCCTGCGCGGCACGCACGAAGTCGGCGAAGCGCTGATAGGGGCTGGCAGCCGGCACCAGCAGCAGCGTGGGCGAGATCAGGAGCCGCGTGAGCGGCATGAAGTCCTTGAGCGTGTCGTAGCTCAGCTTGGGGTAGAGGCCTGCGTTCATCGAGAACGGCCCCAGGTCGCCATAGAACAACGTGTGGCCGTCGGCCGGCTGCTGCTTCACATAGTTGGCACCGATCTGGCCGCCGGCGCCGGGCCGGTTGTCGATCACCACCGGCTGGCCCAGGCTCGCCGCCATCTTCTGCGCCAGCATGCGCGACAGCGCATCGCCGAAGCCGCCGGCCGGATAGGGCACGACCCAGGTGACTGGTCGCGAAGGAAAGCCGTCCTGGGCGCGCGCAGCGTTCGAAGCCAGCAGGGGAACGGCGGCCAGGGCGGCGGCGCCGCGCAGCAGCGTGCGGCGGGTGGGCTCAATGAATGAAGTCGAGGAAGCGGTCATCGAAAGGTCTCCTGAACGGTGATGTCAAAGGTTGTCGTCATCGCCCGGGGCGTCGGCAGGCGCGAGCGCGCGGCGCACCAGGGCACGTGCGTCGCCGTCGTCGCGCAGGCCCAGTGCGCGGGGAATGCGGTCGTCCAGGGGCGGGTAACGGCCGAACACAGCCTCCACGTCGGACCGAGGCGCATGGCCAACGAGCGCGCGGCCGTCGACGCCGAACTCGGCCGACAGCGCCTGCACCACCTCGTCCATCGACAGGCGCAGCACGGGCAGTGGCCAGGCGCGGGCCGGGTCGTCGCCGACGGGCATGGTGGCGCCATGCACCAGGTTCCAGGCACAGCGGCGGGCCGACATCCACCAGGCAGTCGCCTCGGGGCCCACGGGCAGCGTGATGGGCTCGCCGGCCGCCAGCGCATGCAGCAGCTCGCTCATGAAGGCCGAGACCAAGCCGGACGGCGCCCGCGGCCTGGCGACGATGCCGGGCAGCCGCAATGCGCGACCGTCGAGCCGGCCGCGGCGCGAGAAGTCGGCCAGCAGCACTTCGCAGGCGAGCTTGTGGGCGCCATAGACGAGTGGCGGACGCAGGGGCGTGTGCGGCGTCACCGTCTGCGGCAGGTGGCTGCCGTAGACGGCGATGGTGCTGGCATAGACCACCACCGGCGCCGGCCCGCCCGTGCCGGCCGTGGCCAGCGTATCGAACAGGTCCAGCGTGGCATCGAGGTTGACCCGCCGGCTCAGTGCCGGGTCGGCCTCGGCCGCACCGCCGGGCACGGCGGCCAAGTGGAGGCAGCAATCGGGTGCGAAGGCGGCGATGCGCGAGAGCACCTCGTCGCTGCCCAGGTCGCCCTGCAGCGCGACCACGCCGGCCGGCAGCGCGCCCAGTCGCTGGTCCACCGCGGCCAGCGCGGCAATGCGCCGCCCACCCACATGGCGCTGCCGGTGCAGCAGCGCGAGCACATGCGCGCCGATGAAGCCACCGGCGCCGGTCACGAGGACTTTCATGCTCAGTCTTCGAAGATCGCGACGGCGCGCGTCCATCCGGCCGAGGCGCCGCGGATCTTGTGCGGGAAGCAGCAGATGGTGAAGCCGTCGCCGGGCAGCGCTTCCAGGTTGTGCAGCTTCTCCAGGTGGCAGTAGCCGATGTCGCGCCCGGCCTTGTGGCCTTCCCAGATCAGCGAGGTGTCGCCGGTCTCGGCGATGCGCTGCGCGGTGTACGAGAATGGCGCGTCCCAGCTCCAGGCGTCGGTGCCGGTCAGGCGCACGCCGCGCTCCAGCAGGTACATGGTGGCCTCGTAGCCCATGCCGCAGCCGGTGTTGACGTAGTCGTCGTGGCCGTAGCGGCTGCCCGCCCGGGTGTTGACCACCACGATGTCCATGGGCTGCAGCACATGGCCGATGCGGGCCAGCTCGGCCTCGACCTCGACGGCGCTCACCACGTGGCCGTCGGGCAGGTGGCGGAAGTCGAGCTTCACGCCAGGGCGGAAGCACCAGTCCAGCGGTACCTCGTCGATGGTCATCGACGGGCGGCTGCCGCCGGCCTTGGCATCCTGCGTCGAATGGAAGTGCCATGGCGCGTCCAGGTGCGTGCCGCTGTGCGTGGTCAGCACCACGCGCTCGGCTGCTGCGGCCTCGCCGTCCGGATAGTCCTCGGCCCGCGTGCCGGGGATCAGCTGCATGAACTCGGGCAGCGTGTCCTGGTGGGTCTGGTAGGTGATCTTCGGCGCCAGCGGGGGCGGGTCGGAGAGCACGTCGTTCTCGAGGTAGATCGACAGGTCGACGAAGCGGGGCATGGCGGTGCGCTCCTTCAGGCGGCCGGCGGCAGGGCCTGCACCACGCGCTGGTCGATGGCGCCAAAGACCGGTGCGCCTTGCCACTGCGCTTCCATGCGCACCCGCTCGCCGAAGTGCAGGAAGGGCGTACGGCTGGCGCCGTGTTCGATCAGCTCGATGGCGCGTCGCTCGGCGATGCAGGCCGAGCCACGCTGGCCGCCCGCGTTGGAAACGGTGCCCGAGCCCACGATGGTGCCGGCACGCAGGCGGCGCGTGAGGGCGGCATGTGCGATCAGCTGGTCGAAGCCGAAGCTCATCTCGCCGCCGTTGGGAAAGCCGAAGCGCTCGTCTCCGCGCAGCACCGTCAGGTCCAGATGCACCCGGCCATCGCGCCAGGCATCGCCGATCTCGTCGGGCGTCACCGCCACCGGCGCGAAGCTGGACGAGGGTTTGGCCTGGAAGAAGCCGAAGCCCGTGCGCATTTCGCGCGGGCCGAAGGCGCGCAGGCTCACGTCGTTGATCTGCACCAGCAGGCGCACATGGCGCAGCGCCTGTGCGGCGGGGCAGCCCAGGGGCACGTCGCCAACGATCACCCCGAACTCGCCCTCGAAGTCGATGCCGTGCGCCTCGTCGGGCAACGGCAGTTCGTCGTGCGGACCCAGCAGGTCATCGGAGCCGCCCTGGTACATCAGCGGGATGCGGTCCGCGTCGGGCATGGGCGCGATGTCGAAGGCCTTCTCCATCAGCCGGCCGTGGTTGAGGAAGGCCGAGCCGTCGCACCACTGCGGCGCGCGCGGCAGCGGCGCGGCCGCAAGGGCCGGGTCGAAGGCAAAGGCGCCCTCGGCCGTGCCATCGTTCAGGCGTTCGTACAGCGCCAGCAGGGGCGCCTCGGTCTGGTGCCAGCGCTCGAGCGCGTCGAGCAGCGTGGGCGCGATGGCTGCGGCATCGGCCGCGCGCTGCAGGTCGCGCGAGACGACAACCAGCCGGCCATCCTTGCGGCCGTTCTTGAGGGTGGCGAGTTTCATGCGGGAAAGTCCTCGTTCCAGTGGATGGGAGCCTGGCCGGCCACCGGGGCGCGGAAGCTCGGCAGGGTGGTGCCGCGCAGGCTGCCGAGGTAGACGGTCTGCAGGTCGGGGCCGCCGAAGCTCAGGCTCGCCATCCAAGGTGCCAGCGTGCCATGGGCGGCGGCCATGATCCCGGGCGTAAGCGTGCGCGACTCGTAGTGCGCATCGAGCGCGTGTGTGGCTTCCGGGTTGCCATCGTCGAGCAGGGTCAGCAACTCCCCGTCGGGCGTGATCGCCACCAGGCGGTCGCTCATGATGAGCGTCACCCACAGGTTGCCGAAGGCGTCGAAGGCGAAGCCGTCGGGAAAGCCGGGCAGCCGCGCCGGGCCATAGATCTCACGCGTGCCCAACGTGCCGTCTGCCTTCACGCGCAAACGCGAGATGCGGCGTGCATTGCTTTCCACCACGTACATCCACTCGCCGGCGTCATCCAGGCGGATCTCGTTGGTGCCTTCGAAGCCGTCGGCCACGATCCGGGCGTGGCCCGACTGGTCGAAGAGTGCGATGTAGCCATCGGCGGCCCGGGCGTTGATGGAGTCGGTCCAGGGCTGCATGCGGGTTGTCACCGTCAGGTAAAGCCGGCCATGGCGGTCGCGCAGCGGGAAGTTGGCCTTGCCCAGCGGCTGGCCGTCGATGCGGTCGAACAGCCGCCGCACGCGGCCCCGGCGATCCATCACCTCGACGGCATCGGTGCCCCAGTTGGCGATCAGCAGGTCGCCATTGGCCAGAAAGGCCATCCCGTTGGGCAGCGAACCTTCGCTGCGCACGTAGCGCTGGTCGAAGTCGACCGGGTCCGCAGCGGTCGGCATGGACGGCACGATGAGCTGCTGCGTGCCGTCCGGTGCGATGCGCATGGCGCCGCCGCGGGCGTCGGCGGCCCACACGGTGCCGTCACGCTGGCACAGGATGCATTCGGGGCGCTGCAGGTCGCGGCCCACGTGGCGGATGGCGGCGCGGTCGACCTGCCAGCCGCGCAGGGGGTTGTCTCTGGTCATTGGGAATCTCGAAGCGGGCCGCAGTGTGGTCCGCGTAGGCCGGGAAGACCAACAGATTCGCCCGATGCCAGCCATCGGCCGGCACGATGCCTGGCGCGGGGGCTGCCGGCGTCTCCTAAGATCGGCGCCCTAGCTGGAGAAGACCTGCATGCGCTACCAACGCATCGACCTCAACCTGCTGGCGGCCTTGGACGCGCTGCTGGCCGAGCGCAACGTGACCCGCGCCGCCGAGCGCCTGCACATGACCCAGTCAGCCATGAGCGGGGTGCTGGCCCGTCTGCGCGACTATTTCGGCGACGCCCTGCTGGTGCCGGTGGGCCGCACCCTGCAGCTCACGCCGCGGGCCGAGGCGCTGATCTCGCCGGTGCGCCAGATCATCCTGCAGGTGGATGCCACGCTGGGCGTGCAGCCCGAATTCGACCCGCCCACGGCGCGGCGGCACTTCACCGTGATCGCGTCGGACTACGTCACGCAGGTGCTCATGGCCGAGGCGCTGAGGCGCATCGCCCTGCTGGCGCCCGGCCTGAGTTTCGACGTGCGGCCCACGCATGCGGGGATGGCCCAGGATCTGGACCAGGGCCGGGTGGACCTGCTGGTGACGCCCGCGCACCTGACGCTGCCCGACCATCCGCAGCAACTGCTTTTCGAGGACACCTACCACATCGTCGCCTGTGCGCAGAACGCCGCGCTGGCCGAGGGCATCACTGCCGCGCAATACCTGCAGATGGGCCACGTTGTCTACCAGGACGACCAGGGCTCGAACCCGTGGTTCGAGCAGTGGTACGCCAACCAGCATCGCGGCAACCGGCGCGTGGAGGTGGTTGCGCACGGCTTCCTGCTGATGCCGCGCTTCGTGATGGGCACGTCGCGCATCGCGACCATCCAGACCCGGCTGGCCCAGCAGTTCGTTCAGGCCATGCCGCTGCGGCTGCTGGAGCCGCCCATGCCGACGCCAAGGCTCACCGAGATCCTTCAGTGGCACCGGCTGCGCGACGACGATCCGGGCGTGCGCTGGGTGCGTGAACAGATTCAGGCCGTGGCCCGGCAGCTGCCGCCGGTCGACTAGGGCCTGTTAACACTAATTGCAATGCCCGCCATCATGCTTGATACTGCTCGGCATGGAGATCACCCCCGAGCAGTTCGCACGCGTCGAGCACTGTCTGCCTCTGCAGCG
>SCOE01000034.1 GCA_005503065.1 Comamonadaceae bacterium ALPHA2B
CGTGCTGCTTGGGAGGGGGAAGCGGAGGGGCGGCGATGGCGTTGCGCCATCCGGAAAGGAATGGGCGAGCCGCTAAACTCGCCCCAATGATTTTAGCGAGCCCCTCCCCGCTCAGCGTGGCACTGGGCATCGCCACCGCGGCGGCCTACGGCATGACCGCCGCGTCTGCCTCCAGGCTCGGCCGCCCGGCCACTCAGGCGCTGCTCGGCCTGGCTTGGCTGCTGCACGCCCTCACCCTCGCATGGAGCCTCGGCGGCGGCCAGCCCCGCTTCGGCTTCGCACCAGCCCTGTCCGTGACCGCCTGGCTGGTGCTGACCGTGTATGCGGTGGAGAGCCGGCTCTTTCCTCAACTCAGCGTGCGGCGTGTGCTCGCGGCGCTGGGTGCGCTCGCGGTGCTGCTCGCAGTGGCCTTTCCCGGCACGCCGCTTCACGTGTCGGCTTCCCCGTGGCTGCCGCTGCATTTGGCATTGGGCATCGCGTCCTACGGCCTCTTCGGCGCGGCGGTGGTGCACGCCTGGCTCATGACCCGTGCCGAGAAGCAGATGCGGCAGGCGACCGAGGCCCAGGCCGGCGTACCGTTGCTCACGCTCGAGCGCCTGACCTTCCGCTTCGTCACCGCTGGCTTCGTTCTGCTCTCGGCCACCCTGCTGGCGGGTCTGCTGTTCAGCGAAACACTCTACGG
Source organism: Comamonadaceae bacterium ALPHA2B (assembly GCA_005503065.1). Classification (GTDB taxonomy): domain Bacteria; phylum Pseudomonadota; class Gammaproteobacteria; order Burkholderiales; family Burkholderiaceae_C; genus Xenophilus. The sequence goes on from SCOE01000034.1 coordinate 683, forward strand.
CCCCACCGTGCGGGCCTGGAAGTGGGACCACAAGACGGTGTTCTCGATCCTGGCGTGGCTCAGCTTCGCCGTGCTGCTGGTCGGCCGCGCCCGCTTCGGCTGGCGCGGCCGCACCGCCAAGCGCGTGCTCTACGCGGGTGCGGCGCTCCTGCTGCTGGCGTACGTGGGTTCGCGCTTCGTGCTCGAGGTCATTCTGGGGCGTGGTGGCGCATGAAGTACCTCCTTGTCCTGGCCGTGGTCGCGGTGGCAATCTGGATCTGGCGCAACAACCGGCGCGAGGAGATCCGTGCCGCGACGCCGCCGCCGCCGCGACGCTCGGCGCGCGTGGCGGGGCCGGAGGCGATGGTGCGCTGCGCCCAATGCGGCCTGCATCTGCCCGCGGCAGACGCGGTGTCTGGACGAAGCGGCAACTCCTACTGCACGCCGGCCCATCGCCAGGCGGCAGAAGGCTGAAGCCCAGGCCCGCCATGGCCCTGCTCTGGTCGCGCGGTGCACCGGCCACCGACTGGGCCGGCCTCCACATCCCTCCGCCGCCGCGCAGCACCGGCTTGTCACGCCTGTGGCGCGGCTTCATGACGGCCCGCGTGTTCGTGGGCGTTGTGCTGCTGCTTCTGCAGGGGGTCACCTACGGCCTGGGGCAGCCCTTCCAGCCGGTGGCGATGGCCATCTCGACCACCTATTTCGCGCTGGCACTGCTGGGGGCGCGCGTGCTGCACCCGCAGCCGCCGATCCGCACCCTGGGCTTGGCCTGGATCGGGTCCATCGGCGTCGACCTCGCGGCCTTCGCGCTGCTGCAGTTGTTGCAGTCGGGCAGCATCAACTTCACGCCGCTGTTCGCGCTGCCGGTGCTGATGGGGGCGGTGGTGGGCACGCTGCCGGTGGGCCTGGCCACGACGGCCGCGGTCACGCTGCTGCTGCTGGCCGATGCGCTGAACTACTCGCTGGGTTCCGGCGCCGACGCGCCCGCGCGTTACCTGCAGGCCGCGCTCACCGGCACCGGCCTGTTCGTGGTGGCACTGCTCGCGCACCAACTGGCGCTGCGCCTGGCACGGGAGGAAGTGCTGGCCTCGCGCAGCAGGACCTCGGCGCAGATGCACGCCCAGGTCAACGAACTGGTGATCGAAACGCTGGGCGAGGGCGTGCTGGTCGTGGACGTCGATGGCCGCGTGCATGCCGTCAACCCGGCCGCCGACATGATCCTGGGCCATGGGCTCGCCGGCATGACGGTGCCGTTCGCACTCGACAGCTACCCGGCTTGGCGCCCGCTGGCGCAACTGGCGGCGCAGACCTTCAAGCGGCGCAACGGCAAGTCGGCCGAACTGCCGATCGCGCAGTCCCGCGGCGCGGCCCGCGAGGTGCGCATCCGCACGCGGCTGACGCCGGCGATGGACCAGCGCTCGGAGGGCTTCTGCGTGATGTTCCTGCAGGATCTGCGTGAACTCGAGGCGCGCATCCGCACCGAGAAGCTGGCGGCCATGGGACGGATGTCGGCCGCGGTGGCCCATGAGATCCGCAATCCGCTGGCGGCCATCGCGCAAGCCAGCGCGCTGCTGGCCGAGGACCTGGACGACGAGGGCCAGCGCCAACTCAACGAGATGGTGCGGCAGAACGCGCAGCGTCTGGCGCGTATCGTCGACGACGTGCTGGACGTGTCGCGTGCCCGCCAGCAACGAACCCTGCCGCTGGACGACGACACGCTGGCCCTGGACCCCGCGGTGCGCATGCTCGTCGAGGAATGGGTGCGCCAGACGCGCCGCCCAGGCGTGCAGTTGCTGCTGGGTGCCGCAGCGCAAGTGCGCTTCGAGGAGGAGCACCTGCGCCGCATCCTCGTGAACCTCCTCGACAACGCGGCCCGCTACGCCAGCCAGGACGAAGGGGCGATCCAGGTCAGCACCACGGTGGGTGCGAACCAGCGCGCCCAACTCGTGGTGTGGAGCGACGGCGCCGCCCTGGATCCGGCGGTCCAGCGGCATCTGTTCGAGCCCTTTTTCTCCTCCGAAAGCCGGTCCAGCGGCCTGGGCCTGTACATCTGCCGCGAACTGTGCGAGCGCCATGGCGCCGCCATGGGCTACGAGCGGCGCGCCGTTGCTGGGGAAGGACGCGAGGGCAACTGCTTCTTCGTGCATTTCGCGCCGACACAGGTGCCTTTGCCACAATAGCGCCCCGTGAGCAGTCCGCCCGCCTCCCCCCCCAAGACCTCGGCGCAGATCCTCGTCGTCGATGATGAGCCGGACCTGCGCACACTCTATGAACTGACGCTGCTGCGTGAGGGCTACCGCGTCGAGGCGGCGGGCAGCGTGGCGGAAGCGACGGAGCGCCTGGACGCACAGCGTTTCGATGCCGTGATCACCGACATGCGCCTGCCCGACGGGCTGGGCATGGAGATCCTGCAGCGGCTCCAGCAGCAACAGCGGCCCGAGCGCTGCGTCGTCATGACCGCCTACGGATCGGCCGAGAACGCGGTCGAGGCCCTCAAGGCCGGCGCCTTCGACTACCTGACCAAGCCGGTGGACCTCAAGCAGTTCCGCGCCGTGGTCGCCTCGGCGGTGCAGGACCAGGGCACGGCGCCGCGCGCCGCGCCGCCGGCACCGGGCATCGCTGCGAAGGCAACGCCCGTCAACGCGCAGAGCAATGCCGCGCTGGAGCGTCTGGTTGGCGACTCGGAGCCGATGCGGCTGGTGAAGGCGCGCATCGTCAAGGTGGCCCGCGGCATGGCCCCCGTGCTCGTGCGCGGCGAGTCCGGCACCGGCAAGGAACTGGTCGCGCGCGCCGTGCACGCCTGCAGCCAGCGTGGGGAGGGGCCCTTCGTGGCCGTCAACTGCGGCGCCATTCCCGAGAACCTGCTCGAAGCCGAATTCTTCGGTGCGCGAAAGGGCTCGTACACCGGCTCCGCCCAGGACCGTGACGGCTACTTCCAGGCCGCGCGAGGCGGCACGCTGTTCCTCGACGAGATCGGCGACCTGCCCCTGGCCATGCAGTCCAAGCTGCTGCGCGCCATCCAGGAGCGCAGCGTGCGGCCGATCGGCTCTACACAAGAGGACGCCGTGGACGTGCGCGTCGTGAGCGCGACCCACAAGGACCTGCAGGCGGAGGTGCAGGCCGGGCGTTTCCGCCAAGACCTGTTCTACCGCCTCAACGTGATCGAGCTGATGCTGCCGCCGCTGCGCGAGCGGCGCGAGGACCTGCCCGCGCTGTGCCGCGCGTTGCTGGCGCGGATCGCGCACGATGGCGGACTGCCCGTGCCCGAGCTGTCGGCGCAGGCGCTGCGCCTGCTGTCCGAACAGCCTCTGCAGGGCAACGTGCGCGAGCTGGAGAACATGCTGCACCGCGCCATGGCGCTGAGCGAAGGCAGCGAACTGCAGCTGGACCTGGACGAAAGCGACAGCCGCCCTGCCCCGCTGACCGTTGCGGCCCCGGACGCAGGCGCGCCGGCTGCGACGACGCCGACCACGCTGCCCGCCACGCCGTTTTTGGAAAGCGCGGGCATGCCCAGTGACCTGCAGGGCTACCTGGACCAGAAGGAGCGGGAGATCCTGGTTCGAGCCCTGCAGGAGACGGGCTTCAACCGCACGGCGGCGGCCAACCGCCTGGGTTTGAGCCTGCGGCAGATCCGCTACCGCATCGCCCGCCTGGGCATCGCGACGCCCGCCGGCGAGGATGCCTGATTCGACCCGCACATCCGCCGACGGCGACTGCGCCCCGTGGGCCGGCGGCTGGTACCGCCCGGCGCGTCGGCTCGACTCGCCGAACTTCGGATCCCGTCCCGACGGAACCACGATCGACCTGATCGTGCTGCACTCGATCAGCCTTCCGCCTGGCCGCTACGGCGGTGGCGAGGTGCAGGCACTCTTCACGAACCGCCTCGACGTGTCGGCACACCCTTACTTCGAGCAGATCCGCGGCCTGCAGGTTTCGGCGCATTTCTACGTGCGCCGCACCGGCGAGCTGTGGCAGTTCGTGAGCTGCGACGACCGCGCCTGGCACGCGGGCGCATCGAGCTGGCGCGGACGCGCCAACTGCAACGACTATTCGATCGGCATCGAGCTCGAGGGCCTGGAGGGCGAGCGCTTCGAGGCCGAACAGTACGAGGCCCTGGCGACGCTGTGCCCCGCCCTCGCACGGCGCTACCCGATCGAAGCCCTGGCGGGGCACGAGCACATCGCGCCGGGCCGCAAGCTCGATCCCGGCCCGGGCTTCGACTGGGCGCACCTGCAGCTTGCACTCGGCTGGCCCGATGCGGCCTTTCCGCCACGCGCCGGGCCCGCCTGAAATTTTTCTATCGGCCGGTCGGCGCGCTCCCACGGCAGGCTGGTCCCCGCCCATCTCACCGTACGCAGAAGGACGTAGCAACCATGCGGCCTCCAAGCCCAAAAAGGCCTGCAAAGCCCGTGGGGCGCGGCCCGCGCTAAGGTGGAGCAATCCCTGTGGGCCTTGCGCAGGCACCGAGCGCGCGACGGCTTTTAGCAACACGCCATGAGGCCGAGAAAAACACTACGGGTAGTGGCTTGAAGGCCACCGGCACCCTAGATATAGTGTGCGCCTGCCCCCAACTACTCGGCCTTGCGAGACCCTCGCAACCCGGCCGGGACGGCCCGGCACACAACAACCACAGACGTCAACGAAGGACCCGAATGCAAGCTGCCCTGACCTCCCCCTCGACCCCTCGCGCCATGCCCGCGGCGACGTCCCAGGGCCGTGACGTGGCGAGTGCCGCCGGCCCGGCCCTCGCCCATTACCAGATCATCCGCCGCAATGGCGCCGTCGTCCCCTTCGAGCCGAACAAGATCGCCGTCGCGATGATGAAAGCCTTCCTGGCCGTGCACGGCACGCAGGGCGCAGCCTCGGCCAGCGTGCGCGAGACCGTTGACGGCCTGACGCAGGCGGTGGTGCGCGCCATGGTGCGCTCCCGACCGGGCGGCGGTACCTTCCACATCGAGGATGTGCAGGACCAGGTCGAGCTGGGCCTGATGCGCGGCGGCCACCACGAGGTGGCGCGTGCCTATGTGCTGTATCGCGAGCGTCGCACCCAGGAGCGCCAGAAGCAGGGCGAACAGAGCGCCAAGCCCGCCGTACCCACGCTGCATGTGCTGGACCGCGGCGAGCGCGTCGCACTCGACATGGCGGCCCTGCAGGGCCTGCTGGAATCGGCCTGCGCGAACCTGGGCGAGGGCGTCAAGGCCGAGCCAATCGTCGCCGAGACGATGCGCAACCTGTACGATGGCGTGCCGCTGGACGAGGTCTACAAGGCATCGATCCTGGCGGCCCGCACGCTGATCGAAAAGGACCCCGACTACACCTTCGCCACCGCGCGCCTGCTGCTGCACACGATCTTCAAGGAGGTGCTCGGCCGCGAAGTGACGCACGCCGAGATGGCGCAGGGCTATGCCGACTACTTCCCCCACTTCATCAAGAAGGGCGTGGACAACGAGCTGCTCGACGAGAAGCTGCTGCAGTACGACCTGGCCCGCCTGGGCGCCGCGCTGAAGGCCGAGCGCGACCTGAAGTTCGACTACCTCGGCCTGCAGACGCTGTACGACCGCTACTTCCTGCACGTGCGCAAGCAGCGCATCGAGCTGCCGCAGGCCTTCTTCATGCGCGTGGCGATGGGCCTGGCGCTGAACGAGATCGACCGCGAAGCGCGCGCCATCGAGTTCTACGAGGTGCTGTCGTCCTTCGACTTCATGTCGTCCACGCCCACGCTGTTCAACAGCGGCACGCTGCGCTCGCAGCTGTCCTCCTGCTACCTGACGACGGTGCCCGACGACCTGGACGGCATCTACGAGTCGATCAAGGAAAACGCGCTGTTGTCGAAGTTCGCCGGCGGCCTGGGCAACGACTGGACCCGCGTGCGGGCGCTCGGCAGCCACATCAAGGGCACCAACGGCGAATCGCAGGGCGTCGTGCCCTTCCTGAAGGTGGTCAACGACACGGCCGTGGCCGTCAACCAGGGCGGCAAGCGCAAGGGCGCGGTCTGCACCTACCTGGAAACCTGGCACCTGGACATCGAGGAGTTCCTGGAGCTGCGCAAGAACACGGGTGACGACCGCCGCCGCACCCACGACATGAACACGGCGAACTGGATCCCCGACCTGTTCATGCGCCGCGTGATGGAAAAAGGCAGCTGGACGCTGTTCTCGCCCTCCTCCGTGCCCGACCTGCACGACCTGTTCGGCGCCGACTTCGAGAAGGCTTACGTCGCCTACGAAGAAAAGGCGGCGCGCGGCGAGATCAAGCCCAGCAAGACGCTGCCGGCCACCGACCTGTGGCGCAAGATGCTCTCGATGCTGTTCGAGACCGGCCATCCCTGGATCACCTTCAAGGACGCCTGCAACGTGCGCTCGCCGCAGCAGCACGCGGGCGTGGTGCACTCGTCCAACCTGTGCACGGAGATCACGCTGAACACCAGCGACACCGAGACCGCGGTCTGCAACCTGGGCTCGGTGAACCTGCTGCAGCACCTGAAGGACGGCGCCGTCGACCAGGAGAAGCTCAAGAAGACCATCTCCACCGCCATGCGGATGCTCGACAACGTCATCGACATCAACTACTACGCGGTGAAGAAGGCGCGCGACTCCAACCTGCGCCACCGCCCCGTGGGCCTGGGCCTGATGGGCTTCCAGGACGCGCTGTACGAGTTGCGCATTCCCTACGGCAGCGAGCAGGCGGTGGAATTCGCCGACCGCTCGATGGAAGCGATCTGCTACCACGCCTACTGGGCTTCGACCGAACTGGCGCGCGAGCGCGGCAAGTACTCCAGCTTCAAGGGCTCGCTCTGGGACAAGGGCATCCTGCCGATCGACTCGCTGAACCTGCTCGAGAAGGCGCGCGGCGGCTACGTCGAGGTAGACCGCTCCGCCTCGCTCGACTGGGACGCCCTGCGCGCCAAGATCGCGCAGGACGGCATGCGCAACTCCAACTGCGTGGCCATCGCGCCGACGGCCACGATCTCCAACATCATCGGCGTCGACGCCTCGATCGAGCCCTGCTTCGGCAACCTGTCGGTCAAGTCCAACCTGTCGGGCGAGTTCACCGTGATCAACCACTACCTGGTGCGCGACCTCAAGCGCCTGGGCCTGTGGGACGACGTGATGGTGATGGACCTCAAGCACTTCGACGGCTCGCTGCGTCCCATCGACCGCGTGCCGCAGGACATCAAGGCCCTGTACGCCACCGCCTTCGAGGTCGAGCCGGTGTGGCTGGTCGAGGCCGCCGCGCGTCGCCAGAAGTGGATCGACCAGGCCCAGTCGCTGAACATCTACATGGCCGGCGCCTCGGGCAAGAAGCTCGACGACACCTACAAGCTGGCGTGGCTGCGCGGTCTGAAGACCACCTACTATCTGCGCACCATCAGCGCCACGCACGCCGAGAAGTCGACGGTGCAGTCGGGCCGGCTCAACGCCGTGTCCTCAGGCGGCAGCCACGAGATGTCGGCCGCCGCTGCGAAGCCTGCGGCACCAAGCGCGCTCGAACTCGCAGCCGCTGCCGCACAGGCGCAGATGGCGGCGGTGCCTGCAACCGACATCAAGTTCTGCGCGATCGACGACCCGGGCTGCGAAGCCTGCCAGTGATGCGATGACGAGCGGTCCACGACGGACCGCTCTTGTCTTTTCGCGCGGCTTCGGACGACATGCTCGACGCCTGCGCACAACATAATTCGGGCACGAGCGTGGCGGATAACTTTTCAACACGCATCGTTGCTCTGATAATTGAGCATTGGATTTTTCTATGTTGACCTGGGACGAAGAAGTCAAGCCCTCTGCACCGAGGAGCCAGCCACAAACTTCATCGAGCAACACCGCAGCCGCGGGAGCCTCGATGGCGGCAGCGACTTCCCTTCCTGCCGCTTCGCTCGCCACACACTCTTTCGCGTCGCCAGCCGCAGCCCCCGCATCGCAGCCCGCACCGGCGAGCGCACGCCGAGTGAATGCGGCCGACAAGCGCATCATCAACGGCCAGACCGACGTCAACCAGCTGGTGCCGTTCAAGTACAAGTGGGCGTGGGAGAAGTACCTCGCCACCTGCGCCAACCACTGGATGCCGCAGGAAGTGAACATGAACCGCGACATCGCCCTGTGGAAGGACCCGAACGGTCTGACCGAGGACGAGCGGCGCATCGTCAAGCGCAACCTCGGCTTCTTCGTGACCGCCGATTCGCTGGCGGCCAACAACATCGTGCTGGGCACCTACCGCCACATCACGGCACCCGAATGCCGGCAGTTCCTGCTGCGCCAGGCCTTCGAAGAGGCGATCCACACGCACGCCTACCAGTACATCGTCGAGTCGCTGGGTCTGGACGAGGCCGAGATCTTCAACGCCTACAACGAAGTCCAGTCCATCCGCGACAAGGACGAGTTCCTGATCCCGTTCATCGACGCGATCATGGACCCCAACTTCCACACCGGCACGCCCGAGAACGACCAGACGCTGCTCAAGAGCCTGATCGTCTTCGCCTGCCTGATGGAAGGCCTGTTCTTCTACGTCGGCTTCACGCAGATCCTGGCGCTGGGTCGCCAGAACAAGATGACCGGTGCGGCCGAGCAGTACCAATACATCCTGCGCGACGAGTCGATGCACTGCAATTTCGGCATCGACCTGATCAACCAGCTCAAGCTCGAGAACCCACATCTGTGGACGCCGGAGTTCAAGGCCGAGATCAAGGGCCTGTTCCAGAAGGCCGTTGAGCTCGAATACCGCTATGCCGAAGACACCATGCCGCGCGGCGTGCTCGGCATGAACGCCTCCATGTTCAAGGGCTACCTGCGCTACATCGCCAACCGGCGCGCGACGCAGATCGGCCTCGAAGCGCTCTTCCCGAACGAGGAAAACCCGTTCCCCTGGATGAGCGAAATGATCGACCTGAAGAAAGAGCGCAACTTCTTCGAAACCCGCGTGATCGAGTACCAATCGGGTGGTGCGCTCTCCTGGGATTGAGTTTCCAAAGAATCGAATGGATCCAAGAATCACCTCGATCGCTTCATGCACCAGAGAGTGCAGCGGCCGGGGTTCCCGTGTTCATGGCGCTGGAGTCTGCTCCAACGCCATGAATCGCTTCTCGCTCGCAGACGAGTGGAGGAGTGCTTCCAAAGGTTGATGTTTTCAACTTGATCAAGGAGAAAGAAATGGCAACTGCAAAGAAAGCGCCGGCGAAGAAAGCGGCCGCAAAGAAGGCTCCGGCCAAGAAGGTCGCAGCAGCGAAGAAGGCACCGGCCAAGAAGGTCGTCGCCAAGAAGGCACCGGCGAAGAAGGTAGCGGCCAAGAAGGTCGCCGCCAAGAAGGCGCCGGCGAAGAAGGTAGCGGCCAAGAAGGTCGCGGCGAAGAAGGCCCCCGCCAAGAAGGTAGCGGCCAAGAAGGTCGTCGCCAAGAAGGCGCCGGCGAAGAAGGCTGCTGCCAAGAAGGCGCCGGCGAAGAAGGCCGCTGCCAAGAAGGCGCCTGCGAAGAAGGCCGCGGCGAAAAAGGCCCCTGCCAAGAAGGCTGCTGCCAAGAAGGCTGCGAAGAAGCCTGCCGCGAAGAAGGCCGCGAAGCCTGCGCCTGCTGCCAAGGCCGCCGCTGCTCCTGCGCCTGCCGCACAGACCACGCTGAACCCGCAGGCTGCCTGGCCGTTCCCGACGGCCAGCAAGCCCTGAGTTTCTTCAGCTGCGCCTGTCAGGCCAAGCCCGGCACCGAAAGGTGCCGGGCTTTTTTCATTTCCCTACCGAACGCGTAACTTGAGGAAGCTACTATCTTTTTGATAGCTACTTGCTCATGCCCAATGAGCGCTACAGCCCGATCTGGCTTCGATCGATCGTGTAATTCTGCGGGCCGCGGCAGGCGATCTTCAGCGCACCCACGCGGTTGCCCAGTTCGGCACAGCGGCGCAGGTCCCAGCCCTGCTCCAGGCCATACAGCAGGCCCCCACGCCAAGCGTCGCCGCAGCCCGTGGGATCGACGATGGCAGTCGGCGTGACAGCGGGCACATGCACCGAGGCGCCATCGGTCCAGACCTCGCAGCCGTCCGCCCCGAGCGTCACCACGAGGCCCTTCACACGGCGCGAGATCGCGGCGCTGTCCCAGCCCGTGCGGTCTGACAGCATCTTGCCTTCGTAGTCGTTCACAACCACCCAATCGGCCTGGTCGACGAAGTGCGCGAGTTCCTTGCCGTCGAACATCGGCAGGCCCTGACCCGGGTCGAAGACGAAGGGGATGCCGGCTGCCTTGAACTGCGCCGCATGCTGCACCATCGCCTCGCGGCCATCGGGTGCGACGATACCCAGGCGGATGTCGCTGCGGGCCTCGATCCGCGTGATGTGCGCCTGCTGCATGGCCCCGGGGTGGAAGGCCGTGATCTGGTTGTTATCGCGGTCGGTCATGATCATGGCCTGCGCGGTGTAACTGTCCGCCACCTCACGGATGAATTCAGTGCCGATGCCCAGCGTACGCAGGCGCTCGACATAGTCGGCACCGTCGCTGCCTACCGTGGCCATCGGAAGCGCCTGACCGCCGAGCGCGTTCAGGCTGTAGGCGATGTTGCCTGCGCAGCCCCCGAAGTCGCGCCGCAGGCCGGGCACCAGGAAAGACACGTTCAGGATGTGCAACTGATCCGGCAGGATCTGGTCGGCAAAGCGGCCCTCGAAATTCATGATCGTGTCGAAGGCGAGGGAACCGCAAATCACTGCTGCCATGAAAGGTCCTGCAAAGGGTGGGAGAGAAAGAGAGGAAAAGGATCGCCGCTCAGGGATAGAAGGCCAGCAGGCTGTAGCCCACCACCGGCGGCACGCCGCCGCCTTCGACCGGCTTCATCACGAGCGCCAGGGCGGCCGCCTGTTCGGCCCGCGGGCCGAGCACCGCGGGCGCACCGAATTCGGCGGGCTGGAACACGCGACGCACCACCGGCCGCTCGTTGCCGTCGAGCAGAGAAAGCTCGATCGCAGGCATGGCCAACGCGGTTGGCGACGCATTGCGTAGGCTGAAGAGCAGGCGATAACCCGTGCCCTCTCGCTCGGGCGTGAAGGAGGAGCCATCGATGCGGATCGCGTCGAGGCGCCGCAACGGCGACAGCTCGCAGCCGCTCAACTGGCACAACACCGCAAGCACCGGTCGCATACCCGGCTGCGTGGCGGCGAGTGAGTCACGCTCGTGGCGCAGCACCTGGAGCATCAACAGCAGGGCGGCAAGCACGGCGAAGGTCAGCAAGGCCGTGCGATGAGGCAGTTTCGGTGCTTCGACGGGCGGTTGCCCGACGTCGAGAAAGCTCGGCAGTGCAGGCGCCGGCAACGCGGCATCGGACACCGGCGCCTCTTCGGAGGCATGGCGCAGGGCAGCGGCTTCGTGGACGGAAGCGGGCGTGTCCGTGACCGGCTCGGGTGAAGTTACCGGTGCATCGGCATCGACTGAAGGGGCTGCGCCAAGGGCGGCCTGTTTCTGGGCGTCCGCCTCGGCGCGTGCACGCGCACGCGACTCGCGCAGCGCCTGGATGCGCGCGCGCCTCAGCGCCTTCTGCAGCTGCGCATTGACCGCTTCGTCGACCGGAGATGGCGGCATGTCCTCGCCGGAGGCGGTGTCGTTCCGCTGAAGCGGGCTCTCGGCGCCGAGCGGCCAGGGCTCGTCGGCCATGATGGCCGGCAGCTCGGCCGGAAACGGTGACCAGCCAGCAGCGGGCGCCGGCTCGGCCCGCTCCGTGCTCGCGCTGCTCGACGCCAAACTGGAAACCTCCGACCTGCCCGACTCGGCGGAGGCGGCGGCGGGCGAGGCCACGGGCCCGAGATCCAGCAACTCCCGCGCAGGCCAGTTCGTGGCCGGCGCAGCGGCCGCAGGGAGCTCGTCGGGCTCGACGAAGTCATCCTCATCGAGTGAAGGTGCCGTACCGGCGTACTCGACCCGGGCAGCGGGCGCCGGGCCGGATGCGATCGGGGCAGTAGCCTCGGGCGACGCGTCAGGCGACGGCGCCACCGGCGCGTTCGGCTCGCCGCCCTCCGAGTCCCGGAGGTCCAGCGTGGCATCGAAGACCTGGCTGCACCGGCCGCAGCGCACCCAGCCTTCGGAGATGCGGAGTTGGTCGCGCACCACCTTGAATGCAGTCGAGCATGCAGGGCAGCGGGTGACAAGGCTCATGGGTAAGGGATTGTAGGGGGCGCCCCTGCCTGCGCCGCCGCCGAGCGGTCGGGCTTTCAGCGCCGCGCGGTCATGAGGATCCAGCCGTCCTCGGTGTCGCTCACTTCGAGCGACAGGTAGGGCGCATAGGCCGCCTTCAGTTCCTCGGCCTGCCGCTCCAGGATGCCTGCCAGCACCAGCGCGCCGCCCGGGCGCACATGCGCGCACAACAGCGGCGCCAGCACCTTCAGCGGGGTGGCGAGGATGTTGGCAAGCACGGTGTCGTAGTCGCCCCGGGCGAGTTCGGGCAGGCCCGCGTTCAACCTCACGCCATTGGCCTCGGCATTCAGTCCGGTCGACTGCACCGCAGCCGGGTCGATGTCGACCGCGTCGATCTCGCCCGCGCCGAACTTGGCCGCACCGATGGCCAGGATGCCCGAGCCACAGCCGTAGTCGAGCACGCGCGCCCCAGCGCCGCCCTGCCCGCGCGCAGCGATCCAGCGCAGGCACATGCGGGTGGTCGGGTGCGTGCCGGTGCCGAAGGCGAGGCCCGGGTCCAGGCGGATGACCTGCCGCGCCGCAGCCGGCGGCTCGTGCCAGGTCGGCACGATCCAGAAGGTGGGCGTGATCTCCACCGGAGCGAACTGGGACTGGGTCAACCGCACCCAGTCCTGCTCGGCGACCTCGGCGGTGCCGATGATTTCGCAACCTTCGAAGAAGTCCTGGGCCACGAGCACGTCGGCCGCATGGCGCGCCGCGCCTTCCTCGGCGAACAGCGCGACCACGCGCGAGCGCTGCCATCCCTCGCGCGGCGGTGGCATGCCAGGCTCGCCGAAAAGCGCCTGCTCGGCATCGGTCTGTGCGTCGGCGTCCTCGACCGAGACGCTCAGGGCGTCGAGCGCCTCGAGCGCCTCGCCCAGCACCTCCACGCGCTCCTCGGGTGCCAGCAGGCGCAGTTCAAACATGATCCGTTGCCCCTTCCAATACTTCGCGAAACCCGCTCGCCTCGCCACTCAGCAGCCCAAGCCGAGGGCATGCGCGGAACCGGCCTTGGCCCGTCCTGAGCATGCCGAAGGGCCGGCCCGCTGCATGTGCCCCCTCGCAGGGGGAGCGCCGCGGGCGCGTGGGGCTGGTCAACGTTTGTGCGCCGCCATCCACTCTTCCAGGTAGTGGATGTTGGTGCCGCCGGCCATGAACTTCGAATCGACCATCAGTTCGCGGTGCAGCGGGATGTTGGTCAGGATGCCTTCGACCACCGTCTCGTTGAGCGCCGTGCGCATGCGCGCCATGGCCTGCTCGCGCGTGTCGCCGTAGACGATGATCTTGCCGATCATCGAGTCGTAGTTCGGCGGCACGAAGTAGTTGGTGTACGCATGCGAATCCACGCGTACGCCGGGGCCGCCCGGCGAGTGCCACATCGTGATGCGGCCCGGCGAAGGCGTGAACTTGTACGGGTCTTCCGCGTTGATGCGGCACTCGATCGCGTGGCCGCGCATCTCGATCTGGCGCTGCGTGAACGGCAGGCGCTCGCCGGCCGCCACCATGATCTGCGTCTTCACGATGTCGATGCCGGTGGTGAATTCGGTCACCGGATGCTCCACCTGCACGCGCGTGTTCATCTCGATGAAATAGAACTCGCCGTTCTCGTACAGGAACTCGAAGGTCCCCGCGCCGCGGTAGCCGATCTTCTTGCACGCCGCCGCGCAGCGCTCGCCGATCTTCTCGATCAGCTTGCGCGGGATGCCCGGCGCCGGCGACTCCTCGATCACCTTCTGGTGGCGCCGCTGCATGGAGCAGTCGCGCTCGCCCAGGTAGACCGCGTTCTTGTGCTTGTCGGCGAGGACCTGGATCTCGATGTGGCGCGGGTTCTGGAGGAACTTCTCCATGTACACGGCCGGATTGTTGAAGGCGGCGGCCGCTTCGGCCTTGGTCATCTGGATCGCGTTGACCAGCGCCGCCTCGGTGTGGACCACGCGCATGCCGCGGCCGCCGCCACCGCCCGCGGCCTTGATGATGACCGGGTACCCCACCGCCTTGGCGATGCGCTTGTTGGCGGCCGGGTCGTCCGACAGTTCACCATCGGAACCCGGCACGCAGGGCACGCCGGCCTTGAGCATCGCCTGCTTGGCCGACACCTTGTCGCCCATGATGCGGATCGACTCGGGCGTGGGGCCGATGAACTGGAAGCCGCTCTGCTCCACGCGCTCGGCGAAGTTGGCGTTCTCGCTCAGGAAGCCATAGCCTGGGTGGATGGCCTCGGCATCGGTCACCTCGGCTGCCGAGATGATGGCCGGCATGTTGAGGTAGCTCTGCCCGGAGGGCGCCGGGCCGATGCAGACGGCCTCGTCGGCCAGTTTCACGTACTTGGCTTCGCGGTCGGCCTCGGAATAGACCATCACCGCCTTGACGCCCATCTCCGCGCAAGCCCGCTGGATTCGCAGGGCAATCTCGCCGCGGTTGGCGACCAGGATCTTCTTAAACATTGCACTCTCCGCGGCTCGACTGCCTGCACGCTGCGCGTGCCCGTGCAATGTGCCGGCCTTCGGCCGTCCGCGCAGAGGCGCGAGCGCCGCGGTTGGCGACCAGAATCTTCTTGAACATCAAGAACTCACTCGATGATGAACAGCGGCTGGCCGTACTCGACGGCCTGGCCGTTCTCGCCGAGGATCTTGGTCACGGTGCCGGACTTGTCGGCCTCGATCTCGTTGAGGATCTTCATGGCCTCGATGATGCAGAGCGTATCGCCCTCCTTCACCTGGGCGCCGACTTCGACAAACGCCGGTGCGCCTGGGCTGGCCGAGCGGTAGAAGGTGCCGACCATCGGCGACTTGACGACGTGGCCGGCAGGCTCGGCAGCCGCAGCAGGGGCAGCGGGTGCCGTGGAAGCCGCCGGTGTCGCTGCGGGGGCAGCAGCGGGCGCAGCAGCCAGGGCCTGCACGTACTGCACGGGCGCGGCTTCGCCGCCCTTGACGATGCGGACCTTGCCTTCGGCTTCGGTGATCTCGAGTTCGGAAATATTGGATTCGGACACCAGGTCGATCAGTGTCTTGAGTTTGCGCAGATCCATGGTCCTCCAGCGCGCCGGCTTTGCCGGTCAATCGATTTCAACTCACCTGAAAATCGGCTTATTGCAGCGTTCTAACGCCATCGCCGATGAGAGCGCGGGATTCTATCCGTGAACTTGTCCACGCCGCCAAGCGTCGAGGTCGGCGGGTTCGAGCTTGCCCATTTTACGTGCCAGGACAGTGCCTTCCCGATCCAGCACCAGCGTGAACGGCAAGCCGCCACCCGTATTGCCCAGGCTCTTCACCAGATCGGTGCCCTGCAGACCGGCCATTCCATTCGGAAAGCTCACGGGCGTCCGCTCCAGGAATTTGCGAACCGCACTGGGCTGATCAATCGCCAATCCCGCCACTTGCCAGCCGTTGGAAGCCTGATCGCGAAAGAAGCGGTCGAGCATCGGCAACTCCTCCACGCAGGGCGGGCACCATGTCGCCCAGAAGTTGAGCAGCAGCGGCTTGCCCTTGAGGCTTGCCAGCGCGAGCTGTCCGCCCTCCGGCCGATCGAAGGTTTGCGCCCAGAAGTCAGTGCCGAGCACCTCGCCGCTGCCGCCACCTGCCAGACCGTGGCGCCACCAGGCGCCCGCGGCACCGGCCGCCGCAGCAGCAACGGCGACACCGCCGAACAGCCAGTTTCGTCGCGAAGGATTCATGGTCGTCTCAACTTGCCAAGAGGCGCCGGACGGCAGCGAGGTCGCCCCGAGGCACCCGCCCCTGCGTGTCCGGGCGCAGCGCACCGCGCAGGTCGTCCAGGTCATAGATCAGCAGGTGCACGCCCACCTCGGTGCCGAGCGCCCGGCTGCGTGCGTGCACGCTCAACGCCTCGACCTGCTCGCCATGGAAGCCCGTGACCATGCGCGGCTCGTAATCCACGTGGTGGTCGATCAGGGCGATCTCGGCGGATTTCGGGTCGTCGCAGAAAAGCTGGATGTAGATATCCGACAGCCGCGTCGCCGTGCCGTGCCACACCGCCCCGCCCAGGTAGGGACGGAACGCCGCCATGTGCTCCATCCACTCGAGCGCCAGGGCCCGCAGCGCCTGCAGCTCGGCGGGCTGGGTGTCGGCACAGAACAACTGGATGTAGTCGCGCACCTCGGCTTCGATCTCGTCGTTGTTGGGCAGCGCCGTGCGCGCAGGCAGCCCGAGGTCGCGCACCGCGCGCCGCTTGGCGGCGCCGTACTCCAGCCCTTCCTCCACGATGAGGCGGGCGGCCGCTGCGGCGATGTCGCGCTTGCCGGTGTCCATCGGCCCATTGTGCCCGCTGTGCAGTTTTCCGCGCCGATGGCCCCGTGGCCCGTCCCTAGAATCGCCCGATGCACATTCACATCCTCGGCATCTGCGGCACCTTCATGGGCGGACTGGCCGCCCTGGCGCGCGAGGCCGGGCACCGCGTGACGGGCTGCGATGCCGGCGTCTACCCGCCGATGAGCGACCAGTTGCGCGCCCTTGGCATCGAGCTGATCGAAGGCTATGGCGCCGGCCAGATGGCGCTGAACCCCGACATGTACGTGATCGGCAACGTGGTCTCCCGCGCGCGGCTGGCGGACGGCACGCCGAAATACCCGTTGATGGAGGCGATCCTCGACGCCGGCGCGCCCTACACCAGCGGCCCGCAGTGGCTGGCCGAGCATGTGCTGCAGGGCCGGCACGTGCTGGCCGTGGCCGGCACCCACGGCAAGACCACGACGACCTCGATGCTGGCCTGGGTGCTGGAGCAGGCCGGCCTCGGGCCGGGCTTCCTTGTCGGCGGGGTGCCACTGGACTTCGGCGTGTCGGCCCGCCTCGGCGCGGGAAAGTGCTTCGTGATCGAGGCCGACGAATACGACACCGCCTTCTTCGACAAGCGCAGCAAGTTCGTCCACTACCGCCCTCGCACGGCCATCCTGAACAACCTGGAGTTCGACCACGCGGACATCTTCGACGACCTGGCCGCCATCGAGCGGCAGTTCCACCACCTCGTGCGTACGGTGCCCGCCAGCGGCCGGCTGGTCGTCAATGCGGCCGAGGACAGCCTGAAGCGCGTGCTGGCCAAGGGCTGCTGGAGCCCGGTGGCGAGCTTCGGCGCCGCCGGCAGCGATGCGCAATGGCAGGTCGAGGGCGCACAGCATGCCTTCGACGTGCGCCGCGATGGCAGGGTGGTCGGCCGCGTCGAGTGGGCGCTGAGCGGTGAGCACAACCAGCTCAACGCCTTGGCCGCCATCGCCGCCGCCGAGCATGTGGGCGTCGCCCCGGCCGATGCGGCGCGCGCGCTCGGCACCTTCCGCAACGTGCGCCGGCGCATGGAGCTTCGCGGCGAAGTGGCGCGCGGCGACGGCCCGGCCCTCACGGTCTACGACGATTTCGCGCACCACCCGACCGCCATCCGCACCACGCTCGACGGCCTGCGCCGCCGCCTGGATGCCCAGGGCCGGCAGGCCGAGCGCATCCTGGCCGTGTTCGAGCCGCGCAGCAACACCATGAAGCTCGGCACCATGGCGGCCCAGTTGCCCGGCAGCCTCGACGATGCCGAGCTGGCCTTCTGCCACACCGCCGGACTCGATTGGGATGCCGCCGCCGCGCTGGCCCCGATGGGCCGGCGCGCGCGCACCGCCGGCGACATCGACACGCTGGTGGCACAGGTGGCCGCGGCGGCCCAGCCCGGCGACCACATCGTGTGCATGAGCAACGGCGGCTTCGGTGGCGTGCACGACAAGCTGCTGGCCGCCCTGCGCGCCGGCCGCTGAGGGATCGGCACCATGCGCGCCCGCCAGCTCGTCGACACCCTTGGCCTGCAGCCGCATCCCGAAGGCGGTTGGTTCCGCGAGGTCTTCCGCTCCGGCGCCCAGGTGGGCTGCGGCGACGGCCGCCCGCCGCGCTCGGCCCTCACCAGCATCTACTTCCTGCTCGAGGCGGGCCAGCACTCGCGGTGGCACCGCGTGCGCTCCGACGAGCTGTGGGTGCACGTCGAAGGCGTGCCGCTCACGCTGTGGGCCTGCGACGCCGCCCTGCGCACCGCCCCTTCCCATGTGCGCCTCGGGCCGGTCGACGCCCATGGCACGCGGCCGCAGCACGTGATCCCAGCCGGCCAATGGCAGGCGGCCGAGCCGATCACCACGCATGCGAGCGGCGACTTCAGCCTGGTCGCCTGCGCCGTGGCGCCAGGCTTCGACTTCGCCGACTTCACCCTCATGGCGCCCGAGGGCGACGAGGCCGCCGCGCTGCGCCACCACTGGCCCGACCTGGCCCGCTTCATCTGAGCGCAGCAGCTCCAGTTGCTATCGATTTCATAGCTGTCCGCGCCCGCCGGACGGGCGTTGCAGCCACTTTTGGCCTGAAACTCAGCCGCGGCGCTGCTTGATCGCCTGCGACAGCGTCTCCAGCACACCCACCGAATCGTCCCAGCCCAGGCAGGCGTCGGTGATGCTCTGCCCGTAGGCCAGCGCGTCGATGCGGTCCTTGCCCGGCGTGAACTTCTGGGCGCCGGCTTGCAGGTGGCTCTCGACCATCACGCCGAAGACGCGGCGGCTTCCACCGGCGATCTGGCCCGCGATGTCCTTGGCGACGTCGACCTGCTTCTGGTGCTGCTTGCTGCTGTTGGCATGGCTGCAATCGACCATCAGGGTGGGCGGCAGCTTGGCGGCCTCCAGGTCGGCGCAGGCCGCGGCGACGCTGGCCGCGTCGTAGTTCGGCGCCTTGCCGCCGCGCAGGATCACGTGGCAATCCTTGTTGCCCTTGGTCTGCACGATGGCGACCTGGCCGTTCTTGTGCACCGACAGGAAGTGGTGGCCGCGCGCCGCCGCCTGGATCGCGTCGGTGGCGATGCGGATGTTGCCGTCGGTGCCGTTCTTGAAGCCGATGGGTGCAGACAGGCCCGAGGCCAGCTCGCGGTGCACCTGGCTCTCGGTGGTGCGCGCGCCGATGGCGCCCCAGGCGATCAGGTCGCCGATGTACTGCGGCGAGATCACGTCCAGGAACTCGCTGCCCGCCGGCAGGCCCAGGCGGTTGATGTCGATGAGCAGCTGGCGCGCGATGCGCAGGCCCTCGTCGATGCGGTAGCTCTCGTCCAGGTAAGGGTCGTTGATCAGGCCCTTCCAGCCCACCGTCGTGCGCGGCTTCTCGAAGTACACGCGCATCACGATCTCCAGCGTGTCGGCGTACTTCTCGCGCTCGGCCTTCAGGCGCCGCGCGTAGTCCAGCGCCGCGGCCGGATCGTGGATGGAGCACGGCCCCATCACCACCAGCAGCCGGTCGTCCTTGCCCGCCATGATGTTGTGGATGGCATGCCGGGTCTGGCCGATCAGCCCTTCCACCGGCGTGCCGCCGATGGGGAAGAAACGGATGAGGTGTTCGGGCGGAGGAAGCACGTTGATGTCCTTGATGCGCTGGTCGTCGGTCTGGCTGGTTTTCTCGACGGGTTGCGCGTACCAGGATTCGCTGGTGCCGGGGGTGGCTTTGGGACTCATGCTCGTTCTTCCTCGGGTTGCTGTGATGGGTGTGTTTCGTGACGGCCAAGAAAAAACCGCCGGGGCTTTCGCACCGGCGGTTCTCGAGGGGTTCGGCTTGTCTGCTGTCTACGCGCGCGCCACTCGTCCGCCGGAGTCCGGGAACCAAAAGTAGGCAAAGTAGAAAGCGCGCGAGGCAGGCATGGGGCGAGACTCTAGCACAAGGATGCGGGATCGGAAACCGAACGCAGAGGCCGCAGAGGCTTCGCAGAAGGCGCAGAAAAAAACAAAAGCCATGTTCGGGTATTCCTTCTGCGCCCTTTGCGGAACCTCTGCGCTCTCTGCGTTCGGCTGTCCGATTTCAGGCCGTGCCGCCGACCGTCAGCCCGTCGATGCGCAGCGTGGGCTGGCCCACGCCCACGGGCACGCTCTGGCCTTCCTTGCCACAGGTGCCGACGCCCGAATCGAGCGCCATGTCGTTGCCGATCATGGTCACGCGCGTGAGCGCGTCCGGGCCGTTGCCGACGATGGTCGCACCCTTCACGGGGTACTGGATCTTTCCGTTCTCGACCCAGTAGGCCTCGCTGGCCGAGAAGACGAACTTGCCGCTGGTGATGTCGACCTGGCCGCCGCCGAAGTTGGTGGCGTACAGGCCCTTCTTGATGCTGGCGACGATCTCGTCGGGATGCGTGTCGCCGCCGAGCATGTAGGTGTTGGTCATGCGAGGCATCGGCACGTGGGCATAGCTCTCGCGGCGGCCGTTGCCGGTGGGCTTGACCTTCATGAGGCGCGCATTGAGCGCGTCCTGGATGTAGCCCTTGAGGATGCCGTCCTCGATCAGCACGTTGCGCTGGCTGGCGTTGCCCTCGTCGTCGACGTTGAGCGAACCTCGGCGGTCGGCGATGGTGCCGTCGTCCAGAACCGTGACGCCCTTGGCCGCCACGCGCTGGCCGATGCGGCCGCTGAAAGCCGAGGAACCCTTGCGGTTGAAGTCGCCCTCGAGCCCGTGGCCGATGGCCTCGTGCAGCAGGATGCCAGGCCAGCCGGGGCCGAGCACGACGGTCATCTCGCCGGCGGGCGCGGGACGCGATTCGAGGTTGGTCAGCGCCGAGCTCACCGCGTGGTCGACGTACTCGGCGATCTGCTCGTCGCCGAAGTAGGCCAGGCCGAAGCGCCCACCACCGCCGCCGGAGCCGATCTCGCGGCGCCCGTTCTGCTCGGCGATCACCGTCACCGACAGGCGCACCAGCGGGCGCACGTCGGCCGCCAGGGTGCCGTCGGCACGCGCCACCAGCACCACGTCGTACTCGCTGGCCAGGCCCGCCATGACCTGGGCGATGCGCGGGTCGCGCCCGCGCGCGAGCTTCTCGACCTTCTCGAGCAGCTTCACCTTGGCAGTGCTGTCCAGCGTGGCGATGGGATCGATGCCCGGGTACAGCGAGCGGCTCGATGCTATCTTCTTGGTAGCAGCCTTCGCCCGCCCCGCGGCGCCTGCAGCCGAAATCGCCCGCACGGTGCGGGCCGCGTCGAGCAGCGAGGCCTCGGAGATGTCGTCCGAATAGGCGAAGGCCGTCTTCTCGCCGCTCACGGCCCGAACGCCGACGCCCTGGTCGATGCTGAAGCTGCCGGTCTTGACGATGCCCTCTTCCAGGCTCCAGCCCTCGCTGCGGGTGTACTGGAAGTACAGGTCGGCGTCGTCGACCCGATGCGCCTTGATCTCCGCCAGTGCGCGGGCGAGGTGCGTCTCGTCCAGGCCGAAGGGCGTGAGGAGCAGTTGCTGCGCCGTGGCCAGGCGCTCGATGGTGGGTTCGCGGGAGATCATGAAAAGATTATCAGCCTGCCGGCTTTTCACGTCGCTGCGCTGCGTGTAATTCGCCACCTCCCGAAGAGGGGACCCTGCCTGCGGCGCGGCGGGTTGCCCTCAGGTCTGCATCAGGCGCTTGGCGCGCGAGATCGACATCAGGATGCCCAGCCCCAGTCCCAGCGTGACCATGGCCGTGCCGCCGTAGCTGACGAAGGGCAGCGGCACGCCCACCACGGGCAGGATGCCGCTGACCATGCCCATGTTCACGAAGGCGTAGGTGAAGAAGATCATCGAAACCGCCCCGGCCAGGAGCCGCGAGAACAGCGTCGGCGCGTCGAGCGCGATCATCAGCCCGCGGAACACCAGGAAGAGGAAGGAGAAGATCAGGAACAGGTTGCCCGCCAGCCCGAATTCCTCGGAGTAGGCGGCGAAGATGAAGTCGGTCGTGCGCTCGGGGATGAACTCCAGGTGCGTCTGCGTGCCTTGCATGAAGCCCTTGCCGCCGACGCCGCCGGAGCCGATGGCGATCATCCCCTGGATGATGTGGAAACCCTTGCCCAGGGGGTCCTTGGTGGGGTCGAGCAGCGTGCACACGCGCTGCTTCTGGTAGTCGTGCAACACGCGCCAGTCCACCCCGTCGGCGCAGAGCCTCGACTCGAAACCCACGATCAGCGACACCGCCACCACGCCGAGGATCACCGGCGGCACGATCAGCTTCCAGGGCAGCCCGGCGAAGAAGATCACCGCCAGCCCCGCGGCCAGCACCAGCAGCGAGGTGCCCAGGTCGGGCTGCTTCATGATCAGCCCCACCGGCACTGCCAGCAGGATGAAGGAAACGACGAAATCCAGCGGGCGCAACTGGCCCTCGCGGCGCTGGAACCACCAGGCCAGCATCAGCGGCATGGCGATCTTCAGGATCTCGCTGGGCTGGATCACCATGCCGACGTTGATCCAGCGCTTGGCGCCCTTCTTGGTGATGCCGAAGAGCAGCACCGCGATCAGCAACCCGACGCCGAACAGGTACAGCGGCACCGCCAGGCTCATGAGCCTCTGCGGCGGAATCTGCGCCACCACGAACATGATGAAACCCGCCAGCAGCATGTTGCGGCCGTGGTCGAGAAAGCGGGTGCCATGGTCGTAGCCGGACGAGTACATCGTCACCAGCCCGGCGCAGCACAGCAGGAACACGGCGAAGGCCAGGAAGCCGTCGAAGCCCTGGAAGACGGGCAGGAGGCGCCGCGCGAGCGAGGGCTGCTGGAAGACCGCTGACATGATGGGCCGGGATTATCGGCGCCCGGCGCACGCAGCGCTGGCCCGGCCGGGTTCTGCGCGGGACAATGGCCACGCGCGCGGCGTTGTCCGCCGACCGGCCCCACCATGCCCCAGCTCCCCGTCACCCACCTGCTCTACCTGCACGGCTTCCGCTCCTCGCCGCGCTCGGCCAAGGCCCAGGCCACCGCCGCCTACATGGCGGTACGCCACCCCGACGTCGAATGGTGGTGCCCGCAGTTGCCGCCATCGCCGCGCGAGGCGATGGACCTGGTCCTGGCCGGCATCGCCGACTGGCCGCGGGAAAGCCTGGGCGTCATCGGCTCATCGCTGGGCGGCTTCTACGCCACCTATGTCGCCGCGATGACCGGTGCCCGCGCCGTTCTGCTGAATCCGGCGGTCGATCCGGCGCGCGACCTGGCCAAGCACATCGGCGAGCAGCGCGCCTGGCACAGTCCGCAGGAGCGCTTCTTCTTCCGCCCCGAATTCATCCGCGAACTGGCCGCGCTCGAGGTGGGCACGCTGGACCGCCCGGAACGCGTGTTCGCCGTGATCGCCAAGGGCGACGAGGTGCTGGACTGGCGCGAGATGTCGGCCCGCTTCCAGGGCAGCCGGATCCGCCTGATCGAGGGCGGCGACCATGCGCTGTCGGATTTCCCGCGCGCCCATCTGGCGGACGTGGTGGCCTTTCTCGCGCCCGTCTGAAAGGGCTCGGCGGCCCGCGGCGGCCTGCGTGTGAAAATCGCCCGATGTTTGTGTTGTTCGAAGAAGCCGGCAAGTACCTCGGCGGCCGCGTGCTGTCGGAGGCCGAATCCTCCGCCCAGGTGGAGCTGGAGACCGGCAAGCGCGTCAAGGTCAAGGGCGCGAACATCGTGCTGCGTTTCGACAAGCCCGCGCCCGCGCAGCTGATTGCCGAGGCGCGCACGCTCGCCGCCACGGTCGACCTCGACCTGGCCTGGGAGTTCGCGCCGGCCGAGGAATTCGGCTTCACCGACCTCGCGGCCGACTACTTCACCGCCAAGCCCTCGCTGGTGCAGCAGGCTGCGGCGCTGTTCGCGCTCTTCGAGGCGCCGCACTACTTTCGCCGCGCCGGCAAGGGGCGTTTCCGCAAGGCGCCGGCCGAAATCGTGCAGCAGGCGCTGGCCGCCATCGAGAAGAAGAAGGCCATCCAGGCACAGATCGCCGAATGGGCGGCCGAGTTGGCCGCAGGCCGCTGCCCGGCACCGATCCGCGAGCAGCTCTACAAGATCCTGTTCAAGCCCGACAAGAACGCGCCCGAGTACAAGGCGGTGGTCGAGGCCTCGCGCGCCAGCCAGCGTGCGCCCCTCGACCTGCTCGAGGCCTCGGGCGCCATCGACTCGCCCTACCAGTTCCACTGGAAGCGCTTCCTGTTCGAGAACTTTCCCAAGGGCACCGGCTTTCCGGCCCTCGCGGCACCGGCCATCGCCGACGAGCTGCCGCGCGCTGAAGGCGTGCAGGCCTTCTCGATCGACGACTCGCAGACCACCGAGATCGACGACGCGCTCTCGGTGCAGGGCCTGGGCTCGGGCACCGTCACCGTGGGCATCCACATCGCCGCGCCGGGCTTGGCCATCGTGCCCGAGAGCGCGCTCGACCAGGTGGCCCGCGGCCGCATGTCGACGGTCTACATGCCGGGCCACAAGATCACGATGCTGCCCGACGACATCGTGCAGACCTACACCCTGCTCGATGGCGGCGACCGGCCCGCGGTCTCGCTGTATGCCCGCTTCAACGAAGCGACGCTGGACCTGCTGGGCACCGAGACGAAGCTCGAGCGGGTGCCGATCGTGGCCAACCTGCGCCACGACCAGCTCGACGGCGTGATCGACGAGACTTGGCTCGACAGCGCGGCCGTTCCAAGCCAAAAAGGCCCGGAGGCCGCGTGGAGCCTGCGCGAGCCGCTATCATTTTTGTATCGCTTGGCACGCCACCTGAAGCTGGGCCGCGAGGCGGTGCGCGGCAAGCCGGAGACCTTCAACCGGCCCGACTACAACTTCCGCCTCGTCGGCAACGACGGCGCCGAGCCCATGGGCCACGAGCAGGTGCAGATCAGCACCCGCCGCCGCGGCGCGCCGCTGGACCTGATCGTCTCCGAGGCCATGATCCTGGCCAACAGCAGCTGGGGCGGCTGGCTCGGCGAACTGGGCGTGCCGGCGCTCTACCGCAGCCAGGCGAGCCTGGCGCCCGGCGTCAAGGTCCGCATGGGCACCAAGCCGCTGCCGCATGCCGGCCTGGGCGTGAAGAGCTACGCCTGGAGCACCTCGCCGCTGCGCCGCTACACCGACCTGGTGAACCAGTGGCAGATCATCGCCGCGGCGCGCCACGGCAAGACCGCCGCCCTCGCGGCGCCTTTCAAGCCCAAGGACGCGAGCCTGTTCTCGATCCTCTCGGGCTTCGATGCCGCCTACGGCACCTACAACGCCTACCAGGCCGGCATGGAGCGTTTCTGGACGCTCAAGTACCTGCAGCAGCAGGGCATCCAGGAACTGGACGCCACGCTGATCAAGGATGGCGGCGCCGGCGAGACGCTGGTGCGCGCCGACACGCTGCCGCTGGTGCTGCCGGTGCTCGGTGCGCAGGGCCTGCCGCGCGGCAGCCGCGTGCGCGTGCGCCTGGGCGAGATCGACGAGATCGCGCTGGCCGTCAACGGCACCGTCATCGAGCGTCTCGGAGCCGCAGCCACCCCCGAAGCCACCGACGAGGGCGACGACGACGAGCCGGCCGCCGGTCCGCTGGCCATCGCCGTCGACCTGGCCGACGGCGACGCCGCCGACGCACCCACCGCCGAACCCAGCGCGGCATGAATCTCAAGGACTTCAGCACGCTGCAGATCGCGCTGGGCCTGTCGGTCCTGGCCCACGCTGCGCTGCTGGCGGTCCGTTTCGCCGATCCCGAGGCCTTCAACCGCGTCTTTCAGGAGACGCCGCTGGAGATCATCCTGGTCAATGCCAAGGCCAAGGGCGAGGCGCCCGACAAGGCGCAGGCGCTCGCCCAGGCCTCGCTGGCCGGCGGTGGCGACCTCGACAAGGGGCGCGCCACCAGCCCGCTGCCCCCCTCGGCCTTCACCGCCGTGGGCGACTCCGCCGAGGAGGCGCAGAAGCAGATCGAGGCCATGCAGGCGCAGCAGATGATGCTGCTGTCGCAGGTGCGCGCCCAGCTCGCCGCCATGCCCCTGCCCGACCCGCGCCAGTCCGGCCAGCCCAACGACAACACGGCGCAGGAGGAAAAGCGCCGCCAGCTGCTGGAGCTGCTGGCCGAGATCGAGCGCCGGGTGAACGAGGAGAACGCGCGGCCCAAGCGCCGTTTCGTGAGCCCCGCCACCAAGGAGGCGACCTACGCCGTGTACGTCGACGCACTGCGCCGCAAGATCGAGGCACGCGGCACCGAGCGCTTTCCGCAGGCCGGCGGCAAGAAGCTCTATGGCGAACTCACCATGATCGTCAGCGTCAACTTCGACGGCTCGCTGCTGGGCACCGAGATCGTCCAGAGCTCGGGCAACAGGGAGCTGGACCGCCGCGCGCAGGCCATCGTCGCGAGCATCGGCAACTTCGGCCGCTTCACCGATGCCATGCGCCGCCAGACCGACCAGCTGCTCATGCCCTCTCGTTTCAAGTTCACGCGCGACGAGACGCTGGAGACGCAGGTCTCCACCCAGCCCATCAATTGACACCCGAAGACATGGACCGCTACTGCGTGATCGGCAACCCGGTCGAGCACAGCCGCTCGCCGTGGATCCACGCGCGCTTCGCCGCACTCACCGGCCAGGCGCTGGACTACGGCCGGCGCCTGGCGCCCACCGAAGCTTTCGCCGCCACCGTGGACGCTTTCCGCGCAGAGGCCGCGGCCTCGGGCAACCGCGCAGGCGGCTGCAACGTGACCGTGCCCTTCAAGTTCGAGGCTGCGGCGATGGCCCAGTCGCTGAGCGAGCGGGCGCGCCTGGCGCAGGCCGTGAACACGCTGCGCTTCGGCTCCGATGGCCGCATCCACGGCGACAACACCGACGGCGTGGGCCTGGTCAACGACATCCAGCGCCATGCCGGCGTGCCGCTGGCGGGCCGCGACCTGCTGCTCATCGGCGCCGGCGGTGCGGCGGCCGGCGTGCTCGGCCCCCTGCTCGACACCGGGCTGCGCCGCCTGGTGGTCGCCAACCGCACGGTGGACAAGGCAGTGGCCCTGGTACGGCGGCATTCGGCGCAGGCGCTGGGCCATTCCACGGCCTTGGAGGCGTGGGCGCTCGACGACGTGCCCGGCAGCTTCGACGTGGTGGTGAACGCCACTGCCTCCAGCCTGGCCGGCGGCGCGGTGCCGGTGGCCGCCGGTGTGCTGCGCCCTGGCGCGCTTGCGGTCGACATGATGTATGGGCGGGCTGCGGCCGGCTTCATGGCATGGGCACGCGCGCACGGCGCCGTACCGCGCGACGGCCTGGGCATGCTGGTCGAGCAGGCTGCCGAGGCCTTCGCGCTGTGGCGCGGCGTGCGCCCCCCCTCGGCCGACGTGCTGGCCGAGCTGCGCGCCATCGTCGACGCGGCCTGATCACCGCGATGCGCCCCCTCATCCGCTGGATCGGCTGCCTGCTGCTGGCCGGCCTCGCGCTCGAGTGCTTCTTCGTGCTGCGCATCGCCGCGATGGCGGCGATCGACCCGCAGTCCACCGCCTTCCAGCGCTCGGAGATGTGGCAGATCGTCCTGCGAGACGGTGCACGGGCGCAATGGCGCCAGCAATGGGTGCCCTACGCGCAGATCCACGACAACCTCAAGCGCGCGGTGCTGGCCAGCGAGGACTCCGACTTCGTCAACCATGACGGCGTGGAGTGGGAAGCGATCGAGCGCGCCCGCCAGCGCAATGCCCGCGCCGAAGAGCTCGCGGCCAGACGTGCCGCCCGCGCCGCCGCGCGCGGCAAGCCCGCGCCGCCGCCGGTGCAGGCGCGCCTGCGCGGCGGCTCCACGGTCACGCAGCAGTTGGCGAAGAACCTGCTGCTGTCCGGCGAGCGCACCCTGGCGCGCAAGGGCCAGGAGCTGGTGCTGACGATGGCGCTGGAGCTCTTCCTGAGCAAACAGCGCATCCTGGAGATCTACCTCAACAGCGTCGAGTGGGGCAACGGCGTCTTTGGCGCCGAGGCCGCGGCGCAGCGCTATTTCGGCAAGAGCGCCGCACGCCTGTCGCCGGCCGAGGCCGCGCGCCTGGCAGTGATGCTGCCGAGCCCGCAGTTCTACGAGATGCGCCCGAACTCGGCCTACCTCAACGGACGCACCGCGACCATCGTCGCGCGCATGGGCGCCGTCGAGCTGCCCTAGGAAGCGCTACAGACCCCGCGGGTCGCGCCGGTCGAGCTCCCGTCGCACCCGCTCGACCAGCGCCAGGAGAGACGGCCCCAGCTCTTTCGAGACGGCCGCCGGCGGCTCGAGCGTCGACAGGCTGAGGTTGAAGACGTAGACCGCGTCGTCGGTGACCAGCGGCGCGGCAATGGCCACCACCTCCGGCTGCCAGGACGCCGCGCAATGGCCCTTGCTGCGCACATCGGCGCACGCCTCGTCGATCTCCTTTTTCAACGCCGGCCACTGACGCCCGCGCCGCCGCCCCACGATGTCCATCAGCGCCTGGCGCTGGCCGGCCGGCGCCACCGCCAGGTACGCCCGCCCGAGCGAGGTCAGTTCGATGGGCACGCGCTGCCCCGACACGACGTGCCGCAGCGCCACCCGCCGGGCGTACCGGATCGATTCGAGGTAGACCATCTCGTCGCGGTCGGGCGCCGCCAGGCCGACGTTGATGCGCAGCCGTTCCGCCAGCGTGCGCATGTGCGGCGCGGCGACCGCGAGCACGCGCGAGCCCGAGCGCATGGCATGCGCCAGGCTCAGCACCGCCGGCGCCAGGCGGTAGGTGCGCGTGGCGACATCCAGCTGCAGCAGGCCGCTGCCGACCAGGGTCTGGGCAAGCCGGCTCACCGTGGCCTTGGGCAGGCCCGTGCGCTCGGCGAGCTCGCCGTTGCCCAGCAGCTCCGATCCGGGGCGGAAGGCGCGCAGGATCTCGATGCCGCGCTCCAGCGAACGATTGGCAGGGGATTGCCCCGGTTTCTCCGTCAGTGCGGCAGTGGCTTGGGTGGTCATGGGCAGCGCAACGGGGTCGGCAAGTGCAGTTCCACTGATTGGAACAGGACGGTGCCTCTTCGACGCCCCTTTGCCTAGAGTCTCCCCCAGCGGCCAAGACGCGCGGCGGTCTTTGCCCTTCTCGCCGAACCACGGAGACAAGACCCATGATCGACAGTCCACGGCGCGCGATGCGCGCCCTCCTCCTGGCTGGGCTGGCTGCCCTGTCCGGCCTGTGCGCAGCCTCGGTCTATCCGGACAAGCCCGTCCGCCTCGTCGTGCCCTTCGCCCCTGGCGGCGGCACCGACCTCATCGCCCGCACGCTGGGCCTGGAGATGTCCAGGGATCTCGGCCAACCCGTCATCGTGGACAACAGGCCGGGGGCCGGCACGATGATCGGCACCGACAACGTGGCCAAGAGCGCCGCCGACGGCTATTCCGTCGTCGTCGCGTCCTTCGCCCATGCCGTCAATCCTTCCCTGCAGCCCAGGCTGCCGTACGGCAGCAACGCCGCCTTCGCGCCGGTGCTCCTGATCGGCCGCGGCCCCAACGTGCTGGTCGTGCGCGCGGACAGCCCGTACAAGTCCGTCGCAGACGTCATCGCCGCCGCCAGGGCGAAGCCGGACACACTGACCTATGCCTCGCAGGGCAACGGCACCTCCGCGCATCTGGCGGGCGAGATGCTGGCGAACCTGGCCAAGGTTCGCCTGGTCCACGTCCCCTACAAGGGCGCCGGTCCGGCGCTGACCGACCTGCTGGGCGGCCAGGTCGACATGATGTTCGCCACCGCGGCGGCAGCGTCGAACTTCGTCGACACCGGCAAGCTGCGGGCGCTGGGCGTGACCTCGCAGGCGCCGTCGGCGGCCTTCAAGGGCGTGCCCACCATCGCGTCCACGGTGCCCGGCTACCAGGTCGAGAGCTGGTACGGGCTGTACGTGCCTGCAGGCACGCCACAGCCGGTCATCGACCGGCTCAATGCTGCGGGTCGCAAGGCGCTTCGCGCCCCCGAGTTCGTGCGCAAGATCGAGCAAGAGGGCCTCGCCGTGAGCGGCGGCCCCCCGGCCGAACTGAGCACCTATGTCCAGGCCGAGGAAGCCCGCTGGGCACCCATCGTCAAGGAAAACGGCATCCAGCCGGAGTGAGTCTTTTGAAACCGCGGCCGCCCCCGTCCGCACCGGAGATCCCCATGAGCGACACCCTGATCCAACTCGACGTGCAGGACGCCATCGCGACCCTGACCCTGAACCGCCCCGACAAGCGCAATGCGATGAGCGACGACATGCGCACCGAGTTCATCCACGCGCTGGAGCACGTGGCGGCCGACAAGTCCATCCGCGCCCTGGTGCTGACCGGGGCCGGCAAGGGCTTCTGCGCCGGCGGCGACATCAGCGGCATGCAAAGGCGCATGAACGCCCCCGTGGGTGAGGTCGGCTTCAACGGCTGGCACCGCCAGCAGCGGGTGCACCACACCCAGGCGCTGCTGCACACCATGCCCAAGCCGGTGATCGCCGCGGTGAACGGTGCAGCCTCGGGCCTCGGAGCCGACACCGCGCTGGCCTGCGACTTCATCATCGCCAGCGAATGGGCGAGCTTCACCTGGTCGTACATCCACCGCGGCATCGTGCCCGACGGCGGCGGCATGTACTTCCTGCCGCGCCGGGTCGGCCTGGCCAAGGCCAAGGAACTGATCTTCACCGGTCGCCAGGTCAAGGTGGACGAAGCGCTGAAGCTGGGCATCGTCGACCGGCAGACCGGCGCCGACACCCTGCTCGCCGACGCGCGGCAGTGGGCCCGCGAACTGTCGGCCGCCTCGCCGACCGCCCTGGCGCTGACGAAGACCATCCTGAACCAGAGCTTCGAGCTGTCCTCGCACGACGTGTTCGCGCAGGGCAGCCAGGCGCAGGGCATCTGCTACACCAGCGCCGAGCACCGCGCCTCGGTCGAGGCCTTCCTGGCCAGGTCGTCCGGCAAGGAGTGATGCGATGCGCACCGCCATTGCCCGGATGCTGTCGCCGCGCAGCGTCGCCGTGATCGGCGCCTCGGCCGATCCGAAGAAGACCTCCGGCCGGCCGGTCGCCTACCTGCAGAAGCACGGTTTCTCCGGCCGCATCATGCCGGTCAACCCCAAGGTGGACCGCGTGGGTGAATTGCCCTGCTATGCGGACGTGGCCTCGCTGCCCGAGGTGCCCGATGTCGCCGTGGTGCTGCTCGGCGCGGAGCGTGCCCACGTGGCGGTGAAGGAACTCGCGGCACGCGGCTGCCCCGCGGCCATCGTGCTGGCCAGCGGCTACACCGAAACGGGCGAGGACGGCGCGCGCCGGCAACGCCAGCTGGTAGAGGCCGCCGGGCCGATGCGCCTGCTTGGGCCCAACACCATCGGCCTGGTGAACCTCACCGACGGCATCGTGCTCTCGCCCTCCGGCGCGCTGGAGATGGACGCGTTCCCGGTCGGCCGCATCGGCGTGGTGTCGCAAAGCGGCGGCATCCTCGGTTCCCTGCTGTCGCGTGCCGCGGCGCGCGGCATCGGCCTGTCCAAGCTGATCGCCACCAGCAACGAGGCCGACCTGGAACTCGCCGACTTCATCGACCACCTGGCCGACGACCCGGCCACGCAGGTGATCGCGCTGTACGTGGAAACGGTGCGCAACCCGGCGCGCTTTCGCGCCGCGTGCCTGAAGGCCGCGCGCGCGGGCAAGCCGGTCGTGGCCTTCAAGATCGGTCGCTCCGAGGCCGGCGCCCAGGCCGCCGTTTCGCACACCGGCGCGATGGCCGGCGCCGACCGCATGTACGACGCGCTGTTCAGGCAGGTGGGCGTCATCCGCGCGCAGGGTTTTTCCGACCTGCTGGACGTGCCGGCCGCCCTGGCCACAGGCCGCCGGCTGCGCGGCCCGCGCGTGGCCGTCCTCACCTCCACCGGCGGCGCGGGCACGCTGGTGTCGGACGACCTGGGCGTGGCCGGCTTCGAGACGCCGCCGCCGGATGCCGCCACGGCCGAGGCGCTGCGTGCCCTGCAGTCCGGCAGCGAGGCGGCGCTCGACCGCAATCCCATCGACGTCACGCTGGCGGGCCTGCGCCCGGACCTGCTGCGCGGCGCCATCACGGCCCTGCTGGCCAGCCCGTCCTACGACGCGCTGGTCGTCATCGTCGGCTCTTCCAGCCTCGCGATGCCCGAACTGATGGCGAGCGCCATCCAGGACTGCCTGCCCGGTTCCGACAAACCGGTGCTGGCCTACGTCAGCCCGCATGCGCCGGCGATCGGCGCGCTGCTCACGAGCCGTGGCGTGCCGGCCTTCGCGGCCGCCGAGAGCTGCACCGCGGCGCTCTCGGGCATGTTGCGTGCCCAAGGCTTCACGGCGCCCGGCAGCGACGCCGTGGCCAGCCCGGTGACTGCATCGATCGAGGGCCTGCCCCGCGGCTCGCTCGACGAGGCGCAGGCCAAGCAGTGCTTCGCCCGCTTCGGCGTGCCCTGCGCCGCGGAACGGGTGGTGGCGACGCCGGGCGAGGCCGAGGCCGCCGCGATGGCGCTGGGCGGCCGCGTGGTGCTGAAGATCCTTTCGGCGCAGATCACGCACAAGAGCGACGTCGGCGGCGTCGCCGTCGGCCAGACCGCCGAGTCCATCGGCGCGCGCCTGCTGCAGATGGCAGGCGATGTCGAGGCGCGCACCGGTGTGCAGCCCACGCGCTTCCTGGTGCAGCAGATGGTGGGCGGCGGCACCGAACTGATCCTCGGCCTGCACCGCGATGCGCTCGGCACGGCGGTGCTGCTGGGCATGGGCGGCGTGACCGCCGAGCTGTTCCAGGACACCACGCTGCGCCTGCTGCCCCGCGACGGCGACACGCTGGGTGCGCTCAGCCGCGCGGACGCCCTGTCGATGGCGCAGGAACTCAAGACCTGGCCGCTCCTGGACGGCTTCCGCGGCCGCCCCAAGGCAGACGTCGACGCGCTGGTCGACGCCATCGTGGCGTTCTCCGCCATGGCGGCCCGGCTGGGCGATCGCCTGGTGGAGGCCGAGATCAATCCGCTCTTCGTGCTGCCCGAGGGCGAAGGGGTGCGCGCCGCCGACGGCGTGCTGGTGCTGGCCTGAAGCGGCGCGGTCCGCC
Source organism: Comamonadaceae bacterium ALPHA2B (assembly GCA_005503065.1). GTDB lineage: Bacteria > Pseudomonadota > Gammaproteobacteria > Burkholderiales > Burkholderiaceae_C > Xenophilus. Next base: position 33,507 of record SCOE01000034.1, read on the forward strand.
GCGGCGGTAGCGCGTCAGCGCTGGCCGTCGCGCGGGGGCGCGAGCTTGTCCGCCGAGATCGCCAGCACGACGAACAGGCCCAGTGCCCACGCGGCCGCGCGGGCATCGAAGCGCCAGCGGAGCGACGGGGAGTCGGAAGGAGGCATGGCCCGTATCATCGACGCATGCTTGCCAAGCTGACCGGATGGATGCTGCTCGGGCTGGTGCGGCTGCTCACCGGCGCACAGGCGCGCTGGTTCGGCTGCCCGCCCAAGGCCGAGCAGCGCATCTACTTCGCCAACCACCAGAGCCACGTCGACCTGGTCATGATCTGGGCCGCGCTGCCCGAAGAGCTGCGCAGCATCACGCGGCCCATCGCGGCGCGCGACTACTGGGCCAACACGCCGCTCAAGCGCTGGATCACGACCGAGGTGTTCAACGCCGTGTACGTCGAGCGTGCCGGCGGGCCGACACCCGCCACCCCTGCGATGCCGACCGCGCCCGTCGCCGCGGCTCCAGCCGGCAGCGAGCGCATCGAGCCCACCTTCGACCTGCCAGGCTCTGTGACGATCCCACCGGCCACCCCGCCCACCTCCGCCAGCGCCGACGCGGCCCCACCGCCGCCGGCGCTGGCCGTGGCGGCAGGCGCCGAGGCGGACACGTTGTCGCCGCCGCTGCCGCCGGCCTCGCGCAGCGACGCCCAGGGCGAGCTGGACCTGCCGACGCCGCTGCCCTCGACGCCCGTGGCCTCGCCGGCAACCGCAGCAGCCGATGCCGGCGATGCCTCAGCGAGCGCCATGCCGCTGCCCGAGCTTCGCCCCGACGACCCGTTGGTGCCGCTGGTCGAAGCGCTCAGGAGCGGCGACTCGATCATCATCTTTCCGGAGGGCACGCGCGGCCACACCGGCACGCCGCAGAAGTTCAAGTCGGGGCTGTACATGCTGGCCCGCCTCTTCCCGGAGGTGGTGCTGGTGCCGGCGTGGATCGACAACGTGCAGCGCGTGATGCCCAAGGGCGAGGTCGTGCCGGTGCCCATCCTGTGCTCGGTCACCTTCGGCGCGCCGGTGAAGCTCGGCGCGGGCGAGGAGCGCCGCGCCTTCCTCGACCGCGCCCGCGAGGCGGTCATCGCCCTGCGCGACGTGTAGCGCTTCGAGACGACATGGAAACCTTCCTGCGCAACCTGAGCGCGACCCAGCAGGTCGCGGCGCTGTTCGTCCTCGTCTTCGGCCTGCTGGCGATCGTGAGCACCGCAGCCTTCCTGCTCACGCTGCGCGAGCGGCGCCATCCCGTGCATGGCGAGGTCTGGCAGGAGGAACTGCGCCACTTCCGCGGTCTGCTGGGCACGACGTGGTTCATGGTGGTGATCTTCTGGATCGGCTGGGCCCTGGGCGACGCGGTGGCCACGGTGCTCTTCGCGCTGATCGCCTTCCTGGCGCTGCGCGAGTTCATCACGCTCTCGCCCACGCGGCGCAGCGACCACCGCAGCCTGCTGCTGGCCTTTTTCGTCGTGCTGCCGGTCCAGTTCATGCTGGTCGCGACGGCGCGCTTCAACTTCTTCACCGTGTTCATTCCGGTGTATGTGTTCTTCGCCATCCCGGTGGCCAGCGCACTGGCCGACGACCCGAGCCACTTCCTCGAACGCAACGCCAAGCTCCAGTGGGGCATCATGGTCTGCGTGTACGGCCTGTCGCACGTGCCGGCGCTGCTGCTGTTGTCCTTTCCCGGCTACGAGGGCAAGAACGCCTTCCTCGTCTTCTTCCTCGTCGCCACGGTGCAGACCTGCATGCTGGTGCAGCACCTGATCAACCGCCGCCTGTCGGCCACCGCACCGCCGGCCGATGCCGGCCCCGAGGCGCCGCCCGCCAAAGGCGGCCTGCTGCGCCAGCTGCTGCGGCCGCGCGCGCCGATCGCGCCGCACATCAGCCGCAGCTTCAACTGGGCGAGCTGGGGCGTGGGCATGGGGGTGGCGAGCTTCGTGGGCGCGCTGCTGTCCTTCATCACGCCCTTCCGTTTCTGGCAGGCCTTCACCGCGGCGCTCGTGGCCTGCGTCGCGGGCTCGATGGGCCACCTGGTGATGAAGGCGCTCAAGCGCGACCGCGGGATTCCCAACTGGGGCCGCAAGGGCGTGGGCGTGACCGGCGCGAACGGCCTGCTCGACCGCGTGGACGCCCTGTGCTTCGCGGCGCCGATCTTCTTCCACTCCGTACGCTGGTATTTCGATGCCTGACGCACCAGTTGCCATTTCAAGCCAAATCGGCCTGCAGCGCCCGTCCCACCTGCGCGATCAGCTATTGATTTCATAGCATGCGCATCCTCGGCATCGACCCCGGCCTGCAGACCACCGGCTTCGGCGTGGTGGACGTGGACGGCCACGCGCTGCGCTACGTGGCCAGCGGCACCATCAGCACCAGGCACATGGCCAAGGGCGAGCTGGCGTCGCGGCTGAAGGTGCTGTTCGACGGCATCGGCGAGCTGGCGCAGCGCTACCGGCCCGATGCGGCGGCGGTGGAGATCGTGTTCGTCAACGTGAACCCGCAGTCGACGCTGCTGCTGGGCCAGGCGCGCGGCGCCTGCCTCACGGCCCTGGTGGTCAACCAGCTCGCGGTGTCGGAATACACCGCCCTGCAGATGAAGCAGGCCGTGGCCGGACACGGCAGCGCCGCCAAGGCCCAGGTGCAGGAAATGGTCCGTCGCCTGCTGGACCTGCCGGGTGTTCCCGGGGCCGACGCGGCCGACGCGCTGGGGCTGGCGATCACGCATGCGCAGGTGGGGCGAACGCTCGCGCGGCTGGGCCAGGCCGCCACGCTCGAGCGCCGCACGACGGGCGCCTACCGCCAGGGCCGCATGCGCTGAGCGCGCGCGCCCGGCCGCGCTACTGCAGCGCGGTGGCCGCGTCGCTCACCCAGCTGGCGGAACGGCCGATGCTGTCCAGGAGGTGCTGGCTGAAGGCACGCACCTTGACGCTCGCATGCGGCGCCGCCCGCAGCATGAAGATGCCGGTGGCGGGCTGCTTCGGCGCGCCTTCGAGCGACAGCTCGACGATGCGCCCTGCCGCGAGGTCCTCGCCGATGGCCCAGTTGGGCATCAGCGCGATGCCCAGGCCCTGCGCCGCACACATGCGGCGCGAGTCGCAGTCGTCGCTCTCCAGCGCGAAATGCGGCGGCTGGCTCCAGTCGAAGCCGTCGAGTTCGCGCCAGCCGCGTGCGTTGGTGCTGTGCTGGCGGTCGATGAGGTGGTGCTTCGCCAGGTCCTCGAAGTGCGTGGGCCGGCCGTGGCGCGCCAGGTACGAGGGCGCAGCCCCCATGATGTAGCGCTGGTTGCCGATACGCTGGCCGACGAGGCTGCTGTCGGGTTGCGGGCCGATGCGGATGACGACGTCGAAGCGCTCGAGCACCGGATCGACGAGGCGCTCGGTGAGTTCCAGCTCGACGCTCAGCTCGGGATGCTTCTCGAGCAGCGACGCCAGGTGCGGCACCACATGCCGCCGCCCGAAGGCCGGCACGCAGCTCACGCGCAGCAGGCCCTGCACGCGCTGGTCGAGCGAGACCACCTCGCTGCGCGCGTCGGTCATGTCGCGCAAGATCTTCTGCGCCCGCTCGAGCAGCAGTTCGCCCGCATCGGTCATCACCAGCGCGCGCGTGGAGCGCGTGAACAGCGGCACTTTCAGGTCCTGTTCCAGGGCATCGATCTGTCGTGCGACGGAGGATGCGACCATGCCGCGCCGGCGCGCCACGGCCGAGAAGCTGCGGGCCTGCGCGACGTCGACGAAGACGGCGAGCGATTCGGCAAAGCGGATGGATTCCATTTGTGCAGGTGCCGCAAAAGCGTTTGGCGTTAGGGACGAGTTCTTTTCGTCCGCCGCAAAGAATAGCATCCAGGCCACATCGAGACACGAGGATTTTTCATGCTCCAACAAGCAACGACATCGGCCGGGATGCCCCGCCGGCACACGCTTCGCCGCGCGCTGGCGCTTGGCCTGGCCCTGCTCGGCAGCGCCCCGGCGCTCGCCCAGTCCTATCCTTCACGGCTCGTCACGATGGTGGTGCCCTTCGCGGCGGGCGGTACGGTCGACAAGGTGGCGCGCCAGATCCAGGAACCGCTCGCCGCCCGGCTGGGCCAGCAGGTCATCGTCGACAACCGCGGCGGCGCGGGCGGCACCATCGGCATGGCGCTGGTGGCCAAGAGCCCACCCGACGGCCACACCGTGGCGCTGGTGTTCGACTCCTACGCCACCGAGCAGCACATCTACCCCAGGCTGCCCTACGTCACCGCGCGCGACTTCACCGGCGTGTCGTACGTGGCCCGCTCGCCGATGGTCCTGGTGGTGCCCGCAGCGTCTCCCTACAAGACGCTGCAGGACTACGTGACGGCCGCCAAGGGCAAGGGCGCCGTGTCGTACGCATCGGTGGGCGCAGGCAGCTCCAACCACCTGGCGGCCGAACTGTTCCACGAGACCGCCGGCACGAACGGCGTGCACGTGCCCTTCAAGGGCGGCGGCCCGGCGCTCACCGACCTGATGGGCGGGCACGTGGATTCGATGATCGCCAGCCTGCCGCTGGTGCTGCCGCAGGTGCAGAGCGGCAAGCTGCGCGCCCTGGCCGTCACGTCGCCCACCCGCAACGCGGCCCTGCCCGAGGTCCCGGCGGTGGCCGAGCGCTACAAGGGCTTCGAGGTCTATTCCTGGGTCGGCATGGTGGCGCCGGCCAAGGTGCCGGCCGCCGCGCTCGACCGGCTGGCGGCCGACATGGGCGCCGTGCTGCGCCAGCCCGAAGTCGCCAAGCGCCTGAGTGATGGCGGCTTCGAGGTCGTGGCCGGCGACCGCGAGGCGATGAACCGCCTGATCAGGAGCGAGAGCGAGCGCTGGGGCCGCCTCATCAAGAGCCGCGGGATCGTCGCCGAATGACACCCTTCGTCTTCGAGAGCCGCGCGCAGCGGGTGATCTTCGGTGTCGGCGCCCTGGACCGCATCGCCGACGAACTGGACGCCCTGGGCATGCGCCGGGCGCTGGTGCTGTACACCCCGCCCCAGCGCGAGCAGGCCGAGCGCCTGGCCGCGCAACTGGGCGAGCGCGCCGCGGGCGTCTTCGCCGGGGCCGTGATGCACGTGCCGATGGAGGTCGCCCGCGAAGCGCGTGCCGAGGCGCTGCGGCTGGACGCCGATTGCGCGGTGGCCCTGGGCGGCGGGTCGACCATCGGCCTGGGCAAGGCCATTGCGCTCGATTCGGGGCTGCCGATCCTCGCCGTGCCCACCACCTACGCGGGCTCGGAGATGACGCCCATCTACGGCGTGACGCACAACGGCCTCAAGCACACCGGCAAGGACACGCGCGTGATGCCGCGCACGGTCATCTACGACCCGGCGCTCACCGTGGGCCTGCCCGTGGGCCTGTCGATCGTGAGCGGCATCAACGCCATGGCCCACGCGGCCGAGGGCCTGTACGCGGTCGACGGCAACCCCGTCATGCAACTGCTGGCCGAGGAAGGCATCGCCGCGCTGGGCCGCGCGCTGCCCGCGATCCATGCCGATCCCACCGACGGCCAGGCACGGGCCGACGCGCTCTACGGCGCCTGGCTGTGCGGGCAGGTGCTGGGCAGCGTCGGCATGGCGCTGCACCACAAGCTGTGCCACACGCTGGGCGGCAGCTTCAACCTGCCGCATGCCGAGACCCACGCCATCGTGCTGCCCCATGCGCTGGCCTACAACGCCGGCGCCGCCGCCGAGGCGATGCGGCGCATCGCGCGCGCGCTCGGCGCCGACGACGCACCGCGCGCGGTCTACGAACTGGCGCGCGACAACGGTGCGCCCGTCGCGCTCAAGGACATCGGGATGCGCGAGCAGGACCTGGACCGGGCCTGCGCGCTGGCAATGGAGAACCAGTATCCGAACCCGCGGCCACTGGAGGCGCAGGCGCTCAGGCAACTGCTGCAGGATGCGTTCGACGGCCGTCCGCCGCGCGCATAAGGCTCAGGCCACGCGCTCGGCGATCAGCACGGCGAAGAAGCCGAGCGCCGCCAGCAAGGTCCACTTGAGCACGATCCAGCCGATGCGCCGGTACTTCACCTGGCCCGTGCCGGCATAGAAGGCGAAGCAAACGCCGGCCACCAGCAAAAGCAGCAGGATGGCCCAGCGGAACAGCAGCATGTGCGATGCCAGGGGCGCGCCGCGCCTACCAGGCGCGCGCCACCTCGTTGAAGCCCTGGGGCGCGGCGCGCTGGTCGTCGAAGGTCACGATCTGGTACGCGTCGGGCTGCGCGAGCAGCGCACGCAGCAGCTTGTTGTTCAGTGCATGCCCCGAGCGGAAGGCGCTGTAGGCCGCCAGCAGAGGATGGCCGACGATGTACAGGTCGCCCATCGCGTCGAGGATCTTGTGCTTGACGAACTCGTCGTCGTAGCGCAAGCCGCCCGCATTGAGCACCTTGGTGTCGTCCATGACGATCGCGTTGTCGAGCCCCCCGCCCAGCGCCAGGCCCTTGCTGCGCATGTACTCGACCTCCTTGGTGAAGCCGAAGGTGCGCGCCCGAGCGATGTCGCGGTTGTACTGGCCGCTGCCAAGGTCGAATTCGAAGCGCTGGCCGGTGGAGTTGACGACGCGGTGGTCGAAGTCGATCTGGAAGCCCAGCTTGAAACCGTGGTACGGATCGAGCCGCGCCCACTTCTCGTTGGCACCCTCGCCCTCGCGCACCTCGACGGGTTTCGTCACCTTCAGGAAGCGGCGCGGTGCCTTCTGCAATTCGACGCCCGCGCTCTGCAGCAGGAACACGAAGGAGGCGGCCGAACCATCGAGGATCGGCACCTCGTCGGCCGTGATGTCGATGTACAGGTTGTCGATGCCGATGCCGGCACAGGCCGACATGATGTGCTCGACCGTCTGCACCTTGGCGCCGCCCTTGGAGACCGTGGAAGCCAGGCGCGTGTCCGTCACCGCCTCGGCGTTCATCGGGATCTCGACCGGTTCGGGCAGATCGACGCGCCGGAACACGATGCCCGTGTCCGCCGGCGCCGGCCGCAGCGTCAGCTCCACCCGCTGGCCGCTGTGCAGCCCCACACCCACGGCGCGGCTGATCGACTTGAGGGTTCTCTGTTGCAGCACACCGGCGATTTTAGTTTCGCCCGCCGTGCGGCGTCCCATCGCCCTGCCTATGGCCGTCATAGCCAGCATGGTCGATCAGTTCACGGGATTGATGGCCCAGGCGGCGTAGCGAGCGACCCGAGGTTGCGCCGAGCATCGCAGCCGTACTCCCGTACGGCGAGAAGCGCAGGCGCAAGATCGGGGCGCGCAGTAGCCGGATGGGTCATCAATCGGCTTGGCGGCGCAGGAAGGCCGGGATCTCGAAATCGTCCATCCCGCCCGACGACAGCGCATTGACCTTGGCCGATGCGTTGACGCGGTTGGGGTGCGAGGACCACACGTCCGGCTTGCCGACGCGCTGGTAGGTCGGGATGGACGACGGGTCGACCATGTTCACGCCCACGCCGCCGATGTTCGGCACGTAGCCGTGCGTGCCCGTGGCCATTGCCGGCTCGTAGGTCGGCACGACCGTGAGGTTGGACTTCGGACGCGACAGGCCGGTGGCGACCACGGTCACGCGCATCTCGTCGCCCAGCGACTCGTCGTAGGCCGCACCGTAGATCACATGCGCATCGGGCGAAGCGTAGGCGCGGATGGTGTTCATCGCCAGCTTCGATTCCGACAGCTTGAGCGAGCCCTTCGACGCCGTGACCAGCACCAGCACGCCCTTGGCGCCCGACAGGTCGATGCCTTCGAGCAGCGGGCAGGCGACGGCCTGTTCCGAGGCGATGCGCGCGCGGTCGGGGCCGCTGGCCGAGGCCGTGCCCATCATCGCCTTGCCGGGCTCGCCCATCACGGTGCGCACGTCTTCGAAGTCGACGTTCACGTGGCCGTACTCGTTGATGATCTCGGCGATGCCGCCGACGGCGTTCTTCAGCACGTCGTTGGCGTGGCCGAAAGCCTCTTCCTGCGTCACGTCGTCGCCCAGCACGTCGAGCAGCTTCTCGTTGAGGATGACGATCAGCGAATCGACGTTCGCCTCGAGCTCGGACAGGCCCTGCTCGGCGTTGGTCATGCGCTTGCCGCCTTCCCAGTCGAAGGGCTTGGTCACCACGCCGACGGTCAGGATGCCCATTTCCTTCGCCACGCGCGCGATCACGGGGGCCGCGCCGGTGCCGGTGCCGCCGCCCATGCCGGCGGTGATGAAGAGCATGTGCGCGCCTTCGATCGCCTGGCGGATGTCGTCCACCGCCACCTCGGCCGATTCACGGCCGATCTGCGGCTTGCTGCCTGCGCCACGGCCGGTGAGGCCGAGCTGGATCGTCTTGTGCGAGTGGCCGCGGTTGAGCGCCTGCGCGTCGGTGTTGGCGCAGATGAATTCCACGCCCTGCACGCCACGCTGCATCATGTGCGCGACGGCATTGCCGCCGCCGCCGCCGACACCGATCACCTTGATCTGCGTGCCCTGGTTGAATTCTTCGACTTCGATCATTTCGATGGCCATCTTTAACTCCTTGAATCCTTGCAGTTGCCGTGTTTGAGAGAGAACTGTTTTCTTGCTTTGCTGATGTCTGACCGGATGTGAACGCCGCGGGCGTCAGCGTGGTGGACCGGTTCGCCGCCATCGCTCGTTGAAATGTCGGGGCGGGCCGGTGTGCAGGTGGGCATCGAAAAGATGATTCATCGTCAGAAGTTCCCCACGATGAAGTCCTTGAAGCGGCCGAAGGCCGTCTTCACCGAACCGTTCTTCTGCGCCACCTTGTAGCCGCGCATGCGTGCAAAGCGTGCTTCCTCGAGCAGACCCATGACTGTCGCCGCACGGGGCTGGGCCACCATGTCGGACAAGGCGCTCGAATACTTCGGGATGCCCCGGCGCACGGGCTTGAGGAAGATGTCCTCGCCCAGTTCGACCATGCCCGGCATCACCGCGCTGCCGCCCGTGAGCACCACGCCGGAGGAGAGCACTTCCTCGTAGCCCGACTCGCGCACGACCTGCTGCACCAGCGAGAAGATCTCCTCGATGCGCGGCTCGATCACGCCGGCCAGGGCCTGCTTGCTCAGCATGCGCGGGCCGCGGTCGCCCAGGCCCGGCACCTCGACCTGCGTCTCGGGATCGGCCAGCAGCTGCTTGGCGTAGCCGTTCTCGACCTTGATGTCCTCGGCGTCCTTGGTCGGCGTGCGCAGCGCCATGGCGATGTCGCTGGTGATCAGGTCGCCGGCGATCGGGATCACCGCGGTGTGGCGGATCGCGCCGTTGGTGAAGATGGCCACGTCGGTGGTGCCGGCGCCGATGTCCACCAGCACCACGCCCAGCTCGCGCTCGTCCTCGGTGAGCACCGCCTGGCTGGAGGCCAGGGGGTTGAGCATGAGCTGGTCCACTTCCAGGCCGCAGCGGCGCACGCACTTGATGATGTTCTCGGCCGCGCTCTGCGCACCGGTGACGATGTGCACCTTGGCTTCCAGGCGCATGCCGCTCATGCCGATCGGCTCCTTGACGTCCTGGCCGTCGATCACGAATTCCTGCGGCTCCACCAGCAGCAGGCGCTGGTCGCTGGAGATGTTGATGGCGCGCGCGGTCTCGACCACGCGGGCCACGTCGGCGGTGGTGACTTCCTTGTCCTTCACCGCCACCATGCCGCTGGAGTTGATGCCGCGGATGTGGCTGCCGGTGATGCCGGTGTAGACGCGGCCGATCTTGCAGTCGGCCATGAACTCGGCCTCCTTGAGGGCCTGCTGGATGCTCTGCACCGTGGCGTCGATGTTGACCACCACGCCGCGCTTGAGGCCGTTGGAGGGCGCCACGCCCATGCCGGCCAGCTTGAGCTCGCCATTGGGCAGCACCTCGGCCACCACGGCCATCACCTTGGCGGTGCCGATGTCGAGTCCGACAACCAGGTCTTTGTATTCTTTGGGCATCGATGTGTCCTCGGGGTGTTCTTCTCTTCGCTCTTCTCTATTTCTTCTTCGGGGTGGGCGCGCCCTCGGCCGCCACCGTCACCCCTCGAAGGCGCAGCGCATAGGCATCGGCGTGGCGCAGGTCCGCGCTCTCGACAGATTCCACGCTGCGACCGTACTGCGCCGCCACCTGGCGCACGCTGCGCAGGAAACGTTCGGTGCGGGCCTTGACTTCGTCGCTGCTGCCGCGGCCCAGTTCGATGACGGCGCCGGTGGACAGCGTGGCCTGCCAGCTGCCGCGGCTGGACAGGTCCAGCTCGTCGAGTTCCAGGTCCTTGCCCTTGAAGACCGGCTCCAGCTCGCGGAACATGCCCAGCACATGGCCGGCCTGGTCGTCCGGGCCCGACAGGCGCGGCAGGGCGTCGTCGGCCTCGGCGGTGTTGGCCTCAAAGACCTCGCCGTAGCTGTTGACCATGCGCGACTCGGCCTCAGTGCCCCAGTGCGCCACCGGCACGTGCTCCACCAGCGTCGCGCGCAGCTTGTTGGGAAATTCGCGCCGGACCACCGCCTTGCGCACCCACGGCACCGACTCGAAGGCGGCGCGCGCCTTGGCCAGGTCGACGGTGAAGAAGTTGCCGGCAAGCTGCGGTGCCACATTGGCACGCAGGGTGATCGCGTTGTTGTGCGTCACGTCGCCATCCACCTTCAGGCCCGCGATGGGGAAGAAGGGCTGGCGCAGCACCCACCAGGCCGCCGCGGCCAGCAGCAGCACACCGCAGGCCGCGAACATGAGCGTGGCCAGGATGTTCATGAGCTTGACATCGAAGGGGGTGGGAATGGAATCGGCCATGTCAGGCGGCGCGCTCCAATGGCGCGGGCGGCGCCGAATCGAGGGTGGCCGCCGCCAGCACGCGCAGGCACAGGTCTTCGTAGGCGATGCCTGCCGCGCGCGCCGACATGGGCACCAGCGAATGGCCGGTCATGCCGGGCGAGGTGTTCATCTCCAGCAGGAAGGGCTTGCGGTCGCTGGCGCGGATCATCAGGTCGGCCCGGCCCCAGCCGCGGCAGCCGAGCGTGCGGTAGGCGGCCAGCGCGAGGTGGCGGATCTCCTGTTCGAGCGCGTCGGGCAGGCCGGCCGGGCAGTGGTACTTCACGTCGTCGGTGAAGTACTTGTTCTGGTAGTCGTAGGCACCCTCGGGCGCGGCGATGCGCACCACGGGCAGTGCGACCGCGTCGAGACCGCTGCCGAGCACGGCGCAGGTGACCTCGTCGCCCTCGATGAACTCCTCGCACAGCACGTCGGGGTCGTACTTCGCCGACAGGGCGACGGCGTCCTGCATCTCGGAGTAGCCGCGCACCTTGGTCACGCCGATGGACGAGCCCTCGCGCGGCGGCTTCACGATCAGCGGCAGGCCCAGCACGTCGGGCACGGCGCGCACCTGCTCCCGGCTCTGCTGGTCGAAGGCCAGGCGCACGTACCTGGGGGTGGGCAGCCCATCGGCCTGCCAGAGGCGCTTGGTCATGACCTTGTCCATCGCCACGCTGGAGGCCATGACGCCGGAGCCGGTGTAGGGCACGCCGAGCAGCTCCAGCGCGCCCTGCACCGTGCCGTCTTCGCCGTGCCGGCCGTGCAGCGCGATGAAGCAGCGCGCGAAGCCGTCGCGCTTGAGTTCGGCCAGGTCGCGCTGCGCGGGGTCGAAGGCATGGGCGTCGACGCCGCGGCTCTTGAGCGCCTCGAGCACGCCGGTGCCGGACATGAGCGACACCTCGCGCTCGGCCGAGCTGCCGCCGAACAGCACGGCCACCTTGCCGAAGGATTTGGGATCGAATTGGCTCACAGCGCCCGTCCTTCCTGCGCAGAGCGCTCCTGACTCGATAGCACCGCACCGCCCAGATCGACCACCTTGGCCGGCACGCCACCGATGGAGCCCGCGCCCATGCAGATCACGACGTCGCCGTCGCGCGCGTTGTCGAGGACGGCCTGCGGCATGGCCCCGATGTCGTCGACGAAGACCGGCTCGACCTTGCCTGCGACGCGCAATGCCCGCGCCAGCGAGCGACCGTCGGCCGCCACGATCGGCGCTTCGCCGGCCGCGTACACCTCGGCCAGCAGCACGGCGTCGGCCTGGCCGATCACCTTCACGAAATCCTCGAAGCAGTCGCGCGTGCGCGTGTAGCGGTGCGGCTGGAAGGCCAGCACCAGCCGGCGGCCGGGGAAGGCGCCGCGCGCGGCGGCCACGGTGGCCGCCATTTCGACTGGATGGTGGCCGTAGTCGTCGATGACGGTGAAGGTGCCGCCCGTCTTCGCCGTCACCTCGCCATAGCGCTGGAAGCGCCGGCCCACGCCCTTGAAGTCCGCCAGGCCGCGCTGCACCGCCTCGTCGGGGATGCCGAGCTCGACGGCGATCGCGATCACCGACAGCGCGTTGCGCACGTTGTGCTCGCCCGGCAGGTTGAGCACGATGGGCAGGTCGGGCAGCACCACGCCGTTGCGGCGCTGCGCCGTGAAGTGCATCTGGCCGCCCACGGCACGCACGTCGATGGCGCGCACCTGCGCCTCCTCGCCGAAGCCGTAGCTGGTCACCGGGCAGGTGACCTGCGGCAGGATCTGGCGGATCGCCGGGTCGTCGGTGCACAGGATGGCCACGCCGTAGAAGGGCATGCGGTGCAGGAAGTCGACGAAGGCCTGCTGCAGCTTCGCGAAGTCGTGCCCGTAGGTCTCCATGTGGTCGGCGTCGATGTTCGTCACCACCGCCATCACCGGCAGCAGGTTCAGGAAGGACGCGTCGGACTCGTCGGCCTCCACCACGATGTGGTCGCCGCTGCCGAGCTTGGCGTTCGCGCCGGCGCTGTTGAGGCGGCCACCGATCACGAAGGTGGGATCGAGTCCAGCGGCTGCGAGCACGCTGGCGGCCAGGCTGGTGGTGGTGGTCTTGCCGTGCGTGCCGGCGATGGCGATGCCCTGCTTCAGGCGCATCAGCTCGGCCAGCATCAGCGCCCGCGGCACGACCGGGATCTTGCGCTCGCGCGCTGCCAGCACTTCGGGGTTGTCCGCCTTCACCGCGGTGGACGTGACGACTGCGTCGGCGCCCGCGATGTGCGCGGCCTCGTGGCCGACGAAGGTGCGGATGCCCAGGCCCGCCAGGCGGCGCAGCGTCGCGCTGTCGGCCAGGTCGGAGCCGGAGATCGTGTAGCCTAGGTTGAGCAGCACCTCGGCGATGCCGCTCATGCCGGAGCCGCCCACGCCGACGAAGTGGATGTGACGGATGGCGTGTTTCATCGGCGGCCTCCCGCGCGGCGCAGGTCGTCGGCGTGCTCTTTGTGCGCGACGAGGTGGATGTGGCGCTTGGCGTGCTTCATTTCGCCAGCTCCTCGCAGGCGCGGACGACCTCGGCCGTGGCCTCGGTTTTCTGCATCGCTTTGGCCTTCAGCGCCCGCTCCATCAGCGTGGAGCGCTCTGTTTTCTGTAGCAAATCGGACAAGAGTTCAGGGGTCAGGTCGGTCTGCTGGACGAGCCAGCCGCCGCCCGCATCGACGAGGAAGCGGGCATTGGTGGTCTGGTGGTCGTCCACCGCCGACGGAAAGGGAACGAAGAGCGCGGCGGCACCGACCGCGGCGATCTCGGTCACGGTGCTGGCGCCGGCGCGCGCGACGATGAGGTCCGCCGCGGCGTACGCCTCGGCGGTGTCCTCGATGAAGGGCGTCAGCTCGGCGTCGACACCGGCCGCGGCATAGTTGGCGCGCAACTCGTCGATCTGCTTGGCGCCGCTCTGGTGCAGCACGATGGGCCGCTCGGCCGGCGCGATGCGCGCCAGTGCCTTGGGCACGATGGCGTTGAGCGCCCGGGCACCCAGGCTGCCGCCAACGACGAGCAGCTTCAGCGGCCCGGTGCGGCCGGCGAAGCGCTCGACCGGGCCGGGCTGCGACAGGAAGGCTTCGCGCAGCGGGTTGCCCACCCACTTCGCCTTGGCCATCACGTTCGGGAAGGCGGTGAAGACGCGGTCGGCCACGCCGGCGAGCACCTTGTTGGCCAGTCCGGCGACCGAGTTCTGCTCGTGCAGCACCAGCGGCTTGCCCAGCAGCACGCTCATCATCCCGCCCGGGAAGGTGATGTAGCCGCCGAGGCCGACGACCACCTGCGGCTTCACGCGCCGCACCACCTGGATGCTCTGCCAGAAGGCACGCAGCAGCTTGAGCGGCAGCAGCGCCAGCGTGACCGGGCCCTTGCCCCGTACACCGCCGAACTGCACCGGCTCGAAGGCGAAGCCGCGCGGGGGCACGAGCTTTTCTTCCATGCTGCCGGGCGCACCCAGCCAGTGGACCCGCCAGCCACGCGCGCGCAGTTCCTCGGCCACGGCCAGGCCGGGGAAGATGTGGCCACCGGTACCGCCGGCCATGACCAGGGCAGTCGCCTTCGGCGCTGCACTTCGTGCCGACATGGGCTCGCCCCCACCCTGGCCCTCCCCCATCCGGGGGAGGGAAGCCTGCGCGAACACCCCGGTCGCGCTCATACGCGACCTCCGCGCATCAGCACACGGTTCTCGTAGTCCACCCGCAGCACGAGTGCGAGCGCGATCAGGTCCATCAGCATCGCCGAGCCGCCGAAGCTCATGAGCGGCAGGCCCAGGCCCTTGGTCGGCAGCGCGCCGAGGTTCACGCCCACGTTGATGAAGGCCTGGAAACCGATCCAGATGCCCACGCCCTGGGCCGTGAGGCCGGCGAACACGCGGTCCAGCGCGATCGCCTGGCGGCCGATGTGCATGATGCGGCGCGTGAGCCAGAGGAAGAGGACGATGATGAGCAGCACGCCGACCAGGCCGAACTCCTCGCCCAGCACGGCCAGCAGGAAGTCTGTGTGCGCCTCGGGCAGCCAGTGCAGCTTCTCGACGCTGCCGCCCAGCCCGACGCCGAAGATCTCGCCGCGGCCGATGGCGATCAGCGCGTGCGAGAGCTGGTAGCCCTTGCCCAGCGCATGTTCCTCGCTGAAGGGGTCGAGGTAGGCGAAGATGCGCTCGCGCCGGAACTGGCTGGTCGCGATGATGAGCGCGAAGGCCGCCACCACCAGCGTCGCGATCACGAAGAACATGCGTGCGTTGACGCCGCCCAGGAAGAGGATGCCCATGGCGATCACCGCGATCACCATGAACGCGCCCATGTCGGGCTCCGCCAGCAGCAGCATGCCGATGACGAACACGGCGATGCCCATCGGCGCGACGGCGCGGAAGAAGCGCTCCTTGATCTCCATCTTGCGCACCATGTAGCTGGCGGCGTAGAGCACCATCGCCAGCTTCGCCAGCTCCGAGGGCTGGAAGTTCATGATGCCCAGCGGCAGCCAGCGGCGCGCGCCGTTGACCACGCGGCCGATGTGCGGCACGAGCACCAGCACCAGCAGCAGGATCGAGATGATGAACAGCCAGGGTGCGACACGCTCCCAGATGCGCATCGGCACCTGGAAGGCCAGCAGCCCTGCGACGAAGGCGATCGCGATGAAGGCGCCGTGCCGCACGACGAAGAAGAACTGGCTGTAGTTGGCGCGCGCGAAGCGCGGGTTGTCGCCCAGCGCGATGGAGGCCGAATACACCATCACGAAGCCCCAGGCCAGCAGCGCGACGACCACCCACAGCATGGCCTGGTCGAAGCCCAGCACGCGCACCGGCGCGGCCTTGGTCTGCGTGAAGTCGCCGCCGCCCAGGCGCACCGGCAGGTGCATGGGCAGCGCATCCATGCCGCTCCTGGCGGCACGGCGGAACCAGCCGCCGAAACGGCCGGCGGTCGGGTTGGGGGTGGCGCCAGCGGGCGTGCTGCTCATGGCTGGAGAACTCCTCGGGCGGGCGCGTCCTGCCGTGCCTCGACGGCGGCGCGGAACACTTCGGCGCGGTGCGCGTAGTCCCTGAACATGTCGAAGCTGGCGCAGGCCGGCGAGAGCAGCACGGCATCGCCCGCATGCGCACGGCGCGCGGCGGTGGCCACGGCCTCGTCCATGTCGGGCGCGTGCAGCAGCGGCACGCCGGTGTCCGCGAGCGCGGTCTCGATGACCGGCGCGTCGCGGCCGATCAGCACCACGGCGCGCGCGAAGCGCCGAACCGGATCGGCCAGCAGCGAGAAGTCCTGGCCTTTGCCTTCGCCACCCAGGATGACGATCACCTTCCGGTCAACCCCAAGGCCCAGCAGCGCCGCCGCCGTCGCGCCCACGTTGGTGCCCTTGCTGTCGTCGAAGTACTCGACCCCGTCGATGATCGCGACGGGCTCGACCCGGTGCGGTTCGCCGCGGTATTCGCGCAGGCCGAAGAGAATCGGCCCCATCGGGCAGCCGGCCGAGACGGCGAGCGCGAGCGCCGCCAGCGCGTTGAGCGCGTTGTGCTGGCCGCGGATGCGCAGCGCATCGGCGGGCATCAGGCGCTGGAGGTGGATGTCTTCTTCCTGCACGGCGCCGCGCTTGCGCTTCTGCGTCTCGTCGGCCTCGTGGGCCCGCACCAGCCAGGCCATGCCGTTGATGCGTTCGATGCCGAAGTCGCCGGGGCGCTGCGGCAGGTCCGCGCCGAAGGTGAGGTGTGTGCGCACCACCGGCTTCTGCAACTTGGCCTTGAGAGGCGCCGGCAGCATGGCCATGACCGCCGGATCGTCGCGGTTGAGCACCATGAGGCCCTTCTGGCCGAAGATGCGTGCCTTGGCGCCGGCATAGCTCGCCATGTCGCCATGCCAGTCGAGGTGGTCCTGCGTGATGTTGAGCACGGTGGCGGCGGTGGGTTCGAAGCCCTGCACGCCGTCGAGCTGGAAGCTCGACAGCTCGAGCACCCACACCTGCGGCAGCGTGTCGGCGTCGATGTGCGCGGTCAGGGTGTCGAGCAGGGTCGGGCCGATGTTGCCGGCCACGGCCACGGACTTGCCTGCGTGCTCGACCAACCGGGCCGTGAGCGAGGTGACGGTGGTCTTGCCGTTGGTGCCGGTGATGGCGAGCACGGCCGGCGTGTACCCCACCGGAGCCGGCGGCGCTGCGACGATCACGGCCGGAGCGGGTGCAGGCTCTTCTTCTGCCTGCGCCAGGGCGGCTGGGGTGGACAGTTCGGCGATGCGCGCCACGAATTCGGCCGCTTCGCGCGCAGCCTTGGGCACGTAGGCGCCGGGCGTGGCCGGTTCGGCCGGGACGGCTGCCGCCGGCATGGGTGCCGGCAAGGAGAGCGAGGGGTCGGGTTGAACGCCTTCGGCCTGTGCGCCGACGGATGCGTCGACGTCATTGGCGCCAGGGCCGGCTTCGTGCACGTCGGCTGTGGGCATGGCCGCCTCGTCCACAGCGCTCGGCGCGCGCTCTTCCTCCACAGGCACAGGCTCGGCGTGCGCCGCGGCGGGCACTTCTCCCTGAGGCGCGGGCGGGACCGTGACGGTTTCCGGCTCGGCCGCTGGCGCGGCAGGCGTCTCGGCAGGGCCCGAGGGCTCGATGTCTGCGTCGTGTGCGACGACGGCCGGCTCGGCGGCCTGCGCGGCTTCGACGCGCGCCGCATGCAGGTCGCGCAGCGCCTGCGCGAAGAGGTCGAGTTCGCCGCCGACCACCAGGCCCACGGCACGGGCCGCGTCGACCACCGGCGCCACCGTCGCCGGCGACAGGCCCGGCGAACGGTAGACGGCGCGGATGGGCGTGCCATCGATCAGGGCGGCGGTGAACGGGCCGCCGACGAACTGCGCCTGCGGCAGTTCCTCGCGCAGCACGGCCAGTTGCGGCGGTGCCTCGCGCGTGTCGGCCACCGTGACCTGCGCCCCGTGCCGCGCGCACCAGCGCGCCATCGCCAGGCCGGACGCGCCGAGGCCCAGGACGAGGACGGGGAGGTCTTGCAGATGCTTCATCGGTTCAGCGCAGCTTCAGCGTGGACAGACCGACCAGGCACAGCAGCATGGTGATGATCCAGAAGCGCACGACCACCTGGGTCTCGCGCCAGCCGCTCTTCTCGAAGTGGTGGTGCAAGGGTGCCATCTTCAGCACGCGCCGGCCCTCGCCGTAACGCTTCTTCGTGTATTTGAAGTAACTGACCTGTGCCATCACCGAGATGGCCTCGACCACGAAGATGCCGCCCATCACGAAGAACACGATCTCCTGGCGCACGATGATGGCGATGGTGCCCAGCGCGCCGCCCAGCGCCAGCGCGCCCACGTCGCCCATGAACACCTGCGCCGGGTGCGTGTTGAACCACAGGAAGGCCAGGCCGGCGCCGGCCATGGCCGAGCAGAACACCAGCAGTTCGCCCGATCCCGGGATGTGCGGGAACAGCAGGTAGCGCGCGTAGACCGAACTGCCGGTGACATAGGCGAACACGCCCAGCGCCGAGCCGACCATCACCACCGGCATGATCGCCAGTCCGTCCAGCCCGTCGGTGAGGTTGACGGCGTTGCTGGCGCCCACGATCACCAGGTAAGTGAGGATGACGAAGCCGATGCCGCCCAGCGGATAGCTCACTTCCTTGAAGAAGGGCACGATGAGGTTGATCTTGGGCGGGAAGTCCAGCGCGAAGCCCGAGCGCACCCAGTTGACGAACAGCTCCATCACCCGCCAGTTCGAGCTCTCGGAGATGCTGAAGAGCAGATAGAAGGCGGCGACCAGGCCGACGATCGACTGCCACATGTACTTCTCGCGTGAGCGCATGCCTTCGGGATCCTTGCGCACCACCTTGCGCCAGTCGTCCACCCAGCCGATGGCGCCGAAGCCCAGCGTGACCCACAGCACGATCCAGACGAAGCGGTTCGACAGGTCGAACCACAGCAGCGTGGCGAAGGCGATCGAGAACAGCACGAGCACGCCGCCCATGGTGGGCGTGCCGCTCTTCGTCAGGTGCGTCTCCATGCCGTAGCCGCGCACCGGCTGGCCGATCTTGAGCGCAGTGAGCCGGCGGATCGCATAGGGCCCCACCGCCAGCCCGATCAGCAGCGCCGTGAGCGCCGCCATCAGGGCACGGAAGGTGAGGTACTGGAACACGCGCAAAAACCCGAACTCGGGCGAGAGCGTCTGCAGCCATTGGGCCAGGCTCATCAGCATGTGGGCGCGCCGTCGTCATGCAGCATGGCCGGCCTCCTTCTGTTCTTGTGGTAGCGGCGCGAGCTGGGCGGTCACGGACTGCACGACGCGCTCCATCTTCATGAAGCGCGAGCCCTTGACCACCAGGCTGGCGGTGGTGGGCAGGCGCGCGAGCACCGCGGCATTGAGCGCCTCGATGCTGTCGAAATGCCGTCCCTCGGACGACGGGCTGCCGGCGTTGAAGACGTCGACCGCGTGCGGTGTCGCATCGCCCAGCGCGTAGAGGGCATCGAGCCCGCGGATGCGCGCCCAGTCACCCACCTCGGCATGGAAGCGAGGGCCCTGGTCGCCCACCTCGCCCATGTCGCCGAGCACCAGCAGGCGCGGTGCCGGCAGTTCGGCCAGCACGTCGATGGCGGCGCGAACCGAGTCGGGGTTGGCGTTGTAGGTGTCGTCGACCAGGGTGAGCGGCCCCATCCCGGCGCGTGCGAACTGCTGGCTGCGCGAACGGCCCTTGACCGGCTCGAAGGCCGAGAGGCCGCGCCCGATCTCGTCGAGCGAGACGCCCGCGGCCATGGCACAGGCGACCACCGCGAGCGCGTTGTGCACGTTGTGGCGGCCGGCGATGCGCAGCCGTGCCTGCACGTTGCCGATGGGGGTACGGGCCTCGAACTGCCACGCATCGCCCTGCCACTCGGCGGACGCCAGCGCCACGTCCGCTTCGGGCGAGCTGCCGAAGCTGATGCAGCGGCGCGGCCCGCCTTCGCGCGCCTGCTCTTCCCACAGCGTGGCGTAGGCATCGCCGTGCGGGAAGACGGCCGTGCCGGTCTCGGGCAGCGCGACGAACACGGAGCCGTTCTCGCGGGCCACGGCCTCGACCGTGGCCATGAACTCCTGGTGCTCGCGCTGGGCGTTGTTGACCAGGGCGATGGTGGGCTGCGCCATCGCCGCCAGGCGGGCGATCTCGCCGGGGTGGTTCATGCCGAGCTCGACGACCGCCAGGCTGTGCTGGGCGCGCAGGCGCAGCAGGGTCAGCGGCACGCCGACTTCGTTGTTGAAATTGCCGGCCGTGGCCAGGCTGCGCTCGCCCGCGGCCGTGCGCAGCACCGAGGCGATCATCTGCGTTACGGTGGTCTTGCCGTTGCTGCCGGTCACGGCAATCAACGGCAGCTCGAACTGCGCACGCCATCCGTGGGCGATGGCGCCCAGCGCGGCCAGCGAGTCGGGCACTTCCAGCCCCGGCAAGCCGGCCTGTGCCAGGCCATGGTGCGCCACGGCAGCGACGGCGCCCCGCGCCTTGGCGTCGGCCAGGAAGTCGTTGGCATCGAAGCGCTCGCCGCGCAGTGCGACGAAGAGGTCGCCCGCGGCCAGCGTGCGCGTGTCGGTGTGAACGCGGGCAACGGGCGTGGTGCCATCGCCGACGAGGCGCGCGCCCGGCACCCAGGCCGCGGCCTGTGCCAGGGTGAACATGGCGCTGTCGCTCATCCCGCCCTCCTCCGGTCGAGCGCGGCCCGGGCCTGATCGCGGTCGGAGAAGGGCGTGCGCACGCCGGCAATCTCCTGGTAGGCCTCGTGGCCCTTGCCGGCGATGAGCACCACGTCGTTTGCATCGGCCTGCGCCAGCACGTCGGCGATGGCGGCTGCGCGGTCGGGCTGCACCTGGGCCGCCTCGGGACGCGACAGGCCGCGCAGGATCTGGCTGATGATGGCGTCGGGCGACTCGCTGCGCGGGTTGTCGCTGGTGACCATCACCACGTCGGCCCGCGCCTCGGCCACCGCCGCCATCATGGGGCGCTTGATCGGGTCGCGATCGCCGCCGCAGCCGAACACGCACCACAGCCGCCCGCCGCGCTGGTCCGCGAAGGCACGCAGGCCGGCCAGGGCCTTGTCGAGCGCGTCGGGCGTGTGGGCGTAGTCGATGACGGCCAGCGGCGCACCGTCCTCGCTGACGCGCTCCATCCGGCCGGGCACGCTGGACAGGCTGCCGCAGGCAGCCACGGCGTCGTTGAGCGAGATGCCCAACGCGCGCAGCGTGCCGATCACCCCCAGCAGGTTCGCCACGTTGTATTCGCCGATCAGGCCGGTGCTCAGGCGGGCCGGCGACATGCCACGCTCCACCACCGTGAACTGCAGGCCTTGCGCGCCATAGCCGACGTCCTGCGCCATCAGGCGGGCCGCGCAGGCGCCGGCGGACAGCGTCCAGATGTCCAGGCCGTTGCCGGCGCCCTGGTCGAGCAGGCCCCTGACCAGCGAAGCGCCGTGCACGTCGTCGATGTTGACCACCGCCGCACGCAGGCCGGGCCAGCGGAACAGCTCGGCCTTGGCCTGCCAGTAGGCATCCATGCTGCCGTGGTAGTCGAGGTGGTCCTGGGTGAAGTTGGTGAAGACGGCGACCGCGATGCGCGTGCCGTCGAGCCGGCGCTCGGCCAGGCCGATGGACGAGGCCTCGATCGCGCAGGCGCCGAACCCCTGCGCAACGAAATCGTGCAGGGCCTTCTGCAAGGTGACGGGGTCGGGCGTGGTGAGCCCGGTGTAGGTCAGCGCGGGCGGGACTCCAATGCCCAAAGTGCCCACCAGGGCGCATGGGGCCTGCGAGAAGCGCTCTGTTTTTGATAGCGATTCGGCCAGCCACCACGCCGTGGAAGTCTTGCCGTTGGTGCCGGTGACGGCCAGCACGTCGAGCGATTGCGAGGGCTGCTCGTAGTAGGCCGCGGCGACCGGGCCGGTCGCAGCCTTGAGTCCGGTGTAGGTGGCGATGGCTTCTCCACCGAAGGCGAAGGTGTCGACGCCCTCGTGCTCGACCAGGCAGGCGGCGGCGCCCTGCGCCAGCGCATCCGCCACGTGCCTGCGGCCGTCGGTGGCGGCACCGGGCCAGGCAATGAAGCCGTCGCCCGCGCGCACCGCACGGCTGTCGGCATGCAGCGCGCCGCGCACGCGCGCACGCAGCCAGGCGGCAGCGTCTTCGGGGGCGTGGAACTGCGTCAGCGCCATCAGAAGCTTTCGTCCACGCCCTGGGTGACGATGAGCGGCTTCACGGCCAGGTCCGGCGGCACGTTCATCATGCGCAACGTCTGCTGCACGACTTCGCTGAACACCGGCGCGGCAGCCAGGCCACCGAAGTAGCGGCCATCGCCGGGCTCGTCGATCATCACGCCGACGATGATGCGCGGCTTCTCGATCGGCGCCATGCCGGTGAACCAGGCGCGGTACTTGTTGCTCGCGTAGCCCTTGCCCACCTGCTTGTGCGCGGTGCCCGACTTGCCGCCGACCGAATAGCCCACGGTCTGCGCCAGCGGACCCGTGCCGCCGGGGCCGGCCGCCATCTGCAGCATGCGGCGCACCTCGAGCGCCGTGCTGGGCGAGAACACGCGCACGCCGGTCGCGACGTCGGGCGACTTGAGCATGGTCATGGGGATGAGCTGGCCGTCGTGCGCGAAGGAGGTGTACGAATGCACCATCTGGAGCAGCGAGGCCGAGATGCCGTAGCCGTACGCCATGGTGGCCTGCTCGACCGGCTTCCAGCTCTTCCAGGGGCGCAGGCGGCCGGTGACGGCGCCGGGGAACTGGATCTGCGGCTTCTGGCCGTAACCCAGCGAGGTGAAGGTGTCCCACATCTCCTGAGGACTCATCTTCTGCGCGATCTTCAGCGCACCGATGTTGCTGGACTTCTGGATCACGCCCTGCACCGTGAGCGCGCCGTAGTTGTGCGTGTCGCTGATGGTGAAGCCGCCCAGCTGGTAGCGGCCGGGCGAGGTCTCGATGATGGTCTGCGGCTTCACGCGGCCCGCCTCCAGCGCCATCGCGATGGTGATGGGCTTCATCGTCGAGCCGGGCTCGAAGACGTCGGTCAGCGCACGGTTGCGCAGCTGCTCGCCGGTGAGGTTCTGCCGCTTGTCGGGCACGTAGCTCGGGTAGTTGGCCAGCGCCAGCAGCTCGCCGGTGACCGCATCGAGCACCACCACGCTGCCCGCCTTGGCCTTGCGCGCCGTGACGGCGTCGCGCAGCTTCTGGTAGGCGAAGAACTGCACCTTGCTGTCGATGGACAGCTGGATGTCCTTGCCGTCGACGGGCGGGATCTGCTCGCCCACGCCCTCGATCACGCGGCCCAGCCGGTCCTTGATGACGCGCTGCGAGCCGGCCTTGCCGCCCAGCGCCTTGTCGAAGGCCAGCTCGATGCCTTCCTGTCCGTGGTCTTCCACGTTGGTGAAGCCGACCACGTGCGCGGCGGACTCGCCTTCGGGGTACTGGCGCTTGTACTCGCGCGTCTGGTACAGGCCCTTGATGCCCAGCGCAGCGATCTGCTTGGCGATCGGCTCGTCGACCTGGCGCTGGATCCAGACGAAGGTCTTGTCCTCGTCGGCCAGCTTCTTGTCCAGGTCCTTCTGGGGCATGCCCAGCAGCTTGGCGACCTGGCGCAGCTTGGCCGTGGTCTCGGGGTTGCCGCGCTCGATGTCCTCGGGAATGGCCCACACGCTGGGCGCGATCACGCTCGAGGCGAGGATCAGGCCGTTGCGGTCGAGGATGCGGCCGCGGTTGGCCGGCAACTCCAGCGTGCGCTCGAAGCGCACCGTGCCCTGGCGCTGGAAGAAGTCGTTGCCGATCACCTGCACGTAGACCGCACGCCCGGCCAGCACGCAGAAGCCGAAGCCGATGGCCGCGACGATGAACTTGCTGCGCCAGACGGGTGTCTTGCTCGCCAGCAGCGGCGAGGTGGTGTAGCGCACGCTGCGGCCGGCGCTCATCGCGTCCTCCCCGAGGCGGCGGCCGGGCGCGCGCCGGCCGCCCCGGTGGCGGCAGGCGCGGCGGGCGGCGCCGGCGGCACGGCCGGGATCACGCTGCCGTCGGGCCGCACGTAGAGCGTCATCGCCGGTGTGGTGGTCCGCATCTTGATCTGCTCCTTGGCCAGGCGCTCGACGCGCAGGGGCGTGGCCTGCGCACGCTTCTCGACCTGCAGGCGCTCGAACTCGGTCTCGAGCACACGCGCCTCGCTCTGCGCCTTGTAGTACTGCGTGTAGAGCTGGCGCGACTGGTACTGCGTGTGCACCAGGAACATGGCGGTGCCGAGCACGGCCAGCAACAGCAGCAGATTGAGGCGGGTGATCATCGGACGCCTCCGGCCGGTTCGGCCTCGGTGCGCTCGGCCACCCGCAGGATGGCGCTGCGTGCGCGCGGGTTGGCCTGGACCTCGGCTTCCGAGGGCTTGATGCGGCCTACGGCGCGCAGCTTCATGGCCTTGGGCGCGGCGAACGGCGCGCGCCGGTCGTAGACCTCGCGTGAATGCGTGGCGATGAACTGCTTGACGATGCGGTCTTCCAGCGAGTGGAAGCTGATCACCGCCAGCCGGCCTCCGGGTTGCAGCACGGTCAGGCTCGCCTCTAGCGCCTGTTGCAGCTCTTCAAGCTCGGCGTTGATGAAAATCCGAAGAGCCTGAAATGTGCGCGTTGCAGGGTTCTGGCCCGGCTCGCGGGTTTTGACCGTGCCAGCCACGAGCTCGGCCAGTTCGGCGGTGGTTGAAATTGGGCCCCGTTCCTGTCGGCGAGCAGCAATCGCCTTTGCAATCTGAACAGCAAACCGTTCTTCGCCATAGTCACGAATCACCTCTGCAATCTGCTGTGGTTCGGCCGTTGCCAGCCAGTCGGCCACGCTCTGGCCGCGCGTGGTGTCCATGCGCATGTCCAGCGGGCCGTCGAAACGAAAAGAAAAACCCCGTGCGGGGTTGTCGATCTGCGGGGAGCTGACGCCGAGGTCCATCAGGACGCCGGCCACGCTGCCCGGTGGCAGCGCCCCCAGCGCCGCGAAGCCCTCGTGCCGGATGGAAAAACGCGCATCGGGGATGCGCGCTGCTTCGGCCACCGCTTCCGCGTCCTTGTCGAACGCGATCAGCCGGCCCTCGGGCGCCAGCCTCGACAGCAGCAGCCGCGCATGCCCGCCGCGGCCGAAGGTCGCATCCACGAAGGTACCCAGGCGTCCGCCCGCGGGCGCGTTCGGCGCAGCGGCGAGGACGGCGTCGACCGTCTCGTTCAGCAGCACGGTCGTATGGGTCAGAGGAAGACTCAAGCTCGGACCCCATCAGAACGCGAGGTCCTGCAGCGCCTGGGGGTCCATGGCCGCAAGGGCCTCGGCTTCCTTGGCGTCGTGCGTGGCCTTGTCCCACAGCTCGAAATGCGTGCCCATGCCCAGAAGCAGCGTCTCGCGCGCGATGTTGGCGGCGGTGCGCAATTCGGGCGACACCAGCACGCGGCCGGTGCCGTCCATCTCGACATCCATGGCATTGCCCAGGAACAGGCGCTTGTACCACTGGGCGTTCATGGGCAGCGCTGCGATCCTGTCGCGGAACTTCTCCCATTCGGGACGCGGGAAGATCATCAGGCAGCCGTGGGGGTGGCGCGTGATCGTCAGCTGGCCACCGGCCGTCGCGAGCAGGACGTCACGATGCCGGGTCGGCACGGACAGCCGACCCTTGGCATCCAGACTCAGCGATGAAGCGCCCTGAAACACGACCAAGAAACCCCGATTCGGCAGTTGCCGGGCCCCGGGACGGGGTTTGCCGACACTTTTTCCCACTTAACTGCACTTTTTTGCACTGTAGCAGGAAACGACTGCTGCACAACGGGTGCGCCGCGCTATTTTTGTAATGGAATCAACGACTTAGCGAGGATTTCGCCAGAAGAATTCGAGCGAAAAGTCGTTTGAAAGTAAGCACTTAGCCGACGCACTGAAAGTGATGCTTCAAACGCGCCGGCCGAATTGCAGATGTCAGAGGATGAAGCGCGAGAGGTCTTCGTCGTGACTTACTTCCGACAGCCGCGCGTCGACGTAAGCGGCGTCGATGCGCACGCTTTGCCCCTCCAGGCGGGCGGCATCGAAGCTCACTTCGTCCAGGAGACGCTCCATCACCGTGGACAGCCGCCGCGCCCCGATGTTCTCGGTCCGCTCGTTGACGTCGAACGCGATGCTGGCCAGGCGCGTGATGCCGTCGGGCGTGAATTCCAGTGTCACGCCTTCGGTCGCCAGGAGCGCCTGGTACTGCTTCACGAGCGAGGCGCGCGTCTGCGTCAGGATGCTCTCGAAATCGGCGATCGACAACGACTGCAGCTCGACGCGGATCGGGAAGCGCCCCTGCAGTTCGGGAATGAGGTCGCTGGGCTTGCTCAGGTGGAAGGCGCCGCTGGCGATGAAGAGGATGTGGTCGGTGCGCACCACGCCGTACTTGGTGGTGACGGCCGTGCCCTCGACCAGCGGCAGCAGGTCGCGCTGGACGCCCTGGCGCGATACGTCGGCGCCCTGTGCCTCGCTGCGCGTGGCCACCTTGTCGATCTCGTCGATGAAAACGATGCCGTTCTGCTCGGCGTTGGCGATGGCCTGGGCGCGCACGTCGTCCTCGTTGAGCAGCTTGCCCGCCTCCTCGTCGGTCAGCAGCCGCAGCGCCTCGGCGATCTTGAGCTTGCGGGTCTTGCGCTTGCCCTGGCCGAACTGGCTGAACATGCCCTTGAGCTGCTCGGTCATCTCCTCCATGCCGGCCGGGCCCATGATCTCCAGCGGCGCGCGAACGTCGGCGACCTCGATCTCGATCTCCTTGTCGTCGAGCTGCTTCTCGCGCAGCTTCTTGCGGAAGGCCTGGCGCGTGGCGTTGGCGCTGTCGCCGGTGGCACGGCCTTCGGCGTCGCGCGCCGCGGGCAGCAGCACGTCGAGGATGCGCTCCTCGGCCGCGTCCTCGGCGCGCATGCGCACCTTGGCGCTCTCGGCTTCGCGGGTCTGCTTGACCGAGATCTCGGCCAGGTCGCGGATGATCGAATCGACGTCCTTGCCGACGTAGCCGACCTCGGTGAACTTGGTGGCCTCGACCTTGATGAAAGGCGCATCGGCCAGGCGGGCCAGCCGCCGGGCGATCTCGGTCTTGCCCACGCCGGTCGGGCCGATCATGAGGATGTTCTTGGGGGTGATCTCGTGGCGCAGCTTCTCGTCGACCTGCTGGCGGCGCCAGCGGTTGCGCAGCGCGATGGCCACGGCGCGCTTGGCCTGCGGCTGCCCGACGATGTGGTTGTCGAGTTCGGAGACGATCTCTTGCGGGGTCATGGACATGGTTGTGGGCTGTCAATGGCTGGGAAGGGGGTGGCGTGCCCATGCCAGGGCACCCGCGGAACTGGCTTTGCCAGGCCGCTGGGTGCGCCCCCTTCCCGCGTGCGGATGAAGGGGGAGCCGCAAAGCGGCATGGGGGATGCGCTCGTCAGAGCGTCTCTACCGTGTGGTGCATGTTGGTGTAGATGCACAGCTCGCCCGCGATCTCGAGCGACTTCTTCACCACTTCGTGCGCCGGCAGGTCCGTGTTGTCGATCAGCGCCTTGGCCGCCGACTGCGCGTAGGCGCCGCCCGAGCCGATGGCCACGATGCCCCCTTCGGGCTCCAGCACGTCGCCGTTGCCGGTGATGATGAGAGACGTGGTCGCGTCCGCCACCGCCAGCATGGCCTCGAGCCGGCGCAGCACGCGGTCGGTGCGCCAGTCCTTGGTCAGCTCGATCGCAGCGCGGGCCAGGTGGCCCTGGTGCTTCTCCAGCTTGGCCTCGAAGCGCTCGAAGAGGGTGAAGGCGTCGGCCGTGGCCCCTGCGAAGCCTGCCAGCACCTTGCCGTGGTAGAGACGGCGCACCTTGCGCGCCGACCCCTTGATGACGATGTTGCCGAGCGTGACCTGCCCGTCGCCACCGATGGCGACCTGGTCGCCCTGGGGGGTCTTGCGGCGGACGCTGACGATGGTGGTTCCGTGAAACTGTTCCATCGGAGGCACATGGGGCCGCTCGGGGCGGTTGCAAGGGCCGGCGCCAAGGCTGGCCAGCGATGCACGTCAGTGGCGTGGGCTCAGCTGCGCGTGGTCCGCGACACCGGCGAGACGGAACAGCGCGAGCAGCAGGCGATGCAGGTCCACCAGTTCGGCGCGCTGACCCCGGGCGTCGCGCGCCATCGCCCAGGTCAACAGGGCGCCGACCGCGGCGAAATCGGCCCGCACCAGCGCCGCACACGAAATGGCGGGTGCGTTGGCTGCGGCCAGCTCGGCATCCAGCCGTTGCCAGGTCGCCGTCGATTCGCCCGCCAGCTCGCCCGACAGCCGCACCGGCTCGGCCTGCGCCCGGGCCTCGGCAGGGGCCTCGTCCATGATGCGCAGCCCGCCCGGACGGCTATGCCGCGGGGGATCGAGCGACGCGTACTGCCCCGCAGGCTCCTCCCAGGCGGGGGGCGACACCTCGTAGGTGATGCAGTAGTTGAGCGCGACCAGTTCGAAGTCCTCGCCCAGGTGCATGGCGCGCAGCACGGACAGGTACAGCTGCCACCAGGCGAGGTCGGTGCTGCGGTCCGTCAGCGGCGTGGCTTCGGCCAGGACACCGATCAAACGCTCCGCACCCGCGAAGCGCAGTTGCACGGGCGAGGCGCCCCAGTGCGCGAACAAGGTTGCCAGCGGCGCCACCGCAGCGGCATCGATGCGGACCAGCGCACGCCAGTCGATGCGCCACACCGCGCCTGCGCGGGAAAGGGCCTGGGTCAGGTCGACCAGGCCGTCGCGGTTCAATTCGGCGGGGCAGTACCAATCGACACCGCCTTCCGCCTGGGCCTCGGCGCCGGCCTGCACGTTGCGGGCCAGAAGGCGCAGCGACACCCATTCCGGCGCCGGGCGCTTGAAGCGTTGGGCATACCGCGTGCTCGCCGCGCCGAATTTCTCCGCATCGCCTGTCGCCCGATACAGGTCGAGCAGGGCCCGCCAGGTCTCGTCGTGATCGGCATAGGGGCCGCTGCCCGCCACGGCCTGCAGCAGGATGGCCTCGGCACCCGCGTCGTCGCCGTGCGCAAAGCGGATCGCCGCCTGGTCCAGGGCCGTTTCGGCAGCGAATTGCGACGATGCGCCGAGATTGGATGCGGCAGGCTCCGAATCGGCCTGCAGCGGGGGCGGCACGCCAGGCGCGGTGTCGGCATAGGCGCGGGCGTGCTGGGCCGCCAGCGGATCGGGCGCCAAGGCGGCATCGGCCTCCGCGCCCTCCCCTTGCGGACGCCCCTTCCACCACTGCTGCGACATCTGCTCCTCGATCTCGTCGATCTTCTTGAGCGTGAGCGCCCGGCCATCGGTCTTGCCGGAGGTGTTGAGGCTGAAGGACGAAGGGGAGCCGCCCTGCTCCCGCGCGCCGGCCGCCTCGCGCTGACGCAGCTTGCGCAGCATGTCGAACTCGCGCCGGCGCACGAAATCGTTGCGCTGGCGGCGCTCGATCATCTCCTTGAGCGCCTCGCGGCTGTAGCCGGCCTCGGTCGGCGCCTCCTGGCCCTCCGGTGCATCGAGCTCGGACCAATCCTTCAGCGGATTGCGAACGAACTTCGCCACCTTGGAAAGCAGGCGGTTGCCGTCTTCCTTGGCCATGTGCGTTCGATCAGGCGCTCGGGCAGGTCAGACTGGGGACATCAGTCCCCGAACATCTTCTGCTTGAGCTCGCGGCGTTGCTGGGCCTCGAGCGACAGCGTGGCGGTGGGCCGTGCCAGCAGGCGACCGACGCCGATGGGCTCGCCGGTCTCGTCGCAGTAGCCGTAGTCGCCGGCGTCGATGCGCGCGATGGATTGCTCGATCTTCTTGAGCAGCTTGCGCTCACGGTCGCGGGTGCGCAACTCCAGGGCGTGCTCTTCCTCGATGGTGGCGCGGTCGGCCGGATCGGGCACGACGACGGTGTCCTCGCGCAGGTGCTCGGTCGTTTCGCCGGCGTTGTCGAGGATGCCCTGCTTGAGCTGCTGCAGCTTCAGGCGGAAGAACGCCATCTGCTTGTCGTTCATGTACTCGCTGTCGGGCATCGCGATGACTTCGGCGTCGGTCAATTCCTCGGCCAACTTCGTTTTCCAGTTGTTCGCGAGCTTGGGATCTTTCTTGACAGCCACGGGCGGCGGCGGAACGAGGGCGGTGGACATGGTCTGTGTGAAGCTGGACTTGGCGGCGGTGGAGGCCACCGCCTGCGGCATGGATGGAACGGTCAACTGCGTCAGGCGGGCCGAGGCGCGTGCCCGCGCTGTCCCTTAAACACATCTGACGCTGCCGACGAA
>SCOE01000035.1 GCA_005503065.1 Comamonadaceae bacterium ALPHA2B
CTCACCGTCCCCGCCTCCGCCATCGGCCTCCCCACCCGCGGCGCCAAGGTCACCTCGGCCACGCGGGTCGCACCCGGCGGCACCGGGGCCGCAGCGCTGCCCGAGTACTGCAAGGTGCTGGCCGACATCGCGCCGGTCGATCCCACGGCGCCGGCGATCAAGCTGGAGCTGGACCTGCCGACGCAGTGGAACCGCAAGTTCCTGATGTTCGGCGGCGGCGGCTACAACGGGCTCATCCGGCTGCCGCCCAACGGCAACGTGCCGGCCGGCCCGGCCGACCAGCCGTACCCGCTGGGGCGCGGCTACGCCACCGTGGTCAGCGACTCGGGCCACCAGGCCGGGCCGCTGGGCGCGCTGGACGGCTCCTTCGGCGTCAACGACGAGGCGGTGCGCAACTTCTCGCGCGACGCGCTGAAGAAGACGCGCGACGTGGCGATCGCCCTGCTGCGCCAGCGCTATGCGGTGGCGGGCCCGGAGCGGGCCTACTTCGCGGGCGGCTCGACCGGCGGGCGCGAGGCGCTGGCCGTGATCCAGAACTGGCCCGGTGACTGGAACGGCGCGATCGCGCTGTACCCGGCCGGCGCGGCCGCGAGCCTGGATCTGCAGTTCGGCCGCATCTCGCAGGCGCTGGCACGCCCGGGTGCGTACCCCAACGCGGCCAAGCGCAAGCGGCTGTTCGACGCGGCGCTGCAGGCCTGCGACGAGCTGGACGGCGTGAAGGACGGGATCATCGGCGCCACGCGCGCCTGCCACGCCCGCTTCGACCCGGCCACGGCGATGGTGGACGGCGCGCCGCTGCGTTGCGCCAACGGCGCGGAGGGCGGCGACCGCTGCCTGTCCGACGCGCAGATCGCCGCGCTCAAGGTGTACGACACGCCCATCCGCTTCGGCTACCCGGTGGCCAGCGGCGAGACGGGGTATCCCGGCTTCAACCTCTGGGGCTCCGACCTGGGCATGGACGGCCCCCTGCCCGCCCAGGCCACGGTGACGACGCTGGCCCTGGGCAGCGAGCAGCCCGCATCGCCGATGCCGCCCAAGGCGCCCTTCGGCCCCGCCTTCTGGGACCAGTGGGCGCGCTTCTTCGTCACGCGCGATCCGGCCTTCAACTCAATGACGCTCGACCCCACGCAGCCGGGCCGCTGGCAGGCGCGCATCAGCGAGCTGACGGCCCTGCAGGACATCAACAAGACCGACCTGGGCGCCTTCCAGTCGCGCGGCGGCAAGCTGCTGATGGCGCATGGCACCAACGACGTGCTGGTGAGCACGCGCGCCAGCGAGGACTACTTCCAGCGGCTGAAGAAGACGATGGGCGCCGAGCGCGTCGATGCCTTCGTGCGCTACTACGAGATCCCGGGCTACGGGCACGCCGTGAGCACGACCTTCAACGCCGCCTGGGATTCGCTCACCACGCTGGAGAACTGGGTCGAACGCGGCATCGCCCCGCCGCCTCAGGTCGTCGCCGACACGCTGGGCGTGCCCGGCCGCACGCGGCCGCTGTGCCCGTACCCCGGCTACCCGCGCTACAACGGCAGCGGGGACGTGAACCGGGCGTCGAGCTTCAGCTGCGCCCAGCCCTGAGCCATCCGCTATCATTTTCGTAGCTGCCTGCGCCCATGGGACGGGCGCTGCAGCCCGATTCGATGCCCGGCACCACGGCGCTGGGCGCGTCCATCGTGCAGCGCAGCCGGCTGTTCGATGCCTTGATGGAAGGCCGGGTGCATTGACCGCTCCGTACCGCCTGCCATGAACGCCATCGATCTCACGCCTGCCCGGCGCGCCGCCTTCCGCCAACTCGCCGAACACACCCCAGGCATCGACCGCGAGGCCTACGACGCCTATGGCCGCGACTGGCGTGAGCCCATCATCGGCCTGGGCCCGCGCGAAGCGCGCCTGTGCATCTTCGGCCGCGACCCGGGGCGCACGGAGGTCGAGCACGCCCAGCCCTTCGTCGGCAAGGGTGGGCAACTGGTGCGTGCGGCGCTGTACCGGCACCGGCACGAGGCCGACGCCGTGGTGCCGGACTTCGCCGCGTCGGTCGCGGCCGGGCGCGAGGTGTTCTGGCTCAACACGGTGCCGTACAAGCCGCTGGGCAACCGCGCCTGGTCGATGGCGGTGAAGCGGCGCTTCCAGGCGCTGATGGCCGAGCTGCTGCTCGACATGTGGCAGGGCCGCGGCGGCGAGCGGACCGTGATCGCGCTGGGGCGCGAGGCCTTCTTCTGGTTCGGCATCGCACAGCCGGCGGAAGTGGGCGCAGCGCTCGACGCTTTCTGGGCGCAAGGCGATGCGCGCTACCGGCGCACGCTGCGCATCGACTACCGCGCGGGAGATGCGACGCACGCCATCACGCTGGCGCCCCTGCCCCATCCTTCGCCGGCGAACGCGGTGTGGTTCGCGCGCTTTGCGAGGCTGATGGACGAACGGCTGCGATTGCTATCGAATTCGTAGCTGCTCGCGCAGGCGGGGCGGGCGCTGGTGGCCCTTTTGGCTTGCAAACGCCTGGCGCTGCGTGGTTCTTCAATCCGGCTTGATGCCCCGGTCCTTGATCAACTGCGCCCATTTGGCGATCTCGGCCTTGAGGAAGGCGCCCATGTCTTCGGGCGAGCCTTTGCCCGCGATGGCCCCCTGCGCTTCGAGCCGCTCGCGGAATTTCGGCGACTGCAGGATGCGATTGGCGTCGGCGTTCACCTTGCGCACGATCTCCGGCGGGGTCGCGGCAGGCGCGAAGAGCGCGGTCCATGTGTAGGCCGAGAAGCCCGGCAGCCCCGATTCGGCGACGGTCGCGGCGTCGGGCCACGAGGGCATGCGCGTCTCGGTGCTGACGCCCAGCAGCTTGAGCTTGCCGCCCTTGACGTGCGGGCCGGCCGACAGCGCCGCGTCGAACAGCACGTGGCAGGTGCCGCCGATCGCGTCCACCAGCGCCGGCCCGCTGCCCTTGTACGGGATGTGCGTCATGTCGAGCTTGGCCATCGATGCGAAGAGCTCGCCCGCCAGGTGCGACGGCGATCCCGGCCCGATGGAGCAGTAGTTCACCTTGCCCTTGTTGGCCTGCGCCCAGGCCAGGAACTCCTTGACGTTGCCGTACGGCGCCGTCGCCGGCGCCACCATCAGCAGCGGCAGGATGGCGGCCTGCACCACCGGCGCGAAGTCCTTCACCGGGTCGTAGGCGATCTTGGGGAACAGGCTGACGTTGACGGCCTGCGGCCCGCTCGCGCTCATGAGCAGGGTGTAGCCGTCGCCTTCGCTGCGGGCCACCTGCTCCACGCCGATCATTCCCGACGCGCCGCCCTTGTTGTCGATCACCACCGGCTGCTTCCATTCGTCCGACAGGGCCTGCCCGAGCATGCGCGTGATGGCATCGGTCGACCCGCCCGGCGGGTAGGGCACGACGACCCGCACGGCCTTGGCCGGGTAGGCGGGGGGCTGTGCGAGGGCGGGCGCAGCGCCGGCCAGCGCCGCGCACAGCGCCGCGAGGGACAGGGGAAGGAAGGGCTTCATCGTGGTTCCGTGGATGCTTGGGAGGACGGCGCTCAGGCGCTCTGGAGTTCGGCCGCGCGCGCGGGCGCGGCGGCGCGCGGGCGCACGCTGTCGATGCCGTCCGATTCGTCGGCCGAGATGGTCACGCGCACGATCGAACGCGGCTGGCCGCCCTTCCAGGGCTGGCCCCGGTGCATGGTGGCGCGGTTGTCCCACATGACCACGTCGCCCGGCTGCCATGTGTGGACGTAGCGCCGCTGGGGCGCGGTGGCGAAGTCCATCAGTTCGCGCAGCAGTGCGCGCGCGCGGCCCTCGTCCATGCCGGCGATGCCGCCGGCGTGCGACGCGAGGTACAGCGAAGACCGCGCGTTCACCGGGTTGCGCCAGGTCAGTCGCCACGTCACCGGCGGCAGGGCGGCACGTTCGTCGGCGCCCATCATGGCCGGGTCGATCTGGTCGCGCGAGGTGGCGTAGCTGTGCATCACCTCCAGGTCCTGCAGCTCGGCGCGGCGCGCCTCGGGCAGCGCCGCCCAGGCCGCCCGGGTGGACACGAACTCGGTGCCGCCGCCGTCTTCGGGAATGACGCGTGCCGACAGCACCGACGCCAGCGCGGGCAGCTTCTTGAACGAAGAGTCGGTGTGCCACAGCTGGTTGGCACGCGCGATGAGCATGGCGCGATCGCTCGGCGCCACCACCGCGCCGTCCGGGCCGATGTTGTTCATGCGCGAGTAGAAGGTGCCCGCACCGCCCGAGCCCACCTTGGTCTTCTCCAGCGCCCCGAAGCCGCGTGCGAAGGTGGCCTGGATGTCGTCGCTCACGTCCTGGCCACGCAGGACGACGACCGAGTGCTCCTCGAACAGTTCTCGCACCTGCCGGTGCAGGGCGTCGGAACACACGATGTCCAGCAGCGTGATGCCTTGGATCTCGACGCCGAAATCAGGGTGCAGCGCGACGGTCTTCATGGGGAGGTCTCCTTGGTTGCGGACCAATCTAGCAGCGCGGTCGCAGGCCTTCCAAGGGTGCTTGCGCCAGTCGCCCCGATTTACATGGATGTGAAAAACGCCAATGGCGCACAGGTGCGCCAGGCCGTCGCGAAGGCGACTTGCACAGCCGCGGCCGCCGTGTCCAAATCGCGCGCGCCATGACCACGCCCATCATCAAGACGGCCCGCCGCGCCTTCGAGGTGCTGGAGCTCTTCCAGGCCCGCCGCGCACCGTTGCGGCTGCAGGAGGTGTGCGCGGCGCTCGAGTACCCGGCGTCGAGCGCGTCGGCCCTGCTCAAGTCGATGGTGGCGCTGGGCTACCTGCGCTACGACAAGGCCGCGCGCACCTACATGCCCACGATGAAGATCGCCGACCTGGGCGGCTGGGTGCAGAGCGCCATCTTCGGCGACGGCTCGGTCATGCGGGCCATGCACGCCCTGTCGGAACGCTTCGGCGAGACGGTCACGCTCGCGGTGCAGAGCGACCTGCACGCGCAGTACGTCTACCTCATCCAGTCGCGGCTGCCGATCTGGTACCTGCCCCCCATCGGCACCATCCGCACGCTCACGGCGTCCGGCAGCGGCCTGCTCATGCTGGCCGCGAAGAGCGACGCGCAGATCCGCAAGGTGTGGAAGCGCATCGACTTCCATCGGCTCGACCCGGCGCGGCCGACGCTGGACGAGGTCATGGCCCAGGTGGTGGTGTGCCGCCGGCAGGGCTGGTTCTTCTCCAAGCACCGCATCGAGCCCGGGGCGGGCGGCATATCGGTCCTGCTCGAAGACCCGAAGTTCGGCCGCGGCTACGCCCTGGGCGTGCACGGCCCGGTGGATCGGCTGGAGGCACGCGAGGCCGAGATCGTGGCCGCACTGCAGGCGGCCGCGCGCGCCGTGGACGGCCACTGAACCGGGCCCCCTGGAGCGCGACGGCCACGCGCTAAGCTGCGCCGCCATGCCTGCCCCCGCCCCGCCCCGCCTCATCCGCTTCCACAAGCCCTACGGCGTGCTCAGCCAGTTCACGCCCGAGGGCCGCTGGCGCGGTCTGAAGGACTTCATCGACCTGCCGGGCGTGTACGTGGCCGGCCGGCTCGATGCCGACAGCGAGGGCCTGCTGCTGCTCACCAGCGACGGGGCGCTGCAGGCGCGCATCGCCGATCCGCGGCACAAGATGGCGAAGACCTACTGGGTGCAGGTGGAGGGCGAGCCCGACGAGGCGGCGCTGGCCGCGCTGCGCGCGGGCGTGACGCTCAACGACGGCCCCACGCGGCCGGCGCAGGCGCGGCGGCTCGATCCCGCGCCCGACGTGCCGCCGCGCGATCCGCCGATCCGCGAGCGCAAGAGCATTCCCACGGCTTGGATCGAATTGGTCATTCGCGAAGGCCGCAACCGGCAGGTGCGGCGCATGACGGCGGCGGTGGGCTTTCCCACGCTGCGGCTCATCCGCGTGGCGATCGGGCCCTACACGCTGGACGGGCTCGCGCCCGGACAGTGGGCGCCGCAGCCCGTGGCGACGACCGGCTCAGGCGGCCTGCGCGGCTGAGGCACCGCGCGCAGCCCGTGCGGGCCGCGCATCCACCAGGTAGATGCCGCGCGCCTCATGCACGCGCTCCTCGCGAAGGGTATCGCGCGCCTCGTCGTCGGCGCAGGCGGCGCGCAGCAGGCGGTCGACCTCGTGCAGCGGCCGGGTGAACAGGTGCTCGATGGACGCACGCTGCGCAGCCGTCAGGACTCGCTCGCGTGCCAGGCGGTCGAGCTGGCGGCGCGCCTCGTGCGGCGCGAAATCCATCAACTCGAGCAGCTCGATGACGTGCCGCATCTGCGGGCCGTCGAACACGGGGCTGGCGAAATCGTCGGATGTCATGGGATGGCTCCTGCCCGTCGGGGCGATGTGTGGCGGCCAGTCTCGGCACGCTGGCTTAGGCGGGGCTGAAGGCGCAGGCCGCACCAGGACCGGGCAACGGGCCCCGCGCGCCGCACGCATCCGTGCAAACCCCGGCGCCCGATTGCACCAACTTTAAGTAACTTCTCCAATTTAATGGAGTAAACACTCCACAAATTGCTGGCACGGCTCGTGCTGCCGTGCCCATCACGCAGGAGTCCACGATGAACCGCTATGCCTTCAATGCCTGGTAC
Organism: Comamonadaceae bacterium ALPHA2B; assembly: GCA_005503065.1. Lineage (GTDB taxonomy): Bacteria > Pseudomonadota > Gammaproteobacteria > Burkholderiales > Burkholderiaceae_C > Xenophilus. The sequence continues at coordinate 6,587 of SCOE01000035.1, forward strand.
CCGCTCGCCTGGTCGCGCGACATCGGGCACGCCCTCACCACCCGCCGCGTGCTCGAGGAGGACATCGTCGTCTTCCGCACCGAGGCCGGCGCCGTGGCCGCCCTGGAAGACGCCTGCCCGCACCGCCTCGCGCCGCTCTCCATCGGGCGCCTGCGCGGCGACGCGGTGGAGTGCGGCTACCACGGCCTGACCTTCGACTGCGAGGGCACCTGCACGCACGCGCCGGGCATGCCGCGGCCACCGGCCTCGGTGCGCGTGCGCAGCTACCCCACGGCCGAGAGCATGGGCATGGTGTGGGTGTGGATGGGCGACGCTGCCAAGGCCGACCCGTCGCAGGTGTTCCACCTGCCGCAATACGACGATCCGGCCTACAGCGTGGTCGAGGGCGACGCGCTGCCGGTGCAGGCCAACTACCTGAGCCTGGCCGACAACCTGTGCGACCCAACGCATGTGGTCTTCGTGCACCAGACCACGCTGGCCAGCGCGGGACGCGAGGAAACGCGCGTGATGCACGAGCGCCAGGGCAACAAGGTCGTGACCTGGCGCTGGGTGATCGACGGCCCGCTGATTCCCGTGTTCGAGGGCCTGAAGGACTTCGGCGGCAATGTGGACCGCTGGCATTACTACCACTACCACGCGCCGAGCATCGCGGTGATCGACTTCGGTTCGGCGCGGACCGGCACCGGCGCCCCCGAGGGCCACCGCGACGACTGCATCCAGATGTACGCGTGCCACTTCATCACGCCGGTGGATGAGCGCACCTGCGTGCAGCACTGGCTGGTGCTGAAGAACTCGCCGGCCGACCCGGCGGTGGACGAGCGCTTGCGCGCCAGCCTTCGGCTGGCGTTCGACGAGGACAAGCGCGTGCTCGAGGCCATCCAGCGCAACGAGGACAAGCCGCGCGAATGGAAGCGCATCCGCCTGGCCCTCGATGCGTCGTCGATCAAGATGCGCGGCATCGTCGAGGAGATGGCGGCCGCCGACGGCCCGCCCGCCGCCTGACTGCCGCCGCTGCCGATTCCCTTTACCCCCACGCCACGGAGCCCCACGATGAACACCGCCCGACGCCTCGGCACTTCCCTCGTCTCGCTCGCATCGCTCGGCCTCGCCCTGGCCGCAGGCCCCGCGCTTGCGCAGGGCACGATCAAGATCGGCGAGATCAACAGCTACAAGGCCCTGCCGCAGAACCTGGTGCCCTACCGGCAGGGCTGGCTGCTGGCGCAGGAAGAGGTCAATGCCGCCGGCGGCGTGCTCGGCAAGAAGCTGGAGACGGTGTTCCGCGACGACAACGCCAACCCGGGCGACGCCGTGCGCATGGCCGAGGAACTGCTGGCGCGCGAGAACGTCGACCTGCTCTCGGGCGTGACGCTGTCGCACGTCGGGCTGGCGCTCACGGATTTCGCCAAGCAGCGCAAGGTGTTCTTCCTCGCCTCGGGCCCGCTCTCCGACAAGGTGGTGTGGGAGAACGGCAACCGCTACACCTACCGGCTGCGCTCGGGCACCTATGCGCTGGCCACCTCGGTCGTCGCCGAGGCCGCGAAGCTGCGCAAGAAGCGCTGGGCGCTGATCTACTCCAACTACGAATACGGCCAGGCCGCGGTGGCCGCCTTCAAGGAAAACCTGAAGAAGGCGCAGCCCGACGTGGAGTTCGTGGCCGAGCAGTCGCCGCCCCTGGGCAAGATCGACGCAGGCGCGGTGTCGCAGGCCATCGCCGATGCCAAGCCCGATGCCATCTTCAACGTGATGTTCGGCAGCGACCTCACGAAGCTGGCGCGCGAGGGCAAGACGCGGGGGCTCTTCACCGGCCGCGAGGTCGTGAGCCTGCTCACGGGCGAGCCCGAATACCTCGATCCGCTCAAGGACGACGCACCCGCGGGCTGGATCGTGACCGGCTACCCCTACGCCAACATCGACACGCCGGAACACAAGGCTTTCATCGCTGCCTACCAGAAGAAGTACAACGACTATCCGCGGCTCAACTCGGTGGTGGGCTATGCGACGGTCAAGGCCCTGGCCGCCGGCATCCAGAAGGCCGGCTCGACCGACACCGAGAAGCTCATCGCCGCCTTCAAGGGCCTGGAGTTCGGCACTCCCTTCGGCCAGGCCGTCTTCCGGCCGCAGGACAACCAGTCGACGATGGGCATCTACGTCGGCCGCACCGAGGTGAAGGACGGCCGCGGCGTCATGCCCGCCGGCACCTACCTCGACGGCGCGAAGCTGCAGCCCAGCGACGAGCAGGTGCGCAAGCTGCGCAGCCCCTCGTGAGCGACCTGCCGACGACCGGCTGCTAGGCGCGCGGGGCGCCCGTCGCCAGGTGGTCCAGCACCACGCGGCAGATGTGCGCGCGCCAGGCCGTCCGGCGCGGCTTCTTCATCAGGTCGCCGCCCAGCCAGGCAGAACAGGTGTACTGGTTCGACAGGTAGAAGAAGCCCAGCGACATGATCGTCATGAGCGTGTGATCGGGCGTGGCGTCGGCGCGGAACACGCCGCGCGCCTGGCCCGCCTCCAGGATGCGCGTCACCGTCTCGACGAGCGGGAAGGAGGTCGGCCCGATCTGCTCCGACAGCTGGATGTGCCGCCCGCGCAGCAGGTTCTCGTTCATGAGCAGGCGCACGAGCTTCGGGCTGGCGGCGTAGTGGTCCCACGAGTGCTCGATGAGCTGGCGCATCGCGGACACGGGGTCATCCGGCTGCACGAAGTTGCGCTGCGCGCCGATCATGTCGGCATAGATCTGCTCCAGGACCGCCTGGTACAGCCGCTCCTTGTTGCCGTAGTAGTAGTACAGCATGCGGTCGACCGTGCCCGCCTGGCTGCTGATGCGCTCGATGCGCGCGCCTGCAAAGCCGTGCTCGGCGAACTCTTCGACGGCAGCGGCCAGGATGCGGTTTTCGATCTGGTCACCCGGATCGCGCTTGACCCTGCGCCGGGTCGGGCCGCCGGCGCGAGGCGCGGTGGCCGCAGGGGCGGTCGATGCGCGGGCGGGCTGTCGGGGTTTCGCTGGCACGGGGAGGTCCTTCGGATGTCGCGACGGCATTGTCCATGACGGTCCCTGCCTGCCGCGCCGCGGCTCCTGCTGGTAGGCTCGCCCCCCGTGAACCTGCGCACCAAGATCGTCGCCCTGGCCGTGGCCCCGCTGCTGGTGGCGCTGCTGCTGGTGGCCCTGGCAGTGCGCCACCAGGAGCGCGACCTCGCGCAGCGCGAGCGGGTGCTGATCGAGCAGAGCTACATGGCGCAGCGCCGCAGCGAATTGCGCAGCTACGTCGACCTGGCGGTGAGCATCGTGCGCCCGCTGTACGAGGCCGGCCAGGACGACGAGGCCACGCGCGCCGAGGCGCTGCGGCGCCTGGCAGCGCTGGACTACGGCAGCGACGGCTATTTCTTCGTCTACGACCTGCAGGGCCGCTCGCTGATGCATTCGCGCCAGCCGGAACTCGTGGGCCAGGACCTGTGGGACCTGCGCGACTCGCAGGGCCGCTACACGATCCGCGATCTCATCGCCGGCGCACAGCGCGGCGGCGGCAGCTACGTCGAATACGAATGGCGCAAGCCCTCGCTGGGCACCGCCGCGCCCAAGCTGGGCTACGTGACGGCCTTCCCGCGCTGGAACTGGATGGTCGGCACCGGGCTGTACCTGGACGACATCCAGACCACCATGGCTTCGCTGGACCGGCAGATCAGCAGCAACGTGACGACCACGCTGCTGTGGATCGCCGGCATCGCCGCGCTGTGCCTGGCGGCCGTGAGCGCCGGCGGGCTGGCGCTCAACCTCAGCGAGCACCGCGTGGCCGAGGCCAAGCTGCGCCTGCTCGCGCGGCGCGTGGTGCAGTCGCAGGAGGAGGAACGCGGCCACCTCGCCCGCGAGCTGCACGACGGCACCAGCCAGACGCTGGTGTCGGCCAAGCTGCTGATCGAATCGGCCGTCGACGCGCTGGCACGCGAGCAGCGGCCGGTGCCGCCCGCGCTGCCCAAGGCGCTGCAGCGGCTGGGCGATTCGCTCACCGAGGTGCGGCGCATCTCGCACCGGCTGCGCCCTGCCCTGCTCGACACACTGGGCCTGCCGGCCGCCATCGAGCGGCTGGTCGACGAGTTCGCCGAGGACGGCACGCTGACGGCCACCCTCGACGTGCAGGGCGAGCCCTTCGAGCTGTCGCAGGACGTGAAGACCGCGCTCTTTCGCGTCGCGCAGGAGGCGCTGACCAACGTCCACAAGCATGCGCGCGCCCGGCGGGTGCACATCGCGCTGCGATTCGGTGCCGCCACGGGCGTTCGGCTCGATGTGGAGGACGACGGCGCGGGCTTCGACGTCGAGGCCACGCAGGCCGACCCGCGCCGCGGTATCGGGCTGCGCAACATGCGCGAGCGCCTGGGCGCGATCGACGGCCAGCTCGACGTGCGCTCGGGCGCGGGCCGCACCACCATCACCGCCGAGGTGCCGGCCGCGAGCGCCCGCGCCGAAGGAGCCACCGCATGAGCACTGCAACGCCCGTGCGCCTCTTCCTCGTCGACGACCACCCGCTGGTGCGCGACGGCCTGCGCGCGCGCCTGGGCGCGATGCCTGGGCTGGAGATCGTTGGCGAGGCAGGCAGCGCCGCCGAGGCGCTGGCGCAGGTCGATGCGCTGCGGCCCGACCTCATGCTGGTCGACGTCGGCATGAAGGACATGAACGGCATCGAGCTGGCCGCGCTGCTGCTCCAGCGGCCGGAGCCGCCGCACGTGGTGATGCTGAGCATGTACGACAACCCCGAATACGTGCAGCGCGCGCTGCAGGCGGGCGCGCACGGCTACGTGCTCAAGGATGCGCCGGCCTCGGAGATCGTGGCCGCGATCGAGGCCGTGTCGGCCGGCGGCACCTTCCTCAGCCCCGCGGTGTCGAAGAAGCTGTTTCGCAACCAGTCGGCACGGCCCTTGCTCACACCGCGGGAGGCCGAGATCCTCACCGCGCTGGGCCGCGGCGAATCGAGCAAGCAGATCGCGCGCAGCCTGGGCCTGAGCGTGCGCACCGTCGACGCGCACCGCCAGAGCATCAAGCGCCGCCTGGGCATCGACGGCCAGGCCGAGCTCATCAAGTACGCGGTGGAGCACACGCGGCAGTTCGGCGGCGGTTGACACTTCTCAGCGTGCCTAGGGTTGTCCCTTAGGCAATCCTGCGCAACCGGCCTGCGCACTGCAACCGATGCGCCCTCGCCCCGCACAGGAAAGACTCCCTGGGTTCCAACCCGAGGAGACATCTTCATGCACAGCATCCGCCGCCACCTGGTGTGGCTGGTCGTGGCCGTGGTCGGCGCCTTCGCGCTCGGCACCGTGGCGCTCAGCCGAGGCGAAAGCATCAACGCGCTGTGGGTGGTCACGGCCGCCATCTGCGTCTACCTGATCGCCTACCGCTACTACAGCCTCTTCATCGCCGACAAGGTGCTCGGCCTGGACGGCAGCCGCAAGACGCCGGCGCACCGCCACAACGACGGCCTGGACTACGTGCCGACCGACAAGAACGTGCTGTTCGGCCACCACTTCGCGGCCATCGCGGGCGCGGGCCCGCTGGTGGGCCCGGTGCTGGCGGCGCAGATGGGCTACCTGCCCGGCCTGCTGTGGGTGCTGGCCGGCGTGGTCTTCGCCGGGGCGGTGCAGGACTTCATCATCCTGTTCATCTCCACGCGGCGCGACGGCCGCTCGCTGGGCGACCTGGTCAAGCAGGAGATGGGCGTGGTGCCCGGCATGATCGCCCTCTTCGGCACCTTCATGATCATGATCATCATCCTGGCGGTGCTGGCGCTGATCGTGGTGAAGGCGCTGGCCGAATCGCCCTGGGGCACCTTCACCGTGGCGGCGACCGTTCCGGTGGCGGTGTTCATGGGGCTCTACCTGCGCTACATCCGCCCGGGCCGCATCGGCGAGGTGTCGGTGATCGGCTTCGTGCTGCTGATGGCGGCCATCTTCGGCGGCCAGGCCGTGAGCCAGAGCCCCGAGTGGGCGCCGCTCTTCACCTTCGACGGCAAGGCGCTGACCTGGATGCTGGTGGGCTACGGCTTGGTGGCCGCCAGCCTGCCGGTGTGGCTGCTGCTGGCGCCGCGCGACTACCTCTCGACCTTCCTGAAGATCGGCACCATCGTCGCGCTGGCCATCGGCATCGTGTTCGTGATGCCCACGCTGCAGATGCCGGCGCTCACGCAGTTCGCGCAGGGCAATGGTCCGGTGTGGTCGGGCAGCCTGTTCCCGTTCCTCTTCATCACCATCGCCTGCGGCGCGGTGTCGGGCTTCCACGCGTTGATCTCTTCGGGCACCACGCCCAAGATGCTGGACAACGAGAAGCACGCCCGCTTCATCGGCTACGGCGGCATGCTGGCCGAGTCCTTCGTGGCGGTGATGGCGCTGGTCGCGGCCTCGTGCATCGAGCCGGGCGTGTACTTCGCGATGAACAGCCCGGCCGCGCTGGTGGGCAGCACGCCCGAGGCGGTGGCGAAGGTGATCTCGGGCTGGGGCTTCACCGTCACGCCCGACATGCTGCTGCAGACCGCCAAGGACGTGGGCGAGAGCACCATCCTCGGCCGCGCCGGCGGCGCGCCCACCCTGGCCGTGGGCATGGCCCACATCCTTCACCAGGCCATCGGCGGCCCGGCCATGATGGCCTTCTGGTACCACTTCGCGATCCTGTTCGAGGCGCTGTTCATCCTCACCGCCGTCGACGCGGGCACCCGCGCCGGCCGCTTCATGCTGCAGGACCTGATGGGCAGCTTCGTGCCCGCGCTCAAGCGCACCGATTCGCTGCCGGCCAACCTCTTCGCCACCGCGCTCACCGTGGCGGCCTGGGGCTACTTCCTCTACCAGGGCGTGGTCGATCCGCTGGGCGGCATCAACACGCTGTGGCCGCTGTTCGGCATCTCCAACCAGATGCTGGCCGCGGTGGCGCTGATGCTGGGCGTGGTGGTGCTGTTCCGTATGAAGCGCGAGCGCTATGCCTGGGTGGCGGCAGCGCCGGCCGCCTGGCTGCTGGCCTGCACGCTCACGGCCGGCTGGCAGAAGATCTTCTCGGCCGATCCGAAGGTGGGCTTCCTCTCGCACGCCGCGCGCTACACCGAAGGCCTGGCCAACGGCGTGCTCGTGGCGCCGGCCAAGACGCCCGAGGCGATGGCCCGGATCGTCTTCAACGACCGGCTCGACGCGGGGCTGTGTGCGCTGTTCATGTTCGTGGTGCTGAGCGTGCTGGTCTACAGCATCAGGGCCTGCCTGGCCGCACGTGCCGCCAACCGGCCGACCGTGCACGAGACGCCGTACGAACCGCTCGCGGCGGCGCCCGCGCGATGAGGGTGACACTCGGCGGCCTCGACCTGCCCGAGGCCGGGCGCTACCTTGCACGCTCGACGCGCGCGCTGGGCCAGTCGCTGCGGCTGATGGTGGGGCTGCCCGACTACGACACCTACCTGTCGCACATGGCGGCCACGCACCCGGACCGCGCGCCGATGAGCTACGAGGCCTTCTTCCGCGAGCGGCTGGAGGCGCGTTACGGCGCGGGCAAAGGGCGCTGCTGCTAGCGTCCTGCGCCCTTGTTCCGCGTCAAGGGTTCGCCATGGGTGCCGCCCCACAATGGCGGACCATGAACGGGCGAACGCTTCTGGCAGCCGGTGTCGGAACGCCCGCCTTGGCAGCGGCAGTCGCGGCGACATGGCGCCATATGGGCTCGCCTGCGGGCTACGACGCTTGGTCGGTGGCACAGGTCCTGGCCTGAGCGCGGGCGGCCATTGGTGCCGCTACCCGATCGGGGTACTTCATGGCGCCGGATCCGATTTGCTATTGATTTCATAGCTGCTCGCGCCCGTGGATCGGGCGCTGCAGCCGCTTTTTTCTTGAAACACCGCCGCCTTCATTCCACCAATTGGCGCAGCAGCCAGGCCATCGCGGCCTGCTGCGCCTTGAGGTCGCCACCCGCATCGACCGCCAGCGCCGCACGATCGAAGGCCGCCGACAGCAGGTCGGCCAGCACCGGCAGCACCACGCCCCGCGGGGCGACGCCGGCGGCGGTCAGGCCCTCGGCCAGCGTCGCCGCAGCGGCGGCCCCGTCCATCGCCAGCACCTGCGCCAGGCCGAGCACGGCCGGCCCGTCGACCAGCAGCAGCCGCGTGCGGCCCGGCGCCGTCATGGCGCGCAGGTAGGCGTCGCTGCCGGCAACGAGCGCCTTGAGCGGCGGCAGGCCGTCCCGCGCCGCCGCGCGGATCTCATCCGCCACCGCCGCCATTTCGCGCGCCAGCACGGCGCGGAACAGGTCGCGCTTGTCGGCGAAGTGGTGGTACAGCGCGCCGCGCGTGGTGCCCGCCGCGGCCACCACCTCCGGCGTGGAGGTGCCGGCATACCCCTTCTCGACGAAGAGGGCGCGCGCCGCGTCCATCAGCGCACCGCGCGTGGCCTCGGTGCGCTCGCGGTTGCTGCGCGGGGCGGCCGGGATGACCTCGGCGGTCATGGACGGGCGCTCGGCAGGGTCATTCAATGACATACATACAGCCTGTACGTTAATCTTCGAGAAAACATGCAGCCTGTATGTTAATCAACCTTCTCAGGAGATGCCATGCCCGCCCCCTTCCAGGTCACCAGCTACTACCCCGTCGTCATGACCCGAGACGTCGCCGGCACCGCCGACTTCTGGCGCACGCACTTCGGCTTCGTGCCGCTGTTCACGAGCGACTGGTATGTCCACCTGCAGCTCGAAGGCGATGCCGCGGTCAACCTGGCCGTGCTTGACGGCAGCCACGCCACCATTCCCGAGGCCGCACGCGGCCAGGTGGCGGCCGGCCTGCTGCTGAACTTCGAGGTCGAAGACGTGGATGCCTTCCATGCGCGCGTGCAGGCCGCCGGTCTGCCGGTGCTGTTGCCGCTGCGCGACGAGGCCTTCGGCCAGCGCCACTTCATCACGCGCGACCCGAATGGTGTGCTGATCGACGTCATCAAGCCCATTCCTCCGACGGGCGAGTTCGTGCAGCAGTACGAGGCGTCGGCCTTGCCGCAGGGCTGATGCGCAGGGGGGGCCGGCGCCCGCTATAAACTTCATAGCACCCCGCGTCCGATGCGCGGGCGCAAGCGGCCCGTTCGGCCCCCAACCTGCCCCTTCGCATGACATCGACCGCTCCTGCCTCCTTCCTGCCCCGCCGCCACGTGATCGCCGGCCTGGCTGCCGGCCTCGCCGCCCCCGCCGTCTGGGCCGCGCGCACCCAGGCCGCGCCGCCCGCCCCGCCGGCGCCCGCACTCTGGCCGAAGGCGCTGGCGGTGCCGGGCGGCGTGGCGCGGCTGTCGCTCGGGCCGGGGGCCGAGCGGCCCACGGCGCACACGCGCATCGGCGACGCCCAGGTGCCGCTGCTGGTGGTGGGCGATGCGATCGACTGGACCGCGCTGGTCGGCATCCCGCTGGCGGCCACGCCGGGCGAGGCGGCCATCACCAGCGCCGGCCGCAGCGTCCTGTACACCGTTGGACCCAAGCAGTACCGCGAGCAGCACCTGAAGGTCGCGCCCGGCACCGTGGACCTCTCCGCGGAGGACACGGCGCGCTACGAACGCGAGCGCGACCACCTTGCGGGCGTGATGGCGACCGTCACCGACGCACCGCCCGCCACGCTGCACATGGCGGTGCCGGTGCCGGGGCGGCGCTCCAGCTCCTTCGGCCTGCGCCGGGTGTTCAACGGGCAATCGCGCAATCCGCACAGCGGCATGGACATCGCGGCCGGCACCGGCACGCCCGTGCGCGCCCCGATCAGGGGCCGAGTGATCGACACCGGCGACTACTTCTTCAACGGCGGCACGGTCTGGCTCGACCACGGCTCGGGCCTGCTCAGCATGTACTGCCACCTCAGCCGCATCGACTGCAAGGTGGGCGACGCCGTGAAGGCGGGCGAGGCCTTCTGCGCCGTCGGCGCCACGGGCCGCGTGACCGGGCCGCACCTGCACTGGTCGGTGATGCTCAACCGCGCGATGGTCGATCCCGCCCTGTTCATCGACGCCTGAGACATCGGCTTCGCGCCGATTGACGCGAGGGCGGCTTGCACCTTAAAAGGGTTTGCAACAAAAGGAGTCGGGCGCGATGGTCGCTGAATTGTTCGAAGAGGTACTCGGACGTGCCGCGGCGCTGCCTGCGGACGCGTCGGCCGAACGCATCGATCGTGCCGTGCACGAGGTGGTGCGGCTCATGCGCGAGCATCTGGAGATGGACGTGGCCTTCGTGTCGCACCTGCATGGCGGGCGGCGCTACTTCGTCACCGTCGACACCCGCGCCGGGGCCGAGGTCATCGCCGCCGGCGACTCGGCGCCGGCGGAAGAGAGCTTCTGCCAGCGCGTGATCGACGGCCGCCTGCCGCAGAGCATCCAGGACGTGCGCCTGCTCCCCGGCGCCGCCGAACTGCCGGCAACGCCCTTCGGCATCGGCTCGCACCTGAGCACGCCCGTGGTGCTGGGCGACGGCAGCATCTACGGCACGATGTGCTGCTTCACCTTCGCGGCGGCCCGACCGCTCGTCGAGCGCGACCTCAAGCGCCTGCGGATGGCGGCCGACCTGACGGCCCGCCTGATCGACCAGCGCCATCGCGACTGATCCGAGGCACGCGGCGCGCCGCAACGACAATGCGGTCCACCTCCGGCCGCGCTGCGGCGTTGGAGACGAGTCCGCACCATGACTGCCCACGAGCCCACCCCCATCCTGCAACTGCGCCGATTGCGCGTCGCCTTCCCCGGCGAAGCACCGCTGATCGCCTGCGAGTCGCTCGCCCTGCCCGCCGGCCTCACGCTGGTCGAGGGCGACACCGGCTCGGGCAAGACCACGCTGCTGCGGGTGCTGGCCGGCGAGCAGCCGGCGCAGGGGACGCTGGTGCTGGAGGGCATCCATCTCGCGCAGGCGCCGCAGGCGTACCGGCGCGCGGTCTTCCATGTCGATGCACGCGAAGCGGCGCTCGATGCACTCACGCCGCATGCCTGCACCGCCGCCTGGCGCGAGGACGACCCCGGATTCGATGCCGCGCGCTGGTCCCTGATGGTCGAGGGCTTCGCCCTGGGCGAGCACCTCGACAAGCGCATGGACATGCTTTCCACCGGCTCGCGCCGCAAGGTGGTTCTGGCAGCCGCGCTGGCCAGCGGACGCGCCCTGGTGCTGCTCGACGAGCCCACCGCCGCGCTCGACAAGGCCTCGGTGCGGTGGCTGTGGCAGGCCCTGGCCGAAAGCGCGCACCGCGGCGCGCGCCAGGCCATCGTCGTGGCCAGCAGCCTGCCTTCGGATGGCCTGCCGCTGGCTGCGACCTTCACCCTCCCCCTTCGCTGATGCACTTGCACGCCCGCCTCCACCCGTCCGACACCCGCCGCCGCTGGCTGCTGTGGGCTGCGGCAGCCACGCTGCTGCCGACCGCCGCGGCAGCCCAGGTCAAGGCGCCCGCTCCACCGACGGCCCGCGTGCCGTGGATGCGTGTGCGCTTCGCCCGGCGTGGCGGCATGCGCCTGCTGCGCGGACGTCTGCAGGCGCGCACGCACAGCGTGCGCGATTACGTGATCCAGGGGCGCGCCGGGCAGTCGCTCGAGGTGGAGCTGGAGACGCTGGCACCGGGCGCCTCCTTCAAGGTGCTGGGGCCGCAACAGACGGACGCGCTCTTCATGAGCGAGTTCTCTGCCCTGCCGCTGTGGCAAGGCCGCTTGAGCGCCGACGGCGACTACCGCGTGCGCGTCTCGCTCAACGCCGTGCAGCGCGCGCGGGGCGAGTCGATGGATTTCATTCTGCGGCTCGCGCTGCGCGCGGCCTGAAGGCGAGGCCGTTCAGGTCCGCGTGCCGGTGGCACCGTCGAGCGCCATGCGCACGCGCAGCGCCAGGTCCGACAGGCGGTACGGCTTCTTGAGGATGTCGAACTCCGAGGGCGCAACCTGGTCGATGTTGCCCATGTCGCGGTCGTAGCCGGTGGTCAGCAGCACGTGCACGGACGGCAGCAGGCGCCGCATCTCGCGGGCCAGCGTGTAGCCGTTGATGCCGCCAGGCATCACCACGTCGGAGAACAGCAGGTCGGGCATGCGGTCCGGCGGCAGCGAGCGCACCAGTTCCAGGGCGGCGCGCCCCGTGTCGGCCACGTGCACGCGGTAGCCCAGGCCCTCGAGCATGTCGCGCGCGAGCTCGGACACCTCGGGCCGGTCCTCCACCACCAGGATGGTCTCGGTCCCGCCCCGTTCGTTGGGCCGCGGGCCGGCCTCGCCCTCGACACGCACGGCACCGCGCACGGCGGGAAAGAACATGCGCACCGTGGTGCCCTGCCCCGGCTCCGACGAAACCGTCGCCGTACCGCCCGACTGCTTCGCGAAGCCGTACACCATCGACAGGCCCAGGCCGGTGCCCTTGCCCTCGTCCTTGGTGGTGAAGAAGGGGTCCATCACGCGCGCGATGATCTCGGGCGCGATGCCGCTGCCGGTATCGGTGACCGACAGGGCCGCATAGGCCCCGGGGCGCAGGCCCGCGGGCAGGTCGCCGCTGTCGTCGCCTTCATTGGCCGCTTCGACCGCACGCGTCTCGATGCGGATGCGCCCCCCATCGGGCATGGCGTCGCGCGCGTTCACGAGCACGTTGAGCAGCGCCACCTCGACCTGTGTCGTGTCGAGCTCGCAGTTGGGCAGGTCGGGCGCGAGGTCGAACTCGAGCTGGATCTGCTCGCCCAGCGTGCGCTGCACGAGCGCCGTCATGCCGGTGGCCAGGGTGTTGAGGTTGATGGTGCGGCCGCGCAGCTTCTGCTTGCGCGAGAAGGCCAGCAGCTGCTGGGTGAGGGTGGACGCCTTGGTCACCGCGCTGCGGATGCTCTCGATGCCGCGGGCCAGGTCTTCGGCGCCGAGCTTGCCCAGGCGGGCACGCACGCCCATCAGGTCCAGGTGGCCCGACATGACCTGCAGCAGGTTGTTGAAGTCATGCGCGATGCCGCCAGTGAGCTGGCCCAACGCCTCCATCTTCTGTGACTGGGCCAGGCCTTCCTCGGCATCGCGGCGGCGGCTCACGTCCAGCTGCGAGGCGAAGAAGAACACCAGTTCGTCGCGGCGGTTGTACACAGGCGAGATGAACAGCGCGTTCCAGAAGGTGGAGCCGTCCTTGCGGTAGTTGAGGATCTCGAGCGAGATCTCGCGCCGCTCCTCGATCGCCTGGCGGATCGCCTGCACGGTCTGCCGGTCGGTTGCCGGCCCCTGCAGAAAGCGGCAGTTGTGGCCCACGATCTCTTCGCGCGCATAACCGGTCATGGCGATGAAGGCGCGGTTGGCGAAGACGATGGGGTTGTCGGACTGGCGCGGATCGGTCACGAGCATCGGCATGCGCGTGGTCTCGATCGCGGCGAAGAAGATGTCGTCCTTGTGCGAGACGAATTCGGATGGCCCGCCGTCCTCGATCTGGACAGGGCTGCGGCCGGGGATCGGCGGTTTTTCGGGTTGGCTCATGGGGCGCGGCCCGCAAGGGCGCCGGATGATGCGGGCGAGCGTAACCGCGCCGGATCGCTTCGCCTGTCGGATAAGGCCCCGGCGCGCGACCGCAACGGCTGTTCGGGGCGCTGTCGGACCCGGCCCGGCACGGTGCCATTCCCATCGGCCGTGCGAACGGCGCGGCGCCAGGCAGCCGCGATGCTCAGGCCGTCGGCCTCCACAGCGCGGCACCCTCGCGCAGCGCATCGGCGGCGTCGTGCACGACCTGGCGCAGCGCCGGGTCGTGCACGGCGGCGCCGGCCTGGAGCGCCGCCGCCCCAGCGCCTTCGGGGTCCCGGTCGAAGGCCTGCAGGGCATGCAGCACGGTTTCGAGCGCGGCGCGCTGCGGGTCGCTGCCGCCGCAGGCGTCCAGCGCATCCTGCAGGGCGGTGACGGCATGGCCCAGGTTCAGCGCCGCCAGCAGCCCTTCGGGCGCCTCGCCGGAGCGGCCAGCGCGCTGCAGGTCGAGCAGCAGGCGCAGGATGCGCCGCGCCGTCCGCGCATGCCACTCGCCCGCCACGGCGGCTGCGCGGGTGCGCGGGTTGTCGAAAAGGCGCGCGACGTCGCGCCGGATGTGTCCGGCCAGCGCCTGCGAACGCGTGGCCGAGCGGTCGGGCGCCAGCAGGAAGGCACTGCCCACCAGCACCGCCCCCGTCATCAGCGCCGCGGCCCCATTGAGGATCTCCGGCCCGCCGGCGGCCGGCATGCCGGCCTGGCTGCCGAGCATGAAGCACATGTTGGCGTCCAACGCCGGCATGGCGGTGTGGCGGCTCACGCGCGCCAGCGCGCCGACGACGATGAAGGGCACGATGCTCAGCACCAGCGACGCCGGGCCGGCCACGTGCGGCTGCACCACGAAGCGGTAGAAGGTGGCGGCCACCACGCCCGCGGCCACGCCGGCAATGAGCTTCGGCGCCACCGCGCGCGGCGCCGGCAACGTTCCCAGGACCATCGAGAAGATGCACACGCCCAGGGCCGCCAGTTCCGCCGCCGGCCACCCGGAGGCCAGGCCCACGGCCGCAGCGGCGAAGGTGCCCAGCCCGGCGGCCACGGCATTGCTCGCGGCGCGGTGCCAGTCGCGGTGCGGCGTCAGGTAGGCGCTCGCACGCGGAGCGAACCCGCGCTCTTCGGCGGCCGTGTCGACGCGCTGCGCGAAAAGGGCTTGCTCCGCCGCCACCAGCCAGGCCATGGCGCGGTGCACGCGCTCCTCGGGCGTGGTGGCGCCGCCGGGGAGCTGGGCCGGGTCGAGGGGGGCCGGTTCCCAGGGCGCAGCCTCGCGCAGGAGCGCGGCCTGGCTGGCCAGTTGGCCCGCCAGCGCGTCGGGCACCGGTTCGCCGCGCAGGCGCCGGGCGCGCAGCGCCGCTGCGGCGGCCATCAGCGCAATGGACGCCGCCACCAGCGCCGTCGTGTAGCGCAGGCGCCGGTAGCCTTCGACCGATCCGGCGGCGACGGTGCGGGCGGCGGTGTCGACCTCGACCATCTCGGTCAGCACGCGCCGCTCCAGCGCGGCCGTGTCGCGCGCGGGGCGGCCGCCGGCGGCCTCGGCGGCGAAGCCGGCGGCGTCGGCCGCCAGCTGTCGCACGCGCTGGTAGAACTCGCGCCGACGGGCGGAGGGCGTGAAGAAGCCCGTGACCAGGGTCACCACCACGACGCCGATCAGCGTGCACTCGACGCGAGCGACCGCCAGCGGCAACAGCCGCTCCGGCGCCAGCACCGAGGGCAGCACGACCACGGCCGCCGTCATGCCGGCCATCAGTGCTGCATAGGACACCACGCCGCGCAGCAGCGCCGCGGCCGCGGCGCCGCCCGCCACCCACAGGCCCAGCAGGGCCAGCGCCGCATAGGGGCCGGGCACGGCGCGCAGGATGGCGAAACCCGCCGCCGCGCCGATCAGCGTGCCGACGATGCGGAAGAAGCCGCGCTCGATGAGCAGCCCGCGGGCGTTCTGTGCGACGACCCACACCGGCATCGCGGCCCAGTAGGCGTTGTGGACGTGAAGGGCCGCGGCGATGGCGAAGGCCAGTGTGGCAGCCACGGCCATGCGCAGCGCGAGGGCGGCGCCCGCTGCGTCGATGCCGAGGCGCCGGCCGACGGAGGCGAGCGTGGTCATGGGGGCGGATTGTCGGCCGCGCCGCCGCCCGGCGGCCGGACGGGCGGCGATGGCGCAGCGGCCGACTGGGACGCGCGACCCCGGGCTCGCACGGCTGCGCGCACGCGCCGCGTACTTTTTTGCTCCTGAATTCATAGCTGCTCGCGCAGGCAGGACGGGCGCCAGAGGCCGATTTCATTGCCGATCCGGACGAGAGTTACATTTTTTCTCTTGCGCCATACCAATCGGTACGTATAGTCCATACCAACCAATCGGTATGGCCATGAACACCCTTTCCTCCCCTGCCCTCCCGTCGCGCACCCGGCTGCTCGACGCCGCGCTGCAGGTCATCCGCACCAAGGGCTACACCGCCACGACGGTCGACGAGATCTGCCAGGCCGCCGGCGTCACCAAGGGCAGCTTCTTCCACCACTTCAAGGGCAAGGAAGACCTCGCGATCCAGGCCACGCTGCACTGGAGCGACGTCACCGGCGCCGCCTTCGCCGCGGCCAACTACCACCGCCTGGCCGACCCGCGCGACCGCGTGCTGGGCTACCTCGACCTGCGTGCCGTGATGCTGGCCGGCGAACTCCCCGACTTCACCTGCCTGCTCGGCACCATGGTGCAGGAGACCTTCACCACCCACCCCGCCATCCGCGATGCCTGCAATGCCGGCATCGACGGGCACGCGCACACGGTGGCGGTGGACATCGCCGAGGCACAGGCGCTGTACGTGCCCGACGCCACCTGGGACGCGCAGGAGCTGGCGCTCTACACCCAGGCCGCGCTGCAGGGCGCCTTCGTGTTGGCCAAGGCGCAGGGCGGCGCGCGCATCGCGTCGGTCTGCGTGGCCCACCTGCGCGCCTACGTGCAGGCACTGCTCACGCCCGGTGCGGCGGTGGCGCTGGCTCCGCCGGTGGCGCCTGGTCGCATCGACCCCCTTCCCGTTCCCGTTCCGTCCAACCAAGGAGACACACCATGACGATGCACTACGTCGACGGCTTCGTGGCCGCCGTGCCCACCGCCAACCAGGAGAAGTACCGCGCGCATGCGGCCAGGGCGGCCGAGATGTTCAAGGAGTTCGGCGCGCTCGCCGTCGTCGAATGCTGGGGCGACGACGTGCCCGAGGGCAAGCTCACGTCGTTCACCCTGGCCGTCAAGCGCGAGCCGGACGAGACCGCCGTGTTCTCGTGGATCACCTGGCCGTCGAAGGCGGTGCGCGACGCGGCTTGGCAGAAGGTCATGGCCGACCCGCGCATGCAGCCCGACGCCAACCCCATGCCCTTCGACGGCAAGCGGATGATCTACGGCGGCTTCCGGATGATCGTCAACGCCTGAGCGAGGTGACACCCATGAGCGCCACCACCCACCGTGTGAGCTGCCATTGCGGCGCCGTGCGCCTCGAGGTCGACGGCACCATCGACTCGGGCATGGCCTGCAACTGCTCGATGTGCCAGCGCAAGGGCTCGCTGCTCTGGTTCGTGCCGCCGGAGCAGGTGCGCTTCGAGTCCGACGACGGCAAGCTGGGGCGCTATCTCTTCCACCGGCATGTGATCGCGCATCGCTTCTGCACCGTCTGCGGCATCCATCCCTACGCCGAAGGGAAGAAGCCCGATGGCTCGCCGATGGTGGCGATCAACCTGCGCTGCGTGGAAGGCATCGACCTCGAGGCCATCCCGGTGAAGCACGTGGACGGGCGCGCCTTCTAGGCCAGCCGTTCGCGCGCACCCTTTTTCTTCTGTTTTCCGTTCCCCCGACCTTGCGGCCCGCGCGGCTGCAGGGACTTCCTCAGCCTGCTTTTCCATCAGGAGCTCATCATGACCGACACGACGAACCCCGACCCCTGCCGCAACGTCGCCGCGAGCGATGCCCATGCGCTGACCCTCACGCGCCTCTTCGACGCCACGCCGGAGAAAGTCTTCCGCGCCTGGACCGAGCCCGAGCTGCTCAAGCAGTGGTTCGTCCCGCGCCCATGGACCATCGCCAAGGTGCAGCACGACCTGCGCCCCGGCGGCCAGTCGCTGGTGGTGATGCGCGACCCGGAAGGCAACGAGTACCCCAACGACGGCGTGTTCCTCGAGATCGTGCCCAACCGCAAGCTCGTGTTCACGAACATCTTCACGCCCGGTTGGGTGCCGGCCGATCCGCAGCCGATCAAGATGATCGCGGTGGTGAGCTTCGAGCCCGAAGGCGCCGGCAAGACGCGCTACACCGCCACCGCCATGCACTGGAGCGCGGCCGACCGCGAGACGCACGAGAAGATGGGCTTCCACGAAGGCTGGGGCCTGTGCGCGGACCAGCTGGCCGAACTGCTCGCCAAGGGCTGAGGAGCCCGCCATGCGCAAGATCACACCCTGCCTGTGGTTCGACTTCGACGCCGAGGAGGCGGTGGCGCACTACATGCGCGTCTTCCCCGATTCGCGCGTGCTCGAGACCTCGCACTACAACGACGCCGTGCCCCATCTCAAGGGCAAGGTGCTGACGATCCGCTTCGAGGTCGAGGGCCAGGAACTGCTGGCCCTCAACGGCGGGCCGCAGTTTCCCTTCACCGAGGCGATCTCGCTGTCAGTGGACTGCGCCGACCAGGCGGAGGTCGACCGCCTGTGGGCGCAGCTGAGCGAGGGCGGCTCCGAAGGCCCCTGCGGCTGGGTGAAGGACCGCTTCGGCCTGTCGTGGCAGATCGTGCCGCGGCCGATGATCGAGATGCTCCAGGGCCCCGACACCGCCGGCGCGGCGCGCGCCATGGCGGCCATGATGAAGATGGGCAAGCTCGACATCGCCGCGCTGCGCGCGGCCTACGAAGGCCGCTGAGGCGCCGCCGGCGCCGCGCTCAATGGGCGCTGCGCCGGTGCCGCTGCACCGAGCGCCAGATGTCGACCTTGGCGCGTGCCAGGCGGGCCAGCCGGTTCGCCACGTCCTCGGGCGTCGCATCGGGGCTGCCGATGGACAGCCGGCCGCGGAACTGCGTGTCCTCGAACAGGTCGGCGCGGCCGAAGGTGCAGTGGGGCGTGCGCTCCACGTCGATGCGGATGTCCACGCCGCGGTAGCGCGACGGTGATGGCCGCGACGCTGCGCCGGAAGCGGGGGGCGTCGGATCGATGGTCATGTCATGCCTCCTTGTCTCGATGAACCATGCGTCGTGACGAAGGGCGAAATAGGTGTGGACGGCGGCATTTCAAGAGGGGCTGGCAAACGACCTCGCACACGCCTGAAATTTCCTACTTGAAGCGAACGCGGGAGCACCTAGATGGCCCCTCGGAGCCGCCGCGCTTCGGCCTGCGTGCTCCGCATCGATGTTCGACTTCAGGAGGTTTCGCCATGTACCGATCCGCGTTCCCGCGCGACATGCTCGCCGAGATGGATCGCCTGCAGCGCGAGATGCAGCAGGCCTTCGATCTGTCTCCCACCATCCGCGGCCCGGCCCGCCAGGGCTTTCCCGCGCTCAACGTCGGCCACACGCCGCAGGCGCTCGAGATCTACGCCTTCGTGCCGGGCGTCGACCCGGCCTCGATCGAGGTGCAGCTCGAGCGCGGGCTGCTCACCGTCAGCGGCGAGCGCCGCAGCGCCCTGCCCGACGCGCAGAGCAAGGCCGCGGTCCACATCCACGAGCGCTTCGCCGGCAGGTTCCACCGCGCGCTCACCCTGCCCGACGATGCCGACCCCGAGGGGGTGGACGCCCGCCTGCAGGACGGCGTGCTGCACATCACCGTGCGCCGGCGCGCCGCGGCCCAGCCGCGCCGCATCGAGATCCATTGAACCGGGAGACGACGCCATGAACGAGATCCAGACCCCTCGTGCGACGCAGCCTGCAAGTCGGCAGGCCGCCCAGGCCTCGCACGACGCCGAGGACGCCCTGACCCCACCCGTGGACGTGGTGGAAGACGCGCAGGGCATCACCCTGTATGCCGACCTGCCCGGCGTGCCGAAGGACCGGCTGCGGCTGGAGGTGGAGGCCGGCACGCTGACCATCGAGGGCCAGATGCAGCTGGCGGTGCCCGACGCCCTGCAGTCCAGCCACCGCGAGGTGCCGACCCCGCGCTTTCGCCGTGTGTTCACCCTGAGCAAGGAACTGGACACCGAGCAGGTGAGCGCCGAGCTGGCCCAGGGCGTGCTGACGCTGCGCATCCCGAAGGCGCGGCACGCGCAGGCGCGGCGCATTGACGTGCGCGTGGGCTGAACGACGACGCGGCCGGCATCTGCCCGGCCGCGTTCCCTGGGGCTGGCCGCCGCTCAGCGCGCCTGGGCGGCGCCCGGCCACAGGCGCACCGCCAGGGCACCCAGGGCCGACACGGTGGCCAGCACGGTCACGCCCATCCAGCCCCACTGCGCCAGGGCCAGCGCGCCGAGCGCGGAGCCCGCCGCCATGCCGATGAAGGTGCCGGTGAACAGCACCGCGTTGAGGCGGCTGCGTGCGCCGGGGTCGATGCTGTAGACGATGGTCTGGTGCGCGATCAGCGCCGCCTGCAGCCCGAGGTCGAAGCCGATCGCGCTTGCCACCAGCAGGCCCAGGCGGGCATGCGGCATCAGCAGCGGCGACAGGGCCATCAGCGCGAACGACAGGACCACCAGCCCCGCCCCCAGGCGCGTGACCAGTTCCGGCCCGCGCCGGTCGGCGATGCGGCCGGCGATGGGTGCCGCCAGGGCACCGGCGGCCCCGGCCAGGCCGAAGGCACCGGCCGCCGCGCTGCCGAGGTGGAAGGGCGCGCCGTGCAGCATCACGGCCAGGGTCGACCAGAAGGCGCTGAAGCCCACCGAGAGCAGGCCCTGCGCCAGGGCGGCGCGGCGCAGCGCGCCGTGCTGGCGCCACAGCTTGCCCAGCGAGCCCAGCAGCGCGCCGTAGGCCAGGTGCGTGGTCGGCCGGAAGCGCGGCAGCCCGCGCCAGGCGGCGGCGCCGATCAGCGCGATGCTGGCGGCGGCGGCCACGAACATCGAGCGCCAACCGAAATGCTCGGCGACGAAGCCGCTCACCACGCGCGAGAGCAGGATGCCCAGCAACAGCCCCGTCATGACCGTGCCGACGACCTTGCCGCGGTGCGTCTCGGGCGCGAGCGTGGCGGCGGCCGGCACGATGTCCTGCGCCAGCGTGGCCGAGAGGCCGATCACCAGGCTGGCGGCCAGCAGCATGGCGATGGACGGCGCGGCGCCGGCCAGCAGCAGCGCCGCGCACAGCACGGCCGCCTTGATCAGGATGATGCGCCGCCGGTCGTAGCGGTCGCCCAGCGGCGCCAGCAGCAGGATGCCCAGCGCATAACCCAGCTGAGTGAGCGTGGGCACGAAGCCGACCAGCCGGTCGGAGGCGCCGATGTCGGCGCCCAGTACCCCCAGCATCGGCTGGGCGTAGTACAGCGCGGCGACGCCGAAGCCGGCACCGCTGGCCAGCAGCAGCGTGAGCGCCGGCGGCAGGCCCGCGGCGCTCTCGGGCGCCGGGGCGGCCGTCGCATGCGCTGATTGAATGTTCGACATGGTGTTTACCCGTATCTCGAGAAGCGATGGCGCGAGTGTGCAAGACGCAGGCTCGACTCGGTAGCTCCGCTGCCGGAACAATTGCTATACGCTACATGCATGACCAAGCCCGCTTCCAATGCCGTTGTTCCGGCTCCCGACCGGCTGGAGCTGATGCAGACCTTCGTGCGCATCGTCGAGGCCGGCAGCCTGTCGGCCGCGGCAGCGCAGATGCTGTCGACCCAGCCCACCGTGAGCCGCCGGCTGCAGGCGCTGGAACGCTCGCTGGGCGTGCGGCTGCTGCAGCGTTCCACCCATGCCATGAAGCTCACCGAGGACGGCGAGCGCTGCTACGCCCGCGCCAAGGAACTGCTGGCGAGCTGGGCCTCCTTCGAGGCCGACATGCGCGGCACCGGCGACGCGCCCGAGGGCCTGCTCCGCGTGGTGGCGCCGCACGCCTTCGGGCAGCAGCAGCTGGTCGCGCCGCTGGCCGACTTCCTTCGCACCCATCCGCAGGTGAACGTCGAATGGCTGCTGCACGACCGCCGGCCCGACTTCATCGCCCACGGCATCGACTGTGCGATCCAGGTCGGCGAGGTGGACGACCCGTCGGTGGTGGCGATGCGCCTGGCCGAGGTGCCGCGCATCGTGGTGGCCGCGCCCGCAGTGCTGCAGGGCCGTGCGGCGCCGGCGCACGCGCGCGATCTCGCGGACCTGCCCTGGCTGGCGCTGCAGACCTTCTACCGGCACGAGATCGCCCTGACGCACCGCCGCACCGGCGATCAGGAAGTGCTGTCGCTGCGGCCACGCCTGTCGACCGACAGCCTCTATGCCCTGCGCAGCGCCGCGCTGCAGGGCCTGGGTGTGGGGGTGGGCTCGGCCTGGCTGCTGGCGGGGGACCTCGCGAGCGGCGCCCTGCTCCACCTGGTGCCCGATTGGGAGGCGGCGCCGCTGCCGGTGTACCTGGTGTACCCCTACGCCCGCTTCTACCCGGCGCGCCTGCAGCGCTTCGTGGCGCTCATGCGCCAGGCCATGCCCGCGGCCGTGCGCGGTGCGCAGCCCGGGTGAGGCACAGGCCGGACGCTATCGAATTCATAGCAAGCTGTGCAGGAAGGGCGGGGGCTGCAGGCTGTTTTTTCTCATGACACCAGCGCTTGCGCCGCGTGCGCAGGCTTTCGTCCGACAGCCGAAACGCACGATTTGCGCTGCAATGCAGCACCAGCGGCGCCCCCTGCGGTGCGTCCGCGCTGCCCCAAAGGAGATGCCATGAAACGCCAAGCGACCATCCACGGCCACGTGACCTACACCCCCGGCGACGGCGTCCCCCTCCCGATCCCCGAGGGCCCGATCGAGATCGAGGAGACCGACGACAGCGTGATCCTGGGCTGGGAGCAGGCCAACGGCGTGGTGGGCTCCACCGCGATGCCGCGCATCCAGTACGACCAATACGTGGAGGCCGGCAAGATCCGCCTCGCCGACTGAGCCGAGCGCCCGGCGCCGATCAGGCCGGCCGGCGCCGTGCAGGCAACAGCGGGCGGATCGGCAGCCGGTAGGCCTCGGGCCCGAAGAGGTCGATGCCGCAGGCCAGCGACTCGACCCAGTCGAAGAAATCCGCGATCGCTGCCGCGCCCTCGATCGGGGCGCCGTGCTGCGGCACCAGCATGGCGATCTCCAGGCCGCGCGCCATCTGCGCCCACAGCCGCAGCACCTTGTTCGACACCATGTAGCGACGGTGGAAGCCTTCCATGCGCGGGATGTGGGATGCGAGCTCGCGCACGGGCTGCTGTGCATCGGCACCGCTGGTCATCGACACGCCCAGGTCGCCGGTGAAGAGGATGCGGCTCACGGGATCGTAGAAATGGAAGTTGCCTTCGGCGTGCAGGAAATGCGCGGGCAGCAGGTGCAATTCGCTGTTGCCCAGCGGCAGGATGCCGCCCGCATCGGGCACCGCCAGCACCCGCTCCTGCGTCTTGCCGCTCTTGGCGAAATGCGGCACGAAGCGCTCCCACACGCGCGAGATGACGAGCTGCGCCTGCGTCGACGTCAGCCAGCGGTCCAGCGAGGCGATGATGTCCGGGTCGGCGTGCGAGGCCAGCAGGTACGCCAGTCGCTGCGGCGGGAAATGCCGCCCCATGCCGAGGAACAACTCGTTGAAGGCGATGTTGCCGCCCGGGTCGATGAGCGCGCCCACGCCGTGGTCGACGACCAGGAACTGGTTGGCCTGCACCGCCGCCTCCGACGCGTGGACGAGGTCGGAGAACATCAGGCAGACATGCTGCGGGTCGCGGTAGAGCTCGAGGGGCATGGCGGCCAAAGCGCCGCACTGTAGGACGGCACGGGCCAGCCCACCTTGATCTGCATCAGCCTCCCGGGCTGCATCACGCGCCCGCGTGCGCCTGCGCCAAACACTCGCCGAACAGCGCCGTGGCCCGCCCCGGCTGGGGCGAGCGTCGCCAGATGGCCGTGAAGCGGCAGTCGTAGCGCAACTGCGCAGGCGACACGGCCGCCATGCGCCCCTCGCGCTCGAACGCAGCGGCGTAGTGGTCGGGCAGGAAGCCCAGGTACCGGCCCGAGAGGATCAGCAGCGCGATCGCCTCCTGGTCGTAGCCCGTGGCGCTGCGCGCCAGGCGGCGGGCGTGGCTCAGCTCCATGTTGGGCGAGTGGTAGCCCAGCCCGGCGAAGGCATGGCGGCGCAGCTCGGCCCAGCCCAGGGCCGCGCCCGCGCTGCCGAAAAGGGGGTGCGCCCGCCCGGCGTAGATCTGCATCGTCTCGCCGAACAGGTCGGCGTAGGCCAGGCTCTGCGAGGCCCGGTGCGCCGGAATCACGCCGACCTGGAAACGGCCGTCGATCACGCCGCGCTCGATGGCGTTGATGGACGCCACGTGCACGTTGAGCCGCACGTCGGGCGCCCGTTCCGAGAACAGCGCGATCGCCTCGCCGATGCGCGCCTGCGGGTTGCTGGCCGTCTTGTCGAACAGGGCCAGGTCCAGCTCGCCGCCCATGCGGCCGTGGATGTCGTCGATGCCGCTGCGGAAGCCGTCGACCGAGGCCAGCAGCCGCAGCGTCTCGTCGTACACGCGCTGGCCCTCGGCCGTGAGCGCGAAGCCGGCGCGGCCGCGGCGGCACAGCGTCAGGCCCAGCCGCGTCTCCAGGTCCTTCACGTGGCGGCTGACGGTCGAGGTGCCGATGTTGAGCTCCAGTTCGGCCGCCGTCATGCCGCCGCAGTCGACCACGCTCTTGAACACGCGCAGCAGGCGCAGGTCCATGTCGCTGAGCTGGCCCAGCACGGCGCGCTGGCGCGGCTGCGCCGGAGCCGCCTTGGGTGCGGCACGCCTGGCCGGCTTCTTAACTTGCATGGATCGTCAAGTGAACAGTGATGATTGTCCATTTTCGCCAGTAAAAGGCAGGCCAACAATGGCGCCTTCGTCCACCCTACTGCCGCCCTGCCATGAGCTCCGTCCTCACGCCCGACACCTCGTCCTCCTCCCCGCGCAGCGACGCCGCCTGGCTCGATGCGCACTGGATGCCCTTCACCGCCAACCGCCAGTTCAAGGCCGATCCGCGGCTGATCGTCGAGGGCAAGGGCGCCTACTTCACCGATGCCGAAGGCCGCAAGATCTTCGACGGCCTCTCCGGCCTGTGGTGCACCGGCCTGGGCCACGGCCGCACCGAGATCGCCGAGGCCGTGGGCCGCCAGGCCGCGAAGCTGGACTACTCGCCCGGCTTCCAGTTCGGCCACCCGCTGTCCTTCGAGCTGGCCAACAGGATCAAGGGCCTGATGCCCGCCGGCGCCGGGCTGGACTACGTCTTCTTCACCGATTCGGGTTCCGAATCGGCAGACACCTCGCTGAAGATGGCGCGCGCCTACTGGCGCGCCAAGGGCCAGGGCACCAAGACGCGCCTGATCGGCCGCGAGAAGGGCTACCACGGCGTCAACTTCGGCGGCATCTCGGTGGGCGGCATCGTCGGCAACCGCAAGACCTTCGGCCAGGGCGTCGAGGCCGACCACATCCCGCACACGCAACCGGCCATGGGCTCCTTCCACCGCGGCATGCCGGCCGAAGGCGGCGAGGCGCTGGCCAACCGCCTGCTGGACGTGATCGCCCTGCACGACGCGTCGAACATCGCGGCCGTGATCGTCGAACCCTTCTCCGGCTCGGCCGGCGTGGTCATCCCGCCCGTGGGCTACCTGAAGCGCCTGCGCGAGATCTGCACACAGAACAACATCCTGCTGATCTTCGACGAGGTCATCACCGGCTTCGGCCGCTGCGGCGCCATGACCGGCTCCGAGGCCTTCGGCGTGACGCCCGACATCCTGAACTTCGCCAAGCAGGTGACCAACGGCGTGCAGCCGCTGGGCGGCGTGGTGGCCAGCAAGGAGATCTACGACACCTTCATGGCCGCCGGCGGCCCGGACTACATGGTCGAGTTCCCGCACGGGTATACCTACTCGGCCCACCCGGTCGCCTGCGCCGCCGGCCTGGCCGCGCTCGACCTGCTCGAGAAGGAAGACGGCCCCGGCCGCGTCAAGGCGCTCGCGCCGCACTTCGAGGCCGCCGTGCACAGCCTCAAGGGCAGCAATCACGTGCTCGACATCCGCAACTACGGCCTGGCCGCCGGCATCACCATCGACCCCGTGCCCGGCGAGCCCGCCAAGCGCCCGTACGAGATCGCCATGGCCTGCTGGAAAAAGGGCTTCTACGTGCGCTACGGCGGCGACACCATCCAGCTCGCACCGCCGTTCATCACGGAGAAGGCGGAGATCGACCGGCTGGTGAATGCGGTGGGGGATGCGCTGGCGGAGACGGCCTGATCCCCGCAGTTGCGGCCGATGAAGTCGGAGCGCCCTTCGGGGCGCTTTTTTTTGCTCCCGACTGGTGCAGTTCCACGGGCCAAACCTTGAATCCGTGACGCAGGGGTCTGTGTCAAATCTCGACGTTCAGAGCGTCGTACGGCGGCGACATCCGCGCCGTCGGGTGTGGCGACAATACGCGCCACCGTACCGTCTCGCGGCACTTGCCAGGCGCGCAACATCTGCCGACCACAGCGCGACGACGCCGACCTGAACTTCTCCGCGCCGTGCTCGAAGAATCATTTCCGCTCATGCCCGCGACTGCCCTGTCATGGCGTCGCCTGTCGTGGTGCGTCGGGCCGCTGTTCATGCTGGTGCTCGCGCTGCTGACGCTGGCTTCGGCGCGTGCGGACACGGCGCGTGAACCGCTGCGCCTGTCGCGTCAGGACGGCGGCATGGCGGCCGTCCATGCCCTGCAGGTCCTCGAGGACGACAGCCGCGCCCTGACCCTCCAGCAGGTCCGGTCCGCACCCGACATCGCACGCTTTGCCTATCCGCAGGACCCGCTGCGCGGCAAGGAAGCAGACCGCGTGCTCTGGTTCCGCCTGGAGATGCGGTTGGCCGACCCGGCCGACGCGAGCCGCGACTGGCTGATGGTGGTGCCGACCGTCTCGACCCACGAGATTCGCTTCTATGGCCCCTTCGATGCCGACGGCAAGGCACTGGCACCGGTCGTCGTGACCGGCATGCGCCATCCCTGGGCGAGCCGCCCGGCGGCATCGGAACAGATGGCCTGGCGCTTCCGCCTGCCCGGACCGGGCATCTACACCGCCTATTTCCGGGTGGAGTCGACTTTCGCCCGGATCTACGACGTGAAGATCTGGGACCCCGTCGACTACCTGCAGTCCACGCAGGACAAGCGCATGTTCGATGCGCTGACCTACGGCCTGCTCGTCGGCCTCATGGTCTATGGGCTGGTGCTTTTCAAGGTGTTCGGCGAAGCCCTCTACGGGTTCTACGTGCTGGCCTGCGCCACCGGCATCCTCGCGCTGTCGAGCATCAACGGCCATGCGCTGCGCTACGCCTTCCCGAACTGGCCCGCCGCCGCCGAGTTCGCGTATGGAGCGGGGCCCGCGCTGTGGGCGGTGTGCAAGCTGCAATTCGGCCGTCGGCTGCTGCGGCTGCGCCACTTCGCGCCGCGCCTGGATCTGCTGGTGCAGGTGATCACGGTGGCCCTGCTGCTTGCCGTGCCCTATGCCTTCTGGGGCGCGTACCCGCTGGCGACCTTCCGCCTCGTCCAGCTGTCGGTGGTGGGCTCGACGGCGGTCATGGTGGTGGGCGCCCTCATCGCGATGCGTCGGCGCTACTGGCCGGCAGTTCTGTACTTCTTCGGCGTCGCGATGCTGCTGGCCGGCATCGGTGCGATCGTGGTGGCCAGCTGGGGCTGGATCGCCTGGGCGCCGAACCAGATGAACATCTCCCAGGGGGCGCTGCTCGCGGAACTGATCGTCTTCGGGGTGGCGATGGGATCGCGCCTGCAGTTGGTGCACCGTTCGGAGCGGGCGCTGGCAGTGCGCACCGAGCAGCTCGTGCAGGCGCTGGGCACGGATGCGCTGACGGGCGTGGCCAGTCGCGCCGCCTTCGACAGCGCGGGCGAAGCGCGCCTGCGCGACGGGAGCGCCTTTGCCGTGGCCATGCTCGACCTGGACGGCTTCAAGGCGGTGAACGACAAGCACGGCCACGCGGCGGGAGACGCCGTGCTGGCCGCGGTCGCCCAGCGCCTGCGCGAACGGCTGGGCCATGACGAACTGGTGGCCCGACTGGGTGGCGATGAGTTCGCCTTGCTGCTGGCCGATCGATCTGTCCACGCCCTGGCCGAGCTGGCCGAGGGCCTGCTCGACGCCTGCCGCGCGCCCGTCCGGTTCGACGGGCTGGACCTGGTGGTCGGGGCGAGCGCAGGCATCGCGGTCCATGACCAGCAGGACGAGACGCTGGCGCAGTTGCTCCGGCGGGCCGACCGAGCCATGTACGACGCGAAGCGCCAGCGCACAGGATTGCCGCTGGCGTTCGCCGATGGCGCTGCAGCGGCGCGCTAGCGTATGCCGAACGTGGATGGATCCCACGGTTTGATCAGCACCTTTCCTGCCGCGCCTTCTTCAACCAGACGATGCGCCTGGCCCAGTTCGGCAAACGACAGGACCCGTGCCACAGGAATGCGCAGTGCGCCACTGGCTGCGGCTGCAGCCACTGCCGAGAGCGTTTCCGCATCGGTACGATGACGGACCTGAACCAGGCGCACCTGCTTGCTTGCCGCATGTTCCGACATTGACGCAGGCACTTCAGGCACGATGTTGACAACGGTTCCATCCTTCCTCACGTGGTCGATCACGTGCTGCATCACCGGTGCCGCCGTGCTGATCGCGTAGTCGAAGGAGGGCGTCGTCGGCGCAACGGTGATGTCAAGCGCCTCCCCGGCAACGCGGCGCGCCTCGTCCACGCGATCTGGACGCACGCCGGCTACCGGAACGGCGTGAATCTCCTTCAAGTACTGCACTGCGGCCCGCCCTACCACGCCGAGCGCGCCCGAAACAAGCACAGTTGCGCCGGCACCCACGCCAAGCGCCGTCACCGTTTGGCGACCCGTGAGCCCCGCCTTGGGCAGCGTGGCACCTTCCTCGAAGCTCACATTGTCCGGAAGCAGGGTTGCAGCCGTTTCGGGCACGACTCCGAACTCGGCGTGGGCGCCACGGCCGTTGTGCGGGAAATCGGCGATGACGCGATCACCAGGCCGGAAGCGCGCGACGCCTGGACCCACCCTGACGACGACGCCGGCAGCATCGGTACCGAGCGTTGCGGGCAACGACAAGGGGCGCACGTTCTGCCTGAGACCTCGGCGCAGGATGATGTCGAATGGATTGACGGCTGAAACCTCGACGCGGATCAGCATCTCACCCGGGCCCGGCTCGGGCACAGGGATCTCCTCCACCAGGAACTGGTCCACATCACCATAGGACTGCAGGCGAACTGCTTTCATCATCTCTCCAAGCTCCATACGAAACCTCTAACCAAATCGCCCACGCCCACGCCCACGCCCATCGCACGCAGCGAAGTCGAGTGGCGGCAGGCGACTTCCATTGCTGCCTCCCGCCCAACGCGCGCGCATTCGTGAAGAGCTTCCCTAGGCTGCGGACGCCTGGTGCCGATTCGCCAGATCCAACGCCACGTCCACGATCATGTCTTCCTGACCGCCAACCATGCGGCGTTTGCCGAGTTCGACCAGAATGTCCACGGTCTTGATGTTGTAGCGCGCAGCGGCCGCTTCGGAGTGCCGCAGGAAGCTGCTGTACACGCCCGCGTAGCCAAGCGCCAGCGTTTCGCGGTCGACCCGCACTGGCCGGTCCTGCAGCGGACGCACGATGTCATCGGCCGCATCCATCAACCTGTACAGATCGCACCCGTGCTTCCAGCCCTGGCGTTCGGCCGCGGCGATGAACACCTCCAGCGGCGCATTGCCTGCCCCCGCGCCCATGCCGGCCAGGCTGGCATCGATGCGGTCGCAGCCCTCTTCGGCCGCCACGATCGAATTGGCCACACCCAGGCTGAGGTTGTGGTGGGCATGCATGCCGGTGTGGGTTTCCGGCTTGAGGACGTCCTTGAAGGCGCGGAAGCGATCGCGCACGTCGTTCATGCCAAGTGCGCCCCCCGAGTCCACCACGTAAATGCAGGTGGCGCCGTAGCTTTCCATCAGCTTGGCCTGCTGGGCCAGGTGCTGCGATGTGGTCATGTGGCTCATCATGAGGAAGCCGACGGTGTCCATTCCGAGCCTGCGCGCGGCTTCGATGTGCTGGCGGGAGACGTCGGCCTCGGTGCAATGGGTGGCCACGCGCACGATCCGGGCGCCAGCGTCGTAAGCGGCCTTGAGGTCGTGGACGGTGCCAATGCCTGGCAGTAGCAGGGTCGCGACCTTGGCGTGCTTCACCGTGGAGGCGACGGCCTCGATCCATTCCAGATCCGTGTGGGCACCGAAGCCGTAGTTGAAGGACGATCCGGCCAGGCCGTCGCCGTGCGCGACTTCAATGGAATCGACGCGTGCCTCGTCCAGAGCCTTGGCGATCTGGCGGGCGTTCTCCAGCGAGTACTGATGGCGGATCGCGTGGCTGCCGTCTCGCAGCGTCACGTCGGAGATGTAGAGCTTGCGGTCTTTGAGGTTTGTCATGCTGTTTCCCTGAGGCCTCGTGCGATACCGGCCTCGATGCGGCGGCGCGCCATCATGTCGCCGCAGGCGAGCGCGGCGGACGTCATGATGTCCAGGTTGCCTGCATAAGCCGGCAGGTAATGCGCCGCACCTTCGACTTCCAGGAAGACAGATGTCTTCAGCCCATGGCGCAAGCCGACGCCGGGAACATTGAGCGGCTTGTCCGCCGGCACCACTTCGAATTGCACCTGCTGCTTGAGGCGATAGCCCGGCACATACGACTGCACGGCAGCCACCATGTCCTTGATGCTCTTTTCCACCACCGCCGTTTCGGCCATCTCGGAGAGCACGAACACCGTGTCCCGCATGATCAGCGGCGGCTCCGCCGGGTTGAGCACGATGATGGCCTTGCCGCGCTGCGCACCGCCCAGTTTCTCGATGGCGAGCGAGGTTGTTTCGGTGAATTCGTCGATGTTGGCGCGCGTACCCGGTCCTGCCGACTTGCTCGCGATGGACGCGACGATCTCTCCGTAGTGGACTTTCGCGACGCGCGACACGGCCGCGATCATCGGGATGGTCGCCTGACCGCCGCAGGTCACCATGTTCATGTTGCTCGCGTTCTCGGCCTCGAGGTTGATCGCCGGGATGACGAACGGGCCGATGGCCGCAGGCGTGAGGTCGATCACCTGCACGCCGTGCTTCTGCAGCGCGTCGTTGTGCTTGCGATGAGCGCCGGCCGAGGTCGCGTCGAACACCACGTCGATGTCGGCGAACTGAGGCAACTTCAGCAACCCCTCGATGCCCTCGGCCGTGGTGGCCACGCCCATGCGTCTTGCTCGCTCCAGTCCGTCGGAGGCCGGATCGATGCCGACCATCGCACCCATCTCGAGATGGTGGCCGTATCGCATGACCTTGATCATGAGATCGCTGCCGATGTTGCCGCTGCCAAGGATTGCGGCCTTGAGTTTTCTGGTCATGCGTGTGCTCCGAGGCAAGTGCCGTGGCGATTGAACTGCGTCATGGGCTTCCTGAATGGCATCAATGGGGGCCGGGCTGGGCGCCGGCGAAGAACGATTCCAGTTCGGCCTTCCAATGCGCCGCATGGAGCGCAGAGTGGTGCCCCCTGGAATCGGGCCGTGCCGGCAGCAGCACGGCATGGGCGTTACGAACCTTCGCGATCCCGGCGTCCAGCGTTCCGAGCGCCGCCGGATTCAGTTCGTCATCGGAAAAATTGACTGCCAGCACGCGCGCCTCGATCCGCTCCAGCAGCGGCCTCGGGTCGTAGTCCATCGAGGCTTCGAGCTGGTAGAGCCGGTCGTTGGCGTCGCCGCCTCGGGCCCGCTCGACCAGGCGGCTGTAGAGCGCATCGGCTGCTTCCCGCGTCGGCGCCTGCTGCTGCAGGTGAACCGCGCTTTGTGTCATCAGCGCGCCGAACGGCGCGCGCGAGTAGTAGGCCGGCTGCTCGATGTAGTCGCCGCCATGCCAGCCCGGGTCATTGCGGATCAGTTCGATCTGCATCCGGCGCTGCAGCCAGTTGCGGCCGCTCATGGGTCCCGGCTGGCAGGCGATCGGAACCAGCGCGTCCATGAACTGGGGAAACAGACCGCCCCAAAGCCAGGCCATCATGCCGCCCATGGACAGACCGACGATCATCCGCAGGTGCTCGATGCCGAGTCCCTCGGTCAACAGCCGGTGCTGCGCCAGCACGATGTCGTGGTAGCGGTAGTTCGGAAAGCGGGCGCGCAACCCGTCGCTGGGCTTGCTGGAGCGTCCGAAGCCGATCGCGTCCGGCATGATGAGGAAGTGGCGCGACGCATCCAGCGGTTGCCCCGGCCCGAACAATTCGCCGGCCAGCGTCGGCGCCAGCCATTCGCGGCTGTTGCCGGTGGTGTTGTGCAGCAGCAGCACGGCGTTGTCGATGCGCCCGGTGGCGTCGCGCCGGGGGTCGCCCAGGGTCAGGTAGCCCTGCCTCAGTTCATCGAAGCGCCCCCCGCCCTGCAGGGGGAAGTCGCGGAATACGTATTCGCCGGATACGGGCGGGCGGCTGGTGGATGTGTCGGTCATGTCAGTCGAGCCGGTGGCCCCCTTCGACGAAGGGCATGCTGGACTGGGCGCGCTTCACGCGTTCGCTCGGCCCCGACACCACCCCCCATTGATCCACCCGACCCGGCGGCCAGTGCCATTCTTCCGGCTTGCGGACGTGGTAGTTGTCATCGATCTGTTCGACCTCTGCGGTGTATTCGATCGGCATCTCGTCCGGCCCGCAGAAGTAGGCGAAGACGTTGTTGCCGGCGCCGTGGCGGCCCGGGCCCCATTCGATCGGGTAGCCGTGGTCACGCATCCGGCCGATGCCGCGCATCACGGAATCGATGTCCGGCACCTCGAAGGCGATGTGGTTCAGGCACACGTTGTCCGAGAAACTCAGGCCCAGGCTGTGGTGGTCGCTGTCGCAGCTGAGGAAGCGAAAGACCTTCGTCTGATCGGACAGTTTGAAGTCGAACACATCCGTGGTGAACTGAAACGAAGCGTCGTTGTCGATGCTGTTCAGGTTGACGTGCGTGATCTTGCTGGGCCGGTCATGCACGGGCCCATGTTCCTCGTGGCGAGCCATGCCGTGCACGAGGCTGTAGTTGCGGCCCTCCGGGTCGAGCACGCCGAATCCGTAGCCACTCCCGGGCGTCGCCAGAACCCGCGGCGGCCCGTCAACCGCACGCCCCGTGGCGACCGCCCGCTGGAAGGCGGTGTCCACGGCAGCCCGGTCCCGGGCCTCCAGGACGATGCGCACGATGCCGGGGCGTTCCGCCTGGCGCAGGCTCAGCACGCTGAAGTGCGGCCCGCTGGCGCGGAAGTAGACGCGCCCATGCCCTTGTGCGACTTCGTCGAGACGCCAGACGTCCCTGAAGAAGGCCCGCGACTCCGCGAGGTTCGTGACGGCGAGGTCAATGCTCGCCACGGCACGGACGATGGAAGACTGCAGTTTCATTCGGTTGTCCTCATGGATGGACGTGGAACCCGGCGCAACCCAGGCGCTCCATGTCGACGCTGACATATCGCCCCGGCTCGATCCACTCGGCGGGCGTCGCTCCACCGGCCATGACGATCCATCCCGCCTGCAGCGGCTCGCCGGCCGCGGCCGACAGCCGGGCGGCGGCGACGAGCGAACGCAAGGGGTGGCCGAGGATGGCTGCGGTGGAGCCGACCTGCACCGGGCGTCCGTCCACGCTCATCACCAGGCCAAGGTTGCTGAAGTCCTGGCACGGGTCGCTCCAGGCACCGACGACGAAGCCGCTCGACGAGGCGTTGTCGGCGACCACGTCCGGCAAACTGAACTTGAAATCCTGGTAGCGCGAGTCGATGATCTCGAGCGCAGGGGCAATGGCCTCGACGGCGGCAAGCGCCTCGACCGCGGTGACGTCGCCGGCCAGCGGCTTCTTCAGCACGAAAGCGAGTTCGGGCTCGACGCGCGGATGCACGAAGCGCGAGAACGGGACGGATGCGCCCTCCTCGACCTGCATGCTGTGGGTCAACCGTCCCCAGATCACGTCGCCGATCCCCATCTGGATCATCTTGGCGCGGCTCGTGAAGCCCATCTTCACGCCCACGCGTCGCTCGCCGCGCTCGACGCGGCGCTGGATCGAAGCCGCCTGGACGGCGTAGGCGTCTGCCAGGGGCATCTTGCCCTCGGGATCAATCTGGGCGGTCGCGCTGGCAGATTGGGCGGCCTCGTCCAACAGGGTTGCGAATTCGAGAAGTTGGCTCATGACGCGTCCTTTCCGCTGGCTGCTTCAAACACGGCCTTGACGCTGCCCAGCCCATTGATGCGGGTGTCGAAGACATCGCCTGGCGACACCGCGACCATCGGCCCCAACGCGCCCGACATCACGAGATCGCCGGCACGCAGCGGCCGGCCGAGCCGACCCATGGTTCTGGCCAGCCACACGACGGCGTTCAACGGATTGCCCAAACACGCGGCGCCGGCGCCGGTCGAGACTGGCTCGCCGCGGCGGCTCATCACCATTCCACACAGCCGCAGATCGAACTCCGACAGCCTGCGCGGCGTGCTGCCGAGGACGTAGCAACTCGACGAAGCGTTGTCGGCCACCGTGTCAACGAACTTGATGCTCCAGTTCGCGATGCGGCTTCCGACGATTTCCAGCGCGGGCAACGCGTAGTCGATGGCGTTCATCACGTCCACCTGCGACGGATTGTCGGAACGCAGATCCCGGCCGAGCACGAAAGCCACTTCGGCTTCGATCTTCGGCTGTTGCAGCACGGCCAGCGGCACCGGCTCGCCATCACCGTAGCCCATATCGTCGAACAACATGCCGAAGTCAGGCTGATCCACACCCAGTTGCGTCTGCACGGCGCGCGCCGTAAGGCCGATCTTGCAGCCGACGATGCGGCGGCCGCTCGCGAGGCGATGCTCGGTGTTGATTTGCTGAATCGCATAGGCGGCTTCACCGTCAATGCCAGGGTAGGTTTCTCGCAGCGGCGCAATGAAGCGACCGCTGCTTTCGGCGTCGCGCAGTGATTGCGCCGCTTCGCGGAGTTGTTCAGGGTTCATGACTGTCTTACTTCTCGGATGCTGGAACTTTTGCCGCCGGGCGCTCTGCGTCGATTTCGTCGCGGGTCCTGTCACCCACCGCCCAGAATTCGGCAGGCACCTGCTGCACGATGACCCGGATGGTGTCCATCGGCGCCCCGAGGGTTTCATGGATCGTGCGGGCAATCGACTTGATGCAGTGCTTGACATCTTCGGTCGCACGCCCTTGGATAACGGTAATTTGGACGAGTGGCATGGGATTCGTTTTCCTATGAAGTCGCAAGGATCAGGTCAACTGAGCCGCATCTTCAGGGACGGCGCTTCAGCACTTGAAGTTGTGGCCGCGCGCCGCTTGCCTTGCCGGAGATCGGCGGCGCGGGGAGCGTCGATTCGCCCGGCTCGACGACGAAGCGGTGCTCCAGCGAATACCAAGGGCCGCTGATGTCCGGTGCCGGCATTGGCTCGCCTGCCTGATGCAGGACATAGCGCCCGACCAGTGCCTGCGTGACGCCAAACTGCACGTCGGTTTCCAAGTTCGGGTCGTCGCTGGAATAGACCTGTGAAAACTGGGTCTTGAACCCCGGCTTGTGGACCATGAAATGGATGTGCGCGGGGCGCATGTTGTGGCGTCCTTGGGCACGCAGCAGCGCACCGACCGGGCCGCTCAAGGGAATCGGGTAGCCGGCCGGCTTGATGCTCCGGAACGCGATGCGGCCCTCAACGTCCGTGACGAACTTGCCGCGCAGATTCATATCGCCCTGCTCCGGATCCTGGTTCTCGTAGAACCCCTCCGCCGAGGTGTGCCACACATCGACCTCCGCCCCTTCGACCGGTCGACCCTCCAGGTCCTGCACCCATGCGTCAACGAAGAGCGGCGTGCCGGGCGTCAGCGTTCGCACGATGGAGCCGCCGTTCTCGGTGGGCGGCGAATTCTGGCGCCAGAACGGTCCCATGAGATTGGCGGTGGTCTCGGTCTGCCCATGGTTGCCGTTGTTGAGCAGGCAAACGAGCGAGGAGATGCCGAGCGAGCCAGCCACCAGCACAACCTCGTTGTGCGAGCTGGTCGTCAACTGCCCGAGCTTGGCAATCCATCCGCAGGCCTGGTGGAACTCGGCCTCGGTGAGCCTGGCATCGCGCACGAAGCCATGCAGGTGCTCGATGGCCGCCGACATGATCTCCTTGAATCGCGGGCTCTCGGCGCGGCCCAGTTCCGCCAGCACGGCTGCGGTCACATCCTGGTGGGTCTTGATGATCATCGCGGCTCGGCTGCTTCTTGTTGTGAAGTCTTCGGATGACTCAATCCGCACGAATGCCATTCGTCCGGATCAGGGCGCCGTAGCGCTCAAAGTCTTCCGCGGTTCCGCGAGCGAACTGCTCCGGCGTTTGCGGCCGAGGCACCTGCCCCCCTGCCAGGATGCGCTCACGAGCCGGCCCTGCCCTGAGGGCGCGATTCACCTCGGCGTTGATCGCGCTGATGATGGCTTGCGGTGTCCCTGCAGGGGCGTAGAGGCCGAA
The DNA here is from genome assembly GCA_005503065.1 of Comamonadaceae bacterium ALPHA2B. Taxonomy (GTDB): domain Bacteria; phylum Pseudomonadota; class Gammaproteobacteria; order Burkholderiales; family Burkholderiaceae_C; genus Xenophilus. Next base: position 42,600 of record SCOE01000035.1, read on the forward strand.
TACCGTGTCGGCATTGAAGCCCTTCAGGCCCAGCTCGTCGAGGGTCGGTGCGTCAGGCAGTGCCGGCACCCGGCTCGGACTGCCCACGCCCAGCAACTTCAGCTGGCCGGTCTTGATGTACTGGATGGAGGCGCCCGAGTCAAAGAGAAAGCTCACCTGCCCACCCAGCAGATCGGTCAGGGCGGGCGCCGCCCCTCGATAGGGCACGTGGATAGCCTGCGTATTCGTATCTCCGAGCAGCATCTCCGCAGCCAGATGCCCCGACGAGCCGACGCCCGGTGAGCCGTAGGAGCGCTTGCCCGGATTCGTCTTCAGGTCGGCAATCAGCTTGCGCAGATCGGTGATCCCGCTTTCGGGGCGGACGACCAGGTATTGCGGGACGAGCGCGACGGACGCCACCGGCACCAGGTCCTTTGCCGGATTGAAAGGCATCGTCTTGTACAGGTGAGGATTGATCGAGAAGATGCCGCCCGACCCCAGCAGCAAGGTATAGCCGTCAGGTGGCGACTTGGCGACGTTGTCGGCGCCGATGTTCCCGCCGGCACCGGCCTTGTTCTCGACCAGGACCGTCTGACCCAATGCCTCCTGGAGGGCGGGCGCGATGTTGCGAGCCAGTTGGTCAGCAGCGCCACCGGCTGCGAACGCGACGACGATCTTGACGGGCTTCGAGGGCCAGCTTTGAGCCTGAGCGAGCGGGCTCAGAGCCACGGAGAGCGCCAAAAGTGGCATGGCAAATAGGCATTTCATGGTTGTCTCCTGTAGTTTCTTGGTCGCTCGCACTCGTTTTCTCGCTAGCGCCAAAGGCGCTGCGCGCGATGAACCGCCCGATGCGCCCCCGGCCCGCTGCCGGTCTTACTCAGCTCTCGGCAAGCGGGACAGCGCGACTGTGACTCGTCGACGTATAGCCGTCCAATACTTTCTCCCCGGCTTCTGATACCTTCCAGGTATATCAACAGATGTGACCGATGGAGTCGACATGGACTTGCGACAGATGCGCTATGTTCTTGCCCTGGCCGAAGAACGCAGCTTCAGCAAAGCCGCGGAGCGGCTGCATATGGCCCAACCGCCTCTTTCCAGGCAGATTCGACAAATCGAGAACGACCTCGGCGTTCCGCTATTCATCCGCACAGCGCGGGGCGTCGACCTCACAGAGGCTGGGAAGTCCTTGCTGCACGACGTGCCCAACATCCTCGGTCTGTCCAAGCTTGCACAGGAACGCGCCGTTCGAGCCGGGAAGGGGCTTGTGGGCGACTTGCACATTGGCATCTTCGGGTCGGGCATCCTGAACGTCATTCCGCTTCTGATCCAGCAATTTCATGCCTTGCGGCCGGACGTGCGCATCCGTCTGCACAGCCTGACCAAGGACGAACAGATTCGAGCCCTTCGGGAACACCGGATCACCGTCGGATTCAACAGGCTGTTGCCTTCAGAGGATGACCTCGCTGTTCGCCTGGTCCTGCGTGAACCCATGTTCGTCGGCCTCTATGAAAGCCATCCCTTGGCATCCAAGGAAGAGATTTCGCTCTCGGAGCTGGCCAGGCAGCCGATGATCCTCTACCCCAACGCGCCTCTTCCAGGGCTGGCGCAGTACGTGATAAGCGCCTTCCGCCACGAAAACGTTGAGCTGACGATCGCGCAGGAAGTGGAAGATGTGACGACCTGCATTGCCTTGGTATCGGCGAAGTTGGGTCTATGCGTCACGCCGGAATCCGGCACGATGCTTCGGCTATCCAATGTTGTCTTCAAACCGTTGCGGTCCTCGTATTTGAAGAACATTGAGTTGAGCTGTGTTTATCGAAGAGCGGACGATTCCCCTGTGCTGGCTGCATTCTTGGACGTAGTGAAGTCGTTCTCACAGGGCCGAGCAAGGAGCAAACCTTCCAAGACTCGCTCCTGAATCGTTCTGGGGACGCTTCTGCCTTACGTACCACCACAGCAAGGGTCGCTTGTCGGTCAGTCTGCAACGCTTCGTGGCGCACCGCCAGCGTCTTGCATTGCTTGCGGCCGAGCCCCATAACGCCCAATGGTGGTCAGTGTGTTCAATTGCTGAGCACATGACAGGCAGCAAAGTGGCGCGCTTTCCCACCAGGCAGGCGGATGCCTTGCAGCGGACGCCGACCTTCGCGCTATCCCGTCAGCCGGCCGGCCGTGAGATTCAGACCGCCGCGCTGATCAAGGGCCGCCCGGCAAAGAACGCGGCCAGGTTGTCTTCCACGCGGCGCGCCATGTCGGCCCGCGTCTCATGCGTGTTGCTTGCCACGTGCGGCAGCAGCACGACATTGTCGAGCGCCATCAGCGCCTCGGGCACGTGGGGCTCGTGCGTGAACACGTCGAGGCCCGCGCCCGCGATGCGCCGATGCACCAGTGCATCGATCAGCGCGTCTTCGTCGGTCACGCTGCCGCGTGCGATATTCACCAGATAGCCCTCCGGCCCGAGCGCGTCGAGGATCTCGCGCGACACCAGCCCGCGCGTGCCCCCGCCGCCGGCACTGGCGATCACCAGGAAGTCCGACCACTCGGCCAGCCCCTTCAGCGTGGGTTCGTAGACATAGGGCACATCGTTCAGCGCGCGCCGGTTGTGATAGCGCACCTCCATGTCGAAGCCCGACGTGCGGCGCGCGATGGCCTGGCCGATGCGCCCCAGCCCCAGGATCCCCACGCGCTTTCCCGACACCTTGGTGGCCAGCGGAAACTGGCCCGTGCGCCAGTCGCCACGGCGCACGAAGCGGTCAGCCGCGCTGATGCCGCGCGCCACGTCCATCAGCAGCGCGAAGGCGGTGTCGGCCACGCAGTCGTTGAGCACGTCGGGCGTGTAGCCCACCGCGATGCCGCGCGCACGCGCCGCGTCGAGGTCGAAGGCATCGAGCCCGACGCCGAAGCTGGAGATCACCTTCAAGGCTGGCAGCGAGTCGATGAGCGCCTGGTCGGCGCCATAGCGCGCGGAGGTGACCAGGCCGACGAATTCAGCGCCGCGCGCGGCGAGGAAGGCGGCGGCGTCCGGCTCTTTCCAGAGTGGGTGCACCGAGTACCGTTGCGCGAGCCGGTCCTCGAGCGCCGGAAGCAGCGGCCCGAGTTGGAGAAGCGAATGGGATGGCATGAAGCAGGTGACGTGATGCGGGGCGCGGAAGCCTAATTCTGCGGTGGCACGGCAGTGCTGTACTTGATGCGCTCCATCGCGAAGCTCGAACTCACGTTAGACAGCTGCACCAGCCGGATGAGGCGTTGGTAAAAACGGTCGTAGTCGGCGATGTCGCTCACCAGCACATGCAGCAGGTAGTCGATGTCGCCGCTCAGCCGGTAGGCGGCAGTGACCTCGGGCAGTTGCCCCAGTGCCACCGAGAAGCTCTTGAGCCACTCCTGGCTGTGGTCGCGTGCCTGGATGAAGACGAAGGCCAGCATGCCGCGGTCGAGCTTGGCCGGATCGCAGATCGCCACCTCGGCCGTGATCACGCCCGCGCTCTTGAGCCGCTGGATGCGCTTCCAGCACGCGGGGCCGCTCAGGTTGACCATCTGCCCCAGTTCGTTGACCGGGATGGAACAGTCGCGCTGCAGGTTTTCAAGCAGCACACGATCGACCTTGTCCAAGGTAATTTCTTTTCCTGGTGCCTGCATGATGGGTTGAAAGTTCAAATAAATTTAACCGGAGCGGGACATAAAGTTTCTGTTCACCGAACCAGAAAGCGCCATGTCCCATCGCAAATTGCATGCCACCGCAACGCCACGACAGGACACCGCCCTGACGCGCGTCGGCCGGTCGTCCCCGCACGGGCCCGCGTGCGACGACGCAGGCATTTCCCCGGCCTATGCCAACCCGCCGCTGGTGCGCGCATCGACCGTGCTGGCCGGTTCCCTGCGCGAATGGCGCGAACGCGCCGCACTGCCGACCCGCGACAAGCCCGCCGCCGCCTACGGGCGTTTCGGCACGCCGACCACGCAGGCATTCGAATCGGCGATGGCCGAACTCGAATCGGCGCATCGCGCACTGTGCTTCCCGTCGGGACTGGCCGCCTGCACGATCTCGCTGCTGGCGCTCGCCCCGCCGGGCTCGCATGTGCTGATCACCGCCAGCGTCTATTGGCCGGTGCGCGAGTTCGCCGAGGAGACGCTCACGCAGCTGGGCTGCACCGTCGAGTTCTTCAACGAGATCGATGCCGACGGCATCGCGGCGCGCCTGCGCCCCGACACCTCGGTCGTTTATCTCGAATCGCCGGGCTCGCTGACCTTCGAGGTCTGCGACGTCGACCACATCGCGGCGCGCTGCCACGCCGCGGGCGTGCGCGTGGTGATGGACAACACCTGGGCCACGCCGGTGCTGTTTCGACCGCTCGAGCATGGCGTCGACGTGTCGGTGCAATCGGCCACCAAGTACATCTGCGGCCACTCCGACTGCATCCTCGGCGTGGCCGCGTGCAACGAGGAGACCTGGCGTGCGGTCGCAACGATGGCCACGCGCTTTGGCCAGACCGCATCGCCCGACGATCTCTATCAGGGGCTGCGCGGCCTGCGCACGCTGGGAGTGCGCATGCGCCAGCATGGGGCCAGCGCGGTCACGCTGGCGCACTGGCTCGCCGCGCGCCCCGAGGTGATGCATGTGTTCTCGCCGGTGATGCCCGGACATCCCGGCCACGCCGAATGGAAGCGCTTGTACGACGGCGCCTCGGGCGTGTTCTCCTTCGTGCTGAAGCCCGTGCCCGAGGCGGTGCTCGCGCGCTTCTTCGACAGCTTGCGCGCGTTCGGCATCGGCCTGTCCTGGGGTGGCTTCGAGAGCCTGGTGGTCCCGGTGCCCTCGGGCCGCACGCTGGCCATGCAGCAGGTTCAGGGCGGCGGCCAGCTGGTGCGCATCGCCGCCGGCCTCGAGGCCATCGAGGATCTGGTGGAAGACCTGCGCCAAGCGCTTGATTCCATGATCGATGTATCTTCTCTCGCCTTGTCGGCCCAGGTTGCCTGAGACCGTTACACCGCCCTCCCTCCACCTCCACAGGAATGACCATGCCCCGAAACCACGCGTCGATGCGCGACGTTATGCCGAGCGATGTCCTAGCCACCGTCAACGTCTTGGGCGGGGTGCGGCCATGACCGACCTGTCGCGCAGAACGGTGGTGGTCGGCGGTGCCGCCCTGGCGCTGGGGAACACGCTGGCCGGCCAAGCCATGGCACAGGCCGCGGCGAGCAAGAACACCTTGCGCATCACGCTGCCCGAGCCGGTGATGCTGACCGGCGCCTTCAACTCGTCGGGCCAGATCTACCTGATCTCCGGCAAGATGTTCGACGGCCTGGTGACCTACGGCTTCGACTTCAAGCCGCAGCCGCAGTTGGCCGAATCGTGGCAGCTCAGCGCCGACGGCCTCACGCTCACCTTCAAGCTGCGCGCCGGCGTGAAGTGGCATGACGGCAAGCCGTTCACCTCGGCCGACCTCGCCTATTCGGCGATGAGCGTGTGGAAGGTCGCGCACCCGCGCGGGCGCTCGACCTATGCCAATCTCGAGAAGGTCGAGACGCCCGACGCGCTGACCGCCGTGATGCGCTTCAGCAAACCCGCGCCCTACGTGATGAACGCCCTGGCTGGCATCGAGTCGCAGATCCTCCCGAGGCATCTGTACGAGGGCAAGGACCTGCTCACCAACCCGCTGAACTCGGCGCCGGTGGGCACCGGCCCCTACAAGTTCGTCGAGTGGCAGCGCGGCCAGTTCATCACACTCGAGCGAAACCCCGACTACTGGGATCGGACCAAGACGCCGGTCGAACGCATCGTCGTGCGAATCATCCCCGACCCGGCCGGACGCTCGGCGGCCTTCGAGTCGGGCGAGCTCGACGTCGGCGGCGCGATCCCGGTGGCGCTGGCCGACGCCAAGCGCCTGGGCAGCCTGCCCAGCCTGGAGATTCCCGACAAGGGCACCGAGGCGCTGGCCACCATGGCCTACATCGAGTTCAACCTGCGCAAGGCGCCGTTCAACGACGTGCGCGTGCGCCGCGCCATCGCTCATGCCCTGAACCGCGAGTTCATGCTGAAGAACATCTGGTACGGCTTCGGGCGCCCGTCGACCGGACCGATCTCCTCGGACATGGTCCAGTACTATTCCAAGGACGTGCCGAGCTACAAGTACGACCTCGAGATCGCCAAGAAGCTGCTCGACGAGGCCGGCCTCAAGCCCGGCGCCGATGGCATCCGCCTGCGCATGACGCACGACCCGCTGCCCGGCGGCGACCACTACCGCGCCACGGGCGACTACTTCCGCGCGGCGCTGCAGCGCATCGGCATCGCGGTCGAAGTGCGCAACCAGGACTTCGCGGGCTACTACAAGCGCGTCTACACCGACAACGACTTCGACACGACCAATTTCGTCGCCTTCAACCTGACCGATCCGACCATGGGCGTGCAGCGCTTCTACTGGTCGAAGAACATCCAGAAGGGCGTCGTGTTCTCCAACGGCTCGGGCTACTCGAATCCGGAGGTGGACAAGCTGCTCGAGGCCGCGCAGGTCGAGATCGATCCGGTCAAGCGCAAGGCGCAGTTCGCGGCGTTCCAGAAGATCGTGATGACCGACCTGCCCAACATCCCCATCGGCGACATCAATTACTTCACGCTGATCAACCGCCGCGTGAAGAACTCGGTCACCAGCCCCTTCGGCGCGCACGACAACTTCGCTGCCGTGACGCTCGCGGGCTGAGGACCGATGGGCCCCTCGACCCCACCCCTGGTGCGCTTCCTCGGGCGACGGCTTCTGCACGGGCTCGTGGTGCTGGTGTGCATTGCGGTGCTCGACTTCGTGCTGCTGCACATGGCGCCGGGCGACGCGGCCGAGATCCTGGCGGGCGAATCGGGCGGCAGCGATGCGACCTACGTCGCGCAGTTGCGTGCGCAGTTCGGACTCGACCAGCCGCTGTACAAGCAGCTCGGCCACTACCTGCTGAGGCTCGCACAGTTCGACCTGGGTTGGTCCGGACGCAACAACATGTCGGTCGCGCAGCTGCTGATGTCGCGCCTGCCGGCCACGCTGCTGCTGATGGTCGCGGCCATCACGCTGGCGGTGGTGGCCGGTGCGGCGCTGGGCACGCTGGCCGCGCGCCGCGTGAACTCGCCAACCGACAACGCCATCGCCGTGTTCTCGCTACTCTCCTACGCCACGCCGCTGTTCTGGCTCGGGCTGATGCTGATCGTGCTGTTCTCCGTCACGCTGCGGTGGCTGCCGACCGGCGGCATGGAAAGCGTGGGCGCGGGGCTTACCGGCTGGAGCCGCATCACCGATGTCGCGGCGCATGCGGTGCTGCCCACCATCACGCTGGGGTTGTTCTACATGGCCGTGTACACACGCCTGGTGCGCGCTTCGGTGCTCGAGGTGAAGGAGATGGACTATGTGCGCATGGCGCGCGCCAAGGGCCTGAGCCCCGCACGTGTGACGCTGCGCCACGTGTTCCGCAACGCGATGCTGCCGATGGTCACCATGCTGGGCGTACAGGTCGGCTCGCTGCTGGGGGGCGCGGTCGTGGTCGAGATGGTGTTCAGCTGGCCCGGCCTCGGCCGCCTGGCATTCGACGCGGTGCTCGCGCGCGACTTGAACCTGCTGCTGGGGATCGTGCTCGCCAGCGCGGTACTGGTCATCCTCATCAACATCGCGGTCGACCTGCTCTATGCGCGGCTCGACCCCCGGATCGAGGTGCGCTGAGATGGTCCGTGCAATGCGTTTTGCGCGTGACTTCGCCAGACGCTGGCCCGCGCTGCTCGGTCTGGTGCTGCTGCTGGCCGTGGTGTGCGCCGCGCTGTTCGCGCCGGTGTTCTATCCCGAAGACCCCCTCGAGATGGTCGGGCAGCCGCTGACCTGGCCTGGCAAGGACGCGACCACGCCGCTGGGCACCGACACGCTCGGCCGTGACGTGGCTTCAGGCATCGTGCACGGTGCGCGCGTGTCGCTGGCGGTCGGGTTCTCGGCCACGCTGGTCGCGATGATCGTGGGCGTCGGCGTCGGCGCCACCGCCGGCTACGCGGGCGGCCGCGTCGACGACCTGCTGATGCGCCTCACCGAAGTGTTCCAGACCATTCCGAACTTCGTGCTGCTGATCGTGCTGGTGGTCGTGCTGCAGCCCTCGCTCGGCACCGTGACCGTGGCGATCGCCGCCGTGTCGTGGCCCAGCCTCGCGCGGCTGGTGCGCGCCGAGGTAATGGCGCTGCGGCGGCGCGAGTTCGTGCAGTCGTGCGTGACGCTGGGCATGGGCCACCTGCGCATCGTGCTCACGCAGATCCTGCCGAACTGCCTGGCGCCGGTGATCGTCACCGCATCGATCATGATGGCCAGCGCCATCCTGATGGAGACCGGCCTGTCCTTCCTCGGCCTGGGCGACCCGAACGTCGTGAGCTGGGGCAGCATGATCGGCAACGGCCGCAATTCGCTGCGCACCGCGTGGTACCTCTGCGCGATTCCGGGCGTGGCGATCATTCTCACGGTGCTGTCGATCAACCTCGTCGCCGAGGGACTCAACGACGTGCTCAATCCGAGGCTGCAGCGCTGATGGCCGCACTCGACATCCAGGGCCTCAACGTCACGCTCACGCGCGACGGCCAGCGCTTTCTCGCGGTCGAAGGCGTCACGCTTTTGGTCGAACGCGGCCAGACGCTGGCGCTCGTCGGCGAATCGGGCAGCGGCAAGTCGGTGACGGCGCTGGCCATCATGCGGCTGCTGCCGCCGCGCGGCGCGAGTCTCGCGGCCAAGAAGCTTTCGCTCGACGGCGTCGACCTGATGGCGCTGCCCGAGCGCGAGATGCGCCGCATCCGCGGCAACCGCATCTCGATGGTGTTCCAGGAGCCGATGACGTCGCTCAACCCGGTGCTCACCATCGGCGAGCAGATCGTCGAAGTGCTTCGCGAGCACGAAGACCTGACGCACGCGCAGGCCTGGGAGCGCGCCATCGAACTGTGCAAACGCGTGCGCATCCCCGACGCCGAACGCAAGGTCAAGGACTACCCGCACCGCCTGTCGGGCGGCATGCGCCAGCGCGTGGTGATCGCCATCGCGCTTGCCTGCCAGCCGGACATCCTGATCGCCGACGAGCCGACCACCGCGCTGGACACCACGATCCAGGCACAGGTGCTGCGGCTGCTGCGCGAGCTGCAGCGTGAAAGCAATGCGGGCGTGCTGCTCATCACGCACAACCTGGGCGTGGTGGCGCAAGTGGCCGACCGCGTGGCCGTGATGTACGCCGGCCGCACGGTCGAACATGCGGCCGTGCGCGACCTGTTCCGCCAGCCGCTGCATCCGTACACGCAGGGCCTGCTGCGGGCGATGCCGGTGCCGGGTTCGACCGACCGGCTCGTCGAGATCCCGGGCAGCGTGCCCGATCCGCGGCGTCGCCCGGCGGGCTGCGCGTTCAACGACCGTTGCCCGCGTGCGATCGCCCTCTGCCGCGAGGCGCGGCCCGACATGGTCGAGCTGGCACCGGGCCATTCGGTCGCCTGCTTCGTGGCCCAGGAAGAGACGGCATGACGGCCCTGCTTGACGTTTCCAACGTCGTGAAGCGCTTCGCCGTGGGCGACCGCACGCTGACCGCGCTGGACGGCATCTCGCTGCAGATCGCGCCCGGCGAAGCTGTCGGCCTGGTCGGCGAATCGGGCTGTGGCAAGTCGACGCTGGCCCGGACCATCATCGGCCTCGATCAGGCCGATGGCGGCTCGATCAAGCTGCAGGGCACCGAGCTGGTGGGCCTGTCGCACCGCGGCTGGCTGCCGCACCGGCGCGACGTGCAGATGATCTTCCAGGACCCCTTCGCGTCGCTCAACCCGAGGCTCACAATCGGCCGGATCATCGAGGAGCCGCTGCTGGTGCACCGCGTTGGCGACGCAGCCTCGCGCCGCGAGCGCAGCGCCGAACTGATGGCACGCGTCGGCCTGAGCCCCGAATGGCGCGACCGCTTCCCGCACGAGTTCTCCGGGGGCCAGCGCCAGCGCATCGGCATTGCCCGGGCGTTGGCGCTGTCGCCGCGGCTGCTGATCTGCGACGAGCCGGTGTCGGCGCTCGACGTGTCGGTGCAGGCGCAGGTGCAGAACCTGCTGGCCGACCTGCGCGACGAACTCGGTCTGGCCTACCTCTTCATCAGCCACGACCTCGCGGTGGTGGCGCACCTGTGCACGCGCATCTTCGTGATGTACCTGGGCCAGGTGGTCGAGATCGGCGACCGCCACACGCTGCACGCCGCGCCGCGTCATCCGTACACGCAGGCACTGGTCGCCGCGTCGCCCATCCCCGACCCGGACCGTGCCGCCGAGTTCGGCAACGAGGTGCTGGGCGACGTCCCGAGCCAGCTCGACGTGCCCTCGGGCTGCCGCTTTCATCCGCGTTGCCCGCGCGCGACCGAGCGCTGTCGCGTCGAGGCACCGCTGCTGCGCCAGCTCGACGCACACGCCTGGGCTTCGTGCCATTACGCGGACGTGCCGGTGTCTTGCCCTGAGGATGGCCGCATGAGCACAGCGCCGGGCCGCACCGAGCAAGCGCGCACCGCAGTGCACGCCACGAAGGTGCTTCGATGAACAAGGTCGCAGGCAAAGTCGCGCTCGTCACCGGCGCCACCGGCGGCCTCGGCTCTGCCATCGCGCTGCAGCTTGCCGCCTCGGGTTGCCGCGTGGTGGTGCACTACGGTCATGACGCTGCGAAGGCCGACGCCGTGGTCGCCGACTGCATCACGGCCGGCAGCGAGGCCGTGGCCGTGAGCGGCGACCTGGCCGACGACGACGCCTGCCGCCGCATCGCGACCGAAGCCGCAGCCGCCTGGGGCCGCATCGACGTGCTGGTGAACAACGCCGCCATCACGCGCTTCATTCCGCATGCCGATCTCGAGGCGCTCGACTCCGCCAGCTTTCGCCAAGTGATGGACGTGAACCTGATGGGCCCGTTCCAGATGACGCGCGCCGCGTTGCCCTGGCTGCGCGCGCACGGTGCAGGCAGCGTGGTCAACATCTCGTCGACGGCGGGCCAGGCCGGCACCGGCAGCTCGATCGCCTATGCGGCCTCGAAGGCGGCACTCAACAACCTCACGCTGACGCTGGCCCGCGCGCTCGCGCCCGCCGTGCGGGTGAACGCGGTCGTGCCTGGCTTCATCGCCAACGACTGGCTGCTGAAGGGCATCGGACCCGAGCGCTTCGCCGCGCTCACGGCCGCGCAAATCGCGGCCACGCCGCTGCAGCACGCGGCGACGCCCGACGACGTGGCCGAGGTCGCGGTGTGGGTGGCGCTGTCGGCGCGCCATCTCACCGGCGAGCTGGTGCGCGTCGACGGTGGACACCACCTGGGACCGGGCTCCGCGGTGGTCCCGAGCGAACGGAGAACCCCTTGATCCCCGACACCCACACCACGGCCCTCGACCGCCTCGCGCAACAGGCCCACCACGAACGAACGCTGTTCGACTACCCGCCGCGCGAATGGGTGCCGCCGCGCTTGCGCGACGGCGAGCGGGTGCTCGACGTCGTCATCGTCGGTGGCGGGCAAAACGGCATCGCCGCCGCGTCGGGCCTTCAGCAGGCGCGCGTGCCCAACCTTCTGATGCTCGACGAGAACCCCGAAGGCCGCGAAGGCCCCTGGGTGACCTACGCGCGGATGATCACCCTGCGCACCATCAAGACGCTGCCTGGCCCCGCGCTGAAGGTGCCCGCGCTGTCGTTCCAGAGTTGGTACGAGGCCCAGTACGGGGCCGACGCCTGGGAGGCCCTGGTGCGCATCCCCAGGGAAATGTGGATGGCCTACCTTGGCTGGATCCGCCAGACGCTGGCGATCCCGACGATGCACGGCACGCGGCTCGAACTGATCGAACCCGACGACGGCCTGCTGCGCCTGACGGTGCGCACGTCGGCCGGCACGCAGCACATCCTCACGCGCAAGGTGGTTCTGGCCACCGGCAGCACCGGTGCAGGTGGCCGCAACATCCCGGCTTTCGTCGAGCAGAAGCTGCCGCGCGACCGCTGGGCGCACAGCGCCCAGTCGATCGACTTCGCGGCACTCCAGGGCAAGGACGTGGCGGTGCTCGGCGCCGGCGCGTCGGCCTTCGACAACGCGGCCACCGCGCTGGAAGCGGGCGCCGCGCGCGTCGACCTGTACATGCGCCGCGCCACGCTGCCCGAGATGAATAGCGCGCGCTTCATGGAGTTCGAAGGCCTGTACCGCCACTTCGCGGAGATGGACAGCCTGGTGCGCTGGCGCTTCATGCGCAAGATCTTCGCGAGCCCGATGCCGCCGCCGCCCGACACCTTCCTGCGCACCACGGCCTTCCCCAACTTCCACATGCACTTCGAATCGGCCTGGGAAGACGTCGGACTTCGCGACGACGGCACGATCGAACTGGTCACGCCGACGGGCACGCACACGGCGGACTTCGCGATCCTGGGCACCGGCTTCGCGGCCAACCTTGCGCGCCGGCCTGAACTGGCCGCGGTGCTGCCGCACGTCGCGCTGTGGGGCGATCGCTTCGTGCCGCCGGCCGGCGAGGAGTCGCCTGCCATCGCCCGCTTCCCCTTCCTGGGTGCCGGCTTCGAGCTGACCGAGCGCACGCCGGGCGAGTGCCCGGAGGTCGCGGACATCCACATGTTCAACGGCGGCGCGCTGCCCAGCATGGGCCCGATCGGCCTGGGCATCAACGGCATGGCGCATGGCACCGAGCGGCTGGTGCGGGGCATCACGCGGGACTTCTACCTGCGTGACGCCGAGCGCTTCTGCGCCGAGTTCCTGGCTTACGACGTGCCCGAGGCCAAGCTGGTGCCTGCACCGGTGGCCATGCCGTCGCCTTCACCGACCTGAACCCTCCACCTTTGGACTGCCATGACCCCACCCGACGTGATCGACCGACTGATGGGCCTGCGGCCCGGCGACTTCCTGAGTGACCTGCGCCATGAACGCCCGGCCGTGCGGCAGCACAGCCAGGGCAGCTTCGACGCGCTGCTGAATGTGGCCCAGGCGGCCGACCTGTCCCCTGCCGAGCGCGACTTGGTCGCGCTGCGGGTGGCCACGCTGCACGCCTGTGCGCCGCTGGTGGCGCTGCATCGCGAGCGCCTGGCCGCGCTGGGCATTGGACCTGCCGCAATGGATGCCGCCGCGGCGGGCCCGGATGCAAATGGCGCGACGGCTGCCGATGGCTTCGACGCACGCACGGTCGCCCTGCTGCGCCACGCGGACCTGCTGACCTTGCGGCCCATCGAGGCACGGCCCGAGCACCTGCATGCGCTCGCCGACGCGGGCCTCACGCCGGCCGCCATCGTCACGTTGTCGCAGCTGATCGCCTTCGTTGCGTACCAGGTGCGCGTCGTCGCTGGCTTGACGCTGCTGGAACGGAGCCCCGCATGAACTTCACGCTCGACACGCTCGACTGGAAGCCCTGGATCGCGGCGGTGCCGCTGGAAGACTGCAGCGAAGCACAGCTTGCAGTGCTCGACGCCAGCAACCGCAGTGCACGCCAGTCGCAGTACTACCTGACCCTGGTGCACGACGCGCCCGCGCTGCTGGAGCGCTCGCTGCTCTTCAATGCCGTGATGTACGGAACCAAGGGGCTGCCGCGCGCCGAGCGCGAGTTCGCGACAGTGGTGGAGTCGCGCATCAACGGCTGCCCGTACTGCGCATCCGTGCACGCACGTCTCTTCGTGCAACTGGCCAAGGACCTGCCGACGATGCAGGGCCTGCTCGCCGACGGCCCCGCCGCACCGATGCCGCCGAGACTGCGCGCCATCGCCGACTACGCCGCTGCGCTCACCACCACGCCGCCGAGCGCCACGCCGGCGCATATCACCGCGCTGCGCGAGGTCGGCCTCACCGACCTCGAGATAGCCGACGCGACGCATGCCGTCGCGATGTTCGCCTGGGCCAACCGCCTGATGCAGACGCTGGGCGAGCCCTTTCTGCCGCAAGCCGCCTGAAGGCGGCGCGCGGCGCTGTCACGGTTCGAGGAGATTCCGTCATGCCCTTTCCCCCTTCGCTTGGTTATCGCATCGCGCTCGTCACCGGTGCCTCGAGCGGCATCGGCGCCTCCACGGTCGAGGCGCTGACTGCGGCCGGCCTGAAGGTGTACGCCGTGGCACGCCGCGGCGACCGTCTGCAATCGCTTGCGCAGCGAACCGGCTGCATCCCGTTGGTGCTGGACATCACCGACCGCACCGCCTGCGCCGCCGCACTCGACGGGCTGGAAATCGACATCCTGGTGAACAACGCCGGCGGTTCGCACCAGAGCCCGCTGCAGGACTACCCGCCGGACGAGATCGATCGAATCCTCGACCTGAACCTGCGTGCCGTGATGCACCTCAACCGCATCGTGCTGCCCGGCATGCTCGAGCGCGACCGCGGCCACATCGTGGTGATCGGTTCGATGGCAGGCCACTACCCGATGCGCGGGTCGGCGCTTTACTCCGCCGCCAAGGCCGCGGTATCGCACGCCTTCGACGTGCTGCGCCTTGACACGCTGGGCAGCCGCGTGCGCTGGACCGAAGTCGCGCCCGGCCGCGTGGCAACCGAAGCCTTCATCAACTCCATCGGCCCCGAGCGTGCCAAGGAATTCCTGAGCAAGGAAACGCTGCAGCCCGAAGACCTGGCCGCCTCGATCTGTCACGCGCTGATGGCGCCGCCCCACGTGAACGTGAGCCGCATCGAGATCTATCCGGTCAAGCAGGCGTCGGGCGGCTTTCTCTACGCGGACTGAAACGACCTGTCGGCTGGGGTGGGTCGCATCGATCCATCAAGCCGACCCGATTGCCGCGCAGACTGCACTGTCCGCTTTGCCCGGCCCCTCAAATCCCCCGCGTCAAATACACCGCTTCCCGCCCCACGATCGGCTCGCGCGTCGGCATGAAGATCGTGCACCCGTCGCAGGGCGAGACGATACGGCGGTCGCCGTCGGTGGCGATGAGCTCGTCCTTGGCAAAGGTCTCGAAGCCGACCAGCGGGCGCTCGAAACGGAACTCGGTGGTGTGGACCATGTGGGTCTGCAGGAGTTCATAGCGGCGCTGCGGCTCCCTGGGCGTGGAGGGCTCGGGCGCGTCGATGAGGCCGAAGTGGGCCAGGAAGTCCAGCGTCACGGCGGTGGCCAGTTGCGAGGCCGATGCCTTGAAGTGCTGGCCGCACTCGACCACCATGGCCGTGCCGGGGCCGGGCCCGTCGTTGCCATGGCGGCCGTACTGGATGAGCGGGATGCCGGACCCCAAACCCTGCGGCATGACCAGGTGCACCGGCGGGCGGCCGATGGCCATGGCGACGGCGCCGTTGCGCTCGAAGGCGGGGTACACCCAGAAGGGCACCACGTCCTGGCTGGTGGAGTGGATGTCGAGGATGTGGTCGGCCGCGTCGACCACGCCGCGCATGGCGCGGGCGCGCTGCAGTTCGGGGCTGTCTTCGGCGCCGTCGAGCCATTCGCTGGACCAGATGCGGTTCATGTTGTGCACCAGCTGCCGGCTCTCGAAGGGCTTCTCGATGTCGAAGCTCTCGTACGCCGCCACATTGGCAAAGCTGACGGTGAGCGTGCCGATCTTGGGCCGCACGCCGGTGTCGAGCAGGTGGGTGGCGGCCACCATGCCGCAGATCTCGTTGCCGTGCGTCAGGGCGTTGATGAGCACATGCGGGCCGGGGCGGCCGGATTCGAAGCGGTGGACGTAATCGACCCCGGTGTTGCCGGCCTTGTAGGCCGACAGGTCGCGGGGAGTGACTTCGAGCGTGGGGAGCGGGGGTGGGGTGTGGGTCATTGCGCCATTCTGGCGCGTCATCCGCCGGGCTGCAGGGCGTCGGCCGAAGCGCCGGTCCACCGCAGCATCGTGAACTCGGCGGGCTGCAGCAGGGCAATGCCGATCTCGCACACGACGCGGCCCTGGGCGACGTCGCGGGTCGTCATGGTGCTGCCGAGGCCGCACCGCACGTACCAGGCATCGCGCATGCGGCTGCCCTGCAGCGCGCCCTCCTGCCACTGGCCCAGCAGGAAGCCGTCGACCGCCGCGCGCAGCCGGGCCCAGAGCGCCCTGCCCTGCGGCTCGAAGGCGACCCATCGGAGACCCGCGTCGAGCGAGGCCTCGATGGCATCGACGTAGCGGCGCAGGTGGACGTAGCGCCACTGCGGTTCGGACGACAGCGTGCGGCCGCCCCACAGCACGAGGCCGCGGCCGATGAATTCCCGAAAGCAGTTGATGCCGAGCGGGTTGAGATGCTCCTGCTCGTGGGTGCTCACGGGCTGCTCTGCGCGAACCACGCCCTGCACCGCCAGGTCGGCCGGCGCGTGATGCACGCCGCGCTGCAGGTCCGAGCGCGCATACAGGCCCGCGACGGCGCCGCTGGGCGGCACGGTGAGGGTCGCGCCGACGACACCCGGCAGCGGCAGCGGGTCGGGCACCACCAGGCAGGGCCAGTGCAGCGCGGCGTGCGGCGAATCGACCCCGGCGCGCAGTGCCTGCACGTCCGCCGCCGTGAGGCCCGGCGCCGGGTCGAGCAGCGCCATGCGCCAGGCCCGCGGTGCGCCGGCATGCGCGACCAGCGCGGCGCGCAGCGCGGCGCCGTCGGACCGCAGGCTGCTTCCGGGCGCAGCGACGAGGCGCACGTCGTCCAGGCCGGCCAGCGTGGCGAAGGCGGCGGCGTAGCTGCCAGGCTCGTCCGCCGCGCCCAGGGGTGGCAACCGGCCGTCGGTGCCGCCGGCCAGCGAGACGGGCGCCAGGCCGTCGGCATCGGGCACCAGCGAACGCACCGCATCGAGCAGCGCCCAGGCATCGGCCGCCGGCGCGAGCTCCCACCACACCGGCGCCCGTCCCACGGCGGCCGCCTCTCGCGAGAGCACGGTGCCCACCCACCGTGGATGCAGTGCGGAGAAGGCCAGCCCCGTCCAGGCGTCCAGCAGCAGGCCCTCGGCGTCGAGGCATTCGATTTCGAAGCTGAGGATGCGGCTCACGCCGACGCGTCCGTGCACCACCCGGCGGCCCTGGCGGTCGTGCCAGCGGCCCTGGGCATCGGCGACGCATTCGAAGATGCCGTCCGCGTTGGCCGTGCGCATCATCGCGCCCGGTTCGGCATGGGTCATGGCGCGCAAGGTGGCCGGGCTGGCACGCTCGCGCAGCCGGACGGTGCCGTTGCCGAGGCGGCCGGGCGTCGCGGCGTGGATCACGATGGACCGGTCCGGCGCGGCACCGTCGGGGTGCAGCGGCGCGCTGGCTGCGGTCGCCGCTGCCGCGGTCCGCTGCACGTACAGCCGCGTGCCGCCGTTGTCGAAGAAGGCGCGCACGGCCAGTGCGATGTGGTTGGTCTGCGGCGCCACGCCGCCGGCGCCGTCGTCGTCGAGCCACAGCGGCTGCGCGTCGCCATAGATGCGCTCGAAGTCCGCCACGCTCGCGAGCACAGGCGGCACGGCTTCCACCGGCCCGCGGCGGGTCGGCCCGACGAAGGCTGCGATGTGCGTGGGCACCAGCGTGATCGTGTCGCTCGACGAGGGCGTCTCTTCCACGTAGACGCCGGGAGCGGTCGAGGCCGGCAAGCTCAGGGCCTCCCTGGGTTGGGGCGGCTGAGCGCGACGTGGGGGGCGGAACGGGCAGCCATGGGGCGCGGGGACAGGTCCGGGAAAGAACGGACCATTGTGGGCAAGGCCCCTCCCGCTGCCCATCTGCCGGATGGCCAGTCCGCGCGCCCGCGGCGGCCAGGGATCAGTCGGCCGCTTCTTCTTCGTTCGCCGCGTCGTCGTCCGCGCGCCGCCCGCTGCCCTTCTTGGCCTTGAGCGCGGCCTCGCGCCGCTTGCGCAGCTCGGCCTCGGCCTTGCGGCCGTCGCTCAGCCACTTGGCGAACTGGTTGACTGTCTCGAGCGTGATGCGCCCCAGTGCGCCGCTGCGGAAGTCGGTGATCAGCGCCTCGGCCGCCTTCTGCCGGTCGACCCGGCCCCCGCTGACGAGGGCACCTCGCTTGCGGCCGATGGCATCGAGGATGTCCTCGTCCGCCTGGGTGCACAGCGCCGCCTGCGCCGTGTCGGCCGCCAGCTTGTAGCGGCTGCGCAGCGCCTCGGTGTACTGGGCCTTGAGGTAGGCGATCAGCTCCAGCGCCACCTCTTCGTCGTCGTAGGCGTTGCGGCCCACGGCGCCGCTGATGGCCAGCCGGTAGCCGCTCTCGGGCACGATGATCTTGGGCCACAGCATGCCCGGCGTGTCGTAGAGGTAGAAGTCGTCGGCCAGCAGGATGCGCTGCTCCTGCTTGGTCACGCCCGCCTCGTCGGCCGCCTTGGCCTGGCGCTTGAGGCTCAGGGTGTTGATCAGGGTCGACTTGCCCACGTTGGGCACGCCGCAAATGAGCACGCGCATCGGCTTGGCCAGCCCGCCGCGGTTGGGCGACAGGCGATGGCAGGCGTCGATGATGGCCTGCCGCTGGGCCGGCGCGGTCTGGCTGGCGTCGAGGGCGATGGCGCCGGTGGCGCTCTGCGCCTGGTAGTGGGCCAGCCACTCGGCGGTGCGGGTGGGGTCGGCCAGGTCCTGCTTGTTGAGGATCTTCAGCCGCGGCTTGACCGACGTCATGCCCTCGATGGCCGGGTTGGCGCTGGAGCCCGGCAGGCGCGCGTCGAGCAGCTCGATCACGACGTCGGTGGTCTTGAGCCGCTCCGCGATCGCCTTGCGGGTGGCATTCATGTGACCGGGGAACCACTGGATCGTCATCGGGGGGCTGGCTGCTGGCTGAGAGAGGGGAGCCCGCGATTGTCCGCGGTCGGCGCTGCGCCGCGCTTTGCTATCGAAATGAGAGCTGCATGCGCATACCGGGCGGGGGCTGCAGGCCGATTCGGCCTAAGAAAAACGCCTCAGGCGGCCGCACCCGTCAGCGCCTCGCGGTAGCGCCGGCTGCACGGCACCACGCTGCCGTCGTGCAGGTGCAGCCGCGCATCGCCGCCGTCGGTGGGCTCGATCTCGCGGATGCGGTCGAGGTTCACGGCGTGGCTGCGGTGCACGCGCACGAAGCGGGCCGGGTCGAGCTGGGTGAGGAAGTCGGTCAGCGTGGCGCGCAGCAGGTAGTCGTGGCCGTTCACGTGCAGGCCGACGTAGTTGCCCTGGGCCTGCAGCCAGTCGATGTCGGCCGCGGCGATGAGGAACTCGCGCCGCAGCTTGCGCACCAGGAAGCGCTCGGGCCGCGCGGGAGGCACGCGGTCAACCGGCGATTCGGACTCAGGCCCGGGCTCGGGCTCGGCTGCCGGCTGCGGCGATGGAGCGGCGGCCGCCTGCCCGGCCGGCTCCGGCCCATCGAGCACCCGCGCCTCTCCCTGCAGGCGCAGCAGCCAGAGGCGGTAGATGGCGATGCCGGCCACGATCGACACGTAGCTGCGCACGTCCTTCAGGTACTCGTAGCCCCAGGCGCTGCCGCCGCCGAAGTCGTACTGGCCGCCGGCCGCCCAGGCCACCGCCTTGCGCAGCAGCACCATGCCGCCCACGTGCAGCACGCAGAAGACGAGGCTGCCGGCCACGTGCGCGCCCAGCGTGCGCCACCAGCCCACGGGCCGGTAGAGCGGAAAGCGGCGCTCGAAGGCCGCCAGCACCGGCACCAGCGCCAGCAGCACGACGTGGCTCGACAGCTCCCAGCTCACCACCTGCCAGGTGGCCGGCGG
>SCOE01000036.1 GCA_005503065.1 Comamonadaceae bacterium ALPHA2B
ACCGAACAAGGCAAGACATACACTTATCCACAGCCGACCATCGCAAAGTCGGCTTCCACCCCTGGCTCACTTCTCAATCGGCCCGGTGGCTCACTTCTACTTCGGCGCGGACAGTTAAGCCGCTTAGGTGAAGCTTGATAGCGGGCACTGGGGCGCAGCCAGAGCTCGCGTAGTTGAATTTCAGGTATTTGGCAAATATTTGTTTTTCAGCTATATTGCGTTTATCTGAATCTCAGGTATTCGCCATGCCGCCGACGTCACATTCACTGGTCACTACCGGCCAACTCGGCTCGATGCTGCAGGCCGCGCGCAAGGCCCAAGGGCTGACCCAGTCGGCGCTGGCTACCCGTATCGGCTTGAGCCAGTCGCGTGTCTCTCATCTCGAACTCCACGCCCACGAGCTGAGCGTGGAGCAACTCCTTGCATGGTGTGCGGCGCTGGGCCTGGAGTTGGCATTGGGGGCGCGGGGCAGGGCGGCGGTGTCGACGCCGACCACGGATTGGTGACATGGGACGTCGATCACACAGCCGCAGCCTGTCCATCTGGACCAACGGTGTTCGCGTCGGCCGATGGACGATCCCTGCTCGCGGAGAGATGGAGTTGCAGTACGACGCGGATTGGCTTGCTGTCGATATGGGCCGACCGCTGTCCTTGTCGCTGCCGTTCAACCTGCAGAACCTGCCGGTCAAGGGCGAGAAGGTCGCCAACTACTTCGACAACCTGCTGCCGGACAGCGACGCGATCCGCCGCCGCGTGGCCGAGCGCTTCAGGACGGGTTCGACCGAGCCGTTCGACTTGCTGAAGGCCATCGGGCGCGATTGCGTGGGCGCCGTCCAAATCCTGGATGAGGAGGAGGTGCCCACGGACTTTGATCGCATCGAGGGCGTGCCCCTATCTGAAGAGGATATCGAGCGGCACCTGATCGAAACCGTTTCGCCGCAGGCCTTCGCTGTGGGCCGAGACCCGGATGCGGACTTCCGCATCTCGCTGGCCGGTGCGCAGGAGAAGACCGCCTTCCTGTGGTGGGACGGGCAATGGCTGGCGCCGCGTGGCGCCACGCCGACGAGCCACATCTTCAAGCTTCCGCTCGGTCTGATGGGCGGGCGGCGGGCGGACTTCAGCACGTCCGTCGACAACGAATGGCTGTGCTTGCGGCTGCTGAAAGCCTACGGATTGCCCGTGGCTGATGCCCGCATCGCGACCTTCGGCCGGCAGCGTGTGCTGGTGGTGGAACGTTTCGACCGGCGCGTCGCACCCAATGGGCAGTGGCTCATGCGTCTGCCACAGGAAGACTTTTGCCAGGTCGAGGGCTGCTCGCCATTGCGCAAGTACGAGAATGAGGGCGGTCCAGGGCTCAAGGCCTTGTTCGGTACGCTGCGGCAATCGATGAACGCCGAGGCTGACATGAAGGCGCTGATGGCGGCGCAGGTGCTGTTCTGGTTGCTGCGAGCGCCCGACGGCCATGCCAAGAACTTCAGCATCCAGCTTCTGCCACGCGGCCGTTTTCAGTTGACCCCGCTGTATGACGTGATGTCGGTCTACCCGGTGTTGGGCGATGGCCCCAACCAGTGGTCGCCGTATGAAATCAAGCTGGCCATGGCCCTGCTCGGCAAGAACCGGCACTACGAGATGCACAGCATCCAGCGCAGGCACTTCAACAGCACCGCTCAGAAAGTTGGGTACGCATCGACCGTCGAGTCGATCATCGAAGAACTCCTGGCTCGTACGCCAGCGGCCATTGCCGAAGTGCAAGCCGAATTGCCACAAGACTTCTCACCGCGTGTCCGCGATGCCATCCTGGGCGGGCTTGAACAGGCGGCCAGAACACTCGGTGGGATGCCACCGTAAGCAGGCGAAGAGCAGGGCGTTTCAGGGCAAGTTCGAGCGCGCTAAGATGTAATCTGATCGACGATAAGGCCGAAAGTGTCGACGCCGCGCAAATCGCTCCATAACCCGCGCCAGCATTAAGCGAGCTTTTTTGACGGTAAATGCCGACGGTAAAATTTACGACGATCATCGCAAATCCCTTTAACCACGCGGGCTTGCGAGACCTGTTGATGATCGAGTGGGTGTCATGGTTCAACAACCATCGGCTGATGGCCCCGTTGGGCTACGTGCCGCCGGCTGAGTTCGAGGCCGCCTACTATCGCAATCTTGAGCAGCAGGCCAGTCCGGCCTGACTCAAGCCAACCGGCCTCCGTGAAACCCGGGGCGGTTCAGGCGTGGCTTGCGATGGGAGACAACAGTTCCCTCATTTCCCGACGGGCCGTGTTTGAGACCCGAGCAGCCAGTCACAGTGCATTCGGATCAAGGCAGTCAGTTCACTGGGCATGACTGGCAGGACTTCCTACGCGACCACAAGCTGATCTGTAGCATGAGCCGTCGCGGCAACTGCCACGACAACGCCGTGGCCGAGAGCTTCTTCCAGTTGCTCAAGCGCGAACGCATCCGCCGCCAGATCTATCTAACGCGCGATGCCGCCAAGGCCGACGTCTTCAACTACATCGAGATGTTCTACAACCCAAAGCGGCGCCACGGCACTGCCGGAGATACTTCGCCGGTAGAGTTCGAACGACGCCATTCCCAACGGCTCAAAAGTGTCTAGGGAATCCGGGGCGATTCAGTGCAGCTGCCCGTCAGTGGCGAGGCCCTCGCATCTTTACGAACAGGGCTGGCCCGTGCCGGACCCTCCTACCCTGAGCAACGGAAGAGACGGTCCGCAAGCGTCTCAATTCTTCCTTGCTTGGGACGAGTGGGAGAAAAGCGTGGAACGCCTGTATTGGATGGATCGCCTTGCGAATGGCCGCGACACGCTGGCTGCGAAGAATGTCCGCAAGCCCGGCGTAGTGCTTTGCTGCGAACGGTCAGCCGGCTCGTCGAGCGAGCAAGTTCCACCTCCTCGGTGTAAACTGATCTTGCCTGTTGGGCGCTTCAGTTTTTAAGGGCCCGCCGCCGCCGACCACTAGAGAGTTTGGCCACCTTTTCCACCTCCCGGGAGCCGCCTGCAGTGATTCGCGACGCGATCGCGCTACTCACCGTAGAGGCCGGGCCTGATCACGAAAATTCGGCTCGGATCAAATGGGCCGCCTCTAGATAGAGTGCTGCATAAATCCTCTCCGCGTCATAAAGTGTCACGGGACTACTGTGTGCAGCGAGGTCGACAAGAAGCGATAAGCTGGAACTCATAGTATAAGGGTGCTTCATGCTGCACACCCACGTGTGCGCCTGTGTTGATACCCGTTGTCATCCACAGTACCGTGCACAGCCCGCGATCTATTGAAGACCACAGTTCACCAGCCATGCCGGCTGGCTGGACAGTTCCTGTCGAAAAAGATGCGCTCGGGTACTACTTTGCTGCCGTGACCTATGAGGGGCGCGTCCTTTGTCGAATGTCATTTTGTCAAGACTTCGAATCCGCAAGCGACGCTGAACGGGAGCTGTTGCTCGCGGCGCGAAGGTGGATCGCCGATCACCTCGCTCAGGCCAGGCAGCCGCAGAGCGGACGGGGGGTCTAGCTTTCCAGTTCGACTCTGCATGCCTGGGAATAGGGGGAGCTAATCAGCCGCGCCGCGAAAGATGGAAGTGCTCAATCTTTGAGGTCCGCAGGAACCTTGCCGCCATTGGCTGCCACACGATTCATGACCTGGCGGTGCAGCCAGAGATTCATCTCTGCAGAACCGTCGAGCGCACCCTTATATCCCAGTTCTGTGGCGAGATCCTTGCGCGCGCTGAGCGAGCTGTCGATATCGAGCAGTTTCAAGAGGTCAACGATCGAGGATCTCCAGTTGAGCTTTTCACCACTGCTTGCCGCTTTTTCGGTCAACAGCGCTTCCACGTCAACTTGGGACATGGCGGGTGCGGGCGGTGTAGTACCAGCAGCTGCGGGGGGCGCAACTGTAGCAGTGGCAGTGGCAGTTGCGCCACCAAGTTGGGACGACGACTGGCTTGCGTGGGCCGACGGAAAGATCTTGCCGAGAATCTTGCCAAGAATGCTCATGGGGAACTCCTGAAAAAAAGCCCAGCCTACTCGGATGCGCAGAACTCGAGAGTAGGACGGCGCTGTACGTATGGGCGTTGGTGTCCTGCCCGTAGTGACCAGAGCGTTGGCCCAGCAGCTGCTCTACGCCGATGAGGTGCGGTCGATGGCCGAACTGGATATTAAGCACACGACGCCCAGCGCCGCGGAGCTCAAGCTGGCGCTGCAGCTCATAGACCAAATCTCCGAGGATCACTATCAGGCGGATCTGTTCGAGGACGAGGAGAAGCAGCGCATTCTGGCCGCCATCGACGCCAAGATCGAGGGTCGTGAGATCGTGGCCGTGGACCACCCGGAGGACCACCCGGCCGGAGAGTGATCGACCTGACGGAAATGCTCAAGGCTTCGCTGAGCCGTGGCAGTGGCAAGGCGTCCAGGGGAAAGTCCTTCGAAGAGGGCGGCGCTGTGGTGACGCCGCTCAGAGGCGCCGCGAAGGCAGGGCCCAAGCGTGCCCCCAAGGCTTCACCCAAGGCGGTCCCCGCAACCAGGACGCGCGCCAGGGGATAGGGCATGGCGGCTTCGGTGGAGACGCACCCTTACACGCTGGCGGTCGTCCGCCGCATGTCGGGCCTGAGCCGCCACGCGATCGCTCGGCTTGTCGAGCTTGGCTTCGTGTCGCCCGTGCTGCGCGAGCGCAAGTACAGGTACTCCTTCCAGGATGCCGTGCTGTTACGGTCAGCGTTCGAGTTGCGCGCGGCCAACATTCCGACGCGGCGCCTCCTGGCTGCTCTGCGGCGGCTGCGCCAGCGGCTGCCGCCGGACGCGCCAACAGCCGGACTGCGACTCGGCTCCGACGACGGGCAGCGGATCGCGGTGCGCAGCGGCGCTCTGCGCTGGGAAGCTGCGAGCGGCCAGATAATGCTGGAGCTCGATGCCGCCGACCGTTCGAGCGCCGTCCATCGCTCCGAGCATCTGGCCAAGTCGGGCAGCGCAACCGATCGCGCGGTCGACACCCGTTTTGCGCAGGCAGAGGCCCTGGAGGACGTCGATCCGATCGCAGCGGAGCGCGCCTACAGAGCCTTGTTGCACGATGACCCCGGACATGCTCACGCGTACCTGAATCTCGGCTTCATGCTGTGCGAGGCGCAGCGCTTCGAGGAGGCCGAATCTCTATATCGCGACGCACGGCGCCACTGCGAGGACGATCCGCTCATCCTCTTTAACCACGCTGTGGCGCTCGAAGCCATCGGCCGCAACGATAAAGCGCTGGCGGCGTACGAGCAAAGCCTGATCCTTGACCCGCAACTGCTAGACGCGCACCAGAATGCAGCGTTGCTCTATTCACAGATGGGGAAGCCACAGATGGCCATCCTGCACTTCAGCGCCTATCGTCGGCTTCGCTGAGGGCATTCGTTAGCAGCCTTGAGACGCAAAGGTCACTTTAGAGGGGAGAGATCGCTCGGAAAACCTAGCATGGCTCGATTTTACATAAGGCAAATTGTGTTCTGCAGTAATGTTGGCGCAAAGTTGTAATTTCGAGAACTGGCCGGCAAAGCGACTTCGCAACAGCGACGAGCTGTGCAGCGCTTGTTGTGCGGCTCCAAGATCGGCAGCGGTAACCCGCAGGTCCTGCGCATCCGCTCTACCGGACCGTAGGCCAGTTACTGGCGATCGTTTAGCACGACGTTTCGCTTCGAGACCCATTGCCCAGCTGCATATCGTGCTTAGAGAGCACGACCGTGTTTCCTCATTAGTTAGGCGTCCTATGAACCAATCAATGCCGCCGGTCTCTGTATGGCTCAGGCTGGCCGCAGGCTTTTCCACCAGCACCAGCCGGGTGTCACCCGCCATCGCGCGCGCGGCCGGGATCGCCTCGCGACCGCACGTGCGTGGCGTGATTAAATCAGCGGCCAGACCTGCCGGACGGCGTCCCGTGCGCAGGGGATCGGCGGTTCGCTCCGTCGCGAGCCCAGGCAGCAAACTCGAGGGTGCAGCCGAACCGCACGTCTTCCTGGAGCGGGATGCCACGCGCGTTAGCTTCGCCCTCCGCAATCGACTCGCGAACCAATCTGAGGCCGACACCCGATTTCTGCAGCCCTAGCATTAGGCCTTCTTGTCCACCGGCGCAACCCAGCGCAGTTGGCGTGCTATGTATTGACCAAGCAAGCTGGCATAGTTGGCACTCACGCGCACACGTTCAACCGACATGAGCAGCCTGTAACCGTTGTCGCGCGTCACCGGAGGTGCAGGCAGCTTGGGGGCTACGGCAACCCTATTCGTGATCAGGAGTTCCGCTGTGAAATCTGTTGAGCAGAGCGACGACCGCGACCTTCAGGCCGACTGGAATCTGGCGCTCAGCAAACTGAAGTCTGATGGATACGGATCAGCTGATGCAGTCCTGGCGGCAACTCAGGACAGGCTTCGACACAGCCCGGCGATCGCGACGCTCGCAAAATCCGCCGCGCTTAGGGGCGAGCTCGCGTTCTTGGCCAACCAGTTTTCTCGGGCAAGGACACTGCTGGAGGAAGCCCTTCTTCAAATTGGTCAGCTGCCGGCTAAAGCTCCTCAACTGGAAGTAGCCGCACGCCTGACACTTGCCGACACGTGCCTAAAGTTGGGCAGGGACGCGGTCCTTGAAGATGAGATTGCGAAGTGCGCGTCGATCGCTTGTACCCAAGCCCACATCGATGCCCGTGCCGCTGCATCCATCTGGGATCTGTTCCGCAGACGCATGACACAGTGGCGACGGTTCCATCAGCTGATCTTCTATTGGATGCAGTACGCTGAACACGTTGCTCTCCGTCAGACCAAATGGAATCAGGCTGAGGCCATCGACGGCCTCGTGGAAGCACAGGGCATGGCTGGAGACGAGGACGGCTTTAGCAGAACGGCTGCTCGCCAACTTGAGCTCATGGCAGAAGCCGACCGAGGAAAGCGCCATCAGCCTTTGCTCGCTCCTTTGGTTCGCTCCTGTCTCTGCTTCTCGATGATTGAGCCTCTCGAGTGGTCGGTTGCGGCGTTGAAGAAAACACTTGATCGGGAGCCCATGCTAGACAACGAAGTGCCGCTACTGATTCGTGTTGCTCAGGCGGAGATCATGCGGTTGCATTCCAAGCCGGCCGAGGCACTTAGACTACTGTCTATACGCGAAATCAATCATTCATCGGTCAAGCCCTCACCCGCTTTGAAGCTATCTTCCATAGTCCGTGCAAGGTGCCAAGTCGATCTTCAGAACCTACTCGAGGCAAGAGCGGCGTGGCTTTTGGCGCTTGAGTCCGCTGGCACGTCCGATCTGCTTAGCCCGCGCCTAAGGTTCGAGGCGTTATCAGGAGTTGCGAAGGCCTGCGACCGCACTGGGAAGTACTCCGAAGCTCGAACGGCCTACGAGGCAGCCGCCAAGCTTGCGGAGTTGGTCTTTCCTAAAGGCGACATCGAACTTTCAGTGGCACTCTACGACTTGGCAGAGATCGAACGCGTGACCGGTCGACCCGACTGGCATTCAGCGATGAATCAAGTGCTGCTCCTGGAGCAAGGTCAACGCCGCACCAAGTCAAGGTTCTACGCCTTGTTGCAGCGTAAGCTAGGCGAGCATCTGCTTGCGACCGGTAAGGTGACAGAGGCGATTTCTAGGCTGACTGAAGCCCTCACCATCTATGAAACTGAAAAGTTTGAATTGGACGAGCGCTACCTGCGCACCGCCGCTTCGCTCGCGCGCGCGGTGAAGGCGAACGGGCAGGACGAAACTCCAGCACTGCACACGTTGATAGAGCGCGTTCGTTCGAGTGCGGGATCGATTCCATCAGTGCTCGCGGAGGCGTTGCTGAATCTCGCTGCGGTCGAGGCGGAACTGGGCCAGCTTGAAGTTGCCGAATCGCTGCTTGACGAAGCAGCGCGGGCTGACGCAGCCCGCGGTGGCCCCAATGATGGGACGCTCGGGATCTCGATCCTTAGTCTGCGCGCGACGCTTTGCCTTGCGAAGCAACAGATTGATCAAGCTATTGAGCTTACGTCAAAAATCTCGGAGAAGAGCGACGCGCGTTTCATAGAACTCTTCCACGGTGGTTCCATTGATGGTGCGCGACTCGCAACCGCGGAAGCCAGACCATCCGTCGAGAGACTGGTTTGGGCACTTAGTGTGCGTCCTGAGCGAACTGAGGAGCAAGTGCAAGCGACGTACACATTGGCAGTTCGTCGCAAAGGCATTGAGTCCAAGGCCTTTCGCTTGCGCAATGATAGTGGACTGCCCAATCGTACCGAACTCGAACGCAAGATACAGCGGCAGCGCGCCGCATTGACGAAGCGCAGACTGATAGGAAATTTGGATGAAACCGAGATCGTTGAGCCGAGAGATCTGGATCGGAACCAGACCTACCTCAGCCTTCTCACATCGGAGGACCGGCTACGAACCAACTTGTTCGATGTCTCTGCGGAGGCTATCTTCGAAGAGATGAGTACATCGCGAGCAGTACTCGTAGACGTGCTGGAAGTACAGGGATTCGGTCAGGAGAAGTGTCTAGTTGCCTTCATCGTCAACGGTTGCCCCGAAACGCCTGTGGGGCTGGTCCAACTCGGAAAAAGTTCGGAGATCGGCACAAGCGTGGACAGGCTGGTTGACGCTATCCAAAGCGGACTGCCAGCGGAGCATTGGTCGACGGATGCAAGGAATCTATCCGACCTTTTACTGGCAGGCGTCGACCTGCAATGGGCTCCCGATCAATTTGCATTCGCGCCAGAAGGCGCCCTTTTGAGGCTGCCAATCGACGTCTTGCTATTGAAGGACGGCCAGCACGTTCTCGATCGATTCGCTACCCGTGTGGTGCTTAGTGGGCGAGAAGCTCTCCGCAATCTTTACATGCGGCGGATGTCCAGAGACAAGTTCATCATAGCGGACCCCTCTTTCGGCGCTTGCACCAGCAGCCCGGACGATCCGGGTGGCTTTCCCTTCGAGCAGCTTCCTGGGACTGCGCGGGAAGGCGCGGCCGTTGCGCAGCGCCTGGAAAACGCGACAATCCTTAGCCAATCCGAAGCGACAAAGACCAGCCTGTTCAAAATCAGATCACCGGAGATTCTGCATATCGCCACGCATGGCTTTGCAGTTTCTTTCGGAACACGGTGTGAAAGCGATCATCTGGCGGCCATCCTTTCTGCTATTTCCGAGCCGCTGCTGAGATGTGGCTTGGCCCTTACAGATGCCAACGCCTTCTCTACTTTAAGAGAACTGGACAGATCTGAAGACGGGATCCTCTGGGGAACAGACATACTTGAACTGGACGTACGGGGCACCGAACTCGTCTATCTTTCGGCGTGCCATAGCGGAGTCGGTGACGTTTCCCTGGGCCCGGCGAGCAACAGTCTTGCATTGGCGTTTTGGCTTGCCGGTGCCCGTTCCATAGTCATGACGCATTGGGCCATTGATGACGACCGCGCCGTGCAGATGGCGTCCGCCTTCTACGACGAGGTTGTTTCTGGCCAGACATATATCCGAGCTCTACGTGCAGCAAAGCTCGCTATCCGCCAAGCCGGAGCCTCACCGTGTGACTGGGCCGCATTCAACCTGTTTGGCGAGTCGGAGGCGCTATTCGAGTATGGAGGCGTGTTTGTCACTTACGTGGACGGCGACAAGCTGGTCGCGAGAGATCGGCAAGACCAGTCGTTCTATTCCCAAATGGCCGTGAACAACGGGGTCTCGCCCGCCCCCTAGTTCAGTTGCCGCCGCAATCTCGCTTTCTGCGGCGAGCAAAGTCGCAGCTGAGCTATGTTCAGAATAGATGGTCATTCGACCAACATGCAAAGCTTCGCAATAGCCCCAGTTTCCGCTCAAAAGCCGGGACGTCTCCGTTGACTCGGCCGTCCGGTCGGCTGCTTCTGCGCGTTGAGACTTTGATCGAGCAGCAGCCGGACTGAGCCGAGATAGCGCTTCAAAGCAGTTGCGCGCTCTAGAAGCCGTGCCGAGCATCAGTCACCGTTGGCATCCCAGTTTTGCTCCACGCGCCCCGTATCGTCTGGGCTTGTTCAGCCTACCAAGAACGCCCCGACGCGCCATCTTGAGCTGAGTTCAATCCCGGACTCGGTGAGTGACACCACGCGTGGGACAGCCGCGCACGCCATCGGGACCAGCCGTCGAGTCAATCCTGCATGACGAACCGCGATATCGCAGCGAATGCGGCGCTTAGACCCGAAAGTGCCTTGGGCGTCTCCTGCTCGTAAGCGTGGCCTCATCACCCCATTGATGGCACAGCCCTGTCCGTAGCCAGTGACAGCCACCAGCATGGGGGACGTTTCCATTTCAAGGCGCACGTTCTCAGCAATTTCCCAACCACTTAACCCTGGAAGCCCGATGTCGAGAAGCACCAGCGCGGGACGCTTGGACTTGATTTTTGCCAAAGCCTCAGGCCCAGTGCTCGCTCTAACGACCGAGTAGCCCATAATCTCGATAAGCAGCGCGAGGGTCTCGGAAGAATCTTCCACGTCGTCCACCACGAGCACGAGTGTGGGTTGAATCTCAGTTGCCTCGTTTTCTGGACGCTCAACCCGGGGCAAGCGAACAACGAACTCACTGCCCTCCCCCGGGACACCGCGCGACCGGGCTTCCACTTCGCCGCCATGAAGTTCTACGAGATGCCTTACCAAAGCAAGCCCAAGACCAAGCCCGCTCTCCGGACGATTGAGGTCTTGTGCTCCTTGCTCAAAGAGATTGAACACTCTAGAAAGCATGTCCGGCGCTATGCCAACCGTGGACGCCACTTACTTCTTTGTGCGATTCAAAGACAACGGGGTGGGCATAGACTCATAGACTCTTCCCAAGATATTTGACATGTTTACGCAAGCAGACGGCGCAGCAACAAACAGGGGAAGCGGCCTCGGGATTGGTTTGGCACTTGTGCGTGAAATCGTCGGGAGCCACCGAGGTACTGTTGAAGTTCGAAGCAAAGGTATCGGGAAGGGAAGCGAGTTCACCATTCGCATTCCGCTTCGCCCACCACGTTGAAATCACTCGCCAGGCATGTCGTGCTCTCGACCTTTTACTGCGTCCATGACGAGGCCGGTGATATCAGTGGTCTTGAAGAGCAGCGTGGCTACCGTCGCAACCGATAGAAGACGCCAGGGTTTCACAAGCCAAAGAATCGCACCAGCGCCTGCTCCATACGCTATGAGTTTTGCGGGGTGGCGGGAAGCGTAGTCCTGTAGAAAAGGTTCGCCCAGCTCCACGACGCTGCTCATAGGGTTGCGTCGCCACCAGCGTCCAAGCCAACTGCTCCTCACTCGATTGTTGAGAGCGTCGATAGGACCCGCTTTTGGGTGGTTTGGAAGCTGCGCAACTTCCACCACCGGTCCGGCCTCGTTGGATACTCGGCGAACTTCTTCGTAGCCCATAGCAGCCAAGAGATCGGCTCTCGACACGGCAAGCTTTGCCTTCGCGGTGATTGGGCGAACAGTGTCAGTCATTCGAAGCCTCCTTCACTTTCCTCAAGACAGTTAGGTCCGCCTCGACTTCTTCCTTCACGTCTTCGACTTTTTCTTTCGTGGTCGAGCGCATGGCCAGCGCGACGCCGATGGCGGCCAACACCCATGCAACACCGGGAACTGCGGCTAGCACCCAATGAAACGACCCGTGCAAAAAGCCGAGCATGACAGCTACGCCCGTGAGCCCCAAAGCAAGCATGGCCGACACTACGGCAACCACTCCGCCTGCTGCTCTGACGGCCCATGAGGTAGCCAACGATACGGCCTCGCCCTTCAAGAGGTCGACATAGTTCGCCAGGTGAACAGCGAGCAAGTCGGGGCGGCGAAGGACCGCCCTGAATATGGGGTGAATCACCGCAGCCTCACAGTCAATCGTAGTAGCGGTAGCTCGGGCGGAGCGCTGACACGAGCAAGGTAGTGAGCAGCGAACTCACCACTGCTGTGGCGACCACCGCTTTGACCGGCTCGTCGTTGATGGCCTTCACGACCGAGTCGCATGCGTCGCTGAGCTGAGACCGAGTGGCGTTGAGCTTCTTCCCAGCAGAGTTCACCGCGTTCTTGGCGTACGCCTTTCCAGCGTCGACCGCTTCAGTTGCAGCGCCTTTCACGCCCCCGTTGGAATCGTTGGAGCTGTGTTCGTCGTTGCGTTGTTGGTCGGGGGGAGTGTCGTTGTCCATGGCGTTCCTTGTAGGTTGAGTTCAGGCTCCGGTATCGGTTTTTCCACATTCCCTCTCTGTGAGTCAGCAGAGCACACGTTCGTAGGCCGGGAGCCTTGCTTCGCGAGCAGCGGCCAGCCGACATTCATTCCGAAGCACATGGCCACCGAACGGGGTCAATTCCTACTTTTCGCTGCAAGCTGGGCTCACAAAGGCGAAACACGCGTCGAGCAAAGCTCAATCTCTTTCAAACGGAGACCAACATGGGCATTCTCAGCAACATTTTCAGCAAGATTTTCCCGTCGTCGCATGCAGCGAACGCACCCGCACAAGCCGGATCGACCGCCCCTACCGCTGGTGCTCCTACCGCCACGCCCTCCGCCGCCACCCCTGGAGGCACCGCAACGCCTGCTGCCGCGCCTGCACCTGCCGTCATGAGTGAAGTGGACGTGGAAAAGCTGCTGGACGACAAGGCAGCAAAGGCCGGCGAAAAGCTGAACTGGAAGACTTCTATCGTCGACCTCATGAAGCTTTTGGACCTGGACAGTTCGCTCAACTCGCGCAAAGAGCTCGCCAAGGAACTCAACTACACGGGGGACACGAACGACTCGGCCAGCATGAACATTTGGCTTCACCGCCAGGTCATGAACAAGGTTGCAGCCAACGGCGGCAAGGTGCCAGCGGACCTCAAGGACTAAAGCACCCACGCGTCAACACAGTGAACCGCCCCGGGTTTTGAGGAGGCTCTTTTCCCTGAGAGGATGGAGCCATGAGCAAGAAGTCGAACCAGTTTTCACCCGAAGTGCGCGAACGAGCTGTTCGTATGGTGCTGGAGCACCGGGGCGAGTACCCCTCGCTGTGGGCGGCCATAGATTCGATCGCGCCCAAGATTGGCTGTGTGCCGCAAACCCTGCACACCTGGGTCAAGCGCCATGAGATCGACAGCGGCGTGCGCGAGGGCATCACCACATCTGAGCTGCAGCGCCTCAAGGAACTCGAGCGCGAGAACAAAGAGCTGCGCAAGGCCAACGAGATCTTGAAGCTGGCCAGTGCGTTTTTCGCCCAGACGGAGCTCGACCGCCGTCTGAAGTCCTGAAGGGCTTCATCGACCAGCATCGACAGGCCTACGGGGTCGAGTCGATCTGCAAGGTGTTGCAGGTCGCCCCGTCAGGCTATTGGCGCTACGCGAACCAGCAGCGCAACCCCGAGCGACGCTGCGCCAGAGCACAACGTGACGATGCCCTGATGCCGCACATCCAGCGCGTGTGGCACGCCAACATGCAGGTCTATGGCGCCGACAAGGTCTGGAAACAGCTCAACCGCGAAGGCATTGCCATTGCGCGCTGCACGGTCGAGCGGCTGATGCGGCGCCTGGGCTTGCAGGGCGTGTGCCGTGGCAAGGTGGTGCGTACCACCATCAGCGATGGCCGGGCGCCGTGCCCGCTGGACCGGGTCAACCGTAAGCGTGGGCGAAGGCCCATCTTGATCCTGGCTGTTCGGCGGAATCTCAGATGTCCAGCACGCGGCGCAGCAGCGCGAAGCCCACGCGCCACGTATTGCCACCACCGGCATCGACCGTCGCCGTGCACTCGTTGATCCGCACGACGGTGCCAACCACCGTCTGCAGATACTTGTCCTCGAAGGCCACCTTGTCGCCGCGGCGGAAGTCCTCGCGCGTGGGCTTGGGCGCATTCGGCGCAGGCGGCATCGCTGCGCCTTGCTGCGCTCGGTCGGCGTCGGCTGACGGCGGCTCGATGGCCGTATAGGGCAGCTTCCATTCACGCCGCTCGCGCAGGTCCTGCAGTACGACCTGCGTGTCCTTCATGGCCAGCACCTTGCCCTCGCGCAGGCCGCCGTCGCGCCAGTCCAGGAAGCGTACCGTCTGGCCAAGGTGCAGGTTCACCCGCACGGCGATGATGCGACGCGGATCGGCCAGCAGCCGCTCGATGACGGTGCTCAGCTCGAACAGCTGCAGGCTGCTGGCGGTGTTCAGCAGTTCCAGCAGGCGCGGGTCGACGTCGCGGCTCATGCGGCGCGTCGCTGCTCGTCGCCCACCGCCTCGCCTCTGCCGATGTTCCACGGCAGCAGTTCCTCGATCTGGCAGATCGGATGGTCGGCAATGCGCCCCAGCACCTCGCGCAGGTAGGCCTCGGGATCGAGCCCGTTGAGCTTGGCCGTGTGCACCAGGCTGTAGATCGCAGCGGCTCGCTCGCCGCCGGCATCCGAGCCCATGAACAGGTAGTTGCCCCGGCCCAGCGCTATCCCGCGCAAGGCACGTTCGGCTGCGTTGTTGTCCATCTCGATGCGCCCGTCATCGCGGTAGCGCGTCAGCGCCTGCCAGCGTGTGAGGGTGTAGCCGATGGCGCGCGCCAGATCGGACTTGGCCGACACGCGCCCCACCAGGCTGCTCAGCCAGGCGTGCAGCTCATCGAGCAGCGGGCCGGCGCGGGCCTGGCGGTGAGCCTTGCGCACATCCGGTGGCTGGCCACGGACCTCCTTCTCCACCGCGTAAAGCGCCGCGATGCGTTGCAGCGCCTGGGCTGCGATGGAGGCCTCGGTCTTGCCGGCGCTCAGGTACAGGTCCCACCACGGCCGGCGTGCATGCGCCCAGCAGGCCGCCTCGGTGACCTGGCCGCTGTCGTATAGCTTGCCCCAGCCGCCGTAGGCATCGGCCTGGAGCACGCCCTGGAAGTGGCGCAGGTGGCGCTGCGGATGTTCGCCCTTGCGGTCGGGCGTGTACTGGTACCAGGCTGCGGGTGGTTCGCCGGCGCCGGCGGGCCGGTCGTCGCGCACGTAGACCCACAGGCGTGCAGTGCGCGTCTTGCCCTGGCCAGGTGCCAACACCGGCACGGGCGTGTCGTCGGCGTGCAGCTTGGCCGCCGCCAGCGTGTAGCGGCCCAGCGCGGCCACGAGCGGCGCGAGCAGCCGCTCGCTGTGATCGACCCAGCCGGCCATGGTGGAGCGGTCGATCTGCACGCCGCTGCGCGCGTAGATGCCGCTTTGCCGGCACAGCGGCAGGTGGTCGCAATACTTGGACACCAGCACGTGGGCCAGCAGGCCTGCTGCGGCCAGCCCGCGTGCGATGGGACGGCTGGCGGCGTCCGCCTGGAAGATGGACTGGCAGCGCACGCAGGCCAGCTTGGGCCGCACATGGCGGATCACCTTGAAGCGCGCCAGCACGTACTCCAGTTGCTCGGAGACGTCCTGGCCGATCTGGCGCAGCCGCCAGCCACAGGCGGTGCAACCGCAGGGCTGGCCTGATGCGTCGTGGTGTGCGGCGTTCGTCTCGGGGCGATGCACTTGCGCCTCGCGCGGCAGGTGCGCCGGCAGGCTGCGGTCGATGGTGGGTGCGTTGGCGGCCTCGGTCTTGGTGCCAGTGGGCTTGCAGGTCGCAACGGGCAGCGCCTGCTCGTCGATCAGGCTGGCCTGCAGCTGTTCGCTGGAGCTGCCGAACTGCGCGCGCACGCGGCGCAGCAGTTGCAGCTTGAGCTTGTCCACCATCAGGCGCAGCACGGCGAGTTCGCCATCGCGCACCTCGATCACGCGCAGCAAGCCTTCGACGGTGTGGGGCTCGGCGGGTGGTGGTGTCGACACAGGCCTCAACTGTGCCGCAGGGGCGCACCCTGGGCAATCGGTAGTGCCACCGACGGCACGCCGGTGTGGCTATGCCGCCAACTCGGGGTGGTGCGTGCGCACCGGCATGCGCCAGTCGATGCCCTCCAGCAGCATGGACAGTTGCGCTGGCGTGAGGGCCACGCTGCCGCTGCTGGCCTGCGGCCAGATGAAGCGCCCTCGCTCCAGCCGCTTGCTCAGCAGCAACAGCCCCTGGCCGTCGAACCACAGCAGCTTGACGATGTCACCGCGGCGGCCACGGAAGACGAAGACGTGGCCCTTGAACGGGCTCTGCGCCAGGGCCGTCTGCACCAGCGCGGCCAGGCCGTCGAAGCCCTTGCGCATGTCGGTGTGACCGGCCACCAGCCAGACCTGGGTGTTCGCTGGCGGGCCGATAATGCGCGCAGCGCCTGCAGGACGGGGCGCAGGTGCTGAAGGTTCGCGTCGGCCGGAACCCGCACGACGGCCTCGCCCAGCGCGATCTCAATCGGTGCCGATCCTTCGGCCATGCGCGTCGGCACTGCGGCAGGCTCTGGCTGCGTGACGGTCACGGGCAACAGCACGGGAGCAGTCGCAGAAGAGCCCCAGTGCTCCAGGCGCATCCAGTGGCGCAGCAGGTTCGCGTTGACGCCGTGGCGCACCGCCAGGCCGGAGACCGACACGCCCGGCACACGGGCATGTTCCACCAACCAAGCCTTGAATGCCGAGGTGTAGATCCGTTTGCCATTGCGCATAGTGCGCTCGACCATCGGGCCGCTCCATTGAGAGATGTGTCCAGAGTCCTGCATATGGACACACATGCTCGGCGGTCAGGGCTGTGCCATCAATGGGGTGATGAGGCCACGCTTACTCCTGCTCCCGGGCAATCTGCAAAGCAGCCACCGCGCGCTCGACGCAGCCTGGCCAACGACCGCGCTGCGGCGACCTCGGCCCAGCCTAGCGCGACCTACGACCAAAGTAGTACCTCTCTCCGCTGAGAGCCTCAACTTTCGGCAAATAGCAAGCTCCCGTGACGCTCAGAAAGATTGACGCACCTCAGCCCGATTCGCAAGCGGCCAACTCCGCCGATTGTTTCCCCAAATGGCCACAACACTAATCCTGAGCAGCGAGCAATTCCCAGCGCTCGACCTCGCCATCGCCAATGCGTTCGCCCAAGCAGGTTTCAGCTGGAGGTCTTGGCTCGAGCGCAGCAAGCGACGTCAGCATGTCGCCGTATCAAACATGGATTGCTTTGCTTCAGCCAGGCGCAGTCGTCGAGGAGGTCAGGCACCCAGAGTTCGTGGCACGTGGGTGTGGCAGCCGCCACTTCGCGCTCAGGAGACATCGGCTTGTCCCGACTCCTCAGCGAGCTCAAGCGCAGCCGCGCGTGGAGTGTCTTGAGCGAGCTCGCGCGGCATAGCTAAACAGCCTTCAGAGCGCAACGCTAGAGGAAATCGTATGGCGGACTCTCCTGGAATTCTGGCGCGACTCTTCGACCATCTTCGAGGCTCGGAGAGCACTGAATACACGCACTTTCGCTTGAATGAGCCGGGTGCGTCCCCCCCTGCAATTCGGGCGAACGAGCAATATCTACGCGTATGGCTACGATCGGCGCGCATCACGCATGAGCGTCGCTGGACAACAAAGTATCGCGCAGGAATCCATGCCCGCTTCGAGCTCAATCACCCAATTCACGGACGCAGCGAGGTCGTAAGCGTCGTTTCGCCCGACAAACTTTTTGAGGATGCTGACCCTTCCCATCTCGACCGTCTGATCGTTGTCAACCAGCTCCTACTTGGTCCGGTTCCGTACCTCGGCGAACTTGGAACTGAGATCGGTCTGTTCTCGGTCAAGTCGACAGACCTTGCCAAACCATATTTAGAACTCCTCGCCAGTCTGACGCAGGCAGCGGGCGTGAGTTTGCTAGCCAAAGCGTCGCCGTGGGCGGCCCCTATTCGACGCGGGGTCGAAATGCTGTTCGCCGAGGAAGGCAATGCTGTCCTTGAGATCGGGCTTGCACGTACCGAAACCAATCTGGCGACTGGACACTGGATCGTTGCGCGTGTGCCCAAGTCGCAACTCGACTCTAAGATGCTCCGCCTTGATCCGGAAGATTTCAGCTTGCGCGACAGCCAGGGCGCGTCTTTGACCGAATTTCCTTACCTGGTGCTCGGCATCGAGGCCTTTGACAGTCGAGACGACTACGCGAGCATTCCAGACATACGAGAAGGCTGGGAAGCAATACGCTCCGCGGTTGCCGAGGCCAAGCTAGATGAGGAAGTCCTCCAGCGCTTCGAATCCTTCCGTCGTCGTATCCATCTCTCGCACGAACTGGTGCCAGCCGACCGCAGACGCGTTGTCGAGATCTTTGCACGGCAACTGCGCGATGCCGGCTTCGATCTCGCGGCTGCCCCATCCGATTCAATGGCAACCCGCTCCGATGCGCGAGTGAGACCGAGGAGCACGCTCCCGCTTGTGGAGGATGTCCTGACGCCATCGACCATGCGGGCGGGTGATGTTACGCTCTGCGATGCCCATGCCGTCGATGAACGATCCTCGTCATCGGAAGATTTTTCCTCGCGCACGAAGTCCCGAAAGACGTCGGTCACTCCCGCCAGATCCATATTGAGCCGAGGCAGTTGGCGACTGGCGGTCTCGCTGGAACAGCTCCGCCGCAATGTCAACGCTCTCGCTCCTAATCGCAGCAAGCGCAGCGACGGGGCGATCGGAGACGCAGCGCACTCCACGCGTGATTCGGACCACAACCCGTGGATTCAACTCAATGGCATCGGTGTTGTTACTGCGATCGACATCACCCACGACCCAAACGGTGGATGCGACGCAGAACACCTTGCACACTCTCTCATCTCTAGTCGTGATGCACGCATCAAGTATGTGATCTGGAACGGCCAGATCTTTAGCGCCACCGTACAGCCATGGACATGGAGACGCTACGGCGGCCGCAATCCACATGACCATCACATCCACATCTCTGTTCAGGCGACGCCTGAGAGATTTGATGATGCCTCCGACTGGAGTGTGACCGTGTAGCGCAAAGGGCGACTGCCCTTACCGTCTATTTTCAGAAGACCTTTCTATCCACGAGGATAAGCTATGAGTGAGACGACTCGGTCGAACTGGATCTGCACAACACTTGACGTACTTGATTGCTACAGGCCGGCCCTCGGAGCCACAACGTTGCTTACAGCAGGCGTCGCAGCCAAGGACAAGCTATGGCGAAAAAATGAAACGCTCAGAATACGGTTCTTGCAGGAGGACCAGTCGCTACACGACCGCACCCTGGCCGCCGCAAGAAGCTGGTTGGTGGATGGGGTGAAGCTTCAAATGGTGCAAGCCGAGCCGCATGAGAAATCTGATATCCGAGTGGGGTTCGACGCCAACAGGGGATCATGGTCCTACGTCGGCACGGACTGCAGGACCATCCATCCGTCTCAGCCGACTATGAATCTTGGCTGGGCGACTATGGAGACGACGGATCAAGACTTCTCAAGTGTCGTCATTCACGAGTTTGGCCACGCACTCGGTCTGCTCCATGAGCACAACCACCCGGGCGCCCGATTCAAGTGGAATGTTCCAGCTGTCTATGCCGACCTCGAAGGCCCGCCGAATTACTGGGATCGAGCAACGATCGACAATAACGTCTTCGCCAAATTCGAGGCCAGCGACGTAGTCGTGACAGATTTTGATGAGGTCTCTGTGATGATCTACACCGTACCTCCGACGTGGACAGAAGACAAAAGAAGTTTCATGCCATCGTGGAAGCTCTCGGCGGGAGATGCAGCAACGATTCGCAAGCTCTACGGCTGAGCAAGTTGCGAGCACATATCGGTGTGGACACTTGACGGTGACACGGTTGTTCTTGGCAGCCTCAGACTTCGGTTTCATCGGATTGGTCGGGCTCACTGGGATGCGGCGCGCCCACTGCGCAGTTGGGATGTCGCCCCGCTCTTCCGCGAAGGACGGCGACTGTATGTCCCGTGCGGAGGCTCAGAAGTGCTGTGGGCGGGAGCGTGGCTTGATGAAGATGGCGTTTCGGGCCAACTGACTGTCGCGAACGTCGGCGCCGCTCGATACGCCACCATCACCCTTCCACGGTCGTATCAGATCACCGCGCTCGTGGGTTTGGACGGCACGCCGAACCCTCTGTGCACAAGCTCGCGCCTTGACGTCGTGATGGCGACTGAGGCCCAGCGCGACGGCTTCTTGCTCGACGTGATCAGGCCCGGAGAATGGGTAGCGCTGTCACGGCGTTTCGTTCCCGAGTGCGTGGCTGCACCTCCGCTTCCCCCGAAACTCGGTTAAGGAGTACTCATGGCCCTAGAACCCGTTCCACACACGTTGGGCCTCTGGCGAACCCACAGATGGGAAAGAGGCGCTCCCGGCGTGTATGCGCTGGTCATAGGCGTCAGCGAGTACGCCTACCTAGAAGGGGGGCCTAAGCAAGTTGATGAAACCTACGGCATGGGGCAACTGGTCTCGTCGGCGAGAACTGCGGCGGCTATATTCGAATGGCTGCGCAACGACTTTTCACGCCAGGGCTTGCCTGTCGTACAGTGCCATCTGCTTCTGTCGCCTACGATTGATGAGAAGCAGGCGCTGGGCGACCGACTGCTGTCCCACTATGCCGCGCCGACGATGCAGAATCTTCAGGCGGCGATTCAGATGTGGACAGGATTCGTTCCGCAGAGCGCCAAAGGCGCCGATTCGGAGAGCCGGACCTTCTTTTTCTTCAGCGGCCACGGTATTCAGTCCAATTGGCACGGGGCGCTGCTGCCCTCTGACTACTTGGACGACAGCATGGGCGCTCCGATGCTTGAGCGCTGTGTCGGTGTGGCGGATCTGCAGACTTGGATGGAACGCAGCGCCGTCACGGAGCATCTAGCGTTGATCGATGCGTGTCGCAATGAGTTCTCACCGCTCGCCGCAAAAGGAGCAATCCCGACGAACATCTTTCCGACGGTCGGAACTGCGGGGAGGCCGCCGCGCACATCCGCGACCCTGCATGCCACTTCTCCCAACGCCGTGGCATTCCAGTCCCCCACACAGCCAGAGACATTCTTTGGCAAGGCTGTCATGGAGGCGCTGAGATCTGGTGCGGTCGGCCAACACAGCAGCTGGCTGGAGTTTCGAGAGTTGGCCGATTACGTGAAGCCTCGCATTAAGGAGTTGCTGCGTCAGGCCCAGGCAGCATCAACGGTTGATCAGACAGCACGCTTCCGCCTAGAGGGTGAAGACATTCTTGTGGTCACTGAGCGTTCACAAACGCCAGCTGTCGTGTCCTCGCGACCTGTGGTGGAAGAAGTGCGCTCAATGCGTTCGGCCAGCGCGGGACATGGCGGCACACCCGAACGCTATCGAACAATGCTTGTCGCAGAGGAACTTCTGAGCGCAGAGCAGTCGTTTCGCGCGAGTGGCTGCCGCGTGATGAAGTCCATTGCGCTCTCTGCGCTGCGTGATGACCTCGAGCTGGCGGATCGATTTGCGGCGGGAAACATGGCCAATCTGTGGCGAAACGGTGTCTCTTCACACGCGATCGCTGACCGCGCCAGACTCGATGATCAAATCATCATCGATGCCGTTCAACGCGACGCTTCCAATTCATTGGTCACCGTTGATTTGACGCTGCCGCCTCGAGCGGGCGGCGTGCTCATGGTCTTCGAAGGCAAAGACTACATACCTCGCGCGCGTCTCGCGCTCGCAATGCCGACAGACCTACATCAACAGACACCCATTCGTCTGTCCATGAGCTTCGACAGCGTCAATGGAACCGAAAAGGCTCGCCTGTATCGGATCTCTGCACGCCTCGGGCCAGCAGGTGGCAGTGCCGCCTACCAACATCTTTGGGCCATGCACCGAGAAGACAGTGTGGGGCTGCTTGCTTCAGATCTTCTTGAGCGCCGGATCGGTGATCTGGTTGATGCTCTGCAGCACACGCCCGCCCCAGTTGTCGCCGAACTTGCGACCATCCTCCTTTTCCTTCACGTCGGAAAGGCGAGAGACCTCCTCAGCTCAAATGCTCTTAGACATGCCATCTCATCCCCCGCAGGCAGGAGTCTTCTAGCCCT
Organism: Comamonadaceae bacterium ALPHA2B; assembly: GCA_005503065.1. Lineage (GTDB taxonomy): Bacteria > Pseudomonadota > Gammaproteobacteria > Burkholderiales > Burkholderiaceae_C > Xenophilus. Next base: position 21,774 of record SCOE01000036.1, read on the forward strand.
CATCAATAAAAACTTTAGTCTAAGAGATCAGTCTTGTGCTCAACTTTCAAACATCCACGACTGGATGGCGACAGTTAAAACACTGTTGGATATCGATTGGAGCAGTACTCCACTGTTCGCGGACCTACTCGACTTGGCTCGCAATGTAGCAGACAAAATCCTTGAGTTAATCGGGCAGGTACGGCCCAACCCCCTCAACGACCTCCTCGAGAGGATCAACCACGTCTTCGAAATCTCAGTTCCTGGTGGGCAATTCTTCACCCTCGTCGGCCTGCCGAGACCGCGATGGGCCACCAGCAGGGAAGGACCACTAACGACCGAAGAAATGCTGGATGCGCTCCGCTTCATGCCCGAGCAAACTGAACCTATTGTCGCGTCAGCCGGGCAATTGCTGGGGAAGCTTGCCCGCTAGCTTTGTGCCTAAGTAACGAGCGTTGGCTCCGGGTTGGGTTAATACGTACTTTCCGCGGATTGCTAGACGGTCGTATGACATAACTGTTCTTGTACTTCATTAAGGAAAAACAATCGAGTATTGTGTTCGGTTGATTGCGGCGACGTGGACGCAATCGCAGGCATTGTCCGCAAGCCTCATTTGGCGTTTCGCCGAGAGCATGTCCCCCGCCTAAACCGGCATTTCGAAGGCGGCAGGCCATGGAAGCCGCTGCAATCGGTACATCCAGTCGCGGCCGATCGCCTTGTTGACGCCCATCGCGTGGGCGGCCAAGCCGAATAGGTGGTTCTGCAGGCCGATGACCGAACCGAAGCCACGATGCTGCGCATGGGAGACCGGGCCCTGAGTCTCCAGGAAGTGCAGGTGCATGCGCATCTGTTCCCGGAACTCGCGCGTCAGCGCAGGGCGGTTGCCGTCGACGAGCAGGCCCAGCACGAGCTTACGCGCACCGGGCGGAATTACCTGTGTCTTGGTTCGATTCGGCCAGAGAGAGTGGTCAAGCATGATGCGGTAGCACGCCCCGATCACCTCCCGAGCCTTGGTTCTGTCGAACCCTGTCCCTCGAAAGGACAGGGTCATGTCGTCTGCATAGCGGGTGTAGCGCAGGCAGAAGCGTCGCGCGAGCTGGCTGACTTCTTCGTCGAAGGCGAACGACACCAGGTTGGCCAGCAGCGGACTCGTGGGTGCACCCTGCGGCAGGTGCCCGATAGAAGGGTAGACATAGGGACCTGGTACCCCGGATCCCGTGCTCCGCGCAACGTTGCCTTTCGACCGCACCCGGGTGCACAGCCGTGCGAGCTCGAACGCAACCAGCGGCTGATAGCCTTGCGCCAAAAAAACCTGGTAGATCTTGGGCTCAAGGATCGAATCGAAGAAGTTCGACACGTCCAGCTTGATGAGCCAGGATGCGCCACAGTGCACACGGGCCGCCTCCACCACGCTGCATCCCTTGGCATAGGCGGTGCTGGCAGCATGGGCCTTGGCATGCTGCAAAACGTTGGCGTGGATCCAGCGTTGCGCCCTCAGCAGCAGAGGTTCGGGCGCGCAGATCGTTCGGGGACGTCGCGTCGGACCGTGGCCGCCGCGCGCCAGCGCGAAGACGCGATAGGGCTCCAGCGTGGCATCCCTGCGGATGACGCGTCGCAGGTAGCCATAGGGCACGTCGCACAGACTGGCGAGATGACCCAACGACACGATGACGGTCGCGGTCGGATTGACCGCCAGCATACGGCGCGCCGTGGCATCCACGCGAGCCAGGAGGCCTGCATCGATTCCGGCAACCAAGCCGCTCGACAGATAGTGCTGAGAGTCCCAGGAAGTCATCTACCTTTGAGCCCGCCCTGGCGGGCCAGGACCGCCAGAACCGCAAGGCCACGCGGCGAGTGTTGGCGGTTCTGATCCTCCAGTAAAGCGGCAGTTCGTCCGAGGTTGCGCGGAATCCGCGTCCCGCAGACCCGATCACTCGGGTCCGCCTCCCTGGACATAGCCAGGGGACACTAGATTTTCTACACCGGGTCTCTCAGCGACTGCGGATAGTACAGGGATTCGACGGCAGTGACGGGCTTGCTGCCGCCGCTCTGGTTGAGCTTGCGCAGCAGGCTCAGGCCCGCGGCGCTGAGCTGGCCGTTGAGGTCCAGGTAGCCGTCCCTCGTGCCCCACTCGATGGCAGCCGCGACTTCGGACAGCACCAGCAGCGTGGTGGTGGCGACTTCGTCCAGACTTCGGTGCCCTCGGTGCAAAGACGCCAGCACGAGCACCATGTTGCGCGCCGACTCCGATGACCGCTCGAAGGTCGCGCGCTGCGCAATGGCGGGCAGGCCCAAGGTTTCCAGGGCCAGGGCATCGCGCTGCCTGCGCGTCATGTTGCCAAGCTGCTGGAACACGGTGCGTGTGGAGCGCGCCGGGAACAACGCCTGCCATGGGGCAAGACGCGAGGTGCTGGTCTCCGTGAAAATCGCAGGCACGTTGTTCGGACACGAATGCTCGAACGCGATGAGCGCCCCGACGTTGCCGTACCCAAGGGCCTGGGAGCCGGCAGGTGCCCTGCGCTCGCAAAGCCGGATGATCTCTCCCAATTCCTTGCCAGCAAAGGCACTGTGCACGGTCGGACATGGCACCAGGGCGGTCACAACGGGCCTGCAGGGGTGCGCCTTGACTCGGTCGATGCCCGCCTGCGTAGCGCTGTAGGCGAGTACGGAAATCTTGACCAGTTGGCCAGAACACCAGCTGCGCACCGAGCGGACCCGCCACAGGGAATCGAGAACGGTCGTCAGGCGCGTACCCGATCCGATGAAATCGGTGAGGACCACAAAGTGGCGAATTTTTTGCTTGCGCACGTGGTTGGCCGATGGATGCACGTGCAAGGCGCTCTGGGTTGACGCTGCGGAGCTCGCGATGGTGGCGAGGATCCCCTCGCTCCCAGTGGTCTGCAGATCATTGCGCACCGAACGCACGGGCGGCAGTGCCGCGCCGACTGCCCTCAGCCTCGTTTTCATTCCACGCGCGACTTTCCGCGCTTGCTCCTTGTACATGCGCACCGGCCGCAGCACCTTGCGAGAGATCGGCCTGAATCCAGTCCGGCGACGCTCGCTCCTCATTGACCAGGTCGGGATGTTCTGCTTCTCGTGGGTCCATCGGTGCGGAATCTCTCGCTCAATGAACACGCCCACGTGCTCGTGATCGCCCATCCGATGCAAAGCGTTGCCTAGTGTCTGGGCAAGCTGGCTGTAGGTCACGAACCTGAACTTGGACAACAGCTTGCGTCCCAGATCTTGCTCAAATCCCGGCCGCAGTTGCGTGAGCCACAAGTCCGTTGGCGTCGATGTCGTCGTCATAAGTGGCGACGAGTTCTGATGTCCGTCGGGCAAGCTGTCGCGCTCATGCACTGATCGACATGCTCATTAAGCCGCCCCGAACTGGAAGAGGAACGTGCGCTGCGATGGCAACGTCAAGACATGGTCCGATTGCAGGCTGACCCGCGCTCGGGTGGCATCTCCGGCTTCATCCACCACCCGGATCTCACCGCCGTGATGGAGCGCCAGCAGCGCAGCTTCCACCATGCTGCGCGTCGCCGGAGTCGTGTTGATCAGACTCAGAAAGAACTGTTCGACCGTCATGCCCTCGCCGCCCTCGGCGAGCATCGCCGGAATTTGCGCCAGCATCTTTTCCTGGCTCACGGCTGCCGCCAGGTCGCTGAAATCGAAACCGGCCTGCAGCCGGTTCTCGTCGTCGAACTTCCCGATGTAGCCCGTGCTGAACATGTTCAGGCCCGCGCCGCCGTAGTGGGCGAAGTGGTTGTGATGCGACCAGTGCGTGGTGGTCATGACGTCGCGCGCCTTCCAGTGCTGGGACAGATGCAGCAGCCAGAAGTCACCGCGACCGCGCTCCGGGCGAATGAAGAACGGCGTGTAGAAGCGCGCCGAGCACTGCGCGGTCAGGCTCTGGTAGAGCGAGGACTGCAGGTGAACCCGCCACCGCGGGTTCTGCTTCAGGGCATCCAGCTCATCTGCCGAGACACTGCCGACGATGCCCGTCGCGCGTTCGAAGCTCGCCAGATTCTTGCCATCCAGATAAGTCAGCAAGGCATCGATGTAGAAGGTGAGGATGATCTCCGCGCGCTTGAGCCTGGCGAAGATGCGCCGCAGACAGTCCACCGGCACGGCCGCATAGCCGAACTGATCGAGGATGAAAAGTGCACGGCCCGATTTCGGACTGCGCTCGTGGGCCCGTCGGACCAGTGCGTCGCACCGTTCTGCAAACGCACCGGAGACGAGCTGAATCTTCTGCGATTCGAGTTCGGCCCCGTAGCCGCGCTGCCTCAACAGCCTGTCCAGGTAGTCCAGGGTGGCGCGAGACTCGTCGATGCAGATGAGCTGCACGTCGATCTCCAGCGGCTTGCGGCGCTGCTGTCGGGCCATAATCAGCGCCTTGGCCTCCGCGACGGCCTCAAGAATCACGAGCGGTGATCCGAGGACTTCACGGCCCGTCTCGTTAAGGTAGAGACCTCCCCCACAGAAGCCGTCCACGATGGTTAGTTGGATCCGCTCCTGATGCGGCAGCGGCACCAGCGTCAGGAAATACTCGACCAGGTACTGACGCAGCAATGCGTGCTTGACTTCACTGTGTCGTTTCAGCAGCGGCGGCGCGTTCCCCCAGATCCAATCGTAGTGCGACATTCGGCGGTGCGCTGGGCGCGCTCTTGTTTCCTCGGGCGCCCAATGTGCCAGCCGGTAGCCGTCGAATCAAGGGGGCGCCGCGGCCCCCGGGTCCGCAGAAATGCGACGGATCACACGAATCGGCATTTCGTCCCAGGTCCTGCCGCACAGTTCGCGACCGTTGGCGGCCTTCGCCCGCTTCTTGCCGTCGGCGCCCCAGCCACCCCATTGCTTGAAGAAGAAGGCGACACCCTGATCCTGGCACTGCAGCCGCACCGCCTCGGCCCACTCCATCTTCATCGGCCGCGCCTTCGGCCCGGACTCGCCGCCCACGATGACCCAGTGGATGTCCGCCAGATCGAGTTCGCCCACATCCGACAGCAAGGGCTCCACCGACAGAAAACGAATGGAGGCCGGCACCTTGCGCAGATGGTCGATGCGCGGCACGCCGTACTTGCGATCCTCCACCGAGACGCCCAGCCAGGCGTTGTTGGGCACTGCGCGCGTCTTGAAGTAGCGGGCCATGCGCGCGGCCCGCTTGGTGAGTATTTGGTACGTGTGCTGCGGCGTCTGGTCAATCACCGCCAAGACCTTTGCGATGTACGCATCCGGCACCCGCTCATGGAACAGGTCCGACATCGAATTCACGAAGTAGACCGTCGGTTTTCTGCGTTTGATCGGATCACCGAGCCGGTCGGGCAACAGCGTGAGCGCAAATCCGTTCTCGTAGCCCGGCGTGCCCATGGCCTTGAGCCGCTTGGCCATGGCTTCCGCATAGCAGTGCTTGCACCCGGGCGAGATCTTGGTGCACCCGATCGTCGGATTCCAGGTCTGCTCCGTCCATTCGATGCTGCTGACCGTTGTCATCTGCGTGTCCCTCTCGTCGCCAGGGCCCTGCCCGCTGCCTCTGATCTGTAGTTGCGCACGATACCCGTGACGACGCCAACGACCGTCAACGACGACGTCGGCACCATGGATGGTCGGCTTCCGCCATGGCCATGGGCTACGAGACGCGGGTGTCCGTGCTGGCGCCTGAATTCCTTGATGGTGTAGCGCCCGTCAATTTCCGCCACCACGATGTCGCCGTCGCTGGCGGGCAATCCCACCTGCACCGCGGCGACGTCGCCGCTCAGGATGCCGGCGTCGACCATGGATTCGCCACGCACCTTCACGAACACGGTCTTCGACGGCCTGGAGAGCAGGATCTGGTCCAGCGCCTGAGCCTGCACCACGCCGGTCGCACTGCTCTCCGCACCGAATCCCGCCCGAATCTCGTCATCGCTGAGCTCCAGCGTGAAGAAGCTCGGCCCGGGCGCCAGACGCCCGCCCGCCACCTTGGTCACATGGCCCGATGCGATCAGCCGCTGCGTGAGCTTGAACGCCGCGTTCTTTGCCTTGAAGCCCAGTGCCATGGCCATCTGGCTGTACGACGGCAGGCAGCCCATCCTTGCGTAGGTGTCGCGTAGCCGGCGCAGGTGCACGGCATCGTGGTTGGGTCGGGCCATGTCGCAATATTAGTGGCCAACCGTCCACTAATCAAGAAAATGCGGTGGAGGCGCGGCACGCGGGCCGCGCCAGGGATGCATCCTCAAAAGAGATCGGGTGTGGCGCTGCGCGCGACGTCACCCCAGATGCGGTCGGGCAGCGGGTGGCGCGAGAAGAACACTAGGCGGTAGATGGAGTGCCCCCGACCGTTGGTGATCAGTGGCATCTGGCCGCTGACCGTGAAGCCCAGTGATGTGATCGTCGAGCACCAGGCACTGAAAAACCAGGACGGGAGGCTCGATTTCGACATCGAATCGCTCGGGATCGCGGCCCGCCAGCCCGGCAGGGTGTGGTCGAAGCGAGCCCGCCGGGGGTCCAGCTCCATGTCGATGTTGCGCGTCAGATCCATGAGGCTGAAATGGACCGCGAAATCGACGTACTGCAGCTGCGCCAGACTCTCGATGATGGGGAAGGCGAGGTACTCGAGGTTGTAGGGATCGATGTACGCCAGCGCCAGCGCGCCGAAGGGCACTGCGCGTGCCATGTCGTCGACCGTCTGGAGGGCGGGGCCGACAAAGGCCTGCACGTTCGCGCCGGCCGCGGCCAGCCGCGACTGGTTAGCTTGGACGCGCTCGGCCTCGATGTCGCCCACCAGGACGTCGGTAAACGGCACCGTGCACCCGACAGACTCGCGGTAGGCCGCCATGGAACCGCCGTCCCGCGTGAAACCTTCGCCCTCAACCTGGATGCGACCTGGCCCACAGAAGGGATCGATCAGCACACGTCGCTTGAACTTGCGCCGCGCTTCGCGTGTGGCGTTGATGTATCGCGTGAGGTACAGGTGCTTTTGCTCGGGTACCCATCGTCCGACACCGCGGCCATGCGGCCCCCGCTCGATGGGCAAATGAGGATGTGAATCCGGCGGATGGTCATGTGGCATCGGCAATCGTTCCCTCTTCCATGCATCGTGGACGCACACAATGTAGTTCGAACAGGCCGACCGAGCGGTCTGCCTGGTCGCGGCCGTGACGCTTCGGTGTTCGTGGCCGTGGCCGCCCGCAACGGTCGCCCGCAACGGTCGCCCGGGCACGCACCGCAACAGCAATCTGAGAGGGAGAAAACGGACGGAGATATTGCAGTCGGAGGAAGGCGTCCAGACCCCACGCGTGCACCCATACAACGGGCTGCGCCCTGGGCCCGCGGGTTTCGTCAATTTAAGACGGCAGTCGGAACCCGTGTGCTGGAGGATTTCGTCGGTCTCAGGCGCGTACCGTCGATCCAGACCTTCTATGGGCTCCTGCGCCGGATCCACGGCACCGCCTCCGTGAACGAATCCTGCGACTGTGCGCTACGGGGCCCGACAACCATTATTTCGACTACTCGGCGGTACCTCGGTGCGCCCAACAACATCGAATTGCGTAGTCACCACTTAACTGAAATTTTTTAGCAAGCTCGTTGTCTCATTCAATCAGCTTACGCTTTTTTATCCGGGACCAAAGGCCCAGATTGTTGGCGCCGGACATCCTCCCTTAGCGCAACAACGACAGCTCGTGACCCAGGATGGTCATAGCGACGCGCCAACTCTTCAATGACTTCGAGGACCGACTCCTTGTGAGAAAGACTCTCAATCTCATGAAAAGCACGCAATGCAATTTCTGCGTCTTCTGAAGCATCGACATCGAAATTGTCTGCAAGACGAGCGGAGTTCAGAGCTTGTATGCCGCAGACGGATATTGTGGTGCGGCCTTTCGTCGACTCTGTTTTTGACACTATTCGACCTATTGAATCAAACTCTAAATGATCAAACCACTCGTCTAGATGAGGGTGTACTATCGAATAATCGCCTGATTCACTTGATAGAGCTTCAAACCGCAGACCCTTGCTGGAGATAGACTGATTTGATTTATGGCCATTGCACAATTTGCATGCCACTGCAAGGTTGCCGGCGTCAAACATGTATTCTGGATATGTGGATTTATCCAGAATATGCTCGGCATCATAAGTAAGCTTATGGTCGTGAAGTTCGATACTACAATAGCAACAGCGGCGGCGCTGATTTTTAAAATAGTGTTCCTTTGCTTCAGAGCGAAATTTTGCGATTAGCGGCGCATACTCACCGTCCAAAGTCGACCAATCCAATTTACTTTCAAGCGCGAGTTGCTTGATCTCCGTGTGTTCAGCTTCTGTCAGCGAGTGCACAGGGGCCAAGACTTTTGCTCGATGACGATAAGTCATTTGGATTGTTCCTTTGAGTGAGACCCAACGACCACGCGACGAGCCTTTTCTAGTAGAGCCCGCATCTCTTGAGGCCCTTCTCCAAAGCTTTGATAAAGCGCAAGGTACTCGTCGAGCTTGTCGAGAGAATACTGCCTGTCAAGGTCAGTTCCTGTCTCAGCGAGAGTAATAATACCAAATATCTCTTTTGAGATGTGGAGACTATTCGGAATTGGTGTCTTAAATACGTCCGCCAATAATCCTTCGACGGACTTCGAAGGCAACGCGACTCCATCGTTCAGTAGACCTGTTTGCGCCAATCCGTTGTCCATAGCAATGATGGCGACGTTATGAGCAGCCGCTGACTGCGCAATGAGCGGCGAATGCGTGGCGATTATTACATGGCAGCCTTTAACTGCCTCGAGCGCAGTTGCGAGATGACGAAAGTAATTCATTTGCCAGCGCGGATGAAGACTTAACTCAGGCTCATCGATTAGTACGATTGAATCGTCTTCTAGCGCTGCAGCCAGTCCAAACATCGAGCAAAGCATTTGTTGCTGTCCAGAACTTGTGCGCGTCAAATCGACGGCCCGCCCGCCTACAGGATTAAGCTCTGCACCGGTGGCTTTAATTAATTCCAGCCTAGCCAAAATGGAAAATGCTTGCAAGTATGGAAAATCTGAGGTCATCCCATGACGATCCTTAAACGCATGAAACTCGAAAATTTCACATCCCTCCCGATTTAAGCTAGTCCCTTCGCCTTCGTGGCCGCGAATCATATTGATTGCATGCACGATGTACTCAGTGACTTCCTCGCAATCGCCATTTGACAACTCTCGACTAAGTCGCTGCAGTACATTCTTGCCAACATAATGATCGTTAAGAGTTAGTTCGCCAGTTTGCGAGAATCGATATAGATCGCGGGCAAGCGCTTCTGAGTCTCCCGCGGCGTCCGCAATATGGCCAAAGAATTGCTCGGCTCGATATTTAAGTCGTATGCCTTCCTTAAAGCCAAGCTCCTCAAGTACATCAAATGTGACCTTTGCGGTCGCCGGTCGGTCACTTAATCGAAGAATCGCTCTTTCGACTATGGAGAAAGGGAGTTGTTTGACTTGAACTCTGGAGCTTTGATGGAAACCGACGCACGAATACTCATCAATTTCAAGCTGCCTGTCTGAATAGACGGGGATATGATATCTCGGCGGAGTGCGGCGCCCCGAAGGGAAGCGAGAAAACGGGCTGAACGTTTGAGCTATTACGTGAACACGCTCGCGGTCATGGTCATCGTCAAGCTGGTCGGCAGGAGAGGTCGAGTGCCTAAATTCGGTGCTTCGACCCCATGTGATTCTCGCGCCAGAAGGGTTGCGTGTTCGACCATGAAATACGTTAGCGATAGTTGCCAATGCGTCGGTCTTTCCAGCGCCGTTAGGCCCCGTCAGCAGCGAGATGTGGTTTTCCCGCAAGCGGCTGGGAATACCGAAATTTACTTCGACACCTCTAGGTGTATTGACGGTGTAGATAAACATTCAGTGTCCTTGTGTGCCCTAATTCAGGCCTCCGACTGCAGGTCCTGAAAGTTGACTTGTAAACAACTGGTTTGCGAGCAAGCGTCCTGTTTTCAGTTGTGAATCTTTGCGCCGGTATTGCTTGTGGCCCTGAAGTATTTCACTACTGAATCCACGCTTTGGTGCCCCGTAAGTGCCATCGTCTCGGCAAGCGGCATGGCCTGGCGCCCCGCCTCGGTTACGAACCCTGAACGGAGCGAGTGAGCAGAAACCCCCCTTCCTCCATCCCGCAGCCAGACACCTCTCCTTCACCACATCCCGGACAGCCGCGGCTGCCAGCGCTTCTCCGACATGCCCGCCCCGCCGAATCCTCCGGAAGATCGCTCCCTCCTTGATCCTTGTTGCGCAAGCAGCTGGAGCCAGGCCTGCATCGCCTGGCCCGCGGTGCCTGTGAGTGGCTTCATGTCCTCGGGCCGCAGCTCGCCGCGTTGATTGGTCTTGGAGTGCCGCAGCGTGAAGATGAAGCCGCCCTCCTCCACCTTTTGAAGATGCTCGATCCGGGCTGAGGCCACCTCGGACCGCCGGCGCCCGCCTGTTGACCAGGCAAAAAGAAGAAGCGCCCGGTCCCGAACTCCCTTCGGAGACTCATCGCAGGTCGCCAGGATCTGCTGCAGCGGGTCTTTCGTCAGGGCGCGCTGCTTCTGCGGCCGCACGCCGCGCTTGGCGTAGGCGCGACGCGTGCGCGCGAGGAGTTCTCGCACAAGCGGATCGGCGCAGGGGTTCACCAGGCCGGCCTCGGCGCCGGGCGTGCGGCTGCCTAGTGGCTGGCCAGCCACCCCTTCCAGGCCTTCGATGCCTGCCCTGGAGGCGCCCAGTACGTCCTCAATGCCGCTGTGCCATGCCCGGCCCGTTTGGGCCATCTGGTGGGCCTTGGAGAGCACGGCGTCCTATGCACCAGGGTCGCTAGCGCCGGCGCGCTCGCTTTTCCCTTGTAGCCGCCGGCGACGAGCGCGTCGTCGACGTCGGGCGGCAGCTCGGTAATGACGTCCGTGAGGACACGTCCTTTTTGCAATCTTTTGGGCTTCGGCGTGGCGACCGCCTCAGCCGGCTGGCCATCGCCCTCCGGATCTTCGCTCTCCTCCGCCTGGTCGGCGATTGAGGACGCGTCCTCAGCCGACTCCGCTTCCGGCCGCCGGGCGGCGTGGTCGTCGATGAACTGGACGACCACTGGCACGGGCACGGGAAGCGACAGCGCCTGGCCGTAGCGCGCAGCGAACCATGCACACCAGTAGCGCATGGCGGAGCTGTACGAGAACCGTGTATTCGTCGCCTCGCCCTGCCGCAGCAATGCTCGCGCCGCCATCTCGGTCGTGGCCGCCAGCCGATGCGGCTCGAGGACCGCGCGGCGGGCCGCGAGCGAGGCCAGCGGGTGCACGTCCGGGCCCTGGACCTCGCTGGCGGGGCCGCGCACGACCCCCTTGGCGATTTCCGGGCTCGGCTGTTCCGCGGAGGGCGCTCTTATGGCATTTATCATATGTGCGACATATGATTTAATACATCATATCTTGATAAGTCTCGATAACTTTGACTTATCGAGGGTTATTCCAGCGATTTTGAGATGAATGGCGCATCCGGCGTCCGGGGTCGGCGCGCGGCAGCGATTCCGCAGTTCTGGAGCGAAAGGTCACCATGATCGAATTCAACGAAACGCGTGGGCGCGGGATCCAGGAGGTCGACGTCTTTACGGCCGCTGACGCCCTGCTCGCCGAGGGAAGGCGGCCCACGATCGAGCGGGTGCGGCTGAAGATGGGCCGTGGATCGCCCAACACGGTCAGCCCAATGCTCGAGCGCTGGTTTACGACGCTGGCCGATCGCCTCGTGGGCGTGAAGCCCGCGGCGGGGAGCCCTGCGGGCAACGATGCAGATGGCATGCCCACGAGCGTGCGCAACGCGGCGCGGCTGCTGTGGGAAACCGCGCGGCGCGAGGCAGAAGAGGTCCAGCGTGCGGCGCTCGAATCGGCGCGAGACGAACTACAGGGCCGAGAGGAAGCGCTGGCAGCCGCCCAGGTGACCCTAACCCAGCGTGAAGACGCATTTGCGCTGGCACGCACCAGCCTGGATGTCGCCCTCACCTCCGCGCAGCAAGCCCGCGAAACGCTGGATCGACAGTTGAACGACCATGTCCTCGAAGCGCAGCGGGTGCGCAAAGGCTTGGAGGACGAGGTGAAGCGGCTCAACGCCCTTCTCGCGCAAGCTGCCGGTGCGCAGGAGCAGATGCGCCAGGACCACGCACAGATCGTCACAGCCAAGGATCAGGATCTGCGCCAGGCGCTGGAACGGCATGCTGGCCAGGAAAAGCACATGCTCGCCAAGGTCGACCGCGCACGGCAGGCGACTCGAGCGCTGGAGAGTGACTTGGCAAAGGAGCAGCAGCGGCGCACCAAGTTCGAAGAGTCGGCGGCGAAACGCTTGGAGGCCGAGCTCGGCAGGCAGGCCGAGCTTCGCGAGACATCCCGCGAGTCGGAAGCACGCCTGCGCGACCAGATCTCTACGCAGAAAGCAGAACTCGCTCATTCTCATTCGGCCACAGCGACCGCGCGGGCGGAAATCGATGCTCTGAAGCGGCGCCTCGAGGAAGAAAAGTCCGCGCACGAGCGGACGCGCGACATGCTGGGTGCCTCACTTTCACGCAAGTTCACATCAAATGAAGCGACGCAGGCCCCTGCCGTGAAACGAGTCCGACGAGCACCAAAGTCGTGATCGAGAGCAACCGCCAAGTTCGGACCTGTAGGCGGACCAAGCCCGGTAGCGGCGCTGCATCGCTGCAGCGATGCGTGCAGATGACGCATTCGTAATCCGGCGGTCGGGAATTCAGAGAACCCACTTTCTAAAGTTTCGTCATGGCGCTTCGTTTCATGGCGCCTGCAACCGATTGAAAGGGTTTTTCAAAATGCAGATCACTCGCAAGACCATGGCCGTACTTGCTTCCACGCTGGCGATCACCTGTGCACCGGCTTTTGCCGGCAATTATGCCGAGGGTGACCCCCGCCCGCAGCCGCTGACCGCACAAGCGTCCGCTGGCGATGTGGCCACTCAAACGCGTCAGTGGATGGCCACCGCACCTACGGTGGGGTACCCCGAAGGCAACCCGCGCGGCAGCGTTCAGGTCAGTCAGCAGTCCCGCGCACAGGTCAACGCCGAAGCAGTGGCTTGGGCGTCCTCGGGCATGTCACAGATTGCCTATGGCGAGGTCGGCATGGACAGCATGGGACCTGCATACAAGAGCGCCCTGCAGGCCTTCAATAGCATCCGTGCGAGCCAAGCCGCCCAAGTGAACGCGCCGCGTGCGCAATGAGGATGCTCGCGAGCGGCCGCTGCGCCGCTCGCGCCCGGATGACAGGAATGTAATCTGGGCCCTAGCCCGACGAGCGATCCGATTGACACATGCATCTGCTAGTGGTCGAGGACGAAGAGAAGCTCGGTGACTACCTTCGCAAGGGCCTTGTCGAAAGCGGTTTCAACGTAGAGCTTGCCCGAGAGGGGCCTCACGGACTTGCCCTCGCCCAGACCGGGAACTAGACGCCATCGTGCTGGACATCATGCTGCCCGGCATAGGTGGCTTTGCCGTCCTTCAGGAACTGCGCAATTCCAGCAAGGTACCCGTGCGCATGCTCACTGCGCGGGACGACGTCGCCGACCGCGTGCGAGGCTTGGAAGGGGGTGCCGACGACTACCTCGCCAAGCCGTTCGTTTTCACGGAGCTTCTGGCGCGCGTACGAGCGCTTTTGCGGCGCAGCCCGATGCAGGAGGCCACACGATACGCGCTGTCAGACCTGCAACTCGACCTGACAACTCGACGCGCCACTCGCGCAGGTCAGCGGCTGGACCTGCCCACCAGGTGCAGCCAGTGATCGCCTTGGCCATCGATCTCGATCTGTCCCAGGGTGGCGGCCACCAACTCGCTGATCCGCAGGCCTGTGGCATACGCAAAGTCGAGCACGAATCGAAGGCGCTGCGCCGCTGGCGCGTCCCAGTGGTGCCCCCATTCCAAACCGTTGGCCACCGCCTGGACCAAAGACCATTCACCTTCGCTGAAAACCCGCGTGATGGCGGTCGATTCCGAGCGCGATGCACCGTGCACCTTGATGCCGGTAAACGGGTTGGCCAGGGTGTAGCGCTGCTGAATCAGCCAGCGGAACATCGCGCCCACCACCGACAAGGCGTAGGCCACGGAACGTGGTGCCAGATCGCCCGTGAATGGCTTCCAGTCGCTGGCCGTGCACGGCCGCGCTGGACCCACCCAGCGCCGGGACGGCGTGGGATGCCGCAGGAACGCGCGGTAGGCGATCGCGTCTTCGGTGGTGAGAGAAGTCAACGCCCGGCCGCGCTCGAGCACGGCCCAGAGAATCAGCCGTTCGGCTTCCTTGCGATAGGCCACGCTGCGTGGCCTCGGACTCGTGAAGTCCGAGCCAGACCCGCACTACCTCATAGTCATTGTTGGCACTCAGCGTGCAGGTCGACGCCGGCGCCCGGAAGGTTCCCTGCGAGCCGTCGACATCCTGCGGAACATAGAGCCGTTCTCAAGGCACCACATCGTGCTGCGCGGCGATAGGAACAAGCGAGCGTGCGCGCTCGGTCAATTCCGCGTGCTCCGCGAAGAAGGCCTCGATGTGCTTGGCGCTGGTCGCGCCAAGGCCCGGGACTGGAGCCCACCAGCGACGCCGGCGCGGCACGCGCACCGTCAGGTCGGCCAAGGTCTTGATGCCATGCGCCTCAAGCGCTCGAGCCGCACGCGGCGGTAGCCATTGGTCCACGCGATCCGTCACCAGCGGCGCCGGCGTCGGCAGAAGACGCACTGTTTCAATGGCTTGCAGAACATCCCGAGCACGCCGCAGCCGCTCGGCGGCTGGATGCTCCAACAGGCTGGCCAGGTCTTCGCGATGGCGAGCGCGTGCGAAGCCGGCCAGTTGCTTGCGGATCACGCTCAGCATCGCGCGCGAGGACTGACCATCCGCGTTGTCGTGGCCGAGGTAGTGCGCGACGGCAGCAAGGGCGTTCAGGCCGACATACCAAGCCCGCAGCGCAGCCAAAGACGCCGACCTCGGGAATCCGATGGGAGACTCGACTCCCCCCGATTCAGCCTCGGCCTTCGCAACCTGGTGCGTTTTCATCGCACGAGTTTGCTCAGATAAAAAAGCTATTGTGATAAGAAGAGTTATCGCAATAGTTGCTTTGATTCATTCACTTCTTGTGCTTCAACTGATGCAGCCGTTTTGAGCGGCAAATCCGATTACACCGTGCCTCTGTGATCTCTATGGAACCCATACCGTCCTCGCGGTGCTTGGGCGCTCGGCGGCCGGCTTCATACGCCTCCCACTTGCGCGGCCGCTACTGGCCCCCTAGCTACGACGCACCAAGTGAGGCTCGAGGGCCAGCTCCATGGCGTAGGCCCACGGCAGCTGTCGCGGTCGGCGTCACGGGCTGTGACGGGCTATGATTTGAGCCTACGGTTCTCTCTGCTTTGCGCAACGTGCATTTGGGGCTGCGCGGACCGGTTCGGCCTTCGCATTTGCCCCTTTCCTTGGCGTCTCACTCGCCATCGTCTTGGACGACCGTTCAAGCAGTTGGTTGATGGCAGTAGTGGGCACTGATGCTCGCAGGCGTACTGTTGGACTTGACGGAATCGCCTGGACATGAATATGCGTACTACAGAGTTGCTGGACTTCAATCGCGCGCATGAGCGACAAACTGCTCGACATGAAGCAAGAGATTTTTAGCGGACTGATCTGCCGTTGGCGCCTTGCAATGGCGAGCACCTTGCTCGCTTTGTCTGGTTGCCTCGGGCTACCGCCGGCGCCACCGTCAGCGCCCAGTGACGCACTTGCCGCGTCACCGGCAGCGCCACTTTTCAAAGTCGCAGAAAATTCACGGGCGGGAGAAGGCAGCAGCGGCTTTCGTTTGCTGCCGTCTGGTACGGACGCTCTACAGGCGCGCCTAGAGCTCGCTCGGCTGGCGACTAAGTCGCTGGACCTTCAATACTTCATCTTTCAATCCGACTCTACCGGCCGCGAGATGATACGGGCTTTGCGCGATGCTGCGGCCCGTGGAGTTCGAGTGCGCCTGTTGATCGACGATCTATATACACAAGGTCAAGACGAACTGCTGGGCTGCCTGGCCGCGCACGAGCGAGTCGAGGTTCGGTTGTTCAACCCATTCGCTCTAAGGGCTGGTGGTGTGTTCGCTCGATTCGCGGCATCGCCATTCTTCTTTGGGCGTTTGAATCATCGGATGCACAACAAGTTGTTTGTCGCCGATGCAGTCTGGGCGATCACCGGAGGCCGCAACATTGGCGATGAATATTTCACGCGCAATGACGCGGGCAACTTCATCGACCTCGATGTGCTGGCTGCAGGAAAGATCGTCGGTGATATGTCTCGCCAGTTCGACCTCTACTGGAACAGTGCCGCCGCTGTGCCAATCGAATACGTCGCGGCACGATCGGCGTCTGTGTCCGCGCTATGCGATCGCTTTGAGACGCTGACCCTATCCGCGTCAGCATCGGTGTCGGCGCTGGCGGGGGCCGATGTACCTGACGCGCTGGGCCGTCCCCCAGTGGCGACGGAGTTCAATGTTGGCCGTGTACATCTGGCGTGGGGCGACGGCGAATCCTATGCGGACGTTCCTGGCAAAGCGCTCTCCGCATCACAGACCGGAGGACGGCAAGAGCATGGCTCCAACCCCGTGAGGCTCAACGCCTTGGAGCACATCCGTGCCGCATCGGGAGAAGTATTGCTTACTTCACCATATTTCATCCCGGGACGAGCTGGTGTCAACCTCCTCGCCGAGGCGGTTCGAAAGGGTGTCAAGGTCAGTGTGTTGACCAATTCACTCGCATCGACCGATCAGCCGCTCGTGCACGGGGCCTATCGTCGCTATAGACCCGCGCTCCTGACGGCCGGTGTTGCACTATTCGAGTTAAGCCCGCAGCGCGCCGGACGCGACGAGCAACGCAAGCTCTTTGGACTGTCTGTTGGGGGACTACATACCAAATCGCTTGTGATCGACAGAAAGGAATTGTTCGTCGGCTCCATGAATTTCGACCCCCGCTCCGATCGCATCAACACGGAAAGCGCGCTGGCGATTCATGTTGCGGAAGTTGCCGAAGACGCTGCTCGTCTGGCTACATTGTCCAAAATGCAGGCGGCGCATCAACTACGGTTGCCCGAAGGGCAGACTCTCCAATGGATTGCACCGGCCGACGGCGACGGGCCCGTTCATGTGGATGAACCCGAGTCGGAATTCTGGCAAAAGATCTGGTTGCTGTTCACCAGTCAATTCGCGCCGGAAGGCTTGTTGTGATTGCTGATGTCGACAAGGTGCCGTGCTTGGACTTTTCGCCATTACGCTTGGCGAGACGAATGCTGATCAGCCGGCTCGCGCGGCCGTCGCATCAGCAGGTACGCCGCGGGGATCACGAACATCGACAGCAACGGGGCTGTGATCATTCCGCCCACCATCGGCGCGGCAATTCGCTGCATCACTTCGGAACCGGTGCCGGTCCCCCACATGATCGGGAACAGGCCCGCCAAGATGACGGCCACCGTCATCGCCTTCGGACGCACGCGCAGCACCGCGCCTTCGCGGATCGCGTCCAACAAATCGGCCGTGCTCGTCTTGCCCTGGTCGACCCGGTCGTCCCAGGCGTGCTTCAAGTACAGCAGCATGATCACGCCGAACTCCGCGGACACACCGGCTAGCGCGATGAAACCGACCGCCCCTGCGACAGACAGGTTGTAGCTCAGCAGGTACAGCAGCCAGATGCCGCCAACCAGGGCGAACGGCAGCGCGGCCATGATCAGGAGCGCTTCGCCGAACCGCTTGAAGGTCAGGTACAGCAGCACGAAGATGATGAGCAGCGTGAACGGCACCACCACCTTCAGCTTGGCGGTGGCCCGCTCCAGGAACTCGAACTGGCCGGACCAGGAGACGGAGTAGCCCGGCGGCAGCTTCACGTCCTTCGCGACCGCGCGCTGCATATCCTGCACCGCCGAGCGCAGATCGCGTCCGCGAATGTCCACATAGACCCAGCCCGACAGCCGCGCGTTCTCGCTGCGCAGCATGGGCGGCCCGTCCGCAACGCGGATGTCCGCGACATCGGAGAGCAGCAGTCGTGCCCCGCGCGCGGTGACGATCGGCAAGGTCCGCAACCGCTCCAGCGAATCGCGGATCTCGCGGGGGTAGCGCACATTGATCGGAAAGCGCTGCAGCCCTTCCACTGTCTCGCCGACGTTCTCGCCGCCGACCGCCGAGGCGATGACCGACTGCACATCGGCGATGTTCATGCCGAAACGCGCTGCCGCGTCACGCCGGATGTTCACATCCACGTAGCGACCGCCGGCGAGGCGTTCGGCCAGCGCGCTGGAGACACCCGGCACGTCTTTGAGCACGCGCTCGATATCGACCGTGATGCGGTCGATGGTTGCCAGGTCGGTGCCCGCCACCTTCACACCCACCGGGCTCTTGATCCCGGTGGCCAGCATGTCGATGCGGTTGCGGATCGGGGGCACCCAGATGTTGGTGAGGCCCGGCACCTTCACGATGCGATCCAGTTCTTCGACCAGCTTGTCCTGCGTCATGCCGGCGCGCCACTGTTCGCGCGGCTTGAACTGGATGGTGGTTTCGAACATCTCCATCGGTGCCGGGTCGGTGGCCGACTCCGCGCGCCCAGCCTTGCCGTAGACGCTGGCCACTTCCGGGACCGTCTTGATCAGGCGGTCGGTCTGCTGCAGCAACTCGCCGGCCTTGCCCGTCGACAGGCCCGGCAGTGCCGAGGGCATGTAGAGCAGGTCGCCCTCGTCCAGGCGCGGCATGAACTCCCCGCCGATGTGCTTCAGCGGCCACAGGCTCAGGACCAGCACGACCACGGCGCCCGACAGCGTCAGCTTCGGCCAGCGCAGTACCGAGTCCAGCAGCGGCCGGTAGACCGTGATCAGCAGCCGGTTGAGCGGGTTGGTCTTCTCGTCGGGGATCTTGCCGCGGATCAGGTAGCCCATCAGCACCGGGATCAGCGTGACCGCCAGTCCGGCTGCCGCAGCCATCGCGTAGGTCTTGGTGAAGGCCAGTGGAGAGAACATGCGTCCTTCCTGGGCCTCGAGCGTGAACACCGGGATGAACGACAGTGTGATGATGAGCAGCGAGAAGAACAAGGCCGGCCCGACTTCGGCTGCCGAGTCGGCGACGACGCGCCAGTGGCTCTCTCCCTGCAGACGCTGCCCGGGATGCTCGTGGTTCCACTGCTCGATGTGCTTGTGGGCGTTCTCGATCATCACCACCGCCGCATCGACCATCGCGCCAATGGCGATCGCGATGCCGCCCAGCGACATGATGTTGGCATTGACGCCCTGATAGCGCATCACGATGAACGCCGCCAGGATGCCAATCGGCAGCGAGACGATCGCGACAAAGGCCGAGCGCAGGTGGAATAGGAAGATGAAGCACACGACCGCCACGACGAGGAATTCCTCGAGCAGCTTGAAGCCGAGGTTGCGCACCGCCCGCTCGATCAGGTTGGACCGGTCGTAGATCGGCACGATCTCCACCCCCTGGGGCAAACTCTCCTGCAGCGTCTGGAGCTTTTCTTTCACGGCGGTGATGGTTTCCAAGGCATTCTTACCCGAGCGCATCACGATCACGCCGCCAACGGCTTCGCCCTCACCATCGAGCTCGCCAATGCCGCGACGCATCTCCGGCCCGACCTGAATGCGGGCCACGTCGCCCAGGCGTACGGACACGCCGGCGTCGGTGGTCATTAGGGGGATCTTGCGAAAGTCCTCCAGGCCCTGGAGGTAACCCGTGGCTCGCACCATGTATTCGGCCTCGCCAAGTTCGAGCACTGAGCCGCCGGTTTCTTGGTTGGCTTTCTGGATGGCCTCGACGACCTGGGTATGCGGGATCCGGTAGGCCGCCAGTTTCTCGGGATCGAGCACGACCTGGTACTGACGCACCATGCCGCCCACGGAGGCCACCTCGGCGACATTGGGCACGGTCTTCAGTTCGTACTTGAGGAACCAGTCCTGCAGGGCGCGCAGTTGCGAAGCGTCCTGTGTGCCGCCGCGGTCGACCAGCGCGTACTGGTAGATCCAGCCGACGCCGGTGGCATCGGGCCCGAGCGAGGCCTTGGCACCGGCGGGCAGGCGCGACTGCACCTGGTTCAGGTACTCCAGCACCCGCGAGCGCGCCCAGTACAGGTCGGTCCCGTCCTCGAACAGCACGTAGACGAAGGAATCGCCGAAGAACGAATAGCCGCGCACTGTCTTCGCACCCGGCACTGACAGCATGGTCGTGGTGAGCGGGTAGGTGATCTGGTTCTCGACAATGCGCGGCGCCTGGCCCGGATAGGTCGTGCGGATGATGACCTGGACGTCCGAAAGGTCGGGCAACGCATCCAGCGGCGTGCGCAGCACCGAATACACGCCCCAGGCGCTGACCATCAGGGTGGCCAGCAGGACGAGGAACCGGTTGGCGATAGACCAGCGGATGAGCCTGGCGATCATGGCTTGCCCCCCGGCTTGGACGGTGAGGCGGGCACGGCGCCAGGCGCGTCTGGCGTCACGCGGGTGAGTTGCGGCAGGTCGTCCTTGTCGATGAAGAACTCGAAGCTCGCGCGGTCGCCGGCCTTCACGTTGCCCGGCGCGCCGCCAGGCGGCAGCTTGAACTCCATGGTCATCGCGCCCCACTTCATCGTTGGAATCGGACCGTGCGAGAAGGTCATCGTGTCCGCGGTAATGCTTTCCACCTTGCCTTCCCCCAAGTGCTTTGGAACCCCTGTAGCCGCTGTGGCGGGGGTGCTGACTGCAGGCGCTGCCGCGGTAGGCGCGGCGTTCAGGCGCGCCTCGACACCCTTGAGACTTGCCTCCGAGTCGATCAAGAACTGCGAGGACACCACGACACGCTGGCCGGCCTGCAGCCCACGCTTGATCTCGGTCTGGCCGCCGCTCTCCAGTCCGATCTCGACGTCGACCGGCCGGAACCGACCGTTGTCCTCTGCGAGCATGGCGACCGAGCGCTTGCCCGTCTGGATGACGGCCTCGGTCGGGATCAGCAGCGCCTTGTCGGCGCGCGTATCCGTGAAATTCATCGAGATGAACATGCCGGGCAACAGCCTGCCGGTCGAATTTGCCAATTCCATGCGTGCTTTGAGGGTGCGCGTCGCCGGATTCACATCGGGAAGAATGGCTTGCACTCTTCCATCGAAGGTCTCGCCGGGCGCGGCGGGCGTTCTGGCCTGCACCCTGGCGCCCAGTCGAACCAGCGCCGCCTGGCTCTCGGGGACTTCGGCGCTGGCCCAGACGGTGGCCAGGCCGTTGATGCGAAACAGCGTAGTGCCAGCGCTCACCGTCATGCCTTCGCGCGCGGCGAGTTCAGTGACGACGCCACCGATTGGCGCGGCCAGCGTGATGCGAGGCTGGGTGCGGCCGCTGCGTGCGACGAGTTCGATTTGTCCGTCGCTCATGCCGACCTGGCGCATGCGTTGACGCGCGCCGTCGACCAGTGGGGCCAGGTCGGTGCCGCGCATGCGTTGCACCGACAGGAACTCCTCCTGTGCTGCAATCCATTCCGGGACGTAGAGCTCGGCCAGGGCCTGGCCTTTCTTCACTTGATCGAGCGTTGCGCGCACGTTCAGGCGTTCGACGTAGCCGGTCGCCCGGGCCTGCACGATGACCTGGTCACGCTCGTTGAAGGCGATGCTGCCGACCGTAGCCACCTGCGGCGACACGCTGCCCTCGGACACAAGAGCGGTTCGTACACCCAAATTCTGCTGCACCCGTGCACTTACCGTCACGCTATTCTGGTCGCCGTCACCGCCTGCGTAGACGGGCGACATCATCATGTCCATGAAGGGCGACTTCGCCGGCTTGTCGAACTTGTTCCCGGGCACCATTGGGTCGTGGTAATAGAGGATCTTCTTTCCATTGGCCGGATCGGTGTCGCCGGCCTTCAGCCCCGCCGCGATGTGGCGCCGGGTGGCGTCCTCACCGGTCTCGTTGGCGGAAACTGGTGATGCCATCGGGGCGCTCGCTGTGGGCATGGACGCCGCCGGACTCCCCTTGGCGGTGGGTGACGGGGCCATGCTCCTGCCGCGCTGCAACCCGAAGGTGTACGCGCCAAGGGCGGCCGCAGCGAGGATCGCCGCAGCGATCAATCCAAGGAAAAAGGGTCGGGTTTTCATTGTTGAGGCTCCTTGACGTCCACCGTCGTTGTCGACTCACTGGCAGCGAGTGCTGCGTGGCCGGCCGGAATCAGGAATTCGAGCTGAGCCCATAGGCTGGCGGTTTCCATCTCGAGGCGCAGACGTTCCATGCGCGTGTCGATCTCCATGCGTCGCGCCTCGAGCGCGGCGCTCAGGGTTCCTGCGCCGCCGCGGTAGGCGGCCAGTACAGCCTGCGTGCGTTCGGAGGCGAGCGGAATCAGGGAGCTGTCGTACAAAGCCAGCCGCTTCCGGTTGCTCTGCCATTGCTGCAGCAGGGAGAGTGCTTCGGCGGTGCTTTCTCGGGTGGCCTCTTCCCGCTGGGCCTGCATCTGCTCGGCCGTCGCAAGCTTGGCTGCGAGCTCCCGGTCCTGGCGATTCTTCTGGTCGAGCTGCAGTGGGATCGACACGTTGAGTGAAACCATGTTCGAGTAGGCTGGACCACGCTGGCTGTACATCAGCTCGACGGTCCAGTCGGAGCGCTTGTTGCTCTGCGCGACGTCGGCATCCGCGCGCGCTACGGCTTCCTGCCGTGCCATCAGTGCGATCTGGGGATGCTCACCGATGTAAGCCTCCAGATTGCGGGCGTCCAGGCGGACGGAGCCCAGATCCGGGAGCACCGTCGAGGGCTGGGGTGTGCCCGGCCCAACCCAGCGCGCCAGGCGCGTTTGAGCCGTGGCGATCTGGCGCTCCTGCGCAAGGATTCGGTCGTCCAGTTGCGCCAATGCGGAGCGCGCAGTAAACACATCGGCCTGCGTGCCACGACCGCCACGGTAGGCAGCGTTGGCGCCCTCGATCTGCAGGCTCAGCTCGGCACGTTGTGTTTGCAGGAGGTCTCGCATTCGACCCTGGTAGTAGCGATCGAGCCAGGCAGTTGCGGTGTCGCGTCGAAGGTTGGCCAAGGCCACGGCGCGACCCGCTTCGGCGACATCGACTTCACGGTCAAAACGCGCCGCGCGAGCCTGGCGCTTGTCGGAGCGGGTGAGCTCCTGCATCACCCCGATCGAGCGCATCGTCATGAAATCGCGTGTGAGGCTGAAACGGTCGCTGCCGTTGACCGGCAGGTTGCTGATGCCGGCCTTCAGCACCGGGTCGGGCAGTTGCCCAGCGGCCACGGCCATGGCGCGCGCTGCGCTAGCAGCCGCATTCTGCGCGACGAGCTGGCGCGAGCGCTCCTCGGCAAGCCGCAGCGCCGAGTCGAGTGTGAGCGCCTGAGAGGCCTGTTGCGCTCGGGCGTCGAGGCTGAGGGTGCCGGCACACAGCGCCAACGCCATGGCCCAGTGACGGGGCCAGCGCCCTGCGCTCGGCCTGGCGGGGAAAGAAACGGTGAACATGAGATCTCCTGACGACAAACCCCGTGGGGCAGGTGTCGGGCCGCTGCGCCACGCACAGGTGAAACCCGTGCGGACGGCAAGGCACGACCGGTGCGCCGTCCCGGCTCGCGAGAGCCGTCGGCGCAGCGTCGATCAGTGGATCAGGTTCGGTAGACGCAGTGCAGGATGGCGTGCGGGGGCGATGCCGCCACCAGTGCACTCAAGGAAGCCGCCGCAGGGCGTGGAGGCTGTGTTGTGTCGGGCGCCCAAGGCGTCACGAGAAGCGGTGCCAGCAGCGCGACGGGGATCGTCAGCGTGGATGCATGGTCGCTTTGCTGGCCGAATTTGCAGTGCTCGGCACAGAGATTGGCAGAGGCCGCATCTGTCATGCCGACCATGTCCCTGCAAGGGGGCGACTGCGTGGTCACGTCATCGCTTACCTCGACAATCGCGGTCGTATCGCCGGCCATCGGCATCGAGGCAACTGGGGTCGTGTCCATCGCGGCCGACGAGAGTGCTGGGCAGGCATAGGCGGCGATCGACAACTGCGCGAATAGCAGCATACCGATCAGCCCGCGGGCGATCAATTGCACCAGGCGGCG
Source organism: Comamonadaceae bacterium ALPHA2B (assembly GCA_005503065.1). Taxonomy (GTDB): domain Bacteria; phylum Pseudomonadota; class Gammaproteobacteria; order Burkholderiales; family Burkholderiaceae_C; genus Xenophilus. The sequence goes on from SCOE01000036.1 coordinate 45,745, forward strand.
TGTCATGACTGCGTCCTTGGCAATGCAGACCAAAGCATATTCGTGGCGCGAGGTGCGCCACAAACGAGCTCGGAAACGCTTGCAATAGAGGCCATGAAAGGACGCATTGGAACGCTGTGTGTGGGACTGGCCTGCGCGAGGTAGTTCTGCGAATTCTAGACGTTGTGGTCTAGCACAGGCCGCAAGTTGCGGCAATATGCGCGGCTCGCGGTCGCGAGTGCACCGAGGCTGTGCGCCAATCCATCAGCGGCTGGCGGTTGCAGCCGACCGCGAGCTCTGTTGCGTGATGCGTTCCACCAAGGCCCCAAACTCAGGGCCGTTGCGCAGGCGCGCGTATTCGGCGGCGGCCTGCCTGTACGCGGGGCGAGACAGGTCGGCGCCTGCTTCGCCGTTGGTGGCCGCAGCCAAGCCCGACCGAATCCAGGTCAACGTGTCGGCCTGAACCATTGCACGGCTGTTGGCGCTAACGCTCGCGACAGCCCGCGGATTGCCTTCGGGGTAGCCTTGGTCCGGCGAATTTTGAAGCCAGCTTCGCGTGTCGGCGGCCACAGCGGCGCGGCTGGTGCTGGAGGTCAGCGGTGCGGGGCGCGGGTCACCTTCTGCATAGTTGCCAGCGAGCGCCGGGCCGGCAATCGCGCTGAGCAGCGCAGCCAACGTCAATGAGGTCTTGAGGGAGGTCTTCACGATTCGATCCTTTGGCAAAGAAGTGGGCAATGTTCCCGGTCGAGGAGGCGCAATTTAATGTGCGCTTCTCTTTCCGTGAATCCAACTCTAAGTAGCAGGTCGGCGAATTCCCGCACGCGAAGATTACAGTTGCGTTATCTAGGGTTCATCTCGGTACTGGGGATCAACGCTCCAGCCAGCGGGCCTCAAAGCAGATGCGAAATCGCGCTCACGGGCTTCAACCCCGAACCGAAGCGGCCGATTGCTTCGCGGTGGTTGCCGAGTTCGCTGTAGGGCAGATACCGGATGCCAAGTTCGGCGACACGCGAAAACGCCGGGCGACGCAGTTGCAGCCGTACGTCGTCGCGTCGTGCATCGGGCGCCACCAGGAACATCGACACCCCAGCGCCCAGTTCCGTGCCCAGCGCAAGGTCCAGCATTCGCACAATGCCCGAGTAGATCGAGGTCGAGTGCTCCACCTCGAAGGCTGCGGCGATCTTGGAGCCGTCGGCTTCTACCCAGATCACGTCGATCAGGCGCACCGAGTCCACGCCGGGCTGAGCTCCCGAAGGCAACTGCGTCAGGCAGCCATCGCCGAGTCGCCCTCCTGCATAGCTGCGACCCTGGTCGTTGGATGCGATCCAGACGCCGAAGCCGAGCAATTTGCCCAGGTCGCGCAACCACCCCTGAATTTCCGTGTGGGTCGCGTCGCTCTCGCGTTCGGCGGCCCACCGCTTGTGAGCGGCGGCCGATTCCTCGCGCACTTTCTCGAGATCGGCCTCCCAGTCCCGGATAGCCGCTGTATCGTCGTCGCGCGGCGGTGCCGTGTACCGACCCGAACCGATGTCGAAGAGCAGGCCAGCCAAGGCGCCCATGTCGTTGGAAAGCAGCCGGCGGTGCTGCGCATTCAGGCGGAGACAGCCTTCGCGCATCGAGAGATAGTGGTCCCACTTGCCAAGCTTGACGTTGCTGCCCGTGAGCGCGTTGTAGCCCTTCACGATCGCCGTATTGAATGGCATCACGATCGTGGGATGGACGAAGTACAGCAGATTCGCCACGGCCGGCCCGAGGCCCTTGATCTGATGCGCGTCGATCCGCCGGATGGCTTCAACCACTTCCTCGGCGCTGTCACAGCAGTCGCAGGCGTGCAGCAGTCGGGCGAAGGCACGTTGGTTGGCGGCGTTCTCATAGATGTCGGGAATGCGCAGCTTGGGCTTCCAGAGAAACGCGTGGTCGGCCCCCTTGAAGATCTGGCGCTGCTCAGCGACCGAACCCACGACCGTCTCGAGCGAGGAGCCGCGGAATGCGCTGCCGAAGGTGCCTGCATCGATGTCCTTGACCACCTGGGCCAGGCCGCGGCGAATGGATCGGAAATTTTTGAGCCTCTCATCCCACAGAAACCACGAGTTGTAGGTACTCAACGAATCGGTCTTCCAGTGACCGATGAGAACTTCAAGACCGATAGTCATGGGGGAAAGGAGCAATGCGCAGTGCGCGATAGCGCCGATTGAAACACGGTCCCTGTTGCAGCCGATGTGCAATCTCGGCGCGCCGACCAGGTCGGCCGCGGATCAGTTTTCCGACACCGCCATGGAAAAGCTGATCTCAGTGACGCCCGATCGGGAGGTGGCGCGGGTTTGGCCTCCATGCATTCGCGCGATCGCGGCGACGATCGCCAAGCCCAGCCCATGGTGCTCTGAGGAGTCGGTGCGAGACCGCTCCGCCCGGAAAAAGCGTTTGAAAAGATTGGGGAGCATGTCGGCAGCGATCGGCTCGCCACGGTTGGCAACCTTGATCCAGACCCCGTCTGCCTGTGTGTCGATAACGACCGCGATGGTCGATCCCGGCGCTGCATACCGGCTCGCGTTGCTCAGCAGGTTCGATAACGCTCTGCGCATCAGACCAGTGTCGATACCAATTCGAGCATCGCCGCTGACATGCACTTTCAGCCCCACGTCTTCGAGCGTAGCCTCGTGAAAATCCAGCACTGTGCGTACCTGTTCAGCCAGACTGACTGGCGCTGAGCGGCGGGCGATGGCGCCGCGGTCCGCTTGGGAAAGGAAGAGCATATCGATCACGATCGCGGATACGCGCCGAGCCTCTTCAAGCGCCGACAGCAGCGCGTCACGCAACTCCTCGATGGATCTCGGCCGCGCCAGCTCGACCTCTACCATGCCGATCAGGTTAGCCAGCGGTGTCCGCAGTTCATGCGCAACGTCCGCGTTGAACGACTCCAACTGCTGATAGGCCTGTTCCGCCCGGTCAAGCACCGCATTGAATTGTGCGACCCAGGGCGTGATTTCGGAAGCATATGGGGAGGGATCGATGCGCAGTCCCGGGTGCGCCGGTCCTGTGGCGGCGGTCTGCTGGATCAGTTTTTTCAAGGGTTTCAGGCCTCGACGCACCAGCAGCGCACCGGTCAGGGAGATCATCATGGACCCCAGTACGACTGCGCCGAACAATGTCCAGGCTAGCCGACGCAGGAGCCGATTGTCTTCCTGGATGTCGATGCCGAGTTGCAGTTGCATGACAGCATCATCCGGCCGAGCCTGAAACCCTTCTGTCGGATTCCACAGCCAGCGAGCGGATGTCCGGGTTGGTGTGGTCGAGTAGATGGTCTCGTCGCCGCGGCGCAGCACCAGACTGATCTCGGCATGTGTGAGCAAGAAGTCATCCAGTTTGTGACGCAACCCGTCCGGTCCCATATCGCCGCCGGACTCCTGAATCAGGTGCCGGATCAGTTCGGACTGGCGTTCGAACTCGCTGGCCTGCTTGACTTGAAAGCTCCACGCCGTGACGGCGTAGATCGCCACGCAGACGAGGCTGAGGCCGATCAATGCCTGCGCCGCAAACCAGCGAGACAGCGCGGCCTGAATGGATCCGGTGCCTTCGGTGTTGGAGACTGCCTCGGTTGCCGCCGGCTTGACGATCGCAGTGGTGACCGAGGCACTTGGCTCGCAGATGGTTTCAGCGGCGTTCACGATCAATTGCCCTGTCGACTCTCCAGCACGTAGCCCATGCCGCGCACCGTGTGCAGCAGCTTCTCTTCGAAAGGATCGTCAATCTTGCTGCGCAGTCGCCGGATCGCCACTTCCACCAGGTTGGTGTCGCTGTCGAAGCTCATGTCCCAGACCTGATCTGCCAGTTGCGTGCGCGACAGCACGTTGCCCTGGCGGCGCATGAGCAGCGTCAGCAGCGCGAACTCCTTGGCGGTCAGCTCCAGGCGGTGCCCGTTGCGCGTCGCCTTGCGCGCCACCACATCGAGGTTCAGGTCTTTGAGCGTGTAATTGGAAACCTCATGGAGCTTGCCGCGCCGAAGCAGCGCCTGGATCCGTGCAAACAGTTCGGAGAAGGCGAACGGCTTGGCAAGGTAGTCGTCCGCGCCGCTTTGAAGTCCTCGCACCCGATCGGTTACTTCGTCGCGCGCCGTCAACATCAGCACCGGCATCGACTTGGATTTGCGCAGCGCCTCCAGAACGGCGAAACCATCGATGCCTGGCAGCATCACGTCCAGCACCAGGAGGTCGTAGTCCCCATCGAGCGCGAGACTGCGCCCCTCGATGCCCGTGCGTGCGAGGTCGACCACGAAGCCGCTTTCGGTCAGGCCCTTGACGAGGTAGTCGCCCAGTTTGTGTTCGTCTTCGACGACCAAGATTCGCATCATTCAATGTGACGCGCGGGGGCGCGTGTGTGGATTACTTCTTTGTAATCCAGGTGGCGGGTAGTTGGCGGACTTGCTTCCTAGAGTCATTGCATGCCAGCCAGTCGACTGGCACCGCCGGCTCAGTTGTCGATGCTGGCGTGTTCAGTGCAGTTCTCGATGTCCGAACAATTCATTGAAGGAAACCTGTCATGAAGAACCGTCAAATCCTCTCGTTCGCACTCGCCGCCGGCGTGGGCGCCGCCTTCGTCGCGCCGTTCGCGGCGTATGCGGAAGGTCCGTCGCATTTCGCACCCAGCGAAGCCGGCGTGGTCTATCACCCGAGTGAAGCCGGACCGGGGAAGACCGCAGCGCAGGTGTTGGCTGAACTCGCGGACGCCCAGAAAACCCCTGCCGGCGCCAGCCTGCTGCGCTGGGGATCCATGAGCACGCCGAAGGTGGGCGCCTCCAAGTCGCGCGCCGAAGTGGTGGCCGAACTGGAAGCCGCGCAGAAGCAGCCCAACTGGGATGCCGCTGCAAGGCTCGGTGCGCCCCTGCCAGCGCCCAAGGGTGACGCGAGCAAGGCTCCCGCACAGGCACGGCCCTGAGGGCTACGCGTAGGACTGGATACACGTACAGGCCACCTGACACAACGCTCGATCTAGAATTCGCCTTATGCACCGGGTTCGCCTGTTTGTCCTTTGGATCATGATGTTTGCCGTACCCTTCCAGGGGTACGCAGCGGCAGCCATGGTCTTTTGCGGACCTGGACATGCCGGTGCGATGGCAGAAATGTCTGTTGAGCGGTCTAGGATGCACGACCACGCCCAACATCCGCATGCGGACAGGCGCAGCGACCATCACCACGAGGCGTCGCAGGCGGCCAAACCACCCGCGAAAGACAGCACTGCCAAGGCTGCGAGCGCGGAACCCGATTCCATGCACAAGTGCGGAACCTGCGGCGCGTGCCATGCCACGGCGTTGACCAGCACGGTGGAACTTGCCGTTTTCCACCATCTTCCACGCGCTGATCTGGCGGAGCCCACCATCACGGTGGCCACGCTCGCGCTACGCGTTCTCGACAAACCTCCTCGCGCCTAACGCGTTCGTGCGCCCGTGACCCTTGTCACGGGTAGCCGCGAACGCTCATGCATCGTCTGCGTCATGCCTTTTCGGGCAGCACTGACGCACTCCGTTCATGAACTTGCGAGGATTCCATGTTCCATCTTTCGCCGGCCCGTTGGCTGGCCGTTTTTCCCGCCGTGGCGGCATTGTCCGCTGTGGCCCAACCTGCGCCTGCGCCGTCCCCCGCACCAGCCAGCGCAGCCGCGACTGAGGCTTCGCCCCCAGTTCTGACCTACAAGTCCGCACTCGACGGCTATCGCCCGTTTGCGGACGACAAAACCATCCCCTGGAAGGAAGCCAACGAGACGGTCTATCGCCGCGGTGGCTGGCAGGCCTACGCCAAGGAAGCATCGGGCACCAGCGCGGCAGAGGCCGAATCGCCCAAGCGCCCAGCAGCTGCACCTGGCGCACAGCCGGGTCACTCGATGCCCATGCCTGCGAAAAAGGAGAAGCCATGAAGCGCGCTCTGCGTTTGACGGCCGTCGCGGTCGCAGTCGTTTTCCTGGCGGGATGCGCCTCGGTCGGTATCGACGACGCCCTGAAGGAAACGAACTCCAGCGCGCAACAGTTCACCGAAGGCAAGCTCGAGCTCAGCCGCACCCCCGAACAGCGTGATCGTCGCTCTGCACTGACGCAGGAACTGCTGGCCAAGCCGCTGTCGCAGAGCGACGCGGTGCAGCTCGCGCTGGCCAACAGCCCGTCCGTCCAGGCGCTGATCGCCCAAAGCTGGGGTGACATCGCCGCGGCGAACCAGAGCAGCCGACTGCCCAACCCGATTCTCTCTTTTGCGCGCACGCGCCTGAACAGCGAACTCGAGCTGGAGAGGTTGCTGTCCTTCGGTCTGGTGGACCTTATCCTGCTGCCGCAGCGGCTTTCGATCTCGAAGAGCCAAGCGAACCAGGCTAAGGTTCAGCTGACCAGCACTGTCGTCGACCAAGTGACGCAAGTGAAGCAAGCTTGGGTCCGTGCCGTCGCTGCTCAGCAGTCGCTGCAGTACGCCGAACAGGTCAACAAGTCGGCCCAAGCCAGCGCGGAACTCGCACGACGCATGCAGCAGATCGGGAATTTCTCCAGGCTGCAGCGCGCACGCCAGCAGGTCTTCTATGCCGATGCGACGACACAACTTGCTGCTGCGCAGCACGCAACGACCGCGGCGCGCGAGGAACTGGTCCGAGCCCTGGGCCTGGACGACAGTCAGGCCGCCAAGCTGAACCTGCCGCAGCGCCTTCCCGATCTGCCGAAAGCGCCGCGCGAGGCGAAGGAAGTCGCTGCAACCGCCACCGAGCAACGTCTCGATGTCCAGCTTGCGCGCGCGCAATTGGACGTGGCCGGCAAGTCCCAAGGCATCAACCTGCTGTCGACTTTCATCGACGTCGAGGTGGGCGGTCGTCGCGACACCGTGTTCGACAATGCGGAAAACACGAAGAGCACTCGCCGAGGCTTCGAGCTCGACATGCGCCTGCCGCTGTTCGACTGGGGGTCAGCGCAACGCGACATGCTGAATGCACAGTCGCTGGCCGCAGCGAACCGTTACGACGCCACGATTCGCGGCGCGACTTCGCAACTGCGAGAGGGGTACTCGGCCTACCGCACCGCGTACGACATCGCGCGCCACTACCGCGACGAGATCGTTCCGCTGCGCCAGGCCATGGGCGAAGAGAACGTGCTTCGCTACAACGGCATGCTGATCAGCGTGTTCGAGTTGCTCGCCGAAGCACGCGACCAGATCGCGAGCGTGACCAACGCCATCAACGCCCAGCAGCAGTTCTGGCTGGCCGACGCGGCTTTGTCCGCCTCGGTGATGGGCAAACCCACTGCCGCGGGCGGCTCGGTAGCTACCGGCGGAGGCGAAGCCTCTTCTGCTGCCGCGCACTGACCTCACAACGAATTGAACGACATGACCAGCAGACGCAACTTCATCACCGGCGCCGGTGCCATCACCGGGGCCGTCGCCGCGGCAAGCGTGAGCAAGGTGGCCATGGCCGCACTGCCGGAGCCCGTGCTCCAGTCCACGCCGAACACCATGCCCCCGCTCATGCCTTCGAGCGGGCGTCCCTACAACCCTGTGGTCACCCTCAATGGCTGGACCCTGCCTTGGCGCATGAACAACGGCGTCAAGGAGTTTCACCTGGTGGCCGAGCCCGTGGTACGCGAAATGGCGCCGGGCTTCAAGGCCAACCTTTGGGGCTACAACGGTCAGTCCCCCGGTCCGACCATCGAGGTCGTCGAAGGCGACCGGGTGCGGATCTTCGTGACCAACAAGCTGCCCGAGCACACGAGCATCCACTGGCACGGTCAGCGGTTGCCCAACGGCATGGACGGCGTGGCCGGCCTGAACCAACCACCGATCCGGCCGGGGAAGACCTTCGTCTATGAGTTCGTGGCACGCCGTCCCGGCACTTTCATGTACCACCCGCATGCGGACGAGATGACGCAGATGGCGATGGGAATGATGGGTTTCTGGGTCACGCACCCCAAGGCCGAGCACCCACTTATCGAGAAGGTCGACCGCGACTTCGTGTTCCTGCTCAATGCCTACGACGTGGAACCCGGCAGTGCCACGCCCAAGATCATGACGATGCTGGACTTCAACCTGTGGTCCTGGAACAGCCGGATCTTCCCGGGCATCGACTCGCTCAACGTGAAGCTCAACGACAAGGTGCGCATCCGTATCGGCAACCTCACGATGACGAACCACCCGATCCATCTGCACGGGCACGAATTCCTCGTCACAGGCACCGATGGAGGCCCAACGCCCAAATCTTCGCGCCAGTACGAGGTGACCACTGACGTGGCGGTGGGCCAGATGCGCCAGATCGAGTTCCTGGCCGACGAGGAAGGCGACTGGGCCTTCCACTGCCACAAGAGCCATCACACAATGAACGCCATGGGGCACGACGTCCCCACGCTGATTGGTCTCGATCACAAAGACGTCGCCAAGCAGATCTCCAGCCTGGTGCCGGACTATATGGTCATGGGCGAGCGTGGCATGGCCGATATGGCCGAGATGGAGATGCCGATTCCCGACAACACCGCACGAATGATGACAGGCGAAGGCCCGTTCGGTTCGGTGGAGATGGGTGGGATGTTCAGCGTGGTCAAGGTGCGCAAAAACCAGAAGGCGGGTGACTACTCGAATCCCGGCTGGTTCAAGCACCCGAAGGGCACTGTGGCCTACGAACTGGATGGCCCTGCGCCCGAGACCTCTCGGCAACGCGACGCTGGCGCCGCCGCGATGCCCGCCAAAAACATGCCCGCCAAGAACATCGAAGTCCAGATTCGCAAACCCGCCAGTGGTCACTCCGGTCACTGATTTTTTTTCTTCCAACCCCCGACTCGCAAAGGAAACCACATGAAACACGTCCTCCGCAATACCGCGCTTGCCGCCTTGACGGCACTGGCCGCTGTTGGCGCTTCCGCATCAGGCACTCATGCCGGCGGCCACGGCCACGATGCCGACGAGGCGATCGGCAAGCCAGGCGTCGCATCCAAAGCCACGCGCACGATCAACGTGGATATGACGGACAGCATGCGCTTCACACCTGCCGACATTACGGTCAAGCAAGGCGAAACCGTGCGCTTTGTGATCAAGAACTCGGGGCAGATCAAGCACGAGCTCGTGCTCGGAACCGAGAAAGAACTCAAAGAGCATTACGAAGTAATGAAGAAGAACCCCGAGATGGAACATGCCGACCCGAACATGGTGACTTTGGCCGGCGGCAAGACTGGTGAGATCGTCTGGCAGTTCACCAAGGCAGGCAAGGTCGACTTCGCGTGCCTGCAACCGGGCCACTACGACGCCGGGATGAAGGGCGCCGTGAAGGTGACCACCGTCGGCAAGTAAGTACAAAAGCTTCCGCGGCTACCTTCACTTGGGCGCAGCGGAACTCCAGATTCATTCATCTCCAAGGAGATCCTCATGTTGAACATTCGCATCTCACTCGTGGCATTAGCTGCGGCACTTTTGTTTGCTGGCACGGCCGGCGCGCAATCGCCCAAACCTGCATCGGACATGTCCGGCATGGCTGAAAAGGCACCGGCGGCAGGCACCGCCGATTCGGCTGCGGCGTCGGAGCTCACAGAGGGCGAGGTCCGCAAGGTGGACAAGGACAACAAGAAGCTCACGATCAAGCACGGTCCGCTGAAGAACCTGGACATGCCCGGCATGACCATGGTGTTCGGCGTCAAAGATGACGCCATGCTTGACAAGGTCGAGACGGGCGCCAAGGTTCGTTTCCAGGCGGAGAAGATCGACGGCAAGATCGTCGTTACCAAGATCGAAGCCGCCCGCTGAACGCATCGGAAAACCTAGCCTTGGCCGGCGGTGAATGCCGAACGGATGGAGAGAGACATGACGTACTCCAGTGCTTCGCAAGTCGTTCGGCAAATCCTTGAGGGGCCGGTCACGCGGCCGGCGCTGCTGCGGTGGCGCCGCCGACAGTTCTTCTCCGAGGCCGGTTTTGCCGGCTACTTCGGCGTCTTCAGGGACTTTTCCGAGGCTCGGCACTGGCTTCCTGAAAACCCGGAGTTCGATCATGCGGCTTTGGCGGCCGAGGATGTGAACATCCGCACGAAAAAGATCTTTGCCTACGACTATCCGGTGATGTGGTGGCTCGAGCGCGCGTTTCGGGACGGCGCCACCAAAGTGCTCGATATCGGCGGATCTGTCGGTGTCCATTTCTACGCGTACCGACGTCTTTTTTTCGAGATGCCGCAGGCGTTGTCGTGGCACGTCGTCGAAGTGCCCGCGATTGCTTCCATCGGCCGAAAAGTGGTCAGGCAGGCACAAGTCGACGCGCTGAGCTTCACCCACACGGATGCCCTGGGGCAGGCGCTGGCGGGCAACGACATCTGGCCTTCCGCTGGAGCCCTGCACTATGTGGACTATGCGCGCCCTGCCGATCTGCTGAAGCAGTGCGGGAGCCGTCCACGACACATCTTGCTGAACAAGCTTCCGCTCTATGACGGCGAAGACTACGTCACGGCACAGAACATCGGTGCCGGCTGCTTCGCGCCGATAAATCTCTACAACCGTCAGCGCTTGATCAGCGAGGTCGAAGCGTTGGGCTACGCCTTGTGCGACGAATGGCAAGTTCCCGAACGCTCGCTCTATCTGCCGGGGTTTCCCGAGCTTTGCATCTCTGCGCACAGCGGCCTTTACTTCCGCACGCTGAATGGCGTAAACCAAAGCGTCGATGCGCGACCTAGCCGATCATGGGGTATCAGGCTGCACATTGTCCGCCGCCGATATGGCGAAGATGAAACATCACATCATCGGCATGGCGCATCCTGTCGCAGGCGGGATTCTTGGTGTGGCGATCTGCGCCGGCCTGACGGGCTGCGCCGATCTCTACAAGCAGCATCGCGATTTCCAGGATGGTTGGCGGACGGGCGAGATTGTCGAGATCGCCCGGGCGAGCGAGATTCAGCGCAGCGGTCGCACGGACTGCAGGAAGAAGGTCAGCCACGAGGAGCTTGCACTGCGTCGCTTCGCCATCCTGATCGATCGTTCCACGGGGCAACGCCACGCGCACATCGTGATGCTGAATCCGGCGATATCCGTCGAGTTGGGCGACATCGTTTCGACCAACGTCGTCAGGTGCGGCGCGCCCATTCGCGTCTTATCGCACAAGCGAGGCGCGGGTGACGCGGCCGCCACACGACCTCCACTCATCATTTTGCAGCCAGCCCATCCACAACCTGAGCACCCATGAAATTGTTCGTTCCCTTTTTGCTCGCAGCTCTCGGCGGGCTTGCCTCTGTTTCCTCTTTCGCAGCTGATTCCATGCCCATGGCCGCGACTGAGAAAGCACTCGTCAGGGCGGTCAAGGCAGATATCACAAACGGCGAAGTCGTCTTCAATGCAAAGTCCTGCGCCGCGTGCCATAACGCTGATGGCAACTCGGCCATTCCCGCGAATCCAAAGCTGGCCCAGCAGCATCCCGAATATCTGCTCAAACAACTTCAGGAGTTCAAGTCCGGCAAGCGCAAGAGCCCTATCATGGCTGGCATGGCAGCTATGCTTTCCGAGCAGGAAATGCGCGATGTCGCCTGGTTCCTTGGGTCCAAGCCCATCAAGCCCGGGTTCGCGAAAGAGAAGGACTTGGTGGCACTGGGCGAGAAAATCTACCGTGGCGGCATTGGTGGGCATCGACGAGGTGCACGGCGAAGTCAAGCCCGCCAACAAACTCGCGCTGGTCGACAAGATGCAACGCGAGGGCCGCATCGTCGCGATGGCCGGCGACGGCATCAACGACGCGCCCGCACTCGCCAAGGCCGACGTCGGCGTGGCGATGGGAACCGGCACCGATGTCGCGATGAACAGCGCCCAGGTGACGCTGGTCAAAGGAGATCTGCGCGGCATTGCGCAGGCGCGTGCCATCTCCGAGCAGACCATTGCCAACATGAAACAGAACCTCGGCTTCGCCTTCCTCTACAACACGCTGGGCGTGCCGCTGGCCGCAGGAGTGTTGTTCCCGTTCACGGGCTGGCTGCTGTCGCCGATGATCGCGGCACTGGCGATGAGCCTGAGTTCGGCGTCTGTGATCACTAATGCCTTGCGATTGAGAGGAACCACAAGCCAAACCCCTGAGTCGCATGTTGATGGAAGATCCACCTAAGGGATGTAGGGACGGAGAGCGGCGTCCTTGAATTTTTCGACGCGGTCGTCATTTGGTTGATCCGCTGGAATTGGGTCGATCCCGCTACTGCCCTGCGATTGGCTTTGGGCGGTCTGCCCATGCACATGGGTGTTACTCATTGCTTCCCCGTGCAGCGACACGCGCCCAAAGCCGCGTAGCGTGCAAGCGTTCCACCTTCAGAATTCCTTGAGGCCGGTAGAGTGCGGCATCTTCATTTTCGCGGGTAGCGCCCCAAGTTCACTTGAGCCGCATCAACGACACCACCGACCCGCGGTTCAAGTACGAGTTCAGCGAGCAGTAGCTGATCTCGATGTTCACTCCCAGCACGGCAGAGTACGGCCTCATCGCGCAGATGTCGCGCCGGGCGCCAATGCAGGCCCTGATTGCTGCCCAGTTAAAGCTGCTGCAGCGAGGCGGCTATTGCGTCGCCCTCGACAAGGCGCCTGTCATGTTGTTCAAGCGCCCCAGGGTCACGCTCGAAACTTTGACGCTGGAGGATCTGGTGACCTATCCGGCTGCGCGCATCGGTCAGAAGGCCTCGGACCGATCGCTATCGCCCCGCTACGCGCTGCGCCTCATGCGGCTGATCGACCGCGTGCTGCGGCACCACGCTGGACAGTGCGACACTCCGCCCAACACCGCGGCCTCGGACTGGATAGCGGCCAACCCTGTGGTCCGCTTTTCGGAGGCGGAGACGAAGGATCCCCTGCCGGAACCTCTCTGTGCCGGAAGCGCGCCAGCTGATCAACCACCTCTCTGCAGCGCGCCCGCGTCCCGGCCGCAACCGCGACGCACTGGCATCCATCACTTGGCAGGAGGTACGGCGCGACGCGGGTGTCGTCGGAAATCATCTCGTCACTTCGACGCGCATGGGCAAGCCCTCGCTGGCGGACTCCCAGTACAAGAACGCCGGCCAGGTCCTTGAGGACGCTGGCATGGATTCGCGCGAGGGGGGATCGTTCCGGCTGAGACACACCTTCGCCATGCGCCAGCTGCGACGCGGCACACCACCCGGTCACGTAGCGGCCTGGATGGGCGTGGAGCCCGCTGAAATGCGACGCTATGAACGCGTCCTGCCGGCGGCCGTCGAGGTCATCTGAGCCCGCCGCGTCAGGCACCCACAGATCGGTGCTTCTCCATATGCCGGTCGAACGCGCGCCGCGCGGCCTCGACGGCTTCTTTGGGACCGCGCAGGGTGATCTCGGCAATCCCAACCGGCAATGCGTCCTTGAGCACTGCACGCTTAATGGCGTAGATGCGCTGGTGAATGACCCCGTACTCCGCCGTCAGAAGCATCGGCGCATCCTTGTCGATGAACAGGCGCCTGGCGATCTCCAGGGTGCGCGCGTCGAATCGCCGAAGCTTGGCGATGCGCGCCAACTCTTCCTCGTCAATGGTGACGGTCATGGCAAGGCAAGATCATGAACAGGCTCATCAATCCCAGATAGGCCCAGTAGAGCACGAGCGCGCCCACCGAGAACGCCAGCATGCCCCAGCGCGGGAAGTTCGGGTCACCGATCAGGACCCCGAACACGAGCGTCACCAGGAACCCGAGCAAGGCGATCGGTACCAGCACCGCTCTCACCACGGGCTCGGCGAGCACCAGAACGGCGCTCACCAGCACACGAACAACGTGAAAGACCGCAAAGGCGACCCACCACGCACTGGCAATCGCCAGATCACTGGTGCGGCCAGCGATGCTGCCGTCGACATTGGCACTCTGCATTTCCGATGTCCTTGTCATTTCGCCTCCTCCGTTGCCCAGCACACCGGCTTCAGGGCCGCCAGCGGCAAGGCGCTGCAGGTCCCGTCGCCGAAGCGCACTTCACCCACGTCCCCGTCATGCGCCTTCATGCGAAGCGAGCCGCGCTTGCCCTCATGTTCCACGACAAGCACCGTCTTGCCCCCGCTTCGAGCAGGCGTGCGCGTCGCCGCTGGGTACCCAGAGCCAACCGATCCTTCTCCTCGCGCATTTGCGATGACGGCCTCCACATTCCCGCGGTAAACCGGCTCCTGGCGCTGCAGCACCGCGCGTAACACCTCGGGCTCCTGGCGCCCCACCGACACCAGCCGGTAAAGGGTCCGCACGTCCTCGCTCACCGTCCCGTTCCGTACGGCGTCGATCAACTCTGGCGGCGCGTCATTGAGCGCAGCGGCCTCCGTGATGAAGGACTTCGCCTTGGCTAGGCGACGAGCGATCTCCGCGCGACTGATGCCCTCTTTCTCGCGCTCGGCGATGAACAGGGCGAGGTCCATCGCCGACATGTCCTCGCGATGAAGGTTCTCCGCGGCCTGGGCGAACGGATCGGCTCGGTCATCCAGAAACGCCGGGACTGTGGTCAGCTCCGCTTGCCGTGCGGCCCGCACCCGACGCTCGCCTCGATTGACGACGAACCGCCCTGCCCGCTCCGGGTGTCGGCGCAGCGAGACCGGCTCGAGCACCCCGTGCTCGCGGATCGAAACGCTCAATTCCTCGATCGACTCTCGCTTGAAGCTCCGGCGCGGCTGCTTCGGGTCGAAGTCGATGAGCGACAGATCCACGTGGACCGCCGCAGCAGGATCGGAAACGCCCGCCCCCGCCGCCAGAAAGTCCGAGGCCCGGAACTGGGCAAGCCCGCTCAGATCGAGTGCTTCCAGATCGCTCATGCCGTCACTCCTTGCGCGTCGACGAGCGACCGCATCTGCATCCGCTGATGAAGGACCCGGAACGCTTCCTTGATCTCGAGGCTGGCTTCCCGGGCAGAGCTCTTACCCAGCTCCCACACCGCCTTGCCCTCCGCCAGCGCCTCAGGGATCGCGGAGCGCGTCGAGATCCGAGCGGGCACCACGAAGTCGCGGTAGCTTGCCGCCAGTTGCTGCACTGCGGCCTTTTGCCGCGCAGAGTGCGCGTTGAAGCGGTTCAAGACGATGCCGGCGAGTTCGAGACGCGGGTTGTACCGCTGCCGTACGCCAAACACGGTCTTCAGCATGTCGGTCACACCGTCGATGCTGTATTCCTCCAACTCAATCGGGCACACCACGCGCGTGGCCGCGATGAGAGCAGCACTCATGCGCAGTCCGAGTGCCGGCGGCGTATCGATGATCACGGCATCGAATCTCTCCTCAAGGCCGCACACTGCATCCTTGAACGCTGGAATGACCTCCTCGGGCCTAGCCAGCTCAACATCCGCCAGGCGCTTCGAAGCGGCGAAGAGTGAAACCCGACGCTGCCTCTCGTCTGCATGCGTGCACGCATCGATCGCGCGCTTGGGACCGAAGAGGTTCGCCGCTATTTCGCCTGTATCGCTGCTGCGCAATGTCTTCGAGGCGTTGCCCTGTGTGTCCAGATCGATGAAGCACACCGACTGCCGATGCACATCGGCCAGCCACAGCCCGTAGAGCACCGACAGCGTCGACTTCCCGACACCGCCCTTCTGATTGCCGAACACGATCACATGGCCCATAGGAGAACCTCCTTAGGTTGGCAACAGTGCGGATGCACGGCTGCCCGCATCGACCACTTCGCTACAAGACGTAAAGGCCTTTGCTAGTTGCTCAACACCGCCATCTCGACACAAATAAACCAATAGGTTTCGAATCGCGTTGTCGACGCGGCCGGACTGGTACTCAGCTTAGCGCGATGCGTCCACGGTGTCCATAGTTGCTATAGCAAGCTATAGCAATGTAGAAATTTGCGTTCATTGACACAATGCAAGCGCGTGGCCGACATTTCGCGCCATGCAGTCTCAGCAGTTGTTGTTCAGGGAGTCACGCGATAGGTGGCGAGCAGCCCGGCCCGTCTTGGCAGCAACGCTTGCGATCGCCGCCAGCGTATTTGCATGGGCTGGGCCGAGTTCAGCTGCCGAGCAGCGAACGGTCCTCGCTACGGAACAACGCGCTCGCGACAGCGACAGAGTCGAGGTACTGCGTCAGGAGCTAAAAAAGTCCGAGGATCTGCTCGCTTCGCTGGCCAGGCGGAAGGCCGAGCGACTCGCGGCGTCCGATGTGACCGCTGCCGCCGAGGCAGAAGAGCAGCACCGAAGAACGCTCAGGGACGTGGCGGCCCTGAAGCGAGAGTTGGCCCTGACCTCTCGCCAGGCCACCACTCCCAATGCCGACCCCTCATCGGTCCAGCCGGTCTCGCGCGCGGCCGCCCC
>SCOE01000037.1 GCA_005503065.1 Comamonadaceae bacterium ALPHA2B
CCCGCTCCACCGGCCGCGCCGCCGCGCCGCCGGCCTGCCGCACCCCGAGGAGCGCACCAGTTCGGCTGCCTGGCTGGTGGGGCTGCTGTCGATGTTCGAGGCCGAGGGCCTGGCGGTGCCCGCGCTGCTGCGCGACGCGGGCTTCGACCCCGACTCGCTGCACCGGCAGAACACGCGCATCCCGGTGGACGAGATCACCGTGCTGTGGCAACTGGCGGTCGCGCGCGCAGGCCGCCCCACGCTGGGCCTGCAGCGCGAACTGGCCGACACGCACAGCAACACCAGCACCGTCGGCCATGCCATGGCCTGCAGCGCCGACCTGCGCGGCGGCCTGGAGCGACTGGTGCGCTACATGCCGGTCATCTCCGACTGCACCGCCTTCTCGATGCAGCCCGACCCGCGCGGGTGCTGGCTGGTCATGGAGCACACCGGCGGGCGGCTGCCCATCCCGCGCCAGCGCCTGGAGCACGCGCTGCTCACGACGCTCATGCAGTGCCGCTGGCTCACCCGGCGCGCCGTCGAGCCATTGGCCATGGAGTTCGTCTACCCGCCTCCCACGGACGACCGCCCGCATCGCGAAGCCTATGGCTGCGAGCTGCGCTTCAACGCATCGGCCAACCGCATGCTGGTGTCCAGCGCCTGCCTGGCGCTCCCCCTTCCCACGCACCACCCCGAGCTGGGCCGCATGCACGACGCCCTGCTCGATGCGCAGCTCGAACAGCTCGGCCAGACCACCACCGCCACCCTGGTGTGCGCCGAGATCGCGCGCCGCCTGCCGCACGGCGAGCCGCGGCGGCAGGACGTGGCCGCCGCTCTCGGCCTGGCAGACCGCACGCTGCAGCGGCGCCTGCAGGAAGAAGCCGTGTCCTTCCAGTCGCTGCTGGAGCGCACGCGCCGCGAGCTGGCGCAGCAGTACCTCGCCGAAGACCGCCACAGCCTGGCCGACGTGGCCGACCGCCTCGGCTTCGTGGACACGAGCAACTTCTTCCGCGCCTGCAAGCGCTGGTTCGGCGTGCCGCCGGCCCAGTACCGCGCGCGCATCTGGGCCGCCCCCGCCACCGCCCGCTGAACCTGGGCCGGGATGGCCCGCCGCGCCCGGGGTTACAGCCACGGCCCGACAATCGGCGCATGAGCCTGACCGCCGAGGACACCACGTCCGCCGACCTGGGCCTGCACTGGAAGCCCGGCTTCGAGTCGCTGGGGCCCGCCTTCTTCACCCGCCTGAACCCGACCCCGCTGCCCGCGCCCTATTGGGTCGGCCACAGCGACGCCGTGGCTCGGTGGCTCGGGCTGCCCGCCGACTGGCGCACGCCCGAGGCGCTGCAGGCCCTCACGGGCAGCCTGCCCGTCGCCGGCACCCGACCGCTGGCCACCGTCTACAGCGGCCACCAGTTCGGCGTGTGGGCGGGCCAGTTGGGCGACGGCCGCGCCATCCTGCTGGGTGAGACGGCTGGCGGCCTTGAAGTGCAGCTCAAGGGCGCCGGCCGCACGCCCTACTCCCGCGGGGGTGACGGACGGGCCGTGCTGCGTTCCAGCATCCGCGAATTCCTGGCCAGCGAGGCCATGCATGGGCTGGGCATCCCGACCACGCGGGCGCTGTGCGTCACCGGCTCCGACGCGCCGGTGCGTCGCGAGACGCTCGAAACCGCCGCGGTGGTCACGCGTGTCGCGCCCAGCTTCATCCGCTTCGGGCATTTCGAGCACTTCGCGGCCCGCGGCCAGCACGAGGAGCTGCGCGCGCTGGCGGACTTCGTCATCGACCGCTTCTATCCCGGCTGCCGCGACGATGCCCGCTTCGACGGCAACGCCTACGCCAACCTGCTCGACGCCGTGAGCGAACGCACCGCGGCCCTGATGGCGCAGTGGCAGGCAGCAGGCTTCTGCCACGGCGTGATGAACACGGACAACATGAGCATCCTGGGCCTGACCATCGACTACGGCCCCTTCCAGTTCCTCGACGCCTTCGACCCCGGCCACATCTGCAACCACAGCGACTCCTCGGGCCGCTATGCCTTCAATCAGCAGCCGAACGTGGCCTACTGGAACCTGTTCTGCCTGGCGCAGGCGCTGCTGCCGCTGATCGGCGAGGAAGAACGCGCGACGGCCGCCCTCGCCTCCTACCGCACGCTGTTCCCGGCCGGGTTCGAAGGCCGCATGCGCACCAAGCTGGGGCTGGGAGGGGCACAGGCGGGCGACCTCGCGCTCATCGACACCCTGCTGCGCCTGCTGGCCGCCGGCGGCATCGACTGGAGCATCTTCTGGCGCCGCTTCGCCGAGCACCGTGCCGGCGCCGAACTCGCGCCGGTGCGCGACCTGTTCCTCGACAGCGCCGGCTTCGATGCCTGGCTGCTATCGTTTTCGGAGCGCATTGCGAAGGAACCACGGGGGCTGGAGCCCGATTCGATGCTCAAGGCCAATCCGAAATTCGTGCTGCGGAACCACCTGGCCCAGGAAGCCATCGAACTGGCCCAGCGCAAGGACTACTCGGGCGTCGCGCGCTTGCTCGCGCTCCTGCAGGCCCCATATGACGACCATCCCGGCATGGACGCGATGGCCGGCTTCCCGCCCGACTGGGCTTCCACGATCGAAATCAGCTGCTCCTCATGACCACTCCCAAGATCCAGAAGACCGACGCCGAATGGAAGGCCGTGCTGGCCGAGAAAGGCGCCGAGCGCGCGGCCTTCGAGGTGACGCGCCATGCCGCCACCGAGCGCCCCTTCACCGGCAAGTACGAGGCCCACTGGGCCGACGGCAGCTACCACTGCATCTGCTGCGGCGCCAAGCTTTTCGACTCCGCCACCAAGTTCGACGCCGGCTGCGGCTGGCCCAGCTTTTCGGAAGCGGCCGAGCCCGGCGCGATCACCGAGATCGTCGACCGCTCGCACGGCATGGTGCGCACCGAAACGGTCTGTTCCAATTGCGGCGCGCACCTGGGGCACGTGTTCCCGGACGGCCCGGCGCCCACGGGCCTGCGCTACTGCATGAACTCCGCCTCGCTGGACTTCGAACCGGAACAATGAAACTGCTGCTCGACTTCTTCCCGATCCTGCTGTTCTTCGGCGCCTTCAAGCTCTACGGCATCTATGTGGCGACGGGGGTGCTGATGGCGGGCACGGTGGTGCAGATGGCCATCGTCTACGCGACCGAGAAGCGCCTGCAGCCGATGCAGAAGGCCACGCTGGCGCTGATCCTCATCTTCGGCACGCTCACGCTGGTGCTGCACGACGACCGCTTCATCAAGTGGAAGCCGACGGTGCTCTACGGCGCCATGGCCGTCGCGCTCGCGGTGGCGCTGTGGGCGATGCGCAAGAACTTCCTCAAGATGCTGTTGGGCAGCCAGCTGCAGTTGCCCGAGCGCATCTGGAACCAGCTCAACGTGGCCTGGATCGCCTACTGCGTGTTCATGGCCGCGATCAACGCCTACGTGGCGCTGTATTTCAGCACCGACGCGTGGGTGAACTTCAAGCTCTGGGGCTACGTGTTCCCGATCGCCTTCCTGGTGGCGCAGGGCCTGTACATCGCGCCGCACCTGAAGTCGGACGAGTCCGCCGCCAAATGAACGCGAGCGTGATGGGCCTGCCCACGGCCGGGGAACTCGAAGCGGCGCTGCGCGCCGCGCTCGCGCCCACCGTGCTCGAAGTGATCGACGAGAGCGCGGCCCACGCGGGCCATGCGGGTGCCGGCTCGGCCGGTCACGGCACGCACTTCCGGGTGCGCGTGGCCTCCCCCCGATTCACGGGACTGTCACGGCTTGCGCGACATCGGCTTGTGTATGATCCGCTGCAGGTTTTTGTCCCCCGTGGCCTCCACGCCATCGCCATCGAGACGCTCTGAGCCGTCCTGATCGCCGGATCCCACGGCGGCACTTCCCTCCCCTCCTTCGTCCCTCCGTTCATCGCGTCGCACGTTCAACGCGCCTTCCTGTTCCCGAGGTCTGCCTTCATGAAAAAACAACTCCTGCAAGCTGTTGCGGCCGCCGCGCTGCTGGGTGCGGTGCCTGCCTTCGCGCAGAACGCCGCGATCGTCAACGGCAAGCCCGTGCCGAAGGCGCGCATGGACATGCTGTCGCAGCAGCTCGCCGCCGCCGGCCGTCCGGTGACGCCCGAGATGCAGGGCCAGCTGCGCGAGGAAGTCATCGCGCGAGAGGTGTTCATGCAGGAAGCCCAGAAGAAGGGCCTGGATTCCACCGACGACTTCAAGGCCCAGATGGAACTGGCACGCCAGGCCATCCTGATCCGCCAGCTCTTCGAGGACTACCGCAAGGCCAACCCCGTGAGCGACGCCGACATCAAGGCTGCCTACGACAAGCTCGTGGCGGCCAACAGCGGCAAGGAATACAAGGCCCGCCACATCCTGGTCGCCACCGAGGACGAGGCCAAGAAGGTCATCGCCGACCTGAAGAAGGGCGCGAAGTTCGAGGACCTGGCCAAGAAGCTGTCCAAGGACCCGGGCTCCGGCGCCAATGGCGGCGACCTCGACTGGACCAACCCCGCCGGCCTGGTGCCCGAGTTCTCGCAGGCCATGATCAAGCTCAAGAAGGGCGAGACCACGCAGGTGCCCGTCAAGTCGGAATTCGGCTGGCACGTCATCCGCCTCGACGACGTGCGCGAGCAGTCCTTCCCGAAGCTCGAAGAGATCAAGGCGCAGCTCTCGCAGCAGTTGCAACAGCAGAAGCTGCAGGAATACCAGCAGTCGCTGCGCGAGAAGGCCAAGGTCGAGTAAGGACCGGCGCGGAGCCTGTGCCCCACCCAACGAGAGCGGCCTGCGGGCCGCTTTTCTTTTGGGGGCCGGCCGCCGGCCGCTAGCGCAGGTAGTCGCCCGCCGCCTCGGGCTGATAGGCCAGCGCCACGATGCGCGCCGTGCGCGAGGCACCGTCGGGCTGGCGCCAGCACACCGTCTGGCCCACACGGGCGCCCAGCAGGCTGGCGCCCACCGGCGACAGCACGGACACCTGCGCGTCCGAGGGGCGCGCCTGCAGGGGGTAGCTCAGCGTCAGTTCCTGGCCGGCCGGGTCGTCGCCCTCGCCGGCCAGGCACACGCGCGAGTTCATGGTCACGACATCGGGCGCGACCTCGCGCGGATCGACGAGTTCGCCCTCGTCCAGCACCGCCTGCAGGCCCTCGTGCTGGGCGGGTTGCAGCGAGAGCAGGCGCGTGAGGCGCGCATGGTCGAGCTCGGTCAGGATGCGTGCCGAATCCGGGGCGGCAGTCGAATGGCTGGAAGAAGGCGAGATGGAGGAAATGGTCATGGCATGGGTTCCTGGTGGCCGTGTCGCGTGCGGGCCCCGCACGGCGCGTGACGGATCGAAGCCGCAGGGCTTGCTGCGAGCACCGAAGCGTCGAAGGGCGCGCACCCCGCAGGGGCCCGAAAGATGGGCCCGGCGGTCGGGAGGTGCGCGCTGCGCGAAAGAAGGGAGAGAAGAAAGGCCGCCGGGCTCAGGAAAGCGCGGCGTCTGGAGCAGGCCACCACGCACCGGCACGCCGCGCGGGGTGCGCGGCGGCTCGGAGGCCAAGGCTGCTCGTCAGGGACATGCGCCCGAGTCTAGGACCATCGCGCGCCGACGCGGTGCATGACCCCAGGCACCTTGCCGGATTGCGCCCAAGCGCGCGCGGGACTGCGCCCGCGCAGGGTTCTCTCAGCCCACCCAGCGGCGCGCGTTGCGCCACAGGCGCATCCAGGGGCTCAGTTCGCTCACGTCGCCCGAGGTCCAGCTCATCTGCACGTTGCGGAACACGCGTTCAGGGTGCGGCATCATGGCCGTGAAGCGGCCGTCCGCCGTGGTGACCGCCGTGAGGCCGGCCGGGCTGCCGTTGGGGTTGAACGGGTAGCGCTCGGTCGCCGCGCCGGTGTTGTCGACGAAACGCATGGCGGCGATGGCGGTGTGGGCGTTGCCGCGGTACTTGAAGTTGGCGTAGCCCTCGCCGTGCGCCACCGCGATCGGCAGGCGGCTGCCGGCCATGCCCTGGAAGAACAGGCTGGGCGATTCGAGCACCTCGACCATCGACAGCCGCGCCTCGAAGCGCTCGCTGCGGTTGGTGGTGAAGCGCGGCCAGTCCTGCGCGCCCGGGATGATGTCGGCCAGCTCGGCGAACATCTGGCAGCCGTTGCACACGCCCAGGCCGAAGGTGTCGGTGCGGCCGAAGAAGCGCGCGAACTGCTCGGCCAGCGCGGGGTTGAAGGTGATGCTGCGCGCCCAGCCGATGCCGGCGCCCAGCGTGTCGCCGTAGCTGAAGCCGCCGCAGGCGACCACGCCCTTGAAGTCGGCCAAGTCGGCGCGGCCGGCCTGCAGGTCGGTCATGTGGACGTCGAAGGCCTCGAAGCCGGCCTCCGTGAAGGCGTAGGCCATCTCGACGTGCGAGTTGACGCCCTGCTCGCGCAGGATCGCGACCTTGGGCCGGGCCAGGCCGAGGAAGGGTGCCGCTACGTTTTCGATAGCACCTTCCGCAAGCAGGACGTGCGCTCCGGGGTCGTTCGGATCGCCGGCCGCGGCATGCTCGGCATCGGCGCACTCGGGGTTGTCGCGCTCGCGGCAGATCTTCCAGCTCACGCTGTCCCAGACCTGGTGCAGGTCGGCCAGCGTGGCGCTGAAGACGGCCTTGGTGTCGCGCCACACCTCCAGCTTGCCCTTACCGACCTCGAGCGGCGAGCTCTGCGGTCGCGTCTTGCCGATGAAATGGCTGAAAGCCGACAGGCCGTGCGCACGCAGCGTCTGCATGACCTCGTTGCGCTCGGCGGTGCGCACCTGCAGCACCATGCCCAGCTCCTCGCTGAACAGGGCCTTGAGCGTGAGTTCCTCGCGCCGGGCGCTGACCTGCTGCGCCCAGTTCTTGGCGTCGCCGGTCTCCATGCGGCTGTCGGAGATGCCGTCGCCCTCCGTGACCAGCAGGTCGACGTTCAGCGCCACGCCGACATGGCCGGCAAAAGCCATCTCGGCGGCGGTGGCAAACAGCCCGCCGTCGCTGCGGTCGTGCATGGCGAGGATCTTGCCCTCGGCACGCAACTGGTTCACCGCGTCGACCAGCTTGACCAGCAGCTGCGGGTCGTCGAGGTCGGGCACGCGGTCGCCGGTCTGGTTCAGCGTCTGCGCCAGGATGCTGCCGCCCATGCGGTGCTGGCCGCGGCCGAGGTCGATGAGCACCAGGGTCGTGTCGTCGGTGGTCGCGTCGAGCTGCGGCGTGAGCGTGCCCCGCACGTCGTCGAGGCTGGCGAAGGCCGTGACGATCAGGCTCACGGGGGAGCTGACCTTCTTCTTCTCGCCGCCCTCTTCCCACTGCGTGCGCATGGACAGCGAATCCTTGCCGACGGGGATCGACACGCCCAGCGCGGGGCACATCTCCATGCCGACGGCCTTCACGGTCTCGTACAGCGCCGCGTCCTCGCCGGGCTCGCCGCAGGCGGCCATCCAGTTGGCCGAGAGCTTGACGCGCTTCAGCTCGATCGGCGCGGCGAGCAGGTTGGTGATGGCTTCGGCCACCGCCATGCGGCCCGACGCAGCGGCGTCCATGGCCGCGAGCGGCGTGCGCTCGCCCATGCTCATCGCCTCGCCCGCGAAGCCCTGGTAGTCGGCCAGCGTCACGGCGCAGTCGGCCACCGGCACCTGCCAGGGGCCCACCATCTGGTCGCGATGGCTCAGGCCGCCCACGGTGCGGTCGCCGATGGTGACGAGGAAGCGCTTCGACGCGACCGTCGGGTGCGACAGCACGTCGATCGCGGCCTTCCGCAGCTCGACGCCAGTGAGTTCGAGCGGCTTGAACCTGCGGCGGATCGCCTGCACGTCGCGGTGCATCTTCGGCGGCTTGCCCAGCAGCACGTCCATGGGCATGTC
Source organism: Comamonadaceae bacterium ALPHA2B (assembly GCA_005503065.1). GTDB lineage: Bacteria > Pseudomonadota > Gammaproteobacteria > Burkholderiales > Burkholderiaceae_C > Xenophilus. The sequence goes on from SCOE01000037.1 coordinate 7,826, forward strand.
GACCGGCTGGTCCGCGGCACCGGCGGTCTCGTCGACCACCTTCAGTTCGCGCGCCTCGGTCGCCACGCCGACCACCGCGAAGGGGCAGCGCTCGCGCTCGCAGAAGGCGCGGAACTGCTCCAGCGATTCCGGTGCGATGGCCAGCACGTAGCGTTCCTGGCTCTCGTTGCTCCAGATTTCCTTGGGTGCCAGACCCGACTCCTCGAGCGGCACGGCGCGCAGGTCGAAGCGCGCACCGCGGCCGGCATCGTTGGTCAGTTCGGGAAAGGCGTTGGAGAGGCCGCCCGCGCCCACGTCATGGATCGCCAGGATCGGGTTGTCCGCGCCCTGCTGCCAGCAATGGTTGATGACCTCCTGCGCCCGGCGCTCGATCTCGGGGTTGCCGCGCTGCACCGAGTCGAAGTCCAGTTCGGCCGCGTTGGCGCCGGTGGCCATCGAGCTGGCCGCCCCGCCGCCCATGCCGATGCGCATGCCGGGACCGCCCAGCTGGATCAGCAGCGTGCCGGCGGGGAACGCGATCTTCTTCGTCTGGATGGCGTCGATCTGCCCCAGGCCGCCCGCGATCATGATGGGCTTGTGGTAGCCGCGCTGCAGCGTGTCGACGTCGCTCGCCACCGTCTGCTCGTACTCGCGGAAGTAGCCCAGCAGGTTGGGCCGGCCGAACTCGTTGTTGAAGGCCGCGCCGCCCAGGGGGCCCTCGGTCATGATCTGCAGCGGGCTGGCGATGTGCTCGGGCTTGCCGAAGCCGCCGTCCCACAACCTGGACACCGTGAAGCCGGTCAGCCCGGCCTTGGGCTTGGAACCGCGGCCGGTGGCGCCCTCGTCGCGGATCTCGCCGCCGGCACCGGTCGACGCGCCCGGGAAGGGCGAGATCGCCGTCGGGTGGTTGTGCGTCTCCACCTTCATCAGCACGTGGTGCGTGGCGCTATCTTTTTGATAGCTGGGAGCGCCCGCCCCACCTGCGCCGGCGGCCGATTTGGCCATGAATCGCTCGATGGCGCGGCCTTCCATCACCGAGGCGTTGTCGGCGTAGGCAATGACGGTGTGCTGCGGGTTCGTGGCGTGCGTGTGGCGGATCATGCCGAACAGGCTCCTGTCCTGGCGCACGCCGTCGATGGTGAAGTCGGCGTTGAAGATCTTGTGCCGGCAGTGTTCGCTGTTGGCCTGCGCGAACATCATCAGTTCGACGTCGGTGGGGTTGCGGCCCAGCTTGGTGAAGGCGTCGACCAGGTAGTCGATCTCGTCCTCGGCCAGCGCGAGGCCGAAGCCGGTGTTCGCCGCCTCCAGCGCCGCGCGCCCCCCGGCCAGCACGTCGACGTGCGCCATCGGCTGCGGCGGCAGTTCGGCAAAGAGCGCCGCCGCGTTCTCCAGCGTCGGCAGCACGGATTCGGTCATGCGGTCGTGCAGCAGGCCGGCCACGGCGGCGAGCGTCTCGCCCTCGAGCACCGGCGCCTTGCCGAGTAGAGGTGCCTTCAGGTGGACGAAGTATTGCGTCACCCGCTCCACCCGGCGCAAGGCCAGGCCGCAGTTGTGGGCGATGTCGGTGGCTTTCGAGGCCCAGGGCGAGACGGTGCCCAGGCGCGGCGTGACGACAAGGCTGGCGCCGTCCGCGGCGCCGGCGTCGAAGGGGTCGCCGTAGGTCAGGAGGGCCGCGAAGCGATCGCGCGCTGCGGCGTCGGGGGCCGTCTCGGTCAGCACCAGATGCACGAAACGCGCGCCCAAGCCCTGGATTTTCGGCTCGATGGCCTGCAGCTTGGGCAGCAGTTGCCGGGCGCGGAAGTCGCTGAGCGCCGCACCTCCCTCGAAAACGGTCACGACAGGGGTGGCGGTGTGGGCGGGCTGCGTCACGGGTGAAGGGGCCTGGCGGCCGATGAGCTTTGGGAGTCTTGACCCGAAGGGCCGCTGACTGGGGCCATCCGGGAGAACCCGGCATTTTACGGGCCGAATGGGATAATCGCAGGATGAGCATCACCTACCACGATCCGGCCAGCCTGGGCGACATGCGCACGGCCTGCCGGCTCGCTTCCGAAGTGCTGGACTACCTCACGCCCTTCGTAAAGCCGGGCGTCACGACCAACGAGATCGACCGCCTCGCCGCCGAATACATGGTCAAGCAGGGCACCACCTCCGCCACGGTGGGCTACATGGGCGCCAGCAGCGTGCCCTTCCCGAAGTCGCTGTGCACCTCGGTCAACCACGTCGTGTGCCACGGCATCCCCGACGACAAGCCGCTGAAGAAGGGCGACATCATGAACATCGATGTCACCGTCATCTACAACGGCTGGTTCGGCGACAACAGCCGCATGTTCGTGGTGGGCGATGCGTCCATCGCGGCCAAGCGCCTGTGCCAGGTCACCTTCGAGGCGATGTGGCACGGCATCCTGCAGGTGAAGCCGGGCGCCCACCTGGGCGACGTGGGCCATGCGATCCAGAAGTTCGCGGAGGGCAACGGCTATTCGGTGGTGCGCGAGTTCTGCGGCCACGGCGTGGGCCGCACCTTCCATGCCGAGCCGCAGGTGCTGCACTACGGCCGCCCGGGCACCATGGAAGAGCTCAAGCCCGGCATGATCTTCACCATCGAGCCCATGATCAACATGGGCAAGCGCGACATCAAGGAAGACCACAGGGCCGGCAAGTACGACGGCTGGACCATCGTCACGCGCGACCGCTCGCTGTCGGCGCAGTGGGAGCACACGGTGCTGGTCACCGACACGGGCTACGAGGTGCTGACGCTCTCGGCGGGCAGCCCGCCGCCGCCGGCCTTCGTGACCGCGGCCTGACCGTGCGCATCCACGCTCGCCGCCACGGCCCGCGAGGCTGACGCATGGCTTTTTCCGTGGTCGTCGACCTGCCCGCCACGCTGCGCGACGAACTGCGCGCGCGCAAGAGTGCCCTGTTCGACCGGCTGCGCTCGCCCACCGGCGTGCGCAACATCCACAGCCTTCTGCGTGGCATGGCCGGCGCCGCCGACGAGGCGCTGCGCGCACTGTGGCAGGACGCAGGCTTCGGCCAGGACTTCGCCCTGGTGGCGGTGGGCGGCTACGGGCGGGGCGAGTTGTTCCCCTACTCCGATGTCGACGTGCTGCTGCTGCTGCCCTCGGCGCCCGACGGCGCGGCCGACGGCGATACCGGCGGCATCGCGCCGCAACGGCTGGAGGCCTTCATCGGCCGCTGCTGGGACGCGGGCCTGGAGATCGGCTCCAGCGTGCGCAGCGTCGACGAGTGCCTGGCCGAGGCGGCCAAGGACGTGACGGTGCAGACCTCGCTGCTGGAGTCGCGCCTGATCACCGGCAACCGGCGCCTGTACGAGGAATTCCGCCAGCGCTTCGACGGCAGCATCGACCCGCAGTCTTTCTTCACCGCCAAGTCGCAGGAGATGCGGCACCGCCACCACAAGTACGACGACACGCCCTACGCGCTCGAGCCGAACTGCAAGGAGTCGCCGGGCGGCCTGCGCGACCTGCAGACGGTGCGCTGGGTGGCGCAGGCGGCCGGCTTCGGCCAGCGTTGGGACGACTACGCGAAGAACGGCCTGGCGACGCCCTTCGAGGTGCAGCAGCTCAAGCGCAACGAGGCCACGCTGTCGCTGATCCGCGCCCGCCTGCACGTGGTGGCCAACCGGCGCGAGGACCGGCTGGTGTTCGACCTGCAGACCGCCGTGGCGAGCACCTTCGGCTACGAGGGCGGCCAGCGCAAGGCCAGCGAGGCGCTGATGCGCCGCTACTACTGGGCGGCCAAGGCGGTGACGCAGCTCACCGAGATCCTGATGCTCAACATCGCCGAGCGGCTCAACCCGCAGTCGGCCACGCTCACCCGCATCAACGACCGCTTCTTCGAGAAGGGCGGCACCATCGAGGTGGCGAGCGACGACCTGTACATCCGCGAGCCGCACGCGATCCTCGAGACCTTCCTGCTCTACCAGAAGACCGTGGGCGTGAACGGCCTGTCTGCCCGCACGCTGCGCGCGCTCTACAACGCGCGCCACATGATGGGCAGCCGCTTCAGCAACGACCACGTCAACCACGTGACCTTCATGCGCATGCTGGTGGAGCCGCGCGGCATCACCCATGCCATGCGGCTGATGAACCAGACCTCGGTGCTGGGCCGCTACCTGCGCGTGTTCCGCAAGATCGTGGGGCAGATGCAGCACGACCTATTCCACGTCTACACCGTGGACCAGCACATCCTCATGGTGCTGCGCAACGTGCGGCGCTTCTTCATCGCCGAGCATGCGCACGAGTACCCCTTCTGCTCTCAACTGGCGGCGGGCTGGGACAAGCCCTGGATCCTGTACGTCGCCGCCCTCTTCCACGACATCGCCAAGGGCCGCGGCGGCGACCACTCGGAGCTGGGCGCGCGCGACGTGCGACGCTTCTGCAAGCAGCACGGCATCGAGCGCGAGGACGCGAAGCTGATCGAGTTCCTCGTCGCCGAGCACCTGGTGATGAGCACCGTGGCACAGAAGCAGGACCTGTCCGACCCCGAGGTGATCGCCGCCTTCGCGCGCCGCGTGGGCAACGAGCGCTACCTCACGGCCCTGTACCTGCTCACGGTGGCCGACATCCGCGGCACCTCGCCGCGCGTGTGGAATGCCTGGAAGGGCAAGCTGCTGGAAGACCTGTACCGCTACACCTCGCGGGTGCTGGGCGGCCGCATGCCCGACCCCGACGCCGAGGTCGAGGCCCGCAAGCGCGAGGCGCTGGCCGAGATCAAGCTCAACGCCCTGCCCTTCGACGCCCACAAGGCGCTGTGGGACACGCTGGACGTGGGCTACTTCATGCGCCACGACGCGGGCGAGATCGCCTGGCATGCCAAGAAGCTGTCGCGCTTCGTGCCGCCGAAGAACGTGCCGGTCGACCCGCATGCGCCGGCCGTGGTGCGCGCGCGCCTGTCGCCGCTGGGCGAAGGACTGCAGGTGGTCGTGTACACACCCGACCAGCCCGACCTCTTCGCGCGCATCTGCGGCTACTTCGACCAGGCCTCCTTCAGCATCCTGGACGCGCGCGTGCACACGGCCAGCAACGGCTACGCGATCGACACCTTCCAGGTCGTGACCACCTTCCTGCCCGAGCATTACCGCGAACTGATCAGCATGGTCGAGACCGACCTCGCCCACACCCTGAACACCGCCGGCGAGCTGCCTCCGCCCAGCCGCGGGCGCGTGTCGCGGCGCGTGAAGAGCTTCCCGATCCACCCGCGCGTGAACCTCACGCCCGACGAGAAGGCGCAGCGCTGGCTGCTCAGCATTTCGGCCAGCGACCGGGTCGGGCTGCTCTACTCGGTCGCGCGCGTTCTGGCGCGGCACCACCTGAACCTGCAGCTGGCCAAGGTCAGCACGCTGGGCGAGCGCGTGGAAGACAGCTTCCTCATCAGCGGCCCCGAGCTCCAGGGACAGAAGGCGCAGCTGGCCATCGAGACCGAGCTGCTCGAGGCGCTCGAGGCCTAGTGCCGGATTGCGTTCGAAGATCGAGATCCGTTCACGCTGAGCTTGTCGAAGCGCTGTGCAGGGGCTTCGACAGGCTCAGCCCGAACGGTACTTTTTGATCGCGACCTGTCCAGGTCCGTCAGGCGGCCAGCGTCTCGACGGGCAGTGCCTTGACCGGGCCCCGCACGGCGGGATGCGCGGCCAGCGCCCGCAGCGCATCGTCCAGGACAGCCTGCACCAGCGGTTCCGTGAGGCACAGCGCCTCGGGCGCCGCGGCGGGCGTGCCGTCGGCCCACACCGCGCGCTGCAGCAGCACGCCGTGCCCGGCCAGCGCGGCTTGCAGCGCGTGCAGCCCCTGCCCGGCGACCAGCGGCACGCGCAGCCATCGCACGCCACGGGCCGCCGCGCGAGGCAGCACGGGCAGTGCCTCGGTGGCATGCGGATGCACGCCCAGGTGCGGCACCTGCTGCGCCGGTGGCACGCCGGCCTGCCGCGCCACGTCGACCAGGTCGGCGATGACGGCCGAGGCGGTCTGCTCCGCGCCGGCTCCGGCGCCGTAGTACATCGTCACGCCCGCCGCGTCGCCCTTGACCATGACGCCGTTCATCGAGCCGTTCACCTGGGCCAGCAGGTGCGCGGCCGGCAGCAGCGCGGGCTGCACCCGCAATTCCACGCCCTGCGGCGTGCGGCGCGCCACGCCCAGCAGCTTGATGCGAAAGCCGAACTGCTCGGCGCCGCGCACGTCGGCCGCTTCCAGGCCGTCGATGCCCTCGACCTGCACTTCGGCGAAGCGCAGCGGCATGCCGAAGGCGTTGGCCGCCAGCAGCGTGAGCTTGTGGGCGGCGTCGATCCCCTGCACGTCGAAGGCCGGGTCGGCCTCGGCATAGCCCAGGGCCTGCGCCTCGCCGAGCGCCTCGGCGAAGCCCAGGCCCTCGTCGCGCATCTTGCTCAGGATGAAATTGCTGGTGCCGTTGATGATGCCGGCCAGCCACTCGACGCGGTTGGCGACCAGGCCTTCGCGCAGCGCCTTGACGATCGGAATGCTCACGGCCACGGCGCCTTCGTAGGCCACCGCGACGCCGCGAGCCCGGGCCGCAGCGAAGATCTCCTCGCCGTGCACCGCGAGCAGCGCCTTGTTGGCCGTCACCACGTGCTTGCCGTGGGCGATGGCGGCCAGCATCCAGTCGCGCGCCGGGCCGGTGCCGCCGGCCACCTCGACCACCACGTCGACTTCGGGATGGGTCGCGACCTCGAAGGGATCGGCCGTGACGGGCACCGCCGGGCCGACGATGCCCGCCGCGCGCGCCAGGTCGCGCGCCGCCACGGCCACGATCTCGATGCCCCGGCCGGCGCGTGCGGCGATCAGCCGCTGGTTTCGCGCCAGCACGCGGAAGGTGCCGCCGCCCACGGTGCCGATGCCGATCATGCCCACGCGCAAGGCTGGGGTGGCGGCCGGCAGCAGGCCGGGGGCTTCGAGGGAGGGAACGGGATCGCGGTACATGGACTTCTCCTGACGACAAAAAACAAACCCGGCTGCCGGGCCGGGTGGGTCAGTCGTTCGGGAGAAGATCGATCACCAGGTGGCTGCCGGAACGGGCCACCTGCACGAGCTCAGGTGGCCGTGGTGGTAATCGAAATCATCATTCGTGCATCCGGTGTCCGCCGGGCGGCGGACGGCATCGCACGGCCCGGATGGGCGGCGGATGCGGGGTGGAACGGGTGGCACGGCATGGAGCGGCGAGTATAGGCCGGGTTTCACGGGGCGCTGGCCAGGTGCCGCTCCAGCCACGCGCTGTAGCGCGACAGGCCGAAGCACAGCACCCAGTAGACCGCCGCGATGAAGAGATAGCCCTCGAGATAGAACGGCCGCCAGGTCGGGTCGCCGCCCAGCGCCAGGCCCAGCGCGCCGGTCAGCTCGAACAGGCCGACGATGGTGACGAGCGAGGTGTCCTTGAGCGTGCCCACGACGTTGTTGGTCAGCGCCGGCACCACCAGGCGCAGCGCCTGCGGGAGCACGATGTCGCGCTGCACCGGCCAGCGGCCGAAGCCCAGCGCCATCGCCGCCTCGGTCTGGCCGCGCGGCACCGCCTGCAGGCCGCCTCGGATGATCTCGGCCAGGTAGGCCGCCACGAACAGGCTCAGCCCGGCCAGCACGCGCACCAGCACATCGGGCTTCCAGCCCGCCGGCCACAGCAGCGGCAGCAGGTACGAGGCCATGAACAGCACCGAGATGAGCGGCACGCCGCGGATCAGTTCCACGTAGGTCGCCGCGAGCCCGCGCACCGCCGCCCAGGGAGAGCGCCGCGCCAGCGCGAGCACCAGCGCCAGTGGAAAGGCCAGCGCCAGCCCGACCACGGCCAGGCCGATGGTCAGCGGCAATCCGCCCCACCGGTTGGTCGGCACCTGCGACAGGCCGGCCACGCCGCCGAACATCAGCAGCACCGCGACGGCCAACGTGCCCAGCCACAGCGGCAGCAGCCACCAGCGCCAGCAGCGCGGCCAGGCGCTCAGCAGGGTCGTGGCCGACAGAAGCGTCACCGCGACCGCCGGCCGCCACTGCTCCTCGTAGGGATAGCGGCCGAAGAGCATGGGCCGCCACTTCTCGGCGATCACGCCCCAGCAGGCGCCATGGTGCACCGCGCGGCAGGCCTGCGCGTCGGGTCGGAACACGGCCTGCAGCAGCGCCCAGTCGACGACGTGCCAGGCGGCCCAGCCCAGCGCGGCCAGCAGAAGCAGGCTCACCGCCGCACGCACCGGCGTGCCGAAGAGTTCCGCGCGCCAATCCATCATGACGACCATCCGCGCAGCGCCACGCGGGCGTTGTAGACGTCCATCGCCGCCGAGATGAGCAGCGACAACGTGAGGTACACGGCCATCACGATGGCAATGCACTCGAAGGCCTTGCCGGTCGAGTTGAGCGAGGTGTTGGCGACGGAGACCAGCTCGGGATAGCCCACCGCCACGGCCAGCGAGGAATTCTTGGTCAGGCTCAGCAGCTGGTTGGTCAATGCCGGCACGATGACGCGCAGCGCCTGCGGCAGCACGACGAGCCGCAGTTCCTGCCCGGGCCCGAGGCCCAATGCACGCGCAGCCAGCTTCTGGCCCACCGACACCGACAGAATGCCCGCGCGCACGATCTCCGCGACGAAGGCGGCGGTGTACAGCCCGAGGCCGAGCACGATCGCCAGGTACTCGGGACTGAGGGCTGCGCCGCCGACCACATTGAAGCTGGTCGGCTCCGGCCAATCGAGCCGGCTGGGCCAGAAGGCGCCCTCCTCGGCCACCGGCCAGGGCATCGCGAGGCCGCCCTTGCTGAGCCACACGCCGGGCATGATGCGCAGCGGCTCGGTCGAGTCGGGCAGCAACTGCGTGAGGGCGAAATACAGCATCAGCAGCTGCACCAGCAGCGGCACGTTGCGCAGCGTCTCGACGTAGGCCGTGCAGATGCCGCGCACCAGTCGGTGCGGCGCGAGACGGCCGATGCCGACCAGCGTGCCCAGCATCACCGCCACCACGGCCGCCGGAACGGCCGCACGCAGGGTGTTCACGACGCCGGCGAGGAAGGCGCGCCAGAAGGGCTCGCCCGAATCGAAGGCCAGCCAGCCTTCCGACAGCCCGAAGCCGGCCGGCTGGCCAAGGAAATCGAAATGCGCATGCGCCCAGCGCCACAGGCCCGCCACGCCGGGAAGGCCTCGCGCCAGCCACAGCAGTCCGGCGACCAGCGCCGCGCCCAGCAGGACCTGCAGCCCCGCGGGCAGCGCGAGCCGGGATGCGGCGCCGCGCCGCGCCGCGCGGCTCATCGCACCGGCAGTGCGTAGAGCAGGCCGCCCTTGTTCCAGAGGTTGTTGGCGCCGCGCGGCAGCTTCAGCACCGACTTGGGACCGACGTTGCGCTCGAAGATCTCACCGTAGTTGCCCACGGCCTTGATCGCGCGATAGGACCACTCCTTGTCCAGGCCCAGCAGCTTGCCCAGATCGTCGCCAGTGCCCAGCAGCCGCTGCTGCGCCGGGTCCTTGCTCGAGCCCTTGAGCTCGTCGATGTTGGCCTGCGTGATGCCGACTTCCTCGGCTTCGATGAGCGCGTTGGGCACCCACTTGGCGATCGCGAACCACTCGTCGTCGCCGCGCTTGACGGCCGGCGCCAGCGGCTCCTTGGAGATGAGCTCGGGCAGGATGACGTAGTCGTCGGGGTTGGGCGCTTCCTTGTTGCGCAGGCCGGCCAACGCCGAGGTGTCGGTGGTGAAGGCCTGGCAGCGGCCGGCGAAGAAGGCCTTGAACGAGGCCTCGAAGCTCTCGAACACCACCGTCTTGACCGGGATGCCCTGCGCCTTGGACCAGTCGGCCACGTTCTTCTCGTTGGTGGTGCCGGACTGCGTGCAGATGGTCGCGCCCTTGAGCTGCTTGGCGCTCGTGACCTTGATCTTCCTGGGCACCAGGAAACCCTGCCCGTCGTAATAGTTGATGGTGGTGAAGTTCAGGCCCAGCGAGGCGTCGCGGGTGAGGTTCCAGGTGGTGTTGCGCGCCAGGATGTCGACCTCGCCGGCCTGCAGGGCCGCGAAGCGCTGCTGCGAATTGAGCGGCACGAACTCCACCTTCTTCGCGTCGCCCAGCACGGCTGCGGCAATGGCGCGGCAGCTGTCGACGTCCAGGCCCGACCAGTTGCCTTGGGTGTCGGGCGCGGAGAAGCCGGCGACACCATTGGTCACGCCACACTTGACGGCCCCGCGCTGCTTGACGGCATCGAGGGTCTTGCCGGCGTACGCCGGCGCGGCGGCAAGGGCCGTGGCCAGCGCGATGGCGCCGGCCGCGAAGGCAATCAGGGGGCGTTGGGTCATGAGGCGTGCTTCCGTTGACTGTGATCGCGGCCAGTGTACGGGGGCCACATCGCCCCTGCCAAAGACACCCGGGTGCGTTGCTTATGTGCCGCCCCGGAGCGCCGGGCGGTATCGCCGCGCAGCGAGTTTCACTAACATTCGGGCCCGTGACCAACTACCGCTGACCCAAAACACATGACCAAATCCGACGACTTCGGCAAGCTGATCCTGCGTGTCGCACTGGGCGTGCTCATTCTGCTGCACGGCATTTCCAAGCTGCACACCGGGGTGGGCGGCATCGGCGGCATGCTGGCCTCGCATGGCCTGCCGGCCGCGACGGCCTACCTCGTCTACGTCGGCGAGATCGTGGCACCCGTGCTGCTGATCGTCGGTCTGTTCACGCGGCCCGCCGCGTGGGTGGTGGTGATCAACATGCTGGTCGCACTCTGGCTGGTGCACATGAAAGACCTCGCCGCGCTCAACGGCCAGGGCGGCTGGGCACTGGAACTGCAAGGCATGTTCCTGTTCTCGGCGCTGGCCGTGGCCTTCCTCGGGGGCGGACGCATCGGCATCGGTGGGCGGTTCAACTGAGTCCACCCGTTCTCCGCACATGACAACGGCCTGCATTGCAGGCCGTTTCTTCGTCCTCTCGGCGCTTCGCAGCAATCAGTCGTCGTCGCTCGCGTCCAGGCCGGGAAACAGCACCTCCGTGAAGCCGAAGCGACTGAAGTCGCGCACGCGCATCGGGTACAGCTTGCCCAGAAGGTGGTCGACCTCGTGCTGGACCACACGGGCATGGAAGCCGTCCACCGTGCGGTCGATCGGGTCGCCGTACGGATCGAAGCCCGTGTAGCGGATGCGCGCGAAGCGGGGCACCACGCCGCGCAGGCCGGGCACCGACAGGCAGCCTTCCCAGCCCTCCTCTTCCTCGTGGCCGATCGGCTCGATGACCGGGTTCACCAGCACGGTGCGCGGCACCACGGGAGCATCGGGGTAGCGGGGATTGGGCGCGTCGGTGCCGAAGATCACCACCTGCTGGTCGACACCGATCTGCGGCGCTGCCAGGCCGGCGCCGTTCACCGCATGCATGGTCTCGAACATGTCGCGCACCAGCAGGTGCAACTCGTCGGTGTCGAACGCGCCCACCGGCTGCGCGATGCGCAGCAGGCGGGGGTCACCCATCTTCAGGATCTCGCGGACAGCCACCTCAGCCCTGACGCCTCATGGGCGGTCCCTGTTGTTCCAGGACGGCTGCACCACCGCGCCGGGCACCCCGGGCGCAGGCGACGGCACCGCGATCGGGCGGGGCACGCCCGCCGGCGCAGCCGGGCGCCCAGGGCGCACCGGCACCGCACCCGGTCGCCCGGCGTAGCCCGGACGGGGTCCGTAGTAGCCGGGACGCCCCGGGTAATAGCCCGGATAGTGGTTCGGCCCGTAGTAGGGCCGGCCGCCCCAATAGCGTGGCCCCGACTCGACGCCGAGCACGACATTGGGCTGGACCACCACCGGACCAGGCTCCGCGTAGTACGGGTAGCCTCCATCCGAGTAGTACGGGCCGGGCGCGACACAGCCGGCGAGGACGGCGAACGCGCCCGCACCGGCCAGCATGCCCATCGAGCGAATCATGTTCATGGCAAGGACTCCTTTCCACCCATCATGAGGCCGCGAAGCAACGGGACCATCTCCCCAAGGTGAAGCAACGTAACCTGAAGTTAACACCGGTGCGTCAATTCGACGCCGCCAGGAGATCGAGCAACCCCGCTTCGTCGATCACTCGGACGCCCAGCGCCTGCGCCTTGTCGAGCTTGCTGCCCGCCTCCGCACCTGCAACGACGCAGGTCGTCTTCTTGCTGACGGAGCCGGCCACCTTCGCGCCCGCAGCCTCCAGTTTCTCCTTCGCCTCCTCGCGCGAGAGTGTCGGCAAGGTGCCCGTGATGACGAAGGTCTGGCCCGCCAGCGGCAAGGCCGCGCCGGCCACCGGTTCGCCCTCCTCCCAGTGCACGCCGGCGGCGCGCAACTGCTCGACCACTTCGCGGTTGTGCGGCTGCCGGAAGAAGGTGTGGATGCTCTGCGCCACCACCGGCCCGACGTCGTTGACCTCCAGCAGTTGGCCTTCGGTGGCGTCCATGATGCTGTCGAGCCTGCCGAAGTGGCGGGCCAGGTCCTTGGCCGTGCTTTCGCCCACATGGCGGATGCCCAGGCCGAAAAGGAAGCGGGCCAGCGTCGTCGTTTTCGAGGCCTCCAGGGCCGCGACCAGGTTGGCGGCCGACTTCTCCGCCATGCGGTCCAGCGCGGCCAGTGCCGTGAGGCCGAGGCGGTACAGGTCGGGCAGCGAACGCACGATGCCGCCGTCCACCAACTGGTCCACCAGCTTGTCGCCCAGGCCCTCGATGTCCAGAGCACGGCGTTGCGCGTAGTGCAGGATGGCCTGCTTGCGCTGTGCGGCGCAGGCGATGCCGCCGGTGCAGCGGTGGTTGACCTCGCCCTTCTCGCGCACGACGGCGCTGCCGCACACCGGGCACTGGCGCGGCATGCGGAAATTGGGCACGTAGGGCACGCGCGGCGCCAGTGCGGCGGGGTTGACCTGGGCCGCGGCGTCGACCACGGCCTCCTCGTCCGGCGAGGCCTCGGCCAGCGGCACCCATGCCGGCGGCACGACGCCGACGACCTCCGGGATCACGTCGCCGGCACGGCGCACGATCACCCGGTCGCCCACGCGCGCGCGCTTGCGGCGCAGCTCGAAGAGGTTGTGCAGGGTCGCGTTCGACACCGTGGTGCCGCCCACGAACACCGGCTCGAGCTTGGCCACCGGCGTGAGCTTGCCGGTGCGGCCCACCTGGATGTCGATGCCGTTCAGGCGCGTCACCTGCTCCTGGGCGGGGTACTTGTGGGCCACGGCCCAGCGCGGCTCGCGCGTCTTGAAGCCCAGCTGCCGCTGCAGCGCCAGGCTGTCGACCTTGTAGACCACGCCGTCGATGTCGAAGGGCAGTTCGTCGCGCTTGGCCGCGATCCGCTGGTGGAACGCGACCAGCGCGTCCGCGCCGGCCCCCACGATGCGCTCGCTCGACACCGGCACGCCGAAGCGCTCCAGCGCATCGAGCACGCCGCTGTGCGTCTCGGGCATGTCCCAGCCCTGCACCTCGCCCAGGCCATAGGCGAAGAAGCTCAGCTTGCGCGCCGCCACCAGCGCCGGGTCGAGCTGGCGGATCGCGCCGGCGGCCGTGTTGCGGGGATTGATGAAGGTCTTCTCGCCCTGCTCGCGCTGGCGCTCGTTGAGACGTTCGAAGTCGTCGCGCCGCATGTAGACCTCCCCGCGGACCTCCAGCACGGGCGGTGCGTCGCCCTGGAGCCGCAGCGGGATCTGGCCGATGGTGCGCAGGTTCTGCGTCACGTCCTCGCCCGTCTCGCCGTCACCGCGCGTGCTGCCCAGCACGAGCACGCCGTCTTCGTAGCGCAGGTTGATCGCCAGGCCGTCGAACTTCAGCTCGGCCGAGTAGTCCACGGGCGGCGCATCGGGCGCCAGGCCCAATTCGCGGCGCACGCGAGCGTCGAAGGCGCGCGCGCCGGCCTCGGTGGTGTCGGTCTCGGTCTGGATCGACAGCATGGGCACGCGGTGACGCACCGGCCGCAGGCCGTCGAGCACGCGGCCGCCCACGCGCTGCGTGGGCGAATCGGGCGTGAGGAGTTCTGGATGCGCCTGCTCCAGGGCCTGCAGACGCTGGAAGAGCCGGTCGTACTCGGCGTCCGGCACCTCGGGCGCATCGAGCACGTAGTAGAGATGGGCGTGGCGGTTGAGCTGCGCGCGCAGCGCGGCGGCTTCCTGGGCGGCGTCCTGGGTCATGGGCCTATTCTTCCCTGCGAGGGCCGAAAGCTGCCCACGCTATCAATTTCATAGCTGTCTGCGCCCGCTGGGTGGGCGCTGCAGGCCGATTCGACTCCAAAGATCTCAGCTGAACAGGCGCCGCGCCAGCGACGACCCGGCCGCGAGGTCGCGCTCTTCCAGCGTGTCGTAGAGCTCCTCGAGGTCGGCGCCGATGGCATCCATCGTCTCTTCGCGCAGCGGCTGGCCGTCGCTGTCGGTGACCACGCCGTCCATCTCGCGCCCCAGCGCATCGGCGATCTCGCGCATGCGCAGGAAGGGTTCGGCGCCGCGGTCGACCTGCGGCACGTCCAGGCTCAGCCCCAGTTCGCGAATCGCGGATTGGGCCGGGTCGTCGGCCAGCGCGGCCTGGGTGTCGAAGCTCAGGCCGAGCACGGGCGGCGCGCCTGCGTCGGTGTTGGGCAGCACCATGCGCCCCGGCATCATCCCCGGCACGAAGCCCAGTCGCGCGGCATTCTGCTGGACGTAGCCGGGGCTCCAGGCCGCATGGCGCGCGCGCAGCACGAAGGCGAGCTGTGCGTCGTGTCCGCTGGCGAACTGGTCGAGTTCGCGGGCACGCGCCACCTCGTCGAGCATCTCGGGAAACTCGGGCGCGCCATTCACCGCATCGGCGAAGGCCTGGGCCTTGACCACGAATTCGGAATACTCGATCTCGTTGAGCGCACCCGTGCGGTTGGCCAGCTGCACGCCGACCTGGAAGGCGCGGTAGCGCTGGCCGGCCACGGGCTGCTCCCACTGACCGCTGTGCTCGTTCAGTCCCTCGACCGCGATGGGCTTGCTGCCAGCGCGGCGCGTCGGCGGCATGGCGGCCAGCGCCGCGGCACCGGACACCGGGGCGTCGAGCGACACGGGCGCGATGACGTCGATCAGCGGATCGAGCCCGCCGCGGCGGTCGACAAGCTGCGCCGCGGTCTGTGCGTTCGGCGGCGGCAGGTCGGGATCGAACAGGGGCTCGTGGCGCTCGGCGCTCGCCACCTCGTGGGGGTCGACGTGCAGCACCGGCTCCTCGTTGCCGGCCGGCAGCTCGATGCCGCCATGGCCGGTCGGGGGCGGATCGCCCTCCACCCGGTCGGGCTGGCGCGGCGCGTTGCGGCGCGACATCCAGGTGTTGTAGCCGATGACGGCGGCCAGCACGAGGCCGCCGAGGATCGCGAGGGCGACGGTGAGGTTGCTCATTCGAATTCTTGTGCGAGCGAAAAAAGGACCGTGGGGCGGGCGGCTGTCAGCTCTCCGCCATCGTGACGGCGGACTCCATGTCCACCGCCACGATGCGCGAGACGCCCTGCTCCTGCATCGTCACGCCGATGAGCTGCTCGGCCATCTCCATCGCGATCTTGTTGTGGCTGATGAACAGGAACTGCGTGCCCTGCCCGCTCATCTTGGTCACCAGCTTGGCGTAGCGCTCGGTGTTGGCGTCGTCCAGCGGCGCATCGACCTCGTCCAGCAGGCAGAACGGCGCCGGGTTGAGCTGGAAGATCGCGAACACGAGGGCGATGGCCGTGAGCGCCTTCTCGCCGCCCGAGAGCAGGTGGATGGTCTGGTTCTTCTTGCCGGGCGGCTGCGCCATGACCTGGACGCCGGAGTCGAGGATCTCGTCGCCGGTCATGATGAGCTTGGCATTGCCGCCGCCGAAGAGCTCCGGGAACATGCGGCTGAAATGCTCGTTGACGATCTTGAAGGTGCCGCCGAGCAGCTCGCGCGTTTCGCCGTCGATCTTGCGGATGGCGTCTTCCAGTGTGGTGATGGCCTCGTTCAGGTCGGCGGATTGCGCGTCGAGGAAGGTCTTGCGTTCGCGCGCGCTGGTCAGTTCGTCGAGCGCGGCGAGGTTGACCGGGCCGAGCGCCGCAACCTCGCGATGCAGGCGGTCGATCTCGCCCTGCAGGCCCGTGAGGCGCACCTTGTCGTCCTCGATCGATTGCTTGACGGCATCCAGGTCGGCCTGCGCATCGGCCAGCAGTTGCGCGTACTGCTCGAAGCCCAGACGGGCGGCCTGTTCCTTGAGCTGGAATTCGGTGATTCGCTGGCGCAGCGGGTCGAGTTCACGCTCCAGCTGCAGGCGCCGCTCGTCGCTGGCGCGCAGCTTGAGCGTGAGGTCGTCGTACTGGCTGCGCATCGCCGCAAGCGACTGCTCGCGCTCGAGCTTCAGCGCCAGTGCGTCCTGCAGGCCCGCCTGGGCCGCAGCATCCGACAGCCGGGCCAGCTCGCCCTGGGCGCGCTCGCGCTCGTCGGCCAGCGCCACGGCCTGCTGCGAAGCGGTCTCGATCGCGCGGTTGAGTTCGCCGCGGCGCGCCTCCAGCGTGCGCTGCGAGAAGGCGGTTTCCTGCAACTGGCGCTCCAGGCTGCGGTGCTGCTCGCGGGCGGCCGTCAGCTGGCGAGCGGCCTCGATGACGCGCTCCTCGAGCTGGGCATGGCGCTCCTGGCTGTCGGCCAGTTGCATGTCCAGCTCCTCGAAGCGGCCCTCGGCGGCCACGCGGCGCTCCTGCAGTTCCTCGAGTTGCGCGTCGACCTCGCCGAGGTCGGTCGCGAGCTGCTCGCTGCGGGCGCGGGTCTGCTCGGCCAGCTGGGACAGGCGCAGCGTCTCCACCTGCAGCTCGTGGGCGCGCGACTGCGTCTCGGCCGCCTCGCGTCGCACCGTGACCAGGCGGGATGCCGCGTCGGCATACGCCGCCTCGGCACGGACCAGCGCGGTGCGCGCCTCGTCGGCGATGAGGCCCTGGGCGCGCAGCTGGCGCTCCAGGTTTTCCATCTCCTGCTGGCGGGCCAGCAGGCCGGCCTGCTCGGAATCCTGGGCGTAGAAGCTCACGCTGTGGGCCGTCACCGCGTGGCCACTGCGCACGTAGATCGCCTCGCCCGGCGCGAGGCGCTCGCGCTGGGCCATCGCCTCCTCGAGCGATTCCGCCGTGTGGCAGCCGTGCAGCCAGTCGGCCAGCAGCGCCTGCAGGCCGGCATCGTTCAGCCGCAGCAGGTCGGACAGGCGCGGCAGCCCGCCCGTGGCGGCCGGCGCGGCCGCGCTCGGCGCGCTGTAGAAGGCCAGCTTGGCCGGCGGTGCGTCGTTGCCGAAGGCGCGCGCCATGTCCAGCCGCGAGATCTCCAGCGCGCCCATGCGTTCGCGCAGGGCCGCTTCAAGGGCGTTCTCCCAGCCGGATTCGATGTGGATGCGGCTCCACAGGCCCTGCAGGCCGTCCAGGCCGTGCTTGGCGAGCCAGGGCGCGAGCTTGCCGTCGGTCTTGACCTTTTCCTGCAGCGCCTTGAGCGCCTCCAGCCGGGCCGACAGCTCGGCCAGCCGCGCGCCCTCGCTGTTGACGGCCTGCTGCCGCGTGCGGCGGTCGTCGTCGAGCTGCGGCACGCTTTCCTGCAGCTCGTGCAGACGGGCATCGGCCTCGGTCGCGGCCTCCTGGGCCGCGGCGAGCTGCTCCTGCAGGGCGGCGAGGCGCGCTTCGTCGGGCGCTGCCAGGGCGTTGCGGTCGGCGCGCAGGCGCTCGCTGCGCTGCGTCAGCTGGCGCGCCTGCTCCTCGATGTTGCGCTGGTCGGCGGCGAGCACCTGGATCTGCTGCTGGATCTGGACGACCGCCGCGCGCTGGGCATTGGCCTCGTCCTGCGCGCGCTGCTGGGCGTCTTCGAGTTCGGGCAGGCGCGCGTCGTGTTCCTCGAGCTGGGCGGCCAGGATGGCACCCTGCTCCTCGGCGTCGACGCCCTGCCCGGCCAGCGTCTCGATCTCGGCCTCGGCATCGGCCCGGCGCGTCTCCCACTGGCCGATCTGTTCGGCCAGCTGCACCAGCCGCTGCTCGACGCGCTGGCGGCCCTCGACCACGAAGCGGATCTCGCCTTCGAGCCGGCCGACCTCGGCGCTCGCCTCGTAGAGCTTGCCCTGCGCCTGGTTGACCTGGTCGCCGGCGCCGTAGTGGGCCTGGCGGATGGTCTCGAGTTCGGCCTCGACGTGGCGCAGGTCGGCGGTGCGCGACTCGAGGTCGTTCAGCGCCTTGTCGGCATCGGCCTTGACGCGCGCCTGGTCGGCCTCGCTCTCGCTGCGCTTGAGGAACCACAGCTGGTGCTGCTTGCGCGTGGCGTCGGCCTGCAGCGCGTTGTAGCGGGCGGCCACCTCGGCCTGCTTCTCGAGGCGCTCCAGGTTGGCGCCCAGCTCGCGCAGGATGTCCTCGACGCGGGTGAGGTTCTCGCGCGTGTCGCCCAGGCGGTTCTCGGTCTCGCGGCGGCGCTCCTTGTACTTGGACACGCCCGCGGCCTCCTCCAGGAACAGGCGCAACTCCTCGGGCTTGGACTCGATGATCCGGCTGATCGTCCCCTGGCCGATGATGGCGTAGGCGCGCGGGCCCAGGCCGGTGCCCAGGAACACGTCCTGCACGTCACGACGGCGCACCGGCTGGTTATTGATGTAGTAGCTGCTGGTGCCGTCGCGCGTGAGCACGCGCTTGACCGCGATTTCGGTGAACTGGCTCCACTGGCCGCCGGCACGGTGGTCGGCGTTGTCGAACACCAGCTCCACGCTGGAACGGCTGGCCTGCTTGCGGGAGGTCGTGCCGTTGAAGATCACGTCCTGCATCGACTCGCCGCGCAGCTCGCTGGCCCGCGACTCGCCCAGCACCCAGCGCACCGCGTCCATGATGTTCGACTTGCCGCATCCGTTCGGGCCCACCACGCCGACCAGTTGGCCGGGAAGCATGAAGTTGGTGGGTTCCGCGAAGGACTTGAAGCCCGAGAGCTTGATCGAATTGAGGCGCACGGCGGATCGGCTTTGGAAGCCAAGGTGTTGATTTGTAAGGAAAAATGCACGAGGCGATGCGCTGCCGCCCAGCCGGGCGATGATAACGTGCAGGTATGCGCTTCCCGGCCCCTCTCCCCCCGTCCCGCGGCCGGCGCCGCGCCTGCCTGGCGTTGCCGCTGGCCGCGGTGCTCGCGGGCTGCGCCGCCTTCACCGACACGCAGCGCGCCGAGCCCTACGAGGGCCGCGAATGGCTGCAGTCCGGCACCAACCGCATCGCCAACCTGGCGTTGCGCGACAACCTGCAGTCGGTGCAGCGCGTGCAGCTGTCGCTGTACCGCCGCAACCCGCGCGAGTGGCGCAAATGGGCCAGCAGCGCCGACGACGCCATCGCCCGCACCTGGGACGCGATCCACAACGACAGGCCCCTGCCCGAACTGCGCGGCGCCACCAGCATCGATGCGGTGCGCATGGCCTTCGAGGCCGGACCGGCGCCGGCCTACCAGGGCGACCGCATTGCGGCGCTGGTGGTGGGATGGGCGGCGATGCTCAAGCAGGCCAACGGCGACACCTGGCAGCAGACCATGATCGACGGCGTGAGCGCCGAGAACGCATACCGCGCCGCGCGCAACTTCGAGATCTCGCTGTGGCTGCTGAGCTCGCGCACCGGGCCCGACGGCCATCCCCTGCTGTTGTCGACCGAGATCAGCGAGCGCGGACGCAACCTGGTGGTGGACCGGGAGTTGTCCAAGGTGGTGGGACGGCTCGACCTGCTGGCCGCCCAGGCCGACGAAAAATACCGCCGCGCGGCGCTCGACTTCAGCCAGAACTGGCTGATGGGCAGCCTGGGGCCCTTCCTGCAGATGGTGCAGCGCTGAGCCATATGCAGAGGATGTTGAATTCGGAATTTAATTTCCTTTTTTAAGCAATACGGTATTATGTTTCCGTGGACAAGAAGGAACTCCTCCAACGCCTGGCGAGCCGGCGAGACGCCCTCGGCCTCACGGGCCAACAGGTGGCCGAGCGCGCCGGCCTGACCGAGCGCTCCATTCGCAACGCCCTCGGGGCGCAGGGCAATCCGCAGCTCTCGTCGTTGCTGGCCCTGGTCGACGCGCTGGACATGGAACTGCAGCTGGTGCCCAAGGGCTTCGGCGCGGCCGTCACGCCTGCCGGCGATGCGGGCTACCGGCCGGTGGGCACGCGCATCGGCGACGCGCTGGCGACCGCGCATGCCGAGGGCACGCCCTCTCCGGCGCCCCTCCCGCGCCGGAGTCCGCCATGAACGTCAAGATCCTCGAGATCGCCCTCGCCGGGCGCCGCTGGGGCAAGCTGTTCCAGTACGGCGACCTGTGCCGCTTCGTGGCAGAGCCCGCCATCGTCGCCAGCCCTCCGGAGGCCGTGCTGTCGCTGTCCATGCTCGCCAGCGATGCGGCCACGCAGTCCGCGCTGTGGGCCGACCTGAAAAACCCGCTCTTCAACGCCCAGGGCGGCCGCCTGCCCACCTGGTTCCAGAACCTGCTGCCCGAGGGCGTGCTTCGCAGCCACATCGCGCAGTTGCGCGGCTGCCGGGAGGACGACCACTTCGAGCTGCTGGCCGCCTGCGGCGGCGACCTGCCCGGCGCGGTGAGCGCCAGGCCCGTGGAGGTGGACCGTCCCACGCTGCAGCGCCTGGTCACGCAGGACCAGGACGCGCTGGAGATGTCGGTCGTGGCCAACCCGCTGCCGCAAGGCATCTCGGTGTCGGGCGTGCAGCCCAAGCTGGGGCTGGCGCGCCAGGGCGGGCGCTACACCGCACGAACACGCGCCGGCCCCAGCACGCGCGTGATCGCCAAGCTGCCGCTGGTCGGCCGGCCACACATGCCGCAACTGGAAATGCTCTCGCTGCAGATGGCTGCCGCCGCCGGCGTGACGGTCTGCCATGCGGAGCTGGCGCCGCTCTCGGCCATCCATGCCGAACACAGTTACGCGCTGCCCGACGAGCCCGAGTTCCTGGCCGTGACGCGCTTCGACCGCGAGGGCGCACGCCGCATCCATTTCGAGGACTTCGCGCAGGTCCTGGCGATCGACCCACAGGACAAGTACGGCGCCAGCTACCTCGCGATGGCACTGGCCATGCGCGCCTTCCCTTCGCTGGGCGACGAGGCCGTGCTCGAGCTGATCCGCCGCCTGGTGGTCAACGAGCTGCTCGGCAACCCCGATGCGCACCTGAAGAATTTTGGCGTGCTGTACCCGGAGGGCACCGCGCCCCGGCTCGCGCCTGCCTACGACATCGTGGCCTACGCCGCCATGCAGGGCGCGGAGGGCCACGCCCTGCCGCTGCTGCCGCCCGCACGCGGCACCGCACCGGCCACGCGACGCGGCACCCTCTTCACGCCGGCCAACGTGCGCGCCTTCTGCTTCTCGGCGGGCCTGCACGAGCCGCTCGTGCGCAAGACCATCACCGAGACGGCGCGCCTCGCCAAGGCACGCTGGCCGGAGATGCTCGAAGCCTCCACCCTGCCAGACGCCTGGAAGGCACGGCTCCAGGCCCGCTGGGCGGCACACACTTTGCTGCACAGCGTGTCACGCGCCCGCTCCTAGGAGCCTGTCGGGCTTGGGCATGCCCGAGCCCGACAGGGCTCCTAGAATCGGCGCGCTTTCTCCGACGCCGGTGCCCGCGTGCCGTGCCGTCGCCTCCAACCCCTTCGGACTCCTTTCCCACCTATCCATGAGCTCTCTCAATTTCATCGGCGGCGAAAAAGGCGGCGTCGGCAAGTCGGTCACCTCGCGCCTGCTGGCCCAGTACTTCATCGATCACAGCCGCCCCTTCGTCGGCTACGACACCGACCGCTCGCACAACTCCTTCACCCGCTTCTATGAAGGCTTCGCCTCGCCAGTGGCGGTGGACAGCTTCGAGGGGCTGGACACGGTGGTCAACGGCTTCGAGCACAACCCGCAGCAGAGCGTGATCGTCGACATGGCGGCCCAGACGCTGGCACCGCTGGCGCGCTGGATCGAGGAATCGCAGCTCTTCGACGTGTTCGCCGAGATCGGTGTCCACGTGAATTTCTGGCACGTGATGGACGATGGCCGCGACTCCAGCGACCTGCTCGGCAAGCTGGTCGACACCTTCGGCAGCCGCGCCAACTACATCGTGGTGCAGAACTACGGCCGCGGAAGCGACTTCGCGCTCATGCTCGGCTCGCAGTCGCTGGCCAAGGCCACGGCCCAGGGCGCGCGGGTCATCTCGCTGCCCCGCCTGCAGGAGGCCAGCATGCGCAAGATCGACAACCGCAACACCAGCTTCTGGAAGGCCGTGAACGACAAGGACGGCCCCGATGCGCTGGGCCTGCTGGAGCGCCAGCGGGTCAAGAGCTGGCTGGCGCAGGTCTACGCGGCCTTCGACACGCTGCCGCTCTGAGCGAAGCGCCACGCGACAACGAAAACACCGCCCGAGGGCGGTGTTTCTTCTGGCGCGCGCCGTGGGCTCAGGCCGTCACGAAGCGCTTGGCCGGCCGGTTGCCTCGGCCGACGAGCAGGCCCAGGACGACCAGCCCGAAGACGACGAAGCAGATGAAGGACCAGTTGGCGATCGACAGGCCCAGGAAGGTCCAGTCCACCTTGCTGCAGTCGCCGCTGCCCTTGAAGATCATCGGGATCGCGCGCTGCAGCGGGAAGGTCTCGATCATCCCGTAGATGTCGCGGCCGCAGCTCGCGAACTCCGGAGGGTGCCACTGCAGCCAGGTCTGACGCGCGGCCGTGTAGGCGCCGCCGATGGCAAACAGCAGGCCCAGGCCACCCCAGGTCTTTTGCAGGCCGATTCGGCCTGTAGCGCCCGCCAGTGCTGCGAAGATCGCTATCAAAATCAGAGCATAGCGCTGCACCACGCACATCGGGCACGGCTCCAGGCCGACGACGTGCTGCAGGTACATGCCGAAGGCCAGCATCGCCACGCAGGCGATGCAGATGAGCCAGTAGGTGCGGCGCGGAGCGCCAAAAATCGCGTTCAAATCCCGAGTCCTTGTTCGACGAAGACACGCGCCTTGCGCGGGCTGGCCACCACGGTGTCGCCCTCGCGCAGCCCCAGTTCACGGTACTGTTGCGCAGAGATCTGCGCCTCGATGATGCTGCCGGAACCCGGATTGTCTGGATTCGGTTCCACGGGTTCGAGTTCCATGCGCGCGATCGGGCCGACCACGATGGCGCGTCCGATGGTCGCGACGATCCCTTGCGCATGACCGCTGCCCGGCACGAAGCGGGTGATCTCGAAGTCGTGCGGCCGCACGTAGGCGAGCGCCTTGGCGTCCTCGGCCGTGTCCGCTTCGGCCGAGGCGATGCGCACGCCCTGCACCTCGACCTCGCCCTGGTGGGCGCGGCCGTGGAACAGGTTGACGTCCCCCAGGAAGCCGTAGACGAAGGGGCTGGCCGGGTGGTCCCACACGTCCTGCGGCGAGCCGACCTGCTCGATGCGCCCGGCGTTCATCAGCACCACGCGGTCGGCCACCTCGAGCGCCTCTTCCTGGTCGTGCGTGACGAAGATGGAGGTGACGTGCAGCTCGTCGTGCAGGCGGCGCAGCCAGCGGCGCAGTTCCTTGCGGACCTTGGCGTCGAGCGCGCCGAAGGGCTCGTCGAGCAGAAGCACCTTGGGTTCCACGGCCAGCGCCCGCGCCAAGGCGATCCGCTGTCGCTGCCCGCCCGAAAGCTGCGAGGGGTAGCGGTCGGCCAGCCAGTCCAGTTGCACCAGCTTGAGCAGGTCGAGCACCTTGGCCTTGATCTGTGCGTCGCTGGGCCGCTGGCCGCGCGGCTTGATGCGCAGGCCGAAGGCCACGTTCTCGAACACGGTCATGTGCCGGAACAGCGCGTAGTGCTGGAACACGAAGCCGACCTGACGCTCGCGCACGTGCACGTCGGTGGTGTCCTCGCCCGAAAACAGGATCGAGCCGCTGTCGGCCGTCTCCAGCCCCGCGATGATGCGCAGCAGCGTGGTCTTGCCGCAGCCCGACGGGCCCAGCAGCGCGAACAGCTCGCCCGAATCGATGTTCAGGCTGACGTCGCGCAGCGCGTGGAAATCGCCGAAGCGCTTGTTGACGTTGCGAATTTCGATGCTCATGGAAAAACCTCAATACGGGCAGCCGAACGCAGAGGGCGCAGAGATTTCGCAGAGGGCGCAGAAGGAATACCGAGAATTTTCATGAATTCTTCTGCGCATTCCGCGTGACCTTTGCGACCTCTGCGTTCGGCTGTCCGATTTTCAAGATGCAGCCGGCCGCTCCGGCGGGAGCTCGGAGATGGCTTTCATTTCACGGTCGTGGCGCCATTCGGCGACGGTCTTGATGACCAGGGTCACCAGCGCGAGGATGGCCAGCAGCGAGGCGACGGCGAAGGCGGCGACGGACTGGTACTCGTTGTAGAGCACCTCCACGTGCAACGGCATGGTGTTGGTCTGGCCGCGGATGTGGCCCGAGACGACCGACACGGCGCCGAACTCGCCCATGGCCCGCGCATTGCACAGGATCACGCCGTACAGCAGCCCCCACTTGATGTTGGGCAGCGTCACGCGCCAGAAGGTCTGCCAGCCGCTCGCGCCCAGCACGATGGCGGCCTGCTCCTCGTCGGTGCCCTGCGCCTGCATCAGCGGGATCAGTTCGCGCGCGATGAAGGGGAAAGTCACGAACACGGTGGCCAGCACGATGCCTGGCACGGCGAAGATGATCTTGATGTCGTGCGCCGCCAGCCATGGGCCCAGCCAGCCCTGCGCGCCGAAGACCAGCACGTAGATCAGGCCCGCCACCACCGGGGACACCGCGAACGGCAGGTCGACCAGCGTGGTCAGGAAAGCCTTGCCCTTGAACTCGAACTTGGCGATCGCCCAGGCCGCCGCCACGCCGAACACCAGGTTCAGCGGCACCGAGATCGCCGCGACGATCAGCGTGAGCCGGATGGCCGACCACGCATCGGGCTCCTTCAAGGCCTCCCAGTACGCGTCCCAGCCCTTGCGCAGCGCTTCGGTCGCGACGGCCGCCAGCGGCAGCACCAGGAAGAAGAACATGAAGAGCAGCGCCAGGCCGATCAGCGTCCAGCGGACGGCCGGCGACTCGGTGGTGCCGGCCTGCGCCCGCCGCACCGGGGCCCGCATTCCCGTGCCGCCGCTCATGGTGAAACCTCCGCGCTTCGCGCTTCGGTGCGAGCGCCTTGGGACGGCCGTGCGGCGCTCATGCCGACGCCCCCCGCCTGCGCTGCCAGCTCTGCAGCGCGTTGATGACCAGCAGCATCAGGAACGAGAAGACCAGCATCACGAGGGCCACCGCGGTGGCACCGGCATAGTCGTACTGCTCCAGCTTGCCGATGATGATGAGCGGCGTGATTTCCGAGATCATGGGCATGTTGCCGGCGATGAAGATGACCGAGCCGTACTCGCCGATGGCGCGTGCGAAGGCCATCGCGAAGCCGGTCAGCAGCGCCGGGGTGATGGACGGCAGGATGACCAGGCGGAAGGTCTGCCAGCGTGTGGCGCCGAGCGAGGTCGCCGCTTCTTCCAGCTCCTTTTCGGTGTCTTCGAGCACCGGCTGCACCGTGCGCACGACAAAGGGCAGCCCGATGAAGATCAGCGCGATCACCACGCCTGCGGGTGTGAAGGCAAGCTTGATGCCCAGCGGCTCCAGGTACTGGCCGATCCAGCCGTTGCCTGCGAGCAGCGCCGTGAGCGAGATGCCCGCCACGGCGGTGGGCAGGGCGAAAGGAAGATCGACCAGCGCGTCGACGATCTTCTTGCCGGGAAACTTGTAGCGCACCAGCACCCAGGCCACCAGCAGGCCGGCGAAGAGGTTCACCAGTGCCGCCAGGAAGGACGCGCCGAAGGTCAGCCGGTACGAGGCCAGCACGCGCGGCGCCGTGACGGCGACCCAGAACTGCTCCCAGCTCATCGTGAAGGTCTTGAAGACCAGCGCCGACAGCGGGATGAGGACGATGAGGCAGAGGTACAGCAGCGTGTACCCCAGCGTGAGGTGGAAGCCCGGCAGCACCCGCTTGGCGCCGCCGGCCCTGCCACGCGAAATCGGCGCTGCCGCGGACGGCAGCGCCGATGAAACGGCACTGGTCATGGCGTTACCGCCCAGGGGTGTAGAGCTTGTCGAACTGGCCGCCGTCGTTGAAGTGCACCTTCTGCGCTTCACTCAGGCTGCCGAAGAGTTCCTGCACCGTGAACAGCTGCAGCGGCTTGAAGACGGCGGCGTGCTTCTTGAGCACGGCCTGCGAGCGCGGGCGCAGCGCGTGCTTGGCAGCGATCTCCTGCGCCTCGTCGGAGTACAGCCAGTCCAGGTAGGCCTTCGCCAGCTCGCCGGTGCCCTTCTTGGCAGTCGTGCGCTCGACGACGGCGACCGGGTTCTCGGCCAGGATGCTGATGCTGGGATACACGGCGTCGACCTTGCCGGCGCCGAACTCGCGGTCGATGGACACCACCTCCGATTCGAAGGTGATCAGCGCGTCGCCGATGTTGCGCTGCAGGAACGCGGTGGTCGCGTCGCGGCCGCCACGCGCCAGCACCGGCACGTTCTTGAACAGCTTGCCGACGAACTCTGCGGCCTGCGCATCGGTGCCGCCCTTCTTCTTCACGTAGCCCCATGCGGCCAGGTAGGCGTAGCGGCCGTTGCCGCCGGTCTTGGGGTTGACGATCACGACCTGCACGCCGGGCTTGACCAGGTCTTCCCAGTCCTTGATGCCCTTGGGGTTGCCGTTGCGCACCAGGAACAGCATGGTCGAGGTGGTCGGCGCCGCGTTGTCGGGGAACTTCTTCGCCCAGTCCTTGGCCACCACGCCCTTGTCGGCGAGGAACTCGATGTCGGTACTGGTGTTCATCGTCACCACGTCCGCATCGAGCCCGTCGGCCACCGCGCGCGCCTGCGCGCTCGAGCCGGCATGCGACTGATCGATCTTCACATCGACGCCCTTGATCTTCTTGTAGTGCGCGACGAAAGCGGCGTTGTAGTCCTTGTAGAACTCGCGCGCCACGTCGTAGGAGACGTTCAGGAGCTGGTTCTGCGCCCATGCGGCACCCGTGAAGGCGGATGAGGCGACGACGAGCGCGGCGGCGATGTTCTTGATTCTGGAAGTCATGTTGCTGTGAAGGTTTCGAAACTCTGGCGCCCGGTCTCCCGCTCCTCGAAAAGGCGGCTGGGCGCGTCCGTCAGGGATTCGAGCAGGGCCAGCCCAAGGGGCCAGTCGCCGTGTCCCGAATCGACGTTGATGTGGCCGGCATTTTGCATCCGGACGAATTCGCTGCCCCAGGCGCGGGCATAGGCCCCCGCGAGGCGCACCGGGCAGAAGGGGTCGTTGCTGCTCGCGACCACGATGCTGCGGTACGGCAGCCGGGCGTAGGGCACCGGCGCGAAATCGTTGAGCACCGCGCGGCGCTCCGGGTCGGCCGGCGCCACCAGCAGTGCGCCGGCCACCCGGGCCGTGGCCGCCTCGCCCAGGTGCACCGCGGCGATGCAGCCCAGGCTGTGCGCCGCGATCACCACCGGCCGCTCCTGCGCCAGGATGAGCCGCTCCAGCGCACCCACCCACCCCTCGCGCCTGGGCGACACCCAGTCGTCCTGCACCACGCGGCGGGCCGACTGCATGCGCTCCGCCCACAGGCTCTGCCAGTGGCCGGGGCCGGAGTCGCGCCAGCCGGGGACGATGATGACCGGGGTCGTCACGGAGATCTACTTGTTCGGCTGAGGGGTCAGGCGCAGGTACGGGCGCACCGCGTTCCAGCCCTTGGGGAAGCGCTCCTTCAGTTCGGCGGGATCCTGCAGGCTGGGGATGATGACGACGTCGTCGCCGTCCTTCCAGTTGGCGGGCGTGGCGACCTTGTGGCTGTCGGTGAGCTGCAGCGAGTCGATCACGCGCAGGATCTCGTCGAAATTGCGTCCGGTGCTCGCCGGATAGGTGATGGTGGCGCGCACCACGTGCTTGGGATCGATGATGAACACGCTGCGCACGGTGGCCGTGGCCGAGGCGTTCGGATGGATCAGGTCATAGAGCTCGGCCACCTTGCGGTCCGCATCCGCGAGGATGGGGAAGTTCACCGTGGTGTTCTGCGTCTCGTTGATGTCGCCGATCCACTCCTTGTGCTTGTCGACCGGGTCGACGCTGATGGCGATCGGCTTGACGCCGCGCTTGGCGAACTCGCCGCCCAGCGCCGCGGTCTTGCCCAGTTCGGTGGTGCACACCGGCGTGAAGTCCGCCGGGTGGGAGAACAACACGACCCATG
Source organism: Comamonadaceae bacterium ALPHA2B (assembly GCA_005503065.1). Taxonomy (GTDB): domain Bacteria; phylum Pseudomonadota; class Gammaproteobacteria; order Burkholderiales; family Burkholderiaceae_C; genus Xenophilus. Next base: position 35,893 of record SCOE01000037.1, read on the forward strand.
AATTGCCGGCCCATTCGTGGAAATGGATCGGGCCTTCGGACGAGTCCTGGGTGAAGTCGGGGGCAGTGTCGCCCAGTCGCAAGGTGGCCATGTCGCGCGCTCCTGTGGAACAGATGGGACCGGCGATTGTCGAAAGCGCGCCTACGAACTCAAACGAATATCTGCTTGTTTGATTATGTGGAAGTGCGCATAAGCAGGCTTTTGAATGCTATGGAAACGATAGCATCCAGGGCCCGTCAGGCGTTGATCAACTCCAGATGATTCGACCCGGATCTGAGTTCGTCGTCGCAACGCTGCAGGTGCTCGGCAAAAAAGTCCAGCAGCAGCCGCACGGCCGGCACCAGCGCCCGCCGTGGCGGATACATCGCGTGGACGATGCCCGAAGGCGGATGCCAGCCGGGCAGCGCCTCGACCAGCCGGCCGGAACGCAGGTCGTCCTGGCACATGTAGTCTGGCATGAGGCCGGCGCCCACGCCCTGCAGGATGGCAAAGCGCAGCGTCAGCAGGTCGTTGGCGAGGTAGCGCGGGAAGGGCGTGTAGACGAAGCTGCGCCCCTCGGGGCCCATCAGCAGGGTGCCGGTGCGCGCATCGGCCGCCGACATGGCCACCGCGTCGAGTCCGGCCAGGTTCTCCGGCCCCTGCAGCGGTTGGCGGCGCGTCAGCACGTCGGGCGCGGCCACCAGCAGGAGCCGGCTGCGATTGAAGCTGCGCGCTGCCAGCGTGGCGCTGTTCTCGATCTCGGCGCGCACGCGCAGGGCCATGTCCACGCCCTCCTCCACCGGGTCCACCGGACGGTTGAGCACGCGCATCTCGACCGTGACGCCCGGATGGCGCTTCATGAAGATCGGCAGGATCGGCCCGACGCTGCTCTGCGCCAGCGTGACGGGGCAGCTCAGTCGCACGGTGCCCCGCGGCTCCTTCTGCACCTGGGCCACGGCTTCGGCGCCCGCCTCGGCCGTGTCGCGCACGGCAATGCAGTGGCGCAGGTAGATCTCACCTGCCGGGGTGAGCGACAGACGCCGCGTGCTGCGTTGCAGCAGCTGCACACCCAGCGATGCTTCCAGTTCCGCCACCCGGCGAGACAGCCGCGACTTGGGCACGTTCAGGGCCTTGCTGGCTGCGGTGAAGCCGCCCCGCTCCGCCACCTCGGCGAAGAACAGCAGGTCATTCAGGTCTTGCATGGCGTCGATTGTTCTCTTGGCAGGACAAAGAATCGCCATTTTGGCGGCTTATCGATTGATTGGTGCGCCCATAGACTGATTGCCATGCCGCCTCGATCGATTCATTGCGGGGCGGCGCCCACCACCCCACCAAGAGGTTTCCCATGAAGCTGCTCCAAGTCGATTCCAGCGTCCTCGGCACCAATTCCGTCTCGCGCCAACTCACGGCCGAGATCACCGCGCAATGGCGCGCCGCCCATCCCGACACCACCGTCGAATACCTCGATCTCGCCGTCGACACCCCCAACCACTTCAATGCCGACGCGCTGGGCATCAAGGCCGGCCTGCAGGCCGAGCCCACGGAAGCGCAACGCCGCGAGAACGCCGTCTCCGAGCGCCTGGTGAGCCAGTTCCTGGCGGCCGACGTGATCGTGGTGGGCGCCCCGCTCTACAACTTCTCGGTGCCCAGCCAGCTCAAGGCCTGGATCGACCGCCTCGCCCAGGCCGGCCGCACCTTCAAGTACACCGAGAAGGGCCCCGTCGGCCTGGCCGGCGGCAAGGTCGTGATCGTGGCCTCGACGCGTGGCGGCATGTACTCCACCAGCGACGCCGGCAACGCGTTGGAGCATCAGGAAAGCTATCTGAAGGCCATCCTCGGCTTCTTCGGCATCACCGACGTGCGCATCGTGCGCGCCGAGGGGCTGGCGATGGGCGAGGCTCCCAAGGCCGCCGCACTGGCAGCGGCACGTGCTGACATCGCCACGGTGACGGCCCGCGCCGCCAACCAGGACCAGGCCACCTTGGCCGCCTGAAGCGCCGCCCGCCGACGGCGGGCTGCATGAAAGCCAACGCGCCGGCGGCCCTTGCGGACCGCCGGCGCGTCGCGTTGGGTGCCTGCCTGCGGCCCTCAGCCGTTGTGCGTCTTCACCCAGGCCACGTACTTGTCCATCCAGCCCTGGAGGAACTTCTTCGTCGCCTCGTTGCCGACATGGCCCTTGTCGTCGAACAGGTCTTCCTTGTTCTGGATGAAGGCCTCGGGCTGGCCCAGGGTGGGCACATCGAGGTAGGCCAGCACGTTGCGCAGGTGCTGCTGCGCCAGCGCGGTGCCGATGGCACCGACGGAGACGCCGATCACGCCGGCCGGCTTGCCGGCCCAGGCGCTCTGGCCGTAGGGCCGCGAGGCCTGGTCGATCGCGTTCTTCAGCACGCCGGGAATCGAGCGGTTGTATTCGGGCGTGACGAACAGCAGGCCCTGCGCTGCGGCGATCTCGCTCTTGAACTTCAGCACCTCGGGCGCCTGCTTGCCGTCGTGGTCCTGGTTGTACAGGGGCAGGTTGTCGATGCGCAGATGCTCGAAGGTGAAATTCTCGGGCGCCAGGTGCGCCAGCGCGAGCGCCAGCTTGCGGTTGAGTGAATCCTGGCGAATGCTGCCGATGACGACGGCGATCTTGTACTGGCTCATGAGGGGCTCCTGGCGGTTGGGAGGAGAAGAATCGGAAGACCATTATGGGAGCCGGCGATGACCATGCAGCAGCAACGCCCGCGGCCTCGGCGCATCATCCGTCCTCCTCCTACATCCTCGACCGCGAGGCAATCCTCATGAGAATCCTGATGGTGGGCGCAGGCGCGCTCGGCGGCTATTTCGGCGGGCGGCTGCTGGCCGCAGGCCGCGACCTCACTTTCCTCGTCCGCGCGGGCCGCGCGGCGCAGCTCGCGCGGGACGGGCTCGTCGTGCGCAGCCCCAAGGGCGACCTGCAGATCGATGCGCCGCCGCACGTGCTGGCCGAAGACATCGACCGCCCCTACGACCTCGTCGTGGTCAGCTGCAAGGCCTTCGACCTCGACCCGACCATGGACGCCATCGCGCCGGCCGTGGGGCCTGAGACCGCGGTCCTGCCGCTGCTCAACGGCATGGCCCACTACGACCGGCTGGCCCAGCGCTTCGGCGACGAGAAGGTGCTCGGCGGACTGTGCATGATCTCCGCGTCGCTCGACGAGCAGGGCCACGTGGTCCACCACAACGACCTCGACGGCCTCACCTTCGGCGAGCGCAGCGGCGGCCGTTCGGCCCGCGTCGACGCCATCGCCGCGCAGTTCCAGGCCGCGGGCTTCACCGACCACCTGAGCGAGGACATCCTGCAGGACCTGTGGGAGAAGTGGCTCTTCATCGCCTCGGCGGCCGCACTGACCACGCTGATGCGCGCCAGCGTCGGCGCGGTGCAGGCCGCGGGCGGCGCCGACGTGGCGCTGGCCCTGGTCGACGAATGTGCAGGCATCGCGGCCCACAACGGCTTCGCGCCGCGCCCGGCCACGCTCGCGCGGGCCCGCGCCATGTTGACGCAGGTGGGCTCGCCGATGACGGCGTCGATGTACAAGGACATGGCCCGCGGTGCGCGCGTCGAGGCCGACCACATCATCGGCGACCTTCTCGCGCGGGCGCCCGCCGGTCCGGCATCGCCCTCGGTCCTGCGCGCGGCCTACGTCAATCTCAAGACCTACGAGGTGCAGCGCGCGGCCTCCGCCGCCTGAACCAGGGCCCGGCGCTCAACAGTCGCCGGGTCGGTTGCCCTTGGCCTTCTGCAGGCTGGCCTGCGTGACGCTGGCGCCGGCCGGCACGTCGTCGGTGATCCACACGTTGCCGCCGATGGTGGCGCCCTTGCCGATGGTCACGCGTCCGAGGATCGTGGCGCCGGCATAGATCACCACGTCGTCCTCCACCACCGGGTGGCGCGGCAGGCCCTTCTGGAGGTTGCCCTCGGCGTCGGTCGGGAAGCGCTTGGCCCCCAGCGTCACGGCCTGGTAGAGCCGCACGCGCTGGCCGATCACGGCCGTCTCGCCGATCACGATGCCGGTGCCGTGGTCCATGAAGAAGCCCGGGCCGATGGTGGCGCCGGGGTGGATGTCGATGCCGGTCTGCGCATGCGCCCGCTCGGCCACGATGCGCGCCAGCAGCGTGAGGCCCAGCTTGTACAGCGGGTGCGCGATGCGGTGATGGATCATGGCCGTCACGCCCGGGTAGCACAGCAGCACCTCGTCCACGCTGCGCGCCGCCGGGTCGCCGTGGTAGGCGGCCATCACGTCGGTATCGAGCAGCGCCCGGATCGCCGGCAGCTGCGTCGCGAACTCGCGCGCCCGGGCCAGCGCATCGGCGCTCACGGCCGCGGCGTCGAAGGCGGTGTGGCGCAGTTCGTGCCGCAGTTCGAGCGTGGCCTGCGTGTGCAGCAGGTGCAGCGCCGCATCGAGCGTGTGGGCGACGTAGAAGTTCTCGCTCTCCTGCCGCAGGTCGGTCGGGCCCAGGCGCATCGGGAACAGCGCGCCCGTGAGCGCCTCCACCAGTTCGGCCACCACCTGTCGGGAGGGCAGTTCGCGCTCGCCGCCGGCCTGCGAGCGCTGCTGCGATTCGCGCCAGTCGTGCCGCACGCGGTGCAGCGAGGCGACGATGTCTTCGATGGGGAATGCGCTCATGGCAATGCCTTGTGTGAGAGTCGGCTCGTGGGTGAGAGCATCGCACGCCTCGGCCAGCGCTGCAGTGTGGCACCTCCGGTGCGGCCCAGGATGCTACCAAAAGCATAGCTGGCCGCCCTGACGGGGTGGGAACTCCAGCCGTTTCGAGGAAAGAGAACACGGTGTACGTGCTGCTGGGCGATCCGGAGCCCCTTCACTCTTCCAGCACCGAGATTTCCGCCCCCCGGCTTGCCGCGCCACTGTCACCCGTCAAGGCGAGCAATGTGACCAGAGACAAAAACAAGCGACCCGAGCCGGATGCAATTCTCGAATGCGGCACCCGGCGGCGGGTTGCCGGTACCCAGGACCACGGCAACTTCCGCGAGCCGGCTGCGGACATTCATCGCCCACCTCGCGAGGAGCGACACATGACTGCTTCTCAGGTCGCGGCATGCAGGAGCCGCGAGACCGCCTGCGCCGAACGCACGAGATGACGAGCTATCGGGCTTTCAAGGTGCAGCTCTGGTGCCAAGCCTATGCCCGCCACAACCATCGCGCCGGTGGCGATTCCATCTGTTCCGACGAACGGATATGCCATGGTGCTCACGCCTGCATGTCGTTCGTCGGAACCAAACTCCATGCCGTCCTGCGCCCGAATCACCGACAGTCGCGGAAGCAGCCGCTCGAAGCGTTCGATGCCGATCAGCGCCGCGATCGCATCGTCGCTCATGGTGGACAGCATCGAGCGCCCACTCACCGACTCGTCAATTGGAAAGCGCCAGCCAATTCCGACGATGATGTTCAGCGGCACAAAGGGGGTCCAGATGCGATCGACAATCACCACCTCGTCCAAAGCGCAGCAGGTGATCGAAACGACCAGCGGTCGATCCCCGACGTCCGCGCGTTGAATGTCAACCGCAAAAGGCAGCGCCGTGTCGCGCAGCCGTGACGCATGCAGCCGTCCCGCCCCCAGTAGCGTGCACGCCGGCCCGAGGACGTAGCTGCTGCCTCGCGCTTCGACCATGGCCGCACCGCTGAGCGTGCGCAGCAGCCGATGCACCGTTGTGCGATCAAGTCCGGTAACCGCAGCAAGCTCGAGCGCAGTCGCACCCTGTGGCCTTCGGGCCAGAACCCGAAGGACTTCCATGGCACGGTCGATCGACTGGACGGACCCGCTGCGTACTGCTGACAAGGCGGTGTTGACCATCAGTCTTCGCGTTGCATCCGGCCCGCACCCTGTTTGCGCTGTACGACATCGGTGAACTCCGCCGAGCGGGTCACCTCGCGCCGAGCGCTGTCGATCTCCGCGGCATGCTCGAGTATCTTGCGCCTGCGCTCCAGCAGGACCAATCGTTTCGTGAGCCCAAGCGCAAGCATCGAATTCGCAGCCAACTTCGTGGCGAGCGAACGAGCAGCGACCAACACGTCCTGCGCGCTGACGCCGTCCACCACGCTGGAGAGCAGCCCCAGCTTCAACGCTTCCGCAGCCTCGAACACCCGGCCAGACAGCATGATGTCGAGCGCAGCATGCTCGCCGACGATGCCCGGCAGCGTGACCGCGCTCACGCCAGACAGCATTCCGTGCTTGACCTCCGGAAATGCGAATCGGGCATTCTTTGTGGCGATCCGGAAGTCGGAATGGATTGCAAGTGTCATACCCATGCCCACCGTGAACCCATGGAGCGCCGCCACCACTGGCTTGTGGAGTTCGATTCCCACACCAGGAATAGCGTTCATGAGCGTTTCGGTGGACGCCATTTCTCCAGTGCTTTGCATCTCCTTGATGTCCGACCCGGCACAGAACGCCTTGTCCCCAGCTCCCGAAATCACGAGAACCTTGCACAAGGGATCGGCGCAAGCGTCGCGCCAGATCTTGCCGAGTGCTTCCTTTGCGGGCACGTCGAGAGCGTTCATGCGCTCGGGCCGATTGATCAGGACGTGGCCCACGCCATCCGCGCCAAGGGTGTATTCGATGCTCATTTTGCCCTTCGGGGTGTACAGACCTATTGAGGTTGAATTCCGCTCTCGCGCACGATGCGCTCGTAGCGCATTTCCTCGTTGTGAAGAAATGCGCCGAATGCAGCGCCCGAAAGCGGCGTGGCCTGGTAGCCCTGTTGCTTCAGCCAGTCGCGAAACGCCTGGGAATCAAGCACCGTCTTTTGCGCTTGCGCGAGCCGCTGCTTGACGGCTTCGGGCGCGCCGCTCGGACACCAAATGCCATACCAGGTACTGAATTGCATATCGGCAAAGCCTGCCTCTTCAAACGTCGGCACCTCGGGGAACAGCGGATCCCGCTTGCTACCCGTGATGGCGAGCGCACGCAACTTGCCCGCTCGCACCTGCGGAATCGCCGTCAGCGTCGGTTCGATCATCGCGCTCAATTGCCCGCCGATCAGGTCGATGAGAGCCGGCGCCGTGCCCTTGTAGAGAAGAGTCGGAACTTCATTCAGACCCGCGCGGAGCTTGAACTGGGCGGCAGCCAGGTGAGGTGCCGACCCGTAGCCGCCGGTGCCGAAGTTGAAACTGCCGGGCTTGGCCCTGGCCTCCTTCACAAAGTCGCCAAGTGTTTTGGGCCCGTCAGCCGGAACCAGCATCAGCATCGGACCCGAAGCCACCAGTGAGATGGCCTCGAGGTCACGATGCACATCGAAAGGGGGCTTGCCTTTGACCACAAGTGGATTCGCCAGCAACGTCGATGGGGCGAACAGCAAAGTGTACCCATCCGCCGGCGCCTTGGAGACATACTCCCCCCCGATGTTGCCGGACGCGCCGGGCCGGTTGTCGATCACAACCGGCTGATCGAGGATTTCGCCGAGAGCCGTACCCAACTTGCGGGCCACCGCATCAACAGCGCCACCTGGCGCGTACGCCACCACCATGCGGATGGGTCTGGTGGGAAAGACCTGTGCATTGCTCATGGCGCACATCGACGCCAGGCCGACCGCGAAGGTGAAAAGTAAGTAGGAGCCCAGCCTGGTATTCATGACAGTTGTTCCTCGAAATGAACGACAAAAGATGCGGACAGATGCCTTCAGAGCCGGATCTGGTCTCGTAGCCTTGCTCGCAAGGGCTTGCCGTAGTGCGACCGAGGAATCTGATCCACGAAGAAGATCCGCCGAGGCTTCTTGAAACTTGAGAGCTGTTGTCGGCACCAGTCGATCAGGGCCTCTTCGGCCCGGTCGTGGCTACCGCAGCCAGGCCGCAGCACGACCACTGCGGCGACCACCTCGCCCCACTCCTCGTCCGGCAGTCCCACGGCAACCGCGTCGTCGACCTGGGGGTGGCGCATCAGCACTTCTTCGATTTCTGCCGGCAGCACGCTCTTGCCGCCTGTTCGAATCAGTTCCTTCATGCGGCCCGTGATCGACAGGTAGCCATCTTCATCCAGGGAACCAAGATCGCCGGTGTGGAACCAGCCGTCCCGCAGCGCCTGGCGGTTCGCTTCAGGACGATTCCAGTAACCTGCCATCAGATGACCGCCGCGCAGGGTGATCTCCCCTTCTTCTCCGACGGCGAGCGGATCGCCGTTCGTCGAACGGATGCAGACTTCGACGCCATATAGCGGCCGCCCGACGCAGCGCATCCGGCGCTCTCGCCGCTCACCCTCGAGATGTGCCAAGGAAGACGGCGGCAGATAGCAACTCCAAGGCGCTTCCGTCAGGCCATACAGCACGCCAATGCGGGGACCGAGGGCCACGAGCAAGCGCTCGAACAGGGCCACCGGGATGGCTGCAGCGCCCACATCGATGGCTCGCAGCATCGGCAGGCTCTTCTCGTGAGGCGCCGCCTCGTCCATGAGCCGCGCGAGATGGGTCGGCACCAATGAGGTTGCAGCCACTTGGTTCGACCGCAACTGCTCCATGAAGGCTGCGGGCTCGAACCTCTGTCCCAGCAAAACAGTACCCCCGACGGCCAGATGCGCCAGAAGCACCACAGCGGCTATCGGCCACACGGGCCGGACGTTCAATAGCACGTCACCAGGCCCCATGTCGCGCACGCCGATGATGTTCTGCACTGCAGCGCTCAGGCCTCCGTGCGTCACCATCACGGCTTTCGGGCTGGCCGTGGTACCACCCGTGTAGCTCAGAGAAGCCAGCCGATCGGCACCGGGGCCGATGCGACCCGTCTGGGGCGTACAGATGCGGTCCAGCAGCGCGCTTTGTGACGACAGCGCCAGGCCCGGCACCGCGCGAGCGATCTCGAGCGCCCGTCCCGCGTGTTCCGGGCCGTGAATGAGCAGGCGCACCCCGGCATCCTGAAGCTGCGCCGCCTGCTCGTCACAACGGAGGGACGGGTCCAGCGGCACGCGCACCCGATCAGCGGCCATCACCCCGTAGTCGCATAGCAGGTAGCGCGCGTCGGCGGAGCCCAGCAGCGCGACGCGCTCCTGGGCCGAGACACCAGCGGCATCCAGACCCGCCTGAACCCTTCCGAGCGCTTCGTACAGTTCGTGGAAGGTCCATTCACGGCCCGACTCCAGTTGGCGGAGGGCCACCTTTGGGCCGTGCGCCTGCGCGGCTTTCTCGAACAGGGAGTAGACGTTCATGTCGTTCCCCTACCAGCCTTGGAGAACGACGCGGCCGGCAACGCCCTTGCGATCCAGAAGCGCATGTCCTTTCGAAGCGCACGAGAACGGGAACGTCCGCGCTACCACGGGACGAACGGCACCGGAGTCCAGCAGCGCCAGAGACTGATGCAGATCCTCAAATGTCGCACTGCCGGAGCCCGACACATTGATTCGCCGACCGATCATCAGGCCCGGCAACACGTCAACCGCGGCAGTGCCGAGGTTTCCAAGGAGCACGACGTGACCGCCGTGGGCCATGCACCGAAGCGTCTCGGGCAGCGTCGATCCGACGTTCTCGATGGCGATGTCGACGCCGCGCTTGCCGGTAAGGCGCCAGACTTCTGATGAGTAGTCGAGGTCGGGTGACACCACGACGTCGTTCGCCCCGAGCGCCAGCAACGTGTCGGCCTTGCCGGCAGAGGTCGTCACCGCGATGGAGCGGCCGCCGAACGCACGAATCAACTGCAGTTGATGCACACCCAAGCCCCCGCTCGCACCGGTGACGAGCACCGTGTCGCCCGGTGCCATGCCTGCTACGCCACGCAGTGCGCGCACGCTGGTCGCGATGGGGCAGGAAGAGAGGGCCGCTGCCGCCCAATCGAGGCTGTCCGGCACGACGACGGTGGCGGAGGCAGGCACCGCAACATACTCGGCGTACCCCCCTTCGGTGTCCACGCCCGGCAGTCCGTCTGCACGACACATGTCCTGCCGACCGCACAGGCAGTTGCGGCACGTGCCACAAAAGCGCCTCTGATAGACGACGACCCGGTCACCCACTCGGCGTGACCGCACGTCTGCACCAACGGCGACGATTTCTCCTGCGGTCTCGTGCCCCAGCACCACATGGGTCTTCGCGCCCGGGAGTTTCCCGGCCCGGTGCAGAACATCGTGATGACAGATGCCGCCGGCTTGAACCGCCACCAACACGTCGAGCCTGCCGAGGTCGGGCAAGGCCACCTCCTTGAGCTGCAGAACCTCCGGCCCCCCAAATCCGCTGAGCACGACTGCCTTCATGCCGATCCCCTCGATGTGCACATTGCGCACATGTAGTGTGTATAGTGAACATTCTATGGAGTGTTCTTTGTTGCGGTCAATACGCTGCGGCTCCGACGGTGGGGCGCAGCCTGCATCGACGCAGGACGGCTTGTGGCAGCATCGGCGCGCGATCCGCCTGCATGTGAACGCCGCGACACGACGCTCGGCCGTAGTCCACGAAGGCGGCCCACTCGGGCGCCGCCCCCAGCCTCGCCCCCGTACCCGGAAACCGCGCTCACTTGTCCCGACCAGCTTGCTCTGCGACCTCCGAACGTCTGCTGCTCCTCGGCGCGGCGATCGTGCTGATCGCCTTCAACCTGCGGCCGGTGTTCTCCAGCCTCTCTGTCGTCCTGCCCGACATCGTGGCGGGCACGGACATGTCGGCCGCCGCGGCGAGCGCGCTCACCACGCTGCCGGTGATCTGCCTGGGCGCCTTCGCGATGGTCGCGCCCTGGCTCGGGCGGCGGGTGGGCATCGAGCGCACGCTGCTGGCCTGCATGGTGTTCATCACGGTGGGCACCGCGCTGCGCGGCACGGCGCAGGTGCCGGTGCTGTTCCTGGCGTCGGCGGTGGCGGGCGTCGGCATCGCGGTGGTCAACGTGCTGCTGTCGGCCCTGGTCAAGCGCGATTTCGACCGCCGCCCGGCATTCATGATGGGCCTGTACACCATGGCCGTGTGCGGCGGCGCGGCCAGCGGTGCAGGGGTGACCGTGCCGCTGCAGCATGCGCTGGGCACCGACTGGGCCGGCGCATTGGCGATGTGGGCGGTGCCGGCGGCATTGGCGCTGCTGCTGTGGGCGCCGTTCGCCCTGCGCGCTCGCCCGCAGCCCGGCGATGCCGACTACCGCGTGCGCGGCATGTGGACGGATCCCCTGGCCTGGCAGGTGACCTTCTTCATGGGCCTGCAGTCGGCGCTGGCGTACTCGGTGATGGGCTGGCTCGCGCCCATCCTGCGCGAACGCGGGCTGGCGGCAGCGACGGCGGGCTTCGTGGTCTCGGTGTCGGTGCTGGTGCAGGTGCCCGTTTCCCTCTTCACGCCGGCGCTTGCACAGCGCCAGCGCAACCAGGTCGCGCTGGCCGTCGGGCTGGCGGCGCTCACGGTCGCGGCGCTGCTCGGCGCGATGTTCGCGCCGCTGCCGACGGTGTGGCTGTGGGCGGTGCTGCTCGGCGTGGCGCAGGGCGGCACCTTCGCGCTGGCGCTCACCTTGATCGTGATGCGCTCGCCCGATGCGCGGGTCGCGGCGCAGCTGTCGGGCATGGCGCAGGGCGTCGGTTACCTCGTGGCGGCCGCCGGGCCGATGCTGGTCGGCCTCCTGCGCGCATGGACCGGCAGCTTCCGCGCCAGCGCGCTGCTCTTCGTCGCCGTCGGCATCGTGCTCGCCATGGCGGGCGCCGGTGCCGGGCGCGCCCGGGTCGTGGGCGCGGCGGCCGTGCCGCGCTGAGATCGCCCGGAGTGCGGGTTCAGCGCTGCGCCTTGTCCTTCTGGTTCTGCGCCTCGATGCGCTCGCGTGCGGCCATCCAGTCGGTATCGCTCCACTGGCGCAGCTCGTAGAAGTTGCCGCCGGTGGCCAGGGCCTGGCCGCCGTCCATCATGATGCTCTGGCCGGTGAGCCAGTCGCACTGGCCCGGCGCCATGAGGAAGGTGGCGAGGTTCTGCAGTTCGCGCATCTCGCCCACGCGGCCCTGCGGGTTGAGCTTCTTCGTCTGCGCGCCGGGTTCCTCGCCGGGGTTCAGGCGCTTGCTCATGCCTTCGGTCGGGATCTCGCCGGGGCCGATGCAGTTCAGCCGCACGCCCCAGCGCGCCCACTCCACCGCCAGCGACTTGGTCATGACCTCGATGCCGGCCTTGCTCATGGCCGAGGGCACGACGTAGGGGCCGCCGTTGTCGACCCAGGTGACGATGATGCTCATCACGCTGCGCATCGGATCGCCGGCCTTCCACTTGCCGGCGCGGGTGTCGGCGATCCAGCGCTTGCCCACGGCCTGCGTGACGTAGAAGGTGCCGTGGAAGACGATGTTGGCGATGGCGTCGAAGCCGCGCGACGACAGTGCCTCGGTCGGCGAGACGAAGTTGCCCGCCGCGTTGTTGATCAGGCCGGTGAGGCCGCCGCTCTGCCACAGCGAGTCGACCATCTCCTCCACCGACTGCGCGATGCGGATGTCGACGCCGAAGGTGTCGATGCGCCGCTCGGGGAACTGCGTGCGCCATTGCGCGGCCGTCTCCTCGCACACCGACTGGCGGCGCCCGCAGATGGCGATGTCGGCGCCCAGCCCGAGCAGCCGCTCGGCCATGGCCTTGCCCAGGCCGGTGCCGCCGCCGGTGACGAGGATGCGCTGCCCGCGCATGAGTTGGGAATCGAACATGGTGTCTCCTGTGAATCGTGAACGAGCGATGCGCGGGCCATGCTAGCGGGCGCGGTGCCGCGGCGCTTGTCAAATCCGGCTCATCGCGGGCAGCGCCGCACTGGCGACAATCGCATCCACGGTTTCAAGCCAAATCGGCCCGCAGCGCCCGCCCCGCCTGCGCGAGCAGCTACTGAATTCATAGCATCCCGAGGAGACGCCCCGCATGGCCGACGCCCCGCCCCCGTCATTCCAGCCGCTGGCCGGCGTGCGCGTGCTGAGTCTCGCGCTCAACCTGCCCGGCCCGGCGGCGCTGATGCGCTGCCGCGCGATGGGCGCCGAGTGCCTCAAGTTCGAGCCGCCGGCCGGCGACCCCATGCGCCACTACAACACCCTGGCGTATGCGGCGCTGCACGCCGGCGTGGAGGTGCGCACGGTTGACCTCAAGCAAGCCGACGGCCGAGCCGCACTGCACGAGGCGCTCGCCCGCACCGACGTGCTGCTGACCTCTTTCCGACCTTCGGCCCTGGCCAAGCTCGGCCTCGACCCCGCCACCGTGCAGCGGCACCACCCGCGGCTGTCGCAGGTGGCCATCGTCGGGGCCGCGGGCGCGCGCGCCGAAGAGCCGGGCCACGACCTCACCTACCTGGCCGACGCCGGCCTCGTCACCGGCACCGCGCTGCCGCCCACGCTCTACGCCGACATGGGCGGCGCCCTGCTCGCCAGCGAGGCCGTGCTGCAGGCCGTGATCCAGGCGCGCGCCGGCGGCCGCGGCGTGCATCACGAAGTGGCCCTGAACGATGCCGCGCGGTGGTTGGCGCTGCCGCGCACCTGGGGCCTGACGGCGCCCGGCGGCGCCGTCGGCGGTGCGCATGCGGGCTACCGCGTCTACCCCTGTGCCGACGGTCGCGTGGCCGTGGCGGCGCTCGAGCCGCACTTCGCAGCGCGGCTGTGCGAGGCGGCGGGCCTGCCGCCGGCCGACATGGCCGATCCTGCGACGCACCGCGCGATCGCCGCATGGCTTGCGGACCAGCCGCGCGCCGCGCTCGATGCGCTGGCCCACGCGCGCGACATCCCGCTGCACACCCTCGCGCCCGAAGCCGCATGAGGTCCATCGGCACCGTGCGCCAGTGGGACGCCGCTCGCGGCTTCGGCTTCATCCGCACCGCCGACAACCAGGACGTGTTCTTCCATGTCCGCGACTGGCGCGCCGGGTTCGAGCCGCAGGTCGGCACCGCCGTGCAGTTCGAGCGCATCGAAGTCGGCGGCAAGGGGCCGCGCGCCATGGCCGTGCAGCCCGTGGGCGCCGCCGCCGGCAGCGCGGGCCGCCCGGCTGCCGGCCCGACGCGCGATGCCCGGCGCGGTGTCGAGGGCTGCCCTACGGTGGCCCGCCGGCGTGCCGGCTCGCGCGCGCCGTCGAGCCTCGGTGCCGCGTGGTGGGTGGCTTTGCTCATGTGGGCGGCCTTGTTGGCGTTCGGCCTGGCCACGCGCCGACTGCCCGCCTGGCTCCTGGCCGTGCTCGCGGTGCTGAACCTCGCTACCTTCGTCGCCTACGGGATCGACAAGCGCGCGGCCGAGGCCGGCCACCAGCGCACGCCCGAGAACACACTGCACCTCTTCGCCCTGCTGGGCGGCTGGCCGGCTGCGCGCATCGCGCAGCAGCGCCTGCGGCACAAGTCCAGCAAGGCCGAGTTCCTGCGCGTGTACGCCGCGACGGTGGTCGCGCACCTGGCTCTGCTCGCGACGTGGATGGCCGGCTGGATGGATCGCTTCGTGCGCTGACAGCGCGCCATGCCCCGGCCGCTGCGGGGTGATTGAAACGGGGGCGCGTTGGCGCTCGGCAGAATCGCGGCCCTCATGGTCACTCTCCCCACCGCCGCCGGCCCGGCGGCCTCCCCCCGCCGCTTCTGGCCCGCGCTCGGCGCGCTCGCCGCCCTGCTGACGAGCGTGATCGTGCTGGGCCACGACGGGCGGCGCGTCGCGCAACTGCTCGTGCTGGCGCTGCCGCTGCTGGCCTGGCTGTGCTGGCCCGTGCGAAGCGCCGGCGTGCACCGGCTGCGGCAGGCGGCCGTCGCGCTGTGGGTGCAGGCCTTCGCGCTCGACGGGGTGGTGCGCGCCTACCTGCTCGACACCTACCAGTCCGCGCCCGACGGCGGGCTGGTGCTCGGCGCCGCCGCCAACACCAACCCGCGCGAGAGCGCGGAGTACCTGTCGATGCACTGGCGCACGGCGCTGCTGTGGCTGCTGGCCGTGCTGGCTGCGGCGGCCTGCGCCTGGCAGCTCGCGGCACGCGGCCGGCGCGGCGCCGCTGCGCCGCTGTCGCGCTGGGCCGTGGCCGGCGTGGCGGCGGTGCTGCTGCTGTCGGGCGTGGCCTACGCCAGCAAGCCGTGGCGCCGGCTGCACCCGGTGCTGTTCTGGAGCGGCTGGCAGTCGCAGCTCGACACCCTGCGCGCCGGCTGGGCCGACCAGCAGCGCGTGCGCGATGCGGCGCTGGCCCGCGCCCGCGCGGCGGCGCCGGTGATCGCGCGCGAGGGGCCGTCGACAGTGGTGCTGGTCATCACCGACAGCATCAACCGCGACAACCTCGGCCTGTACGGCTACCGGCGCGCCACCACGCCGCGGCTGCAGGCGCAGCAGCGGCAACTGGGCGAGCAGCTCACGGTGCTGCGCAACGCCTGGTCGGTCGACGCCAGCACCCTGCCCGCGCTGCGCAACCTGTTCGCCTTCGGCGAGCCCGATCGCGCCGACCCGCAGCACCTGCTGGCGATGGCACGCGCGGCCGGCTACAAGACCTGGTGGATGAGCAACCACGACGACGTGGCCATCGAGCAGCAGCACGCGCGCCTGGCCGACGTGGTCGACATCGTCAACCGCACGCCGGGCCGTGCCAGTGCGTCGCTCGACAGCGAGCTGCTCGACTGCGTGCAGGAGGCGCTGGAAGACCCGGCCGAGCGCAAGCTGATCGTGGTGCACCTGCTGGGCGCACACCCGCACTACACCCTGCGCTTTCCGCCGGGCCAGAACCCCTTCGACGACGAGGCCGACGCGGTGGAGGCCGAGATGGCCAGGAGCGGCCGCTCCGCCTGGGTGCGCCGCTTCCGGCAGGAGTACGACGCCGCGCTGCTGTACCACGACTTCGTGGTCGCCGAGATGCTGCAGCTCACCCGCACCGTGGGCCGCACGGACGGCTACCGTGCCTGGATGTACCTGTCGGACCATGGCCAGGAGGTGGGCCATGGCAGCGACCGCGCCGGCCACAGCCCCAGCACCGAGTCGGGCTACCGCATTCCGGCGCTGGTGTGGCGCAACCAGCCGCCGCCCGCCGGTGCCGCGCCGCCCGCGCAGGCGGCCCTGCAGCCCTTCCGCGCCGACTGGGCCGGCTGGACGCTGGCCGAGCTGCTCGCGCTGCGCTGGAGCGGCCTGCGCACCGAGCGCGACGTGCTGGCCGACGGCTACCGCTGGGAGCCTCCGGCGCTGCCCCTGGCGGTGCGCTCGTTCACCCACTGACGCGTACCGGCTGCTATCTTTTCAATAGCTTTCCGCCCTTGCTGCGCGGGCGCTTTGGCCCGATCCGGCTTTGAATTTCATGCCGGCGCCCGGCGCTGCGCATCCAGTTCCACCAACCGCGCCAGCAGGATCTCCACCTGTGCCGGTTTGGCGAAGTGGTCGTCGAAGCCCGCCTCCAGCGCTTTGCGCCGGTCGGCCTCGCGGCCGTAGCCGGTCAGCGCGATCAGCGCCATGGCCTGCGTGGCCGCCTGGCCGCGCAGGCGTGTCGCCAGGTCGTGGCCGCTCATGCCCGGCAGGCCGATGTCGATCACCGCGCCGTCGGCCGGCGCCTCGTCCAGTGCCGCCAGTGCCTCCTCGGCCGAGTAGGCGGTGCGCACCCGGTGCCCCTCCAGCTCCAGCCAGCTCGCCAGCGCGTCGGCCGCATCACGGTTGTCGTCGACCACCAGCAGGGCGAGGGTGCGGGCTGTCGCCGCGACTGGCGCCGCGGCATCCACCGCCACCACGGCGCCAGCCTGCAGCGGCAGCCGCAGCTCGAAGGTGCTGCCCTGTCCCACGCCATCGCTGCGCACGCCGATGGCACCGCCGTGCAGCCGCGCCAGGCTCTGCGCGATCGCCAGGCCCAGCCCCAGCCCGCCGGCCGCGCGCTGCAGCGGCTGCTGGCCCTGCACGAAACGCTCGAAGACCTGCGGCAGCAGCTCGGGCGCGATGCCGATGCCCTCATCGATCACCTGCAGCACCGCCTGCGGCTCTCGCCCCGAGGCGTCGACCGCCAGCACCACGCGGATCGCCCGGCCCGCTTCGGTGAACTTGGCGGCGTTGTTGAGCAGGTTGCCCACGATCTGGGCCAGCCGCAGCGGGTCGCCATGGACGATGACCGCCTCGGCGGGCAGCTTCACCTCGGGCATCTCGCCGCGCTGCTGCAGCGCCGGCAGCGTGAGCTCCAGCGCGCGCGCCACCACGTCGCGCAGGTCCACCGCCTCGGGCCGCAGCACGATCTTGCCGGAGACGATGCGCGACACGTCCAGCAGGTCGTCGACCATGCGCGAGAGGTGCCGCACCTGCCGGTCGATGATCTGGCGCTCGCGCGGGAAGGCCTGCGCATCGCGCCGGTGCATCAGCTGCAGGGCCAGCGCCATCGGCGCCAGCGGGTTGCGCAACTCGTGGCCCAGCATGGCGAGGAACTCGTCCTTGGCCTGGTTGGCATCCTCGGCCGCCTTCTGCGCGGCGCGGGCCTGCGCGAGCAGGCGCACGTTGTCCAGCGCCAGCGCCGCGCGCTGCGCCACCTCCTGCATGAGCGTTCCGTCGTCGGCCGAGAAGCGCCGTCCGGACTCGGCCTGCAGCACGGCCATGGCGCCGATGGTGCGCCCGCGCGCCACCAGCGGCACGATGCAGCCGGCCGTGATGCCCAGCGCACGCACGAACTCGCGCAACTGCGGGTCGAGCGCAGCCGGCAGGTCGGCGTCGTCGATGTTGCGCAGGAAGGTCTGCCCGGTGGCGATGGCCCAGGGGAAGGACCCCGGCGCGTCGGACGGCGCCTGGCGCATGGTCACCATGTGGGCGATGGCGGCCGTGCGCGCGGGGTCGAAGTGGTGGGTCAGCTTGCGCTGCAGCACGCCATGTTCGTCGAGCAGGTCGATGCGGCAGAGGTCGCCCACGTCGGGCACGATCACCTGCGCGATGGCGGCCAGCGTGGACTCCTCCTCCAGCGACTGCGACAGCGCCGCGCTGGCGCTCACCAGGCGTGCCAGGCGCTGCTCGGCGGCCTGCGCCGTACCCCGCGCGCGCTGCTCGGCCCGCAGCAGCTCCTCGCGTTCGGCCTCGCTGTGCCGGTGCTGCGCGGCGGCGGCGCCCAGGGCCTCGGCCACCGCGTCCACCTCGGCCACGCCCGAAGGCTCGACCGCCAGCGGCTGGCCCCGGCCCAGCGCGCCGGCCTGCTGGCCGAGGCGGGCAATGGGGCGGGTCACCCCGCGCGCGATCCACCAGGCTGCCAGGCCACCGAACAGCAGCGAGAACAGCAGCCCGCTTCCGTAGGCCAGCACGCTGCGGCGGAACGCCGCTTCGGCCACCGACAAGGGCACACCCACCACCACGAACCAGGGCGCCGACTCCATCCGCGCCACCGTCGTCTGCGAGGGCACGCCTTCCACGTTCACCGAACGGCCGACGGCGTTGCGGGCGTCGCCCATCTCGTTGAGGATGCGCTTGAGGCTGGCACTCGGCGGGCTGCCCCGCAGGCGCGCCTCGTCGACGTTGCGGGCCACGCGCCGCTCGCGCGAGTCGAACACCGACACCGACCAGCCCTCGGGAATGCGCTGGCGCTGCAGCACGGCGCTGATCGCCTCGGGCAGCACCACGGCCGTGAGGACATGGCGGGTTGCGCCGTCGCGCTGCACGGGCACCCGCACCGCGAAGGCCTGCCGGCCCGTGGGGCCTGGCGCCATCGCGCCGATCGTGGACTGACCGGTGCGCAGCACCTGCTCCAGGCTGTCGCGGTCGACCACGCGGTCCACGGCATCGCCTGCGTCGCGCTCGGTGTTGAAGAGCACCCGCCCATCGGGTGCGGCCAGCAGCAGCGCGGCCCACTCGGGATGCGATCGGCGCACCGCAGCCGCCAGCGCACGGGCGGCTTCCAGGCCGTCGGGCGTGGTGGCCCCCAGCGGCTCGGTCAGCGCCAGGGCGTCGAGGGTGGCGATGGTCAGGCGCAACTCGCCGTCCACGGCGGTGGCCACGGCCCGCGCCACGCCCAGGGTGGAGGCCTGTGTCTGCGCGTATTGCGACTGGAGCAGCGCGTTGAGGGCGGCGCCGCACACCAGTGCCAGCGGCAGGATGGCCACCGATGCGATCAACATCAGGCGACCCTGCATCGTGATGATGCGGCGCATGCGTCTCCTAGGAGGGATGGGCGTGGAAGCGACGGGATGCCCGCCTGCGCGGCGGACCGGCGCCCGTTCGCCGACGATTGTGCAGCAGCGACACAGGCGCCCCGCCGCCCCGGGGCGGCCCGCACTCGGCGCCTTGGCCTGCATGCGCGGTAGCCGGTGCGTGGCCCAATCCCAACATGGATCTCGAACCCGCGCGCTTCCGGCGCCTCATCCTGCTGTGCACCGACTGCGAGAAGCGCGACGACGGCCCCAAGGGGCTGGCCGCCAAGGCCGCGCTGCGGCAACTCAAGCACCTGGCCGCCGACGGGCCGACCAAGGTGAAGCTGCTGCGCACGCGCTGCATGGGCCTGTGCCCGCGCAAGGCCATGGCTGCCATGGTGTGCGGCGAAGGCCTCGCGCCGGCGACGGCCGAACTCTCGAAGGACAGCGAGCTCGAAGCGCTGGCGCACGCGGCCAGTGCGCGCTGACGGACCATGGGCGCCCGGGTGCGGCCACGCTGACAGCACCTGGCGCCGCTCTCCGGCGGCAGTGCGCACCCGATCGGCGTGGGATGGGGACATGTCCAGTTCGCCACCGTCCGGCCCGCGTTCGCGGCGCCCCACCCCCCGCCCGGGAGCGCGCCGCTCGCCCGCGCCCGCGCCCACGCAATGGAGCGGCACCGACACCGGCCCCTTCCCAGTGCCGGGCCTGCGGCCGCTGCAGCGCGCGGCCCTCTCCACCCTGCATTCCGGCAGCCGCATTGCCAGGGGCGGACTGCGCGGCGTCGATGCCGCCGATGCACAGCAGGTCGTCGCCTTCCCGACACCCACCGTGCAGGCCCTGCTGCGCTACGGCTTCATCGAGGAAGAAGACCACAGCGGGGTGTACCGCGCGACCGACCACGGCCTGCGCGCGCTGGAGGTGCTGCCTCCATGGTGAGGCGGCCCCGCACTGCCTGTGCAGCAGGGCTCGCGCTGCTGCTCGGGACGGTGGCGTGCACGCCGGCCACGCCGCCGCCCGCGGCCACCGTGGAGATTGCGATGTGCCCCGAACCCTGGCGCCTGGAAGACTGCGGCAGCCGTGAAGGCGAAGGGCCGAGCTGCGCCTTCGTGCCGGCCTCGGCCGGCAATACGGCGGGCCAGCCGCGGGCCTGGGTCTACGACGCCGAGGGCACGAAGCTCACCGATTTCGCGCTGCCGCTCGTGTCCGGTGCGCAGGGCGAGTCGCGCCGCGTGCGGCTTGCGCTGGAACACGCCCCGCGCCCGGTGCACCGCATCGTCGTCTGCTCCGTCGACCCGCGGCTGCCCGTGGTGCGCGAACGCATCGTGCCGGTCGTCCAGCGCACCGCGTCGCTATCGAATCCATAGCTGCAACCGCAGAACTGGCGCGGGCTTCAGGCCGATTCGACCTGAAGACCCGAGGTTCAGGCCGGCTGCTCGGGGATCCTCGCCACCTCGTCCATCCACACGCGCGCCTCGGCATCGCTGGGCGCGCGCCAGTCGCCGCGCGGCGAGAGCGAGCCGCCGGAGCCGACCTTGGGCGAGTTGGGCACGCAACTGCGCTTGAACTGGCTGATCTGGAAGAAGCGCCACACGAAGATGCCCAGCACCCGCTTGATCTCGGCCAGCGTGTACTGGTGGCGCGCGCCTTCCAGCGCGTCGGGCCAGGGCCCCGTCTCGCGGTCGTGCCAGGCGGCGTAGGCGAGGAAGGCGGTCTTCGACGGCCGGTAGCCGTAGCGCACCGTGTGGTACAGGTTGAAGTCCTGCAGCTCGTAGGGGCCGACGGTGTCTTCGGTGCGCTGGCCGGGCTGCTGGCCGTCGTCGCCCTCGCCCGCCGGCACGAGTTCGGGACTCACCTCGGTCGCCAGGATGTCGCGCAGGACGCGGCTGCCCTCGCCCTCCTTGCCGCCGAGCAGGCCCTCTTCGGCCACCCAGTGCACCAGGTGCTTGATGAGCGTCTTGGGCACGCTGGCGTTCACGTTGTAGTGCGACATGTGGTCGCCCACGCCGTAGGTGCACCACCCCAGCGCCAGCTCGCTCAGGTCGCCCGTGCCCGCCACGATCGCGCCGTGGTGGTTGGCCAGGCGGAACAGGTGGCTGGTGCGCTCGCCGGCCTGCACGTTCTCGAAGGTGATGTCGTAGACCGGCTCGCCGCGGGCGAAGGGGTGGTCGAGGTCGGCCAGCATCTGCCGGCAACTCGGACGGATGTCGATCTCCTGCGCGTGGCAGCCCACCGCCTTCATCAGCCGGTGCGCCTGCTCCAGCGTGCGGCCGCTGGTCGCGAAGCCGGGCATGGTGTAGGCCAGGATGTGGCTGCGCGGGCGTCCCAGCCGGTCCATGGCCTGGGCCAGCACCAGCAGCGCGTGGGTCGAGTCCAGGCCGCCGGAGATGCCGATCACCACCTTCTCGATGCGCGCCGCCTCCAGCCGCTGCACCAGCGACTGCACCTGGATGTTGAACACCTCACGGCAGCGCTCGTCGCGCGAGGCCGCGTCGGCCGGCACGTAGGGGAAACGTTCCACCACGCGGCGCAGCCCGCCCGGCACCACGGCCGGCGGCGGCAGGTCGAAGTCGACCGTGCGCCAGCCGGCAAGAGCCGCCTTGTGCTTCGCAGCGGAGGCGCCGAAGCTGTTCTGCCGCATGCGTTCGTGCGCCAGGCGCTCCAGGTCCACGTCGGCGTAGATGGCGTGCGAGCTGTTGGAGAAGCGCTCGCTCTCGGCCAGGCACTCGCCCGCTTCGTAGATCAGCGCCTGGCCGTCCCAGGCGAGGTCGGTGGTCGATTCGCCGATGCCCGCCGACGAATACAGGTAGGCGGCCTGGCAGCGCGCCGACTGCAGGTTGACCAGCTGGTGCCGGTAGGCCGACTTGCCGATCGTGATGTTGGAGGCCGAGAGGTTGACCAGCACCGTGGCGCCCGCCAGCGCCGCGTAACTCGACGGTGGGATGGGCACCCACACGTCCTCGCAGATCTCGACGTGGATGGCCAGCAGCGGCTGCTGGCGCGGGCGGAAGACCAGGTCGGTGCCGAAGGGCACCTCGCGGCCGTTGACGTTGACCGTGGTCGACACGGCCGTGTCGGCCCCCGCGAACTGGCGCGCCTCGTAGAACTCGGCGTAGTTGGGCAGGTAGGTCTTGGGCTGGATGCCCAGCACCTCGCCGCCGGCGCACACCGCCGCGCAGTTGTACAGGCGGTGGTCCACGCGCAATGGCAGGCCGACGACGGCGACCGCGCTCTGCCCCCGCGTCGCCTCCGCCACCTGCGCCAGCGCGGCGAGGCAGGCGTCGAGCAGCGTGGACTGGTGGAACAGGTCGTCGCAGGTATAGGCCGACAGGCCCAGCTCGGGAAAGGCCACCACGGCCGTGCCCTGCGCCGCCGCTTCGCGGTACATGCGCACGGTCTCGGCCGCGTTGAACACCGGGTCGGCCACGCGGTTGCGCGGCACGGCCACGGCCACGCGCGCGAAGCCGTGGCGGTAGGGGTTGAGGAATGGCAGGTCGTTGCTCACGGGCGGAAATCCTTCATCGGCGGGCCGGCAGGCGGATGCGCGAGCCGGGCGTGGTCGCCACGCGGAGCACCGTTGCGAACTGCTCCAGCACCATCGCCTGGCGCCGCGCCGTCTGCGTGGCGACACAGTCGCGCGGCACCGTCACTTCCAGCGCATGCATGCGCGCGTCGGCCACGGTGGCCAGTATGCATTGGTCGCTGGCGACCCCGGTCACGATGATGCGCCTGGCCTGCAGGTGCTGCAGCAGCAGGGCCAAGGGCGTGCCCGAGAAACCCGAGAGATGCGGTTTGAGCACGAAGTAGTCCTCCGGCCCGGGCATCAGCGCCTGCGTGACGGCCGCGCCCGCCCCGCCCTGCGACACCGACAGCTCGACCAGGGACGGGAAGTCGGAGCGCCAGCGGCCCCGGTTGTCGTTGGCGTAGATCACCGGCACGTGCACGGCCCGCGCCCGGCGGCACAGGGCGGCCAACGGCCGGGTGATGGCCTGCGCGCCCGGCAGCAGCTTGTCGGCATCGGGGAAGTCCCAGGCGCTGATCATGTCGACCACCAGCAGCGCCCACCCGCCGGGGGCCGGCCCGTCGGCCAGGGCGCCGTTGCGGCGGGCGGGTGCTTGGCGGCCCACGGCGCGCGCCCTCAACCGATGCCTTCGCGCGCCGCCACCGAACGCGCGTCCCGCGACCACAGCTGCAGCACGAAGTCGTCTTCCTCGTGGCGCACCAGGCGCCGCAGGCCCAGGCGCTCCAGCGCCTCGTGCACGGCCTGAGTGGACTGACGCCGCTCGGCGAAGTCGGGCCGCCAGTCGCAGGCCACGAGGTCGCCGTCCGCCGCGAGGGAGCCGAGGCAGGCCAGCGCCACCTCGTTCCATGCCGCGGCTTCGATGAAGTAGCCGATCTCGCCCAGCACGATCAGGTCGAAGGGCCCATCGGCGCGGGGCCAGTCCTGCGGCAGTGCGTGGCGCTCGACACGCACGTGCGGCTGCTCCGCCGTGCGGCGCCGGGCGACATCGACGGCGTGGGCATTGAAATCGCTGGCCAGCACGCGCTCGCAGCGCTCGGCGAGGGCGGCGGTGAGTTCAGCCGTGCCGCAAGCGGGCTCGTAGGCGCTGCGGTAGCGTGGCCGCGTCAGGCTGGCCAGCAGCAGCGCGCGCTTGCGGGCCTCGTACCAGCGGCTGCGTACGCCGTACGGGTCCTCGGCCGCACCGTAAAGCGAGTCGAAGTACGCAGGAAGCGAAGAAGCCTGGGCGCTCACGCGAACATCAGCTCGAACGGGCGTGCGGCCCGCGCCACCGAGCCCGCGTCGAGGATCGGCGCCGCCCCGGTCGAGGGGTCGGGCCGCAACTGGCTCTCGAAGGCCTGCACCGCGGCGCACTTGCGCTGCACGGTCGCCTCGTCCAGCTCCAGCCGGCGGGCACGGTGCCAGGGCAGGCGCGGGTCGTCGGGGCGGGACCAGTGCCAGCCCCAGACCGGCACTTCGACCAGGCGCGCGCCGGTGCGCGCCGCCGCCCAGGCGCAGGCATGGCCGACCGCCTCGTGGTCCGGATGGCCGTCCATGCGCCAGGTGGTGAAGACCACGTCGTCCTCGTCGAACAGCTGCACGAGGCGCTCCGCGAGGTCGAGGTACAGCCGCTGCACGCCGCCGTCGGGCAGGCCCAGGCGGTGGATCTCGGCGTCCGTCACGCCGAGCCGCGCCAGCGCCCTCGCCTGCTCGCGCGGCCGCTCCTGGCCCAGCCGTTCGGCGGGCCATCGGCGCGAGCCTGGGTGGCTGGCGGTGCCGTCGGTCACCGCCACCAGCGCCAGCCGCCGTCCGGCGCGCGCCAGCTGCGACATCAAGCCGCCAACGGCCAACACCTCGTCGTCAGGGTGCGGGGCCACCACCACGGCACGCGAACGCAGCGGCACCAGTTGGGTGGCGCTGGTGGGCGGCGCATCGCGCAGCGCGGCGCAGGCCATCCAGGCATCCTCCGGTGTGCCCCGGCCGGGGTGGATGGTGCGATCGATCACAGCTGCCATGCGAAGCTCTCCTCGTGGGGGTCGGCGTCCAGCGCCAGGGCGCCGAGCGCGGCGAGGTCGCGCTCGGCATGGCTCTGGCGGATGAAGACGGGAAGGTCGGCCATGGCGCGTGCGAAGCGCGCGTCCCGGCACAGGGGTGCGGCCCCGAGGCCGCGGGCCGCATGGCGCACCACCGCGTCGGCGGCCTCCTCGACGGCCAAACGCACGCGCAGCGCCCAGGCCTGCGCGTTGGCGCCGGGATGCGCATCGATCCAGGCGGCGCACTCGCGCAGCAGGGCCGCGCTCGCCGCCAGCGCCGTGTCGATGCCGCCCACATGGGCCAGGCGGTGCGGGTCGCTGCGGCTGCCCGCCTTGGCGCGCACCATGGCCGCGATGCCCGCCGCCCCGCCCCACCAGCA
>SCOE01000038.1 GCA_005503065.1 Comamonadaceae bacterium ALPHA2B
GCCCACGCCGAGGGACCCGCGATGACCGCCCTCTCCTCCTCCGCATCTGCCGCCACGCCATCCGGCCTGGCGCAGATGAACTTCACCGGCGCCCTCGCCACGCGGCGCACCTTCGTGCGCGCCGTCGAGTACTGGGTGCCCTCGGCCGACGGCACGCTCCTGGAGTTCGGCGGCGGCCTGTTCGGCAGCGCCTCGCGGCTGGCGGCCGCGACCGAGCAGTTGCGCTTCGGCCGCGGCGAGGGCCTGCCGGGCCGCGCCTGGGCACTGGGCCACCCGATCGTGCTCAAGGACCTGCAGGGCAGCGACTTCCGCCGCTCGGCCGCCGCCCGCGTCGAGGGCCTGACCTGCGGCATCGCGATGCCGATCTTCGTCGGCGGCGCGCTGAGCTCGGTGGTGGTGATGTTCTGCGGCGACGACGACGACCACGCAGGCGCCATCGAACTGTGGCGCAACCGGCCCGCCGAGTCGCCCGACATGACGCTGGTGGACGGCTATTACGGCACCACCGGCGACACCTTCGAGTTCATCTCCCGTGCCACCGCCTTCCGCCGCGGCACCGGCCTGCCGGGCCAGGTCTGGCAATCCATGGAACCGGTGTTCCTGCCCGACCTGGGCAAGGGCTCGGGCTTCCTGCGCGCCGACACCGCCGTCAAGGTGGGCATCAACCGAGGCTTCGCGCTGCCCTGCAGCACCACCGACGGCTCGGTGCAGGTCATCGCCTTCCTGTCGGCGCTGGCCACGCCAATCGCCACCGCCGTCGAGATCTGGGCTCCGGACGAGGCCGGCCGCGCCGTGCGCCGCTACGGCTTCTCCGAGTCCGAGGCACCGCCGGCCGATGCCGCGGATGCCGCCACGCAGGCGCTGGCCACCGGCCGCCCGGTGGCCGCGCCGCGCTTCATCGCCGTGCCGGTGTCGCCGCAGGGTGCCGTCACCTCGGTGGTCGCCCTCCACTTCTAGCCGTCTTCCAGCCACTCCCGCAAGGACAAGCCAATGACCCCGCAGCAGATCACCCTGGTCCAGCAAAGCTTCGCGCAGGTGGCGCCGATCGCGCCGCAAGCGGCGGAGATCTTCTATGCACGGCTGTTCGAGCTGGCGCCGCAGGTGCGGCCGCTCTTCACGGGCGACATGGCCGAGCAGGGCCGCAAGCTCATGGCCATGCTCGCGATGGTGGTCAACGGCCTCACGCGGCTGGACACCATCGTCCCCGCGGCGCAGAAGCTCGGGCAGCGGCACGTGGCCTACGGCGCCGAGCCGGCGCACTACCCGGTCGTCGGGCAGGCCCTGCTCGACACGCTGGCGCAGGGTCTGGGCCCGGCCTTCACCCCCGAGGTGAAAGCCGCGTGGGGCGAGGCCTATGCGCTGCTGTCCGGCGTGATGGTCGAAGCGCAGCAGCAGGCCGCGACGCCCACCGCGCCCTGAATCCACCGACGTTCCCCGCCTGCTCGCTGGCCATGCAGAAGATGAAGCTCGTCGTCGTCGGCAACGGCATGGCCGGCATGCGCACGGTCGAGGAACTGCTGCGGCTTGCACCCGAGCTGTACGAGATCACCGTCTTCGGCGCCGAGCCGCATCCCAACTACAACCGCATCATGCTGTCGCCGGTGCTGGCGGGCGAGAAGACGGTGGAGGAGATCGTGCTGCACCCGCGTGACTGGTACGCGCAGCATGGCATCACGCTGCACACGGGCTGCCGCGTCACGGCCGTGGACCGCATGCGCCGCACCGTGCGGGCCGAGGCCGCGGACGGGCGCGTCATCGAAGCCGGCTACGACCGCCTGCTGCTGGCCACCGGCTCCAACCCCTTCATGCTGCCCGTGCCCGGCGCCGACCTGCAGGGCGTGATCGCCTACCGCGACATCGCCGACACCGAGGCCATGATCGCCGCTGCGCGCACCCACCGCCACGCGGTGGTGATCGGCGGCGGCGTGCTCGGGCTCGAGGCCGCCAACGGCCTGGCGCATCGCGGCATGCAGGTGACGGTGGTGCACACCAACGCGTGGCCGATGGACAAGCAGCTCGACGCCGAGGCCGGCGCGCTGCTGCAGCGCGCGCTGGAGGCGCGCGGCATCGCCTTCCGCCTGCGGACGCACACCGCATCGTTGCAGGACGACGGCAGCGGCCGCGTGCGGGCCGTGCACTTCAGTGACGGCAGCGAAGTCGTTGCAGACCTGGTGGTGATGGCCGTGGGCATCCGGCCCAACGTGGCATTGGCCAGGCAGATGCGCCTGCACTGCGAACGCGGCATCGTGGTCGACGACACGCTGCAGACCGTGACCGACCCGCGCATCTACGCCGTGGGCGAATGCGCGCAGCACCGCGGCATCGCCTATGGCCTGGTGGCGCCGCTCTACGAGCAGGGCCGGGTCGCGGCCACCCACCTGGCGCAGATGGGCATCGGCCGCTACGGCGGCTCGCTCACGCCGCTGCGGCTGAAGGTGACCGGCATCGAGCTCTTCTCGGCCGGCAATTTCATGGGCGGCGAAGGCACCGACACGATCGTCCTGCGCGACCCGGCCGGCGGCATCTACCGCAAGCTGGTGCTCCAGGACGACCGGCTGGTGGGCGTGTGCCTCTACGGCGACGCCGGCGAAGGCAGCTGGTACCTGGACCTGATGCGCGAGCGCCGCAAGGTGGCGGATCTGCGCGACCAGCTCATGTTCGGCCCGCCGGCGCAGCCGATTCCACCCGTGGCGGAGATCGTAACGAACGTGACGAGTTTGGCGCCGGCCCAGGCGCGACGGGCGCTGGCGGCCGAATGCGAAATGTGATTCCGGCCATGGCGAACACCAATGAAACACGCTCCACCTGCCCCTACTGCGGCGTGGGCTGCGGACGCGCCTGCGGCGGTCCGCTTTGCGGTGCACATGAACGCCGCAGCCTCCATCGTGCGAACCATGCGTGAGACCCAATCCACCTGCCCCTACTGCGGCGTGGGCTGCGGCGTGGTCATCGAATCGCAAGGCGACCAGATCACCGGCGTGCGCGGCGACCCGGAGCACCCGGCCAACTTCGGACGGCTGTGCACCAAGGGCTCGACGCTGCACCTGACGGCCTCGGCCGAGGTGACGCGCCAGACGCGCCTGCTGCAGCCGATGCAGCGCAACGCCCGCGGCACGGCGCCCACGCCCATCGGCTGGGACGAGGCGCTGGAACGCGCCGCCGACCGCTTCGCCGACGTCGTCCGCACGCACGGCCCCGACGCCGTGGGCTTCTACCTCTCGGGCCAGTTGCTGACCGAGGACTACTACGTCTTCAACAAGCTGGCCAAGGGCCTGGTCGGCACCAACAACCTCGACACCAACTCGCGCCTGTGCATGAGCAGCGCGGTGGCCGGCTACAAGCAGACGCTGGGCGCCGACGCGCCGCCCGCCTGCTACGACGACGTGAAGCACGCGGACTGCCTCTTCATCGTCGGCAGCAACACGGCCTGGGCGCATCCCATCCTGTTCCGCCGCATCGAGGACGCCCGGCGCGCGAACCCGGCGATGAAGATCGTCGTGGCCGACCCGCGCCGCACCGACACCTGCGAGGTCGCCGACCTGCACCTGCCGCTGCAGCCGGGCACCGACGTGATGCTCTTCCACGGCATGCTGCACCTCATGCTGCGCGAGGGCTGGACGAATCCGGGCTACATCGCCGCCCATACCAGCGGCTTCGAGGCGCTGGCCGCCCTGGTCGCGGACTGCACGCCCGACAAGGTTGCGCAGACCTGCGGCATCCCGGTGGACGACCTGCTGCAGGCCACGCGCCTCTTCGCCACCTCGCCCGCCACGCTGAGCCTGTACTGCATGGGGCTGAACCAGTCCTCCAGCGGCACGGCGAAGAACGCGGCGCTCATCAACCTGCACCTGGCGACCGGGCAGATCGGCCGCCCCGGCGCCGGCCCCTTCTCGCTCACGGGCCAGCCCAATGCGATGGGCGGGCGCGAGGTGGGCGGCCTGTCGAACCTGCTGCCCGCGCACCGCGACATGGCGAACGCTGCGCACCGCGCCGAGGTGGCGGCGATGTGGGGCGTGCAGGACGTCCCTTCCGTGCCCGGCAGGAGCGCGATCGAGATGTTCCGCGCCGCCGCCGACGGCGAGATCAAGGCGCTGTGGATCGCCTGCACCAACCCCGCGCAGTCGATGCCCGACCAGGCGACGGTGCGCCGCGCGCTCGAACGCGCCGAGTTCGTGGTCGTGCAGGAGGCCTTCGCCACCACCGCCACCTGCGCCTTCGCCGACCTGCTGCTGCCCGCGACCACCTGGGGCGAGAAGGAAGGCACCGTGACCAACAGCGAGCGCCGCATCTCGCGCGTGCGCGCGGCGGTGCCCGCAGCAGGCGCGGCGCGGCACGACTGGGCCATCGGCGTCGACTTTGCGCGCCGGCTGGAGGCGCGGCTGCCGCGACGCGCGCTCGGCGTGGGCACGCTCTTTCCCTACGAGCAACCCGAGCAGGTCTGGAACGAACACCGCGAGTCGACGCGCGGGCGCGACCTGGACATCACCGGCCTGAGCTACGGCCTGCTCGAAGCCGCGCCGCAGCAATGGCCCCGGCCCGAACACGCGCCCGAAGGCCGCGCGCGTCTCTACGAGGACGGCGTCTTTCCGACCGCCGACGGCCGCGCCCGCTTCGCCGCCACGCCGTACCGCCCGGTGGCCGAGCCGCGCGAGGACCGGTACCCCTTCTCGCTCAACACC
Organism: Comamonadaceae bacterium ALPHA2B; assembly: GCA_005503065.1. Classification (GTDB taxonomy): domain Bacteria; phylum Pseudomonadota; class Gammaproteobacteria; order Burkholderiales; family Burkholderiaceae_C; genus Xenophilus. Next base: position 4,680 of record SCOE01000038.1, read on the forward strand.
GGCCGGCTGCGCGACCAGTGGCACGGCATGAGCCGCACCGGCACGCTGGGGCGCCTCTTCGGCCACGTGCCCGAACCGGTGCTGCAGATGCACCCGCAGGACCTGGCGCGCCGCGGCTATGCCGAGGGCGAGTTGCTGGAGATCGTCTCGCGCCACGGCCGCCTGGTGGTGCCGGTGGCCGCCAGCCCCGAACTGGCGCCGTCGCAGGCCTTCATGGCCATGCACTGGGGTCCCGAATTCATCGGCGGTCGCGGCAGCGACGGACGGCCGATGGCCGGCGTCAACGGCCTCACGACGCCGGAGCACTGCCCCGTCTCCAAGCAACCCGAGCTCAAGCACACGGCGGTGCGCATCGCGCGCGCCGAGCTGCCCTGGACGATGCTGGGCATGGCCTGGCTGCCGCCCGGGCAGGCGCTCGCGGTGCGCGAGGCGCTGCGTTCGCAGGTCGAATCGCTGCCCTTCTTCAGCTGCGTGTCCTTCGGCGCACCGGGCGCGCTGAAGGACGGGGCGGCGCAGCCCACCGGCGTGCTGCTGCGGGCCGCCGCGCACCACGCGCCGCCCGAAGCCGTGCTGGCCGGGATCGAGCGCCTGCTGGACCTGGGCGGCACCGACACCCTGCGCTATGCCGATGCCGGGCGCCAGCAGCGCCGCGCGGTGCGCCTGCAGCGCGGGCAGGCGGCCGGCGATGCGGCCCACGTGGTGGGCCTGCTGCTGGCCGGCGACACGCGCGCCGAAGCATGGATCAAGGCCCTGCTGCAGGACCAGCTGCCCGCGCAGGACTTCGGTCGCCAGCTGCTGTCCTTCCAGCCCACGGCGCCGGTGGCGGTCGCGGCGCGCGGCCGGACGGTGTGCAGCTGCTTCGGCGTGAGCGAGACCGCCATCGCCGGCACGCTGGCGCGCTGCGCCGGCAGCGACGCGGCGCGGCTGGCGCAGCTGCAGGGCGCGCTCCAGTGCGGCACCAACTGCGGCTCCTGCGTGCCCGAACTGCAGCGCATGGTGCGCATCGTGCCGGCGGCCCTGCCCGCGGCGGCCTGAGACGCACCGCCATGAATGCCCGCATTCCCCCGCCGGACGGCATAAGCGGCCCCGCGAACGGGCATAAGGCCTGCAGGACAATCGGCACCCCCATGGGCAGCATCGCGCACTACATCAAGGACATCGGCCGCGGCGCACGCGGCGCCAAGCCGCTCGCGCGCGAACAGGCGGCCGACCTCTTCGGCCAGATCCTCGACGGCCAGGTCACCGACCTGGAGGTGGGCGCCTTCTGCCTGGCCATGCGGGTGAAGGGCGAAACCACGCAGGAGATGGCGGGCTTCCTCGACGCCACGCACGAGCGCCTGGCCCGGCTGCCCGCCAGCGACCGGCCCGTGGTCGTGCTGCCCAGCTACAACGGCGCGCGCAAGCTGCCGGTGCTCACGCCGCTGCTGGCACTGCTGCTGGCCCGCGAAGGGCTGCCGGTGCTGGTGCACGGCAGCGCCACCGAATCCAGCCGCGTTCTGGCATCAAATGTGCTCGCAGCCCTTGATGTGCCTGCGCAGATAGCTATTAAAAAGATAGCAAATGGCGACGTGGCAGTGGTCGAGACGGCACTGCTGAACCCCGGCCTGAAGCGCCTGCTCGACGTGCGCCGCGTGGTCGGCCTGCGCAATGCGGGGCACAGCGTCGTCAAGCTCATGCAGCCGGTCGACGGCGCGCAGGTGATCGTGGGCAGCTACACGCACCCGGCCTTCGCCACCGTGATGACCGAGCTCTTCGAGCTGCTGGGCATGACCGCCCTGCTCTCGCGCGGGCTGGAAGGCGAGGTGGTGAGCGACCCGCGCCGCACGCCGCAGATCGACGGCTTCGTGCGCGGCGCGCCCTGCGTGCTGCAGGCCCAGGCCCCCGGCACGCAGGCCGACGTGCCCGGCCTGCCCGCGGCCATCGACGTCGATGCCACCGCCGACTACACGCGCCGCGTGCTGGCCGGCCACCTGCCCGTGCCCGACCCCATCGCCGCCCAGGTGCGGCACATCGTCCACCTCGCGAGCCTCGCATGACCTCCTCCAACCCTTCGATGAACGCCGGCAGTTGCACCCTCGTAGGCGCCGGGCCTGGCGACCCTGAATTGCTCACGCTCAAGGCCGTCAAGGCGATCCAGGCCGCGACCGTGCTGTTCGTCGACGACCTGGTCAACGACGAGATCCTGGCGTGGGCCCGCCCCGGCGCGCGCATCGTGCACGTGGGCAAGCGGGGAGGATGCAAGAGCACGCCGCAGGCCTTCATCGAGAAGCTGATGATCACGGCCGTGCGCGAGGGCGAGCACGTGGTGCGCCTCAAGGGCGGCGACCCCTTCATCTTCGGCCGCGGCGGCGAGGAGGTGGAGCACCTGCGCGAGGCCGGCATCGAATGCCGCGTGGTCAACGGCATCACCGCCGGCCTGGCCGCCGTGACGGCGCTGGGCGTCCCGCTGACCCACCGCGACCATGCGCAGGGCGTGGTGTTCGTGACCGGCCACGCCAAGGCCGGCGAGCGCGCCCGCCACGACGCGACCGACTGGCGACAGCTCGCCGCCGCGGCGCGCGATGCCCGGCTGACGCTGGTGGTCTACATGGGCGTGGCCGGCGCCACGCACATCCGCGCGTCGCTGCTCGAAGGCGGCCTGCCGGCCTCGACGCCGGTGGCGGTGGTGCAGCACGCCACGCTGCCTCACCAGCAGCAGTTGCTGAGCACGCTGGGCGCGCTGGACCACGACCTCGCCGCCTCGGGCCTGGGCAGCCCTTCGGTCATCGTGGTGGGCGACGTGCTGCTGGGCGTGCAGGCGCTGGCCCAGCCGGCGCCCGCGCGCGACTTCGGGACCTGACCCGCGATAGGCGCCGCTGTGCGCGGCGCCGTCTTTTTCACCCAGGCGGCCGGTCGCGTCGCTGCATCGATGCCATCGATCCAAAGCATCGAAAAACATCATTTCTTATCGCCGCCTCCATGGGCTACCGTTCGCGCCGATTCGCAACGGACCTGAACATGAAGATCGGCAAGGCCACGGTGGTTCGCACCGCCATCTCGACCTCGGACGCACACAGCATCACGGTGCGCGGCCGGGACCTGAGCAAGGAACTCATCGGGCGCATCGGCTTCGCCGACTACTTCCACCTGCTGGTCACCGGCGAGATGCCCGGCCCCGCTGCCTCGGCCGTGCTGAACGCGACGCTGGTCGCCATCGCCGAGCACGGCCTGGTGCCCAGCGTCCAAGCCAGCCGCATGACGCTCGCCGCCGCGCCCGATGCGCTGCAGGGTGCCGTGGCGGCCGGCATCCTGGGCTGTGGCTCGGTGATCCTCGGCGCGTCGGAGACGGCCGGGCGCATGTTCGTGGAAGTCGACCAGCGCGCGGGCAGCGGCGGCGACCTGGCCGCCGCCGCGGAGGCGGTGGTACGCGCCTGGCGCGAGAAGGGCCAGCCCGTGCCGGGCTACGGGCACCCGCTGCACAAGGAGCGCGACGCCCGGGTCGACGCGCTCTTCGGCGTGGCCGAGGCCAACGGCGTGCGCGGGCGCTTCGTCGCCATCGCCGAGGCCGTGGAGACCGTGCTGCCGGCGGTGCTCGGCCGCGACCTGAAGCTCAACGTGTCGGCGGCCATCCCGGCGGTGCTGCTCGACGTCGGCTATCCGGTCACGGCCCTCAAGGGCGTGCCCATCCTGGCGCGCACCGCGGGATTGATCGCGCACCTCAACGAAGAGCTGCAGCAGGGCATCGGCTTCGCGCTGTCGTACCAGGCGACGCGCGAGGTGGTGTACGACGGGCCGCCCGCGGCCAGCGGCGGCTGACGCGAACACGCATCCGGCAAGACAGACAACACAGGAGACAACCCATGAAATTCCCAGCCGCCCTCGCGGTCGCCGGCCTGGCCCTGGCCGCCCTCTCCCCGTCGCATGCACAGACTGCGGCGTGGCCCAACAAGCCGGTGCGCATCGTGGTCGGCTTCGCGGCCGGCACGCCGCCCGACGTGTTCGCGCGCATGTACGGCGAATACGCCTCGCGCAAGCTCAACACGCCCTTCGTGATCGACAACAAGCCCGGCTCGGCCGGCAACCTCGCGACCGACGCCGTGGCCAAGGCGCCGGCCGACGGGTACACGGTGCTCTACAACGTGTCCACGGCCTTCACCATCAACCCGTCGATCTACGGCAAGCTGCCCTTCGACGCCGAGAAGGACCTGGTGCCGCTGGCCACCACCATGCGGCAGGGCCTGGTGCTGATCGCCGGGCCGACGTTCAAGGCCGACTCGCTGCAGGCGCTGCTGGAACTGGCGCGCGCCAAGCCGGGCACCATCACCCACGCCTCGTACGGCGCAGGCAGCCCCTCGCACCTGATCATGGAATGGTTCAAGGACGAGACCAAGACCAACATGATCCACGTGCCCTACCGCACGACGCCCGTGCCGGAGCTGATCGGCGGGCAGGTGGACCTGGTGCTGGAGCCGATGGCCTCGGCCTACCCGCTCATCGCCTCGGGCAAGGTCAAGGCGCTGGCGTATTCGGGCCCGGCGCGGCACCCGGCCATGCCCAACGTCGCGACCTTCGCCGAGCAGGTGCCGCAGCTGTCGATGATGTCCTGGCACGGCCTGTGGGCGCCGGCCGCCACGCCGCCGGCCGTCGTCGAGCGCCTGCACGCCACCTTCCTGGCCGCCAGCCAGGACCCGGAGATGCGCAAGCGCATCACCGACCTCAACTCGGAGCCGCTGGGCGCGAGCCGCGAGGAAATGGCCGCCATGGTGCGGCGCGACGCCGACATCTACGGCCGCATCGTCAAGGCCCGCAACATCCGGCTCGACTGACTTCGCTCCCGCACACACACATCGTTCATGGCCAAAGTACTCGAAGGCATCACGGTGCTCGAACAGGGCACCTTCATCACCGGCCCGGCGGCGGGCATGCTGCTCGCCGACCTCGGTGCCGAGGTGATCAAGATCGAACAGCCCGGCAGCGGCGACCCGTTCCGCGCCTTCCGCGGCGGCCTGTACAGCCCGCACTTCCAGACCTACAACCGCAACAAGAAGAGCATCACGCTCAACACCAAGAACGCCGAGGACGCCGCCGCCTTCGACGAACTGGTGCGCGGCGCCGACGTTTATCTGCAGAACTTCCGGCCCGGCGCGGCCGAGCGGCTGGGCGCCGGCTGGGACCGGCTGCACGGCCTGAACCCGCGGCTGGTGTACTGCGCCATCAGCGGCTTCGGCCAGGACGGCCCGGCCGCCGGGCGACCGGCCTACGACACCGTCGCGCAGGCGGCGAGCGCGTACCTGCGGCTGCTGATCAACCCCGCCAACCCGCGCGTGGTGGGCCCGGCGCTGGCCGATGCGATGACCGGCTTCTACGCCGCCTACGGCATCCTCGGTGCGCTGCTGGAACGCCAGCGCACCGGCGTTGGCCGCCGCGTCGAGGTGTCGATGCTGGAGGCGATGTGCCACTTCAACCTCGATGCCTTCACCCACTTCTTCTCCGAGGGCGAGGTGATGGGCCCCTTCAGCCGGCCCAGCGTGTCGCAGTCCTATGTGCTGGAGTGCCAGGGCGGCGAATGGATCGCGCTGCACATGTCCTCGCCCGAGAAGTTCTGGCAGGGCCTGGCCGATGCGATCGAGCGGCCCGACATCTTCAAGGACCCGCGCTTCGCCACCCGCGAGGGCCGCATCGCCCACCAGGACGAGCTGATCCGCATCCTGGGCGAGGCTTTCGCGCAGCACCCGCGGGCGCACTGGTGCGCGCGCCTGGAGGCGCTGGACGTGCCGCATGCGCCCATGTACGACACCAGCGAGGCGCTGGAGGACCCGCAGGCCAGGCACCTGCAGCTGACCATCGACGCGCCGCACCCCGAGGGCGGGCGCTGGCGCACGGTGCGCTCGCCCGTCAGCTTCGATGGTGAACGCAGCCTCGAGGTGAGCGCCCCGCCGCTCCTGGGCCAGGACAACGACGAGGTGCTGGGCCCGGTGCGCGGGCGCCTGCGGGCCGGGCACTGAGGCAGCGATGGCCCGTTGCTCAGGCCGCGCCGGGGGCGTCGTCCGGGTCCGCCGCGCGGCGGCTGCGGCGCACAGCCATGCGGCGGATCTCGGCCGCCAGCGCCCGCAGGGCGGCGCTCTGCTGCGGGCGCTGCTTCCACAGCAGCCCGGGCGTGCGCACGGGCGTGGGCTCTTCCAGCGGCACGGCCACGAGTTCCGCACGCAGCGGGAGGGCATGTTCGGACACGATGGTGGCCAGCCCCGTGCGGGCCACGAGGCCGAGCATCGGCATCACCGCGTTCATCTCCACCGCGACCAGCGGCTCGGCGCCGCTGTGGCGAAAGCACTCGTCGAGCAGGCGCCGCGTGGCGAAGCCGGGCGTGAGCAGCACCAGCGGCTGCCGGTGCAGTTCGACCATGCGCACCCGCCGGCGCTGCGCGAAGGGGTGCGAGCGGCCGACCACCAGCACCATCTCCTCGCTGCGCAGGGGCTCGAACCACAGCGCATCGGTCTCGGCCGGCTGGTAGGACACGCCCAGGTCCAGCCGCTCGCCCAGCAGGCCGCTGGCAATGTCCTGCGCCGACAGCTCCTGCGCCACGATCTTGACCTCCGGATGCCGGGCCATGAAGCGCGCCAGGCATTCGGGCAGGAACTCCATGCTGAAGGTGGGCGTGGCGCCGATGCGCAGTTCGCCGCTGAGCGCCGCCGAGCCGCTGCGCAGCTCGTTGAGGCCCTGGTCCACCTCGCGCAGCGCCTTGGCGGCATAGCCGAGGAAGGATTCGCCCGCCTCGGTCAGCAGCACCTTGCGGCCGATGCGGTCGAACAGCGGCTGTCCCAGTTCCTCCTCGAGCTGGCGGATCTGGTGCGAGAGCGTGGACTGCGTGACGTGCATCCGCTGCGCGGCGCGCGTGAAGTTCAGGCACTCGGCCAGGGCAGCGAAGTAGCGGAGATGACGCAGTTCCATGAAGATCGCGGCGCTCGCGGACGGGAGTCCGATGCTACCGGCCCGCGAACGCGCCAATGACCACGACGGAGACAACCATGAGCACCCACACGCCCCAGGCCTGCGCGCCCGAACTCACGCGCGAAGTCCTCGCCACCCTCGAAGGCGCCAAGGACGCGCGCTTCAAGCACATCATGAGCGAGCTGGTCACGCGCCTGCACGACTTCGTTCGCGCGGTCGACCTGCAGCCGGAGGAATGGATCCAGGCCATCGAGTTCCTTACCGCCACCGGCAAGGCCTGCGACCCGAAGCGCCAGGAGTTCATCCTGCTGTCGGACACGCTGGGCGTGTCGATGCTGGTGGTGGCCCTGGCCCAGTCGCGCGCATCCGCCACCGGCGCGACGCCGGCGACCGAGGCCACGGTGCAGGGCCCCTACTACTGGGAAGGCGCGCCGGAGCGTGCGCTGGGCGACGACCTGGGCGAAGGCGTGCCGGGCGAGCCGGCCTTCTACAGCGGCCGCGTGCTCGACACCGAAGGCCGGCCGCTGGCGGGCGCGCTGCTGGACATCTGGTCCGGCGACGGCGAAGGGGTCTACGACATGCAGATGGAGGGCAACGACCAGATGCTCGCCCGCGGCCGCATCCGCACCGATGCCGAGGGCCGTTACTGGTTCTGGTCGATCCGGCCGAGCTACTACCCGATCCCGATGGACGGCCCGGTGGGCCGCATGATCGACCGCCTGGGCCGCGACCCCAACCGGCCCGGCCACATCCACATGATCGTCTCGGCGCCGGGCCACGTGCCGGTGACCACGCACCTGTTCGTGTCCGACAGCCCCTACCTGGACACCGACGTGGTGTTCGGCGTGCGGCCGGCGCTGGTCGTGCCCTTCGGGAAGAAGCCGGCCGGCACGGCGGAGGACGGCCGCACGATGGCCACGCCCTACTGGACCGCGCAGTACGACTTCCGCCTGGCGCCGCAACGGGACTGAGCCGGTGAGCGCCTCGCCTCGTCCCGTCCTCCATGGCGTTGTCCGCAGCACCCGACCGGGACGCGCCAGCGGCTGGTCGTGCCGGCCCTGCGCGCGCCCCGGCCGGCCTGAACGCCCACACGAGGAGACACCGATGCGTTTTCGATCCGCGCGACGCGCGCTGCTGCGCGCCGCATGGCCGGCACTGGCGGCCCTGCTGCCCCTGGGCGCTCAGGCCCAGGCACCCGCCGATTTCCCCGCGCGTCCCCTGCGCATGGTCGTGCCCTTCGGGCCGGGCACCTCCACCGACACCGTGGCGCGCGTGGTGGCCGAGGCCCTGGGCCGGCAACTGGGCCAGACCGTGGTGGTCGAGAACCGCGCCGGCAGCGGCGGGGTGATCGGTACCGAGGCCGTCGCCCGCGCGCCGGCCGACGGCTACACCCTGGTCATGGGCACCGTCGGCACGCACGCGATCAATCCGGCGCTCTACCGCAAGCTGCCCTACGACGCGGCCCGCGACTTCGCGCCGCTGGGCTTCGTGGGCCAGACGCCGACGCTGCTGGTCGTCGCAGCGGGCTCACCCTTGCAGTCGCTGCAGGACCTGCGTGCCGCGGCGGCGCGCGCGCCGGGCGTCAGCTTCGCCTCGGCCGGCAACGGCACCTCGGGCCACCTCGCCGGCGACCTGCTGCGACGCGCCCTGGGCGGCCAGATGGTGCATGTGCCCTACAAGGACGGCGCGGTCGGCCTGTCGGACGTGATGGCCGGCCAGGTGCAGTTCATGTTCTACCACCCGGCCGCCGTGCTGCCCCAGATCAAGGCCGGCAAGCTGCGGGCGCTGGGCGTGTCGAGCGCCAGGCCCAGCCAGGCCGCCCCCGAGGTGCCCACGCTGCAGGCGCAGACCGGCCAGCCCTTCGACCTGGTGGCGTGGTTCATGGTCTATGCGCCGGCCGCGACGCCCACCCCGGTGCTGGCGCGGCTGCGCGAGGCAACGCGCTCGGCACTGGCGGCGCCGGAAACCCAGGCGCGCCTCACCTCGCAGGGCCTGGAGGGCATCAACGCCCAGGGCGGGGACCTCGCCGGTTTCGGCGTCCGGGAGACAGCCAAATGGGGCGAGCTGGTGCGCCAGTCGGGCGCACAGGTCGACTGAAAGCGGCGTCCCGCTCAACTTTCGCGCGCTCGTGCCGATATGCGGGGAGACCGGCGCCGGTCGGGCGAGGCCGCGACGCCGGTCCGCCGACCGGCCGCCTTCGAGCCACGATCAAGGACGCACATGACGGGAAGCTGGATGGGATTTGCAGCCGGGGCCGTGGGCCTGGCCGCTGCGGGTTGGGCCTTCGGACGCCGCCGCCGGGCCGCGCCGCTGCACACGCGTGAGGCAGCCGTGGCAACGCCACCCGCCCCGCCGCTGCCGGCCGCGTCCGTGCCTCCCATCGAAAGCCCCGCACCCTTCGCGCCGCGGGACTTGCCCACGGCACTGGCGGACCTCCGGTGGGAAACGCCGCGGGACCTGCCCGCGTCGGTGCTCGAGCGGCACGCGCAGGCACTGCGATCCATTCCACGGCCGCCGCGTGCCCTGCACCAGCTGCTGTCCCACGACTTCGTCTGGAAGGCCAACTCGAGCGATCTGGCCGAGCTGGTCCGCAACGAGCCGCTGGTGGCCGCGAAGGTGCTGGCACGGGTGCACTCGCCCGCCTACGGACTGGCAGGCACGGTGACGAAGATCGGCCAGGCGATCACGCTCCTGGGCATGACCGCCGTGCGCAACATCTGCCTGCGCTACCTGCTGGACGAGTCCTTCAATTCCGATGATCCGCGCGCGGCGCGCAGCTTCGAGGCGCTGGGCGAGGCCAGCACGCTGGGCAGCGAGCTGGCCCAGCAGCTCGCGCAGCGCCTGTCGTGGCCCGATCCGTCCGGTGCGTCCACGCTGGTGCTGCTGTCCTTCACCGGGCATCTCGCCGCCGTGCTGCTGCAGGCCCGTCATTACCCGGGCGAGCGGCTGGCGCAGCCCGACGCCTTGCTGCCGCGCGTCCGCGATCAGCAACAGGTGCTCGGTCTGCCAGCCGCCGAACTCGGCCGCCTGCTGATGCAGGGCTGGCAGCTGCCGACCGACCTGATCGACGAGGTGGCCTGGATCGATCGCCTGCTCGTGACGCCGGTCGATGCCGCCCCGCCCGGGCGCGCCGCCGACTTCGCGCTCGCTTACCTGAGCGCGCGGCTGGCCGACCGTGCCGTCGCCGGCACGCTGCCGGACGATCCGGCCGCGCTGCGGGAACTGCTGGAAACGGACCCGGATTTCCACCATCTGCACGGCTACCTGGCGCTGCCGGCCCTGCGCGAGCTGCCGCAGTTGCTGATGACGCCGGGACTGCTGGCCGGACTGCAGGCGCGGCGCGCGCCTTCCGCGGCCTGAAGGCGCGCCTAGAATCCTGGCCGCGCCCGGCGGCACGGGCAGGGGGCGGACATGCTGGACATCGACAAACTCAACCACCTGGCCGAGAGCCACGGCGAACTGGAACGCGGCAAGGGCCTGGTCACCGGCGTGATCGCGCTCAGCCTGGGGATCCTGTGCTTCCTCGGGGTGCTGGCCTTCCACTTTCCGCAGTACCTCACCACGCCCGAGCTGCGCAAGAGCTACAACGTGGACCTGATGCGCTACGTGCTGCTCGCGGCCATGGTCATTGCGGGCGGGCTGGCGCTGGTGAACATCGTCTTCAACCGCACGCGCTGGCTCTCGTCCTTCGCCTTCCTGCTGGTGGCGGCGGCCGCGCTGCTGGGCGGCCACAAGGTGAACGTGGACCCGAACTTCCCCGACGGCACGCCCTACATCGGGCTGGACTGGTTCATCCTCGACCTGCTGGGTTCGTCGCTGATCTTCATCTTCATCGAGAAGCTGTTCGCCCACCGCAAGGACCAGCCGATCTTCCGCGCCGAGTGGCAGACCGACTTCCACCACTTCATCGTCAACCACATGATCGTCGGCTTCGTGCTGCTGGCGACCAACCTGATGGTGCACAAGTTCTTCGGCTGGGCGGCCAACGACGGCGTGCGCGGCTGGATCGCCAACCTGCCCTTCTGGGCGGGGTTGCTGCTGATCATCCTGGTGGCCGACCTGGTGCAGTACTGGACGCACCGCGCCTACCACGAGGTGCCCCTGCTGTGGCGGCTGCACGCGGTGCACCACAGCGTCAAGAGCATGGACTGGATGGCCGGCTCGCGCCAGCACATCCTGGAGCTGCTCATCACGCGCACGCTGGTGCTGGCGCCGATCTACGTGCTGGGCTTCTCGAAGGAGGTGATCGACGCGTACATCGTGGTGGTCGGCTTCCAGGCGGTGTTCAACCACTGCAACGTGAGCATGCGGCTCGGGCCGCTGCGCTACCTCATCGTCACGCCCAACTTCCACCACTGGCATCACAGCCAGGACGACGAGGCGATCGACAAGAACTATGCGGCGCACTATGCCTTCCTCGACTACCTCTTCGGCACCGCCGTGAAGAGCGACCGGCTCTGGCCCGACCGCTATGGCGTGGTGGGCGACTACGTGCCCAACGGCTTCTTCAAGCAGCTGAAGTTCCCCTTTGTCTGGAAGGGCTGAGATGCGCCGCTGCGTGGGCGCAAGCGCGAGTGCGGCGGCGCTGTTGGCCATGCTGGTCGCCGGCCTCGCCGGCTGCGCCTCGCGCGTGCAGGCGCCTTCGGCCGAGGCGCCGCTGGGGGTGCGCTTCCAGAATTCCGGCATCGCGCCCGGCAATGGCGGCGAGCTGGTGAGCGCCGCGGTGCTGGAGCCGGGCGACATCCTGCTGACCTCGGTGGCGACGGTGAACTCCTTCGGCATCCGGCTGGGCACCTTCTCGCCGGTGAGCCACGCCGTGCTCTACCTCGGCGACGGGCAGGTCGCCGAGGCGTTGGGCAGCGGCGTGCGCGCGCGGCCGCTCGAGGCCGTGGTTGCCGAAGAGCAGATGGTGGTCGCCTTCCGGCTGCCCGGTGTGTCGCCCGCGCATGCGCAGCGCCTGAACGGCTGGGCCCGGTCGCAGGTCGGCACCCGCTACAACACCGGCGGCGTGCTGCTGCAGGCGCCGTTCGTGCTCAACCGACGCGTCTGCGAACTGCCGCTGCTGCCCGACGCGGTGCGCAACTTCTGCGTCAGCGGCATGGCCAGCGTGCAACTGGGCACCAGCCGCGACGACCAGTTCTTCTGCTCGCAGTTCGTGCTGGAGGCGTACCGGCAGGCCGGCCTGCCCATCACCGCGGCCGACCCGCGCTGGGTGAGCCCGGCCGACCTGCTGCACATGCGCGAGGGCGACGTGCCCTCGATCCCCTCGACCCGGCCGCTGCGCTACGTGGGCCACCTCAAGTACAACCCGCCGCCGGTCATCACGGCCGACGGGGCAGACACGCGTTGAGTATCGCCGCCGATCGCTTCGAGACTGTGCTGATCGGCGCCGCGCGCGCAGGATGATCCAGCCCGGGCTCCTCGCCATGACCGCCGACATCCACACCTTCATCCACCTGCTGTTCATCGGCGTGGTGGCGCTGTTCCCCGTGGTCAACCCGGTGGGAACGGCATTCGTCGTGATGCCTTCGCTCGCCCTGCTGGACCCGGCCGGCAGGCGCCGCGCAGTCGGCCTCATCACGCTGTACGCTTTCTGCCTGTGCACCGTGACGCTGGTGGCCGGCGGCTGGATCCTCAAGCTCTTCGGCCTTTCGATTCCGGTCGTGCAGCTCGGCGGCGGCATCATGATCTGCAAGATGGGCTGGGAATTCCTGGCCTCCGACAAGAAGAAGAGCGAGCCGGCTGACGACGCGACCGCGCCGGCGCAGCGCGCCGACATCGACGACCAGCTCTTCTACCCCCTGACCTTCCCGCTCACCACGGGCGCCGGCACGATCTCGGTGCTGCTGACGCTGAGCGCGCACGGCGCCTCGGAGACCTGGGAGCGCACGCTGTTGAGCCTGGGCGCGATCCAGCTGGCGATCGTCGTCATGTGCGCCATGGTCTACTTCTTCTACCTCAACACGCAGCGGCTCCAGCACTATCTGGGATCGCGCGGCGAGCAGATCTTCAACCGCCTGATCGCCTTCTTCATCTTCTGCGTCGGGCTGCAGATCGCCACCTCGGGCGCCAAGGCATTGTTCGCCTGACGCGCGGCCCTCCCCCATCCAGGACACGAATCCAGCCGATGCCGAACCCCGACCCTGCCGCCGCCTTCTTCGACGTCGTGATCGTCGGCGCCGGGGCCGCCGGCCTGTTCTGCGCCGCGCAGGCGGGTCAGCGCGGGCTGAAGGTCCTGATCGTCGACCACAGCGAGCGGGTGGCGGAAAAGATCCGCATCTCGGGTGGCGGGCGCTGCAACTTCACCAACCGCGACCTGGACCCCCGCGCGCCGCAGCGGCACTTCGTCGGCGACAACCCGCACTTCTGCCGCTCGGCGCTGGCGCGCTATACGCCGCAGCACTTCATCGCACTGGTCGACCGGCATGGCATCGCCTGGCACGAGAAGCACAGGGGCCAGCTCTTCTGCGACGGACCCTCGCAGCAGATCATCGACATGCTGTTGGCCGAATGCGCGGCCGGCGGTGTCGAACGCTGGCAGCCCTGCACCGTGCGTTCAGTGGCCTTTTCGGCCTCCGGCGCAGACGGGACGGGCGCGGCCAGCTATCAAATCGATAGCGATCGCGGCCCCGTCACCGCGCGACAGTTCGTGATCGCGGCCGGTGGCCTGTCGATCCCGCAACTGGGCGCGAGCGATTTCGGCTACCGCGTCGCCAGGCAGTTCGGCCTGCGCGTGGTCGAGCCGAGGCCGGCACTGGTGCCGCTGACCTTCGGCGGCGAGGCCTGGGCCCCGTACGCCGGTCTCGCCGGGCTGGCGCTGCCCGTGGAAATCGCCACCGGCTCGAAGAAGACGCGCATGGCCTTCGTGGAGGACCTGCTCTTCACTCACCGCGGGCTCTCGGGCCCGGCCGTGCTGCAGATCTCCAGCTACTGGCAGCCCGGCACGCCGCTCGCGATCGATTTCGCGCCGGGCGTGGACGTCGGCGCCGCGCTGAACGCCGCCAAGCGCGACTCCCGAAAGCGCATCGCCAACGAGCTGGCGGCGCTCGTGCCCTCGCGCCTGGCCGACGCCTGGGTGGGCGAAGACCCGGCCCTGCAGCGCCCGATCAACGAAGCAGCCGACAAGGCGCTGGCACGCCTGGCCGAGCGCATCGCCCGCTGGGAGATCACACCCGAGGGCACCGAGGGCTACAGGAAGGCCGAAGTGACGGCCGGGGGCGTCGACACGCGTGAACTCTCCTCACAGACGCTGGAAGCCACGAAGCAGCCAGGCCTGCATTTCATCGGCGAGGTGGTCGACGTGACCGGCTGGCTCGGCGGATACAACTTCCAGTGGGCCTGGGCGAGCGCGCATGCCTGTGCGCAGGCGCTTCAGCCCCGGTGAAGCTCGCGAGACTGGACGGCCCTGCAAAAAAGCTATAATCGCGGGCTAACTTCGGCCTTCCCTCAGCGGGCCACACACGATTTCAGTTGAGGACACCCGGCACGGGGCCCGATCTTCCCCGGCCACATTCAACAGACTGTTTGTATCCATGACCACCATCCGCGTTAAAGAAAACGAGCCCTTCGACGTCGCCCTGCGCCGTTTCAAGCGCACGATCGAGAAGCTCGGCCTGCTGACCGACCTGCGTGCCCGCGAGTTCTACGAAAAGCCGACCGCCGAGCGCAAGCGCAAGAAGGCCGCGGCCGTGAAGCGCCACTACAAGCGCGTGCGCAGCATGCAGCTGCCCAAGAAGCTGTACTGATCACGCCGGCACTGGCCCCGCCAGTGACCTGAAGGCCGCGCCGGGAAACCCTGTCGCGGCCTTTTCGTTTCTTGCCCGTCATCCGGGCCACCTGAAGGAAGACACCCATGAGCCTCAAGCAACAGATCAGCGACGACATGAAGGCCGCGATGCGCGCCAAGGAAGCGGAGCGGCTGGCCACCATCCGCCTGCTGCTCGCAGCCGTGAAGCAGAAGGAAGTCGACGAGCGCATCGAGCTGGACGACGCCGCGATCGTGGGCGTCATCGACAAGATGATCAAGCAGCGCAAGGACTCGATCGCCGCCTTCACCCAGGCCGGCCGCACCGAGCTTGCCGACAAGGAGGCCGCCGAGATCAAGGTCATCGAGGCCTACCTGCCCCAGCGCATGAGTGCCGACGAGGTGGCTGCCGAGGTCAAGGCCATCGTGGCGGAACTGGGTGCCAAGGGTCCCGGCGACATGGGCAAGGTCATGGGCGTGGTCAAGACCCGCCTGGCCGGCAAGGCCGAAATGGGCCAGGTCAGCGCGGCCGTCAAGGCGGCCCTGGCCGGCGGCTGACAACGCCATGGCCGAGGCCATCGAGCCGATCGGCAAGGCCTGCGCGTGCCTTGTGGACGCGCGGGGCCGGCTGCTGGTCTTCGACCACCCGGGCGACCGCGGCATGCAACTGCCCAAGGGCACCATCGAACCCGGCGAGAGCCCGGAAGATGCCGTGCGCCGCGAGTTGCTCGAGGAGTCGGGCATCCGTTTCGAGGGGCCGCTCGAGCCGCTGGGCACGCTGGACCGCTTCTGCGCCGGTGGCGTCGAAGGCAACCGCCACGACCATGACCAGCGCTGGCACCTGTTCCTGATGCGCAGCGATGCTGCCTGGCCTGAGCGCTTCGAACACATCGCCGTCGGCAGCCCCGAGGAGGAAGGCCTGGTTTTCGCCTTCCGCTGGCTGTCTGTCGACGATGCGCTGGACGGCTTCGCGCTGCCCTACCGCCAGGCCATCGAGCGGGTGCGCGCCGCCCTGGCGAGCTGAATCGCTCCCCTGCCCGCAAGCCGGACCGCAGCGGCCCGGCCCGCCATCAAGACCCCGCGACCTTCATGCGGTTGACCAGCAGCGAGCCGGTGGTCTTGGCGCCGTAGTTGTAGGCGTCGGCACCCACGGCCTCGATGCCCAGGAGCATGTCCTTGAGGTTGCCGGCGATGGTGATTTCCTGCACCGGGTAGGCGATGCGGCCGTTTTCCACCCAGAAGCCGCTCGCGCCGCGCGAGTAGTCGCCGGTCACGTAGTTCACGCCCTGGCCCATCAGCTCGATGACGAACAGGCCCGTGCCCAGCTTGCGAAGCATCTCGTCGAGGTCGTCGCCAGGCTTCGTCAGGCGCGAGCTGAGCGTGAGGTTGTGCGAACCGCCGGCGTTGCCGGTGGTCTTCATGCCCAGCTTGCGCGCCGAGTAGGTCGACAGGAAATAGCCTTCGAGCCGGCCGCCGTCGACCACCTTGCGCTTGCGCGTGACCACGCCCTCGTCGTCGAAGGGCGAGCTGCCCTTCCCGCGCGGCACGTGCGGGTCTTCCAGCACGTCGATGTGCTTTGGCAGCACCGCCTTGCCCAGCGAATCGAGCAGGAAGGTGCTGCGCCGGTACAGCGCGCCGCCGCTGGTGGCCTGCACCAGGCCGCCCAGCAGGCCCGCTGCCAGCGGCGACTCGAAGAGCACGGGGCATTCGGTGGTCTTGATCTTGCGCGACTTGAGGCGGCTCAGCGCCCGCTCGGCGGCATAGCGGCCCACCGCCTCGGGGCTGGCGAGTTCGTCGGCCGAGCGCATGGAGCTGTACCAGGCGTCCCGCTGCATGTCATCGCCCTTGCCGGCGATGGGCGCCACCGAGATCGAATGGCGCGAGCTGGCGTAGCCGCCTCGAAAACCGTGCGTGTGGGCGCTGAAGAAGTGGCTCTGCTGCGCCGAGACGCCCGCGCCTTCGCTGTTGGTGATGCGCTTGTCGGTCGACAGCGCGGCCGCCTCGCATTCGAGCGCCAGCTTGGCGGCTTCCTCGCTCGTGACCGCCCAGGGATGGAAGAGGTCGAGCTCGGGATGCTCCTTGGCGATGTCGGCTTCGTCGGGCAGGCCGCCCACCGGGTCTTCGGCCGTGAAGCGCGCGATGTCGTAGGCGGCCTGCACCGTCTGGGCGATCGCCGCCTCGGAGAAGTCGGAGGTGCTCGCGTTGCCGCGCCGGTTGCCGACGTAGACCGTAACGCCGAGCGACTTGTCGCGGTTGCGCTCGACGTTTTCCAGTTCGCCCTTGCGCACCGACACGGTCAGGCCGCAGCCCTCGGAGGCTTCGGCACCCGCGTCGGTGGCACCCAGCTTCTTGGCATGGGCCAGCGCGGTGTCGACCAGGTTTTCGAAGAAATCGCGGCTGTAGGCGAAGCCGCTGTCGGCACGGGAGGAGGAAGAGGTCATGTGGGGGACAATCATAGCGACGCCCTCCAATGAAGGACGGGCGACCCATTCCATTCCCGACATGCCCCGCAAACCCAAAAAAGGCTACTTCGTCCGCGGCCATTTCGTGGCCGAAGGCAGCGAACTCGACCAGGAGCTCAAGCGCGAGCTCAAGGGCGGCATCGAGGTCAGCAAGACCGACCTCAAGCGCGAAAGCGCCGACCTGCAGGCGCTGGGCGAGGCGCTCATGACCTTGCGCGCCGACCTGCTCGCGCGGCTGGAGTTGCCCGACGGCCTGATCGATGCCCTGGCGGAAGCCAAACGCATCACGAACTTCGAGGGCCGGCGCCGGCAGATGCAATACATCGGCAAGCTGATGCGCAAGCTCGACGCCGCCACGCTCGATGCCGCCCGCATCGCGCTGGACGAGCAGAACCGGGGCCCGGCGCAGGACACCGCCCTGCTGCACCAGGCCGAGCAATGGCGCGACCGCCTCATCGCCGACGACGACGCGCTGGGCGGCTGGATCGAGACCCACCCTGCCACCGACGCGCAGCAGCTGCGCGCCCTGGTGCGCCAGGCCCGCAAGGACCTGCTGGCCGGAAAGCCCGGCGAGGCGCCGCGCCAGGGCAAGGCCTACCGCGAGGTGTTCCAGATCGTGCGCGGCCACCTCGCCGCCCATGGAGATGCCGACCATGGCGAGCAGGCAGCAGCCGAATCGCGCGAGGAAGATGCATGAGCACGACGATCGCCACCTTCGACCCCGTGAAGATCGGCATCGTCTCGGTGAGCGACCGGGCATCGACCGGCGTCTACGAGGACAAAGGCCTGCCCGCGCTGCAGGACTGGCTCGGCCGTGCGCTGAAGAACCCCGTCACCTTCGAGCCGCGCCTCATCCCCGACGAGCAGGCACGCATCAGCCAGACCCTGATCGAGCTGGTGGACGCCGGCTGCTCCCTGGTGCTGACGACCGGCGGTACCGGCCCCGCCCTGCGCGACGTGACGCCCGAGGCAACGCTGGCGGTGGCCCACAGGGAGATGCCCGGCTTCGGCGAGCAGATGCGGCAGATCAGTCTGCGCTTCGTGCCCACGGCGATCCTCTCGCGGCAGGTCGCCGTGATCCGCGGCCAGGCGCTCATCCTGAACCTGCCGGGGCAGCCCAAGGCGATCGCCGAGACGCTCGAAGGTCTGAAGAATGCGGACGGATCGCAGGCGGTACCGGGCATCTTCGCGGCGGTGCCCTATTGCATCGACCTCATCGGCGGCCCGTATCTGGAAACCGACGAAGCGGTGTGCATGGCCTTCAGGCCCAAGTCAGCCCTGCGGCCCCCGCGTTGACGTGCCGCGGGGTCGATCGCACTGCGCGCGCGACGCAGGCTCGATCGGCAACCCGCTTCTGCATGCCTGACCCCTGCAGGCGGCGTCACGGCCGCCCCCGGCGGCGATTCGCTTTCGGCAGCGTGGCCCCTGCCACCATCCGATGCGCCTGTTCCTGCAGCGCATCGAGGGCCGCGTCCAAGGCGCCCACCCCCTCCTTGTCCAACGTCGAGAGCAGTTCGGCATTGATGGCCGACACGAGCGGGTAGAGCTCGTCGTACAGCGCCTGCCCCGCTTCCGTGAGTCGCAGAACCACGTGCCGCCGATCTCCGCCGAGCTGTTCACGAGAGAGAAGTTCCTTGGCCACCAGCGAGCTCACCGCCTTGGAGGTCCGTGCGCGGTCCAGTTGCGCATGCTCGGCGAGTTGCGACGAGCCCAGTTCACCCCGGCTGGCCAGCGTGGCGATCAGGCGCCATTCGCGGCGCGTGATGCCGAAGCGGCCCTCGCACAGCCGGGTCACCATGCCGCCAGCCACCGACAGCAGTCGGCTCAGGCGATACAGCAGCAGGTCGTCCAGCGGGCGGGCGCGGCCGCCGGGCGCGGAGGGGAAGGGCATGGGGAAAGTCCGCACGACAGTTGATTTGAACAATCGATTGTGTGACTTCCAGAATCGCAGCCAGACGCCCGGCACGGGCGCCCGCCCCTTTTTGACGGAGACCATGCATGCATTCCGCTTCCCTGCGCCGCCGCGGCGCCCTGGCCGGCTTCGGCGCTCTGGCCCTGTGCGCCCTGCCCTTTGCCGCCGCCCACGCCCAGAATTTTCCCAACGGCCAGCCCATCAGGGTGCTGATCGGCGTGCCGGCCGGCGGCACGCAGGACGTGCTCACGCGCGCCATCGCGCACGAGGTGCGCGACTCGCTCGGCCCGCTCATCATCGACAACCGCTCTGGCGCAGCCGGCCGCATCGCGGTGGAGGCGGTCAAGACGGCCGCGCCCGACGGCCACACGCTGCTGCTCGGCACCGCCGGGATGATGACGATGTTCCCGAGCGCCTACAAGAACCTGTCGTACGACCCGATCAAGGACTTCCAGCCGATCGTCAACGCGGCGCGCTTCGAGCTCGCCCTGGTGGTCAACAAGGACGTGCCGGCCAACACGCTGCCCGAGTTCATCGCCTGGGCCAAGGCGCAGGGCGACAAGGTCAGCTTCGCCTCGTACGGTGCGGGCACGCCCTCGCACTTCCTGGGCGAGATGCTCAACCGCGCGGCCGGGCTGAAGATGGTGCATGTGCCCTATCGCGGCTCCACGCCGGCGCGGCAGGATGTGATGGGCGGGCAGATCCCCGTCTACTTCGACACCGTGGGCGGCGCGCAGCAGATGCTGCCCTCGGGCCGCGTCAAGGTGCTGGCCACCAGCGGCGAAAAGCGCTCGCCGCTGATGCCCGCGCTGCCCAGCTTCGTCGAGGGCGGCTACAAGGACGTGGTCGCCACCGCCTGGTTCGCCTACTACGCGCCGCTCAAGACGCCCAAACCGGTGGTCGACAAGCTGCGCGCCGAGTTCACGCGCGCCGTCAACTCGCGCGAGGTGCGCCAGCAACTGCTGGCCAACGGCATGTACCCGGTGGCCGACGACGCCGACACGCTCGTGAAGACCATGCGCGAGGACACCGCGCGCTGGGGCGCGATCATGAAGGCCGTGAATTTCCAGGCCAATGACTGAAGACCGAAAAATGACATCCACCACCCGTCCCAACATCATCTTCATCGTCGCCGACGATCTGGGCTACGCCGACCTGGGCTGCTACGGCGGGCGCGAGGCGGTCTTCGGCCCGGTCTCGCCGGTGCTCGACCGGCTGGCGGCACAGGGCGCCCTCTTCACACAGGGCTACGCCAACTCGCCCGTGTGCTCGCCGACGCGCTTCGGCATGATCACCGCCCGCTACCAGTACCGCCTGCGCGGTGCGGCCGAGGAGCCGATCAACAGCAGGAGCCGCGGCAGCGACACCCTCGGCATGCCGCCGGCACACCCGACGCTGCCCTCGCTGCTCAGGGACGCGGGTTACCGCACGGCACTCATCGGCAAGTGGCACCTCGGCCATCCGCCGCACTTCGGGCCGCTGCGCTCGGGCTACGAGGAATTCTTCGGGCCCATGGCGGGCGGGGTGGACTACTTCACCCATTGCGACTCGCGCGGCACGCACGACCTGTACGAAGGCGCCGAGGCCTCGAAGGCCGAGGGCTACCTCACCGACCTGCTCTCGCGCCGGGCCGTGGACTACGTAGACCGCATGGCCAAAGGCGACGCGCCCTTCTTCCTCAGCCTGCACTACACCGCGCCGCACTGGCCTTGGGAAACGCGCGAGGATGCGGACCGCGCCCCGGCCGTGAAGGACAACCTCTTCGACCTGGCCGGCGGCAACATCCACGTCTACCGCCGCATGATCCACCACATGGACGAGGGCATCGGCTGGATCGTGGAGGCACTGCGCAGGAACGGCCAGCTCGACAACACGCTGATCGTCTTCACCAGCGACAACGGCGGCGAGCGCTTCTCGGACAACTGGCCGCTGGTGGGCGGCAAGATGGACCTGACCGAGGGCGGCATCCGCGTGCCGTGGATCGCGCACTGGCCGGCCGTGATCGCGCCGGGCTCGCAGAGCCGCCAGCTGTGCATGACCATGGACTGGTCGGCGACGATGCTGGATGCCGCGGGCGTGGGGGCGCACCCGGACTACCCGCTCGATGGCCAATCGCTGCTGGGCGTGCTGAAGCAGCCCGGCCACACTTTCGAGCGCCCGCTGCACTGGCGCATGAACCACCGTGGCCAGCGCGCGCTGCGCGAGGGCGACTGGAAGTACCTGCGGGTGGACGGCAACGACTACCTCTTCAACATCCCGGGCGACGAGCGCGAGCGCGCCAACCAGGGCAAGAAGGATCCCGAGCGGCTCGAGCGCATGCGCCAGGCTTGGGAAGACTGGAACGCGACGATGCCCGCGATCCCAAAGGACGCGACAGTCAGCCTCGGCTACTCGGCCAAGGACATGCCCCAGCGCTGAACGCGCGGCGGGAATTGCTCAGATTTGACTTAGCAATTCCTTGAAAGAAAAAGGGCTTCAACCGCCGTCCCACGGGCGCTGGCAGCTCCTGAATCCATAGCAGACCTGTTGTTCGTTGCGGCCGCACCGTGAGATGCAGGCCGCTGCAGGTGTTTGCGTCCACGGTGTTTTCGATATATCTTTAGCAATCACGATATAAGTCGACAACACATGACATCATCTTCTGACGACACCCCTCGACCCGAGCGCGGCGCGGGCCGTGGGCGCCGCGGCCATGGCGAGCATGGCGGCGGCCACCGCGTGTTCGGCCGCGGCGGCCTGCGGCTCGTGCTGCTGCAACTGGTGGCCGACGCGCCCCGCCACGGCTACGAACTCATCAAGGCCATCGAGGAACGCCTGGGCGGGCGCTACAGCCCGAGCCCCGGCGTGGTCTATCCCACGCTCACCCTCCTCGAGGAAACGGGACTGGTACAAGTCGATGCCCCCGACGCGGGCGGCCGCAAGCGCTACACGGTCACGCCGGCCGGGCAGGCGCACCTGCAGGCCAACCGCCCCCTCACCGATGAACTCATGGCCCGCATGCACGCGGGCGTGGACGGCGCGGGCCTGCGCGCCGGCCGGCCGCCGCAGGTGATGCGGGCCATCGAGAACCTCAAGCTCGCGATGCGCATGCGGCTCGCGCGCCAACCCCTCGACGATGAACAGGCGCACGCCTTCGCGGCCGTGCTGGACCATGCCGCGCAACAGATTGAACGGATCTGACCAATGACCGACCTCGCCACCACCACCGACCTTCCCGCGGCCGCCGTGCCGCACCCCGAACGCACGCCGCAGCGCGTGCGCCACGCGCTGCGCTTCCGGCGCCTGACGGTGCAGCGCACCGAGCGCCTCACGCCGCACCTGATCCGCATCACGGTGGGCGGTGCCGAGATGGACGGCTTCACCAGCCCCGGCTTCGACGACCACGTGAAGCTGTTCTTCCCCGATCCGGCCACCGGCCGGCTGGCGCTGCCCACCGCCACGGCCGACGGCATGGCCTGGCCCGAGGGCGCCAAGCCGGTGATGCGCGACTACACGCCCCACCACCACGACGCGGACGCCGGCACGCTGCAGATCGACTTCGCGCTGCACGACGCCGGCCCGGCGACGGCCTGGGCGCAGCGCGCGGAGCCGGGCGACCTGCTCGGCGTGGGCGGCCCCCCGCGGCTCTTTCATCGTGCCCATGGCCTTCGATTGGCACCTGCTGGTCGGCGACGACACCGCCCTGCCCGCCATCGCCCGCCGGCTGCAGGAGCTGCCCGCCGGCGCCCGGGCCGTCGTGCTGGCCGAGGTCGACGGTGCCGAGGACGAGGTCGCTCTGCCCACTGCCGCGCAGGCGCGGATCGTCTGGGTGCATCGGAGCCGCACGGCGGCGGGCGCGTCGGAGCCCCCGCTGCTCGCCGCGCTGCGCGAGACGCTGCTGCCCACCGGCGACTTCCACGCCTGGATCGGCTGCGAGTCGGCCGCCGCCAAGGCCCTGCGCGCCCACCTGGTGAACGAGTGCAAGGCGAATCCGAAATGGATCCGCGCCTCGGGCTACTGGCGGCGTGGGGCCGCCGGCACGCACGATTCGCACGACGACTGAGCCAGGATGGCCGGATCGTCCGCCCGCCCACCGCGCGTTGACGAGACTAAAACAGAAGTTCACAATTCGCGACTTCGAATACCAAAGAACTACATCCGGTGAATCAGCGGCGGGACCGGCCAGGTTTGCCCGCTGTGGCTGGGTGAGGGATGTCGCGAACATGAAAATCGATCTCGCCGACTGGCAGCAACTCATGCTGATCGCCCTGGCGCTGCTGGGCGCGCTGGCCCTGGGCTACCGCGTGGTGGATGCGCTGGTGAGCCGGCGCCAGCAGCGCCGGCGCATCGTCGCCGCGCGCGTGCGCTCGGGCCACGTGCCGCTCGAGATCCCGACCACGCGCGGCAGCCTGGCCCGCGCCAGCGAGCCGGCCACGCTCTGGGATCAGCTTGGCGACACGCAGCCCGTCGCCGATGCCCTCGTCGTCGACGAGCACCCGCGCATCCACATCCGCTACCTCGACATCTATGGCAAGTACGCCGAGCGCACCATTCACGTGGAGCGGCTCGACCTGCATCGGCAGGCCATCATCGCCAAGGGCGACCCGCTGCACGATCCGAAGATCTTCCCGCTCGAGCGCATCGCCTCGGCGCGCAATCCGGCGTCGGGCAAGCCCTTCAACATCGGATTGTGGGTCGACGCCGTGCGCGTGGCGCGCCGCAAGCGCGAGATGCACGAGGAGTCGCAGATGAATGCGCTGGCCTGACGGACAGCCAATCGCCCACGACGCACAGGCCGCTTCAGCGGCCTGTTTTCATTGGTCGGGCTGAAGCGCTCGCCGGCCTTCGCATAATGCGCGCTGCGAACGGCACCGGCCCCAGGCCGGCCGCGGCCAATGCCGCAGCGCCCTCGCACCGCTCACGCCTGGACCCCAGATTGGACCTCTCCGCCCACACCCCCATGATGGCGCAGTACCTGCGCCTCAAAAGCGACCATCCCGACACGCTGCTGTTCTACCGGATGGGCGACTTCTACGAGCTCTTCTACGCCGATGCCGAAAAGGCCGCGCGCCTGCTCGACATCACGCTCACGCAGCGCGGCCAGTCGGCCGGCGCGCCGGTGACGATGTGCGGCGTGCCCTTCCATGCGGTGGACACCTACCTGGGCCGCCTCATCAAGCTGGGCGAATCGGTGGCCATCTGCGAGCAGGTCGGCGAAGTGGGCGCGGCCAAGGGGCCGGTGGAGCGCAAGGTGGTGCGCGTGGTCACGCCCGGCACGCTGACCGACGCCGAGCTGCTGCAGGACAAGAGCGAGTCGCTGCTGCTGGCCGTGCATGCAGGTTCGCGCAACACGCTGGGCCTGGCCTGGCTCAGCGTGACAGGCGCCGAGCTGCATCTGGCGGAATGCCCGGCCGATGCGCTGGACGCCTGGCTCGCGCGCATCGGCGCGAGCGAGGTGCTGTACAGCGCCGAGGTGACCCCCACCTTCGAGCAGCGCCTGAAGGCCGCGCGGACCGCGGGCAATGGCTTCACACTGTCGATCCGGCCAGCCTGGCAGTTCGGCCCCGCACTGGGCGAACGCAAGCTGCTCGAGCAGATGGGTGCCGCCAGCCTGCAGGCCTGGGGTGCCGATGGCCTGGAGAACGCGCATGCGGCCGCGGCTGCACTGCTGGGCTACGCCGAGCACACGCAGGGCCGCGCGCTGTCGCATTTGCAGCGCATCGTGGTCGAGCGCGACGGCGAGCTGATCGAGCTGCCACCCACCACGCGGCGCAACCTGGAACTGGTGCAGACGCTTCGCGGCGAGGACGCACCCACCCTCTTCTCGCTGCTCGACACCTGCATGACCGGCATGGGCAGTCGGGCGCTCAAGCGCTGGCTGTTGGCGCCGCGGCGCGATCGCAGCGAGGCGCAACTGCGCCTCGAAGCCATTGCGGCGCTGCAGACCCCCGCGCCCGGCCAGACCGCGGCGCCCTTCAAGCTGCTGCGCGAGCAGTTGAAGAACACCAGCGACGTCGAACGCATCGCGGCCCGCATCGCGCTGCGCCAGGTGCGCCCGCGCGAACTGCTGGCGCTGTGCCTGGCGCTACGGAAATCGAAGCAGCTGGCGCCCGTGCTGCCTGCGTCCGCGGCACTTTTGACCCATATCGCCGAAGAACTGGAAGCGCCGCCGGACTGTGCCGAGCTGCTGACGGCAGCGATCGACGCCGAGCCGTCCGCCCTGGTGCGCGATGGCGGCGTGATCGCGCCGGGCCACGACGCCGAACTGGACGAGTTGCGCGCCATCAGCGAGAACGCCGACGGCTTCCTGGTCGAACTGGAGGCACGCGAGCGCAACCTCACGGGCATCGCCAACCTCAAGGTGCAGTTCAACCGCGTGCACGGCTTCTACATCGAGGTGACGCATAGCGCCTTGTCCAAGGTACCCGATCACTACCGCCGCCGCCAGACGCTGAAGAACGCGGAGCGCTTCATCACGCCCGAGCTCAAGGCCTTCGAAGACAAGGCACTGAGCGCGCAGGACCGCGCCCTGGCGCGCGAGAAGTGGCTGTACGAACAGCTGCTCGATGCACTGCAGGCACACGTGCCCGCGCTCACGCGCATGGCGAGCGCCATCGCCATGCTCGATGCACTGTGCGCACTGACCGAACGCGCCCTGACGCTGGACTGGAATGCGCCCAGCTTCGTCGGCCACCCGTGCATCGAGATCGAGCAGGGCCGCCATCCGGTGGTGGAGGCACGGCTGGCCGAGCGCTCGATGGGCACCTTCATCGCCAACGACACGCGCCTGGGCCCCTCGCAGCGCATGCAGGTCATCACCGGCCCGAACATGGGCGGCAAGTCGACCTACATGCGGCAGGTGGCGATCATCGTGCTGCTGGCGTCGATCGGCTCCTTCGTGCCGGCGCGCAGTTGCCGGCTCGGGCCCATCGATGCCATCCACACCCGCATCGGCGCTGCCGACGACCTGGCCAACGCGCAATCGACCTTCATGCTGGAGATGACGGAGGCGGCGCAGATCCTTCACGCCGCCTCGGCGCACTCGCTGGTCCTCATGGACGAGATAGGCCGCGGCACCAGCACCTTCGACGGCCTGGCGCTGGCCGCGGGCATCGCGGCGCAGTTGCACGACCGGACGAAGGCCTTCACGCTCTTTGCGACGCACTACTTCGAGCTGACGGAGTTTCCGGCCAGCCACCATGGCGCGGTGAACATGCACGTGAGTGCCACCGAGTCGGGCCGCGACATCGTCTTCCTGCACGAGGTGCAACCGGGACCGGCCAGCCGCAGCTACGGCATCCAGGTGGCGCGCCTCGCGGGCATGCCGGCGGCGGTGGTGAACCACGCGCGCCAGGCACTGGAGGCGCTGGAGGCGCAGCAGAACGAGACGCGTGCGCAGGTCGACCTGTTCGCACCGCCACCAGCCGCCCAGGCGCCGGTGGAGAGCCCCGTAGAATCTGCGCTGGCTGCGCTCGACCCCGATGCGATGAGCCCCCGGGAGGCGCTGGACGCGCTGTACACACTCAAGAAACTGCACACCCGCGAGCGGGCCTGAGGACGCCGCGCACGGCGAAGCCAAGATGACATATTGCGTAGGCATCAAACTCAACGCCGGGCTCGTGTTCCTGTCCGACTCGCGCACCAACGCGGGCGTGGACCACATCAGCACCTTCCGCAAGATGATCGTCTACGAACAGCCGGGCGAACGCACCATGGTGCTGCTGTCGGCGGGCAACCTCAGCATCTCGCAGTCGGTGCGCGAGATCCTGCAGATCGAGGAGCTCAAGGAGGCGGGCAGCGACACGCCGATCACGATCTGGAACGCCAGGAGCATGTTCGATGCAGCCCGCGTGCTGGGCTCGGCCGTGCGCCACGTGTACGACCGCGATGCCGAGGCGCTCAAGCATGCAGGCGTCGACTTCAACGTCACCTTCATCTTCGGCGGGCAGGTCAAGGGCGAGGGCATGCGCCTGTTCCTCGTCTATTCGGCTGGCAACTTCATCGAGGCCACGACCGAGACGCCCTACTTCCAGATCGGCGAATCGAAGTACGGCAAGCCGGTGCTCGACCGCGTGCTCACGCCGGACACGCCGCTGGACGAGGCGGCCAAGTGCGC
Organism: Comamonadaceae bacterium ALPHA2B; assembly: GCA_005503065.1. Taxonomy (GTDB): domain Bacteria; phylum Pseudomonadota; class Gammaproteobacteria; order Burkholderiales; family Burkholderiaceae_C; genus Xenophilus. The sequence goes on from SCOE01000038.1 coordinate 31,820, forward strand.
GCTGGTGTCGATGGATTCCACGATGAAGTCCAACTTGTCGGTCGGGCTGCCGCTGGACCTGGTGGTGTACGAAGCGGGCAGCCTGCACACCGACAAGATCGTCTGCATCGACGCCGAGAACCCCTACTACCGCATGATCCACAACGGCTGGGGCCAGAAGCTGCGCGAGGTGTTCGACAGCCTGGAAGACCCGGTCTGGGACGACGCCGCCACCGAGCACCCGCTCAAGATGCCGGCGGTGCGGCACGACGTGCTGCGCAAGATCTCGACGCCGGACGAGAAGCTGATCTGAGCGACGTGGCCCGCCGACGCCGGCGCCGGGGCGGGTCCGGTATCACGCGAAGGTCAGGCCCGCCCGGTCAGCGCGGCCAGGAAGCGTTCGGCCAGCCCCTTGGGGTTTCGACGCAGCGATTCGGTGGCGCAGGCTCCGACGACGCGTCCTTCGTAGCGCATGTGCACGCTCGGGAAATAGTGGCCGATCGAATCGCCGGCATCACGCAGGCACGTTTCCAGCGAGTCGAAGGCGCTTTCGTAGTACTCGGCCCCGTCGGACTGGCGCCCGTCGGTCTTGATGGAGTAGGCGTAGCGATTCGGTCGCAGCTGATGGATATCCAGTAACAATTTCATGGGTGTACTTCGGGCTCGGCGCCGTGTGTCAAGAGGAAGAGTTCCCAAAATTCGACCGAAATTCGTTACGGGAACACTACATGATGGGCGAGAAAGATACAAAATGAAGTCTTTCGCACCAATCCCCGAAAACTGGTAATCCTTAGGTATTCGTGTACGCCAAATGGCGGATGCGGTCCATGGAGAGGACGGCAATGTTGGAAGAGTTGGAACCCGTATCCCTCAGTCCCGCACTGGTGGTGGACGACGAAGAGGCGATGCAGCGGAGACTGTGCGGGGTGCTCGAGTCGGTGGGCTGCCCGGCCCCGCACGTTGCCCGCGCCCACTCGGTGGCGCAAGCCCGCGACCAGATCGCCGACAGGCATTTCGGCGTGGTGCTGGTGGACATCGGCCTGCCCGATGGCAGTGGCACCGAGCTCATTGCGTGGATGCGCACGCACCGCCCGCAGATGCCGGCCGTGGTGGTGTCGGCGTGGCAGACCGAGGAGGTGATCGTGGGCGCACTGCGCGCCGGTGCCATCGGCTACCTGCTCAAGGAGCGCGACGACCTCGAACTGGCGATGGCCCTGCGCAGCATCGAGCGCGGCGGCGCCCCCATCGACCCCTTCATCGCGCGCCGCATCCTGGCGCTGCTGCCGCAGGCGCCGGCAGCCGCGGCGCCGGCGGAATCCACGCCGCCGCCCTCCCTGAGCGGGCGCGAAAAGGAAATCCTGCGTCTGGTCGCGCAGGGTCTGAGCAACCGCGAAATGGCCGAGATGCTCTCGATCTCCCGGCTCACCGTCGAATGCCACACCAAGAACATCTATCGAAAGCTGGTGGTGGGCTCGCGCACCGAAGCCGTCTTTCAGGCGCGGCGGCACGGCTTGCTCTCCTGATTGCAGGCTGGCTGCTGCTGGCCGCGGGCGTGTGGGCCGAGCCGGCATCCGCGCCGCTGACGCTGCGCGAGGCCGAGGCGGTGCGCGCCGGCTGGACGGCCGACACGCCGCCCGATGATGGCTGGGCACCGGTGTCCCTGCCCGACAACTGGGCGCTGCGGTGGCCCGCCCACGATGGCGTGGTGTGGTATCGCCTGCGCTGGGAGCAGCCCGACCCGCCGGCGCCGGTCGGCCTGCTGCTGCCCTGGACCAACATGGCCAGTGCCATCTGGGTGAACGGCATCGAGGTGCATCGCGATGCGCACCTCGTCGACCCGCTCTCGCGCGGCTGGCATACGCCGCTGTACCGCCGCCTGGTGCCGCCGCTGCTGCGGGCGGGCGAGAACACCGTGCTCGTCCGCGTATCGGGCATGGCGGCCTACCAGGGCGGCATGGCGCCGCTCACGGTGGGCGATCCGGGGGAGGTCCATGCGCGCTACCGCCTGGACCACCTGCTGCGCCAGGACCTGCAGCTCGTGGGCGTCACGGTGGCCTCGGTGATCGCGCTTTTCTTCGGCGCGCTCTGGGCGATGCGGCCGCGGGAACAGGCTTACGGCTGGTTCAGCCTGATGACCTTCTTCTGGATGCTCTTCGAATACAACCACGTCGCGACCGAAACCTGGCCGCTGCAGAGCACCGATGCCTGGCAGGCCGCAAACACTTCGGCGCTGCTGGCCTTCGCCGGCTGCTTCGTGCTGTTCGTGCTGCGCTACCGGCAGCGCCGGCTGCCGCGCACCGAACTCGTCCTGCTGGCGATGATCGTGGTGGGCTGCGTCGACCTGTGCACCGCGGACCGCGCGCAGATGGCGCTGCGGCGCGACATCTGGACCGGTGTGGCCGCACTGGTCGTGATCGGCGCCGCGCTGCTGTCCAGCGCCGCCAACCTGCTGCACACCGCCCATCCGCAGCCGGGGTTGGTGCCGATCCTGCTCCTGATCATGGGGGTCACCATTCGCGACCTGCTGGTGTTCCTGCAGCTCGTCGACAGCAGCATCTACTACTCAGGCATCGCGTCCTATGTCCTGCTCGTGGGTGTCGCGCTGTTGCTGGCGCGGCGCTTCACCCACGCACTGGAGCACACGGAAAGCTTCAACGCACGGCTGCTCGCCCAGGTCGAGGGCGCCAAGGCCGAACTGCGCGAAAGCCTGGAGCGTGAACATGCGCTCAAGCTGCTGCACGCCCGTGCACATGAACGGGTCAACCTCGCGAGCGACCTGCACGACGGCCTGGGCGGCATGCTGGTGGGCAGCATCGCCACGCTCGAACATGCGGCGGCGCCCGTGCCGCAGGCACAGATGCTCTCGATGCTCAAGAGCCTGCGCGACGACCTGCGGCTGATCATCGACGCCACCGGCCAGCAGACCGGGCTGCAGGTGCTGGGCGATGTGATCGCGCCGCTGCGCCATCGCATCACCGAGCTGTTCGAGGCCAGCGGCATCCGTTGCCGCTGGCACCTGTCGGGAGTGGACGATCTGACACTGGACGCCTCGCTCAACATCGGCGTGCTGCGCTTCCTGCAGGAGGCATTGACCAACGCGCTCAAGCACAGCGGCGCACGGCAGGTCGACGTGCATATCCAGCGCACCCGCACCCACCTGCGGCTGGACGTGCAAGACGACGGGCGCGGCTTCCAGGAGGCAGCCCTGGGCGCGCATGCCGGCAACGGGCTGAGGAACATGCGCACGCGGGCGGCGCGGCTCGGCGCGCAGGTGCAATGGCAGTCCGAACCCGGCCGCACCACGGTCAGCCTGCTGGTGGATCTGCTCTCATCCTGATAGCAGTCTATCCAGGTGCGCCGGGCGTTCCGGGCACTTTTTGCTTGAGAAAGCGCCGGGGCGAGCTCAGTCGGCCCAGGTGACCAGCCCGCTCCACGCCGTGGCGAGCACCACGATGCCGAACACGATGCGGTACCAGGCGAAGGGCACGAAGCTGTGGGTGGAGATGTAGCGCAGCAGCCAGCGCACGCACACCCAGGCGCTGAGGAACGAGAACACCAGGCCGACCGCAAAAAGCGGGATATCGGCCGCCGACAGCAGCGCGCGCTCCTTGTAGAGGCTGTAGGCGCCGGCGCCGATGAGCGTCGGGATGGCCAGGAAGAAGGAAAAGTCCGTCGCCGCCTTGCGCGACAAGCCCAGCAGCATGCCGCCGATGATGGTCGAGCCGCTGCGGCTGGTGCCCGGGATCATGGCGAAGCACTGCACCAGGCCCACCTTGAGCGCATCGAGCGGCGTCATGTCGTCGACGTTCTCGATGCGCACCGCACCGGGCGGCCGCTTCTCGGCCCACAGGATGATGAAGCCGCCGACGATGAAGGTGGTGGCCACCACCACCGGCGTGAACAGGTGTTCCTTGATCACCTTGCCGAACAGCAGGCCCAGCACCACCGCGGGCAGAAAGGCGATCAGCACATTGAGCGCGAAGCGCCGTGCCTTGGCCTGCCGCGGCAGCGCCACCACCGTGGACTGGATCTTCTGCCAGTAAACGAGGATGACCGCGAAGATGGCGCCGGTCTGGATCGCGATGTCGAAGACCTTGGCCTTGCCGTCGTCGAAACCCAGCAGGGCGCCGGCGAGGATGAGATGGCCCGTCGAGGAGATCGGGAGGAACTCGGTCAGTCCTTCCACGATGCCCATGATCGCGGCCTTGACCAGCAAAACGATGTCCAAACTGACGCTCCTTGTTCGAGGGCCCCGGCGCGCCGCACCGGGCGCCGCAAAGCGAGCGCCGATTATCGCGAGGGCGCAAGTCAGTTCGGCTTCAGCCTTCGCCTGAGTGCGCGTACCGCGCTGTCGACGGTCGTGAGCACCGGCAGCCCGCTGGCGGCCTCGCAGGCCGCGCGCGCCCGTGCCATGCTGAACTGGGCCAACGCGATGCGCGTGCAGCCGCGTGCAGCCAGCGCGGCGGCCTGCTCCGCGATGAGGGCATCGTGCCGCGTCGTGTCCCCGGCATCGAGCGCCTCCAGCGCGCCCGCGGCCAGCGCCGTCTGCAACGCGACACCCGGCGGGAATTCCGGCGGCATCGACTGCAGCGTTGCCGCGAAGGTGGCGACGAGGCCGAGCGGCCCCTCGCCCTGCGCAGCTTCATCGATCATGGCTTCGTTGGGCTTGAGGACCGGCATCGGTGCGTGGGCGCGCGCAACCGCCTCGATGCAGGGCCCGAAGGCCGAGCAGGTGAAGAGGATACCGTCGGCGCCGGTGTCGACCGCGTAGTGGCCCAGGCGCATGAAGCGCTCGTGCATCGCCGCGTCCAGCCCGCGCCCGCTCGCCGCCAGGTCGGCCGACAGGCTGTCGTCCAGCAGGTTCATGCGCCGCGCCTCGGGCCAGTCGCGCTCGAAGGCCTCGTTGATGGGAGCCACCGAATGGGCCAGGGCGTGGATCAGGGCGATGCGCATGGTGTTGGCAGGTCAGATGCCCTTGTCGGACGGGTTGGCGAAAGCCTCCCTCGTCTCGGCGTTGAGCGGGTAGTTGATGTTCACGCCCTTGGGCGGAATGGGCGAGGTGAACCACCTCGCGTAAAGCTTCTCCATCTCGCCGGATTTCATCATGCCGGTGACGACGCGGTCGACCAGGGCCTTGAACGCGGGATCGTCCTTGCGCAGCATCAGCGACTGGTTCTCGGTGCGCAGCGGTTCGCCGGTGATGACGAAGTCCTTCGGGTTCTTGGCGGTCGCGACCAGGCCCGCGAGCAGGATGTCGTCGAGCACGAAGGCCTGCGCACGCCCGTTCTCCACCAGCAGGAAGGAGTCCGCGTGGTCCTTGCCGGCCAGGGGCGTGATCTCCAGGTTCTTTCCCTTGTCGGCCTCGCGCAGCAGCCGAAAGGACGTGGTGCCGGTGGTCGTCACCACGCTCTTGCCCTGCAGGTCCGCAATGCTCCGGATGCCCGAATCGGCCTTGACCAGCATGCGCACGTTGTAGCGGAAGATGTCGGGCGAGAACGCGACCTGCTTCTGCCGCTCGACCAGGTTGGTGGTGGAGCCGCACTCGATGTCCACCGTGCCGTTCATCACCAGCGGGATGCGGTTCTGTGACGTGACGAGCTGGTACCTGATGTCGATCTTGGGCAGCTTCAGCTCGGCCTTCACGGCATCCACGATCTTCATGCAGATGTCGATGCTGTAGCCCACGGGCGTGGGGCCGCCGTCGTTGTACGAGAAGCCGAAGGACGACTCGCGGTGGCCCAGCGTGATGCTGGCCGAGTCCCTGATCTTGCCGAGCGTGCCCTCCTGCGCATGGGCGGCCAGGGGCAGCGCGGCGCCCAGCGACAGCAGGGCAAGCAGCAAGGGGGAGGCAGGGTGAATCCGAAGCATGACGAAGCTCCTCGAAAAAAGGTGGAAGAAGAAGAGAGGGAGGGAAAGCGGGAAGGTCAGCGCATCGCCGCGCGCGTCACGGCGTCGACCGACTCTGCCAGCACGGATGCGATGCGCTGCAGGTCGTCGCGCGTGGCGATGAAAGGCGGTGCCAGCAGCACGTGGTCACCCACGCGGCCATCCACCGTGCCGCCCATGGGGTAGCAGAGCAGGCCCCGCGCCATGGCGTCCTTCTTGATCGCTGCATGCACCTTGCAGGCCGGATCGAAGGGCGTCTTGCCCGCGCGGTCGGCCACCAGTTCCACACCCCAGAAGAAGCCGCGACCGCGCACGTCGCCGACATGCGGGTGGCCGCCCAGCGCCTCGCGCAGCAGGACGCCGAAGACTTCGCCGTCGGCCCTCACCTGGGCCAGCAGCCCGTCGCGGTGGATCACCCGCTGCACCGCCAGCGCGGCAGCGCAGGCCATCGGGTGTCCCAGGTAGGTGTGGCCGTGCTGGAAGAAGCCGCTGCCCTGCGACATGGCATCGACGATCTTTTGCTGCGCCAGCACGGCGCCCACCGGCTGGTAGCCGCCGCCCAGGCCCTTGGCGATCGTGACCAGGTCGGGCACCACGCCTTCCTGCTCACTGGCGTAGAGGGTGCCGGTGCGGCCCATGCCGCACATCACCTCGTCGAGAATCAGCAGCACCCCATGGCGGTCGCACACCGCACGCACGGCCTGGAAGTAGCCTGGCACCGGCGTGAGCACGCCGGCCGTGGCGCCGCCGACCGTTTCGGCGACGAAGGCGATCACGCGCCCGGGCCCCTGCGCCAGGATGGCCTGCTCCAGTTCGTCGGCCAGCCGCTGGCCGTATTGCTCGGGGCGCTCGCCATCACGCTGCTCGCGGTAGGGATAGCAGGGCGACACGTGGGTGGCCGGCACCAGGAGGGGCGCGAAGGGCTCGCGCCGCCAGGCATTGCCTCCGACCGCGAGCGCGCCCAGCGTGTTGCCGTGGTAGCTCTGCCGGCGCGCGATGAAGTGCGTGCGCTGCGGCTGGCCGATCTCGACGAAGTACTGGCGCGCCATCTTGAGGGCCGACTCCACCGCCTCCGAGCCGCCGCTGACCAGGTAGGCGTGCCGCATGCCGGCCGGGGCCGTACGCACCAGCTCGTCGGCCAGTTGCTCCGCCACCTCGGAGGTGAAGAAGCTGGTGTGGGCGTAGGGCAGCGCGTCGATCTGCGCGTGCATCGCGGCGAGGACGTCGGGGTGCCCGTGGCCCAGGCAGGACACGGCAGCGCCGCCGGAGGCGTCGAGGTAGCTGCGGCCCCGGTCATCGCGGATGTGCAGGCCTTGCGCGGAAACGGCGACGGGGGGCGTATGGTGCAGGTGACGGTGGAAGACGTGCGTCATGGGCAGAGCGATCGGGTGACTGGAACCAATGTTCTGCATAAATTCTGATATGGAACATTTGTTCCGTCAACTGCAAAGGCGGAACATGCGTGTCGGTTCCGGTACATTCGTTCCAACCCTCCTCGCCGCCATGACCTCCATCCAGGACCAGATCCGCCAGCGCTTCGCCGACCTGAGCCCCGCCCTGCAACAGATCGCGAAGTACCTGCTGGACCATCCGGCCGAGGTCGTCACCACCTCGATGCGCAGCGTGGGCGCGAATGCCGGCGCCACACCGGCCACGCTGGTGCGCTTCGCGCAGCACCTGGGCTTCGAAGGCTGGCCACCGCTGAAGGCGGCGTTCGCGGCCGACATGGGCCTGGGCGGCCAGGCCTACGGCGCCCGCGCGCAACGGCTCATCAGCCGCGCCGGGGACGGCGGCCTGACGCAGGAGATGTTCGAGGTGCAGCGTCGCAACCTCGAGGCCACGCAGGCCCAGAGCGCGGGGGCCCTGGAGCGGGCGTGTGCGCTGGTCGAGAAGGCCCCGGCCGTGCATGCGGCTGGCTTTCGCGCCTGCTTCCCGATCGCCTTCGCCTTCGTCTACCAGTACCGGCTGTTCCGGACCACCGTGCACCTGGTCGATGGGCAGGGCGGCGTGCTGGAGATGCAGCAGCGCGCCTTTGCCAAGGGCGACGTGCTGATGGTGGCCAGCTTTGCGCCCTACTCGCGCGAGGCGCTGCAGGTCGCCGAGGCGGCGAAGGCGGCCGGCTGCCGCATCGTGGCGCTGACCGACAGCCCCGCCTCCCCCCTGTCGCTGCTCGCCCAGGAGACGCTGCTCTTCACCATCGACAGCCCCTCCTTCTTCCCCTCGGTGGCGGCCGGCATGGCACTCGCCGAGGCGCTGGTCGAACTGCTGGCCAGCCGGGCGGGCAGGGGCGCGGTGCGGCGCATCGACGAGGCCGAGCGCCGGCTGCTCGAGACTGGCGCCTACCTGGAGGCGCCCGGCCGCCGACGCTGAGTGCGGGCGCCGTTCAAGGCGACTGCAACCGCTGCAGCAACTCCGTGGTCGGGTACCCATCGGCCGGCAGGCCGACGCTGCGCTGCCAGTCGCGCAGGCCCCGGCGCGTGGCCGGGCCCATCACGCCATCGGGTGTGCCCGTGCCGAAGCCCCGCGTGTTCAAGACCGTCTGCAAGGCAGTCACCTGGCTGCGCGACAGCGGCACCAGGTCGCGCGGCCACGCGGCCTGCACGCCGGGCCCGCCGGCCAGGCGCTGCGCCAGCAGGCCGACGCCGAGCGCGTAGCTGGTCGAGTTGTTGTAGCGCAGGAGCGCGCGGAAGTTCGGGCCGACGAGGAAGGCCGGGCCGCGCGCGCCGGCAGGCAGCAGCAGTTCGGCCTCGGGCAGTTCGGGCAGCGGCCGGCCATCGGCGGCACGCACGCCCTCGGCCGCCCATTGGCTGGCCGGCTGGCGCACGGCAGGGTCGGCGCGCGCGGGATCGAAACCCGCGGGCAGGCTCACCTCCAGGCCCCAGGGCTGCCCGCTGCGCCAGCCCGAGCGCGTCATGAAGTTGGCCGTCGATGCCATGACATCGGCCATGCTGCCCCAGATGTCGCGGCGGCCGTCGCCATCGGCATCCACCGCGTAGGTCAGGAAGGTCGAGGGCATGAACTGCGTCTGGCCCATCGCACCGGCCCACGAGCCGATCATGTGCGCACGGTCGATGTCGCGCCGATCGAGGATCTGCAGGGCCGCCAGCAACTCCTTGCGCGCCCAGTCGCCGCGGCGGCCGTCGAAGCCCAGCGTGGCCAATGCGTCGACGGTGGGTGTGCTGCCGTAGTTGCTGCCGAAATTGCTTTCCATGCCCCAGATCGCCAGCAGCACCTCGGCGGGCACGCCGTAGCGCGCGGCCGCGGCATCGATGTCGGCCCGGGCCAGCGCGCCCTGCTTCTGGCCGCGCGCGACGCGCTCGGGGCTGGCTGCGGTGTCGAGGTAGTCCCACACGGCACGCGTGAACTCGGGCTGCGCGCGGTCGAGCTCCACGACGCGCGGCAGGTACTGGGCGCCGTCGAGCGCGGCTTGCAGCGTGGCATCGCTGACGCCGCTGGCGCGGGCGAAGGCGCGGTACTCCGCAAGCCAGGCGGTGAAGCGCTGTTGCAGGGCGATGTCCTGCGGCACCGCCGCGGTGCCGGCCGGCGGTGGGGGGGGCGGACTCGGCGTTGCCGCAGGGGCCGCAGCGACTGGCGGACCGGGCGGGGCGGATGGCGAAGCAGGCGGCGGGGACGAGGCGCATCCCGCGAGCAATGCGGCAAGGCCGAGGCAGGCCGGGGCGCACGCCAATGCACGCGGGAGCGGAAGAAGGGATCGATGCATGCGTCCATTCTCGGGGTGCCTGTCCGAGGCCTGTTTCCTTCGGCAACAGGGCCGCGCGGCGCGCGCACGACGGCACCCCTCGCATCATCGAAGTCGCAGGCGCGGCGTGCCGGCCAGCGCGCCTGCCGCCGCTGCCTCGTTCAGGCGCGCACGTAGCGCAGGTGCGTCGCTCCGGGGCCGTCGAGCACGCGGTCGATGCGCCATGCCGCTGCGGGCGCATGCAGGTGTTCGAACAGGCGCCTCCCGCTGCCGAACAGCACCGGTGCCAGCGCGATCTCGAGCTCGTCGACGACGCCGAGGTTCAGGTACTGCTGGATCACCTCGGCGCCGCCCGAGATGCGCACGTCGCGGTCGCCGGCAGAGGCACGCGCGAGTTCCAGCGCGCGCTCCGGCCCGTCGTTGACGAAGTGGAAGACGGTGCCGCCCGGCCGCAACCAGGGCTCGCGTTTCTCATGCGTCAGCACGTAGACGGGCGTGTGGAAGGGTGCCTCTTCCGGCCAGGCGACCTCGCCCTGGTCGAACATGCGCTTGCCCATGATGTTGGCGCCGATGCGCTCGAAGGTGCTGCGCACATGGTCGTTGATGGGGCCGGTCTCGCCGCCCGGCCCGGCCTTGAGCACGTTCTCGCGGAAGTGCTGCTGGCGCAGCAGCCAGCCCATCATCGCGCCCCACTTCGCGCCCCAGCCCATGTGCTCGGGCCGGTCCATCCGCATGCCCTCGGGGGCCATGTAGCCATCGAGGCTGAGGCCGATGTTGACGAAAACCTTGCCCATGGTGTCCTTGCTGAAGCGGCACCGCGGCCGGTGCGAGTCCGGACTTTAGGCGATGAAGTGGACGGCGTCCACAAAATTTCGCGCCTGCCGGCCGGCGTGCTTCCCAGGCCGCTCAGCCCGGGCTTCGAACGGGATCGACCGCGGGCGCGGCGTCGCGCAGCCAGGCGGCCTCCCACCCGCCGCCGAGCGACTGGATCAAACCCACCGCCGCGGTCTGCCGCGCGAGCTGCACCTGCACCAGGCTGCGCCGCGCGCTCAGGGCCGACGCCTGCGCGCTCACCACGTCGGTGTAGTTCACCTGCCCGGCGCGGTAGCGGTTGAGCAACTGCTGCTCGGTGCGGTCGGCCGCCAGCGAGGCGGTGCGGCGCAGGCCCTCCTGCTCGGCGAGGGCGGCGGTGGCGCTGAGCTGGTCCTCCACGCTCTGGAAGGCGGCGAGCACGGTCTGCCGGTAGCGCGCCACGCTGGCCTCGTGCGCGGCCTTGGCCGCATCGACGCCGGCCCCGATGGCGCCCGCGTCGAACACCGTCTGCGCCACCGACAGGCCCAGCGCCCACAGCATGTTCGACGCATCGAACAGGTCGCGCACGCGACTGGTGCTGCTGCTGACCGAGGCCGTGAGGCCGATGTTCGGGAAGTACGCGGCGCGCGCGATGCCGATCTGCGCGTTGGCCGATGCGACCGCCCGCTCGGCCGCCGCGATGTCGGGCCGGCGCTGCAGCAGCAGCGAGGGCACGCCGTTGGGCACGGCCGGCACCGTCGGCTTCCACTCGGCCACGGCGATGGAGAAGTCCGCCGGCACGGCGCCCACCAGCACGGCGATGGCGTGCTCGTAGGTGGCGCGGGTGCGGCGCAGCGCCACGCGCTCGGCCTGCGCGCTGACCAGCTGGGTCTGGGCCTGCAGCACGTCGGTCTGCGCCGCGATCCCGGCCTCGTAGCGGTTGCGCGTGATGGCAAGGGCGCGCTCGTAGCCCTCGATGGTCTCGTTCAGCAGGCGCAGCTCGGTGTCGGCCTCGCGCAGCGAGAAGTAGTTGGTAACCAGGTCGCCGATCGCCGACAGCCGTGCCGACGCCAGGTCGGCCTCGCTGGCCTGCGCATTGGCCTGCGCGTTGCCCACGGCCTCGCGCAGCCGGCCCCACAGGTCGGGCGACCAGTCGGCCGCCAGGCTGGCCGAGAAGCTGTTGGTGGGCGAGCCCGTGCCCTCGTTGCGCACCGCCCCCGTACGGCGCCCGCTGCCGTCCAGGCTCACGCTCGGGAACAGCGCCGCGCGCTGCTGGCGCACCAGCGCCTGCGCCTGTGTGTAGGCGGCCACCGCGGCGGCGATGTTCTGGTTCGAGATCTGCACGCGTGCGGCCAGGGCGTCGAGCTGCGGATCGCCGAAGCGCGTCCACCACTCGCCGCGGTCCAGCGCATCGCCGGGCTGGGCCGGCACCCAGCCCTCGGCCGCGGGCGCCTCCTTGAAAGCCGTGGCCGTGGTCGCGACGGGCCGCTCGTAGCGCGGGCCGACCGCGCAGCCGCCGAGCGCCAGCGCTGCGGCCAGGGCAACGCTTGCAAGCAAAAAGTGCCTGGAACGCCCGCCGAACGGGCGCGAGCAGCTATGAATTTGATAGCAATCGAGGGAAAGAATGGTCATGGGATCAGGCCCTCGCCAGGTGGCGTTCGTTGGCGGGCCGGCGGCGCAGCTTGTCGAGCAGCACGTAGACCACGGGCACCGTCAGCAGGGTCAGCAGCTGGCTCGCGATCAGGCCACCGATGATGGTCACCCCCAGCGGCTGGCGCAGCTCGGCACCCTGGCCGAAGCCGATGGCCAGCGGCAGCGCACCCAGCGCGGCGGCCAGCGTGGTCATGAGGATGGGGCGGAAGCGCAGCAGGCTGGCCTCGCGCACGGCTTCGAGCGCCGTGAGCCCGCGCGAGCGCTCGGCCTCCAGCGCGAAGTCGATGATCATGATGGCGTTCTTCTTCACGATGCCGATCAGCAGGAAGAGGCCGATGAGCGCGATGATCGACAGCTCCATGCGGAACAGCAGCAGGGCCAGCACCGCGCCGACGCCGGCGGAGGGCAGCGTGGTCAGCACCGTGATCGGGTGGATCAGGCTTTCGTACAGGATGCCCAGCACGATGTAGATCACCACGATGGCGGCCAGGATCAGCACGAGCTGCTGAGAGTTCGAGTCCTGCGCCGCGCGCGCCGTGCCCGAGAAGCTGCCGCGCACGTTGATGGGCATGGCGATGTCGTTCTCGGCCTGCTTGACCAGGCGCTGGGCCTCGGCCAGCGTCACGCCGTCGGCCAGGCTGAAGGAGACGGTGCTCGCGAGCTCGGTGTCCTCGTGGCTGATGGAACTGGGCACCGCCCGCTCGGCCAGCCGCGCGAAGGCCGAGAGCGGCACCATCGCCGTGGTGTTCGACGCGATGGCCTGCCCCGCCGACGAGGTGCGCGACGCCGGGTTGGCCGAGGTCACGGTGGAGGTGCCGGTGCTCGCGTCGGTGTTGGCCTGGACGCTGCTCACCGTCGTGGCGCCGGTCGCGGCGTTGGTGCTGGTGTTCAGCGTCGAGGGCACGTACAGGTCCTTCAGCACGATGGGCGACTGCTGGAAGCGCGGCGCCCATTCCATGATGACCGAGTACTGGTTGAGGTCGTTGTAGATCGTCGCCACCGAGCGCTGGCCGTAGGCGTTGTAGAGCGCGGTGTTGATGGCCGAGGTGTTCACGCCCAGGCGGGCCGCGGCGTCGCGGTCGACCTGCACGTAGGTCTCGACGCCGTTGTCCGAGGACTCGCCATCCACGTCCGTGAGCTGCGGCAGCTCCTGCATGCGGTCGGCCAGCTTCTTCGACCAGGTGCGCAGGTCGGCCAGCGAGTCGCTCTTGAGCGTGTACTGGTAGGTCGAGTTGCTCTGCCGCCCGCCCATGCGCAGGTCCTGCACCGGCCCGAGGAACACGCGCAGGCCGGTGAGCTGGTTGAGCTGCGGTCGCAGACGGTCGACCACGGCCTGCGTCTTCTCGGTGCGCACCGAGCCGTAGGGCTTGAGGTTGACGAACATGAAGCCGCCGCCCGCGCGCGAACCGCCGCCGAAGGCCACCACCGTGTCCACCGCCGGGTCGGCATGGATGATGGCCACCGCCTGCTTGAGCTTGGCGGTGAGTGCCGTCGAGGAAATGCTCTGGTCCGCGCGGATGCCGGCATTGAGCTGGCCGTTGTCCTGCTGCGGGAAGAAGCCCTTGGGGATGTGCGCGAACAGGTACACGTTCAGCCCCACGACCAGCACCAGCGACAGCACCACCAGCGCCTTGCTCGCCAGCGCCCAGTCCAGGCTGTGGGCGTAGGTGCGCAGGCTCCACTGCCACAGCCGCTCGGTCCAGCGCAGGAAGGGACCGGAGAAACGCCCCGGCTTCCTGCGCGCGTAGTACGACTCGGCGCGCAGCAGCGTGGCGCACAGCATCGGCGTGGTGGTGAGCGAGATCACCAGCGAGATCAGCACCGAGGCCGACAGCGTGACCGCGAACTCCTTGAACAGGCGCCCCACCTGCCCGCCCATGAACAGCAGCGGAATGAACACCGCCACCAGCGACAGGCTGATCGACAGCACCGTGAAGCCGACCTCGCGCGCGCCCTTGAGCGCGGCCTCGAGCCGGCCCATGCCTGCCTCGATGTGGCGCTGCGTGTTCTCCAGCACCACGATGGCGTCGTCGACCACGAATCCGGTGGCCACCGTGAGCGCCATCAGCGACAGGTTGTTGAGCGAGAAGCCCAGCAGGTACATGACGCCGAAGGTGCCCAACAGCGACACCACGGTGGCCACCGCCGGAATGATGGTGGCCCGAGCGCGGCGCAGGAACACGCCCACGACGAACACCACCAGCATCACCGAGATCACCAGCGTGACCTCGACCTCGCGCAGCGAGGCGCGGATGGAGTTGGTGCGGTCCGATGCCACCTGCACCGAGATGTCCTGCGGCAGCTGCTCGCGCAGTTCGGGCAGCAGCTTGCGCACGCCGTCCACCGTCTCGATGATGTTGGCGCCCGGCTCCTGCGTGACCAGCACGATCACCGCCGGCTCGCCGTTGAACAGGCCCACGGTGCGCGTGTTCTCCACGCTGTCGGTCACGCGGGCCACGTCCGAAAGCTTCACCGGCGCGTTGTTGCGCCAGGCGATCACCAGGTCGCGGTAGTCGGCCGCGCGCAGGCCCGGCGCGGGCGTGTAGATCTGCAGCCGCCGGTCGTCGCTCTGGATCGTGCCCTTGGGCCGGTTGGCGTTGTTGGCCTGGATGGCGGCGCGCACGTCCTCGGTGCTGATGCCCATGCGGTTGAGCGGGAACGGGTCGAGTTCGACGCGCACCGCCGGCAGCGAGCCGCCGCCGATCTCCACGTCGCCCACGCCGTCGACCTGCGACAGCCGCTGGCTCACGATGTTGGACACGGCGTCGTAGATCTGCCCCGGCGTGCGCGTCTTGGAGGTGAGCGCGAGGATCACCACCGGCGCCGCCGTGGGGTTGGCCTTGCGGTAGGTCGGGTTGCTGCGCAGCGTGCTCGGCAGGTCGGCCCGCGCGGCATTGATCGCCGCCTGCACCTCGCGGGCGGCGGAGTCGATGTTGCGGCTGAGATCGAACTGCAGCGTGACGCGCGTCGAGCCGGTGGAGCTGTTGGACGTCAGCTCGTTGACGCCGGGGATCACGCCCAGGCGCCGCTCCAGCGGCGTCGCGACGCTCGAGGCCATCGTGCTCGGGCTGGCGCCGGGCAGGCTGGCCGACACCGAGATCACCGGGAAGTCGACCTGCGGCAGCGGCGAGACCGGCAGGACGAAGAAGGCCATGATGCCGGCCAGGGCGATGCCGATCGTCAGGAGGACGGTGGCGATGGGGCGTTTGACGAAGATGTAGGAGAGGTTCATGGGCCTGCTCCTGTGTTCGTTTGCTGGGCTTGCGGTGTGCCTTCTCCAAGGCAGGAGCCGGGAGTGCCGCCCGGCGGCGGCCTAACTTTCTTTTGCTTCGCCAAAAGAAAGTCAGCAAAGAAAAGGCGACCCCACTGTCTGCGTCCCCTTCGCTTCGCTTCGGGGCAACCTGCGGTGCTCGCGGCCGGCGGGGTCCGCGCAAACTCGCTTCGCTCAAACATGCGCGGCCCTTGATCCGCCAGCCGCTGCGCTCCTCGGCGCACACAGAGGGGACCCGGGCCCCGGGTCAACAAGGCTGCTGCGCAGCCTTGTCCTTCTTTGGTGTTTTCCCGACGGCCGAGCGAAGCGATGGCCCGTCCTGAAGGGTCCCTTCTGGATGCGCCTGTGACGTGGCGATGGCGGGGTGGCCGCTGTGCCGCGTGCGGCAACAGCGGCTTCGTGATCTGACTCGCTGCAGCTGTCTGAGCGCAGCGCAAAGCGCGTAGCGAGTTCTGCAGCGCACCCCGCCAGCGTCGCGGCGCAGGTTGCCCGCAGCGAAGCGAAGGGTCGCAGCCAGCAGGGTCGCCTTTTCTTTGGTTCCTTTCTTTTGGCGAAGCAAAAGAAAGGGACTGCGCCGCCGGGCGCACATCCCGGCTCCTGCGCATCCATCCCGAGCAAGGCCAATCAAAACTCACGCGGAAGCCCTCTCGGCATCATCCGAGGCTTCCCCAGAACGCCTCGAAAACCTCCGCCCCATCCGATCGAACGCCAGATAAATCACCGGCGTCGTGAACAGCGTCAACACCTGCGACACCACCAGCCCGCCGAAGATCGCCAGCCCCAGCGGGCGCCGCAGCTCGGCGCCCTCGCCCCAGCCCAGCATCAGCGGCACGGCGGCGAACAGGGCCGCCAGCGTCGTCATCAGGATCGGCCGGAAACGCAGCAGCGCCGCCTGGTGGATCGCCTCCTGCGGCGACTTGCCCTGGTTGCGTTCCGCGTCGATGGCGAAGTCGATCATCATGATCGCGTTCTTCTTGACGATGCCGATCAGCAGGATGATCCCGATGATGCCGATCACCCCGAGGTCATTGCCGGTGAGCATCAGCGCGAGCAGCGCGCCCACGCCGGCGGAGGGCAGCGTCGACAGAATCGTGAGCGGATGCACGTAACTCTCGTACAGCACGCCCAGCACGATGTACACGCACACCACGGCCGCCAGGATCAGCCACAGCTGGCTGGTCAGCGACTTCTCATACGCCCCGGCCGCGCCCAGGAAGCGCATGGTGATGCTCCCGGGCATGCCGATCTCTTTCGCCGCTTCGCGGATCGCCGTCACCGACCTGCCCAGCGCCACGCCCGGCGCGGTGTCGAAGCCCACCGTGGCCGAGGGGTACTGCGCCACGCGGGTGACCTGCAGCGGCGCGAGCTGCTCGCGCACGGTGGCGAAGGACGACAGCGGCGTGGTGCTGCCGCCGCCCGTCTTCATCTGCAGCGTGCCCAGGCCCTGGATGGACTCGAGGCCGTCGCGCTGCGCCTCCAGGATCACGCGGTACTGGTTCGTCTCGGTGAAGATGGTCGACACGATGCGCTGGCCGAAGGCGCTGTAGAGCGCGTCGTCGACCGAGCTGGCAGTGACCGACAGGCGCGACGCGGTGCTGCGGTCGATGTCCACGTAGGCCGCCAGGCCCTGCGCGCCGGCGTCGGTGGTGGCGTTGCGCACCGTGGGGGCCAGCGCATCGCTGCGCAGCTTGTCGACCAGCTTCTTCGCCCAGTCGTTCACGGCCTGCGTGTCCACGCCTTCGAGCGAGATGCGGAACTCGGTGGGACCGGTCTCGGCATCGATGGTCAGGTCCTGCGTGGGCTGCAGGTACAGCGTGACGCCGGCCACCTGCTGGCGAACGCGCTCGCGCAGGCGCTGCATGGTGTCCTGCTGGCCGCCCCGGCCCGGCCGCAGGTTGACGAGCAGGCTGCCGGTGTTGAGCGTGGTGTTGTTGGCGGCGTCCACGCCGACCACCGCGCTCACGCTCTGCACGTCCTCGTCGCCCAGGATCGCCGTGGCCGCCGCCTGCTGCAGCTCGGCCATGCGCTGGTACGACACGTCCTGCGCCGCTTCGATGCGGCCCTTGAGCTGGCCGGTGTCCTGCGTCGGGAACAGGCCCTTGGGAATGGCGACGTACAGCAGCACCGTGAGCGCCATCGTCGCCACCGCCACGATCAGCGTCAGCGGCTGGTGGCGCAGCACCCATTGCAGGCCCACGTCGTAACGCGCGATCACGCGGTCGAAGAAGGCCTGCACCTTGTGGCCCAGCTTGCCGCCCTGCTGCGACTCGGGCTTGAGCCAGCGGGCCGACATCATGGGCACCAGCGTGAGCGAGACCACGGCCGAGATCAGGATGGTGATCGCCAGCGTGACGGCGAACTCGCGGAACAGCCGCCCCACCACGTCGCTCATGAACAGCAGCGGGATCAGCACCGCGATCAGCGAAATGGTCAGCGAGATGATGGTGAAGCCGATCTGCGTCGCGCCCTTGAGCGCGGCGGCGAAGGGCTTCTCGCCCTCCTCCAGGTA
The DNA here is from genome assembly GCA_005503065.1 of Comamonadaceae bacterium ALPHA2B. Taxonomy (GTDB): domain Bacteria; phylum Pseudomonadota; class Gammaproteobacteria; order Burkholderiales; family Burkholderiaceae_C; genus Xenophilus. The sequence goes on from SCOE01000038.1 coordinate 49,610, forward strand.
GCGCGCGATGTTCTCGATCATCACGATCGCGTCGTCGACCACGAAGCCGGTCGCGATCGTGAGCGCCATCAGGCTCAGGTTGTTGAGCGAGTACCCCAGCAGGTACATCAGCCCGCAGGTGCCGATGAGCGAGATCGGCACCGCGATGCTGGCGATGATGGTGGCCTGCACGCTGTGCAGGAAGAAGAAGATCACCAGCACCACCAGCACCACGGCCAGGATCAGCTCCAGCTGCACATGCTCGACCGAGGCGCGGATGCCCGTGGTGCGGTCCGACAGGATCTCGACACGCACCGCGCCGGGCAGCGAGGCCTCGAGTTCGGGCAGTTGCTTCTCGATGGCGTCGACCGTCGCGATGACGTTGGCGCCCGGCTGGCGCTGCACGTTCAGGATGACGGCCGGGCGAAGGGTTCCATCGCCGCCCTTCGCCTGGCTGTTGGACACCACCTCGCCGCCCTTGAGCGCCGCCCAGGCGCCCAGCTCGGTGTTCTCGGCGCTGTCGACCACCTTCGCCACGTCGCGCATGCGCACCGGGGCGCCGTTCTTCCACGCCACGATGAGGTTCATGTAGTCGGCCGCCGCCATCAGCTGGTCGTTGCTGTTGATGGTGTACGAGCGCTTGGGCCCGTCGAAGCTGCCCTTGGCGCTGTTGGCGTTGGCGGCGGTGATGGCGCTGCGCAGGGTGTCGATGCCGATGCCCACCGAGGCCAGCGCATTGGTGTCGGCCTGGATGCGCACGGCCGGCCGCTGCCCGCCCGAGAGCGTGACCAGGCCCACGCCGTTGACCTGGCTCATCTTCTGCGCCAGCCGCGTGTTGACCAGGTTCTGCACCTCGGTCAGCTTCATCGTGTCGGAGCTCACGGCCAGCGTGAGGATGGGCGAATCGGCCGGGTTGACCTTGGCATAGACCGGCGGCGCGGGCAGGTCGGCCGGGAGGAAGGAGCCGCCGGCGTTGATGGCGGCCTGCACCTGCTGCTCGGCGACGTCGAGCGTCTGGTTCAGGTCGAACTGCAGGGTGACGATGGACACGCCCGCCGCGCTCACCGAGCTCATGCGGTTGAGCCCCGCCATCTGGCCGAACTGGCGCTCCAGCGGCGCGCTCACGGTGCGGCTCATCACCTCGGGGCTGCCGCCGGGGTAGAGCGTCTGCACCTGGATGGTCGGGTAGTCGACCTGCGGCAGCGCCGCCAGCGGCAGGAAACGCAGGCCCACCAGGCCCGCCAGCACGATGGCCAGCATCAGCAGGCCCGTGGCGACCGGGCGTTCGATGAAAGGCTTGGACGGGCTCATCGTGCGTGGCCACCTGCGCGGCGCAGGGTTTCGAGCCGAATCGGCCCGCAGCCCCCGCCAGTCATGCGCAGGCAGCTATCGATTTCGTAGCAGAAGGCCATCATGCGATCAGCCGCCCGCGCCGTCGCGCCGACGCTGCTGCATGCGCTGCCAGCGCTCGATGGCGGCCGGGTCACCCTTGTCGAGCTGGTCGAGGAACTGCTTGCGGCGCGCGAGTTGCTCCGGGTCGTCCTTCACGGACTCCAGCATGCGCTGGCGCTGCTCGGCCGTGGGCAGGCCGGCAGCGCCCGGCGCCACATGTGCGCCCGAGGGCGCCGCCGTCGCGGCCGTGCCCTCGCCCACCGGCGCCGGGCCGGGCGCACCCACGACGGGTGCCGAGGCCGTGCCCTGCGGCGCGGGTGCGGCGCCCGGGCCTCCGGAGCCCTGGCCTTGGCCACCCGCCCCCTGCTGGCCGCGACGACGGCCCTGGCCGGTGCCCTGGCGCGGGCCGGCCGCCGGCCGCTCGCCCTGCAGCTGCACGCGCGAGCCTTCGCTCAGGCGGTCGCCGCCTTCGGTCACCACCAGTTCGCCGGCCTTCAGGCCCTCGGTGATGGCGGTCACGTCGACGGTCGACTCGCCGCGCTTGACCGCGCGCATCGACACCGTGCGGTCCTCGCCGATCACGTAGACGTAGGGGCCGTTGGGGCCGGTGCGCACGGCCGTCACCGGCACCACCAGCGCGTTGATGGTGCGCAGCGTGAGCCGCACGTTCACGAACTGGCTGGGAAAGAGCTTGGCCTCGACGTTGTCGAAGCGGGCCTTGGCCTTGACGGTGCCGGTGGTGGTGTCGACCACGTTGTCCAGCGTCGAGAAGCTGCCGCTGTCGAGCCGGTCGCTGCGGGTGCGGTCCAGCGCGGCCACGGCGAGCTTGCGGCCGGCCGCGGCCTCGGCCTGGATCTCGGGCACGCGGTCCTGCGGCACGGCGAACTGCACGTCGATGGGGTTCATCTGCGTGATGACGGCGATGCCGGTGGTCGAGCCGGCCGCCACGGTGTTGCCCGGGTCGACGGCGCGCAGGCCGATGCGGCCCGTGACCGGCGCGGTGATGCGCGTGAACTCCAGGTTCACCCGGGCCGCCGCCTCGGAGGCCTTGTCGCTGACGACCGTGCCCTCGAGCTGCTTGACCAGCGCGGCCTGCGTGTCCACGTCCTGGCGGGCGATCGAGTCCTGGCCCAGCAGGGTGCGGTAGCGGCCCAGCGTGACGCGCGCCGCCTCCAGCTGCGCCTCGTCGCGCATGCGGGTGCCGCGCGCCTGCTCCAGCGCCTGTTCGTAAGGCCGCGGGTCGATGCGGGCCAGCAGCTGGCCCTTCTTCACCGTCTGGCCTTCGGTGAAGAGCACCTCGGTCAGCACGCCCCCCACCTGGGGCTTGAGCGTGATGGTGGCCAGCGGCGTGACGGTGCCCAGCGCGTCGATGGTGATCGGCAGCTCGGCCGACGTGACGGCCGCATGGCCCACGGTGACGAGGCCGGCGCCGCCGCCGGGCCCGCCTGGCCCGCCCGGGCCGCCGGGGCCACGTGGACCACCGGCGAACCCACCGCGGGCATCGGCCGCCGGCCGCTTGATCAGGTAATAGCTGCCGCCGACGAGCGCGCCGAGCACCAGCACCGCCACCAGCGCGCCGACCCAGCGGCGGCGGCCGATGCCCGCGGTGGGTTCGCC
>SCOE01000039.1 GCA_005503065.1 Comamonadaceae bacterium ALPHA2B
CATCCACGCAGGCGGCACGCCTGCCACTGCTGCCGCTCCTCGCCCGGCGTGCCCGAGCGGAGGTTCGACCATCACCAAGGAGGCTTCTGCCATGTCCGCAGCCGTACTCAACAATGAACTAAAGCTCAGCGACTTCTCCTTCGACTTCGACGATGTCGAAATCCCGACCGAGCCACTGACCGACGACGAGATCAAGCAGCGCGCGGACGCCTTCGTCTCGCGCCTGCTCGATTGACGCACCGGACCCGACACATCAAGGAGACGCCATGGCCACCGCCAACGCTTCTGCTTCTTCCTCTGCCGCAACCGGCAACCAGCAGGCCACCAGCGCGAGCAACTTCGCCGGCACCGTCCAGGGCAATGCTGCCGCGCCCAATCGCCATCACCCACCTGTTCCGGATGCCATCGAGCGCCGGTACCTGCGCATCGATGACAGTTACCTGTTTCCGGACCGGACGCTCGCCTTCATCGACGACGGCAGCCGGATTCGGGTGCGGACAGAGAACCGCGAGGTGATGCACAGCGTCATCGCCATCGCCCAGCAGCGCGGGTGGCGGACGATCGCAGTGCGTGGGACCGAAGCGTTTCGCCAGGGGATGTGGCGCGAGGCCGCGCTCCAGGGGATCGACGTCAGGGGCTATGAACCCTCGGAGGCGGAGCACCACCAGGTGGCCAGTTCCCAGAACCACCGCCGCCCTGGCGATGCATACACGCAAACCGATCCGGATGGCAGGCGTGGCGATCCCTCGCGCGCAGGGCACACCAGCGGACAAGCTGCACCCGGCACCCAACGAAATGGCGATTCGGCGCGCAGCGCAACGGACGATGCCCTACGGCCGGCCCGCAATGGCGCGCGCACGCCCATCGTGGGCGTGTTGGTGGCCGCGGCGGCGGCTCCCTACCGCTTTGACCCGCAGGAGCGGCTGTCCTTCTACGTCATGGTCCGCACCGAGGTCGGCGACCGCACGGTTTGGGGCACCGACCTGGAGCGCGCCTTGGCCGAGTCGGCATCCCAGCCGCGCGTCGGCGCATCCGTCGTCCTGACCCATCAGGGCACCACGGCGGTGGACGTCCGGGTGCCGCAGCGCGACGAGGCAGGCGACCTGGTCGGTGAAAAGAAGATCGTGGCGCAGCGCGCACGCTGGGGCATCGAGACGGTCGAGCACATGCGCACGCTGCAGCAGGCGGCCGGAATGATCCGCGACGGCGAGCCGGTGGCCCAAGAGCACCTGGCGGCCCAGCCCAACCTGGCAGCGGCCGCCGCGGGCGTCCGCCTTGCCGAGCAGTACGCCGAGCGCACCACGACCGATGGCGCATCCCGGCAGCGCCTCGTGCAGGCGATCCGGGAGCGGCTGGCTGAGGCCGTGGCACAGGGCCGCGACATCCACCTCCCGGTGGACCGTGTCCCGTCCCAGGTTCACCATGTCCGACAACGCAGCGCGCGCACGCGCGAGGAACCCATCCATGAACGCCATTGATCGCCAGTCCCCCTGTGCCCACAGGCGGCAGCGCACTGTGCACCGCCTCGCGCTCGTCAGTGGAGTCTGGCTCGCTGTTGTTCTGCATCCAGCTCCAGTTGGAGCGCAGCCCGCTGGTCGAGCGTCGCAGGCTGAAACCTCGGCTGCCCAGCTTCCGACATCCAGTGCGGCAGAGATCTCGGCCGCATTCACGCCCGGTGAGGCCCTGCCGCTCGTGCTCGACACCATCCGCGGTGCCCGCGACACGCTCTTCGTGGCCGCTTACTCGTTCACCAGCAAGCCAGTGGCCACGGCGCTGCGCGATGCCCAGCGACGCGGCGTCAAGGTGTTCGTCGTGATCGATGCCGCAGAAGCCACCAAGGGCTACTCGGCCGCCCAGTTCCTGGCCAACGAACAGGTCCCGGTGCGCACCAACGCGCGCTACGCCCTGCAGCACAACAAGTTCATCGTCGCCGACGGCACCACAGTCCAGACGGGCAGCTTCAACTACACCTCGTCCGCCGCCAGCCGCAATGCCGAGAACGTGCTCGTCGTGCGCAATGACCCAACACTCGGCGCGCAGTACGCCCGAGAGTGGCGCCGCCTCTGGGATGAGGGGGTGGTCATGCCACCCGCGTACTGAACATGGCCAGCAGGCATCACACGGAGGTGACCGTCGCTCCTGTGACCAGACGGTCGGCGCATGCGCTCGAAAGTCCCTGGGCCATCAGCGCCGGCTCGCTCGAGTCACTCAAGTGGGTCGGCCTCGTGCTCATGGCCGCCGATCACGTCAACAAGTACGTCCTGGGCGAAGCCAGCGCGTCCCTGTACGCCATGGGCCGGTTGGTGATGCCGATCTTCGGTTTCGTGCTCATGTACAACCTGTGCCGGCCCGGCGCGCTCGCTCAAGGGGTGCACCTGCGCGTCATGAAGCGCCTCGCCGTGTTCGGGGCCCTGGCGACACCCGCCTTCGTGGTCCTGGTGGGCTGGTGGCCCCTGAACATCCTCTTCACCTTGCTGGCCGCGACGTCGATCGTCTTCCTCTGGGAACGCGGGGGCGTGCCACGGCGCCTCCTGGCGATGGCGGTCTTTCTGGTCGGCGGCGCCATCGTCGAGTTCTGGTGGCCCGCCCTGCTCTGCTGCCTCGGCGCCTGGGACTTCGTCAGGCGGCCCAGCGCCGCGCGGCTTGCACTCTGGGTCGGCGCGACCGCATCCCTGGCCCTGATCAACGGCAACTTCGCCGCGCTCGTGGCGATCCCGCTCATCTGGGGCGCCAGGCAGGTGGACATCCCGATGCCCAGGTCTCGTTGGGCCTTCTACGCGTTCTACCCGGCCCACCTGACGGCACTGGCCGTGTACGTGGCGCTGCACTGAGCCCCGCAGCGCGCGGCGAGCGCGACTCCTCGGACGAGTCGCCGAGATGCGCCAGTTTGCTGTAGCAGGCTGCTATAAATCGCGCTCGCATGGACGCCCACCATCTTCGTATCCGCATCGAGCGCGACATCGCCGACAAGGCCATGGCGATGGCTCGGGACCGCGGCCTGGAACTGGCCGACGTGATGCGCATGTGGCTCACCAAGGCGGTGCTCACGGGCGACTTCGCGATCGATCTCGATCAACCCGCGCCGGCGCCAGCCGGCGAGACGCGCGCGTTCTTCGCCTACGACGAGAGCCCGTGGGCCCCTTTGAAGGAAGCCCTGGACGGCGAATTGGCGCTCGCGCTCGTGAACCAGTTCGTCGCCAACCAGACCATCGAGATCGAGCGGCTGATGGACGTCAATCCGCTCGACACCGCACGAATTCGCGAGCTCAGACGGCAGCGGGACGAAGCCCGCCAGGTGCTGTCCACCTTCAACCCGGAAGATCCGGACGCCACCCGGACGGTCATCGAGCGCTTCGCCGCAAAACGACCGCCGCGCCAGGACTGGACACGCCGCGCCATCGACGATGAGGAGGCGTCCTGATGGCGCGCTCCCCTTTGTCGGCACGATCTGCTGAGCCGCGCCAACCCTCGGACCGGGAGCTGCGTCGCCTCTACGAGCGCTGCGTGAGCCCAGACCTGGCCGTGGGCGCACAGCCGGCCGTCCAGCCTGCCGCGATGATCATCACCGGGCAGCCGGGTGCTGGCCTCACCTTCGCCACAGTGCAGCTGCGGCAGCAGTTGCTGGAGACGGTGGCGTCGGCCGCTCACGTGTCGATGAACCGCCTACGCGCCTACCACCCGCTCTGGGCGCGTGGCGGGGACATTGCGCTTCAGGCCTCGGAACGGATTTCCGGGGATTGCGCTGCCTGGTTCGATCGCCTCGTCAAGGACACGCAAAAGCAGCGCCACAACCTGATCGCGGAGGTGGAGACGACGCAGATTGAAGCCGTCCCCGCCTTGGCTGGCGACCTGCGACGCAGCGGATACATGGTCCAGGTGGTCTTCGTGGCCACGTCACGCGAAGACAGTCATGTTGCCATGATGGCGCGCTATGAGATGCGGCGGCGTCATGGCCTGGCCGTCGATCCGCCATCGATCAAGGACCACGACTTCGCCGTCGGCAACGTGGTGGATGTGCTCGGGCGCATGGAGTTCGATCGATCGGTCGATGGGCTTCGCGTCATCGCCAGCAACGGCGACCACATCTACGAGGGCCGGTTGGATGGCGACAAATGGGATCGGCCACCCCGTGCGTCCGCCACGCTGAGCGCGCTGCTCGACAAGACGCCCACCACCAAGGAGATGGTTCGGACAGCCATGCGCTGGGAGACGCTCTTCCAGCGACTGGGCACCGACCCGACCGTACCGCGCGAGGTAGCAAGCCAGGTCCTCCAGTGGCGCAACGAGGCCATCGGCCGATGCGAACAGGAGCCGTCCACTGCCCTGGCGTTGCAGTGGGCCCGCGAAGCCGGCGCGTTCCGGGTGATGAACCGCTTCGAGTTCCTGAAGGAGTTTCCGCACCACGAACGCGCAGTTCAGGCACTGGGCATCGCGGCGACTGAAGCTGAGCGGTTCCCGAAGGAGCAAGCGGATCGCCTGATGGTGCACGCGCGCGAAAACATCGCGCAGCGCATCGAGCGCGGCGACATGGCCCGTATCGCGGCACGCCAGAAATCGCAGGACGCCAAGGCCCAGGCGCACTATCCCGAACCACCGAACCCGGATCGATCGCGAAATCCGCGCACCCCTGACGGCCCCTCGCGCTAGCGGTCGACGAGAAGTCCCCCGCCGGCAGCGGTGCGTCGGCGACGGCCCGCTGGTCAAGTCTTTCCACTCCTCCCGGCGAATCGACGCCATGTGGAAGATCCTTTGCGGGGGTCATTCGTGACGCGTCCTGCGGTAGCGTCGCTCGATCTCCCTGCGATGGCTCAGCCTTTCCTCCATGCGATGGCTCAGCCTTGCGTCACGGTGACCTGGCCGATGCCGCGGTACACCAGTTCACCAGTGGACGAGGTGACGGTCCAGCGGCCATCGGCACCAACTACAGGTGCCACCGAGTAGTTGTCTGCAGACAGAGGCAGCGTCGCGGCTTCCGATGCCGTGTCGCTGTACCAGACGGGGTGACGAAGCACCGTGGGAGAAGAATCGAAGAAATCCATGAGGGGCGCGATTGTGCCGTGCGGTTTTCGCGCGCGAAGGCCAGACACAGCTGCGGCATGAATTGAGCTACCGCGGCGCTCGAATGCGAGCCACGAACACAGCAGCCACATGCTGCCCCGTTCACGGCACCCACCCAAATACTGTACAGGTATACAGTATTCGTTTAACCTCAATCCTTGCAGTTGCCATATCTCGGGTGCCTCCATCGACACACCTCCGATGCCAGGCGACCCGACCTTTTTGGAGCAATGCCAAGGAACTCAACGTCGTGTCTCGCGGCGCGCCCGCCGAAGCCTTGAATGCAGGTGCGGCCGCGGCGCTCGCCGTATTTAGCAGAGCCGACGTGGATCCGTGGAGTGCGATCGAGGCCATGGGAAAGGTCATCCAGAGCGATGAACTCGGCTTTTCTGAGGGCGGCGACCACATCGAATTGGAGGGCGTCATCGAAACTTAACCGTAACGGATCAAGCCCACGCGTGAAGACCAGGCGACGGCGCGCGTGTACTGGGACGCGGTCGACGCCGCTGGAGAAGCCGTCCACTCGCTCATTCCCGAATCGCAGCGGCACGACATCGGCTTGGGAGTCGCCGCGCCCAGCCATTTCACGCAGCAACTGCGCAGTGCCACGGGCGACTGGCTCACGGACGCGGCGGATGAGGCGGACGCAATCCTCGAGGTCATTCGGTCCGGCGGCCTGAGCACGCCGCTCAAGCGCCCACTGTCAGGCGTGCAGGTCGAAGTGAACCTCGATCGGGCGCCTGGGCCCCTGGGCACATTCTCAATGTTGAAGCCAGCTGATCTCCTGTCGGCGCCGGTGGTGGACATCGCTCGGCGATGGAAATGATCGCTACCAGAACGCCCGAGCGTCGACGAGGTGTAGGCGGTCTATCACGGCGACCACCGCGCCGCATGGGCCTTCACCCGCTACCAGCTGGATGCGTTTCCGGACTTGACGCGGCAAGCGGCTGAGGCACTCCAGCTCGGCTGATGCGCCATCGCGCAGGCATTGCGTCAGACGCGCGGCACCCCGACAAACGATGAAGAGCGCGGACCTGGGGGTTCACCAGCGCAGCGAGCAGATCGCCACCCATCAACGATTGGGAGAGTCGGGCGAACGGGACCGTGTCGGGGTGGGTGCGTTCTGATCGCGTTCCCACCGTCTTGCCAACTGCTCGGCATCAGTCTGGACCGGCGCCATCTCGGCCACGAACCGCTCCACCTGCGCAGCCAACTCCTGTCGACCCTGCCGACGTAGGGCGTCAGCGGTCGCCCCCCAGTCGGCAGTGACGCCATCGCGCGTGTTCTGCATCGTCGACTGGCCTTCGTCCAATGAAACGCCGCCGCCTTCCCACCGCTCGAGAGCATCCAGCACTTTCCTTCGCATGAAGCGAGAGGGACTGGGCGCCGCACGACGATCGCGCTCTTGCGCATCGAGTTGGTTGAAGGCGCGCATGGCGCGCACGCGGTGATGGATCGGATCGCGCAAAGGCTGACGCATCTGGCCACGGATTTGCCGCGGCGTCGCGTTGGCGGCAACGCCCTGCTCCCGCATCAGCTCGGCAAATTGCTCACGCCAGCGCCGCAGTGTGTCCTTGCGGATGTACAGGCGCTTGCGCGGCTCGTACTCGTGCTCGCACTTCACGACCAGATGCACGTGAGGGTGCGCCTGGTCGGTGTGCAGCACCATCGAGTAGCGGTGCTGCAGCGCGAAGTTTTCCCGGGCGAACACCTTGGCGGCCGCCAGCACCTTCTCCGGCGGCGTGCCTGCCGGCATCGACAGCACGATGTTGTGAACGAGCTTGGCCCGGGTGTCCTTCTCGCCCTCGGCGGGCTTGGGTCGATGGGCGCCGCGGCACTCGTCCAGCGCCCACTCCTCGACGAGCTCATCGGCGGCGCCTTTGCCCTGAATTTCGACGCCCTCGTCGGTCTCGATCGACAGCTTGCCGTGCCGGCCCACGTATTTCAGGTGCGCACGCACGGTGCCCGAGTCGCGCCCGCCGCCGGACACCTTGACCATGACCTCCGGCGTGCGGCCCACGGTACGCTGGACCTGCTCGATCTGGGCCTGGCCGAGCCGCAGTGTTCCACCCGGCCCGCGGCGGCCGTGGCTGACGATGTCCAGCGCCAGGTCGCGCGTCACGCCGGCCGTCCGGGCCACCTTCAGCATCTGCTTAGGCATGTGCACCCTCCCAACTCTGGAGGTTGCGCTTCACGACGGCCGAAGAAGCCTCGCGCGCCGATGCGACTTCATGGCCCACGTGCTCGAGCAGATCCCGAAGCGTCGAGAGGTCGTCGGCATCCGGAGAGTTCGGCACCGCGAACTTTCTGAGTTCGCGCCCCAGCGCCGCCATGTGCGCGGTCGACGCCTTAAGCGCGTCCAGCTCATGCGATGGCAGCACATCCGTGGCGTTGACGTGGTTGTGGATCAGCAGCGTGAGGTAGGTGGCGGGCTTGATGCCGCGAGCCTCCGCAAGGTCTTCGGCCCGCCCGCGGTCACCTTGCCGCAGGCGCACGGTCAGCCGGTCCTCGCCACGCGCCCCGCCACCGGCAACGCGTTCACTCGCAACGCGGGGACTGTCGACCTTCGCCGACGCGTTGCCACGTAGAACTTCGCCCACGAGCTTGGCCACGAGGCCCGACTCCGTGAGGCCGTGCCGCGCCGCCAATGCAGCAAACCGGGCCTTCATTTCAGAGGGCAGACGCGTCGAAATCAATGCGGATTGAGAGGCGGGGGCCATCAGCAACACAGGTCTGTAAACACCATGTGACGGCAGTCTATCCTGCCCTCAAAGCCGCACAAGGACTCTGCGTTCGGCACCGCGAACACTTTCGCCTCTCGCCAGTCCAGCGGCCCTTTCCGCCTTCCTCACCATCGAGCCCGACCGCTTTTCCATCGAACCACGTCCATCGGCCCGCACCGAGTTCGCGGTGCCGAACACATCGCAGCCGACTACACCTTCCACCGCTCTCCCCTCGCTCAATGGCAACCCCTCCGATCTTCCGGCCTCGATCCACATCACCGCTTCTGCACGCCCCGCTTAGATGCCGGATCAGGAGCCAGGGCGACGCGAGGCAGCTCCCGCGCGCTGCCGATCCCGTCGAGCTTGGGCTGCAGTCGTTTGTGGAAGTCACCGTGAGCGGGCGCCGATTTGGATGCTGGCACGGATGCAGCGGGCGCGTCGGCATCGAGAGGGCGAACGAGGACCACGACCACGACCACGAGCACCGAAGCCGTTGCGTCGACGGCAGCGATTTGGGCAACGCGTTTGGACATGACATACTTCCTTTCATAAGAGCAATGGCAACTTGAGCCGGGAAGCCACACCACCCCATCGCAGGGGCGTGGCTTCCCGACCGCTCAGGACTCGTCGGCTTCTTCGGCAGCCGTGGTGGCGGCGGCAGGCAGGGGCCGCAGCGGCGCAGGCAGCCAGCGCGAACCCTCCAGCTTTGCGGCGCAGTGGCGAACGGCCTGGTCCTTCTTCATTCCGGACACTGCGCCACTTTCGTCGGCGCCCGTCGCCTCCTTCACGGCCTCCAGTGCCTTTGCCTTGCTCACCGAGCCCAGGTAGCTGGCGCTCGTCGGCACCCACCAGTCGGCCATGTCCACGCCCAGCGCCTCCGCGATGGCATCGCTCTGGTCGCGGCGGCGTTCACGCCCGACCACCGCATCGAGGCTGCGGGCCGTGCAGAAGGCCAGCAGATCGAGCAGGGTGTCCCGCTCCTGCGCCAGCAACCATCCGAACAGCGCTTCGGGGTTCCCCGGCAAGCGGTCGCCCCACTCCGTCGTCGCCCGGTCCAGCACCGCACCGGCGGGCGAGTTCTCGAAGTCGGTGGCCTGCTGGGCCAGCGAATAGTCGCTGGTCATGGTCAGGTGCACCTTCACCACATCGTTGCCGCGCCCGTAGTGGCTAAAGACTGTCTCGGCCAGCCGGTGGACCAGCGTCGCCAGTGCCACGTGCGGGTTCTGGACCATCGCGGCCTGCAGCGCACCAGTGCGGTGGGCCGTCAGATCCCGCATGAGCTTCTCGCTGATGTCCGGCCGCTTCTTCGGCGCATCGTCCTGACGCGGCGTCATGCCCGCGCCATCGGTGTCACCGCCCTCGGCGGGTGCCTTGCGGTCTTCGGGCCGGATCAGGCCACGGTCCACCGTGAGCTTGCCGCCGTGGTCGATGCGCAGCAGCGCACCGCTGCGGGCCATTTGCTCGGCACTCCACTGCTGCAATGCTTCGTAGGCGGCGTCGATGCGCTCGTCCACGGCCTCCAGCAGACCACTCAGTCGCTGCTCCTCGGCCTCGTAGGCTTCCGACTCCCGGTCCTCGTTCTCGTTGCGCCCATAGGCCGCGTCCAGTTCATCGCGCTCCGCCTCCAAGGCGGCGAGGGATTGGGCTTCCTCGGGGGTCGGTTCGCGCTCGCCCTGCTGCTCGCGTCCGTATCTGCGCAAGGCCAGGTGGTCGCCCTCGATGAGGCAATCCACCCACCCCCAGCCCTCGGCGCGCACTTTCTCGGCCGACGCCCGCAGCTTCTCCATGGCGAGGACTTGAAGCATCACCGAGTCGTCCAGGAACACCCCTGCATCGCTGTCCTCGGCAAACAGGTCGCGCCGCACGGCACCGCCTCGCGCCTCATAGGCGTCGATGCCCACGAAGCGGGCCAGCCGGCTGTCCCCCCGGCAGGCTTCTTCCGTCAGCGCGCGCCGGATCGACCATGCGTCACAGTCGTAGGTGGGCAGCCCATCCCAGACGGCTTCCTGCGCGGCAGGGTCTTCGGTCAGCGCGAGCGCCTGCAGTTGATCGGGATCGATCTCGTCGGCCCGGTACATCGCGAGGAACCGGGGCGCAAGGCGTGAGAGCTTGAGCCGCTTCTCCACCGTGAGGACCGTTACCCCGAAACGTCCGGCCACCTGCGCCATGGTGAAGCCTTGCTCCACCAGCCCACGGAAGGCCTCCATCTCGTCGGCCGGGTGCATGGCTTCGCGGCCCGAGTTCTCGGCCAGCGACACCTCGGCGGCGCGCTCGCTCTCGTAGAGCTTGCACTCGACCGGATGATCGGCGGCCCACTTGCCTTGCGCCACAAGGCGCTGCATGGCCCGTAGGCGACGCCCACCGGCCACCACCGCATAGCTGTTTTCGGCGTGGGCGACGACTGCCAGCCGCTGCAACTGACCTTGAGATTCGAGCAGCGCCGCCAGTTCCTCGATGCCCTCGGCATGGAAGACCCGACGCACGTTGGCTTCGCTGAGCACCAGATTCTCCAACGGCACCAGCAGATCACGCGGGGCGGACACGGCCGGTGTCGGTGTCCCGGTCGCGACGGGAGCGGCCTTGCTCTCCTTCACAGCCTTCGGCGCCTTCTTGGACTTGGGCGCCTTGGGCACGATCGCGGAGGTTGGGGCCTTGCTGGAGGCGCCATTGACGACGCGCGAGGTCTTGCGGGACACAGACGAGGGGGTGGCGATTGCGGTCATTTCCGTTCCTTTCGGTGGTTGGATTGAATGGACGAAGCACGTGCCGGATTCCTAGATTCAGAGCCCTCAACTGAGGGTTCCGGATCGCATCGGTCCAGCATCCGGAGCTGGCCGCCGTCTTCCTGAGTTCTTCGCCCGGTGGCGGCAGGCGACCGCGGGGACGGGGGAGCAAGGGGGAAGCATTCGTAACGCGAAGCGTTATGAACACCCCCTTGCAGGCGCAGCCGGTCCCCCGGCCACGCGGGCGCAGAGTCACCGAGAAGGTGAAGAGCTCAGGAAGACGGCAGCACCGCACAGCGCTGGACCGTGGCGCACCGGAACCGCCGCGCGGCGAGCGCCCTCACCCGCCATGGGCGGGTCTGATCAATGGATGTCCGAGGGCCGCAGGCCCTGCGTCAGGGATGCGCAAGGCGGCCGCAGGCCGTCCCCGCAGGGGATGAGCGCGACTGCGCGAACCTGGAGCAGCCCGGCCCCGCCACGCGGGGAGACGCCCAAGACAGCACCCCGACCAGAATCCGGCTCATGCACGAGCTTTCCACCGCCCTTCACGCCTTCGCCCACCAGCATCCCAGCCTGCTCGACCACGCCCTCAAGCTGCTGCTTTGTATCGCCTCAGGCATCGTCATCTGGCGCTGCGGCCGTGCTCTGGCACCGCGCCATGGAAACGACATCCGGCTATTGGGGTTCTTCTTCTGGTTCACCGTCCTCCTGGCCTTCTTCATCGCATGCTGGACGGATCGCTCAGGCGCCATCGACCAGGCGACCGGTGCAGCGCACAACGATACCGGAAAGGTGATCTTGTGGCTCCTTGGATTCGCGCTCGACCTCAATGGATCGCTGCTTTTCTTCGGAGCCGTCGTGGCCCTGGCCGTGCTCCCGCAGTGGCTCAACTACATCGCGTTCAGCGGGCCGCTTGGTTGTGCGTCAGCGCCCATCATGGTGGGTCCAGCCATCGACTTTCTGGTCGTCACCACCGCCAAGTCGTTGGTGGTCGCGTCGGGTGTCCTGCTTGTCGTCTCCGGCTATGGGCTCACGGGCCACCTGGGGCCCTGGACGACGAAGGCCAGCACCGATGGTGCGAGCAGCGGCGTCGTTGCCCTGGCGCTGGCATTCATGGTCGTCTACATGTACCGAGACACACACGCAGAACTTGCACGGCCGCTGCCGAGCGGCAGCGGACTTGCACGAGCAAGAGCCAGGCTTCAACGATGGGCCACGCGCAGGAACTTCGTGGGACCCCAGCATCTGCGATAGCAGCGGAAGCCGGCAGCCGGCCCGCTTCAGGTCACTGCCGATCCAACCGAGGCCAAGAGCGCCAATGCCCTCTCCCGGTAGCCACCCGGTCGGGTGAATTCGTGCAAGCCGATCCCGCCTGGCGCCACGGTCTCGCGCAGCAGCTCGAGGAGCTCAGGGGCAGCGGCCATGAGCTGTGCCGTCTGCTCGAAGGTGAGTGACCGACCCAAGGGCCCGGTCGACAGCGGTGGACGGTGCAACTCGGCGATGTTGCGACCTTGGGCATCGGAGATCAGGGCCCAGCGTCGATCGGCGCTGAGCGTGCACACCCAGGGTCGGCGGCAGGGGTGAGCGGAAGCGTCGTGCATGAAGAAGTCCTTTGCGGTGTGGAAGGCGGCTCCGGCGAGCCGTCTGGACGCCATGGAAGCGAGGACCGCGCGGGGGCCAGGGCCCGCCCGGAAGCCGCAGCCCGCAGCGAAGCGAAGGGACCGGGTGAGGACGGGGGCAACGCCGCACCCTGGCTGCCGCAAGGCCCGCAGCTTGGCGTCGAGGACAAGGCGGTCGCTGGAGCCGCCCATCCACGCCAGCACGCAGGCGACGACACGATCCGATCGCGCTCGGACTTGACCCAGGCGTCGCACCGGCAAGCTTCGCCTCCGCGACAATGGCGCCATGAGCGCGCCCAAGCCACCGCACCAGCCCTGCCCCAGCTGTCCCTGGCGGTTGGACCAGGACTCGCACGACATCCCCAACTTCAGCCTTGAGCTTGCGGAGCGACTCGCAGCCACCTGTCCGGACCACCGCGGGCGAGGACCGGATTTCGGCGCACCGATGTTCGCCGCCCCCAGTCCAAGGTCGGGGCCGAGGTCCACTGCGCGGGCTGGCTCGCCAGCGTGGGACATGCCCATCCGGCAGTTCGACTGGGCATCGTGAGCGGCCGCCTGGATGCTGCACGCCTCGAGCCTGGCGCGGGATGGCCAGGGCTGCACGACAACTACGGCGAAGTGCTCGAGAAGCTGCGCAGCAGTTCGCCGGCCTGCCCGGCCGAGCACGAGAGCTCGCCGGAATGAGACGTCCTGGCGCAAGCCGATGACGCTGCAGGCCTGGCACATCGACCCGGCGCGCACCCGTGACCTCGCGCCGCGCCTGCTCGACGCGGCCGGGGCGCCGCGGGTGGTGCCGGCCGCGGCGCTGGCCAACACCACGCCCGAGGAGCGACTGCGCTTTGGCGTGGAGCACGGGATCTACGCCTTCCCGACCGAGGAACTGGTCGCGTTCCTGCGCGACTTCATCGGCGGGCGCAGCGCGATCGAGATCGGCGCCGGCCATGGCCGGCTGGCTGCGGCCCTGGGCATCCCGGCCACCGACAACCGCCAGCGGGAGGAGCCGGCGATGCGCGCGTACTACGCGGCGCTGGGCCAGCCGACGGTGCGCTACGGCGCGCATGTGGAAAAGCTTGATGCGGCCGAGGCCGTCGCCAAGTACCGGCCGCAGCTCGTGATCGCCGCCTGGGTCACGCATCGCTTCGACGCCGCGCAGCCGCAGGCTGGCGGCAGCGAGACGGGCGTGGACGAGAGGGCCATCATCCGCGCGTGCGAGGCCTTTGTCTTCATCGGCAATACGCAGGTCCACGCGCACAAGCCGATCCTGTCGCTGCCTCACCGTCGGATCGAGCCGCCCTGGCTGCGCTCGCGCGCCATCAACGGCACGGCGGATTTCATAGGCATCTGGGAAGCGCCAGGCGCGCGGCAGGTCTTGCCCAAAGCAGTTCCGGCCGGCCGCGCGGGGGACACGAGATGACACGCAAGGTCGCAAGCAAAGGCGCCCGTGCATCGCAGAGGCCGAGGCAGCGCCCGGCCTTTCGACGAAGCGAGCCTGGCGCTGCTGCAGGCGCAGGGCTACCGGCACGCGGTCGTGCGCAACGGACGGGTCTGTGCGGTGAAGAAACGCTTTCACGACGGCATTGCTCGTCGGCATCGATGCCATCGGCTACTCGCTGCGCTACTGCTACGAGCGCGCGGGCGAGGCCGAGGCGGCGCTCGCCGCCTGGGATGGCCAGGGGCATCCCGGTGGCCCATGGATCAAGTGCAAGGGTGCAGGCGTCGAGTTGTTGAACCCGGCCCTGACCTGCTGAGGTAACGCGCGCAGCGCGCCTTCAGTCCAGTTGGGCGACGCGTGCCCGCACGGCTGTCGGGCTCATGAGCTTCACGAGTCCCAGCGCCTGCACCTGCTCAGGCGACGGGCGCGTCTTGCCCTGCTCCCAGTTGTAGATCGTTGCGCCGCTGATGCCGACGAGCTTGCCGTAGTCGGCGGCCGAGAGGCCGAGCTTCTTGCGATGGGTCTGCAGCCGCGAGGCGCTGAAGCGCCGCGGCGTCCCATCGTCCTCGACCGTAGCCACTGGCGACGCGGCCGGCGCAGGCCGACCGGCCGCGCGGGCCTCGGCCGCCGCCAAGCGACGGCCCTCTTTCAGCGCCTTCTGCAGCTCGGCGAGCTCGCGCCGAAGCTGCGCGATGGCGGCGCGCTGTTGCGCGCTCGCCTTGCGCAGGCCTTCGATCTCGGCGCGAATCTCTTTGCGCGCGACGCGCGCGATCTCGGCCTTCAGGGCGGATGCGATATTGGTCATGGGACCGCATTCTGAACCCAGCAGCTGACAAGCCGCAGTGACCGCGCCTGCGAGGCTTTGGGATAGCTATCGGATAAGGGGCCGGCGACGCCGGCCCCCGGGCATCATTGCCCGATGCGTCGCAGCGCCAGCTGCCACAGGCCCGTGTTCAGTCGCACGTTCTCGCGGATGGCACGGATGCCGCGCGTGTGCACCGCACGTCCCCGCACGGTGCGTCCGGGAAGCCCGCCGCGCAACACGTGCTCCTGCACGGCGTTGAAAGTGCGCCAGACATCATCCCCGACGTCCGCCAAGCGTCGGCGCTCGAGCAACTGCCCGGCCTCGACTGGTGGCTGCGCCACATCCGGGAATCGGAGTGCCAAGGCCTCACGGGCGAAGTCCAGCTGTTGGCCCTCGGTCAGGATGACGGTGCGCATCGCCTCCACGGCCTCACCAACGCGCGAGAAGTCGCGCGTGATGCGTTGCGCGGCCTCCACCACGTCGCGACCACGTTGCCGCGGTGGCCGACGTGAACGAGGCCGAAGTCGCCGATCGCCGTGAGCATGCCGTTGGTGCACACGGGCCGATACAGCCCTGCGCGCAACTGGTAGGCGCTGCGTCCGTTGTGCGAATTGATGAGCACGATCTCTCCGAGGACGTCATCGAGCGAGAGCAGGTCGACCACGGGCTGGAAACGCAGCATGTGCCGCGCATGCGAGCCCTGGCCGTCGCGCGAGCGCGTCTGCACCGCGCCGGTCGGCGCGTACCCGGCGTCCATCAGCGCCGTGAGAATGTCGCGGGAGCTGATGAACACATAGCGGGGCCCGGTCGTGTCGGCCGCGCGATCAGCAAAGACGGCCGGTGCCTGGCGGGCCACGTCCGCCAGCGTGAGCGAGGTGCGTGCGGCGAACGAGACGGGAGCCGAAGGCGACGAGAAGGAAGAAGTAGGAAAGGTCATGGTGATCTCCGGATGACACAGGCGGGATTGCCTGCGTCGTCCCTGGACCACGCGGCAGCGCAGCGCTCAAGGCCGCCGCACGCGCACCGCAGGTGCCGAGCGCGCAAGGCGCGCGCAGGGCCTTGACCGCGAGAACCGCGTGGTACGTTGAAGACACACAGGCAAGCCCTCCGCTCTTTCGCATCCCCCATCAGCACGATGCCGCAGGCGAGATGGCCGATGACTTCCATGCCCAGGCCGCCCGAGCGGCCTGCCAGCGAGGGAGCATGGACAAGCCGCCGGCCAAGCCGGCGGCGAGGTGCCCACTAGGCCTGGATGCGGCCAGCCGCTCGGGCGGCGGTGGCATAGGCGCTAACGGCTTGGGTGGGACGGAAGCCCGTATCTTGCTCGATCGGCAGCCGCAGATGCCCGCGCACGGTGGCCAACTCGTCGAGGCTCACGAAGCCGAACTCGGGAAAGCCCAGACCCAGATCCGCCAGGCCGAAGGCCATGGACGGCTCGTCCGGATCGATCTCGGTCAGCAGCCATGTGGCACCCGCGTCGGGCGTGAAGAGCTTCACGACCGGCGGCGGATCGAACAGCTCGTCGCGCGCCTGATGGGCCCTAGACGCGCGGCCGTTGGCCACCAGCCGTTCAACTTGTTCATCGGTGAGAAAGGGGTACGAGGACGTCATGACGCGCTCCTGAAAGGTTTCGGGCGGGATTGCCCGAGGACCGTCCTGGGTCACGCCGCAGCGGAGCAGTCAAGGCACGCAGTCGGCCGCAGGCCGCAAGCGCGCTCAAGCGCGCGCAGGCCTTGACGGCGAGAGCGGTGTGACACTATCCAGGTCACGCAAGCCAGCCACCCCGCCGTCCCACCCCAGCACGAGGCGAAGCGAGGTGGCAAACGACCGCCGCGTCGCGCGGACGCAGGGCGCGCCGATGAAGCGTTCGCGCGCAGCGCGCTGTTCGCCAACAAGGAAAAAGGGGCTCACGCCCCACCTCAGACCAGGCCGCGCTCGGCGAACGAGACCGTCCGCGTTCCCGCCACGACGATGTGATCAAGAACCCGGACATCCACCAGCGCCAGCGCTTGCTTCATCGTCGCGGTCAGCACTTCATCCGCTCGCGACGGTTCGGGGATGCCGCTCGGATGGTTGTGCGCCAGGACGACGGCGTCCGCACCCAGGTTGAGCGCCTCACGCAGGACCTCGCGCGGGTAGACGCTCGTCTGCGTCAACGTGCCGCGAAAGAGATCCTTTGCCGCGAGCAGGCGATGCTGGCTGTCCAGGAAGAGCACAAGGAAGCTCTCGTGCCCTTGCCCGGCGAAGTGCAGTCGCAGATAGTCCTTCACAGCCGCCGGCGACCCGAAGGCCGTGCCGTCACGCATCGGCTCCGCAAGGGTTTCCTGTGCCAGCGCCAGGCCCGCTGCCAGCAGGCGATAGGCCGGGCACGAGGACTCCCGCGCGACGTTGGAAAGCTTGAGCATCGAGCGGCCACAGCTTTCATAAGCCGGCGCGGCTTCGTCGCCAAGAAACAGTCGCAGCTGATCGACGACACGCTGCTCGAAGGGGGAATAGTCGGTCATGGGAGGCACTCTTGGAAGAGCGCAGGCGGGATTGCCTGCGTGCCTCCTGCTCTCCCCGCCGCAGCGCAGCGCTCAAGGCCGCCGCAGGCGCACGGCACGTGCCGAGCACGCAAGGCGTGCGCAGGGCCTTGAACGCGAGAACGGTGGGGTAGCGTCCAGGCACACAGGCAAGCCCCTCCCCCCTTTACCGGACTACGCGTCTTCAGGCTCGCGCTGCACAGGTGTGGGCGGACGGGACCGACCTATCATTTGGCGCGATGACATCTGCCCTGCCCTCTCGAGAAAGCCTCACGGTCGAATTCAAGAGCGATCGCACCCAGCTGCCGGACAGGCAGCTGGTCGAGGCGATCGTGTGCATGGCCAACAGCGAGGGCGGCGAGCTCTGGCTCGGCGTCGAAGACGACGGCACGCCCACGGGCCTGCACGCCAACCATGCCGACCTTGCCGGGCTCGAGGGCGTGGTGGCGTCGCGCACTGCCCCGTCGCCTGCCGTGAAGGTCGAGCGCGTCGCGCTGCCGCAGGCTGTGGTGGCGCGCATTGAAGTGCCCAGATCCGGCAGCGACGTGTCGACCACGGGCGGCGTCTACCTGCGCCGACGGCTCAATGCCGGCGGCCTGCCGGAATGCGTGCCGATGCTGCCGCACGACCGGGTGAGCCGCGGGTCGACCTTCGGCCGCCACGATGTGTCCGCCCAGCCGGTGGCCGGGGCCCAGCTGTCGGACCTGGACCCGCTGGAGCGCGAGCGGCTTCGGCAGAACATCGAGCAGTACGGCGGCGACCGTGTCCTGCTCGAGCTCGATGACATGGGCCTCGATGGCGCGTTGGGACTGACGTCGCGGGGCGCCGACGGGACGCGCGTGCCCACGCTCACGGGTCTGCTGCTCATCGGGCGCGAAACGGCGCTGCGCGAACTCGTCGCGCCGCACGAGCTCGCCTTCCAGGTGCTCGAGCGCGAGGCGGTCGGGTTCAATGAATTCCGCCGCTTCCCACTCCTGAAGTTGCTGGACTGGCTCGAGACGAGTTTCCGGCCCTACAACCCCGAGCGGGAGATCCAGGTCGGGCTGTTCCGGGTGCCGGTGCCAAAGGTCGATCCCCGGGCGTTCCGTGAAGCCGTTGCCAACGCCTTGGTGCATCGCGACTATCACCGCCTCGGCGCCGTGCACGTCCGGCTCGACGATGACGGACTGACCATCAGCAATCCGGGCGGGCTGGTCGACGGCGTCACGGTGGCCAACCTGCTCGTCACCGAGCCGCGGCCCCGCAATCCCGCGTTGGCCGATGCCATGAAGCGCATCGGACTGGTGGAGCGTTCCGGCCGGGGCGTGGACGCGATCTACCGGGGCATGCTGCGATTTGGCCGGCCGGAGCCCGACTACCGGTGCACTGACAGCAACAGCGTGGTGCTCAGGCTGAGCACCGCGCATGCCGACGAGGCGTTCCTGCGCATGGTGGTGGAGGAAGAGGGTCGGCGCAAGACACCGCTGCCGATCGACACGCTGATCGCGTTGGCGGCGCTTGGCGCGGCCAAGCATGAGCGCCGAGGAACTCGCACAACAGATCCAGCACGACGTGCTTCAGGCCAAGCGCACCCTGGAGGCGCTGGTCGAGACCGGACTTGTGCAGGTCCATGGCAATTCGCCACGCACGCGCAGCTACATGTTGGCGCCGCAGTTGTATGGCATCCAACGGGCCGACCGCGTGGCGTACACGCGCCAGGCTGGGCTGAGCAGCCTGCAGCATGAGCAACTGGTCCTGAATTTCGCCCGTCAGCACGGCCGCGTGCGACGAGCGGACGTCGTGGAGCTGTGCCGGCTGAAAGAAGGCCACGCCAAGGCGCTGCTCGTGCAAATGAGGGACGCGGGCCAGCTTGTGGCGCACGGGAACCGCGGCGGCACCTTCTATGTGCTTCCCACAGCGCACCAGGATCCGAGTTGAGCACTGACATTGGGAGAAGTTTGGGAGCGATCGGACGGCCTCTCCTTAATGAAATCAACCACTTAGTGAGTGGCTTAGGCAAAAGTTTGGGAGACTTTGGGAATGATTGGGCGCCGGCCTCGGGGCAGGACCGCCCTTCCTCGCACTCACCCTCGACATCGCGGCGAGGCGCAGTGCGTGGCACCCTCTCGTCGCGCGCCGCCATCAGTGGAACCGCCGCCGGCATGCGGCTTTCAGACCAACGCCACGATGGGGAGATCCGGCGGCAGAGCTGAGCGACGTCCGCGCTGACGTCTGAGCAGTGCAGGCAGCGGCGTCTCAATTAGCCATCCCCGCTCGACAAGAAACAGAAAAAGGCCCTGTAGGATCGTTCGCGCCTGGCGGATCGCAGCCGCGCAAAGGGGGCCCTCAACGGGACGCCACAGGGGGCTCCACCGCTGGCCGTGCCGGGGTCCACACCAATGGGGCGGCGGCGCCGCCAGAAACCGGAAGTAGGCATCCAGGTCCTCGGCCCCCAGCGACGAGAGGGGCTTTTGGTGCTCCAGCACACACCACAGGAGCAGGCGCTCGGCCTCTTTGCGATAACTGCGCGCCGTCGCCGGCTGCAGGGCTCTTCCCGCCTGGCCAGTGCGTGCACCCGAATTCAGCCACCTCCGCACCGCGTCCAGGTCCGTGGCGGCCTCCAGAGCACAGCGCGATGCCGGCGCGCGGTTTCTGCCGTCACGGCCGTCCAGGTGTGAAGGAACGAGCAGCTTGTCCAGGGGGACCAGCGCCGTCGCCGCAGGAACGGCCTGGGCGATCGCGCCCGCATCCAGCTGGCGGCGCGGCGCGAGCACGTGCGGGGCCAGCTGAAGTCCGATCGACGCTTCATGCGCCTGCAGCCACGCCTGCAGGCGGGCGGCCTTGCCGGCCCCAATCCCTGCTACGTGGCGCCACCAGCGCGCGCCCTGCGTGTTGATGTGGCGGACCAATCGCTCGAGCGAATCCAGTCCCATGCGTTCCAGACGGCGGGCCATCGGCGGCGCCAGCCAGGCGCCGGGTGAGTCGGCGGCCAAGGGCGCCCGCACGGCGCAGGCCTCCAGCCAGCGCAGCGCCTCCAGCTGGCGGGCGATCACGCGGGCGCGCCGGCTCAGCTGCGCCCGCTCTCCCCGCCCCCGCGACGCCGATGGGGTCGGTGGGTAGGCCTCCTCGTAGGCCTCGACCTGCTCGGCTTCCGAGAAGTCCTCCAGACCGCGGGCGCGGGCGAAGTCCTCGAGGCTCGGCCGCTCGACGCGAACCCTGGCGTCGAATCGCGTCGGGTCCAGCAGGATGAGCCGCGCGGTCCCGGGCCGCTGCTCGCGCCGAGCTGCGGCGGCGAATGCCTGACGGATCCAGTCGATGGTCTGCCGGACCTGGCGCCGGTCGCTGCCCTCCCCTTCGGCGCGCAGGTAGCGGTCCCAGCTCGCCCGTGTTTCCAGACCCTGGATCAACGCACGCATGAATGCGAAATGGCCGCCATGCAGTTGACGCAGCGGCGACGTCGAGGCGGGGAGCGGGCGGGCCATGAGCGTCAGCGGCGCAGGCGGCCCCTTGATGGATGCGGCTGGAGCTCCCCTGCGCGTTGGCGGACAGATCGGCGTGGCGACATCGGGTCGTGCATTTAAAAATAATCAATCAACTAATTTTAGCGTGCAGCAGTGAGACAACAGGCGTGATGGAAACTAAATTTGCAGTTATGACAGTCACTTAGCGACGGTCTTGGGAGCAAGAAGTGGCTTGAAGTGCGGGGGCTCTCGCACCGCGGCGCTTGAGTTGAATCTCATGCCGCTGGGTCGACCGTCGCGCAGCAGCCTGCGGTTCGGAGGTCTGCCAGGCTCAGATCGTCATCCCTCCCATGACCCGGTTCTCCTCTTACAGGACGCTGCGCCGTTTCGATCGCAAACACGTTGTTCACGCGATTGCTGTGTGGCTGGACGCGGAGTCCCGAACTGCGGCCGGGCCGTATGAATGGGCTGTTCGATATTGCAAACGAAGACGCCACCCGAAAGTGGCGTCGAGACCCCTCGCGACCGGCCATGCCGCGGGGTCTCGGGAGGGTTGCGCAGTCGGCGGCAGTGGCCGGCGACTTGGCGTTGGGGAGATCGTGGACGGCTTCCCTCCTCCGATCCGGCAAATCCCAACGGATCTCACATAAGGGCGGGCGTTCCTGCGTCGATGCGTTACTCGGCCGTCGGGCCCAGCTGTTTCAACGCCTCTTCAATAGCGCTCAGCACTTGCTCGAGCGGCGCGGCCGCCATTCCTTCCGGCCGAAGTTCCACGGTGATGGCACCGTCTTTGCCGCGTGTCGCTTTGCCGATGCGCACTTCGCCAGCTTGCAGGTTCAGCCGGTCGTTGCGACGCACATGCGCGGGCGAATCCAAAAGTCGCTCGACGACGCTGGACGCCGATGCACCCTGCCCTCGGAGCTTTTCCGCGCGCTTGAGCACGCCTCGCCGGTCCGACTCGAGCGCCGTGCTCAACCGCTCGGCATGGCGGTGTGTGACCTCTAGCGGGCTGCGGAAGCACTCGAGGATGACAGGTGGCAGTTGAGCCACGAGGAGCCCCTTGCGCACCCAGGTATGACTCTGTAGACCAGGTTTCCGAGCCGCAGCGCGATGCCCTGGCGGCCGCCCAGCAAGCGCGGCACGGTGAATGCGCGGCACGCGCCCGCCGGCGGCCAGGACGGCTGGAAACCAGGTTTCAGTGCTTCCATGGTGTGTGTGGGGGCAGACCGGCCGCCCATAATCAGCGCCCTCATGGATGCCCCCTGGAAAGCGGGTCTACAGCGTTCATCCTTGGCCGCACACAAATCGTCACGCTGAGCAATCATGGCGCGTTCCCCGCAGACTCCGTCCAGGCACCGACAACAGACTGCTCGACAAGATCAACGAACGCGTCATAGGCATCGGCGGCCCGCTTGTAGGTTTTGGCAGATCCTTCGTACTTCTGAACGTCGTAGATGGTGGCGGACTCTGCCGCCTTGTTACTGGCCACGCTGGTCTTTGGAATTTCGACCGGCAGCGTGTATTCACAGTAGGTCGCCTGGATCCACTGACGCACCGCGGGCATGGCCGGGTCTGCAGCATCGACGCGCCTGAGAAGAACGTGGAGAAAGTCGAAGTTCTTGCAAGCTCCGTGCTTGGTCTGACCATCCAGGTTGGCCCCGAGGTCGGCGAGCAGGGCGCCGAACTGGGCCGAGGAAGCGAAGTCCAGGCCGGACGGCGGCACCACCACGACGATTCCGTTGACCGCCCACAGTGCGTTGATCGTCACGTACAAGACGGAAGGGGGCGATGGTGCACTCACATTTACACTTGTGGTGGCGGTGTCGAGGAGTCGGATGCTGCGGCGTCCGTCGGAACGCTCCATGAAGGATGGAGGATCTTTCCCCCGCCGTATCGCAGCGATTGCCTGGTCGGCGGTTTGGCAGCGTTGTTGGCACGACGGCACATGCACCCAGCGCGGGTTAGGTGTTGGAGGTGTTGAACGGTTCAACACCCTCTCCTTCTCGCACGGTCTTGCGCTCGATGTCGTCAAGCCACTTTGGGGCCCGCAGCAGTGAAGGAGTACGACAAATCCACGCAAGGCGCTCCAGGTGAATTCCATATTCCCGGCCCATTAACGTACGGCGACTGGCAGCGCGCGGCGCCGGCGGATGTCGCTCTTGATGAGCGTGATGCTCGGTCCGCTGGTTCCAGCAGCAGCTCGTGTGCCCGCCACGGACGATGCCCGACACCACGAGCGAATCCATGTCGCGGAGCCGACGTCGGCATCTGACGGTTGCCATCGGCCGAGTGGTCGGCACTAAACCAGTACTTCCGCATCTCTCGCCGTCTCTCGCGGTGCTGACGAGGGCCATCGCAGGCCAAAAAACCACCGTGCGGTGGCTTTCACGTGGACCGTGCGCTTGCGGCGTCAGCTGGCGTTGGAGTCTGGCGCGCGCTCGCCGAATACGTGGGCTTCAATCCATTTCATCAAGGCAGCCTCGCGTTCCGCCGTGAGCACGCCGGGCTCGAAGCGCACCAGTGCCCTGCCCTGGGCGTCGCGGCTGACCTGAACTTTCGCCGGCGCGGTGGGCTGCGCCGAAGGTGTTGAACCGTTCAACACCCCCTCCCCAGCCTTGCCCATGAGGTGCTCGAACACCTGCCTGCCCGACAACCGGCCCTTCTGCGGCTGCAGCGACTTCGCTCGTCGCACGAGGCCTTCGGGATCACGCTGGAGCGCCTCTCCCAGCGGTTGGGCCCATCGGAACTGGACCTCCAGCGGGGAAGAAAACGCTTCCAGCACCGCCTGCGGAAGACGCGCCAGCGCGAGGCTCTTGGACACCAACGACAGATCGACCGACAGCGCCTCGGCTAGCTTGCGCTGCGAAGGGTACAGGCCGCTGTCCAGTGCACGCCGATACATCATGCCCTGCTCCCAGGCGCTGAGATTCTTGCGGCCCCGGTTCTCGCGTTCCATGGCCTCGAATAGCGCCTTGTCATCTACCTCGGCGATCACGGTCTGGACCGGCAGCCCGAGTTCCAGACACGCGCGGTGCCGGCGGTGGCCGAACACCAGCTCATAGTCTGCTTCCGGGTCGGCGCCGCTCGGCAGCGCCCGTACACAGATGGGCTGAACGTTGGTACCCGTTGCCGCAATCTCGCCGCGCAGTTCCTCGAACGCGTTGTCGGCGAAGGAGTCCGGGTGCCGGTTGGCCCAGCGGGAGGCGCGGATGCGGCGAGGATCGAGCGAGCGCATCGGCACCGCCCCATCGAAGGCCTGAAGCTTGACCTTGAGTTGCTCCGCCTCCTGCATGGCAGCCGACTGCGTGGCCAAGAACATCGCCATGGACCCCGGCGCGGTCTTGGGGCGCCCGGGCACTTGGCCCATGGGCGCGTTGACTTGGCCGGCCTCATGCGGGGGCCGGTCGACGCGGGTTATCGAGGGCTCGGTTAATGCGGCAGGCGAGGGCGCCG
Source organism: Comamonadaceae bacterium ALPHA2B (assembly GCA_005503065.1). Classification (GTDB taxonomy): domain Bacteria; phylum Pseudomonadota; class Gammaproteobacteria; order Burkholderiales; family Burkholderiaceae_C; genus Xenophilus. The sequence continues at coordinate 23,776 of SCOE01000039.1, forward strand.
GCGCCGGCGCAGCCCCATGGCCAGGAGGGTCGCAAACCGGGGGCAGTTGGACCAGGAGGGCCTTGGCCGCAAGTTTCTTGCTCATCGCTGATGCTCCTTGGTGACGTGTGCGGCGGGTGTTGAACCGTTCAACACCCTCAGTTGCCTGGCCCAGACCGCGTGGATCGAGCCCTCGATCTGCTTGACGAAACTGTCGTAAGCGTCACGGGCGCGCTTGAAGGTGCGGGCGTTGCCGTCGTACCTGGACACGTCGTAGACGGTGCCGAACTCCGCGCTGGCCACTCCCGTGACCGCCGTCTTGGGAATCTCCACCGGCAGGACCTTCTCGGCATAGGTCTGGCCGATCCATTGCCGGATTACCGTGCTTGCAGCGTCCGCGCTGTCCACGCGTGCGAGCAACACGTGGATGAAGTCGAAGTGCTTGTCGACCCCGCGCTGCTCCTGGATCTGGCTCGTCAGGTCGGAAAACAGGCTCCAGAACTGCGAGGCTGAAGCGAAGTCCAGCGCATTGGGCGGCAGCGGCATGATGATGCCGTCAGACGCCATGAAGGCGTTGATCGTGGTGTACGAGAGGGAAGGGGGCGTGTCGATGATCACCACGTCGTAGTCGCTGCGCACGTCGTCGATCCCGAGATCCAGGATACGCCAGAACTCGAAACTCTGGTCCTTTATCTGGCGCGACGGCAGCACGAACTCGGCATTGAACAGCATCGGTGCTGCCGCCACCAGGTCGATGCCGTCCCAGTACGTCGGCCGGATGGCGTAGCGGATCGAGGTTTCGGTGCCCCAGATCAGCGGCAGGATGGTGTCTTCCTCTTCGACCTCGGTGTCGGGAAGGATGCCGAAGAGCGTGCTGAGCGAGCCCTGCGGGTCGGTGTCGATCACCAGCACGCGGTGCCCGAGCAGCGACAGGCCTTGGGCCAGCGTCACGGCGGTGGTGGTCTTGGACACACCACCCTTGAAATTGCCAATGGCGATGGTGACGGCCTCCGCGCCGTCCGGACGCAGCCGCTCCTTGCGGTACTCTCGCACCCACTGCCTGCTCTCCGCCACGGTGAACTCGCGGCGGCTGCGGGAATCGTTCAGGCGTCCGGACGGCAGATCGCCCTTGGCCAACCGGTGTGACACGGATCCCTTCTCCACCTCTAGCATCGCCGCCAGCTGTGTCAGACTGAACAGCGGTGCCTCCTTGCGTGCGGTGGGCGCCAACATGGCAGCGCGGATTTGCTCCATCATCGCCATGGCGCGCTCGGCCTGCGTTGCAATGTCCTTGAGGCTGATGGGTTTGAGTTCGGGCAGGGGGGTGGTGTTCATAGGGGTTCCTTGCCGCAAGTTTACTTTCGCCTTGACGGATAACACCCCAAGTTCGTGAAAATCGTCAAGACAACTCCTATTGCAGGCGTTCTTCGCTTTTGGGAATCGAGTTGCCTTTGGAAGGATTTTAGAAACCTTCAAGCCCTTTAACTCCTTTAGACATCGAAAATGTCTTTGCCGACAACGAGTTAGCTCGGTTCGCGTGAGTGATTTCAGGACCATCTGGCACTCCAACGGGAAATTGGGTGCGTGCACACAGGACGCTCTGGCGAAAGCACAGGGCTTGAGGTGAGTGGACTCGGGACTAGCGCCTTCGATCGTTAATGTCACACACGTGAGGGTTTTCGGGAGATCCAGGTGCCATTGAGGCTTGGCGCTAGCGCTGCGCGCAGGGCATTACAGCCTCTCTAACACCGAATTCGCGTCGTACCCCGGCCGTACTGCGGATGAACTCCATGGACGGCCGCCCGGAAAGCGACCCACTACCGAAAACTCTCCGCAATGAACATCCAGCGCCTGAGACGCACTGATTTTGTGTGAGAGTTTTCGGGAAGGTTCACCGCGCTCGGTCACGTGAAATTCCAACTCACCTATCGTGTACAGTTGGGTCATGGCCGCCAAGCCGCCCCCTCATGCCGCATCCTCAGTCCCTGCCGCCGATGCGCAGGGCAGGGGAGGGCGGTCGACGCCGGACGAGGTGCAGCTGCTGCGCAAGGCGGTCAATACCCTGGCGATCGTGCCTAAGTCCACGCGCATCACGACGCTGGGACGCAAGAGCTACAACGTGCTGCTGTACCAGGCCCAGGAGCAGGGCCTGGAGAAGGACGTGTTCAGGACGCCGCTGGACACGGTGGTCAAGGGCCTGGACTTCGACAGCAACGACCATGCCCTGATCAAGAAGCACCTGCGCGCCATGGTGTCCACCACCGTGGAGTGGCAGTCGCCCACCTCCGGCGAGGGCGCGAGCTGGAACGTGAGCGGCCTGCTGGCCCATGCGAAGCTCAGCAAGGAGCGTGGCCAGGTGTGGGTCGAGTGGTCCTACGCCGTGAACCTGAAGCAGGAACTGCTGGATCCCACCGTCTTCGCCCGGCTGCGCCTGGAAGTCATCAGCCAGCTGCGCACCCACGCGGGCGTCGTGCTCTACGAGATCTGCACCCGCTACAAGGACATCGGGCGCACGGCGCGCCAGCCTTGGCGCTGGTGGTATCCGGTGCTCAGCGGCAACCCGCCGAGCGAGAAGAGCGAAAGGCTGGAGTACCGCATCTTCAAGCGCGACACGCTCAAGCCTGCCATTGCCGAGGTCAACGCCATCACCGATCTGGACATCGAACTGGTCGAGCACAAGCAGGGCCGTTTCGTGGACGAGATCCAGTTTCACATCGGCATCAAGAAACAGGCGGCGCTGGGCCTGCGTCGCACGGCGCCCCCTGTCGACCTCTCGCTGGTCGCCCGCGCACAGGCGCTGGGCGTGCCGGAGGAGCTGCTGGATGTCCTCGTGGCCAGCCACACCGAAGCCGCCGTGCGCTCAGGCCTAGACGCGCTGGAGCGCCGGCTGGCCAATGCCTATCCCGAGCCGCTTCGCGATCCTCAGCGCTACCTCAAGGCCTTGCTGGCGAACGAGCGCGTCGTGCTGCCGGTGCAGGGCGATGCGGACGAAGTCGCGGCCGCCCCGCAGGCGGCCGTGCGCGAGCAGCAGTCGGCCCGACGTGCGCGCTGGCAGGCCGAATGGATCCGGCGCGCGGGCGATCGGGCCGTCCAGGCGATCGAGGCGCTCTCGCCCGAGGCCCAGCGCGAGCTTCAGGACCAGCTGCTCGCGTCCCTGCAGGAGCGCCAGGCGCATCCGTCGATCATCAAGCGCCTGACCACCAGTGGCTGGCACCATCCGATGGTGCGTCACGAGATGATCCGATTCTTTGCCGATGCAACCTTCGGCCCAGGCTGGGACAAGCCGACCGCGGAGCAACTGCTCGAGGTGGCCGCCCAGCTGGGGGCGGAGGAGTAGGGCGGGAGCAAGTCGGGCGGCCGCCAACACCCGGGGGTCGACGCCTGGGGTGTCGGCGCCGAAGTAAAACTGAGCCACCGGGGGTGCGGCAGAAAACTTGGACGGTTTAAGCAGCGAGCCCAAGGTCGCGCCGGTACTCGATGGGGCTGCGGGCTCCCAGCGAGATCTTGATCCGGTCCGCGTTGTACCAAAGGATGTAGGAGTGCAGCGCCGCGATGAAGTCCTCGATGGTCGTGGACAGCCAACTGCGGGCGTAGAACAGCTCGGTCTTCAGGCGACCAAAGAAGCCTTCACATGTTGATTTCCATCCAGAACTGACCCACTAAGCCCGGCGAGGGGGTGCGGATGAAATCTTGGACTACCTGGAGGTAGTTCATGTATTCGTACGAAGATCGAATCCGAGCCGTTGAGCTCTACATCAAGCTTGGCAAGCGCGTCGGACCCACACTCCGGCAGCTGGGCTATCCCACGAAGAATTCGTTGAAGGGTTGGTACAGCGAGTATCAGCAAAGCCTTGACCTTCCGGTGAGGTACGCACCTCGTGAGTTGAAGTTCTCGCAGGCGCAGAAGGCGGCAGCCATCGATCACTACCTCACCCATGATCGTTGCATCGCGGTCACCATGAGGGCGCTGGGCTACCCCGGTCGTGGAACGCTTACCAAATGGGTGCGCGAGGCCTTCCCGGAGGCGAGGAGAGCTGTCGTTGGCAGTGTGGGCCAGCGAAGGTATTCCGAGAGCATCAAGCAAGCGGGGGTCATGCAGCTTTGCACCCGGCAGGACAGTGCGCAGGCTGTGGCCGACAAGCTCGGCGTGTGTCGGCCAACGTTGTACAACTGGAAGAACCAGCTTCTGGGACGTGAGGCATCTTCCTCCATGAAACACATCAACCCATCACCACGTGAGCAAGAGCGCGACGAGCTTGAGCGCCAGGTGGAGTCTTTGCGCCGCGAAGTCCGGCAACTGCGGCTTGAGCAAGACCTCTTGAACAAGGCCAATGAACTGTTAAAAAAAGGCCTGGGCGTCGATCTACAGCTCCTGTCCAACCGGGAGAAGACACTGCTGATTGACGCCCTGCGGGAGCACTATGGCTTGCCAGAACTCCTGGGACAGTTGGGTCTTGCACGCAGCTCGTACTTCTACCATCGCGCCCGTGCAGCGATGGGCGACAAGTACATCCAGGTGCGACAGTCCATTGCCGAGATCTTCGAGTCGAACCACCGCTGCTATGGTTACCGCAGGCTGCAGGCCTCGCTGACCAGGCAAGACGTCTCCATCTCCGAGAAGGTGGTGCAGCGCCTGATGAAGGAAGAGAGCCTGATCGTTGCCAAGCCAAAGCGGCGCCGCTACGCGTCATACCTCGGCGAGATCAGCCCCGCGCCGGAGAACATCATCAACCGAGACTTCCAAGCTGCGGCGCCCAACGCGAAATGGTTGACCGACATCACAGAGTTCCAGATCCCGGCAGGCAAGGTGTACCTGTCGCCGATCATCGATTGCTTCGATGGAATGGTAGTGAGCTGGACCATTGGCACCAGTCCAGACGCGGAACTGGTCAACAGCATGCTGGATGCAGCCATAGAGACGGTGGCGCAAACAGGCGAGCGACCAGTGCTCCACTCCGACCGCGGAGGGCACTACCGCTGGCCGGGCTGGCTACGCAGAATGAACGATGCGAACCTTACCCGCTCGATGTCTCGCAAGGCCTGCTCTCCTGACAATGCAGCGTGCGAGGGGTTCTTCGGGCGTCTCAAGAACGAGTTGTTCTACGCTCGGGACTGGAAGAGCGCCACCATCGAGCAGTTCATTGAGGCGGTCGATTCGTACATCCGTTGGTACAACGAGAAGCGGATCAAGTTATCCCTTGGCTCTCTCAGCCCCATCGAATACCGGGTGAGCCTTGGGCTTGCGGCATAGAAACAGTCCAAGTTTTCATCCGCACCCCCGCCGGGTCAGGATTGCGTGGAACTCAACACAGGTGGCGCCAAGGGCTATACAGACTATCCGACACTGCAGGTCGCGTAAATCACCGCCCCAGAAGACCGAAGAAACGAGCCCGCCCTGCGAGAGGACAGCCTTGGGCTACAGATGCGCGTTGACCTGCTTGAAGATGTCCTCGCCCAGGTCGGACTCCTCCAGCAAGTGCCGGAAGTTCAGGATCGTCGTCTCGTCGGGCATCGGCTCGCTGAGCTTCAGGCCCGCGAAGTTGCGCAGCGACGCGATCTCATACAGCGCTTCCTCCATCGCCGGGTCCGACAGCGCAAACCAGTTCTGCATCAGGTGCACACGCAGGATCGCCTCCAGCGGGTACGGCCTGCGCCCGCGCCCCGCCGCCGGGTAGTGCGGCTCGATGATCTTCAGCAACGCCTTCCACGGAACCACCTGCTCCATCTCTTCGAGGAAGACCTCGCGGCGCGTCTTCTTCCTCTTGCCGGCGTACACTTCATTCCGACCTACAGCTCTTGGCTCAATCAGGTTGAGCGCTTCTTCTCGCTGATCACCGACAAGGCGATCCGCCGCGGTTCGTTCACCAGCGTCAAGCAACTCGTGCAGCGCATCGATCACTTCGTCGCCGCCTACAACACGAATTGCCAGCCGTTCGAGTGGACCGCTACGGCCGATTCGATCATCGAAAAGCTGCATCGACTTTGCTCACGTATCAACGGGACAGGACACTAGGCAGGAGCGTGCGCATGTTTCCTGTGAATTCGCATGCGATCGCCGCCTGGCGCACACGATCCATGCGGCGTCGGCGGGTCTTGTCGCAATCCCCCCCGTTGCTGCACATTGGCCACCTCGTCACCGAAGCGCGAAGAAGCCTCTCATGCTGGCAAGATGGCCCAACCGAGCCTCCCCGCCGGGCCATGGCCGGTCGGCCCGCACGGACGCCCACTTTCCGAGCGACAGAACGCATCGTTGGCGAACACGATCGGATGATCGGCTTGGCCTGGTTCCGTGACCACCATTGGCGTCTGTGTCGAGCGCGCCGCCGCCACGCACGGTCTGGGCGATTGTCCGTACTGAGGATCCGAGGGTCGCTCGCGAAGTGCAAATCCGCGGGGCGATCCAGTGCGATACGAGCACGCCGACGGCCGGCGCACCGCGAATTGCGAGAGACCGATCACGCCCGAAGGTGGAACGCGGGATGAGCGCGTATCGCCGAAGTACCGAGGGCGACCGGGAAGCCGCCGCGTTGTGCGAAGCGCTCACATGAAACAGCCCGGCGATCGTGTGATGCCAGGCTGCCTGCCGCCGTGCGGTCGGAGATGCATGGTCCCGTTGCGCTGCCATTGCTGGAATAGGCCGTCTGTGCTCGGCTTGGCCATGCTGGACACGCACGGCGAAATGCAAGAACGTATCTTCCAGGAAAACAACACTCCCTATGCGCTGACTGCGACGGCGCGACGCCTTGCATCCATGTCGCACACGCGCAAACACCGCAAGCGTCGGCCATGGAAAATGCGTTCCGGGAAGTGGTCTCAAAGGATGGTGAGCATGGAAGTCGACGTGCGAAACGTTCATGCGCTGGATGACGCCGAGTTGTCGCACCTGGCGAAGTTTCAGCGCCGAAGGGCGCTGGAGGGCGATCGGGCGGCCTACGGCCTCGCCCATGAACTTGAGAAGGAGCTGCGCCGGCGCGGCGTCGCTTTCACGCAGCCGGCAGGGCTGCCGGAGCCCGACGAGGCACGCCCTCGACCCTGGTGGCGCTTCTGGCATTGAGTCGGGGGACCACGCGAAGCTGCGCTCCGTCGGCGGCCTCAGGTTCTCCTGGCGTTTGAGGACGCGTTGCGCGGTGACGCTTTGACGGTTCTGCCTCCTCGCCGTGCAGTTGCTGCCGTGAACCGCCATCCGAGTCCGGTGCACCGCAGGAGCACGTGCTGCTTCGAAGTGCGCAGGAGCCCTGCGGCGTTGCTCGCGTGGCAATCAGTGCGTCAGCGCCAGACCACCACTCAATCTCGCCTCGATCGACTGGCGCATCGTCTCGGGGGCGTCGCGCAGCAGCGCCGGCCACTGCGCCTGCGCCTGGCGCACGAGCGCCTTTGCCAGGCGCAGATGGTTGCTAACCCTGAGCAACCGGGCGTTGCGCAGCAGCGCCTCCAGGGCATCCCAGCCAAAAAGCCGCAAGCTCGCATCGATCGCGCGGTTCACGCCGTAATCCGCCGGCGCTGCGCAGTCGAAAAAGGCGGTAATGCATACCGGGTCGTACAGGGGTGAGAGCTGGGGCGTATGCGCGTCCGGGTAGATGAGAGCCCAGTTCTTCAGGTGCGCATCCGTGTTGCCCATGAGGATGAAGGCCACGAAGCGCGCGATGAACTCGCGCACGTCCTCGACCGGATGTCCCGAGAGCTGGTCTAGCACACGCAGCATCGCAGCGTAGTCCTCGGCGAGACCCCGGCCGTATTTCTGCCGGGGCGGATACTGCAGCACCTGCGCGAATTCCTCCATGTGGATGCGCTGGCCCTCGGGGCCGCGATCGAAGCGCGGCACGGCCAGGATCTCGTCGAAGGGCACCTGCTCGGGCAGCTGCGCCTCCTCTCGTGCTATGACGCGAGCCGGCGCGCAGCGCAGTCCCAAGGCCTCGCACAACCGGTAGCCACAGAACTCGTTGCGCACCAGGTCCGGGTGCCGGGCCGAAGGCAGTTTCAGGATGACCGAGCCGGCCGCACCGTGGCGCTTAACGACGTAGCGCGGTCCCTCGCGTACGGCCGAGAACTTGGTGACCACCCCGGGCAGCGAGGCCGCGTCTTCCACAGGCGTTTCGACGAACCCCGGCTCGAGCACGTCCAGCCCCATGGCCGTGTGCCAGTGCCGCACCACGTCCGGGATCCCCTCGCCCAGCGGCACCGGTTCGACCTCGACCGCGCCCATCAGGTCGTGGCCCGCCGCGGCCAGCAGTTCGAACTCGTCGTCCGGTCCGCATCCGCGCTCGCGCGCGAGACGCTCGCGGTTGTGGCCTTCGGGCAGCAGGTTGGCGAAGTACGCGGGCCAGCGGCCGTTGGTGCTGACCAGGCGCGCGTCGCGTGTCGAGGAAAGGATCGCTCGCGTGGCGGCCTCGTCCGCCCCACGGTAGCCCAGAGACAGCGTAGGGCGGCCTGGATCATCGATGTAGCTGGCGTCGAAGGACACCCGCAGGATGTCGCCGTATTGGGAGAGATAGCCGATCGCGCGTCGAGACCGATCCGGCTGATGCAGGTACACCCGCAGGTAGCGGATGGTGCTCATGGCTGCCCTTTGAGCAGGGTCTGGACCACGGACGGCGGCGCGTCTGTGCCCGCCGGCTGACCCAGGATTCGGCCGTTCGAGCGCAGGAAGGCCTCCACGTCCGGACGGAGTGCGCGGGGCACCAGCATCCACTCCATGCCGAGTGCCCGCGCCATCTCCTGCAACGTCGAGACGCGGGGATCGACCTCTCCCGCCTCGAAGCGCTGGACCGTCATGCGACTGAGCCCAGCCGCCGCCGCCAGTGCCTGTTGGGTTCTGCCCGATGCCTTCCGAGCCCGGGTGAGTTCGTCAGAGATGCTCATGATGCTATGCATTTTAAATGATTTGTATATTAAGCACAGCACAGAACTCCATGGTCCCGGCATTCGTGTGCGTATTGCGAGGCTGCCGCATCCGTCGGCGTGAGCTCGTGAATTGCCAGGAAGAGCCTGTCGGCCTGCCTCTGCGCGAGCGACTCGGGCGCCTCGTTCAGCAGACGGTGGACGCGCAGCCTTCGTTGCTGGAGACGGGCCGAGGTGTGGGCGCATCGGCTGCGCGGATCGAGGCGCTGGCGCGACCAGCGCTGCCTGTCCCGGCGGAGGGTGCGCTGCGCAGGGGAGTTTCTTGGCGCGCCTGCGCGCTCAGCGCGGCGCTGGCTGCAGCGGCCACCGCTTTGCTGCTCTGGGCGGGATCACAGGACTGGCGGGAGCGTGCGCAGCTTGGGCACGCGCTGCAGTCCGCCTGGCCCGCACTGGATGCGGCGACTCGCATGAAGCTGTCTGAACGGATGGGCCGACCCTCGTGAGAACCCGCCTAACGCAAGGCTTGTCGAGCAGCCGGTCGGACAGCAACTCGATGGCTGGCGAACGCAATGTTGATGCGAGGAAGCTGCTCGGTTCCCCGACTTTTTCGGCAGGGGACGTCGTATACCCGGCCCGTTGCATTTCTTCTGCCTTTGTCGACAAGCAACTGGCAAATGCAACGGCTTGACGGCGATATCTGCAAATCGCGCCGAGGTCCGGGTCGTCTTCGAGACGGCGTTGGCGCAAGGGTCGGTCGTCCTGTCCGACGCCCGTGACGGCGCTTCGTGAATGAAGGTACCGACGCCCCAGGGCCCGACGAGGACAAGCCTAGCCCGCCAGCGATAGGCTGACGAACGCGCCGTGCGCAGGGTCGCCGTTTGCAACCGTCCTACCAGGCGCCTATCACTGGAGGGCCGGTGTTGGGGGCGACATCGGCCGCCGAACCGCGCGGTGCGCGGCTGTTTGACCTCAGCGCGGATTGAGGCGAGTGAATTGATGACGCGCCAGCAGGCGCCTGAAATCGCGGTCGAAGGTGACCAGATGCTCCGCTTGGTGGATGACGGCCGCCGCCAGCCAAGCGTCTGGCAGGTCGTTCGCGGCGAGATTCTTGTCGAGGCATAGACGCCGAAGGACCTCCCATTCGTCGCCAAGGACGGGCACGTGCACGACGGGGCTTTCCATCAAGGCGTCAAGGAAGGCTGTCGCGTCCCCGACGGGGGTCGGCTGCAGAAAAATCCTGGGATGCGTGACGAGGCGCAAGAAGCTGGCAGTCACCATGGGCTGCAGGGTCAAGGGGGCTGCGTCATCCGCTTGCAAAAGGGCGGCCTCCAGCCACTGGCGCGCAATCGCGTGATGGGGATGGTCGCTGCGGGAGGCCGCGACGAGGACGTTGACGTCCGGGGTCATTGGTCCGCGGCGTCCAGCAGATCCTTGTTGCTCAGGCCGCTGAGTCCAGGTGTCAGCCCGCCCTTGCCAGGATAGACCGGAAGCCGGGGCCTTGCACGGCTTTTTGACACCGCCTTCAACCGCAGTTGCAGGCCTTCCTCGATCAGGCGGGTGAGGCTCGTGCGCTGCTGCGCTGCCAGCGTCTTGGCGCGGGTTACCAATGCGTCGTTGAGATTCAACGTGGTTTTCATGCCAAACCTGCTCCGATACAGATATCTGTATTGTAGCTTCAAGGGCTCTGGCGTGCAGCAGTCTCGCTCGGGCCACATAGTGGCTATGCGCGCGACGCCCCGGCGGAAGCACGCTCCAGTCCATCTCGGCTGCTGTCAAAGGTGCGCGCTGAACGCGCGCTCGCGGAAGGAGTAAAACTGCCGACCTGCCTTCACATCAGCGGACTGCAGCGGCGCGGCCGCCTCATGGCCAGCATGAGGCGCTGCAAACCGCGACCCGATTCGGCCTTCTTGTCGATCGTATTTCCCTCCATAGTCCAGTAGCCTGGGGCGGCACGGGATGTGCAAGGCGAAACCACAGAGACAGTTCAGGCGCCAGCATGCTTACCAGCTTTCAGAAAGCCGAGATCCTCGCGCGCGCCGGCGTCGTCGTTCCGGCCCCCGCACCGGCGCCTGCCGAGGGCACCGGCCGAGCCACGTCTGACCGATGGCAACACGAAATCGACAACCTCTTCGCGGGCTATGTGGCCCGGCGCGCGGCGCGAAGCTTGCGCGAGGCCGAGGAGGCCCGCACGCTGGCGAGACTTCGCCAGGCAAACCCTGCGGACGGCGCATCCGGCCGACGCCGACGGCAGGTACGCAGACTGAACGTCCGGCTCGCCCCCCTCCCTGCCGTCCTCCCGCGCTGCCCCTGATGCGCTGGCAGCCAGGTCCCACAAGCAGGAAAGCCTAACTTCAGCCTGGAGTTGCGGCAGACCTTGCCGCACATGCCCGGCGAACGCAGGCGCGGGCCGGACTCGCAGCGCCGCGGTTCCCCACCGGCGACCGCTGCCCGGGATTCAGGACAGGTCCCGTCACATCGCCGCTGCATCTGCCCGAGAAGCGGCCAGCCCACCGTCAGCCATCGACACTGGCGCCACCATGGTCGCATCACCTCGCCCGCGAGCAGATCCTTCCAAGAATGCTCAGCCTTTGCCGTGCCGGCGCAGCCGCAGGCGGTGGCCTACTTCACGTTTCACATCAAGTGGGCATGCCCACCTGTCCCGAGTCTGCCGCACCCGGATTGACGGCAACCTGGTTGCGACCTCCTGCCTTGGCCGCGTACAGAGCCCGATCGGCTGCGGCGATCAGTTCGCCGGGCGTCTCGAGCGTCTTGGCATCGGCCAGGGCAACACCGACCGACACGGTGACCTTTTGCGCCAGCGGACCGGTGACGGGCCACTCCAGTCTCTCGATGGCCTCGCGCAGGAACTCTGCGGCCTCCACCGGCCGCTCGTGATCAAGCAGGAGAACAGCCATTTCCTCGCCCCCGTAGCGGGCCGCAAATCCTCCTTCGCGCTCCGACATCTCCCGAACGGCCGCGGCCACCCGCCTCAGGCATTCGTCACCGGCCTGGTGCCCCAGGGTGTCGTTGACCGCCTTGAAATGGTCGACGTCGATCATCAGGAGCGCCAACGGGTTGCGCGACGCCGAGCCGCGCGCCACGGCTTCCTCCAGCATCGAGTCCAGATACCGCCGGTTCGCAAGCCCCGTCAAGGCGTCATGGCGTACGAGATGGCTCAACTGCAGATTGCTTGCCTCCAGTGCCAGCCCCGCCTCGCGCGCCTCGGCTTCGGCCATCACCCGCTGGCGCACGGCGCGAACGACCGAGGCACCGGCCAAGCCGATGACCAGGCACATGGTCAGGACAGCGGCGCTCTGCACGGCGGCGCCCCGCACCCATACCCGAAGGACCTCCCGCTTGGAGGCGCCGACGAGCACGTACAGCGGTTGCTGCGGCAGATGCTGGAAGCCGAAGATGCGGACCTCGCCATCGATCGGCGAGGTTGCCTCCGCGCTCATCCTCGTGCGGCCGGCAAACATCTGGTGCAACTGCGAGGAAGCGAGGCCTCGTCCCATCTGCTGGCCGTCGTCCGGGCGCCTTGCCAGCACCGTGCCGTTGTCGTGGATCAGGCCGATCGCTCCGCGAGCGCCGATCTCGTAGGTCGCGAGGACGCGCCCGATCTGTGCAAGGTCCACGGTGGCGAGCACGACGCCCGCGAAACGACCGAAGGGGTCGTTCAGGCGCTTGCTGACGGGAATGATCCACCGCCGACTGGCCCGGTCGACGATCGGCGCGCCCACGAACGCACTGGCGCTTGGCGAGCTTCGATGGTGTTCGAAGTACGGCTGCGTGGTCTTGTCCGTGTCGGTGGGCGAGGTCGGCTGGGTGTAAAGCCGCCAGCGCCCGGCTGCATCGATGATGACGAGATTGTCCAGGTAGGCCATCTGCGCCACCGCATGCACGAGCGCCGGCTGCATGGACTGCGGGCTGGCGTCGCTCAACTCGCGTTGCTCCAGATCGAACGCGATGTTCTCGATCAGACGGCCGGCTTCGCCGAACACCGCATCCATCTGCAGCGCAAGAGCGCGCGCGAGGTTCAGGTTCGCGAGTTCGGCCTGGCGGATCTGTCGGGTCCTGCCCTCGACCAGGGACCAGGCGTTCGCAAGGACGACGAGCAGGCACACGAGGACGATGAACCAGCGCGCGCGGCGGATGACGTCCACTTCCTTCCAGCGAGGCCTATGCTGTGGCGAGATGGCTGGTGACATGACTTCTGGGAGCGCCAGAACCTAACCCGATGGGCGCGGCCGATGCGCGGTTCGCCCGGACTGGGCCTGCGCATCAGTATAGGAACGCGCTGCCCGCGCGCTGTCGGACAGCGCTGCCTGCGCGCCTTCCAAAACCCGTCAAAAGAATTTCGAAACCCCGGATCGCTGCGCGTCGGGCCGTCATCCAGCGCCACCCGTCGGGCATGCAAACTTAGGCGGTACTCCGCTACTGGCTCGTCGGCCGTCCGCCGCTGACCGTCACCCCATGGGCAGGAGAACGGTCACCGTTGAGCAGCCAGCGGCTGATTGCAACTGCAGCTCCGCTCGCAGCGCCCGCGCCCGGACCATCAGCGCCTTCGGGATCCGCGTTGCGTCAAACCCGACGCCGTCATCCACCACCGCTATCCTCAGCCCCTTGTCCGAGGCCGCTGCCTCGAGGCGAAGCGTGCGTGCGTGGGCGTGCTGGAGCACATTGGAGATTGCCTCGAAAAGCAGGAACTGCAGCTGCCGCATCCCCGCGCCGTCCAGGCGGGGCCACGCCGGCAGTTCGTCGACGGCCCACGCCAGGGCGATCCCTGCACCGGCGAGGCGGGGTTCTAGCCGATAACGCAATCCCGCGAGCATGCCCTGCACATCACCGGCCGGCAACTGCATGGCATCGATGGACAGCTTCAGCTGGTCCATGGAGTCGCGAAGGGTACGCAGGACCTCGTCGGGGTTCGATCGGTCCGACTGCAGCTGCCGGATGGCCGCGCTGAGGTGCGCCCCGACGCCATCGTGCATGTCGCGCAGGATCCGCTCGCGCTCATGGGTGCGCGCCTGCTCACGCGCCGCCGACTCCAGTCGGCTGTAGGTGCTCGCAAGTTCCTGCTCCCGCGCCGCCACGCGGGACTGCAACGTGGTCAGCAGGTCGCGCGCTTGGCCGCTCGCTTCGTGGAAGCGCTGCAGGACGATGTACAGCAGCGCCAGACCGAAGACGACCGACACGTAGCGGTTCCACGTCACGGCGCCGAGGTCCTGGCTGAGCCGGATGGTGACCCAGTCGCGCATGCCGACGGCAACATTGAGCACGCCCGCGGCGGCAAGCAGAACCCGTGCCGTGTTGGGACGACGGACCGTGGCAACACAGAACACCAACACGTAGAGCACGGCACAGAGGCTGACCGCTCCCAGCCACGCGGTGAGCAGCAAGGGCCGGTACCAGAGGAAGGACAGCGCGGAGCACAGCAGGCCTGTGACAAGGATCGTGAGCGCCGCGCCATTCATGAAGCGCATCGACCGCCCGTGCGCCCACCGGGAACCTGCAGGGCGGCCGCCGTCCGAAGGCTGCGGTATTTGGCTAGCACCCGACGCGCGATCATGGGCGAGATCGGTGAGGCGCCACGCTTGAGCTCGAGGATGGTCTGGGCGATGTCCTCGGGCGCCGAGTCCTTGTGCAGGTAGCCTACGGCGCCGGCCTCGATGCTTGCGAGCACGCTCTCCTCGTCCCCGAAGACCGACACCACTAGCGCCTCGCACGGCGGGAAGCGCGTCGCCATCGCCCGGATCACATCGACGCCGCTGCCATCTGGCAGGCCCAGATCGACCAGGAGGACGTGCGGCAGGTCCTGCGTCGTGGCCATCCACGCCCGCACGTCGGCCACGGTGCCCAAGCCAGCCAGCCAGCGCAGCGCAGTGCTGGAGCGCACGCTTGCCTCGAAGAAGGCCAGCGCACGCGGGTCGTCCTCGACGGCGAGCACGCACCACGGCTCGGGCGATGCTCCAACCCCCGTGACAGGCGCGTTCGACATGGCCTGCAGGATACACGTGGCAACAGCAGCGTCTCCCCCAAGCGACGGAGTGATCCCATGTTCATGGGATGCCTGCAGGATCGTGGCAACCCACACTCCCGCCGCCGAAAGAAACATTTTTTCACACTGGAGTGACCGAATGCCTGCGTACCCCTTCCATCTCTCGCGCATCGCCGCTGCCGCGGCGCTGCTGGCCTTGACTGCCTGCGGCGGCGGAGGCAGTGGCGGCGGTGGCGGATTCCCGGTCTCAGGCGGCGGCACGACCACGCCGGGCACCCCGACCACGCCGTCCTCTCCCCAGCCGACGCCTGACACGCCCGCGCCCGCCGCACCCGTCCTGCGCGGCGTAGCCGCGACCGGCGCGGCCTTTGCCGGCGCGAAACTCGAGGTGATCGATCAACGCGGCCAGACCGTCTGCAGCGTCACGACGGACGGCGCCGGCGGCTACAGCTGCGAGCTGCCGGCAGGCACGACCGCCCCCCTGCTTCTTCGTGCACAGCGCGACGAGCAGACGCTCTACAGCCTCAGTGCCAATGCCCAGGGCGGAACGCTCAACGTGACGCCGCTGACGACCATCGTCGCGGCACAGCTCGCCGCCGACGGCAACCCGGCGAGCCTCGCACAGACCCTGCAGACCGACCCGACCAAGGTGAGCGACAGCGCCATCCGGGCCGAAGTCCAGGCATTGATGGCCGTGCTGGAGCCGCTGCTGCAGGCCCTCGGCCAGGCCGGCCTTGACCCCTTCGGCGGCACGCTGGTCGCCGATGGCACCGGGCAGGACCGCGTGCTGGACGCCATCACGGTCAGCGTCCGCCCCGACGGCGCCGCAGCGAACATCGAGATCACGGTCAAGGCGCCGACCGCCGACGGCGCGCCGTTGTCGGTCCAGTACCGCACGTCGGACGAGGCGGTCGCCACCCTGCCACCCGTCACGGCCGAACAGCTGGCCGCCGTCCCGATGCCCGCACAGGTCGCCGAGTTCTTCCAGCGCCTAGACGCCTGCTTTGCCCTGCCGCTCACCCAGCGCGTCAGCACCGCTGCGAACGACCAGACCGACGCAACCGGTACCGCGGCCGACGTGACCGGGTCCGCCTGCCGCACGCTCTTCGTCGACGACAACCCCGCCACCTACGTGGCCAACGGCGTGGCGGTGGGGCGGGATGCCCAGGGTCGCGGCGCGTGGTCCTCGCTGTTCAGGCCCGGACCGACCGGCCTGCGGCACGACCGCAGCAACTTCGAGTTCTTCCGCACTTCGGGCGGCCAGAACGACTTGGTGCTGTCCTACCGCTGGACGGACGTGCAGGGCAACACCGACAACGAAACGCTGGTCGTGCGCAACCAGGACGGCAAGCTCAAGCTGACGGGCAACAGCTACGCCTATCGCGCCACTGTGCGCCCCGTGTCCGAGGACCGCGAGTACCTCAACATGCCGGACTACAACGCGTTCACCACCGGCTACAACATCAGCATCGACAACCGGCCCGATCTCGACCATGTGATGGTCACCACGCCCTGGAACCAGCAGATCAAGTTCTCACCCAGCGGCAACCTGTCGTACATGGTGGCGCACAATGCCAACGATCAACAGACGGTGACCAGCATCGTGCGCCTGGCCGCGGGTTACGCGAACCCCGCCACGGCCGGCAACCTTGCCGACAAGGAGGCCAGCATCTACTTCGTCAATCCGCAGTACAGCGAAACCCAGATCCGCACTCTGCAGGATCATGGCGTGTGGAAGATGGAATTCTTCCCCGTGAGCGGCTCACCCGTCGTCCAGACCTACCGCACGCTGGCGCGGGCACAGACGATCGACGAGGTGCGGCAACTGAAGTTCGCGCAGCTCACCGCCGCCCAGCGGGCCGAGCTGCTGGTCGCGACCGCGGCCAACGGGCGCATCACCTTCGGTGCGCCCAGCGACACCGACCCGAACCATATCGACTTCAGCAGCGAGGGCGGCGGCGACGCCTGGACGGTGCCGGACGGCGCGCTGGCCCCCACGTCCTTCTCGGTCACCGGCCGGGTGGGCGCCCAAGGCAGCGCGCGCTTCAACGACAGCACCCTGGTGCGCAACACGGCGCGCAAGGTGGTCCTGTACTGCTCGCCCCAGTCTCAAGCGGACACCCACTGCGTGATGTACCCGGCCGGGAGCGGCTACTACCAGTACGCCCAGGGCTCCTCCTTCAACGCCATGGAACTGTGGGCGCGCAGCGCACGACAGGTCGAGATGAAGAAGCAGATCGGCCTGTACAAGGGGTTCTGAGCGCAGGGGCGGTTGCGCTCGGCGGGCCCTCGTCGCTCGGGAGGGCGATCGCGGGCGCGCGCCGCCGACAATGGCGACATGTCCGAGCCGAAGCCTGCGCGCCAGCCCTGCCCCAGTTGTCCCTGGCGTCTGGACCAGGACGCCCGGGACATTCCGAACTTCAGCCTGACATTGGCCGAAAACCTCGCCGGCACCTGCCCGGACCACCGGGGAATGGGGCCGGACTTCGGCGCACCCCTGTTCGCCTGCCACCAGTCGCCAATCGGGCGGGAAACCCATTGCGCGGGGTGGCTGGCCAGCGTGGGGCACGCCCACCCGGGCGTGCGCCTGGCGGTGACCCGCGGCCGGCTGGACCCGACGCACCTCGAGCCCGGCAGCGACTGGCCCGCCCTGCACGAGAGCTACGCCGAGGTCCTCGACAAGCTGCGCCGGAGCACCGCCGCCCCTGCTGCCCAAGGCGGGCAGCAACGCCAAGCGCAAGCATGACGCTCGAAGCCTGGCACGTCGATCGGACGCGAACGCGCGACCTGGCGCCTCGGCTGTTGGACCCGCAAGGCCATCCCCGCGTCGTGCCGTCGTCGGTGCTGGCCGACACCACCCCACCGGAGCAGCTGCGCTTCGGCGTGGAACACGGCATCTACGCATTCCTGACCGAAGAACTCGTGGACTGGCTGAAAAGCTTCATCGCCGGCCGCACCGCCATCGAGATCGGTGCCGGCCACGGCCGCCTCGCCCAGGCCCTCGGCATCCCCGCCACCGACAACCGCCAGCAGGAGGAACCTGCGCTGCGCACGTACTACGCCAGCCTGGGCCAGCCCACCGTGCGTTACGGCGACCATGTGGAAAAGCGCGATGCTGCCGCCGCCGTCGTCCACTACCGTCCCCAGGTCGTTGTCGCCGCCTGGGCGACCAGCAGGTCGAACTGGAGTGTGCTCGCAACGTTCAACTTCGTACATCAAAAGTCTTCAGCCTGCCAGCCTTGAATTGCAACGCTTGGCGCATTTGTGACATAGTGCACGCGCTAAGTGAAGCATGAGGAGGGACAGTGAATTTAGACCCTAGAACTGGTGCCGAAAGCTCATACCCTCCACTGGCGCCGCCAGAGTGGACGATGGAAATTGCAAAAGCAGAGCACGGCTACCGCGTCGCCGTACTGGCGTGCTCTGGCAAGCCGATGTGCCGTATCTCGCTGCACACTGAGTTTGCTGACGGCGACGCTGCTAGATCAGCGCTTGCCATCAAAGCGCGGCTCTGGATCGCCGAGTACCTTGCACGAGACCACTCTGGCAGCACATCCATGGGGGACATATGAGAGAACCCGAAAGTACCGAGGATGCGCGCGTAGCTCAGCTACGCGCCGAGTTGTCCAAGGCTCGCATGAGAGCGCTCGCGATGGCTGTAGAGCCGTCTAGGAACGACCACTACATTGCATTGCTGCTTGAGTTGGAAACGGCGCTGTTTGACATGAAGTACGCGCAGACAGTGAGCACCTTGGGCCGGATGTAGCTTGAATACTGTGTGATCGCCCGCTCCGCGAATAAGTAGCTCATGCAAAGGAGCTACACATGACTGACCTCGTCACCCGCATCGCTGCCCTCGAAGCAGAACTCGCAAAGCCGCCTGCCTTCATCTACAACGCGGACGGGCACGAAGGTTCCCCAGGACCAGGAACTACTCAACCGCATCCTCGCGGAGCTTAAGGCCGAGCGAGACGCCGGCTAGTCCTTCATCTTCTCCGGGGACATGACCCGGCCGAAGTAGTTCATGTGGTTCACGGCGTCGGCCACCTCCCACCAGGTCGGCCAGACGACCTCGCCGGCGGCGAGCTGTTTCCTGAAGCTCTCTTGTTGAGTTCCACGCAATCCCGACCCGGCGGGGGTGCGGATGAAATCTTGGACTACCTGGAGGTAGTTCATGTATTCGTACGAAGATCGAATCCGAGCCGTTGAGCTCTACATCAAGCTTGGCAAGCGCGTCGGACCCACACTCCGGCAGCTGGGCTATCCCACGAAGAATTCGTTGAAGGGTTGGTACAGCGAGTATCAGCAAAGCCTTGACCTTCCGGTGAGGTACGCACCTCGTGAGTTGAAGTTCTCGCAGGCGCAGAAGGCGGCAGCCATCGATCACTACCTCACCCATGATCGTTGCATCGCGGTCACCATGAGGGCGCTGGGCTACCCCGGTCGTGGAACGCTTACCAAATGGGTGCGCGAGGCCTTCCCGGAGGCGAGGAGAGCTGTCGTTGGCAGTGTGGGCCAGCGAAGGTATTCCGAGAGCATCAAGCAAGCGGGGGTCATGCAGCTTTGCACCCGGCAGGACAGTGCGCAGGCTGTGGCCGACAAGCTCGGCGTGTGTCGGCCAACGTTGTACAACTGGAAGAACCAGCTTCTGGGACGTGAGGCATCTTCCTCCATGAAACACATCAACCCATCACCACGTGAGCAAGAGCGCGACGAGCTTGAGCGCCAGGTGGAGTCTTTGCGCCGCGAAGTCCGGCAACTGCGGCTTGAGCAAGACCTCTTGAACAAGGCCAATGAACTGTTAAAAAAAGGCCTGGGCGTCGATCTACAGCTCCTGTCCAACCGGGAGAAGACACTGCTGATTGACGCCCTGCGGGAGCACTATGGCTTGCCAGAACTCCTGGGACAGTTGGGTCTTGCACGCAGCTCGTACTTCTACCATCGCGCCCGTGCAGCGATGGGCGACAAGTACATCCAGGTGCGACAGTCCATTGCCGAGATCTTCGAGTCGAACCACCGCTGCTATGGTTACCGCAGGCTGCAGGCCTCGCTGACCAGGCAAGCCGTCTCCATCTCCGAGAAGGTGGTGCAGCGCCTGATGAAGGAAGAGAGCCTGATCGTTGCCAAGCCAAAGCGGCGCCGCTACGCGTCATGCCTCGTCGAGATCAGCCCCGCGCCGGAGAACCTCATCAACCGAGACTTCCAAGCTGCGCCGCCCAACGCGAAATGGTTGACCGACATCACAGAGTTCCAGATCCCGGCAGGCAAGGTGTACCTGTCGCCGATCATCGATTGCTTCGATGGAATGGTAGTGAGCTGGACCATTGGCACCAGTCCAGACGCGGAACTGGTCAACAGCATGCTGGATGCAGCCATAGAGACGGTGGCGCAAACAGGCGAGCGACCAGTGCTCCACTCCGACCGCGGAGGGCACTACCGCTGGCCGGGCTGGCTACGCAGAATGAACGATGCGAACCTTACCCGCTCGATGTCTCGCAAGGCCTGCTCTCCTGACAATGCAGCGTGCGAGGGGTTCTTCGGGCGTCTCAAGAACGAGTTGTTCTACGCTCGGGACTGGAAGAGCGCCACCATCGAGCAGTTCATTGAGGCGGTCGATTCGTACATCCGTTGGTACAACGAGAAGCGGATCAAGTTATCCCTTGGCTCTCTCAGCCCCATCGAATACCGGGTGAGCCTTGGGCTTGCGGCATAGAAACAGTCCAAGTTTTCATCCGCACCCCCGGCATTTCCATCCAATATTGCCCCACCCTCTTTGCGAGCCTGGCGGCTCACGGGTAAGCGTCTGCCCAAGGCCCTCTGGACAGGGCTATGGCGCTCAGATATCCACGACGTGGCGCAGCAGCGGGAAGCCGACGCGCCACGCAGTGCCATCGCCGGGGTCGATGCTGGCGGTGCGCTGGTTGATACGCACGATGGTCCCCACGACGGTGTTGAGGTACTTGTCCTCGAATGCCACCTTCTCGCCGCAGCGGAAGTCATTGCGCCCTGGTTGGGGTGCAGCCGGTGGCTCGGGCGTGGCTGCCGCCCGGGCCGTGTGCGCCGGCGGCTCGATGGCCGTGTAGGGCACGGACCAGGCAATGCGCGTGCCCTCTTCCTGGATCGTGGCCTGAGTCTCCTTCATGGCCAGCACTGTGCCCGCGCACATCCGGCCGTCCCGCCAATCCATGAACCGCACCGCTTGCCCCAGGTGCAGGTTAAGGCGGATGGGCACACTGCGCTTCGGATCGGCCAGCATCCGCTCGATCACGCCCTTGAGCTGCAGCAGCTCCAGGCTGCTGGCGCGCCCGAGCACCTCCAGCAAGCGCGAGTCCACGCCGGCCACGTTCAGGCCGCCTCGCCGCACAGCAGAGCAGTTGCGACGACGAACTCCATGCAGAACAACGCGCCACTCACAGTCGATGGATGGCGCACGGAGACCTTGAGCGCCAGGGCGAAGGTGCTGATGCGGATCCGCTGCACCTGCTCGGCGGTCAGTCCAGCAGTTCGCATGAGTTGCAGCGCCGCATCGGCGGCGGCGTTGGTATAGCGGCAGCCATCATGAATCTTCGGTGCCACGCGGAGAAATGCCCCAGTGTGAACCGAAGTCGCGGGTGAGCGACTCGGTATTTAACTGCTGGCCGAAGGCGCGGAAGAAGCCCGGCGTTCCTTCCAGGGAGCCGCCTTCCAGGATCGCCAGGTTCCGCTCACCCCCTCCTTGGCCAACTGCACTGCCAGCAGCCCGCCCTGGCATGCCCGACCGAACTGATTGCGGGAACTGTCGATCGCGCTGTAGGCCTCCAGGAGGCCGGCGCCCATGCCGGCAGAAATCGCCATTGCGTGAGCGGCCAGGCGCCCGTCCAGCTTCATTGCGCGGGCAGATGCAGCGGCGGAGGCGAGCGTCCGAGAAGAGCCGTGGGGACGAAGCCCACATCTGCGACGCGCGCCTGAAGACCCAAGCGGATCAGAACCTCATAGCCGACCGCCACGCTAAGCAGGAAGTCTTGGCCAGTCGACTTGGAGATCTCCGCGGATGCCAGGGCAGCAGGCACTCTCACGATGCATGGGTGCGTGGTGCTGAATCGGCAGGTGTCCAGGAGCGCGGGAGACGTGGCGCTGTTGAGGTAAGCCGCCGCGCCGACAGGTAGCTTGAGGCCCCTGCCCAGCACAGTCGCCTCGGGGGTACCGCCCTGAGGCTCGAGCACCCGTCGCATCGCAGAAGCGGTCCCGACGTGGACGCCCCACAGCGCGCTACCGATGACGTCCAAGACTCGGTACTTGGCAGCTTCCACGACCTCCTTGGGCAGGTTGCCGAATGACGCCTCCGAGACGAAAGCGGCGAGCGCTTCGATCGCCTTCATGGCGACGGCACTCCCTCGTCGACCAGTCCGCTGAAGCCCTGGCGGACTTCGAGAGGATCCACGATGAAGAGGTATTCGTCGGTTTCGCTGTATAGGGGCCACGAAGCGTGCTGTCGGATCGTGGAGTTCCGGAACGCGCGAACGAGGTCCAGAGTTGCATCATCGCCTGAGAGACCCGACGGTCTCCGTCGTTCAACTCCGGCGCAACCTGCTTGGCTCCAGATGCGCGAGCAAGCGAGATGGCATCGTTGGTGAAGAACCCGTTGCGGTCGTCCCAGTCACCAAAGATGTAGCCAGGTTCCAGGCGGTGGAAAGAGACACATCCGTCTTTTCGCCAGCCTGGGGGGACTCGATCAAAGACGTAGACATAGCTCGGATGGCCCGCGCCCTTCGCACTCAGCGCCGCATTGCGATTCGCTTCGACCAGAGATGGATAAGTGATGTACGGTACGCCGGTACCGTCGATCTCTCCGAGACTGCATCCGGCGATCAGAGGAAGCCAATTAGGCGCAGAGCCCGACCGGATGAGCTCAGCCGTGGAATCGGTCAACAGCCACCCGTCGATGGTTGAGTTCCAGCGCGTGATGGTGAGACTCCTTTCCTCGACCAACGCCCCGTCGGCGTCAATGATGGCCTTCCAGGGAAGAGCGCGGGCGGCAGCCAGGGGATCACCCGCGTTGGAGACGCCGAGCTTCTCGAACATGGCGTGACCAAGTGCTTCGTTCTCGGCGCTGGGCCGACCGTTCAAGGTACCCAGCACGCCGCCGCTTTGGATGATGGCCTTGTGGAAAAGGCCGGATGCTTTGCCGCTGCACATCATGCTCAGAACCTTGCCGCCGCCGCCGGACTCGCCGAAGTTGGTGACGTTGTCGGGGTTGCCGCCGAAGCGCTCTATGTTGTCCCGGACCCACTGGAGCGCTGAAATGATGTCCAGCAGCATGTAGTTGCCGCTGACGCCGTGATCGGACTCCTCACAAAGCAGTGGATGAGCGAGTAGGCCGATCGGGCCGACGCGCATGTTCACGTTGACAAGGACAACGCCGTGCGACGGGAATTCGGCTGCGTTGAAGAACGGTTCGTTGCCGTTTCCATGGATGAACGCGCCGCCGTGCAGCCAGACCATGACCGGCAGCCTGTCGGCTGGATCTCGGGCGGGCGTTACCTAATGATTGAAGAATGCGGAACCGGCGATCTGTTCCCCCATACATCAATTGCTGGTGGGGCAGAACGAGGCGACGCTAAACAAAGTCCAGAACCTCATTTCAAGGATGGTCAGCGAGGGCGCTCCAAGCGATCGAACTGCTGACCTTGGAAGGATCGCGCTTGTCGGTCTGCGGGGTGCCGGAAAGGCCAGCCTTGGTAAGCGGCTTGGGGCTGATCTGGGGATTGCGTTCATCGACCTTGGCGTGAAGTCGAGCGGCTCGCGGGAACGACCGTAAAGCAGATGCCGCGAGCAATTGCCCGGCTCCATAATGGGCGAAATCATAAGCGTCCATATGCTCGCTAGATAAGCGAAGCTTTTGACGCGACTTGGGTCAACACACCTGAAGAGATGATCTTCAGCCCGCTAGTCCCCAACATACTCCGGATGGATGTCCGCGATCCGTTCGATGAAACCTTCGATCTGGCGGATGTGCTCGCGCAGCAGGGCCACCGACGCGACCTCGTCGCCTGCGATGACCGCGGCCGCGATTTGTTCGTGAAAGGCCAGAGCCTCCTCACTTCCGCGCAATTCAGTACTGGCGATTCGGCGCAGGCGGTCCAGGTGCGTTCTCGCCTGGCGCACCACCTCCCACGCTGAGGCATGGCCCGCCAGGACCATGATCATCCGGTGCAGTTCCTCGTCGGCACCCAGGCTGCCCTCGCGATCCTCGTGGCGTATGGCGTCGCGCTGCCGCTCTACGATTCGCAGCAGCACCTTTCGGTCTGACAGTGGGGCCCGCGTGGCTCGTGCTACCGCGGCGCATTCGAGGGCCTCGCGCACGAACAGCGCATCCCGCAGGGCGCTGCGATGAAGCAGGGAAGCGAAGGTGCCCTTTTGCGGCATCACGTCGAGCAGGCCGTCGGCCAGCAGGCTGCGAAAGGCCTCGCGTACCGGGGTGCGACTGACACCGAACTGCTGTGCGACATCGCTCTCGTTGAGGGCCGTGCCGGGTACCAGGACCACATCGACAATCGCGCGCCGCAAAGCCCCGTAGACCTGGCTGCCGACCCCGCCGCGCACCGTGCCCGGCTGGATGCCGCCCAGGCCCGCTAGGCCTTCGAGGGTCGATGCGAGGACGAGACTGGAGCGCGACATCCCGCTATTGTTCCACTTTGATGTTCTGGTCCTTGACCAGGTTCGCCCAGCGCTCGCGGTCTTCGCGCACGGTCTTACGCAGTGCCTCCACCGTGCCGGGCGCCGGGTTGGCCCCGAGGCTCGCGAGCTTCTCCTTCACGTCCGGCTGCGACAGCACGCGCACCACGTCGGCATTTACCTTGGCCACGATGTCGGCCGGCGTGCCGGCCCGCATGAACAGCGCCTGGTAGGCCCCCGTGTTGTAGCCCGGCGCCATTTCTGCCAAGGCAGGGACATTCGGGAAGGCCGGATCGCGCATCGGAGTCGACACGCCGATCAGCCGCAGCTTGCCGGTCTTCACGAAGGCGCTCGAGCTGAAGGCGCTGTTGAACATCAGGTCGTTCTGGCCGCTGACCACGTCCTGCGTGGCCTGGGACCCGCCCTTGCTGGGGATGTACGTCCACTGCAGGCCCATGCGCGTCGCGAACAGCAGCCCGGCCATATGGGGCCCGGTGCCCATGCCTGCGGTTGCGTAGTTGAGTTTCGTGGGGTGTGCTTTGGAGTACGCCACCAACTCCTGCAGGTCGTGGATCGGCACGCCGGGGTTCACCGTGACGTAGTAGGGCGAACTGGTGAGCATGCATACGGGTTGCAGATCCCGCTCGACGTCGTAGGGCAGCTTGTACAGGGTAGGGCCGATGGTGAGGGTCGCGAGGTCGCTCACGACCATGGCATGGCCATCCGCTGGTTGCTTCACGACATAGTCCGTTCCGATGGCGCCGCTCGCGCCAGGCTTGTTCTCCACGATGACGGGCTGTTTCCAGCCTTCCTGTAGCTTGCTTGCGAGCACGCGCGCCAGCACGTCCGAAGGGCCCCCTGGGGTGTACGGAACGATGATGCGAACCGTTTTCGTCGGGTAGGACTGGGCAAAGGCCACGGGAGCGCCGGCAAATGCGATGAAGGCTGCGCTGGCCACGAGCAGGTGGCGGGCGACGGATGGGAAAGACATGCTGTCTCCGGTAATTATTGGATACTAGTATACAATCAAAACGATGATCTCTCCCGTCGTTCCCTACGCCTCCCTGCGAATGCTCAAGCAGGTCAGCACCGCCACCCTGTGCACGTGCCTATTCAAACGCGGGCTGCGTCAGCAGTTCATCCAGAACGTGCAGCCCATCGGCCGCTATGCGGAGAACATGGTCGGGCCGGCGTTCACGCTGCGCTACATCCCGGCACGCGAGGACATCAACGGGATGGAAGTGTTCCTCGACCACGGCCATCCCCAGCGCAAGGCTGTGGAGGAATGCCCGCCCGGGGCCGTTCTCGTATTCGACAGTCGCAAAGATGCTCGCGCCGCGTCCGCAGGCGGCATCCTCGTGACGCGGTTGCAAGCACGCGGCGTGGCCGGCGTCGTGACCGACGGAGGCTTCCGCGATTCGCCAGACATCGAGAAGCTGGCCATTCCCGCCTACCAGCAGCGTCCGAGCGCGCCGACCAACCTGACCTTGCACCAGGCCATCGACATAAACGTGCCTATCGGCTGCGGTGAAGCACCCGTCTTCCCTGGTGACATCGTGGTGGGCGACGCCGAGGGGGTCGTGGTGATCCCGGCGCACCTGGCGGAGGAAATCGCGAAGGAAGCCTTCGAGATGACCGCCTTCGAAGATTTTGTGGCCGAGGAAGTCTCGCGTGGCCGTTCGATCCTGGGGTTGTACCCGCCGACGGACCCACAGACGCCGATCGACTTCTCGGCCTGGCGCCAGGCGCGCGGCCGGTGAGTACGCCCCACCGCCAGCTGCGCCGCATCCACGCGCTGGACGACTTCGAGCCCGCGGCGCGGCGCTTGCTGCCGCGGCCGATCTTCGGCTATGTATACGGCGCGGCGGAGACCGGCGCCTCCCAGCGCGACAACCGCAACGCGTTCGACGAGATCGGGTTCCTGCCGCGCGTCCTGAACAACGTCGCGCGGCGTACGCAGAAGCGGTGCCTCTTCGGCCGCGAATGGTCCTCGCCGTTCGGCGTCGCGCCCATGGGGGTGAGTGCGCTGACTGCCTATAGGGGCGACGTGGTGCTCGCCGAATCGGCGGCGCGCGCCGGCATCCCGATGATCATGAGCGGCTCCTCCCTGACACCGATGGAGGACGTTGCACGCGCCGCGCCAGAGAGCTGGTTCCAGGCGTACCTTCCTCCCACCCTCGAGCGCATCGAGGCGCTGGTGGATCGCGTCGCGCGGGCGAGCTTTGGCACCCTCGTGGTAACGGTGGACAGCGCGGTGCGCGGGAACGTCGAGAACTATCGCCGCGCGGGTTTCACTAGGGCGTGTTAACACAAACCGCGGAGGCCATCAGCCACCAGCACAAAGCTGAGGAAGCCGAGGAACATCACGTCAAGCTTTTCAAACCGAGAGAAGATCCGGCGGTAGCCC
>SCOE01000003.1 GCA_005503065.1 Comamonadaceae bacterium ALPHA2B
GGCCCGACTTGAGCCGGTTCATCCAGCCCCGGCCCCCGAGCGCCAGGGCTGGATGAACCGGCTCAAGTCGGGCCTGAAGAAGACCGGCAGCGGCATCCAGGCGGTGTTCGTCAACGCCACCATCGACGACGAGTTGTACGAGCAGCTCGAGGACGCCCTGCTGATGGCCGACACCGGCATCCCGGCGGCCGCGCACATCCTGCAGGACCTGCGCGACCGCGTCTGGGCCGCCAGCGCGACCCGGCCCGAGCAGGTGCGGGCCCTGCTGGTCGACGCCGTGGCCGAGGTGCTCAAGCCGCTCGAAAAGCCGCTCGAGGTCGGCCGCTACACGCCGACGGTGATCATGGTCGCGGGCGTGAACGGCGCCGGCAAGACGACCTCCATCGGCAAGCTGACCAAGCACCTGGCCAACGAGGGCTGCACGGTGCTGCTGGCCGCGGCCGACACCTTCCGGGCGGCGGCGCGCGAGCAGCTCGCCGTGTGGGCCGACCGCAACCTGGTCGAGATCGTGAGCCAGGAAGGCGGCGACCCGGCCGCCGTGAGCTTCGATGCCGTGAATGCCGGCAAGGCGCGCGGCAAGGACGTGGTGCTGGTCGACACCGCCGGACGGCTGCCGACGCAGCTGCACCTGATGGACGAGTTGAAGAAGATCAAGCGCGTGGTGACCAAGGCGGACGCCACGGCGCCGCACGAGGTGCTGCTCGTCATTGATGGAAATACGGGGCAGAACGCCCTGCAGCAGGTCAAGGCCTTCGACGAGGCGCTGGACCTCACGGGTCTGGTCGTGACCAAGCTCGACGGCACGGCCAAGGGCGGCGTGCTGTGCGCCATCGCGCAATGGGGTGTGGAGCGGGCCAAGGCCCAGCCGGGCAAGAAGCCGGTGCCGGTCTACTTCATCGGCGTCGGCGAGAAGCTGGAAGACCTGGAAACCTTCGATGCGCGCGAGTTCGCGCAGGCGCTGGTGGGCTGAAAAAGAAAAAGAAAAAGAAGCCGGGCGCCGCGCAGGCGCGCTGCGCAGCGGCGGCTCAGATCGCCGGAGCGACCGTCGTCTCGCGCTGGGGTTCGACGTTGCCGTCGATATAGCGGATGTCCCAGTCGCCCACGCGGATCACGTCGCGGTGACGCAGCAGGTGCCGCTCGATCTTGCGGCCGTTGACGAAGGTGCCGTTGCTGCTGTCCAGGTCGCTCACGTAGACCCCGTCGCGGCGCGCCGACAGCAGGGCGTGCACGCGGCTGGCCAGGGGCGTTTCGACCGGAAGGTCGCTGCCCGGCGCGCGACCGATGGTCATGCGGGGCCGATCCAGGTCGATCAGCTTGCGGCCGCCATGGCGGCTGGTGACGATCAATTTGTCCATGAAGTATTCCACTCCCTCGCTCCTTGAATGTCGCCGGGGCATCGAAGCCTTGTGTCCGATGCCGGCGAGGCGTACTGTGCGCTCAGCAGGCCGCCGCCGTGAGTGAATAGTTGACGAAATGTTGCCTTTAGTTTCACATTTGAACTGCACCGTGACGAATTGACGGTCACGCCGGATCTTCAGGAGCTTCCCCTTGGACACCATCGCCGCCCCGCTGGAGCACGCCTCTCCTCAACGCCGCGTGGACCGCCTGCTGGCCCACTATGCCGAAAGCCATCGCCATCCCACCAATGAGTTGATCCACGTCGTGGCCATCCCGGCGATCATGCTCAGCATCGTCGGCCTGCTGTTCGCCATCCATCCCTTGGTGGCCTACGCTTTCGTGGCGGTCAGCCTCGTGTATTACGCGCTGCTGCGCTCGCCGGTGTTCTTCGTGGTGATGCTGGCCTGGACCGGCGTGCTGCTGGCCGCCGTCCACGTGCTGGGCAGCCTGGTGCTGCCGGTGTCCGCGACCGTCTTCGTGGTCGGCTGGATCTTCCAGTTCATCGGCCACAGGATCGAAGGCAGGAAACCTTCCTTCTTCGAGGACCTCCAATACCTGTACGTCGGACCGCTGTTCGTGGCCGAACTGGGGTTGAAGAAGCTGGGAATCCGGCCCTGACGGGGCTTCGGCAAAAAGCTATCGACCCGATACGTTTTATTGGGAACTCCCGCTTTAGCACTCCCTCTAACCGAGTGCTAATATGAATGCCAACCAAGGAGTTTCCCCTATGACAACCCTGTCTGGATCTTCTGCCAACCAGTTGGCCGTGGCCAATCCGTGGGCCATGGTGCCTTCGCTTGGCAATCTGGACGCCTACATTTCTGCCGCCAACCGGCTGCCCCTGCTCACCCTCGAGGAAGAGCAAAGCTTCGCACGCCGGCTGCGTGACCACAACGACCTGGAAGCCGCCGGGGCGCTGATCCTGTCGCACCTGCGCCTGGTCATCTCGATCTCGCGCCAATACCTGGGCTACGGATTGCCGCATGGCGACCTGATCCAGGAAGGCAACGTCGGCCTGATGAAGGCCGTGAAGCGCTTCGACCCCGACCAGGGCGTGCGGCTGGTGAGCTACGCCATGCACTGGATCAAGGCCGAGATCCACGAGTACATCCTGAAGAACTGGCGCATGGTCAAGGTCGCGACGACCAAGGCGCAGCGCAAGCTGTTCTTCAACCTGCGCTCGATGAAGCAGGGCTTCAAGGCCGACGCCGCCGCGGCGGATGCAGAGACGCACCGCGAGACGCTGAACACCGACGAGATCGGCGAGGTGGCGCGCAAGCTCAACGTCAAGCCCGAGGAAGTGATCGAGATGGAGACCCGCCTGTCGGGCGGCGACGTGGTGCTCGACCCCGGCCCGGCCGACGACGGCGAGGACACCTATGGCCCGATCGCCTACCTGGCCGACGCCTCGCAGGAGCCGACCGCGCAGCTCGAATCGCGCCAGCGCGACCGGCTGTCGAGCGACGGCATCGCCACCGCACTCGAAGCGCTGGACGACCGCAGCCGCCGCATCGTCGAGGAGCGCTGGCTCAAGGTGAACGACGACGGCTCGGGCGGCATGACGCTGCACGAACTGGCGGCCGACTACGGCGTGTCGGCCGAGCGCATCCGCCAGATCGAGTCGGCGGCGATGAAGAAGATGAAGAAGGCGCTGGCGGCGTACGCCTGATCGCCCTTCACCACGCTGCGACGAAGCCCGGCCCAGTGCCGGGCTTTTTCAATTCGGGCAGCCGAACGCAGAGGGCGCAAAGGTTTCGCAGAGGACGCAGAAGAGAAATTCAAAAGGATTTCTCTGCGTCTTCTGCGTAGCTTCTGCACCCTCTGCGTTCGGCTGCCCGCCTCTCAATGCCAAATCAGCCTTGAGCGCCCATCGTGCGGGCGCGTGCCGCTATGGTTTCGATAGCGTTCGCAGCGCCCGTTTGACGATGTAGCGCGTGGCCGGCGCGTCGCTATCGGCCAGCCAGCGGTCGGCCACGGCCTGCACCCACGGGCCCTGGCTCTTGCTGGCGTCGTTGAGCCAGTTCGCGACCGAGTTCTGCACGTAGCGGCTGCCGTCGGCGCGCAGCGGCTCAAGCAGCGGCAACGCGCGCCAGGGTTCGCGCTGCAGCGGCGGGATGGGTGCGCACCAGACGCCGCGCGGGCGCGTGAGCTCGCTGGCGAAGCGGCGGATGTTCTCGTCGGCATCGGCCGTCCAGGGCACGAGCACGGCCACGGCAGCGTCGACGTCGGCGATCACGGCATCTCGCACGGCCATCCATGCGAACTCGCGCACGCCGAAGTGCGGGTCGGCGGCGAAGCGGCGTACGGCCTGCAGGCGCGCCGCCAGCGGCAGGCCGGCGAACTGCACCCACTGCACGGCCCAGCTGCGCGCCACGTCGCTGGCGTGCGTGGCCAGGCGATGGGCGACGGCATCGCGCTCGGGGTGCGCGGCGGTCAGGTCGTACAGCGCCCGGGCGATGTGCGTGTGGCGCTGCATGGGCTTGAAGGCGTCGAGCATGGCCAGGGTGTCGGCCAGCCGATCGTGCGCGGGGTCGAGGCCGATCTGGGCGGCCACGGCGCGCGCCAGGCGCGGGGTGTCGAGCGCCAGGAACTCGTTGAGGTTGACGGTCTCGAGCAGGCCGTCGTTCAGCGCAGCCAGCACCTCGGGCGGGATCAACGCGATGCGGAACGCGCCCTTGCGCGTGCGCAGGTGCTCGACCGACACGGCGGCTGGCGCGGGCCGATCAGGCCGCGCTGGAGCCCAGCAGCGCCTTGATGTCGGCGACCATCGGGTCGACCCCGGCGCCGTAGCGCGCATACAGGCGCAGGCGGCCCTGCGGGTCGTAGATGTACTGCGCGGCCGAGTGGTCCATCGAGTAGCTGGTGGGCGTCTTGCCGTCGACCTTCTTGTAGTAGACCTTGAAGTCCTTCGCCACGGCAGCGAGTTGCTCGGGCGTCGGGATCAGGGCGACGAAGGCCGGGTCGAAGGCACCCATGTACGCCTTCATGATCTCGGGCGTGTCGCGCTCCGGGTCGACGGTGATGAACACGACCTGCAGCTTGTCGCCGTCCTTGCCCAGCTTCTGCTTGACCTGCGCCATCTCGGTCATGGTGGTGGGACACACGTCGGGGCACTGCGCGTACCCGAAGAAGACCACGACCACCTTGCCCTTGAAGTCGCCCAGGGTGCGCACCTGGCCGCTCATGTCGGTGAGCTTGAAGTCACGGGCGTATTCGGCGCCGGTGAGGTCGACGGCGTTGAAGGTGGGCTTGGACTCGGTGCAGCCCGAAAGGCTCAAGCCAAAAAGGCCTGCAGCGCCCGCCCAGCCTGCGCCACCAGCTATCAATTTAAGAGCATTTCGCTTGTGCATGGAAGTGTCAGCGCAGGTAGTGGTCGATCAGCAGCGCGGCGAAGAGCACGCTCAGGTGGATCAGCGAGAAGCGGAAGGTCTTGCGGGCGAGCGCATCGGAATAGCGGCGCCACAGCGCGACGCCGTAGCCGCAGAAGCCGATGCTCACGGCGAAGGCCACGACCAGGTACAGCCAGCCGCTCATGCCGTAGATGAAGGGCATGAGGCAGGCGGCGAACAGGATCAGCGTGTAGAGCAGGATCTGCAGCCGCGTGAACTCGTTGCCGTGCGTGACCGGCAGCATGGGCAACCCGGCCTTGCGGTAGTCCTCGACGCGGTACAGCGCCAGCGCCCAGAAGTGCGGCGGCGTCCACAGGAAGATGATGAGGAACAGGATCAGCGCCTCGGGGCCGACCTCGCCCGTCATCGCGGCCCAGCCCAGCACCGGCGGCATGGCGCCCGAGGCGCCGCCGATGACGATGTTCTGCGGCGTCAGCGGCTTGAGCACGACGGTGTAGACGACGGCGTAGCCGACGAAGGTGGCGAAGGTCAGCCACATGGTCAGCGGGTTGACGGCGAACCAGAGGACGGCCGAGCCGAGCAGGCACAGGCCGGCCGAGAACAGCAGGGTCTGCCGGTCGCTGAGCTCGCCGCGCGCCGTGGGGCGCCAGGCGGTGCGCTTCATCTTGGCGTCGATGCCCTTCTCGACCAGGCAGTTGAAGGCTGCGGCCGCACCCGCCACCAGCCAGATGCCGAAGCAGGCGATGAAGGCGCGCCAGACGTCTTCCATCGACGGCACGCCGGGCACGGCGAGCACCATGCCGATGAGCGCGCAGAAGACGATGAGCTGCACCACGCGCGGCTTGGTGAGCGCGTAGAACTGGCGCAGCACGTTGGCCATGGGGGTGCTGTGGGCGATGGGGGCGCTCATCGGGCGGCCTCCAGCCGGCGCGTGGGTGGCGGCACGTGGGCGAGCGGCGAGCGTGCGCCCGCGGCTTCGCGCCGGCTCTCGCACAGCGTCCAGGTCAGCACCACCGCCATGGCGGCGGCGCCGCCGGTGTGCAGCACGGCGGCGACCAGCGGCCAGCCCAGCAGCACGTTGCCCAGGCCGGTGGCCAGCTGCAGCAGCGCCAGCCCGGCCAGCCAGCGGCCCTGCGCACGCAGCGCGGGCAGGCGCATCAGCCGCACCGCCAACACACCCAGCACGGCGAACACCAGGTAGGCCGCCAGCCGGTGCGTGTAGTGGATGGCCGTGAGCGCCGCGAACTCCAGCGGCACGCCGGCCTGCGTCTCGCCCAGTTCGCGCCAGATCTCGAAGGCCTGCGAGAAGTTCATGGGCGGCCACCAGCTGCCCTGGCAGGTCGGGAACTGGGTGCAGGCCAGCACGGCGTAGTTGGTGCTGACCCAGCCGCCCAGGGCGATCTGCAGCAGCAGCAGTGCGGCGCCGGCCCACAGCAGGTTGCGCAGGCCGTTCGGCACCGCGGTGGGCAAGCGCCCCTCGGCCGCCTGGCGGTAGCGCACGGCCTGGATGCACAGCAGCGCCAGCAGCACCACCGCGCCCAGCAGGTGCAGCGTGACGATGGCCGGGTAGAGGCGCCAGGTGACGGTCAGTGCCCCGAAGGCGCCCTGCAGGCAGACCCAGACCAGTGTGGCCGCGGGCCACCACGCCGACAGGGTCGCCTGTGCATGACTGACGGGCGCCGCCCGCTGGCGCCGCCGTGCCAAGGCCGTGGCCACGGCCAGCACCAGGATCAGCGCGCCGACGCCGGTGGCCAAATACCGGTGGACCATCTCCACCCAGGCCTTGGAATGGGTGACGGGGCCGGTCGGCTGCGCGGCCTGGGCCATGGCGATCTCGTGCCGCGCGCCCAGCGGGCTGGCGTTGCCGTAGCAGCCCGGCCAGTCGGGGCAGCCCAGGCCCGAATCGGTGAGCCGGGTGAAGGCGCCGAAGAGCGTCAGGTCGAAGGTGAGGAAGAGCGTGAGCACGGTGAGCGCATGCAAGCGCCGAGCGGGCCCCGTGCCCGCGTGGCGCCACCACACCCACGCCACCGGCCCCACGGCCAGCAGCACGCCCACCGCCAGCAGCCAGGCGATCGGCGCGAGGTCGTAGAGGGGCTGGCTGCTGTTCATCGGCGGCACCGATCGGTCAACGCCCCGCCTCGTCCCACGAGGACGAGGCGCGCAGCAGGCGGTCGAGGTCGCGCTTGGCCCTGGCGGCGCCTGCCATGTCCATGCGGGCGGGGAAACGCATCATCCAGTTGCCCATGGGATCGACCACGTAGAGGTGCTCGCCGACCGCGTGGCCGGCCTGCGGTGCCAGCCACTGCGCGATCTGCGCCGCCGGCACCCGAAGCACCGTGGCGCCGTGCAGGCCGTTGGCCAGGCGCTCGGGGATCGGCGCCGCATCGGACACCAGCCAGACGCGATCGACCCGGTCCTTCTCGCGGCCCAGGGTTTCGCGCAACTGGCGCTGCAGGTAGAGCTGCTGCTCGCACAGCGCGTCGCACGAGGCATCGGCCACGGCAACGAGCAGCCACTGGCCCTTCAGGCTCTGCAGGTTGACTTGGGCACCATCGGGTGCACGGGCCACGAACGAGGGCACGGGCCGCTGCGGATCGATGAGTTGGCCATAGACGCTGCGCCCCTCGGGCCGCACGACGTAGTAGGTGAAGTACGAGGCGATCACCGGCGCCGCGCAGCACAGCAGCACCGCCACCATCTTCCACCGGCCCAGCACCGTCCGGCGGCCGGCATCGAGCTCGCCCATCGCCTCGCGCGGCGTGGGCAGCGAATGCACCGTCAGGCCGAGCGGTTCGTCAGCCACGGCGGCGGGGAGCGATGAGTTGGAACCAGACATAGAGGATGACCAGGACGGCCGCGAGGCCGAACCACTGGAAGGCGTAGCCATAGTGCTTCTCGATGCCCAGCGCGGGCGCCGGCCACTCGCGCTGCAGCCCTTCCGAGGGCGCACCCACCTGCTGCAGCGAGATGTCGGTTCGCAGCGGCAGGCCGGTCTCGGCCTTGAAGGCGGCGAGGTCCAGATTCTGCCGGATGCGCGATGCCCCTACATCGGCCGCCTTGGCCGGCCCGGGCGCGGCGGTCGAAGCCGGCTGCGCCGGCGGATCGGCGCCCAGTTGCAGCAGGTGCGCGGGCGGCGGCTCGATGCGCGCCTCCACGTCGACCAGGCCAGCGGGCGTGTCGATGGCCGGTACCTGCGTGCGGTCGATGAAGTTGCGCTGCACCCAGCCGCGCTGGACCATGACCGTCTGCTCGGTGCCCTCGAGCGCCAGCGGCGTCAGCACGTAGAAGCCCGGCGTCCCGTGCATCTGGCGGTTGTCGAGCAGCACCGTCTGCGTCGGAAGCCACAGGCCGCGCAGCTTCACGCGCCGGTGCAGTTCGCTGGGCATGTCCTCGACCGACAGGAAGGCGGAGGCATCGAGGGGCGGGAACGCCTCCTGGGCTGCGGTGCGCGCCTGCAGCGCCTCCTTCTGTGCGGCCCGCGAGAGCTGCCAACGGCCGAGCGACAGCGTCACGGCGATCATCGCCAGCGTGGCCAGCGTCATGATCCAGAAACGCGTGCGGCTGCGGCGGCGGCGCGCCGGGCCGCCTTCCGACGGGGTCAGCGGCACGTCGCGCATGGGGTCTGCCGACGACTGCGGCCGATAATGGAGGTCATGAAATACCTTGTCGCCCTGGCCTTCGTCGGCATCCTGGCGAGCCTGGGCTGGGCGCTGTTCTACATGCTGAAGGACGGGCGCGACGGCCGCGCCAAATCGGGCGGCATGGCGCGCGCCCTCACGGTTCGGATCGGCCTGTCGGTGCTTTTGTTCCTGTGCATCCTGCTGGCGTGGAAGCTCGGGTACATCCAGCCAGGGGGCCTGCCGGTCGGCAAATGAGGCGAGCCGATGGGCATCGGCATCGCCGCCGATACCCAGCCATGAAAAAAAGCGCCTTGCGGCGCTTTTTTCTTTGTGAGTCATGCGCTTGGCTTACATCCAGTAGACGAGGACATACAAGCCCAGCCACACCACGTCGACGAAGTGCCAGTACCAGGCCGCCCCCTCGAAGCCGAAGTGGCGCTCGGGCGTGAAGTGACCCTTCATCAGCCGCAGCGTAATGAACAGCAGCATCAGCATGCCCACGAACACGTGCAGGCCGTGGAAGCCCGTGAGCATGAAGAAGGTGGAGCCGTAGGTGCCGGAGCTGAGCTTGAGGTTCAGCTCGGTGTAGAGGTGGTGGTACTCGTAGATCTGCACGCCGAGGAAGACCACGCCCAGCAGCACCGTGAGCCACATGAAGCGGATGCACTGGGCGCGGTGGTCGGCGCGCAGCGCATGGTGCGCGATGGTGAGCGTCACGCCCGAGGTCAGCAGCAGCGCGGTATTGATGGTCGGCAGCCAGAAGGGGCCGACGGTCTGGAAGGGCTCGACGATGCCGGCGGGCGAACCGGTCGCACCGGCCTGCATGCTGGGCCACACGGCCTTGAAGTCGGGCCAGAGCAGCGCATTGTCCAGGCTGCCGAGGTTGGGCAGCGCATGCGTGCGGGCCCACCACAGGGCGGTGAAGAACGCGCCGAAGAACATCACCTCCGAGAAGATGAACCAGCTCATGCTCCAGCGGAACGAGAG
Source organism: Comamonadaceae bacterium ALPHA2B (assembly GCA_005503065.1). Classification (GTDB taxonomy): domain Bacteria; phylum Pseudomonadota; class Gammaproteobacteria; order Burkholderiales; family Burkholderiaceae_C; genus Xenophilus. Next base: position 9,356 of record SCOE01000003.1, read on the forward strand.
GTCGATCTTGTGGCCGTAGCGGCCGCTCTCGCTCTCGCGCACGGCCTCGCCGAACCACTGGTACAGCACCATCCACCACCACAGCAGGCCGAAGCCCAGCGAATAGGCGCCCCAGGTGTGGCCATTGATCCACTGCCCGGCACCGAGGATGACGAAGAACAGGCCGATGGCCGCCATCACCGGGTGCCGCGAAGGCCCGGGCACGAAGTAGTAAGGCGTGGCGCCGTGGGTGGTCGAACTCATTTCAGCTCCTGGGCTTTCTCTTCTCTTCTGACTCAATCAAACCATTGCGGACACGTGCACCGGCTCAGGCCACGGCGAACTTGACCAGCGCGACCAGCACCCCGATGAAGACCAGCACCGCGACGAAGCCCACGGCCACGATGTGCAGGGGCGACAGGCTCGCGATGTCCTTCTGGTATTCGCTGTTCTTGCGCACGCCGAAGAAGCCCCAGGCCACCGCCTTCACGGTGCGCCACAGGGAAGCCTTCTTGTCCGGGCTGCCGTCGACCTGCGTCATGAGCGCGGCTCCGCGGGCAGTTGCGTGGCGCCGGCGGTCGGCGCCGCGGGGGTCTTGCCGCCCACTTCGAAGAAGGTGTACGACAGCGTGATCGTCTTCACGTCCTTGGAAATCTTGGGGTCGATCACGAAGGCGACCGGCCACTGCTTCTTCTCCCCGGCGTCCAGCGTGTACTGGTTGAAGCAGAAGCACTCGAGCTTGTTGAAGTACGGTGCCGCCTGCTGCGGGGCGTAGCTCGGGATCGCCTGCGCGGCCATGCGCCGGTTCTGGGTGTTCTGGAACTCGTACATCACGGTGTGCAGTTCACCGGGATGCACCTGCATCGAGCGCTGGGCCGGAGCGAACTCCCACAGGCCGCGCGCATTGGCATCGAACTCCACCGTGATCGTCCGCGAGGTGTCGACCTGCGTGTTCGCCGGCAGCTTGACCTGCGCGCCGCCCTTGGCACCGCCGGGCACCTCGAGCTCGGAACGGGCCAGCACGTTGATGCCGGTCACCTCGCAGATCGCGCGGTACAGCGGGACCAGCGCGTAGCCGAAAGCGAACATGCCCGCCGCCACGACGGCCAGCTTGCCGACCATGCGGACGTTGGCGCGGCGCAGGCGGGAGACCATCAGTGCCCCACCCAGACCATGCGAACGATGAAACCGATGAAGAACATCAGCGCGATGGAGGCCAGCGTGAGCCCCATGCGGCGGTTGTTCCTCTTCTGCTCGGGCGTCATGGACGTCTCGTTGTCCGGATCAGCCGATCACCTTGGTGGCGGTCGCGTCGAGCTTGGGCGGGTTCTCGAAGGTGTGGAAGGGCGCCGGCGACGGCACTTCCCATTCCAGGCCCTCGGCCGCTTCCCAGGGCTTCTGCGGAGCGGGTTCGCCCTTGCCGCGCATCGTGGGCAGCACGACGAACAGGAAGAAGTACACCTGCGCGAGGCCGAAGCCAAAGGCACCCACGGTGGCGATGGCGTTGAAGTCGGCGAACTGCATGGGGTAGTCGGCATAGCGACGCGGCATGCCGGCCAGTCCCAGGAAGTGCATCGGGAAGAAGGTGATGTTGAAGGAGATCAGCGACCACCAGAAGTGGATCTTGCCGCGCGTCTCGTTGTACATCACGCCCGTCCACTTGGGCGCCCAGTAGTAGTAGCCCGCGAACATGGCGTAGAGCGAGCCGGCCACCAGCACGTAGTGGAAGTGGGCCACCACGTAATAGGTGTCCTGCAGCTGGATGTCGATCGGCGCCACGGCCAGGATCAGGCCGGTGAAGCCGCCCATCGTGAACACGAAGATGAAGCCGACGGCGAACAGCATCGGCGTCTCGAAGGTCATCGAGCCCTGCCACATGGTCGCGATCCAGTTGAAGATCTTCACGGCCGTGGGCACCGCGATCAGCATGGTCGCGTACATGAAGAAGAGCTGGCCCGTCACCGGCATGCCGGTGGTGAACATGTGGTGCGCCCAGACGATGAAGCTCAGGATGGCGATGGAGCTGGTGGCGTACACCATCGAGGCGTAGCCGAAGAGCTTCTTGCGCGCGAAGGCCGGCACGATCTGGCTGATGATGCCGAAAGCCGGCAAGATCATGATGTAGACCTCGGGGTGGCCGAAGAACCAGAAGATGTGCTGGTACATCACCGGGTCGCCGCCGCCGGCGGGGTTGAAGAAGCTGGTGCCGAAGTGGCGGTCGGTCAGCGTCATGGTGATCGCGCCGGCCAGCACGGGCATCACGGCGATCAGCAGGTAGGCGGTGATGAGCCAGGTCCAGCAGAACATCGGCATCTTCATCAGCGTCATGCCCGGCGCGCGCATGTTGAGGATGGTGACGATGATGTTGATCGAGCCCATGATCGAGCTCGCGCCCAGGATGTGCATCGCGAAGATGCCGGCGTCCATCGAGGGGCCCATCTGCAGCGTGAGCGGTGCGTAGAGCGTCCAGCCCGCAGCGGGCGCGCCGCCGGGCATGAAGAACGAGCCCACGAGCATGAGGGCCGCGGGGATCATCAGCCAGAAGCTGAAGTTGTTCATCCGCGCGAAGGCCATGTCCGAGGCACCGATCTGCAGCGGGATCATCCAATTCGCGAAGCCCACGAAGGCCGGCATGATGGCGCCGAACACCATGATCAGGCCGTGCATGGTCGTGAACTGGTTGAACAGCTCCGGGTTCACCAGCTGGAGGCCGGGCTGGAACAGCTCGGCGCGGATCAGCAGGGCCAGCACGCCGCCCACCATGAGCATGGTGAACGAGAACAGCAGGTACAGCGTGCCGATGTCCTTGTGGTTGGTCGCGAACACCCAGCGGCGCCAGCCGTGCGGATGGTCGTGGTGCTCGTCGTGGACGTGGTCGCCGTGGCCGGCGTGGCCGTGGGGATCGAGGACTGCGCTCATGGGGACTGTCTTCCTTGGCTATTCGTCGTCGGCGGCGGCTTACTTGCCGCGCTGGGCCAGCACTTCGGCGGGCTGGACGATCTGGCCGGTCTTGTTCGACCAGCTGTTCTTGGTGTAGCTGGCCACGGCGGCAAGGTCGGTGTCGCTCAGCTGCTTCCAGGACGGCATCGCACCGTTGTTCTGGCCGTTGAGCAGCACGTGGATCTGCTTGGCATGGTCGGTGTCGAGCACCACGGGCGAGCCGTCGAGCGGCTTGATCGGGCCGCCGCCCTTGCCATTGGCCTGGTGGCAGGCCGCGCAGTTGGCGGCGTAGACCTTCTCGCCGCGTGCCAGGATGTCCGGCAGCGTCCAGACCTTGGTCGGGTCGTCGAGCTTGGCCGCGGCCTCCTTCTTCTTGGTGTCGACCCAGACCTTGTAGTCGGCGGCCGAGACCACCTTCACGTGGATCGGCATGTAGGCGTGTTCCTTGCCGCACAGCTCCTGGCACTGGCCGTAGTAGTCGCCGACCTTCTCGGCGCGGAACCAGGTGTCGCGCACGAAGCCGGGGATCGCGTCCTGCTTGATGCCGAACTGCGGCACGGCGAAGGCGTGGATCACGTCGTTGGCCGTGGTGATGATGCGGATCTTCTGCTTCTCGGGCACGACCAGCGGGTTGTCGACCTTGAGCAGGTAGTCGGCGGGCACGTCGCCCTTGGCGCCGGCATCGGACAGGGCGCGGTGCGAGCTGTCCAGCGTGGAGATGAAGGACAGGCCCTCGCCCTCGCCCTTGATGTAGTCGTAGCCCCACTTCCACTGGTAGCCGGTCACCTTGATCGTGAGGTCGGCGTTGGTGGTGTCCTTCTGGGCCACCAGCACCTTGGTGGCGGGCAGGGCCATGAGGATCACGATGATGAAGGGCACGATGGTCCAGATGACTTCGACCACCACCGATTCGTGGAAGTTGGCGGCCTTGTGGCCCACCGACTTGCGGTGCTTCCAGATCGAATAGAACATCACCGCGAACACGGCGACGAAGATGACGCTGCACAGCACCAGCAGGGCGTTGTGCAGGAAGTGCTGCTCTTCGGAGATCTTGGTCACGCCCACCGGAAGGTTGAGCTGACGCACGGCCGGGCCGCCGGGCAGGTCGTTCACCGCATGTGCCGCACTGCTGAACGCTGCGCCGGCCACCAGCAGAAGCGCTGCCGGTTGGGTCCAAATGCTCTTCATCGTGTTCACTTCTTCAAGGCTTCCAATCAATCCACCGGCTCCGCCGCTCGCCGGCCCGCGGGCGCTTCACGCGCCGCGCAGGGCCATGCGAATCTCCCTCGCCAGCGCAGCACGCAATTCGGGGCGCACGTAGCGCCCCACCCGCACCGACCGCCCCTGGCCCGAGACCTCGATCAGCGAACGGTCGCTGGCCTGAGGTTCCACCCGGACCTGGTGCTGCAGGAATTCGGCGCGCTCCACGGTCCCGCCGTTCTCGAGCTCGACGACCAGGCGTCCCTGCTCGAGGGCGATGCGTTCGCCGTCCGTGGCGTGGCGCGCGTAAAGGATGAAGGCCAGCCCGACCGCAGCCAGTTCGAGCCAGGCGAAAGGAAGCACGAGGCGGGCGCCATGCACCCAGAAGACCAGCCCGATGCCCATCGACACCACGCACAGCGACGCGTACAGCCAGCCCAGCTGGCTCGGCGTGATCGAGCAGTTGCGCCTCAGGAACCAGTGGACGTTCTGGCCCGAGACGGTGGCGAAGCGAAACACGGAATTCGGCACGTGCGAGTTCAGCAGATCGGGTGGTGCGCCAAGCCGGGCCGGACGGGAATCCGGGGACTTTGGTCAGGGGACCATCCCCCGAGGTTCACGCAACGAAGGATTGTAGCGCGGGCATCCTGCGATCCCGGCGCCCGCGCACCGCTGCGGGGCACGTGTGAGTCCGCTGCGCGACGCCCTGCGCGAAGCGATGCGGCGACTCTCGGGGATTACCCTGTGCTGCCCCGACCGCGAGGGAGTCAACCGGGCCGGCCGCGGCCCAGCATCGCCTTCATGTCGCGCAGCGAGACCGCGCTCTCGCTCGCCACCGACACCCGGGCGGCCGGCCGGAAGGCGTGGCCGTAGATGACCTCGAAGGTCAGTGCGATGCGACCGTCGTGCTCGCCCGGAACGGCGAGGCCGCCCAGCGCCTCCATCAGCGCACCCTTCCAGCCGCGGCCGCGCAGCGCGGGGAACCGCGCCGGGTGCAGGTTGCGGCCCAGGGTGCGCAGTTCCGCCAGCGCGGCCTCGGGCGAGCCCCAGGTGAGCACGATGCGCTCCATGTCCATCACCGGCTCGGCGAAACCCGCGTGGACCAGCATGTCGCCCCAATCGTGCATGTCGGTGAAGTCGTGGCCGGCGGGCTCACCGCCCAGGCGGGCGTGCACGGCGCGCAGCTCGCGCACTGTGTCGGGCCCGAGGCAGGAGAACATCAGGAAGCCGTCCACCGCGACCTGCCGGTGCCACCGGCCGATGAGCTCCTCGGGGTCGGCCGCCGTGTGCAGCGCCATGTTGGCCCAGAGCAGGTCGACGCCACCCTCGGGCAGCGGCTCGAACAGGTGCGTGCGGCCGCCGCGCCAGCGCTTCGCGCTCCACCAGGGCGCCGCCAGCGCCTGCGCCGTGGCCGGTCGCAGTGCCGGTTCGGGCTCGACGACCCAGCACTGCGCGTCGGGATAGCGCTGGGCGACCAATGCATGCGCCTCCAGCCCGCCGCGAAGCGGCGACCAGTCGGCCCATTGGCGCGGCCGCGCCTTGATCCATTGCAGCCGGTCTTCCATGCGCCGACCGACCTCCTCGTGCAGCCAGGGCGAGCCCTCGGCCGGCACGCGACGGGCCCAGCGCAGCGCGGCCACGGGGTCGATGGTCGGCGGGCGCCGGTGGGATTCGGTGGACATGGAGCGAAAAGGTCACGAACGCCGGTCAAAACCCATGGACGGGGGAGCGCGGCGCCGCGAAAGCGCGCCAGTATAGGAAGCCATGCACGCCCTTTCTCCCGCACGGCTGTTCCGGCACTGGCTCGGCGGCTTGCCCAGCCAGTGCGCCGCCTGCCACGCCTGGCCCGCCCGCACCCTGTGCGATGCCTGCGTGGCCCGATTCGCCCAGCCGGCGGCGCGCTGCCGCACCTGCGCGCTGCGCGTGCCGGCAGGCGTGACGCAGTGCGGCGCGTGCCTGCGCCACCCGCCGCCGCTGGACAGCTGCCTGGCCGCCTGCGACTACGCCTGGCCCTGGACCGACTGCATCGCCCGCTTCAAGTTCCAGGGCGAGGCCGGCTGGGCCGCACCGCTGGCGACGCTGATGCGCGCCACGCCCTGGGCCGAGCCCGCCCTGGAGGCCGCCGACTGGGTCCTGCCCATGCCGCTCCACGTCCAGCGCCTGCGCGAGCGCGGCTTCAACCAGGCCCTGGAACTCGCCCGCCGGCTGGCGCCCGGGCGCTGCGACCCCGCCCTGCTCCTGCGCCTGCGCGACACCCCGTCGCAGGCCGGCCTGCCGCGGGCACAGCGCCTGCGCAACCTGCGCGGCGCCTTCGCCCTCGAGCCGCTGCGCCGGGCCGAGTTCGACGGGCGCCGCGTGCTGCTGGTCGACGACGTGATGACCACCGGCGCCTCGCTTGCCGCCGCCGCGCAGGTGCTGCGCGAGGCCGGCGCGCGGCACGTCGACGCCCTGGTGCTGGCGCGCACGCCGGCGCCGTGACGGCTCGACCGGCAGGGGCGGCTATCCTTCGCGCCCCACCCTCCCGCACCCATTCATGTTCCACATCGTCCTGGTGGAGCCCGAGATCCCGCCCAACACCGGCAACGTGATCCGGCTCGCCGCCAACACCGGCTGCGACCTGCACCTGGTCGAGCCCCTGGGCTTCTCGATGGACGACCGCCTGCTGCGCCGTGCCGGGCTCGACTACCACGAGTACGCCGAGGTGCGCCGCCATGCGGACTGGGACGCCTTCCTCGCCGCCTGCCGGCCCGATCCGGCCCGGCTCTTCGGCCTGAGCACGCGCGGCACCGGAAGCGTGCACGACATGGCCTTCCGACCTGGCGACTGGCTGGTCTTCGGCGCCGAGACACGCGGTCTCGCCCCCGAGCTGCGCGAGCGCTTCCCCCCAACCCAGCTGCTGCGCCTGCCGATGCGGCCGGGCCAGCGCAGCCTGAACCTGTCGAACGCCGTCGCGGTCACGGTGTTCGAGGCCTGGCGGCAGAACGGCTTCGGCGACTCGCTATCGAATTCATAGCATCCTGCACAGGCAGGGCGGGCGCTGCAGCCCGATTCGGCTTGAAAACCGGTCGCTCGCTGAATCCGCACCGGCGCCCGGGCCGTATGGACAGGGGTGGCGCGCTGCGCGCCACGACACCCTTCGTCCACCCTCACAGGAGTCCGCCATGAAGCGCACGTCACTCAGCCTCGCCGCCCTCGCCCTCGTCGCCGCCACTGGCGCCCAGGCCTTCCAGGGCGAACAGAGCCCCAACCCGCCCGCGCCCTTCCAGTCGACGCTCTCGCGCGCCGAGGTGCAGGCCCAGGCGCGCCAGGCGCAGCCGATCGGCAATGGCGGCACCGGTGTCCAGCGCCCGACCGCCGGCAACGTCGACCGCGAGGCCGTGCGCGCCGGCGCGGTGGCCGCAGCCCGCCGCGGCTCGGCCAGCTACGGCACCATCGGCATGCCGATGTGAGCCGGCGCGGCGCCGGTCCTCACGGGTAGCGGCGCACCACCGATTCGGCCACGCAGGCCGGCTTGGTCGCGCCCTCGAGCTCGATGGTGGTTTCCCACACCATCTGCATGCCGCCGCCGTCGATGGGCTCGCTCGACAGCAGCTTCATGTGGCCGCGCAGCCGGCTGCCCACCGGCACCGGCGACATGAAGCGCACGCGGTTGAGGCCGTAGTTCACGCCCATGCGCGACTCGACCACCTCGATGCCGGCCTCGAAGATCTTCGGCAGCAGCGACAGCGTGAGGAAGCCGTGCGCGATCGGCGCGCCGAAGGGCCCGGCCTTGGCCCGCTCGACGTCCACGTGGATCCACTGGTGGTCGCCCGTGGCCTCGGCGAACTGGTTCACCTGCGCCTGCGTCACGGTGATCCAGTCGCTGGTCGCCACCTGCTGGCCGACGCAGGCGGCCAGGTCCTGAAGGGTCTGGAAGGTCTTCTTCGTCATGCGGCGCATTCTGGCGCCGGCGGTGCAGGCCGCGATGTCGGCGCCGCGACAAAGCCGGCTCAGGGATTCACCTCAGCGCGCGTCCAGCCAGGCCGTCAGGGGCTGCCACTGCTCCAGGTCGCGCTGCACGCGGCCCGGCGCGATGTCGTAGAGCGTGAGCCCGCGCGCGGCCAGTTGCACATAGTTCTGCGTGTCGCGCAGTTCGGCGACCACGGGCAGGCCGAGCTGGCCGACGAACTCGCGCAGCCGCTCGGCCGCCAGGGTGCGTGCGTCCACGCGCATGCCGACCAGCCCGACCCGCGTGCGCGTGCCCGCCGTGCGCTCGGCCAGCCGGTCGAGGAAATCGCGCGTGGCGTAGATGTCGAAGATGCTCGGCTGCAGCGGCACGACCACCGCGTCGGAAAGCGCCAGCACCTCCTTGAGCCGCTTGCCGTGCAGTCCGGCCGGGGAATCGAGCACCGCGTGGGTGGTGCCGGGCGGTGGCTTGAGGAGGTCGCCGTCGGCATTCGCATCCCAGCTGCGGATCGGCGCGGCGGCCGGCGGCCGCAGCCCCAGCCACAGGCGCGAGGACTGCTGGCGGTCGATGTCGCCCAGCATCACGGCGTGGCCCTGGCTGGCGAAATAGCCCGCGATGTTCGTCGCGAGCGTGGACTTGCCCACGCCGCCCTTGGGATTGGCGACCAGAACGACCGGCATGGCAGCGACTCCTGCGATGTGCGATGGGTCTCGATGGTAGGGGCAAGTCCGCGACGCTGTCCTGCGCGCGGCGCGGGCGGCCGGCTTGCGCTATGTTCGCGGCCATGACGACAACAACACAGACCCCAGGGAGCGGTGCGTCCATCTACCTGCTGGCCGCGCACCCGCGCTGGCGGGACTCGCGCGTGAACCACCGGCTGCTGGCGGCCGCCCGCGAGGTGCCGGGCGTGGACATCAACGACCTGTACGCCACCTATCCCGACTACACCATCGACGTCGAGGCCGAGCAGGAACGGCTGGCGCGGGCCGACCTGCTGGTGATGCTGCACCCGATCCAGTGGTATTCCATGCCGCCGCTGCAGAAGCTCTGGCTCGACGACGTGCTCGCCTACGGATGGGCCTACGGCCACGGCGGGCACGCGCTGCGCGGCAAGGATCTTTGGCTGGTCGCCACCACCGGCGGCCCGGAGGCGAGCTACCACCCCACGAGCTACAACCGCTATTTCTTCGACGCCTTCCTGCCCCCCTACGAGCAGACCGCGGCGCTGTGCGGCATGCGGTTCCTGCCGCCGCTGGTGCTGCATGGCGCGCGCAGCGCGCCCGAGGCCGAGGTGGCCGCCCACGTGAAGACCTTCTCCGACCGGCTCGCCAGCTACCCGCATTGGCCCGAGATGGACGAGCTGGGCGTCTGCCCGACCTGCGAGGTGCCGGACTCCGACCGCCCGGCCGATGCCACGCGCGCGGGCGACCATCCTGCGGGCCGCGCCTTCTTCACGGCCCTGCAGGACACGCTGGGCCGCGCGAACGCGTCGGGTGCCGACACGGCACATGGCACCCAGGCACCGGAGGCGCGCTGATGGAACATGCGCCCGCCTGGCTGACCAACAGCCTCATCTACCTCAGCGCGGCCGTCATCGTGGTGCCGCTGTCGCGCGCCCTGGGACTGGGCGCCATCATCGGCTACCTGGTGGCCGGCATCGCGATCGGCCCCTCGGGCCTCGGGCTGGTCTCGAGCGTGGAGGACGTGCTCCATTTCGCCGAGTTCGGCGTCGTGCTGATGCTCTTCCTCGTCGGCCTGGAGCTCGAGCCCAGGCGGCTGTGGAACCTGCGGCGGCCCATCTTCGGCTGGGGCACGGCGCAGGTGCTCAGTTGCGCTGCGGTATTGTTCGCCGTCGGCTGCGCGCTGGGCGCGGACTGGCGCGTGTCGCTGGTGGCGTCGCTGGGACTGGCGTTGTCGTCCACCGCCATCGCACTGCAGGTATTCGGCGAACGCAACCTGCTCAAGACGGCCAGCGGCCAGGCCGGCTTCTCGATCCTGCTGTTCCAGGACGTCGCGGCCATTCCGATCCTGGCCTTGCTGCCGCTGCTGGCCGGCAGCGCCGACCATGCGCCCATCGCCGCGGCGGACCGCGCCATCGAGGCGGCCAAGATCGTCGGCGTGATCGCCGGCATCATCCTCGGCGGCCGCCTGCTGCTGCGTCCGCTGCTGCGCTGGATCGCGCGCAGCAACACGCCCGAGATCTTCACCGCCACCGCGCTGCTGCTGGTGGTGGCGATCGCGGCGCTGATGCAATTCGTGGGCCTGTCGATGGCGCTGGGCGCCTTCCTGGCCGGCGTGCTGCTGGCCGAGAGCGAGTACCGGCGCGAGCTGGAGACCGACATCGAGCCCTTCAAGGGCCTGCTGCTGGGGCTGTTCTTCATCGCCGTGGGCATGACGATCGACTTCGGCGTGGTGCTCGCGCACCCGCTGCTGATCGCCGGCCTGGTGCTCGGCTTCATGGCGGTGAAGTTCGTCGTCATCTACCTGCTGGCCAAGGCGATGGAGATTCCCGAGGTGCAGCGGCCGGTGTTCACGCTCCTGCTGGCGCAGGGCGGCGAGTTCGCCTTCGTCGTGTTCCAGGCCGCCGGCCCGCAGGTGCTCCCGGCCGAGACCACCTCGCTGCTGATCGGCGCGGTGGCGCTGTCGATGCTGGTGTCGCCGCTGCTGCTGGTGGCCATCGACCGCTACGTGCTGGCGCGCTACCGCGAGAAGCCGCGCACCGAGATGGAGGAGATCGCCGAGCAGCAGGACGCCAAGGTGCTGATCTGCGGCTTTGGCCGCTACGGCCAGATCGTCGGCCGCGTGCTGCTGTCGCAGGGCATGGGCGTGACGGTGCTGGACCACGACCCCGACACGGTGGAAGGCCTGCGGGAGTTCGGCTTCCGCGTCTTCTACGGCGACGCGACGCGCCTGGACCTGCTGCGCATCGCCGGCGGCGGCTCGGCCAAGGTGATCGTGGTGGCAGTGGACGAGATCGAGACCTCGCTGGAGATCGTCGACCTGGTCCGGGAGAACTTCCCGCAGGCGAGGATCGTCGCGCGGGCACGCAACCTGGGCCACTACTACCAGTTGCGCGACCGCGGCGTGGAGATGGCCGAGCGCGAGGTGTTCGAGTCCTCGCTGCGCAGCGCGCGCTCGGTGCTCGAATCGCTGGGCTGGCCGGCGCACGAGGCGCGCGAGGCGGCGATGCGCTTCAGGTCCCGGAACATCAAGATCGCCGAGGCGAGCTACCCGCACTACAAGGACCGCGCGAAGCTCATCGCGGTGGCCAAGGAAGGCCGCCAGCAGTTCGAGGAACAGATGGCCCGCGAGCGCGAGGAGCGCCGGGAGCGCACGCAGCGCGACTGGGGCACCGACCACAGCGACGATTCTTCGAGCGAAATCGCCCGCTGACGCCCGTCCAGCCTGCGGAAGCAGCTATCGTTTCGATAGCAGAGACTGCGTCAGGCGGCCGCTGCGCCCAGCTTGAGCAGCCGCATCGCGTTGCCCTTGAGGATGCCGGGCATCACCTCGGGCTTGAAGCCGGCGTCCTCGAAGTCCTTCATCCAGCGGTCGGGCGTGATGAGCGGGTAGTCGCTGCCGAAGAGGATGCGGTCCTTCAGCAGCGTGTTGGCGTACTGCACCAGCTGCTTCGGGAAGTACTTGGGGCTCCAGCCCGAGAGGTCGATCCACACGTTGGGCTTGTGCGTGGCGACCGACAGCGCCTCGTCCTGCCACGGGAAGCTGGGGTGGGCCATGATGATCTGCATGTCGGGAAAGTCGATCGCCACATCGTCCAGGTGCATCGGGTTGCTGTACTCCAGCCGCAGGCCGCCGCCGCAGCGCATGCCCGAGCCGATGCCGCTGTGACCGGTGTGGAAGACGGCCGGCAGGTTGTATTCGGCGATCACCTCGTAGATGGGCCAGGCCATGCGGTCGTAGGGGTGGTAGCCCTGCACCGTGGGGTGGAACTTGAAGCCCTTGACGCCGTGCTCCTCGATCAGCCGGCGCGCCTCGCGCGCGCCCATCTTGCCCTTGTGGGGGTCGATGCTGCCGAAGGCGATCATGACGTCGCTGTTCTTCTGCGCCGCCTCGGCGATCTCCTCGTTGGGAATGCGGCGGCGGCCCATGTTCGACTCGGCATCGACCATGAACATCACCAGCCCGATCCTGCGCTCCCGGTAGTAGTCGATGCTTTCCTGGATGGTCGGTCGGCGGCCCGACTTGAAGTACTTGTCGGCTGCGCGGTCGTATTCCTCGCCGTAGTTGTCGAAGGGGTTCCAGCAGCTCACCTCGGCATGGGTGTGCATGTCGATGGCGATGAGGTTGTCGATGTCCATGGCGTGTCTCCGAGGTTCGGGTAATTACTGAGCCGGCAGGCCGGTGCGGCGCTTGAATTGATTATTTTCCATAACCATAATCGATTCACTCCCAGACCGCAATGATGACGCCCCCATGAGCACTTCCGCAGATCTCCAACTCGACCTCCAGGGCGACATCGCCATCGTGCGCCTGACCCGCGCGAGCAAGCGCAACGCGCTGAACGACGCGCTCATCCTCGCACTGCGCGACACCTTCCAGAACCTGCCTTCGTCGGTGCGTGCCGTCGTGATCGACGGCGACGGTCCGCACTTCTGCGCCGGGCTCGACCTGTCGGAGATCAAGGAGCGCGACGCCGGCCAGGGCATGATGCATTCGCGCATGTGGCACCAGGCGCTGGCCTGCATCGAGCAGGGCCCGGTGCCCGTGGTGGCCGCGCTGCACGGCGCGGTGGTCGGCGGCGGGCTGGAGCTGGCGAGCGCCTGCCACATCCGCGTGGCCGACGCCTCCACCTTCTATGCGCTGCCCGAAGGCTCGCGCGGCATCTTCGTGGGCGGCGGCGGCTCGGTGCGCATCCCCAAGCTCATCGGCGTGGCCCGCATGACCGACATGATGATGACCGGCCGCGTCTACAACGCCGAGGACGGAGAGCGTGCCAACTTCGCCCAGTACCTGGTGCCAGAGGGCGCCGCGCTCGACAAGGCCATCGAGATCGCCCGCCGCGTCGCCACCAACGCGCCGCTGACCAACTACGCGCTGATGCACGCGCTGCCGCGCATCGCCGAGCAGCCGGCCGACCACGGCTTCTTCACCGAGGCGCTGATTTCCGGCATCGTGCAGGATGCGCCCGACGCCAAGGAACGCGTGCGCGCCTTCCTCGAAGGCAAGGCCGGCAAGGTCACCAAGAGCTGACGCGCATCCACACACACTCGACGGAGATCGACATGACGGAGACAACGATGGCGGCCGCCGGCCGCACGCAGGCGGCTGCGCCCAAATACCGGCCCCTGGCCTTCGGCGTGACGCGCGGCGTGCTGCGGGAGGGCGAGGGCGGCGTGCAGTACCTGGCGGCCGAGACGCCGCTCGGCCCGCATGCCCACCGCATGACCGACCGGCTCGTGTACTGGGCCGCCATGGCGCCGGAGCGCACCTTCATCGCCCGCCGCGCGCGCAATGCCGACGGCAGCACCGGCGACTGGGTGCGCGTCAGCTACCGCGAGGCACTGGCCAAGGCGCGCGCCATCGGCCAGGCGCTGCTGGACCGCGGGCTCTCGGCCGAGCGCCCCGTGGCGATCCTGAGCGAGAACGGCATCGAGCACGCGTTGCTGGCGCTGGGCTGCCTCTACGTGGGCATTCCGCACTGCCCGGTCTCGCCGCCCTACTCGCTGGTGAGCAAGGACTACGAGAAGCTGCGCCACGTGATGGCCACGCTCACGCCGGGCCTCGTGTTCGCAGCCGACACGCGCTATGCGGCCGCCATTGCCGCCGCCGTGCCGGCCGACACCGAAGTGGTGCTGGCCGGCGGCGCGCTCGAGGGCCGCCGCGTCACGCCGCTGTCGGAGCTGCTCGCCGCCGAGCCGACATCCGCGGTCGAGACCGCGATGCACGGCACGCACCCGGGCACGATCACCAAGTTCCTCTTCACCTCGGGCTCCACCAAGAACCCGAAGGCGGTCGTCAACACGCACCGCATGTGGTGCGCCAACCAGGCGCAGCTGCGCGCCTCCATTCCCGCGCTGGGCGAGGAGCCGCCGGTGCTGGTCGACTGGCTGCCGTGGAACCACACCTTCGGCGGCAACCACAACGTGGGCATCGTGCTGGACAACGGCGGCACGCTGTACATCGACGACGGCAAGCCCACGCCGGCCGGCATCGCCGAGACGCTGCGCAACCTGCGCGAGATCGCGCCGACCGTCTACTTCAACGTGCCCACCGGCTTCGAGTACGTGGCGCAGGCCATGGAAGAGGACGCGGTGCTGCGCAGGAAGCTGCTGTCGCGCTGCCGCATGTTCTTCTACGCCGGCGCGGCGCTGCCGCAGGCCGTGTGGGACCAGCTGCATCGCATCCAGGAAGCCGAGGTCGGCGAGCGCCTGGTGATGGGCACCGGCCTGGGCATGACCGAATCGGGCCCCTTCGGCCTGTACATCACGCGGCCCGAGGTGCAGACCGGCGACCTGGGCCTGCCCACGCCGGGCATGGAGGTCAAGCTGGTGCCCACCGACGGCAAGGTCGAGATCCGCTACCGCGGGCCGAACGTCACGCCGGGCTACTGGCGCATGCCCGAGGCCACGCACGACGCCTTCGACGAGGAAGGCTTCTTCAAGACCGGCGACGCCGTGACCTGGATCGACCCGGACAACATCCACCTGGGCCTGCGCTTCGACGGCCGCATCGCCGAGGACTTCAAGCTCGCCACCGGCACCTTCGTCAGCGTGGGCCCGCTGCGCGCCAAGGTGATCGCCTTCGGCGCGCCGTACATCCAGGACGTGGTGCTCACCGGCCTGAACCTGAAGGAAGTCGGCGCGCTGATCTTCCCGACGCAGGCGGTGCGCGAGCTGTCGCGCCTGCCTGCCGGCGCGCCGCTGAAGGACGTGCTCGAGAGCGCCGAGGTGCAGGAGCATTTCCAGAAGGTGGTCGACCGCCTGGCCGGCGACGCCACCGGCAGCGCCAACCGCATCGCCCGCGCCGTGCTGGTGTCTCAGCCACCGTCCATCGACAAGGGCGAAGTGACCGACAAGGGCTCGATCAACCAGCGCGCCGTGCTCAAGCACCGCGACGCCGAGGTCCAGGCCCTGCACGGCGACACCCTGCCCTTCACGCTCAAGCCGCAGTGGCAATGATCCCAACCATTCCGAGGAGACGAACCCCATGAAGATCGAAGGACAGAGCGCCCTGGTGACGGGCGGCGCGTCGGGCCTGGGCGAGGCCACCGCACGCGAACTGGCGCGTCTGGGCGCGAAGGTGGCGGTGCTCGACCGCAACATCGAGCAGGCCAGGAAGGTCGCCGCCGACATCGGCGGTGCGGCCTTCGCCTGCGACATCACCGACACCGCCAGCGTCGAAGCGGCGCTGGCCGGTGCCGAAGCCGCGCACGGCCCGGCGCGCATCCTGATGAACGTGGCCGGCATCGGCAGCGCCAGGCGCATCGTCGGCAAGGACGGCAGCGCGGCGCCGCTGGAGGATTTCGAACGCGTCATCCGCGTCAACCTGCTGGGCACCTACAACATGAGCCGCCTGTTCGCGGCGCGCTGCGCGAAGCTGGACCCGCTCGAGGGCGGCGAGCGCGGCGTGATGATGTTCACCGCCTCGGTCGCGGCCTTCGACGGCCAGGTGGGCCAGCAGGCCTACAGCGCCTCCAAGGGCGGCCTGGTGGGCATGACGCTGCCGATGGCGCGCGACCTGGCGCAGCACGGCATCCGCGTGTGCACGGTGGCGCCCGGCATCTTCGCCACGCCGCTCCTGCTGGAGTTGCCCGAGCCGGTGCAGCAGTCGCTGGCGGCGTCGATCCCCTTCCCGCCGCGCCTGGGCAAGCCCTCGGAATTCGCCGAGCTGGCCTGCCACATCGTCACCAACGGCCACCTCAACGGCGAGGTGATCCGCCTCGACGGCGCCCTGCGCATGGCGCCCCGCTGACCCCATTTCCGACCCACAAGGAGACAAGCATGCAACACCGTCGTCAGTTCCTCCACACCCTGGGCGGCGCGGCCGCCCTGGGCGCCCTTTCGCCCCTGAGCGCCTTCGCGCAGGCCATCGAGCAGGTCAAGATCATGTACGGCTTCCCGGCCGGCAGCGCCGGCGACAGCGTGGCGCGCCGCGTGGCCGAGAAGATCGCCGGCACGCCCTACGCCAAGGGCGCCTTCGTCGAGAACAAGCCCGGCGCAGGCGGCCGCATCGCGGTCGAGACACTGAAGAACTCGCCCGCCGACGGCTCGGTGCTCACGCTGGCGCCGGTGTCGGCCCTTTCGGTCTACCCCTACATCTACCCCAAGCTCGCGTACAAGCCCGAAGACGTCACGCAGGTCTCCATCGGCGCCATCATGTTCCATGGCCTGGCCGTGGGACCGGCGGTGCCGGCCGAGGTGAAGACGCTGAAGGACTTCCTCGCCTGGGCCAAGGCCAACCCCGGCCAGGCGAGCTACGGCTCGCCCGGTGCCGGCTCGATGCCGCACCTGCTGGGCGCGTTGCTGGGGCTGCGCTCGGGCGTGGAGCTCAAGCACGTGCCTTACCGCGGCACGGTGCCGAGCATCACCGACCTGGTGGGCGGCCAGATCGCCGCCGCGATGAACCCGAGCGGCGACTACCTGCAGTACATGAAGAACGGCCGCGTGCGCGTGCTCGCCACGTCGGGCAGGAAGCGCTCGCCCTACCTGCCCGACGTGCCGACCTTCACCGAGCTGGGCTACCCCGACGTGACCTCGGAGGAGTGGTTCGGCTTCTACGCGCCGGCCAAGACGCCGGCCGCCACCATCGCCTCGGCCAACGCGGCGATCACCACCGCGCTGAAGGACAGGTCGGTCATCGATTCGCTGGCGCTGGTGGGCCTGGTGGCGCACGGCAGCACGCCGCAAGAGATGGCGGCCGACCAGAAGGCCGAATACGACCGCTGGGGCCCCCTGGTCAAGCAGATCGGGTTCACCGCCGAGTCCTGATCGCCATGCGCGCGGCGCTCCGCACCACCCTGGCCGCCGGGGTTGCCCTGGCGTTGGCCGCCTGCGGCGGCCGTCCCGATGCGGGCGCGAGCCTGCCCCGCCTGGCTGCGGCTCAGCCGGGCGCGCTGCAGCATTGCGCCGACCTGGCGCGCGGCGCCCTGCCTGCCGGCACGCGCCTGACGCGGGTCGAATCCGTGGCGGCGGGCACGGTGCAGGCCGGCGGCGCGGCCGTCGCCGTGCCGTCACACTGCCTCGTGCAGGGCCAGCTCAACGAACGCACCAGCCCGGTCGACGGCCAGCGCTACGCGATCGGCTTCGAGCTGCGCCTGCCCGAGGCCTGGAACGGCCGCTTCCTGCACCAGGTCAACGGCGGGCTCGATGGTGCGGTGGTGCCGGCCATGGGGCAGATCGGCGGCGGCGCGCCGACGCACACCGCCCTGCAGCAGGGCTTTGCCGTGGTGAGCTCCGACGCCGGCCACAGCGGCGCGCAGAACCCGCGCTTCGGCCTCGACCCGCAGGCGCGGCTGGACTACGGCTACAACGCCGTCGCGCAGCTCACGCCGGTGGCCAAGCAGCTCATCGCCTCCGCCTACGGGCGCGGCCCGGACCGCTCGTACATCGCCGGCTGCTCCAACGGCGGACGCCATGCCATGGTCGCCGCGGCGCGCCTGCCGGGCGAATACGACGGCGTGCTGGCCGGCAACCCCGGCTTCCAGCTGCCGCGCGCCGCCGTGGCGCAGCTGTGGGGCGCGCAGCAGTACGCGAAGATCGCGACGAGCCGCACGGCAGCAGGGCAACCCGACCTGCAGACCGCGTTCACGCCGCAGGAGCTCACGCTGGTGGCCGATCGCATCCGCGCACGCTGCGACGCCCTCGATGGATTGGCCGACGGCATCGTCGGCGACGTGCAGGCCTGCCAGAAGCAATTCGACTTCTCGCGCGACGTGCCGGCTTGCACCGGCGAGCGCAACGGCCAGTGCCTCACGCCGGCGCAGAAGGACACCCTCACCCGCGTCTTCGCCGGCGCGCGCGACGGACGCGGCCAGTCGCTCTACAGCGCCTTCCCGGTCGACCCGGGCCTCGCGGGCCAGGACTGGCGCGACTGGAAATTCGCCTCGCCCGGCACGCGCGACGCGGCCGCCGTGGCCTTCATCTTCAGCACGCCACCGCTGGCCGACCGGGCGCAGGGCCTGCCCTTCGCGCTGGGCTTCGACATGGACCGCGACGCGCCGCGCATCGCCGCCACCGACGGCACCTACCGCACGTCGGCGCTGGATTTCATGCGGCCGCCGGCCGGCGATCTGTCGGCGCTGCGCCACCGCGGCGCCAAGATGATCGTCTACCACGGCACCGGCGACGGCGTGTTCTCGGCTTCGGACACCGCACGCTGGTGGAGCGAGCTGGACGCCGCGCAGCGAGGCGGCGCACCGGCGTTCGCGCGCTACTACCCGGTCCCGGCCATGAACCACTGCCGCGGCGGCCCGGCCACCGACCAGTTCGACCTGCTCTCCCCGCTGGTCGCCTGGGTCGAGCAGGGGCAGGCGCCCGTGGCCGTGACGGCCCGCGTACGCGGCGTCGGCACGCCGGTGCCCAACCCCGAGGTGCCGGCCAACTGGTCGCCGCAGCGCAGCCGTCCGCTGTGTCCCTTCCCCCAGGTGGCGCGCTACCGGGGCGGCGACATCGAGCGGGCCGAGAGCTTCGCCTGCACATCGCCCTAGTTTTTTCTTAAGCCGAATCGGCCTGTAGCGCCCGCGGGACGGGCGCAAGCAGCTATCAAATCAATAGCATCCATGGATTACCAGCCGCGCCCCGACGACATCCTGCCCCTGCTCCACGGCGTACTCGGCGCGCCAGCGCAGTTGCAGGCGTTGCCGCCCTTCGCCGAGGCCGATGCCGACCTGCAGGCCCAGGTGCTCGAAGAAGCCGGCAAGTTCGTCGCCGAGGTGATCGCGCCGCTGAATCGGGCGGGTGACGAGACCGGCTGCCGCTTCGAGGCCGGCCGCGTCACCACGCCCCCCGGCTTTGCCGACGCGTATCGCGCCTTCTGGCAAGCCGGTTGGCCGGCCCTCTCGGCCGCGCCCGAAGACGGCGGCCAGGGCCTGCCGGCCGTGCTCGAGGCGGTGCTTTACGAATGGCTGGCTGCGGCCAACCACGGCTTCACCATGGCGCCCGGGCTGCTGCACGGCGCCTACGAATGCCTGCGCCACCACGGCAGCGACGCCCTCAAGATCCGCTACCTGCCCAAGATCGCCACCGGCGAATGGTTGGCCACGATGTGCCTGACCGAGGCGCACGCGGGCAGCGACCTGGGCCGCGTGCGCACGAAGGCCGTGCCACAGGCGGATGGCAGCGTGCGCCTCGACGGCAGCAAGATCTTCATCTCGGGCGGCGAGCACGACCTCACCGACAACATCGTGCACCTGGTGCTGTGCCGGCTGCCCGATGCGCCACCGGGGCCGAAGGGCCTGTCGCTGGTGCTGGCGCCCAAGGTGCTGGACGACGGCACGCGCAACGCCATCCACTGCGAACGCATCGAGGAGAAGATGGGCCTGCACGGCAGCCCCACCTGCGTGATGCGCTTCGACGCGGCGACCGGCTGGCTGGTGGGCGAGCCGGGCCAGGGCCTGGCGGCCATGTTCGTGATGATGAACTCGGCCCGGCTGCATGTGGCGCTGCAGGGGATCGGTCTGCTCGACGCCGCGTGGCAAAAGGCACGGGCCTACGCCGACGAACGGCGGCAGATGCGAGCGCCGGGGGCCACCGGCCCGGACGCCAGCCTCATCGCCGAGCACCCCGCCATCGCCCGCATCCTCGACACCCAGCGCGCGTGGATCGACGGCGCACGCCTCATCGCCTACCGCACGGGCCTGCAGCTCGACGTGGCGCGCCACCACCCCGACGCCAAGGCGCGCGCGGCCGCGCAGCAGTGGTGCAGTTATGTCACGCCGGTGCTCAAGGCCGCCTGCACGCAGCAGGCCTTCGAGGGCGCGAGCGCGTGCCTGCAGGTCTTCGGCGGCCACGGCTACGTGCGCGAGTGGGGCATCGAGCAGGTCGTGCGCGACGCCCGCGTGACCATGATCTACGAGGGCACCAACGAGATCCAGGCCATCGACCTGCTGGTGCGCAAGGTGCTGCCCGATGCGGGTGCCGGCTTCGCCCGCACGCTGCTGGCGCTGCGCGACGAGCTGGACGCCTCGCGCGAGAGCGACGCCGATGCGCAGCGCCGCTTCGCGCAGCTGCGCTACCTCACCACGCAGCTCGCCATGGCCGCGCAGGCCGCGCCGCGCCTGCCCTACGAGGTGGCCGACGACTACCTGCGCATCGTGATGCTGGCGATGCTGGCCTGGGCCTGGTGCCGCATCGAGGCCGCGCCCGGCGCCACCGCTGCGCAGGCCACGAGCGCGGCGGCCTTCCGGCGCTGGGTGCTGCCCGAATTCGAGATGCGCGCGGGCATCGTCAAGAAGGCCTGCGAGTCGGTCATCGCGCCGGTGGCGGGGTGATGCGACCGACAGGGAAGGTCCCTGCGCCGGCGCGCGCCGCGCTGCGGTAGGCTTGTCGGCAATGCCCTCGACGCTCCCTCGCCCGCGCCCGCGCGCCAAGCCCGCTTCCACCGAGGCAGGCAACGACCGCCTCGACAGCCACGTGCTCGAAAGCCTCGTCGGCTACAACACGCGGCGTGCCTTCCTCGTCATCGGCGCCGTGTTCGCCGAGCGCATGGCGGCCTACGGGCTCAAGCCGGTGGATTTCTCCGTGCTCTCGTTGCTGGCCCACAACCCCGGCGCCACCTCGCGCCAGCTGTGCGCCAAGCTCGACATCCTGCCGCCCAATTTCGTCAACATCGTCGCGGCCATGGACCGCCGCGGTTTGATCGAGCGCAAGCCGCACCCTTTCGATGGCCGCGCGGTGGGCCTGCACCTCACGGCCGCGGGCGAAGCACTGGTCAAGGAAGCCGAACGCGCCGTGATCGAGCTGGAGGCCGAAGCCAGCAGCAAGCTCACGGCGCGCGAGCGGGAGACGCTGATCCGGCTGCTGCAGAAGATCTACCTGTAGCGGCAGGCTCCGTGTCAGGGCCGGAGTTCGTGCCGGCAACGCAACGGGTCGGGTGCCTCGCCTTTTTTGTGCACCCGCATTGAAAACGAACGTATTAGACTGAGCCGATGGCCACGACGGTGCTGTCGGAGCGTGAGAACGAGTCCTGGGACTTGGGCGATCAGCGCTGGTCGCGCGATCCGGCCACGGGTGCGTTCGAACTACTCGGCTATCGACAGCTCGGCACCCCGGGCGCCGCGGCCGATCCGCTGGATTGGGCCGGCCTGGTGGGCGCCCGGCTCAGCCAAGACCCCGCGGACTGCGCCGGCCGACCCCTGGCGCTCTTTCCCGGCGAGTTCTGCTATTCGCCCACCACCGGCCAACCGCTCGCGGCTGCGCCTCATCGGGGCACCGAGGTCTGGCTGCCTCCCTTCGGGGGCGAACGCGACGGCGCGCAGCGGCTGCAGGGCCTGCGGCTCACCTCCGCTCGGCTGTCGCTGCCCGGCAGCCTCACCCCCGAAGCGAACCCCGACGACGAACTGCCCCCGCCCTGCGAAGGCCCGTGCCACTTCATCGTCGCGGCGTTCTCGGCCTGCGAATCGCGCCTGGTGGCCCTGGACGTCGCACGCGGGGCGCTGCACCAATGGCTGCCCCACTCGCGTCGCTGGGCCGACCTGGCGCCCGTGGGTGAGGCGAGGCTGGGCCCCAGCGCGCTCGGCGACGACGCCTGGTCCCTCGCGGCGCTGGAGCAACAGGGCACGCTGCGGCTGTTCCTGCCCAGCGACGACGGCCTGGCCGTGGTCGGCATCAACCTCCTGGCAGGGCACTGCGAGGTGCACACGCTGGGCTCGGCCTGTGTCGGCGCGCCGGTGCTGTGGCGCGGGCGGGTGCACGTGCCCATGCTCGATCGTGAAGGGGTGGTGTTCGTGCAGGCGGTCCGGCCCGACGACCTCGCCCTGGAGCGGATGCCGGTGAGCGGGCTCGACCCGGCGGCCCACCGCTGGCTGCGGCCGGTGGCGGATCCGCAGCACATCGTCTGGATGGGATCGCGCGGCCAGTTGCTGGTGCGTGCCGAGCCCGCCGGGACGGCTGGCGCGGCGTCCTTCCTGTCCTGGCCTCCGGGCGTTTCGCCGCGCTTCGACCTCGGCGGCCCGAGCCTCGCGGCCGGCCGACTGTGGCAGCCCTGCTTCCTGCGCGACGCGCAGGGCGGGCGGGTGGTGTCGGTCCAGCTGGGTGCGGCCGGCCCGGCCCTGCGGGACCCGGCCGGCGACGACACCGACGAGGACGACGACGAGAGCACCGCGGCCAGGGAGCGCAGCGCGATCCTGCTGGCCTCGACCACCAGCTCCGCCACCCTGCGTGCGCGCCTGGACGATGCGCGGCGCGTGAGCAGCGGCTTCGGGACGAAGGAAAGCTACCTGACGACGTTCGAGCTGGCCGGGGAAGACACGGTGGCCTTCTTCGCGGCGCGCCTGAGCCGCCCCTGGGCGACGCAGGCCTTTCTCTATGCGGGGCGCCTGTACCTCCACCATCCCGAACTCCCCGTGCTGCCAGGCTGGCAGTGCGCCGCCTAGCCATGGCCGCGCTGCCGCTGGACCTCGAACCCGCACACCGGCCGTTGACGCGGGCGTGCGGCCATTGCCTGCACGTGCTGCAGGGGCCGGTCGCGTTCTGTCCCTACTGCGGCACGCCGGGCGAGTCGTCGCTGGCACCAGCAGGGCGCGCGCTGGCGCCATCCGCCGCGGTGCCGATGCCGCCCCTCGTGTCGCCCTCGTCGCCCACGGCGGATGCCAGCGTCCCAGGCACGCCCGCACCCGTTTCACAGCCTGGCGATCCGCAGGCGCCGGCACGCCGGCTGGTGATCGCCCTCACGGCGCTGGTCGTGGCGCTCGCCGCGGTCATCGTCCATCTCGCCTGGGTCGACGCACCGCCCGAGCCCGCTGCGGCGCAAGGGCCGAGCCGGCCGACGCAGGCATCCGGCACCCAGGCACCGTCGCCACAATCTTCAACTGCACCGCCCGCACCGCCACCTGCGGCGGCATCCCCTGCGCCGCTGGTTCCGCTCACGCCCGCACGGGTGCGCGCGCCACCGCCGTCCTCGTCCGCCGAGCTGCCGCCACCGGCCGCGGCGGCGAATCCATCGCCGCCCGCCGCAGCGCCTGCACCGCCCGCTCCGGCCTCGATCCCCGCCACCGCACCGGAGCCGCCGCCGGGTGCCGAACCTTTCGCAGGCCCGCCGGCATCGGCGCCCGCCGCCTGCCCCGGCGCCCTGGCAGCGCTGTCACTGTGCACACCCGCGGGCCGCTGAACGAGAGAACAGGAGACACACCCCATGCGAACCGACTTCCTCCTCGCCGCCCTGCTCCTGTTCGCGGCCACGACGCTGGCGGTCGCCGCGCCCACCCGGGCGCAGTACAAGATCGTGACGGCGTCCAAGACCGGCACCTATATCCAGATCGGCCGCGACCTCGCGCGCTACGTGGCCGAGCCGGCCGGCTTCGATCTGGAGGTGCTGGAGTCCAAGGGCTCGGCCGAGAACGTGAACCGCATGCGCTTCGAGCCGGGCGTCAAGCTGGCGCTGGTGCAGTCCGACGTCTACCAGGCCTTCCTGGACGAAGCCAAGGCCGGCAACGCCGACGCGGCCAACATCATCCGGCCGCTGCGCCTGCTGCTGCCGCTGTACGACGAGGAGATCTACTTCGTCGCCCGCGCCGATTCGCCGCTCGAGTCCATTCACCAGATCAAGGGCAAGGCGCTGGGCGTCGGGCCGCTGGGCAGCGGCACCGCGCTGAGTGCGCGCACCCTCTACCAGCTCATGTTCGGCGAGCCGCTGGCGCCTTCGAATGCCCACTACCTCAGCAACGAGGAGGCCCTGGCCAAGCTCACCGTGGACAAGAGCATCGACGTCGCGATCATCGTCGCCGGCCAGCCGGCCAAGCTCTTCGCGGACATGAAGCCCGAGGCGCGCAACTACATCAAGATCCTGCGGCTCGACGAGAGCGCACCTGAAACCGCACGTGCCAGGCGGACCTACTTCCCCGGCACGCTGCGCGCGTCGAGCTACCCGTCATGGCTCGCCAGCGACATCCCCACGCTCACGGTGAAGGCCTACCTCGTGTCGTACGACTACGCCCTGCAGTCCACCGTGGGCAGCCTGCGGCGATTCGCCGACTCGCTGTGCGCCAACTTCGACCGCCTGCAGGCCGAGGGACATCCGAAGTGGAAGCAGGTCAAGCTCGAGCTGCCGCCCCTGCAGCGCGGCTGGCTGTACTACCCGCCGGTGGAGAGGCAATTGCGCGCCTGCATCGCCGAGCGCAGCGCACGGGCGCCATCGTCGTCCTTGCCGCCCGCGGCCACGCCGAGCCTGCGCGCCTGCACCGAGCAGGAGCGGGTGCTGGGCATCTGCCGGCGCTGAGCGAGCGGCGGGCGCGGCTCACATCCCCTCGCCGGCCACGCCGGCATCGACCTCGCTGTCGGCCGTGCGCAGGCAGTCGAGCATTGCCGCCACCGCGGCGCGGTTCGCGCCGGCCACGTTCCAGTACATCGACACCGAGCCGAAGCCCGACAGCCGCAGCGGCAGGATGCGCATGGCCCCGAGCCGCGCGAAACGCTGCGCCGTGCGATGCGAGGCGATGCCGACCATCGGGCTGCTGTTGAGGAGGGTCAGGTTCACGGCCACCGAATTCGATTCGACGTGGTCGCGCGGCAGGTGCTGGCCGGCCTCCGCGAGGGCCGCTTCCAGCGCGTTGCGGATCGGCGTGCCGCGCGGCCACACGACCCAGCGGTAGTCCATCAGGTCGGCCCAATCCAGCGCCGCGCGCTTGAACAGCGGGTGCTGCGGCCGCGCGACGAAATGCAGCGGCTCCATGTAGAGCATCTCGGCGCGCACCTGCTCGTGGTGGTGCTCGCTCGTCGTGCGTCCGACGACGATGTCGAGTTCGCCATGCGCGAGGCGGTTCATCAGCAGGTCCATCGTGCTCTCGACCAGCCGCAGCTGCGCGCGTGGCATGCGCTGCAGCAGCTTGAGCGTGGCCAGCGGCACGGTGTCGGAGGCGGAGGCGCCCGAGGTGCCGACCACGACGAGGCCGCTGCCGCCCGCGCGCAGCGCCGCCATGTCGTCGCGCGCGGTGTCGAGTTGCGCCTCGATGCGGCGGGCATGCGCGATGAGCGCCTCGCCGTGCGCGGTGGGGTGCAGTCCGCGCGCATGTCGCTCGAAGAGCGGCAGGCCGATGTCGTCCTCGAGTTCCCGGAGCCATTTCGACAGGCCGGGCTGCGTGGTGTGCAGCTCCTGCGCCGACTGGCTCATGTTCCCGGTGCGCGCCAGGCTCAGGAGCAACTGCAGGTGCCGCAGGCGCAAACGCTGGGTCCAATCCACGGGTTAACCCTTAGAGCAATACTTTTTGGCGTATGGACGAGAAGAAATGATGATTTTACGGAGCATGTCTCGCATCGAATAATGGCCGCACGCCCCGGCAACCCTGCGCCGGCACCCAGAACAGCTGGAGACTGAACATGTCCGCCCTTCCCGTTGCCGACAACGGCCGCGCCGCGTACTACGAGCGCATCGGCCGCCAGAACATGGCGCCGCTGTGGGAGTCGCTGCACGCCCTGGTGCCGCCCCACCCGCGGCCCAAGGCCGTTGCGGCCCTGTGGAAGTGGAACGACGTGCGCCCGCTGGTGATGCAGGCCGGCCAGGTCATCAGCGCCGAGGAGGCGGTGCGACGCGTGCTCATCCTCGAGAACCCGGGCCTACCGGGAAGTTCGAGCATCACCTCCACCCTCTATGCCGGCCTGCAACTCATCCTGCCGGGCGAGATCGCGCCCAGCCACCGCCACACGCAGTCGGCGCTGCGCTTCATCGTCGAGGGCCAGGGCGCGTGGACGGCGGTGAACGGCGAACGCACGACCATGCATCCGGGCGACTTCATCATCACGCCCTCGTGGAACTGGCACGACCATGGCAACGCCACGGTGGACGAAGGCGGCGAGCCCGTGGTGTGGCTCGACGGCCTGGACATCCCCCTGATCCAGCACCTGGACGCCGGCTTCGCCGAGAACCACAGCGCCTCCACGCAGGCGGTGGTGCGGCCCGAAGGCAGCAGCTGGGCCCGCTTCGGCCACAACATGGCGCCGGTGCGGCACCGCGTGACCGACCCCAGCTCGCCGATCTTCAGCTACCCGTATGCCCGCACGCGCGAGGCGCTCGACGCGCTGTACCAGCGTGGCGAGATCGATGCGTGGGATGGGGTGAAGCTGCGCTACGTGAACCCCGCCACGGGCGGCTGGCCGATGCCCACGATGGCGACCTTCATGCAGTTCCTGCCCAAGGGCTTCCAGGGCAAGACCTACCGCACCAGCGACGCCACGGTGTTCAGCGTGGTCGAAGGCCATGGCACGGCGCGCATCGGCGAGCAGCAGTTCCGCTTCGAGCCCCGCGACGTGTTCGTGGTGCCTTCCTGGCAGCCGGTGCAGCTCGCGTCGGTCGACGACGCGGTGCTGTTCAGCTATTCGGACCGGCCGGTGCAGGCCGCCCTGAATCTGTTGCGCGAAGAGCGGCTGTAAGCCGACCCCATCCGTTCACGCCGAAGCTGTCGACACGCCGCGCAGGGCTTCGACAGGCTCGGCCCGAACGGTCCAGGGCGGTTCGGTCCCGCCTCTGCATCCTCGTTTCTTCATCGATCGGCAGTCAATGCCAGGACATCCCATGGCCCTCGTCTTTCCCGCCCCCGCTCCCGTCACCCTTCCCGTCGTCGGCAGCGACGACCGCTTCGCCGTGCGCCGCGTCTACTGCGTCGGCCGCAACTACGCGGCGCATGCGCGCGAGATGGGCTTCGACCCCGACCGCGAGCCGCCCTTCTTCTTCTGCAAGCCGTCCGATGCAGTGGTGCCCGTGGCGGAGGGCCAGACGCTGGAACTGCCCTACCCCGCGCAGACCGCCAACTACCACTACGAGGCCGAGCTGGTCGTGGCGATCGGCCAGGCCGGCTCGGACATCCCGGCCGGCCAGGCACTCGAGCATGCCTGGGGCTACGCGGTGGGACTGGACATGACCCGCCGCGACCTGCAGATGAAGATGCGCGAGATGGGCCGTCCCTGGGAGATCGGCAAGGCCTTCGATGCCTCCGCGCCCACGGGCCCGCTGCACAAGGCGAGCGAGGTCGGCCACTTCACCGACGCCGCGATCTGGCTGACGGTCAACGGCGACGACCGGCAGCGCAGCAACGTGTCGCACCTGATCTGGTCGGTGGCCGAAACCATCGCCGACCTGTCGCGCTATTTCCGCCTGGAGCCCGGCGACCTGATCTTCACCGGCACGCCCGAAGGCGTGGGTGCGGTGAAGGCCGGCGACCTGATGACGGTGGGCATCGACCGGCTGGGCGAACTCGCGGTGCGCGTGGTGTGATGCAGCTCCACAGCTTCTTCAACAGCTCCACCTCGTACCGGGTGCGGATCGCACTCGCGCTCAAGGGGCTGCCGTACGACTACCTGCCGGTCGACATCCGCAAGGGTGCGCACCGCGCGGCGGACTACGTGGCCGGCGTCAACGCCTCGGCCTCGGTACCGGCCGTCGTGGACGGCGACCTCCACCTGGGCCAGTCGATGGCCATCATCGACTGGCTCGACCAGGTGCATCCCGAACCGCGGCTGATCCCGCTTCAGACGCAGGCGCGCGCCCGTGTGCTGGAACTCTCGAACGTGATCGCCTGCGACATCCACCCGGTGAACAACCTGCGCGTGCTGCGCTACCTGCAGGAGGTGCTGAAGGTCACGCCCGAGCAGAAGACCGCCTGGTACGCCCACTGGGTGGCGGATGGCCTGGCCATGGTCGAGCGCCTGCTGGCGCAGCACGGCCATGGCGCCTGGTGCTTCGGCGATGCGCCCACGCTGGCCGACTGCTGCCTGGTGCCGCAGGTGGCCAATGCGCGCCGCATGGGCTGCGACACCGACGGCTTCGAGCGCATCACGCGCGTGGTCGCGCATGCGATGGCCCAGCCGGCCTTCCAGGCCGCCGCCCCACAGCGCCAGCCGGATTTCGTCTGAATCGGCAGGCACGGCGGAGAGCGCGCCGGAATGCTATGGAATTGATAGCTGCTCGCGCCCATCCAGCGGGCGCTGGCGGCCGATTTCGCCAAGAAACTCAGGTGCCCAGTTCCTCGATCAGCCGCGTGGCGAGCTGCGCCGCCATCTCCAGGCGTCGCAGGTCGCGCTGGCCCAGGTCCTCGTTGGGCGCGAAGCTGAAGCAGCACAGCACGCCATAGATGCGGCCGCCCTGCAGACGCAGCGGCACGCTGAGGTAGCTGCCGATCGGAAAGTCGAAGGTGGGCAGGCGCGAGAAGTCCTCGCGTGCCGGGACGTTGCGTTCCAGCGGCGGCAGCCGGCCGTCGACCACCCGCTGGCAATAGCTGCGCTCGCGGGCGCACGCTTCGCCGACAGCCATCACGCGCCGGCCGGGCCGCGCCTCCACGTGGCGGAAGACGCTGTTTTCGCCAACGAACTGGGCGACGAAGACGACGTCCATGCCCAGGTGCTCGCGCACCAGCCGGAGCACGGGCGACAGCAGCATCGACAGCCCGCCGCTGCCGCCGTCGGCCGTGGCCACCTGCAGGCGGGCGAGTTCGGCCTCGAAGTCTTGGCCAGAGGGTCGTTCGGGACGGGATGCGCGCGCCATTCTTCTTTTCCTCCGGATTCAACGCCGGGCAGGCGGCCGGAGTGGACAGGGCGCCGGGCCGCCGACGTAGGCGGCCACCGCGTCAGGGCTGGCGTACATCGCCCACAGGCTGCGCACCGAAATCGGAGCGTTCGAGCCACGCCAGCACCTTGCGCGCCGCCGCTTCGGGCGAGTCGAGCAGGCCGTCGGCCTTGAGTTTCTCGAACCGGCCGCGGTCGGGGAAGAGCGCGGCATCCGTGCCGCGCAGCTGCACCTGCATGTCGGTGTCGATCACGCCCGGCGCCAGCGAGACGATCCGCGCGCCGCCCTCGCCCTGCTCCTCGAGCGCCACGGCGCGGGAGAAATGGTCCATGCCGGCCTTGGCCGCACAGTACGGTGCCTGGCTGCCCAATGCGTTGCGGCCCAGGCCCGAGGAAATGTTCAGCACCTGGCGCCGGCCCGGCCAGCCGGCGGTGGCGCCGAGGAAGGCTGCCGCGAGCAGCAACGCCGCCTCCAGCCCCACGCGCAACGACTGCGACAGTTCGGCCAGCGAGGCCTTGGCCAGCGGCGCCGGGTGGCCCACCGTGCCCGCGTTGTTGATCAGCGTGGCCGAGCGGAAACCCGCGCCGCCCTGGCCCGCGAGCCAATCCCGCACGCGCTCGGCGGCCGGCAGCGGATCGGCCAGGTCGACCTGCCATTGCTCGGCAAGACTGCCGACGCCGGTGGGCCCGCTCTCCAGCGAGGCATCGCGCCCGCGCGAGAGGCACAGCAGCCGCACGCCGTCGCGCTGCAGCAGTTGCGCAGCCATGGCGCGGCCCATGCCGCGCGAGGCGCCGGTGAGGATGAAGAGGTCGGACATCGAAAACTCCTGATGAAGATGAGGGGGAGGAGCGCGTCAGCCGCCAAAGCCATCCCACACGAGCTTGAGCCCGGTGAGCAGCATGCCGGCGTAGACACAGCGGTAGAACCAGGTGGGGTCGATGCGCCGCGCCACGCGCACGCCGATCCACACGCCCAGGGGCGCAAGCGGCATCAGCACCAGCGAGGTCGCGAGGTTGCGCATGTCCAGCAGGCCCAGCCAGGCGTAGGGCACCCACTTGCTGAGGTTCACGACGAAGAAGAGGTACGCCACCGTGGCCGTGAACACGAGGGGCGACAGGCGCAGCGGGATCAGGTAGGCATTGAGCGGCGGCCCGCCCGCATGCGAGATGAAGCTGGTGAAGCCCGACACCACCGTGAGCAGCGCGCCCAGCGGCTTCGGCGGCGGCGGATCGTCGGGCCGCGGCGGGCGCAGGAGCCGCTGCGCCAGGAAGACCAGCGTGAACACGCCCACGATCCCCGCCACCGTGTGCGCCGGCAGCGCGCGGAACAGCACGGTGCCGGCCACGGTACCCACCAGCGCCCAGGGCAACAGGAAGCGCAGCAGCCGGCCGTCGAAATCGCGGCGGAAGGCGGCCAGGCCCAGCAGGTCCATCACCAGCAGCAGCGGCATCATGATCGCTGCGGCCTGCGGCACCGACACCGCCAGCGACATGAGCGGCACCGCCAGCGAGCCGAAGCCGGCACCGAAGCCGCTCTTGCTGATGCCCAGCAACAGCACCGCCGGAACGGCGACGGCATAGAAGGCGGGGTCGGTGATGAGCGGGAAAGCGAAGGTCAAGGCGGGATCGGGAATTGGGCGGCGCAAGGGCGGGCGGCGCCTTCGTGCTGCAGGGGGTCCGCATTGTCGCGGGCGGGCGCGACTTGCGTGCGCGTGTGCGTAAACGCACTTTCGCAGGCGGCAGCGCTGCCCAGAATTCCTTCCATTGCTCCGGCCGGGCGGTCGTTCGATCCACCCGCCGGCCTTCCCACCCCACCCTCTCAACAGGAGCTTCATCATGAACAGGTCCATCGCCATGGCCGCCGCCGCGCTTGCCGCCGCACTGGGTGCGGCACCCGCCTTCGCCGAATCGCAGGCCGACTACGTCCAGCAGAACCGCACGCCCTTCATCGGGACGCTGTCGCGTGCCGACGTGCAGGCCGGGCTGGCCCAGGCCGCGCAGCGCGGCGAACTGCTCGGTGCCGGCGAAGCGCTGGGCAACGAGAACCGTGCGCCGACGCTGGCCGCCGCCCGCGACCGCGCCGGCGTGCGCGCCGAGGCGGTGGCCGCCGCCCACGCGCCCAACCAGAACCTGGACCGCAAGGCCTTCTTCAACAGCACGGTGCCAGCCGAATACACGCGTGGCAGCGTCGGCACGCGCGACGCGCAGGCCGCCACGCCGGCTGCCGCGGCCGACCGCCTGTGAGCCCGGCCATGACGACCGCCACCACGCTGCCCGCGGCCCCTGCCGCGCAAGACCAAGGAACCGCCTTCACGCGCGACGACGCCGGCAAGCTCGTGCTGCGCCTGTCGGTGGGACTGCTGGTGCTGCTGCACGGCATCTTCAAGCTGGACACTGGCCCGGGCTTCGTCATCAAGATGCTCGGAGCCGCGGGGCTGCCCGGCGCGCTGGGCTACCTCGTCTACGTGGGCGAGATCGTGGCGCCGGTGCTGATGATCATCGGCCTGTGGACGCGCGCCGCGGCCGGCGTCGTCGTCATCAACATGCTCTTCGCGTTCGGCCTGGTCCACATGGGCCAGCTGTTCGCGATGACCGGCCAGGGCGGCTGGGCCCTGGAGCTGCAGGGCCTGTACCTCTTCGGCGCCCTTGCCATCGCCCTGCTGGGCGCAGGCCGCATCGGCATCGGCGGCGCGCAGGGCCGCTTCAACTGAGCGGGCCGCCCGAGGCCGTTGGCGCGCTCTCGCCGCGCACCTCGGCCACCATGCGGGCGAGCCGGTCGACATCGACGACCACGAGCGCGCCGGCCTCCTTTCGCAGGAGCCCGGCGCGTGCCAGCGCATTCAGCTCGCGCGTGACCTGCTCGCGGTTGGTGCTGATCTGGCCGGCCAGGTCCACATGGCGCGGCGCGGGCGCCAGGCGCGCGGCATTGCCCGATGTGCCTGCCGCGCGCGCCATGCGCAGCAGCTCGGCGTGCAGCCGGTTCTGCACGCCGAGCGTGCTCAGGTCGATGACGCGCTCGGACAGCTGGCGCACCAGCTGCGCCAGCCGCTGCATGACGCGCAGCGCCAGCTCGGGCACCTCGCGCAGCAGTGCGAGGAAGGTGGCCCGATCGAGCACGGCGACCACGCTGTCCTCGAGCGTGACGACGTCCGCCGAGCGCGGCTGGCCGTCGATCGCCGCGATGTCGCCCACCAGCTCGCCGGCCGCGGTGTCGCGGAAGGTCACCTGCCGGCCGTTGGCCGCGTAGGTGGTGACCCGCACGCGACCGTCCACCAGGAAGAAAACCTCCCCACGGTCCTGTGCGCGCAGCAGCAGGGGCTGATCCGCCGGAATCCGGTGCCATGCGCAGGCCTGGGCGATGCGATCCAGGCGCGCGTCGTCCAGGCCTTCGAGCAGGGCGATGCGACGCAGGGCAAGGCTGGAGCGGACGGGGGCGTTCATGGGGGGTGATCGGCGGCGGATTATGCTCGGCGGCACATGATTGCAGGCCCACGTCCACGCCCGTCCGCATGGCCTTCGCGCCGCGACCTGCGATGGGGCAGCGGACTGGTGCTGATGGCCTATGTGGGCCTGCACCTGCTGAACCATGCCATGGGACTGGTGTCGCTCGCGGCCGCCGAGGCGGTGCTGGCGGTGGCCCGCGCCGTCTGGCACAGCCTGCCGGGCACGGTGCTGCTGTATGGCGCGGCGTCGGTGCACATCGGCATGGCCGTGGCCGCACTGTGGGAGCGCCGCACCCTGCGCATGCCCTGTATCGAGGCGGTCCGCCTGGTACTGGGGCTCTCGCTGCCGCTGCTGCTGGCATCGCACCTGACGGCGATGCGCTGGGCGCACGAGGCCTACGGCATCGACGGCTCCTACCTGCGCGTGGTGGGCGGGCTGTGGGACACGCCCGGCGCAGTCTTCCAGCTCTCGATGATGACGGCGGCCTGGACCCATGGCTGCCTGGGGCTGCACCTGGCCCTGCGGTCGCGCGCGCCGTGGCGCCGCGCCGCGCCAGCGCTGTTTGCGCTCGCGCTGCTGCTGCCGCTCTCGGCCGCTGCGGGCTTCATGGCCATGGGGCGCGAGATCGCCCGGATGGCGGCGCCCGCCGCGCCGCCGCATGGGCACTGGGAAGCACTCGATGCCGCCGCGGAGCGCGCGCGCTGGGCCTACGCCGCGGCACTCGCGGCCTTGCTGCTCGCCCGCACCGCCCGCGGCCTGGCCGGCCGGCTGGCGGGCACACCGATGCTCACCTTCCGCTACCCGGGCCGCGCGGTGCCCGTGCCGCGCGGCTGGTCGGTGCTGGAGGCCAGCCGCGCGCACCGCATCGCGCACCTGTCCGTCTGCGGCGGACGTGCACGCTGCTCCACCTGCCGCGTGCGCGTGCGCGCGGCCCCGGGGACCCTGCCCGCACCCTCGGCCGAGGAAGCCCGCACGCTCGCGCGCGTCCATGCGCCTGCGGATGTGCGGCTGGCCTGCCAGTTGCGCCCGCACGCCGACATCGACGTGCTGCCGCTGTTTGCGCCGCCGTCGACCCTGCCTCCGCGGCGCTTCGGCACGGAACGCGAAGTGGCCGTCCTGTTCGTCGACCTGCGGCGCTGGTCGGGCCTTGCCGAGCGGCAATGGCCGTTCGACCTCGTGTATGTGCTGGACCGGTATTTCTCGCTGGTGGGCGAGGCCGTGCGGGCGAGCGGCGGCGTGCCCAACCAGTTCATCGGCGACAGCGTGATGGCGATCTTCGGCCTGGAAAGCGGCCTGCCTGCGGCCTGCCGCGCCGCCATCGACGCCGCCCTGCGCATCGACGCCGAACTGAGCGCCTGGGGCGACGGGTTCGCCTCCGAGTTCGGACAGCAACTGGACTTCGGCATGGGCCTGCACGCAGGGCGCGCGGCCGTGGGCGAGGTGGGTTATCTCGACACGACCACCCTCACTGCCGTGGGCGAAGTGGTGAACACCGCGAGCCGGCTGCAGGACCACAGCAAGGTCGCGGGCGCGCGGCTGGTGCTTTCGGAGTTCGCCGCCACGCAGGCGGGCCTCGCCCTGGAGGGCCAGCCCCGGGTAGACCTGGCCATCCGCGGCCGCACGCGGCCATTGAAGGTCTGCACGCTCGGTGCCGACGCACTGGCCGGTTTGCGGCCGGCGCCAGCCGCCTGAAGGGAATCAGCCCGGGCTGACCAGCTCGACGTCGAGCTCGCGTTCCAGTTCGTCGATGTCCAGCGGACGGCCGAACAGGTAGCCCTGGAACAGGCGGCAGCCGTGGCGCTCCAGGAAGGCCAGCTGTTCGGGCGTCTCGACGCCTTCGGCCACCACCTCGAGGTCGAGGCTGCGCGCCATGCCGATGATGGTCTGGATCAGCAGTTCGAGCTTGGGGCTGCTGCCGATGCCGCCGACGAAGAACTTGTCGATCTTGACCTGGTGCAGCGGCAGCTGCGCCATGTACGACAGCGACGAGTAGCCGGTGCCGAAGTCGTCCATCGCGAAGCGGACGCCGATGGCGGCCAGGGACTTCATCTTGCGGATGGTCTCCTCGACCTTGTCCTGCAGCAGGCTTTCGGTCAGCTCGATCTTCAGCCGCGAGGGGTCGGCGCCGGTGCGGATGAAGACCTCGCGCACCTGGTCGGCGAAGTCCTCGCGCTGGAACTGTCGCGCGCTGACGTTGACGGCCAGCTGCAGGTGCCGGCGACGCGGATGGTGGCTCCACTGCTCCAGCTGCCGGCAGGCCTGCTCGAGCACCCAGATGCCGATGGGCACGATGAGGCCGGTGCCCTCGGCGACGTCGATGAAGGCGGCCGGGGGAATCAGGCCGCGGTGCGGATGGCGCCAGCGGATCAGCACCTCGGCGCCGGTGATCTCGCCGGCGGCCGCAACCTGGCGCTGGTAGTGCAGCGTGAACTGGTGGCCCTTGAGGGCGGCGTGCAGCTCGTTCTCGAGCGTGGCGCGCGCGGTGATGGTGGTCTGCATCGGCGCCTCGAAGAAGCGCAGCCCGTTGCCGCCCGCCTGCTTGGCGTGGAACATGGCGATATCGGCCTGCTTGAGCAGCTCGTCCAGCGACTGCGATCGGTCGCCGAAGACCGTCGCGCCGATGCTGGTGGTGCCATGGTAGGTGTAGCTGCCCAGCTGGTAGGGCCGTCCCAGGTCGGCCAGCACACCTTCGCCGAAGGCCTGCGTCTGCACGGCCGCGCGGACCGGGTCGATGCCGAGGTTGTCGACCAGGATCACGAACTCGTCGCCACCCAGCCGCGCCACCGTGTCACCCACGCCGAGCAGGGCGCGCAGCCGGTCGGCCACCTGCCGCAGCAGCACGTCGCCCATGGCCTGGCCCTGCGCGTCGTTGAGCGTCTTGAAGTGGTCCAGGTCAAGGAACAGCAAGGCCCCCTGCCGCCCGCGGTGCGCGTTGTTCTCGACCACGGCCTGCAACCGGTGCAGCAGCAGCCGCCGGTTGGGCAGGCCCGTGAGCGTGTCGTAGAAGGCGAGGTGCTCGATCTCCTGGGCAGCGGCCTTGTGCTCGGTGATGTCGCGCAGCATGACGATGAAGCGCGCGTCCTGACCCTCGCCCACGTCCATCCGCGAAACCGAGAGTTCGAACCACGCCGTGCCGTGCTCGGCGCGGCGCTCGATCTGCTGGCCGGCCGACAGGCCCTGCTGGTAGGCCTCGCGCAGCGCGTTCATGATCTGGCTCGCCGCGTCGGGTGCGAACAGGTCCGCCAGCGTGCGTCCAACGGGGTCGCCTGGAAACGGGGCCGTGACCGAGGCCGTGCGCGGCGGGTGGTAGCGGTGGCAGCGGCCGTCCAGGCCCACCTCCAGCATCGCGTCGGGGACCGCGTCGAGCGTGGCCTGGAGCTGGGCCCGGCCTTCCACCACCTCGGCGATCTGCCGCAGCCGCTCCGTGACGTCGCGGAACACGCCGACCTGCCCACCGTCGGGCGTGGGGCTGCGCATGGCCAGGATGCGCCGGCCATCCTCGAGGCGAAGCTCGTACTCGCCGTCCCCCAGCCCCACGGCGCCGGCATTCGCGCGCGCGGGATCGGCGCCGGGCAGCTGGAACGTCGCCGCACTGCCGACGAACGGCTCGATGCCCGGGAACAGGTCCAGGAGCCGCTGGTTCCACACCTGGGCCCGGCCCTCGGCATCGAGCAGGACGAAGCCGTCGCTCATCGCGTCGAGCGCCTGGTCGAGCGTGGCCTTCGATCGCTGCAGGCTCGCGCGGTGCGCCCACTGCCGGCGCAACTGGTGAAGCGCGAAGGCCGCCACCGCCAGCACCATCAGCACCAGCACGACGGCCACGCCGATGATGAAGTCGCGCTGAACCTCCCAGTCGGCCAGCGCCACATCCAGCGGGATGCCGGCCACCACCAGCAGGTTGCGGTGCAGCGTGGGCCGGTACACCACCACGGCCGGCACGCCGGTCAGCCGCGAGGTCATGAATTTCGGATGCCCGTCGGCCTCGCGTTCGTTCAGCGGTTGCCGCGCCGCCCGCACGGACGGATCGTCCCGCGGCGGCATGCTGGCAAGCACGGCGCCGCCGCTGCGCTCCAGCGTCACCTCCAGCCCGGCGATGTCGGCGCCCTGGGTGAGGATGGTGGTGAAGGTGGAAACGGGCACCTCGGCCACCGCCACCAGCCGCGTGCCGTCCTGCAGGTCCAGGGCGCGTGCCAGGTAGAGCACGCGCTGGCTGCTCACGGGGCTCACGCGCGGATCGCTCACCTGCAGGCTCGACACCGGCTGGGCCAGGACTTCGCGCACGAAGCCTTCGGGCAGCTCCAGCGGGGTCGCCATGCCTTGCGCCGTCGCGGGCGCAAGGATGCGGCCATCGGCCTGCACCAGAGCGAACTGCCGCACCAGCAGGCTCTCGCGCGCCATTTCGCGCATGACCGAGTTGACGCGGCTGCGCGTCGCCTCACCCCGCACCTGCTCCGCAGTGCTGTCGGCGAGGACGGCGCCCAGGCTGGCCAGCAGGACGTCGGCGCCCACCAGGCTGCGGTTGATCGCGGCCTCGGCGCCACTGGCGAAGCGTGAGGCCTGGCCCTCGGTGTCCGCCAGGGCACTCTCGCGCATCTGCCAGAGCATCGCCGCAGCCGCCACGACCACGGCGACCACGAGCGCGGCCGCGCCACCGTACAAGGCCGCGCTGACACGCAGGGGCAGCTTTCGCCTCATGGGATTATTCGGGTCCCTGGGCACGCACGCCGGCCTGTGCGGCCAGCGTGCTGTTCCACAGCGTGACGCAGTTGGCGCCGCATCGCTTCATCCACGCAGGCACCACACGGCGCGCGAAGATCTCGCGACGGCGTGCCTCGTCCTCCGCCGTGGGTCGGCTTGCGACCATGCTGCCCTTGCGGGGCCGGTCGCAGCCGTCGGTGCCGGTGCTGCAGGCCACGCCGACGTCGGTCTCGCGGGCCGATTCGGCCCATACGGCAGCTTCCAGCCTGGGCATTTGCGCCTCGATCAGTTCCTGAAGCGCCGGGGGATAGGAGTTCCAGCTCTGCTCGTTCACCACCGCCAGCGCCAGGCCCCACGAGATCGGCATGGTGAAGAGCGAACGCGTCACCCTGTCCAGCCCGAGCGTGTGCCCCGACATCGAACCGGTCACCGCGCACTCCGCATTGCCGGCCTGCACATTGGCCACGATGTCGGCAAATTCGGTGAACACAGGCGTCGCCTTCAGCGCCTGCACGAAGTCGGCCTGGCTCATGCCGGAGACCCGCACACGCCGGCCCGCCAGGTCGGCCAGGTGGGCGATGGGTCGTTGGCAGAACAGCATCTGCGCCGGATAGATGTAGACGGCCAGCAGGCGTGCACCGAAACGCTCATGCAGGATCTGCGCCATCGATGGCCGCAGGGCTTGCAGCGTCCTGCGCAATGTCGCGACGTCGGGGTTCTGGCCCGCCATGTCGACCATGCCGAGGTCGGGATCCTCCACCGCAGCCTGGCTCAGCAGCACGGTGCCGATGGGGATCACACCAAGGCGCACGAGATTGAGCATGTCCTGCGCCGCCAGGCCCGCCTCGTTGAAAGGGACGATGCTGGCGCTGTAGCGTCCGCCGCTGAGCCGGGCGAGGTCCTCGGCCCAGAAGCGCCGCTCGTGCCGGGTGTACTGGCTGATGCCCGCCAGTCCGCCCACCACCCGCAGGCGCACCTCCGGTGCCGCCGATGCCGACCACGCCGGGCCGCCGACCAGCAGCAGCGGCAGGCACAGGGCCACGGTCCGCGCAAGCGGCCGGACGAGTCTGCGCAAGGTCTGGATCATGGGCCTGGTGGCACTTTCTGGTGACGGCACACCGCGTGCCGGCCGTGGCAATTGTCGCGGCAACTGCCCATGCCGAGACCGCGGCCGATGCATGGCTCCAACATCAACTGAAAGTATTCATGCCGACGGCGCACGTGAAGCAGTTGCCGCCGCGAGCGCCGAGAGCGCGGCGCGCTGCTAGCATACTTCCGGTGTAGGGGAGTCATGACCGGCCGCAGGCCGGCAAGCCGCGCGGCGAAGAAAACGCGTCCGCGATGCCCGTACGCTTCCGCCATGCCGCCCTCCGACGACCACAGCTCCATGTTCGACCTCGCGCCCGTTTCGCTGTGGCTCGAGGACTGGAGCGGACTGAAGGCCCTGTTCGATCGCTGGCGCGCCGAGGGCGTGGCCGACATCCGTGCCCACCTGGAGGCCGACCCCGACCGCGTCGCGCAGTGCATGGCCCAGCTCAAGGTGGTGCAGGTCAACCGCCAGACGCTGCGGCTGCTGGGTGCGGCGAGCCAGGAAGAGCTGGTCCAGCGGCTCGGCGAGGTGTTCCGGGACGAAATGGCCGAGCCGGTGCTGTACGAACTCACCCAGCTGTGGCAAGGCAACCTGGACTTCGACAACCAGTCGGTCAACTACTCGCTCGACGGCCGGCGCCTGGACGTGCACGTTCGCATCCGCGTGCTGCCCGGGCACGAGGCGCGCTGGGACCGCGTGCTCGTCTCGCTGGACGACATCTCCGAGCGCGTGCGGGCCGAGGCCGCACGCGACGCCAACGCCAGCTATGCGCGCGGACTCTTCGAGCGCTCGCCCGTGTCGCTCTGGGTGGAGGACTTCAGCGCCATCAAGCAGTTGCTGACCGGCGTGCGTGCGCAGGGCATCCAGGACTTCGGCACCTTCCTCAAGGTACACCCTGAATTCGTGAACCGATGCATGCAGGAGATCCGCGTGCTGGACGTGAACGAGGAGACGCTGCGGATGTTCGGCGCCACCGACAAGCAGCACCTCCTGCGCAACCTGCCGCACATCTTCCGCGACGAGATGGAGGATTCCTTCGCCGAACAGCTGCGCGACCTGTGGGACGGCAAGACACTGCAGCAGCGCGAAGTCCTCAACTACAGCCTGGGCGGCGAGCCGATCCACATCTACATGCAGTTCGCGGTGCTGCAGGACCACCTCGAGGAGTGGGACCTGGTGCTGGTGTCCCTGGTCGACATCACGGCGCGCAAGCGGGCCGAGGCCTACCTGGAGTACCTGGGCACGCACGACGTGCTGACCCAGCTGCGCAACCGCACCTATTACTCCGAAGAGATCAAGCGCCTTGCGCGCAAGGGCCCGTGGCCGGTGTCGGTGCTGGCCATCGACATGAACGGGCTGAAGCGGGTGAACGACGAAGTCGGCCATGCGGCCGGTGACGCGCTGCTGCGCCGTGCCGGCGAGGTGCTTTCGAAGGTGGTCGACGCCCCGGCGTGCGCGGCCCGCGTGGGCGGGGACGAATTCGCCGTGCTGCTGCCCGGCACCGAGGAGCGCGGCGCCGCCGCGGTGCGCGAGCGCCTGCAGTCGCTGCTCGACAT
The DNA here is from genome assembly GCA_005503065.1 of Comamonadaceae bacterium ALPHA2B. Lineage (GTDB taxonomy): Bacteria > Pseudomonadota > Gammaproteobacteria > Burkholderiales > Burkholderiaceae_C > Xenophilus. The sequence goes on from SCOE01000003.1 coordinate 48,875, forward strand.
GAACAACCAGTTCTACGTCGGCACCAGCGGGCACCACCTGAGTTTCGCCGTCGGTGCGGCCACCTGCCTCGCCGGCGAATCGCTCGAGGCCGCACTGCAGCGTGCCGACCGTGCCATGTACGTGGACAAGGCGCGGCACTACGACCTGCCCGCCCACTCCCGCGGGGCCTCATGAGCGGCGCCCGCGCCTGTGTCGACCTGCGGGGCGAACTGGTACAGGCGCTGGGCCGTGGCGAACTGTTCCTGCTGTTCCAGCCGCAGGTCGACCTCTGCCGCGGCCGGGTGGTCGGCGCCGAAGCCCTGTGCCGCTGGCAGCACCCCCGGCACGGCCTCTTGCAGCCGGAGGATTTCCTGGGTTCGCTGGACGGCGACGCGGACGCCGGCCTGGCCCTTGCCGACTGGGCCCTGGGCGAGGCGCTGCGATGCGCGACCGGATGGCATGCCCAGGGGCACGGCCTTCAGGTCGGCGTCAACGTGGGCGCAGCCCAGTTGCTCGACGCCAGGTGGCCGGCACGGTTCGACGCGCATCGGCAGGCCCTGGCGGGCATGCCCTCGGCCAGGCTCGAACTGGAGTTGCTCGAATCCAGCCTCATCGAGGATTTCGCGCTCATGGTGCAGCGCATCGAGGCGTGCCAGCAGGCAGGCGTCGGCGTGGCGCTGGACGATTTCGGTGCCGGGCACAGTTCGCTGGCCTGGCTGCGCCGCCTGCCGGTGTCCTCGCTCAAGCTCGACCGCGCCTTCATCGCCGGACTGCCGCACCGCGCCGCGGACACCGCGATCGTGCGCCACCTCGTCGCCCTGGCGAAGGAACTGCGCCTGGCCGTGGTGGCGGAAGGCGTGGAATCACAGGCGCAGGGCGATTGCCTGATCGCGCTCGGCTGCACACTCGGGCAGGGCTTCGCGATCGCGCCGCCTTTGCTGCCCACCGACTTCCTGCCCTGGCTGCGCCGCTATGAAGCAGCGCCGCAGTGGGTGCGGCGCCCCGCAGCCGCCGCTTGAGAAGGCGCGCTCACACGTTGCTCGTAGCGCGCACCTCCTCGATCGTCGTCTGACCTGCAAGCACCTTCTCGATGCCGTCCTGCCGCAGGGTACGCATGCCCTCGCGCAGGGCCGTGGTCTGCAGGACTTCGGCGCGCGACCCGGTCTGGATCAGGTGGCGCAGCTCGCGCGAGACGAGCATCAGTTCGTGCAGGCCCACGCGGCCGCGGAAGCCGGTGTCGGCGCAGGCGGCGCAGCCGGGGCTCGCATGCATCTGCAGCCGGCCGTCGTGTGCATGCCGGCCCGACCAGCGCGCAAGCACCTCCTCGCGCGATTCGGGTGCGTCCTGGGCCGGATAGGCGTGCACGTAGTCGTCCAGCAGTTCGGTGATCTCCTCGTCGGTGGCCGGGCGCCGGGTCAGGCAGTCGGGGCACAGGCGCCGCACCAGGCGCTGCGCCAGCACGGCCAGCAGCGAGTCAGCGAAATTGAACGGGTCCATGCCCATGTCCAGCAGCCGTGTCACCGTCTCCGGCGCGCTGTTGGTGTGCAGCGTCGACATCACCAGGTGCCCCGTGAGCGACGCCTCGATGGCAACCTTGGCCGTCTCCTCGTCGCGGATCTCGCCGACCATGACCACGTCCGGGTCGGCGCGCAGGAAGGAGCGCAGGGCCTTGGCGAAGGTCCACTCGATGCGCGGATTGACCTGCACCTGCCGCAGTCCGGACTGGGTGATCTCGATCGGATCCTCCGCGGTCCAGATCTTGCGCTCGGGCGTGTTCAGGTGGCTCAGGGCCGAATGCAGCGTGGTGGTCTTGCCCGAGCCGGTCGGCCCCACGCACAGCACCATGCCGTAAGGCCTTTCGATCGCGCCGCGCAGCCGCTCGAAATTGGCGGGCGTCAGGCCCAGCCGGTCCAGCGGCAGCGGCCGGGCCGAGGCCAGGATGCGCATCACCACGTCCTCGAGCCCGTTGTTGGTGGGAATCGAGGCCACGCGCAACTCGATGCGATGCTGCGGCGAGAAGCGCGCGAAGTTGATCTTCCCGTCCTGGGGCTTGCGCCGCTCGCTGATGTCCAGTTCCGCCATGATCTTGATGCGCGCGATCATGGCGTTGCGGTAGTTGGACGGCAGCTCCAGGTAGGTGCGCAGGATGCCGTCCTTGCGGAAGCGGATGCGGATCTTCTCGCGCCCCGGGTAGCTTTCGATGTGGATGTCCGACACGCCCTCGGCATGCGCCTCCACCACCATGCGGTTGATCATGCGCACGAGAGAGTTATCGGACTGCTCGATCTGCGCGTCCTCGGCCCCGTCGCGCTCCTGCTGGCCTTCCTTCTCCAGCGTCTGCAACAGTGCGCTGGTGTCGCCCGGATCGAAATCGATCGGCGCCAGCGCCACGACACCGCGGCCGTCGCCCGCCGCCCCGATCTTGTCGTAGGCCTGGTGCAGCACGCGATCCAGGTCACGGTACTGGCCCAGCACCGGCGCGAGCTTCATCTGCGCACTGAACTCGACCTCGTCCAGCGCCGTGCGCCGGTTGGCCGGGTCGTCCAGCGCCACGACCAGGCGCCCGTCGACGATGGCCAGCGGCATGACCTGCAGGCGCTGCGCCGCAGCGTAGCTCAGCTTGCGCAGCGCCTCGGCCTCGGGTTCGTAGCGCTCGAGATCGACGAGCGGATAACCCATCTTGCGGGTCAATGCCGTCTGCAGGTCGCCGCGCGAAACCACACCGCGGCGCACCAGCACCTCGCCCAGGGGCATGCCGCCTTCCTCGCGCTGCTGCACGAGCGCGTCCTCGAGCTCCTGCGCGCTGACCATGCCGAGCGCCTGCAGCGCCTCACCGATGCGCACGATGGGCATGCGCGCCTGGAAGTCCAGCGCGTCCACCAGGGCCTCGCGCGTGAGCACCGTCTGCGACAGCCGTGGTGCGTCGATGCCGCCTGCCGGGCTCGACGCCGCCGCTGACGCGTCGTCGCCCGCCCCGTCGGCGTCAGGCCCCATGCCGGGCTCCGGTGCCAGCGTTGCGCGCTCGACGTGGTCGTAGGCCACCCGCGGGACGAAGGTGCAATGCACCGCGCCGGCATCGCCCACGGTGGGGAACAGGAACAGGCCGTAGGCCGTCTCCACCTGCCCGACCGTGCGGCAGTTCAGCACCGCCGCCTTGCCGAGCCTGACCCGGACCTTGGCACTGCCGGGCATGAGCCGCTCGCCTTCGGGCGAGACGAAGGGAGGCGGGGCCAGCGGCTCGACCCGCTCGACCAGCGTGAGGGCACGGAACTGGCCGAAGCGCAGGGTCAGCGCGTTGCGCCCGCGCTGCAATTGCACATCGACCGTCGCCGCGGCAGGGTCGAAGGCGCTGATGCGGCCTTCGACACGCGTGCCGTTGAGGCCGATGATCTCGCACGCCACGGCTTCGCGCAGCGGCCGCGCAGGGGGGTACAGCCCCCCGGGCGGCCTGGGCCATTCGAAGGCCGCGGACGATGCGCTGGCAGGAGGGGTGACGGCCTCGAGGGTCCAGTCGGGCGACGAAGGAGTCGGCATGGCAAAAAACGGTGGCGGGACGTAACCCGCTCAACAGGCGCGCATGGCGCGCGCAGAACTCCCTTGGCTCGGCACTGTATCAATGGCGGAGCCACTATGCGCACCGATGGCCGCGCGGATTGCAGGACAACAACGCAATGCGGCCCTGGCGCCGCATGCCCGCCGCGCGCAATGGATACGAAAGTGCAAAACCGCCGGACGGGCGCCGGCGCCTGCCTACACTGAAGGCCTTGCCCCCTCGGCCGACCCGTCCATGGAATTCCTTGCCCTGATGGCCTTCGCCATCCTCGGTGCCTACATTCTCAAGAACCGCGAGCAGCAGCGCCGCATCGCCCTGCTCGGCAGCGCGCTGGGCAAATACCAGATCGAGCAGTTGATGGAGAACCTCACCGAAGGCTACCTGCGCTGGCTGGACGAGAAGGACCCGGAGCGCCGCGAGCAGGTCTGGGGCGTGCTGCAGGGCACCGAGCAGGCGCTGGCGAAGCAATTCGACAGTTTCGTGGCCGACTTCTCGAAGATCGAGGCGCCGCTGGCGCAGGTGAGCAAGCTGCCCTTCGCCATTCCCTATGCGCAGCCGCTGCTGCCGGGCTACCGCCTCTTCGATGCGCGCAAGGTCTTTGCCGTGCACGCCCGCGGCATCGAGGCCAGCGCCAACAACGCACTGGACCTGCCGCCCAAGTCCAAGGCCTACATGATGACCGCCGAGCTGTACCTGATGCAGCACACCTGCCACTGGTTCTGCCGCTCGAAGACGGTGGCCTCGGCGCGGCTGCTGTCACGCCACCGGACGCCGTACCAGCAGGTGCTGGACTCGGTGTCGCCGCACACGCGCGCCGCTTACGAGGCGCTGGTGCGCTGACGCGCACCGATCGGGGAAAAACGAAAAAGGGCCGGTCGCCCAGGCGCCGGCCCTCTTCGTACGCTTGCGGTGCGCTCAGTGCGCGTCGGCCAGCGGCGGCGTGACTTCGGCCTCCGGCGCATTGCGGCGCTTGCGTGCGGCGAGCACGAAGGCGACGACCTGCCACACGATGAACACGGCGATCAGCCCCAGCAGGCTGCCGCTGATGGGCCGCGACACGAAGACGCCGAAGCTGCCGCGGCTGATGAGCAGCGCCCGGCGGAAGTTCTCCTCCAGCATTGGCCCGAGGATGAAGCCCAGCATCAGCGGCGCCGCATCGAGCTTGAGCCGCATGAAGGCGAAGCCCAGGATGCCGAACACCGCCGTGATGTAGATGTCGTCGAGGCTGTTGTTCACGCTGTACGTGCCGATGCAGCAGAAGAACAGGATCGCCGGGAACAGCACGTTGTACGGGATCTTGAACACCGACAGCCAGTAGCGCACCAGCGGCACGTTCAGGATCAGCAGGAAGCAGCCGCCCACCCACATGCTCGCCACCAGGCCCCAGAAGAGCTCGGGATGGCCGGCGATCATGTTCGGGCCAGGCTGGATGCCCTTGATGATGAAAGCCGCCATCATCAGCGCCATCACCGGGTTCTCGGGGATGCCGATGCTCATCAGCGGGATGAAGCTGGTGCGCGATGCCGCTTCGTCGGCCGCGGCCTGGCCGGCCACGCCCTCGATGCAGCCGGTGCCGATCTCGTGCTTGTACTTGCTCAGCTTCTTGTCGGCGGCATAGGCCGCGAACTGCGCGATGGCCGGGCCGCCGCCGGGCAGGATGCCCAGGAAGGAACCGATGATGCTGCCGCGCAGTGCGCTGGGCCAGATGCGCTTGAACTCCGGCCACGTGGGCATGAGGTGGATCTTGCCGTTGAAGGGCGAGCGCTCCTCGCGCGCGTCGAGGTTCTTGGTGATCTCGGCGATGCCGAAGCAGCCCAGCGCGATGCTCACCAGCCCGACGCCGTCGGCCAGGAAGGGCAGGTCCATCGTGTAGCGCTGCATGCCGCTGTTCACGTCGGTGCCGATCTGGCCCAGCAGGATGCCGACCATGCACATCGCCAACCCGTTGATCAGGCTGCCGGTGGTCACGAAGCTCACGCAGACGAAGCCCACCAGCATCAGCGCGCAGTAGTCGGCCGGGCCGAACAGGAAGGCCACCTCGCCCAGCTTGGGCGCCAGGAAGGTGAGCACCACGATCGCCACCGTGCCGCCGATGAAGCTGGAGAAGCCCGCCGTGAAGAGCGCCAGGCCCGTCTTGCCCTTGAGCGTCATCGCGTACCCGTCGATGCAGGCCACGATGGAACTGGCATGCGGGATCTTCATCGTGATGGCCGACACGCTGTCGCCATACTGCGCCCCGTAGTAGATGCCGGCCAGCATGATCAGCGCGCCGGTGGTGTCGATGGAATAGGTCAGCGGCAGCAGCAGGCTGATGGTGGCCAGCGGGCCGAGGCCGGGCAGCAGCCCGACCAGCGTGCCCACCACGCAGCCGATCGCGCAGTACATCAGGTTGTGGATGGTCAGCGCGTGCTCGAAGCCGAACGCCAGGTTGTGGAGTGCTTCCATGGCGGTTGCCTCAATACAGGGGAAGGTTCAGGCCCAGCAGGCGCTGGAAGCCGAAGGCGAACAGCACCAGCACCACCGCCACCTTGACGTTGCGCCACCACGAGTAGTTGGTGCCTGCCAGCGCGGCGATGAAGACCATCAGCACGATGCCGGCGATCATGTTCACGTGCTCGGACACCACCGCGAAAACCACCAGGCTGCCGACGATGATGCCGATGTTCTTCAGGTTGATCTCGAGCCGCTCGGGCTTGGTGAAGCGCGAGCGGACGATCATCGCGATGCCGATCACACCGAGGATGCACGACACCATCGTCGGGAACAGACCCGGGCCGCCGCGCGCGAAATTGCCGATGGGATAGTGGAGGACTGCGGGCACGCCGAAGAGGATGGCGAGCAGCAGGACGAAGATGCCTCGTGCCAGGTTTTTGTCGATCATGGAAAGGACGCGGCCGGTGAAGGACTCGCGCGGTGAAGAAGTCCGGTGATGGTCAGCTTTCACGCCTGATCGCCGTCTGACCGAGCGAGCGTGGGAAGTACGTAAGGGTTGTCCCTAGCGCCAACCCGCTGGCACGGCCGCGGCCATACTCGGTCCATGCAGACCTTCGACGCCGCAGCGACCCGCGCCGCCCTGCCCTTCGATGCGCTGGTGCCGGCACTGCGCGCGGCCTTCGCGTCGCCCGCGACCGTCGTGCCGACGCGCCACGTGCACGCGCTCGGCCAAGGCACGTCCAGCCCGGGCACGGTGCTCGTCATGCCGGCGTGGAACGAGGCCTTCCTCGGCATCAAGACGATCAACATCTTTCCGGCCAACACCGCGCGCGGCCTGCCGGGCCTGCACGCGACCTATGTGCTGTACGACGCCACCACCGGGGCGCCGCTGGCGATGATGGACGGCGACGAGATCACCGCCCGTCGCACGGCCGCCGCAGCCGCGCTGGCGGCCTCCTTCCTGGCACGCGCCGACGCACGCCGGCTGCTGGTGCTGGGCAGCGGGCGCGTCGCCAGGCTGCTGCCGGCCGCCTTCGCCAGCGTGCGCGCCATCGACCATGTGCGCGTGTGGAACCACCGGCCGGCGGGTGCCGAAGCCCTGGCCGCACAGTGGCGGGCCCAGGGGGTCGACGCGCAGGCCGTGGCCGACCTGCCGGCCGCCGTGCGCGCCGCCGACATCGTGAGTTGCGCCACGCTGGCCACCGCGCCCCTGGTGCAAGGCGCGTGGCTGGCACCGGGCACGCATCTGGACCTGGTCGGCAGCTTCACGCCGCAGATGCGGGAGGCCGACGCCACTTGCTTCGAGGGGGCGCGCGTCGCCATCGACACCGAGGAAGCGCTCGCCAAGGCCGGCGACCTGCTCGATGCCCGGGCTGCGGGCGCGCTCGCGGCCGGCAGCGCGCCCGACACCCTGGCGCAACTGTGCCGCGGCGAGCGTGCCGGCCGGCAGAACGCGCAGGAGCGCACCGTGTTCAAGGCGGTGGGCAGTGCGCTGGAAGACCTCGCGGCGGCCACGCGGGTGTGGCAGCAGGCACCGAGGGGCTGAGCGCGCAACCCGTCAGCGCGAGCCGCCGGGCGGCACCAGCCCGCGGCGCGCGATGGGCGTGGAGAACACGATCGAGGTGCGCGTCTCGCCGTAGCCGTTGATCGAGGCCAGGAAGCGCTCCAGATCCTCCAGGCTGCGTGCCACCACGGTGAGCAGGTACGAGTCGGCGCCCGCCACATGGTGGCACTCCAGCACCTCGGGCGCACGTCGCAGCTTGTCGATGAAGCCTTTCTTGCCCGGCTGGTGCACCGTGACGCCGACGATCGCGCGCACCGGATAGCCGGCGCGCGCGGCGTCGATCTCGGCGCTCACGCCCTGCACGACGCCGGCGTCCTGCAGGCGCTTGAGCCGTTCGGCCGTGGCCGGCACCGACAGGCCGGCGGCCTCGGCCAGGGCCTTCAGCGGCGCACGGCCGTCCTGCTGCAGCGCCAGCAGCAGCTTCCAGGCCCGGGAGTCGAGCTGCGTCGGCGGCGAAGATTCGGCCATGGCGAGGTCCTGCCTGAAAAATCGAAAGCGATCGGCCATTCTTGCCTGAAATCCCGCCTGGGCAGCACCGGGACGGCTTCGCACAATCCCGGCATGGAGTCCGCCCCCACGCTCACGCTGTTCTGGCAGTCCCTGCTCATCGGCCTGTCGATCGCCGCGCCGGTCGGGCAGATCGGCGTGCTCGCCATCCAGCGCACCATCGACTATGGCCGCGCCGCCGGTCTGGCGACCGGCCTGGGTGCCGCGCTGGCCGATGCGGTGTACGGCGCCATCGGCGCCTTCGGCGTCACCACGCTCGTCGCCTGGCTGCTGGGCCTGCGCCTGTGGCTGGCACTGTTCGGCGCCGCGTTCCTGCTGTGGATGGCCTGGCGCATCGCCACGAAGCCGGCCATGCCGCGCAGCGGCGAGCGCGCCTCGGCCCGCTCGCTGTTGCGCTACCTGTCGGGCACCTTCGTGCTGACGCTGTCCAACCCCAGCACCATCCTGTCCTTCGTCGCCGTCTTCGGTGCGCTGGCCGGCCGGGCACCCGCGGTGCCGGCGTCGCCCTGGGCCATGGTCTCGGGGGTGCTGGTGGGCTCGGCGCTGTGGTGGCTGCTGCTCTCGACCGGGGTCGGCCTGCTGCGCGAGCGCTTCGACGCACGCTGGCAGCGCGCCATCAACCTGTGCTCGGCCGCGATGCTGGCCGGACTGGCGTTGTGGCAGTTGGTGCAGCTGATGCGCTGACCGGCGCTTCCTTCAGGCCTGGCGCGTCGGGCACAAGATCCCGAAAGCCAAAAGTGCAATCGGCCGCCAGCGCCCGTGCAGCGGGCGTTGCGGCCGAATTCGTCACGAACGTGACGATCTGCTGATGCGGCGAATCAGACCTTCTCGAGGATGACCGCGATGCCCTGCCCCACGCCGATGCACATGGTGCACAGCGCATAGCGGCCGCCGCCGCTGTGCAGCTGGTTCACCGCCGTGGTGGCCAGGCGTGCGCCGCTGGCGCCCAGCGGGTGGCCCAGCGCGATGGCACCACCGTTGATGTTGACGCGGGCGTCGTCGTCCTTCAGGCCCAGCATGCGCAGCACGGCCAAGCCCTGGGCGGCGAAGGCTTCGTTCAACTCGATGACGTCGATCTGGTCGAGTCGGAGCCCGGTGAGCGCCAGCACCTTCTCGGTGGCCGGCGCCGGGCCGATGCCCATCACGCGCGGCGCCACGCCGGCGGTGGCCATGCCGACGATGCGGGCGCGCGGCGTGAGGCCGTGCCTGGCGGCCGCCGCCTCGCCGGCGATCAGCAGCGCGCAGGCGCCGTCGTTCACGCCGCTGGCGTTGCCGGCTGTCACGGTGCCGTCGGGACGCACCACGCCCTTGAGTTTGGCCAGCGACTCGAGGCTGGTGTCGCGCGGATGCTCGTCCTTGGCGACGATCACCGGGTCGCCCTTCTTCTGCGGGATGGCGACCGGCACGATCTCGGCGTCGAAGAAGCCACGCTTCTGTGCCGCGACGGCGCGCTGCTGGCTGGCCAGCGCCATGCGGTCCTGCGCCTCGCGCTCGATCTTGTAGTCGGTGGCCACGTTCTCGGCCGTCTCGGGCATGGAGTCGACGCCGTACTGCGCCTTCATGAGCTTGTTGACGAAGCGCCAGCCGATGGTGGTGTCGTACACCGCATTGCTGCGGCTGAAGGCCGACTCGGCCTTGGGCATGACGAAGGGCGCACGGCTCATGCTCTCGACGCCGCCGGCGATCATGAGCTGCGCCTCGCCGGCCTTGATGGCGCGCGCGGCCGTGCCCACCGCGTCGAGCCCCGAGCCGCACAACCGGTTGACGGTGGCGCCCGGCACCTCGATCGGCAGGCCGGCCAGCAGCGCGGCCATGCGCGCCACGTTGCGGTTGTCCTCGCCGGCCTGGTTGGCGCAGCCATAGATCACGTCGGCCACGGCCTGCCAGTCGACGCCCTTGTTGCGCTCCATCAGCGCCCGGATCGGGATCGCACCGAGGTCGTCGGTGCGCACGCTGCTCAGGGCGCCGCCATAGCGGCCGAAGGGGGTGCGGATGGCGTCGCAGATGAAGGCTTGGGTGGTCATGTGTTGCGTGTCTCGATGAGAGTGGTGAATACGGGGCCAGAACGCAGAGGTCGCAAAGATTACGTAGAGGGCGCAGAGGAATCCAAGATAAGTTTGGCTTTTTACTTCTGCGTCCTCTGCGGAACCGCTGCGCCCTCTGCGTTCGGCTGCCCGCTTTTAGTAAGCGATCGGCAGGCCCACGAGCCTTTCCAGTTCGGCGTGGTCCAGCCCGTCGACCTTGTCGATGAGCTTCAGGCCCTGCGGCGTGCACTCGAGTGTCGCCAGGTCGGAGTACACGCGCTTGACGCAGCCGATGCCGGTGAGCGGATAGCTGCAGCGCTCGACGACCTTGCTCTCGCCTTTCTTGGTGAGCAGGTCCATCATGACCCAGGTCTGCTTGGCGCCGATGGCCAGGTCCATGGCGCCGCCCACGGCCGGGATGGCGCCGGGCTCGCCGGTGCTCCAGTTGGCCAGGTCGCCGGTGGCCGAGACCTGGAAGGCGCCCAGGACGCAGATGTCGAGGTGGCCGCCGCGCATCATCGCGAAGCTGTCGGCGTGGTGGAAGTACGCGCCGCCGGGCAGCAGCGTCACGGGCTGCTTGCCGGCGTTGATGAGGTCGTAGTCCTCGGCGCCCTCGGATGGGGCCGGCCCCATGCCGAGGATGCCGTTCTCGCTGTGCAGGACGACCTCGCGGCCCGCGGGCAGGTGATTGGCCACCAGCGTGGGCTGGCCGATGCCGAGGTTGACGACGGCACCGTCGAAGATGTCCTGCGCCACGCGGGCGGCAAGCTGGTCCTTGGTGCGGCGTTGGTAAGCCATGGCGTGTCTCCTTCAGGCGGCCTTCTTGAAGCCGCCGGCCTGCGTGGCGACGCGCTCGATCTTCACGATGCGGCTCACGAAGATGCCGGGCGTGACGATGGCCTCGGGGTCCAGGCCGCCCAGCTCGGCGATCTCGTGCACCGTGGCCACGGTCTTCTTCGCCGCCATCGCCATCACCGGGCCGAAGTTGCGCGCGGCCTTGCGGTAGACGAGGTTGCCCCAGCGGTCGCCGCATTCGGCCTTGATGAGCGCCAGGTCGCCGTGGATGGGGTACTCGAGCACGTAATGCCTGCCGTCGATCATGCGCGTCTCGCGCTCGCCCGCGAGTTCGGTGCCATAGCCCGTGGGACAGAAGAAGGCGCCGATGCCGGCGCCGGCAGCGCGGATGCGTTCGGCCAGGTTGCCTTGCGGCACGAGTTCGAGTTCGAGCTTGCCGCTGCGATACAGGCCGTCGAACACGTGGCTGTCGGCCTGGCGCGGGAAGCTGCAGATGATCTTGCGCACGCGCCCCGCCTTGAGCAGCGCCGCCAGGCCGGCATCGCCGTTGCCGGCGTTGTTGTTGACGACCGTGAGGTCCTTCGCGCCCTGCTCGATCAGGCCGTCGATCAGTTCGTTGGGGATACCGGCCGTGCCGAAGCCGCCGATGAGCACGGTGGCGCCGTCGGACGTATCGGCCAGCGCGTCGGCCACCGAGCGAGCAATCTTGTCGATCATTGGGAAGCGGTCTCCAGGCAAAGGGAATCGCAGGGCAGGCGGAACCGGGCGGCAAGGCACATCCAGGCTGGATGCCTTGCCCCGGTTCGACTCATCGGCCCGATCCAATTGTTCGTATGTCGAACATGTGTTCGTATAATGAATTCTAGACCCGGCACACTCCCCATGGCAACCCGCAGCAAGACACCGCGCGACAGCGCCCCGACGCCCGACGTCCCCGTTCCCGGGGACAGCTACGTGCAGTCCTTCGCGCGCGGGCTCCAGGTGATCCGGTCGTTCAGTGCGCAGGCGCCCAGGCAGACGCTGAGCGACGTGGCAGCCGCGACCGGCCTCACGCGCGCGGGCGCCCGCCGCATCCTGCTCACGCTGCAGACGCTGGGTTATGTGGAAAGCGACGGCCGGCTCTTCGCCCTCACGCCCCGCATCCTCGACCTGGGCTTCGCCTACCTGTCGTCGATGCCGATCTGGAGCCTGGCCGAACCGGAACTCGAGGCGCTCGCGCGGCAGGTGCAGGAGTCCTGCTCCATCGCCGTGCTCGACGGCACGGACGTGGTCTACGTGATGCGGGTGCCGGTGCAGAAGATCATGCGCGTCACCCTGGGGGTGGGCTCGCGCCTGCCGGCCTGGTGCACCTCGATGGGCCGCCTGCTGCTGGGCGGCCTGCCCGAGGCCGAGGCCCGCGCGCGCCTGGCGGCGTCGCAGATCCAGGCCTTCACCCGCCACACGCTGACCGACCCGGCCGCGATCGAGGCACGCATCGCCCAGGCGCGCCGCCAAGGCTGGACGCTGACCAACCAGGAGCTGGAGGAAGGCATGATCTCCATCGCCGCGCCCATCGTGGACCGCGCCGGGCGCGTGGTCGCGGCGCTGAACATCAGCGGCCAGGCCAACCGCACCAGCGCCAAGGTGATGCAGGAGACGATGCTGCCGCCGCTGCAGGCCGCAGCACAGCGCATCTCGGCGATGCTCTGATCAGCGCGGCGAGCAGGCGCGCACCACCACCTTGCAGGGCTCGGTGGGCAGGTGGTTGTCGCACTGCTTCGCGGCCGCCTGCGCGGCCTCGGTCGTGTTCGGTGCCACGGCCGCGCCCCATTCGCCGAAATTGCCCTGCGCGTAAGCGGCGCAGGCGCGCTCGAAAGTCGTGCGCACCTCGCAGCCCGCGGGCTTGCGCGCGTTGCGCCGGCACTGGTTGAGCGCCTCGTGCTCGGCCGCCCCACGCGTGGGATGCTCGAAGGCGTAGCCGTACGCGGGATAGCTGGAGGCGATGGCGCCCCAGCTGGGGCGCGTCGGCGACGCAGGCTGCGCCACGGCCATGAACGGCATGAGCGCCAGCGCGGCGCAGAGAAGTCTTCGCATGGCGCTCAGGCCTGCTCGAACAGCAGCACGGCGTTGCTGCCGCCGAAGGCGAAAGAGCTGCTCACTGCGGCCGCGAGTGCAGGGGCCGCCTCGCCCTGGGCGCCCACGAGGTTCAGCTGGCAGGCCGGATCGACCGCGGCGCAGTGCGCGTTGGGCGGCAACTGCCGCTGCTGCAGCGCCAGGATGGTGATCACGGCTTCCAGCGCGCCGGCCGCGCCCAGCAGGTGGCCGTGCAGCGCCTTGGTCGAGCTGACCTTGAGCCCCTCGAGCGCATCGCCCCACACCAGCGCCAGCGCGTCGCGCTCGATCGGGTCGCCGATCTTGGTCGCCGTGCCGTGGGCGTTGCAGTAGCCGACGTCCTGGGGCTGCAGGCCGGCCATCGCCAGCGCCGCGCGCAACGCCCGCGCCTGGCCCGGGGCATCGGGCTTGGTGAGGTGCGTGGCGTCGCAGCTGTGGCCCCAGCCGGAGAGCAGCGCGTAACGCCTGGCCTGCCGCGCACGCGCGCGCTCCTCGGACTCGACCACGAGGAAGGCGGCGCCCTCGCCCAGCGCGAAGCCGCTGCGGTCGGCGGCGAAGGGCTTCACCGCCGTGGCCGCCGCCGGCGCGTCGCCTGCCGGGAACGCCGCCAGCGTCTGCATGGCCTGCCAGGCCATCACCACGCCGGGCACGATGAGCGATTCGGCGCCGCCGGCGATGGCCACGTCGACCTCGCCGCGCGCCACGGCCTTGGCGGCCTCGGCGATCGCGACGGCCGACGAGGAGCAGGCCACGGAATAGGTGAAGACGGGGCCCTGTGCCCGCTGGCGCATGGCGACCTGCGAGGCCGGCGCGTTGGGCATGAAGGCCGGGATGGTGAGCGGCGGCACGCGGCCGCCCGCCGTGGCCATGCCACCGCGGTAGGCGGCCTCGAGGGCCGTGGCCCCGCCCATGCCGCAGCCGCCGAAGACGCCGAGCCGCTCGGGGTCGACATCGAGCGCGCCGGCGTCCTTGACGGCGAAGTCGGCCGCCGCCACGGCCATCTGGCTCACGCGGTCGACGCCGGCCAGCTGCAGCTTGGTGAACCAGCGGCTCTCGTCGAAGTCGATGGTGGCCGCCGCGGCCGGCTTGGCCAGTTCGGGAAAGATGGGCTTGAGTGCCGATGCGCCGCGCATCAGCGCCGCGAACATGGCCTGCGGGTCCTCGCCGTGGGGCGAGACGACGCCCAGGCCGGTGACCGCAACCCGCACTTCGGCCATCAGGCGGCGGGCTGTTGCTGCTGTTCGGCCGAGGCGGCGGCCTCGGCGCGCACGCGGTCGACGACGGCGGCCAGGCCGGCCAGCGTCTCGATGCTCGGGTCGGGGTCGGGCATGGAGATCTTGAAGCGGTCCTCGATCTCGAACAGGAATTCGACGATGGCCAGCGAATCGAAGCCCTTGTCGCGCATGGACTCGTTCGGGTCCAGCGTGGCCGGGTCGATGCCGTACTTCTCCTGGATCAGGTCCTGCAATTCCTTCAGCGAACTCATGTGTGCGGGGTCCGTCCTCGTCGCGGCCCGGCGCCGCAGGGGGTCGCCGGCCGGGCCCATTCGTCTGTGATGTGTCGACCTGCCGGCAACAAGGGCGTACGCCCGCAGGTCACTGTCGGCTCATGATAGCCGTTCGAGGTGCCGCAACAGGGCCTGGCCGTTCGGCCGGGCGCCAGCGCAGCGAGGCCGCCGCGAACACACCGCCGAGGGCCGCACCGGCCAGCACATCGAGCGCCACGTGCTGCTTGACGGCCAGCGTCGACCAGGCGATGGCCAGGAACCAGGCGACATTGCCGAGCCGCAGCCACGCCGGCGCCCCGGCGCGGCGCAGGAGATGCTCCACCCACAGGACGGTGAAGGCCGAGATGGCCACGTGCATCGACGGGCAGGCATTGCCGGCGGCGTCGATGCCCTGCAGCAGCGCGAAGCCCGGGGCCGTGGGATCGACCGGCATGGGTGGGATCTGGGTCGGCCAGAAGTGGAAGATGCCCAGGCCCACGGCGCACAGGGCGGCCGCCCACAGGCCATAGACGAGCAGCGGCCGGAAGCCCCGTTGCAGCCCCGGTGCGATGCCCACGTACAGCCACAGCGACAGGTAGGGCACCAGCGCCGCGGGCTGGAAGGGCACCCACTGATCCACCCAGGTCAGCGGCATCACCGTCACCGGGTACGCCGGGTGGCGCAGCATGTGGAAGTAGCCGATGAAGAAGACCCAGACCCACACGGTGGTGCCCACGGCCTTGAGGAAGAAGTGCTCGCGCATGCGTGAGCCGAGTTCGGTGGTCCAGGGGCGCGCGGGTTCGAAAATCGGCATGGAAAGCGGGTGGGAGTGCGGGGCCCGGTGCGGGCGCCATCCAGCATCTTGCCCGAGCCGCGTGACCGCATGCTTTCGACTGACCCCTGCGCGCGGCCGGCCAGGGGCCGGTGCTACCCTCGCCGCACCATGTTCAATCCTTCCCAGGAAGAAGTGCGGCGCTTCTTCTGCAACGTCTACGCCAAGGGCCGCAGCGGCCAGCCGATGGAGGCGCTGGAGATCATCGCCAGCGAGTGGATCGACCAGCATCCCGAGTACCACGCCGACCTGGCCGACGCCGACGCCGCGGTGGCGCGCGTCTACGACGGCCAGGACGGGCGCGAGAACCCCTTCCTGCACCTGTCGATGCACCTGTCGATCAGCGAGCAGTGCTCGATCGACCAGCCGCGCGGCATCCGACAGGCGGTGGAACTGCTCACCGCCCGCCGCGGATCGCTGCTCGAGGCGCACCACGAGGCCATGGAATGCCTGGGCCGCATGATGTGGGAGAGCCAGCGCGCCGGACGCCCGCCGGACGGCAATGCCTACGTGGACTGCGTGCAGCGCCGCGCCACGCGCGACTGATGCGGTTGCTACAACTTTCATAGCTTCCCGCGCCCGCCGGACGGGCGCTGCAGGCCGATTTCATTCGAAGATTCCGGAGACCTTCCCATGCCCCTCGACCGCCGAGTTCTGCTGCAGGGTGCCGGCGCGCTGGCCCTGCTGGGCGCCGCCGGCACCGCGCCCGCGCAACCCGCCTTTCCCTCGCGCCCGCTGCGCCTCGTGGTGCCCAACGCAGCCGGCGGCGCCGCCGACCTGACGGCGCGCGCGGTGGGCCAGAAGCTCGCCGCCGCCCTGGGCCAGCCGGTGGTGGTCGACAACCGGCCCAGCGCCGGCGGCGTGGTGGCCGGCGAGGTGGTGGCACGCGCCGAGCCCGACGGCCACACGCTGCTGCTGATCTCCAGCGGCACGGCCGTGAGCGCGGCGCTGTTCAAGAAGCTGCCCTTCGACACGCTGGCCGACTTCGCACCGGTCTCGCAGATGGCGCGCTTCGACCTGGCCATCGCGGTGGCCGAGAACAGCCGCTTCAGGACGCTGGCCGACCTGCTCGGCCATGCGCGCGCGAATCCCGGCAAGCTCAACATCGGCACGCCGCAGATCGGCACCACGCAGAACCTGGCGGCCGAGCTGCTCAAGCTCTCGGCCGGCGTCGACGCGCAGGTGGTGCCCTTCAACGGCACGCCGCCGGTGGTAACGGCCGTGCGCGGGGGCGAGATCGACGTGCTGGTCGACATCCTCGGCCCGCTGATGCCGCACCTGCAGGGCAAGGCCCTGCGCGCGCTGGCGGTGCTGGGCCGCGAGCGCGCGCCCGAGCTGCCCCAGGTGCCGGCGGTGCGCGAGAGCGGCGGCACGCTGGCCGGTTTCGACG
Organism: Comamonadaceae bacterium ALPHA2B; assembly: GCA_005503065.1. Lineage (GTDB taxonomy): Bacteria > Pseudomonadota > Gammaproteobacteria > Burkholderiales > Burkholderiaceae_C > Xenophilus. The sequence goes on from SCOE01000003.1 coordinate 65,530, forward strand.
TCAGCTCCTGGAACGGCCTGGCCGTGCCGGCGAAGACGCCCGCGGCCATCGTCGACAGGCTGTCGCGCGCCGTGCAGGCCGCGGTTTCGCAGGACGACGTGAAGAAGCAGCTGCAGGCGTTGAACATGCGGGCGCAGGGCAGCAGCCCGGCCGCGTTGCGCGACTTCCTGGCGGCGGACATCCGGCGCTGGGGCGACGTGATCGAGAAGGCGAAGCTGCCGAAGCTTTGAGGCCCTGCGGCGGTCGTCCGCGCCGCTGCGAAAGCAAAGTGCAATCGGGCCACAGCCCACGCCAGCCCTGGGCCAGCGGCAAATTCGTCACGTTCGTTATGACTTTGCAGGCACGGCGCCGACCACCTCGCGCAGCAGCGCCAGCGCCGCCTGCTGCGTGCGCGTGGCGGGCCGCTGGGCGCTGGTCGCCAGCCAGGCCTGCACGTGCAGCCAGGGGCCGCCTTCCACGCCGATGCGGCGCACCGTGTAGGCAGAGGGACGCACCGAGCTGGCCACGGCATGCCGGGTCAGCACGGCAACGCCCAGGCCGTCGGCGACGAGTTCGAGGATGGCCGGCACGCCGTCGATCTCCAGCGCCACCTGCGGGTGCAGTCCCAGGGCGGCGAGTTCGGACTCCACCTGCATGCGGATCGCGTTGGGCCGGCTGGGGATGACGAGCGGCCGTTCGGCCAACGCGGCCAGCGGCAGCGGCGGCGGCGGCGGGTCCTCGGCCAGGCCGCGCGGCCGCGGTTGCACGAGCACCAGTTCCTCGTCCATCAGCGGCTGGATCTCCAGCCCGGCCAGAGGCCGTGCGTTGTAGAGCACGGCAATGTCGAGGCGGCCTGCCGTCAGCGCTTCCTGCATCGCGAGGGTCAGGCCCTCGCTGATCGACAGCCGCGCCTGCGGCAGCCGCTGGCGGAAGGCCCGGGTGAGCGGCACGGCGTAGGCGCGCGCCACGCTGGGCGGCAGCCCCAGCGCCACCCGCCCGGCCAGGCCGCCGCGGGCGCCGGCCAGCTCCTCCTGCGCGCGCGCCACCTGGTGCAGGATGCCGCGCCCGTGCTCCAGCAGCAGCGCCCCGGCGTCGGTGAGCGTGACGCCGCGGCCATTGCGCACCAGCAGGTTCTGGCGCAACTCCACCTCCAGCAGCCGGACCTGGCGCGACAGGGCAGGCTGCGCAACATCGAGCGCCTGCGAGGCGCGTGTGAAGCTGCCCAGCTCGGCCACGCGGACGAAGTATTCGAGTTGCTTGAGGTCCACGGCCAGGTGACAGGAGGTATCGCAGAAAGAAGAACCATAACACCGGATATGCCAGTTTGATCTATCTGATAGCGGCCTGCCTCCCTTGGCCTGGCCTGCCCTGCTTCCGAGAATCCGCGGCAACAACACCATTCCCGCCGCAGACACCCGCGGCGGCATCGGAGACATCGCGCATGACTGCTTCCCTCCAAGGCATCTCGTCCATGGCCACTCGCCAGGTGCTGGCCGAGCTTTCGGCCGCCTGGAAGGCGCGCGGCGGCGACGCGGTCACTATCGAATCGGTCGGCGGCGTCGATGCCGCCAGGCGCGTGCAGGCCGGCGAAGAGGCCTTCGATCTCGTGTTCCTGGCCTCGGACGCCATCGACAAGCTCCTGGCGGCCGGCCGTGCGGCGGCGGGCAGCAAGGTCGACCTGATGCTGTCCAGCACCGCCGTGGCTGTGCGCGCCGGCACGGTGCACCCCGACATCACGGGCGAAGACGCGGTGCGCGCGGCGGTGCTGGCGGCACCGACCGTCGGCTACTCGACCGGCCCGAGCGGCGTGGCCCTGCAGAAGCTGTTCGAGCGCTGGGGCATCGCCGAGGAGGTGAAGGCACGCACGGTGCAGGCGCCGCCCGGCGTGGCCGTGGGCTCGCTGGTGGCGCAGGGCCAGGTGGCGCTGGGCTTCCAGCAACTGAGCGAACTGATCCATGTCGAGGGCATCGACATCGTCGGCCCGCTGCCGGCGGCGATCGCCATCGACACCGTCTTTTCCGCCGCCGTCGTCGCCGGCTCGCCGCATGCCGAGGCCGCGCGGCAGCTGCTGGCCTTCATGGCCTCGCCCGAGGCGGCCGACGCCAAGCGCCGCCAGGGCATGGAGCCGACCTGACGCGGCCTTCCCCTTCACCGAACCCGCACGCACTCTGGAGAACCAAGCGATGATCATCGACTGCCACGGCCACTACACCACCGCGCCCAAGGCGCTGGAGAACTGGCGCAACGCCCAGATCGCGGGCATCAAGGACCCCTCGGCCAAACCCAATCCGGCCGACCTGAAGATCAGCAACGACGAGCTGCGCGAATCGATCGAGCAGAACCAGCTGCGCCTGATGAAGGAGCGCGGCTCCGACCTGACCATCTTCAGCCCGCGCGCCAGCTTCATGGCGCATCACATCGGCGACTTCGAGGTGTCGAGCACCTGGGCCGCAATCTGCAACGAGCTGTGCTACCGCGTCTCGCAGCTCTTCCCCGACCACTTCATCCCCGCCGCGATGCTGCCGCAGTCGCCCGGCGTCGACCCGAAGACCTGCATCCCCGAGCTGGTGAAGTGCGTCGAGCAGTACGGCAACGTCGGCATCAACCTGAACCCCGACCCGAGCGGCGGCCACTGGACCAGCCCGCCACTGACCGACCGCCACTGGTATCCCATCTACGAGAAGATGGTGGAGTACGACATCCCCGCGATGATCCACGTGAGCACGAGCTGCAACGCCTGCTTCCACACCACCGGCGCGCACTACCTGAATGCGGACACCACGGCCGTGATGCAGTGCATCCAGGGCGACCTGTTCAAGGACTTCCCAACGCTGAAGTTCGTCATCCCGCACGGCGGCGGCGCGGTGCCCTACCACTGGGGGCGCTTCCGCGGCCTGGCGCAGGAGATGAAGAAGCCGCTGCTGGACGAGCACATCCTCAACAACATCTTCTTCGACACCTGCGTGTACCACCAGCCGGGCATCGACCTGCTGACCAAGGTGATCCCGGTCAAGAACATTCTGTTCGCCAGCGAGATGATCGGTGCCGTGCGCGGCGTCGACCCGCAGACCGGCCACTACTACGACGACACCAAGCGCTACGTCAACGCGACGGCCAACCTGACGGACGACGAGCGCTACCAGGTGTTCGAAGGCAATGCGCGGCGCGTCTTCCCGCGCATCGACGCCGCACTCAAGGCCAAGGGCCGGTAACCCATTCCAGGAGCACATCCCATGTATGAACTTGGCGTCGTCTACCGCAACATCGAGCGCACCGACCGCGAGACGGCCGACGCGCTGGCCGCCTTCGGCTCGGCCACCGTCCACGAGGCCATGGGCCGCGTGGGCCTCATGAAGCCCTACATGCGCCCCATCCAGCAGGACGTGGCCGTGTCCGGCACGGCCGTCACCGTGCTGCTGCAGCCCGGCGACAACTGGATGATGCACGTCGCGGCCGAGCAGATTCGCCCCGGCGATGTCGTGGTCGCCACCGTCACCGCGGACTGCAGCGACGGCTACTTCGGCGACCTGCTGGCCACCAGCTTCCAGGCCCGCGGCGCACGCGCGCTGATCATCGAGGCCGGCGTGCGCGACACCAGGGTGCTGCGCGAGATGAAGTTCCCGGTCTGGAGCCGCTACGTGTCGTCCAAGGGCACGATCAAGGCGACGCCGGGCTCGGTGAACATCCCGATCGTCTGCGCGGGCGCGTACGTGACGCCCGGCGACGTGGTCGTGGCCGACGACGACGGCGTGGTCTGCGTGCCGCGTGCCATCGCCGCGAAGACGCTGGAAGCGGCCCGCAAGCGCGAAGCCAACGAAGGCGGCAAGCGCGACATCTTCGCGGCCGGCACGCTGGGCCTGGACTACTACAAGATGCGCGAGCCGCTCGAGAAGGCCGGCCTCAAGTACATCGACTGATCGTCCAGCGCCACCAAGGAGCCGCCATGCGCGCTTTCTCTCCCGTTCGCCGCACCCTGCTGGCCGCCGCGGCCGGCGCCACCGCGCTGAGCGCCTCGGGGGCCTGGGCGCAGGCCGGCTACCCGGACCGCCCGATCAACCTGGTGGTGGGCTACTCCGCCGGCGGCGCGGTGGATGCGGTCGCGCGCACGCTGGGCCAGGCACTGGGCGCGAGCCTGGGCCAGCCGATCATCATCGACAACCGGCCCGGTGCAGGGACCAACATCGCGGTCAAGTACGTCATCGGCGCCAAGCCCGACGGCCACACGCTGCTGATGGCCGCCAACGCCCTGGCCGCCAACATGGCGCTGTACAAGCCGCAGCCTTTCGATGCCGAGACGGATCTGGTGGCGGTGTCGCTGGTCGGCCGCGTGCCGGTGGTGATCGCCGCGAACGCGAATGTGCCGTACCGCAACATCGCCGACCTGATCGCCGCCGCGAAGGCCAGGCCGGGCACCATTTCCTTTGCCTCGCCGGGCAATGGCTCCACGCCGCACATGGCGGCCGAGCTGTTCACCCACGCGGCCGGCATCGACCTCATGCACGTGCCCTACAAGGGGGGCGCGCAGGCCGTCACCGACGTGGCCAGCGGCCAGGTGCCGCTGATCGCGATGAACGCGCTGGAGGTCAAGCCCCTGGTCGGCAGCGGCCGGCTGAAGGTGCTGGCCGTGCTCAGCCCCGAGCGTTCGCCGATCTTCCCCGACGCGCCCACCATCGCCGAATCCGGCTTCAAGGGCTTCGAGTCCTCGGTCTGGTACGCGGTGATGGCGCCCGCGAAGACGCCCATGCCCATCGTCGAGCGGCTGCACGCCGACATCCAGAAGGCCCTGAAGCTGCCCGAAGTGCGCGAGCGCATGTCCGCCGTCGGCGGCGAGGCCATGCCGGGAAGCCGAGACATGATGGTCCGGCTGCTGCACGAGGAGCGCGTGCGCTACGCCAAGCTGGTGCGCGAAGCCAACATCCAACCCGATTGAACCCTCTGTTCCAGGAAGAGAGAAGCACCATGAGCAAACCCACCTCCGGCCCCTTCGAGAAGACCGCCGGCTGGCTGGACTGGTACACCGGCCCGAGCAAGCCGACGTTCCAGGTGCCGGCCGGCAGCGTCGATGCTCACTGCCACGTGTTCGGCCCGGGCGCCGAATTCCCCTATGCGCCCGAACGCAAGTACACGCCCTGCGACGCGAGCAAGGCGCAGCTCTTCGCGCTGCGCGACCACCTGGGCTTCGCGCGCAACGTGATCGTGCAGGCCACCTGCCACGGCGCGGACAACCGCGCGCTGGTCGATGCGCTGCAATCGTCGGACGGCAAGGCGCGCGGCGTGGCGACCGTCAAGCGCAGCGTGACCGACGAGGAACTGCAGGCACTGCATGCCGCCGGCGTGCGCGGCGTGCGCTTCAACTTCGTCAAGCGGCTGGTGGACTTCACGCCCAAGGACGAACTGATGGAGATCGCCGGCCGCATCGCCAAGCTGGGCTGGCACGTGGTCATCTACTTCGAGGCGGTGGACCTGCCCGAGCTGTGGGACTTCTTCACCGCGCTGCCGACCACGGTGGTGGTGGACCACATGGGCCGCCCCGACGTGACCAAGCCGGTGGACGGCCCGGAGTTCGCCCTGTTCGAGAAGTTCATGCGCGAGCACGACAACGTGTGGAGCAAGGTGAGCTGTCCCGAGCGCCTGTCGGTCGCCGGCCCCAAGGCGCTGGACGGCGAGCAGAACGCGTACCGCGACGTGGTGCCCTTCGCCCGGCGAATCGTCGAGCAGTTCCCCGACCGCGTGCTGTGGGGCACCGACTGGCCGCACCCCAACCTCAAGGACCACATGCCCGACGACGGCCTGCTGGTGGACTTCATCCCGCACATCGCGACCACGCCGGAACTGCAGAAGAAGCTGCTGGTCGACAACCCCATGAAGCTCTACTGGCCCGAAGAACAATGACCCCCACGCTCCGCCGCTTCGCGGGTCGCTGCCCCCCGAGGGGGCGCGAATCGCCTTGGGGCGGCCCGGCGGCGATTCATCAGTAAGGATCCTCCATGGCCCTCGACAAACCCTACCTGGACGTGCCCGGCACGATCATCTTCGACGCCGAGCAGAGCCGCAAAGGCTACTGGCTCAACCAGTTCTGCATGAGCCTGATGAAGGCCGAGAACCGCGAGCGCTTCAAGGCCGACGAACGCGCCTACCTCGACGAGTGGCCGATGACCGAGGAGCAGAAGCAGGCCGTGCTGGCGCGCGACCTCAACTGGTGCATGCGCACCGGCGGCAACATCTACTTCCTGGCCAAGATCGGTGCCACCGACGGCAAGAGCTTCCAGCAGATGGCGGGCTCGATGACCGGCATGACCGAGGAGGAATACCGCAACATGATGATCAAGGGCGGCCGCCGCGTGGACGGCAACCGCTACGTGGGCGAGGACGGCGACGCGCAGGCGCAGAACCAGCCGCAGGGCGCCCACCATCCCACCAAGGCGGCATGACCATGTGCCCCCGCATCCCTCAGGAGGCTTGAATGGCCCGCATTACCGCATCCGTCTACACCTCCCACGTGCCGGCCATCGGCGCCGCGCTGGACCTGGGCAAGACGAAGGAGGACTACTGGAAGCCCCTCTTCGCCGGCTACGACTTCTCCAAGCAATGGATGAAGGACAACAAGCCCGACGTCGTCTTCCTGGTCTTCAACGACCATGCCACGGCCTTCAGCCTGGACATGATCCCCACTTTCGCCATCGGCACCGCCGCCGAGTACCAGCCGGCCGACGAGGGCTGGGGGCCGCGCCCGGTCCCCAAGGTGGTGGGGCATCCCGAGCTGGCCAGCCACATCGCGCAGAGCGTGATCCAGCAGGACTTCGACCTCACCCTCGTGAACAAGATGGACGTGGACCACGGCCTCACGGTGCCGCTGTCGCTGATGTGCGGCGAGCAGGACCCGAAGAGCGGCGCCTGGCCCTGCCCGGTGATCCCCTTCGCCGTGAACGTGGTGCAGTACCCGGTGCCCAGCGGCCAGCGCTGCTTCAACCTGGGCCGCGCGATCCGCAAGGCGGTCGAGAGCTTCGACGAAGACCTCAACGTGCACATCTGGGGCACCGGCGGCATGAGCCACCAGCTGCAGGGCGCGCGCGCCGGCCTGATCAACGCGGAGTGGGACAACAGGTTCCTCGACCGCCTGATCGCCGAGCCGGCCGAGCTGGCGAAGGTGCCGCACATCGAGTACGTGCGCGAGGCCGGCAGCGAGGGCATCGAGCTGGTGATGTGGCTCATCGCGCGCGGCGCCATGGCCGACGTGAACGGCGAAGGCCCGCCGCCGAAGGTGGCGCACCGCTTCTTCCACGTGCCGGCCTCCAACACGGCCGTGGGCCACCTGATCCTCGAAGAATCCCGCTGAAACCCCCAAGGACCCTCACATGACCATCAAAGTCGCACTCGCCGGCGCCGGCGCCTTCGGCATCAAGCACCTGGACGGCATCAAGAACATCGACGGCGTCGAAGTCGTCTCGCTCATCAGCCGCGACCTGGACAAGACCCGGGAGACGGCCCGGCAGTACGGCATCGCCCACGTGACGACCGACCTGGCCGACAGCCTGGCCCTGAAGGACGTGGACGCCGTCATCCTCTGTACCCCGACGCAGATGCATGCCGCGCAGGCCAAGGCCTGCCTGGAAGCGGGCAAGCATGTGCAGGTGGAGATCCCGCTGTGCGACGTGCTCAAGCAGGGCGAGGAGGTGCTGGCGCTGCAGAAGAAGACCGGCAAGGTCGCCATGGTCGGCCACACCCGCCGCTTCAACCCCAGCCACCAGTACGTGCACAAGAAGATCGCGGCCGGCGAGTTCAACATCCAGCAGATGGACGTGCAGACCTACTTCTTCCGCCGCACCAACATGAACGCGCTGGGCCAGCCGCGCAGCTGGACCGACCACCTGCTGTGGCACCACGCCGCCCACACCGTGGACCTGTTCGCCTACCAGGCCGGGAGCCCGATCGTGAAGGCCAACGCCATCCAGGGCCCGATCCACAATCAGCTCGGCATCGCCATGGACATGAGCATCCAGCTGCAGGCGGCCAACGGCGCCATCTGCACCTTGAGCCTCTCGTTCAACAACGACGGGCCGCTGGGCACCTTCTTCCGCTACATCGGCGACACCGCGACCTACATCGCCCGCTACGACGACCTGGTCCAGTCGCACAGCAAGGGCCCCGAGACGCCGGTGGACGTGAGCCATGTGGACGTTTCGATGAACGGCATCGAACTGCAGGACCGCGAGTTCTTCGCCGCCATCAAGGAAGGCCGCGAGCCCAACAGCAGCGTCGCGCAGGTGCTGCCCTGCTACCAGGTGCTGCACCAGCTGGAACAGCAGCTGCAATAAACCAGTTGCTATTTTTTTCATAGCTGCTCGCGCCCGCCCCATGCGGGCTGCGGGCATTTTTCATTCAGAAGGAACACCATGCATACACGTCGTCTCGGCCCCTTCGAGGTCAGCGCCATCGGCCTGGGCTGCATGAACCTGAGCCATGCCTACGGCACCCCGCCCTCGCCCGAGCAGGGCGAGCGCGTGCTGCTGGCGGCGCTGGACGCCGGCGTCACCCTGTTCGACACGGCGGCGCTCTACGGCTTCGGCGCCAACGAGGAACTGGTGGGCCGCGTGCTCGCGCCCCACCGCCAGAAGTTCACCCTGTGCAGCAAGGGCGGCATGGCCGGCGTCAAGGGCGAGGACGGCGTGACCCGCCGCGTGATCGACGGCCGCCCCGCCACGCTGCGAAGCAACTGCGAGGACAGCCTGCGGCGCCTGCGCACCGACGTGATCGACCTGTACTACCTGCACCGCTGGGACAAGCAGGTGCCGATCGAGGACTCGGTGGGCGAGCTGTCGCGCCTGGTCGAGGCCGGCAAGGTGCGCGCCATCGGCCTGTCGGAGGTCTCGGCCGCCACGCTGCGCAAGGCGCATGCGGTGCACCCCATCGCCGCGGTGCAGACCGAGTACTCGCTGTGGACGCGCAACCCCGAGATCGCCGTGCTGGCCGCCTGCCGCGAGCTCGGTGCCGCCTTCGTCGCCTTCAGCCCCCTGGCGCGCGCCTTCCTGACGGGCCGCCTGACCGACGTCGGCGGCCTGGATGCCAAGGACATCCGTCGCCCGATGCCGCGCTTCTCCGCCGAGCACTACCCGCGCAACCTGGCCCTGCTGCCCGCCTTCGAGGCCCTGGCCCGGGAGGCCGGCTGCACGCCCGCACAACTGGCGCTGGCCTGGCTGCTGGCGCAGGGCAAGGACATCGTGCCCATCCCCGGCACCACCAGCGTCGACCATCTGCACGAGGACCTGGCCGCCGCAGACCTGCAGCTGCCCGCCGACGTCATCGACCGTGCCGGCGCGCTGATCAACCAGCGCACCGTGAGCGGCCCGCGCTATCCGGCGCAGGCCTCGCAGGAAGTCGATACGGAGGAATTCGCCGCCGGTTGATCGTCGCGCCCCAAGAAAAATGCCTGCGGGCGCGAGCCGGCAGGCATTGGAGGCTTCGGGTGCAGCGCAGCGGCGCGGCGCGACGGGGGCCCTTATTTGGCGTGGTGCAGGCGCGACTCGGGCACCGTCTTCAACTCGCCCGGCAGGGTGCTGATGTAGCTGGCGAGTTCCTTCAGCTCGGCGTTGCTGAAGGGCTTGACCTGGGTACTCATGACGGCGTTGGAGCGGCCGACCATCGGGTGGCTGCCTGCCTTGTAGGCCTTGAGCGCGACGAACAGGTAGTCGGCGTACTGGCCGGCCAGCTTGGGCACGGTGCCGTCGTTGGGCGTGTTGAAGTTCGCGCCGTGGCACTTCGTGCAGTTGTTGTCGGCGTTGCGGGCAATGAGCGCCTGGACCTTCTCGCTCGGCTGCTTGGCCACGGCGGCCGGCGGCGCGTCGCCTTCGGCCAGGCCCAGGGTGCTGTAGTACGCGGCCAGGTCGGCGATGTCCTGCTCGGTCAGCGTGTCGGCGATGGCGCGCATGGTGGGGTGCTTGCGGTCGCCGCCCTTGTAGGCCGTGAGTGCGGCCGTGATGTACGAGGCGCTCTGGCCCGCGATCTTGGGCACCTTGTGGATCTCGGGGAAGCTGGCCTGGTAGCCCACGATGCCGTGGCAGCCCACGCACATGGCGACCTTCTTGCCGCCGTTCTCGGCGTTCGGCGTCACCTTCTGGGCTTGTACGGTCGCCGTCACGGAAGCGACAGCGAGGGCAAACATCGTGGTCAACAGCTTGTTCATTTTGCGCGCACAATTCGTGGCAGATCGGGTCTCCGCACCAACGTTCGATTATATGGGTCGCTTCCCCCGAGGGCCCGCCTCAGCGTCATCCCGTTGGCGACTCGGCCGCCTCCGGGTGTGTCATTTGTTCCACCCCCCGCGCGCCTTTCACATGAAATTCAAGGGTTCCGACAACTACGTCGCCACGCAGGATCTGATGCTGGCGGTGAACGCCTCCATCACCCTCAAGCGCCCGCTCCTGGTCAAGGGCGAGCCCGGCACCGGCAAGACGATGCTGGCCGAGGAGGTCTCGTCCGCCCTGGGCCTGCCGCTGCTGCAGTGGCACATCAAGTCGACCACCAAGGCGCAGCAGGGCCTGTACGAATACGACGCGGTGAGCCGCCTGCGCGATTCGCAGCTGGGCGACGAACGCGTCAAGGACATCCACAACTACATCGTCAAGGGCGTGCTGTGGCAGGCCTTCACCGCCGACGAGCCGGTGGCGCTGCTGATCGACGAGATCGACAAGGCCGACATCGAATTCCCGAACGACCTGCTGCGCGAACTCGACCGCATGGAGTTCTACTGCTACGAGACGCGCGAGCTGATCAAGGCGAAGCACCGCCCGGTGGTGTTCATCACCTCCAACAACGAGAAGGAATTGCCCGACGCCTTCCTGCGCCGCTGCTTCTTCCACTACATCAAGTTCCCCGACGCGGAGACGATGAAGAACATCGTGGCGGTGCACTTCCCCGGCCTGAAGCAGGAACTGCTCACGGCCGCGATGAAGACCTTCTACGACGTGCGCAACCTGCCCGGCCTGAAGAAGAAGCCCTCCACCAGCGAGCTGCTGGACTGGCTCAAGCTGCTGGTGGCCGAGGACATCCCGCTCGAGGCCCTTCAGAGCAAGGACGACAAGGTCGCCGTGCCGCCGCTGGTGGGCGCGCTGCTCAAGAACGAGCAGGACGTGACGCTGTTCGAGAAGCTGGTCTTCATGCAGCGCAACAACCGCTGAGGCTTGCGTCATGAAGCAAGGCGGCGGCACGCAACCCTCGAACGGCCAGCTCCTGCTGCTGGGGGTGGCGCAGGCCGTCGGCTTCCTGGTCGGCGCCCTGCTCGGCCGCTGGCTGGGCCTGGCACTGGGATGGGATGCCCTGGCGCCCGAGGGCTATTCCGGCCGGGCCATGGGCGGCATCGCGCTCGTCGGCCTGGGCGGCGGTGGCGGGGTGCAACTGGCACGCCGCTGGTATCGCGGCAAGTACGGCGACCCGCGCGGCTGAGCCCCTCGCTATCCTCGACGCCATGGCCTTCGTCGAACCCGTCACCCTTTCGCATCGCGGCGTGCAGCTCGTGCCGCTGTCCCTCGACCACGAAGCCGGCCTGGCCGCTGCCGCCGCCGACGGCGAGCTGTGGAAGCTGCGCGTCACCTCCGTGCCCGAGCCGGAGCAGACGCGTGCCTACATCGAAACCGCGTTGAAGATGCGCGACGAAGGCCATCGCTTCGCCTTCGCCGTCACCGACCAGGCCAGCGGCGAGCTGCTGGGCACCACCAGCTACCACGACATCCTGCCTGCCGTGAAGCGCGTGGAGATCGGATACACGTGGTATGCCAGGCGTTGCCAGCGCACCCACGTCAATACCACCTGCAAGCTCCTGATGCTGCAGCATGCCTTCGACACCCTCGGCTGCCATGTCGTGGGTTGGCGCACCGACAACTTCAACTTCGCCTCGCAGGCCGCCATCGAGCGCCTGGGCGCGAAGAAGGACGGCGTCATCCGCGGCCATGCGCTGCGCCGCGACGGCACCATCCGCGACACCGTGATGTACAGCCTGCGCTCGGGCGAGTGGCCCGAGGTGAAGGCGCAACTGCTCTACCTGCTCGACAAGCCACGCGGCTGATTCCCGCGCGGCAAGGAGGCCTGCGATGCTGATCGACTTCTTCTACACCCTGCGTTCGGCCAAGCTGCCGGTGTCGGTCAAGGAATACCTGATGCTGCTGGAGGCCCTGCAGGCCGACGTGGTGGGGCCCAACTCCGAGGACGCCTTCGGCCTGGACGACTTCTACTACCTGAGCCGCACGGCGCTGGTGAAGGACGAGAAGCACTACGACAAGTTCGACCGCGCCTTCTCCGCCTACTTCAAGGGCGTGGACATGCTCACCGACTTCACCAAGGAGGTGCCGCTCGACTGGCTGCGCAAGACGCTGGAGCGCGAGTTCACGGCCGAGGAAAAGGCCAAGATCGAGAAGATGGGCTGGGACGAGCTCATGGAAACGCTCAAGAAGCGCTTCGAGGAGCAGAAGGAGCGGCACGAAGGCGGCAACAAGTGGATCGGCACGGGCGGCACCTCGCCCTTCGGCCACGGCGGCTACAACCCGCAGGGCATCCGCATCGGCGGCGCGGGCAAGAACAAGAGCGCCGTCAAGGTGTGGGAGCAGCGCGCCTACAAGGACTACGACGACAGCCAGGAACTGGGCACGCGCAACATCAAGATGGCGCTGCGGCGCCTCCGCAAGTTCGCGCGCGAAGGCCACGAGGACGAGCTGGACCTGGACGCGACGATCGAGCGCACCGCCGCCAACGCGGGCTATCTCGACATCAAGATGCGCCCCGAGCGGCACAACAACGTCAAGGTGCTCCTGCTGATGGACGTGGGCGGCACGATGGACGAGCACGTGCACCGCGTGGAGGAACTCTTCTCGGCCGTGAAGACCGAGTTCAAGCACCTGGAGTTCTACTACTTCCACAACTGCGTCTACGACTTCATGTGGAAGAACAACCGGCGCCGCTTCTCCGAGAAGTTCGCGACCTGGGACATCATCCGCAAGTACAACAAGGACTACAAGCTCATCTTCGTCGGCGACGCGACCATGAGCCCCTACGAGATCCTGCAGCCCGGCGGCAGCGTCGAGTACAACAACGAGGAGCCAGGCGCCGAATGGCTGCAGCGCCTCACGCACGCCTTTCCCAAGTTCGCCTGGATCAACCCCGAGCCGCAAGGCGTGTGGCAGTACCGCCAGAGCATCGCCGTGATGCAGCAGCTGATGTCCCACCGCATGTTCCCGCTCACCCTCAAGGGGCTGGAAGACGCGATGCGGCTGTTGTCCAAATGAAACAGGATGGGCCTGGCACCAGGCCTTGCACCAGCGGCTGATCCAGGTCCAGGTCGCTCGCACGCTCGCCGTACCGTGCGGGGCCGATCGCCATCACCCCATCTGGGCCGCTGTCCGACGCGGGGGCACCCGGCTCGGCAGCGAGAATCGCCCCCATGTTGAGGGAGGCGCTCTCTTCGATGGCCGGACTGCTGGCCACCCGATGCACTCGGCTGGGCGGGCTCGCGTTCGCCGTCCTGCTGGGCGGCTGCAGCCTGCTGCCCTGGCAGGGCGCCAAGGGGCAGGACGATGCGCCGTCGGCGCTCAGCACCGCCGGTGGCAGCGGCGCCGAAGGCCAGGCGCGCACCGGCTTCACCGTGACGGTCGAGGGCCCCGAGGAGGTGCGCGAACTGCTCGAGAAGCACCTGGAATTGCAGCGCTACCGCCAGCTCGACGACATCGGCGTGGCAGAGCTGTCCCGCCTGATGGTCGCCGCAGAGGCCAATGCGCGCGAGCTGCTGGGCACGCTGGGCTACTTCGCGCCGCACTTGGTGCTGCAGCTGCGCGATACACCCGAGGCGAAGACGCCGCACGACGTGCTGGTCCGCGTCGACCCCGGCCCGCGCACGCGGGTGGTGCAGGCGCAGGTCGATTTCGCGGGCCCCATCGTGGGCGATGCCGTTGCCGACCGGCAGCGCGAGGCAATCCGCAGCGGATGGGCCCTCGGGCCGGGACGCGACTTCACGCAGCAGGAGTGGGACAACGCCAAGACCCTCGGCCTGCGTGCCCTGACGGCGAGGCGCTTCCCCACCGGCAGCGTCCAGACCAGCCGGGCCGACGTCGACGCGGACACCGCCACGGCCCGCCTGGCGGTCACCTACCAGTCGGGCCCGGCGTACCGCTTCGGTCCGCTGGTGGTGCGCGGCGCCGAACGCTACGGCGTCATCGGGCCCAGCCGCATCGCCCGGCTGCCGACCGGCAAGCCCTATGACCAGCAGGAACTGCTCGACGCGCAGCAGCGCCTGGCCAGCAGCGGCTACTACGACTCGGTCTTCCTCACGCTCGACACCAGCGCCGGCAACCCGGACTTCGCGCCGGTGATCGCGCAGGTGCGCGAGGCGCAGATGCAGAAGGTGGTGCTGGGCGTGGGCTTCACCACCGACAGCGGGCCGCGCGTGTCGGTCGACCACATCTACAACCAGATGCCGCTGCTGGGCTGGCGTGCGGTCTCCAGGCTCTCGATCGAGCGAGACACCAAGCTGCTCAACACCACCTGGACGGGCATCCCCGGCGAGGATGGCTGGAAGTGGGGCTCGCTCGCGCAACTCAAGCGCGAGCAGTCGGGCACCTACGACGTGGACAGCGGCCGCCTGCGCTACGGCCGCAGCCAGTCGGAAGGCCACATCGACCGCGCGCTCTTCCTGCAGTACGACTACGCCGTGCCCAGCGGCAGCGACCTGCCGGCCACCGTCGAGCCGGCGGCTTCGGCCATCAGTGCCAACTGGAACTGGACCGGCCGCTACTTCGACGACAACGCCAACCCGCGCCGCGGCTGGGGCCTGGCACTCGAACTGGGCGCCGGCTACACGCTGAGCGGCCAGCGCCTGCCCTTCACCCGTGCGTACGGGCGCTGGATGGGCGTGATTCCGCTGGGCCGCGTGTCCGAGGGCGACACGACGGCTGCGGCACGTCAGTCGCGCATCGCGCTGCGCGCCGAACTCGGTGCCATCACCGCCAAGGAAGAGGCACGGATCCCGTCCACGCTGCGCTTCCTCACCGGCGGCGACACGACGGTGCGCGGCTACGCCTTCCAGCAGATCGGCACCGTGGATGCCAGCGGCGCGACCGTGGCCGGCCGCTACCTCGCCGTCGCGAGCGCGGAATGGCAGAAGCCCATCGTCTGGAACGGACAGCTCACCGCCTTCGAGAGCGCGGTCTTCGTCGATGCCGGCAACGTGGCCGACAAGGCGCGCGAGCTCAGCAAGCCGAAGGTTGGAGTAGGTGCGGGGCTGCGCTGGCGCAGCCCGGTGGGGCCGGTGCAGGCCGACGTGGCCTATGGGGTCGACGTCAAGAAATTCCGGCTGCACCTGCGGCTGGGCGTCACGTTCTGAGATCGTCCGTGCGCCCTCTTGCTCATTTTTTGATAGCTGATTGCGCACGCTGGACGGGCGCCGGAGGCCGATTTGGCTCATAAGCCAGACGACATCGCGGATCACGACGCCGGCGCGGCTGCGGCCGCCGGAACCGCGCCTGTGCGCCGCTCGCGCACGCGGCGCACCCTGCGCGCGATCGGCTGGAGCCTGGCGTCGCTGCTCGTGCTGGTGCTCGCCCTCGTCGCCACCGGCTGGTGGTGGGCCGGCACCGACAGCTCGCTGGCCACCGCCCTCGCCCGCGCCGCGCGCTACCTGCCGGCCGGACAGACCCTCGAATCGCGCGAGGTGACCGGCTCGCTGCGCCGCGGCGGCGCCATCGGCTACCTGCGCTGGGAAAGCCCGACGATGGCCGTCGAGGTACAGGGCGCCCGCATCGGCTGGGCACTGCGGCCCTTGCTGCGCAAGCGCGTGCAGCTGGGCGAGGTGCACGCGGCGCGCATCGTCATCGAGCCGCGCGGACCCAAGGACGAAGAGAAGAAGCCGCTGGAGCCGCTCGCGCCCATCGTGCTGCCGGTGGAGATCGACCTGCCCTTCAGCGCCGACGAGGTGCTGTGGAAGGGCCCGCCCGAGGTGCGGGCCCAGGCGTTGACGGGCCGGTACGTGTACGAAGCGCAGCAGCACCGCCTGAAGCTCGACGGCGTGGACCTGGCCGACGGCCACTACAGCGGCACGGTGCAACTGCAGGGCGCTGCGCCGATGGCGCTGCAGCTCGCGCTCGAGGGCCAGGTGCAGGCGCCGCTGAACGATGAGCGGCGCATCGCGCTGGACGCCCGCGCCACCGCCAGCGGCACGCTGGCCGGGTCCGATGCACGGATCGCCATCGACGCGGCCCTGCGCCCGCAGGCGCAGCCCGACGCCGACCACCCGGTCGACGCCCAACTCAATGCGCACATCGCGCCGTGGGCGCCGCAGCCCGTGGTCGACGCGCTGCTCAAGATGCGCAACCTCGACGTCGCCTGGCTCCTGCCCGACGCGCCGCGCACGCGGCTGAGCGGCGAGGTGGCGGTCGATCCCGACCCCGCCACCGGGACTGCGGCCTGGAAGGCGCGCGCCGACGTCACCAACGCCGAGCCCGGTCCTTGGGACGAAGGCCGGCTGCCGGTGGAGGCGGTGCAGGCCCAGGTCGGCTACGACGGCACCGTGTGGCGCGTGGCCGAGGCCACGGTGCGGGCCGGCCAGGGCCGCATCGAGGCCGAGGGCGAATGGGCGCCAGCCCCGCGTCCGTGGCAGATCGAGGCCACCGTGCGCGGCGTGCGCCCCGGCCTGCTGCACACCGAACTGGCCGGTGCACCCGTCAGTGGCCGCGCCAAGGCGACGCAGAAGGACGATGCCATCGCCTTCGACCTTGCGCTGCAGGCCGAGGGCGGCGCGCAGGCCAAGGCGCTCGAAGGCTTCAAGCTCGAACGCGCCGCGGCCCAAGGCCAGTGGGCAGCACAGGTGCTGGACCTGCGCACCCTGCGCATCGAGGCCGAGCGCGCCAGCGTGCAGGGCCAGCTGCAGCTGCGCGTGGCCGAGCAGGCCGGCAGCGGCGACCTGCGGGCCACGCTGCCCGGCGGCAGCGCCCAGGTCAAGGGCCGCATCGCGCCGACGCAAGGCGCCGGCGAAGTGCAGGCACGGATCGACGACGCCGCAGCCCTGCAGGCCTGGGTCGAGCGGCTGCCGGGGCTGGAGAAGGCCTTTGCCGGTGCCTCGGCCCGCGGGGGCGCGCGGCTCGATGCCAGCTGGCAAGGTGGCTGGCGCGCCATCCAGCAACGCCTGCAGACCGTGAACACGCCGGCCGCGGACCGCGCCGCCGAGCCCAGCCTGAAGGCCCGCCTGGAAGTACCGCGCCTCGACCTGCGCCTGCCCGCCCCCAAGGCCGGCGAGCCCGCCCCGGCCGAGATCCAGCTGCGCGGCCTGCAGGCCACGCTCGATGGCAGCCTGGCGCGCGCCGCGCTCACTCTGCGCGGCGAGGCGCAGCAGGGCACGCGCAAGCTCACGCTCGACACCCGCGCCAGCGGCGGTCTGGAGCGTGCCAACCAGTGGCGGCTCGCGCTGGCGTCGCTGCGCACCCAGCTGCAGGACACCACGCGCAGCGATGCGCCATGGACGGTGGAACTGGCCCGCGAATTCAGCAGCACCGTGCGCGTGGGCAACGGCCAGCTCGACATCGAGAGCACGGCCGGGGGCGCCACGCTGCGCGGCCCGGTGCCGGGCACGGTGCGCATCGACTGGGAGCCGGTGCGCCTGCGCCAGACCACCACCGCCACCGGAACGGCCCTGCGCCTGCAGTCCAAGGGGCGCATGCAGGGCCTGCCCATGGCCTGGAGCCGCGCCTTCGGCGGCGACACCAGCCTGAGCGAACTGGGCGTCAGCGGCGACTTGGTCTTCGACGGCGACTGGGACATCGAAGCCCGCGACCGGCTGCGCGCGCAGGCCCGCATCGCGCGCGCCAGCGGCGACCTGCGGGTGCAGGCCGGCGAAGCCGCGCTGGTGCGCCGCATCGAGAGCCGCGGCACGGGCACCAAGAGCGAAATCACCACCGACTCGAGCGACAACGCGCCCTCGACGCCTGCCGGCCTGCGGCAGGCCGAGCTGCGGCTCGATGCCGAAGGCGACGCGGTACGGGCACGGCTGGCCTGGGACAGCGAGCGCGCCGGCCAGATCCAGGCCGAGGCCGGTACGCGCCTCGTGCAGCGCGACGGCGGCTGGCAGTGGGCCGAGGACGCGCCTCTCAACGGCAGCGTGCGTGCCCGCCTGCCGCATTTGGGCGTGTGGTCGATGCTGGCCCCGCCGGGCTGGCGCATCGCCGGCACGCTGAGCGCCGATGCCACGCTGGCCGGCACACGCAACGATCCGCGCTGGAACGGCACGCTGGCGGCCGACGAGCTGGCGCTCAAGGCGATGGTGGAGGGCCTGGACCTGCGCGACGGCCGCCTGCGCGCCCGCCTGGCCGGCAACCGGCTGGTACTGGACGAGTTCACGCTCAAGGGCGGTCCCGGCAGCAAGGTGCGCATTCCGGGCCGCGCCGGCAACCTGAGCACCAGCGCGAGCGAGGCCTCGGCCGACGGCGGCACGCTGTCCTTCAAGGGAGAGCTGGGCTGGGGCCCGGCGAACCCGGCGAGCGGCGGGTCGGGCCTGTCGATGGACATGCGCGGCGAGGTCCGGCGCCTGCGGGCGCTGGTGCGCTCCGATCGGCAGGTCACCGTGTCGGGCGACCTGCAGGCCGGGTTGAGCGCAGGCCAGCTGCGCGTGCGCGGCAAGGTCACCACCGACCGGGCCGTCATCATCCTGCCGGACGAGACCGCACCCAGCCTGGGCAGCGACGTGGTCGTGCATTCCGCCGCGAAGGAGCGCGAGGCACGCGCGGCGGCCGAGAAGCAGGCGAAGGAACGCGCCGCGCAGGACGAGGCCGCCGCCGGTCGGGTCAACCAGCCGCTGCTGGCCAAGGCGCCGGACATCGAGATCACCTTCGACCTCGGCAAGGACTTCGCGGTGCAGGGACGAGGCATCACCACGCGGCTGGAGGGCCAGCTCGACGTTCGCACGACGCAACTGAGCTCGCCGCCGCGCATCACCGGCGAGGTCAAGACCGTGCAGGGACAGTACCGCGCCTACGGCCAGGAGCTCGACGTCGAGAGCGGGCTGGCCCGCTTCAACGGGCCCTTCGACAACCCCTCGCTCGACATCCTCGCGATCCGGCCCAACATCAGCCAGCGCGCCGGTGTGCAGATCACCGGCACCGCGCAGTCGCCGCGCGTGAGGCTCTACTCCGACCCGCCGCTGCCCGACGCACAGGCGCTCGCCTGGGTGGTCCTGGGCCGGGCCTCGGCTGCGAGCGGCGGCGAGGCGATCCTGATGCAGCAAGCGGCCCTGGCGCTGCTGGGCGGCCTTGGCAAGGGAGGCAGCGGCGGCAGCCTGGCCAGCCGCTTCGGCCTCGACGAGATCGGTTTTAAGGGTCCGGGCACCGGCGGCGAACTCAAGGAGTCGTCGGTCACGCTCGGCAAACGCCTGTCGAAGGACTTCTACGTGACCTACGAGCGCAGCCTCGCTGGCACGCTGGGCACGCTGTACATCTTCTACGACCTCACGCGCCGCCTGACGCTGCGCGGGCAGGCGGGCCGCACCAGCGGGGTGGATCTGATCTACACCGTCCAGTACGACTGAGACAAGGTGTAGGCCTTCAATGCAGCAGCAGCGTGAGGCCGGCGGCCAGGCTCAGGAGGCCGACCAATGCCAGCAGCACCGTGAGGTTCATGCGCTCGCTGAGTTCTTCATGCAGGCGATGCGTCTGCTGCGTGGCCCGGGGCGCGCGTACGGACAGCTGGCGGCTGCGGCGGCGCAGCCGCGCCACCACCCGTTCATGCCATATGTAGCCTGCGCCGCACGACACGGCCAACAACAGCAGCATTGCACCCATCCACTTGACCATCGGACCTCCAGGGGCCGATTGTCCGCGCGTGGAGCGACATGACGCTGACCGCGATGGCACGAGGCATCGCGAGTGCAAGCAGCCTGCCTGCGCAGGGCGGGATGCGAGCAGGTCAGTGCCGGGCGCGGGCGGCGTTGCGCTTGCGGGTGGCGGCCGCCTTCTTCGCCGATGCGGACCGGTCGGCGGCCGATCGAGCGGCCGAGGCGGCGCCTCCCTTCTCGCCGCCCTTGCGAGACGGCGCGTGGTTCTCGGCCTTGCCGCGGCCGGATCCGGACTTCTTGCCGCCGCCGGTTTCCGCATTGACGGTGGCCCAGGCTCGGCGCTCGGCTTCTGGTTTGGACACGCCACGCTTTTCGTATCCCTGCTCGATGTGCTCGGCCTGGCGCTTCTGCTTGCCGGAATAGGCTGACTTGTCTCCACGAGGCATGGCGGGCTCCTTGGGCTGTGCGAACAAGGAAGCCATGCTGCGAAGCCGCCGACGTCATTCGCGTAGGCCGCGCGGGCCAGCGTGTGTCGGTGGACCCGTACGGTCCCGGACCGCCCTGCCACGTTTACTCAGCACGCGTTCAGGTGGCCTCGGCACACTGAGGGCTCGGCAGTCCGGCGTCTCTTCCGACTCCTCCTCCCGTCTATCGGGCTGCTGTTGACCCGCTTCGGCGGGTCTTCTTTTTTGGGCGCACGGTGGCCGCACCCCGCCCGGGGCGGCGTCGGCGACGGTCGGATCAGGCCAACTGGCCGAAGGAAGACAGCCGCTGACGCAGTCGGTCGCCCACGCCGTTCGCCCACGGCCCGACCGGCCGCTTGGCAACATGGCACCAGTGGCGCCATTGACGGCGCATGCCCACCCACACCGCCCGCCGCGCACGGGCCTTCGCTTGCCGCAGTTCGGCTCGGTGGCGACAGGCCGCGGCGATGCGCAGGCCTTCCGCCACACGCTCGGCGGCTTCATCGCCTTCGCCCTGGCGCAATCCAGCGATACACGCCAGATCGGCAGAACTGAGGCGGGTGAGGAACAGCTGGAAGTCGCGGTCGGTGTTCATGGCGATGTACGGGTCGGGGTGCCCCAACGATAACGCACAATTGAACACTTAGGTTAACAAAATTGAACCTTGGTACTACTTTTTTTGGCGCAGCGTGGCTCGGCGGCGGGCGGCGGCCGTGCGCCGGAGCAGCAGGCGCCCGCTTCAGCCTCGCTTAAGTCGGTGCCGGCACAGTCAGTTCCTGCAGCCCTTGTCTCTTCTCCTCCTCCCTCCTCGTATGAAGGGCTGCTTTCAACCCGCTTCGGCGGGTTGTCTTTTTTCCGGCGGCGCGACGCCGCACGAGCCCCGCCACCGCCCAGTTACACCCGTCCAGGTGTTGCTGTCCTACGAATTGCCGAGCGAAAGCCCCTGGCAAGTGGGGAAGAGTCGGACAGAATGGCCTCATGCGACCCCGACCCGGCGGCACGGCCGACATCGACGCGAAGCCCTTGCGGCTCAAGGATGCCGCCCGGTGGCTGGCGGACTGGCGGGACGCCCATCGCTGGAGCTCGAGCGCCGCGCTTCTCCTGCGCCGTCTGCTGTGGTCTTACGCCGGCGCCGGCGCCGTGGCGCTGGCGCTCGTCCCGGTCAGCGCGCACGGATG
Source organism: Comamonadaceae bacterium ALPHA2B (assembly GCA_005503065.1). Classification (GTDB taxonomy): domain Bacteria; phylum Pseudomonadota; class Gammaproteobacteria; order Burkholderiales; family Burkholderiaceae_C; genus Xenophilus. The sequence goes on from SCOE01000003.1 coordinate 86,946, forward strand.
GATGGGGTCGCGCGCCGACGCGCTGGCGGCCTTGTACACGCTGGTGCTGGCGCTGCCTTGGACACCGCTTCTGCTCTTGGTGCCTGGAAATTCCGCCTGGGCCGGTGCCGCGCTGCTGGCTTTGGCGATTGCCCTGAACTTGTGGGCGGGAATGACAGTGCTGCGGTGGATCGAGACCCGTTGATGCGCGACAGCGACTCGTCGAGATGGGTCGCAATATCGGGCGCCAATCTTCGCCAAACTCCCGAGATTACTTTGCAACTGCGCCGATGATGGTCAACATGAGGGCCAGCATGAGGCCGACCACAAGGCCAGCCTTGATCCACACTTCATTGCCTGCCGGGCGACGATAGAGCTCCAACTGATGCGGTCGCGCGAGATCGGCAGGGCGCGTTTCCCGCTCGTGCCACCAGCTGTCCTGAATACTTTGGTTCATATGGGCCATTGTCTCCACAATTTGCGACAAATGTGAACTAAGGTTCTCGTATTGGCTTTCTCGTGACTTAGTTCACGATTTAATGGGTAAGGCGAACTGCGTCGCGCAGATTCGTGCAAACCGGGCCCATCGGCATGATCTGGTGTGCCACACGCCCCACGCGGCCAAGCATGCACGTCTTCGTGGAGGAGGATGGCAAGCATTGCACCATCAATGACGGACCGGTGGAGGCTCGGTGGCAGCCGGCCATTGCAGCCAGCAGGGAGCCGATCACGCCCGGCTTGTCACCAGGGCCAGCACCACGGATCGGGTCGCTTGTCCCAACGTTGTCCCCCGTCAGAATCGAAACGCTTTGATCACAGCGACCCGGTGGTGCCCCCGACAGGAATCGAACCTGTATCTGCCCCTTAGGAGGGGGCCGTTCTATCCATTGAACTACGGAGACGGGCGCGGCGACTTTAACCTACCCCGCGCTTGGGATTCCCAACCGACGGGGAGGCCCCGCCAGCGAGCGCGAGGCGCTACTCCTCCGACAGCACCCCGCTCCCTTCGCGCAGGGCCAGGACATCGGCATGCAGCGACTGGGCCCAATGGCGCCGGTCTCGACCGTAAGGATCCTGTGGTGCACCGAAGCGCACCACGGCCTGCAGGGGCGGCGCGCTCAGCGTGCGCCAAAGCGAGCTGAGCAATGTGTCGTCGTCGATGTAGCGCGGCGCGTAGCTTGGCTGGCCCGTCGCCTTGTCGACAAAGCGCAGCGCAGCCGGCTGCACGGGCACGTTGGCCGAGATGGCGGCCTGCAGCAGGTTGGCATGGAAGGGCAGCAGCACGCGGCCGTCGCTCGTCGTGCCTTCGGGAAAGACCGCGATGCGGTCGCCGTTGCGCAGCGCCTCGGTCATGTGGTGGACCACGCGCAGCGCGTCGCGGCGCTTCTCACGCTCGATGTAGAGCGTGCCGGAGCCGGTGGACAACGTGCCGATCAAGGGCCAGTGCTTCACCGCCGCCTTGGAGACGAAGCGCACGTGCCGCGCCGCATGCAGGGTGACGATGTCGAGCCAGGAAATATGGTTGGAGATCAGCAGCACAGGTCCCCCCGCGGGGCCTGCGGGAGGCGTGCCATGCACCACGAGCTCGATACCCAGCACCTCCAGCATGCGCCGCGCCCAGCGTTCCACATGCGCGGCGCGGTGCGCGTCGTCGAGCATCTCGAACTTCGTGCGGATGATCCACCAGCCGCGCAACGCATGCGCGATGGCATGCAACAGCTTGCCGAGGGCGCGGAGGAGTCGCATGGTCGTTGGCAGAAGCGCCTAGTCAGGCCGTTTCGTGCACGAGCTGCCCGCCCACCAGCGTGGCGCGCGCCCGCCCGCGCATCGCATAGCCGGCGAACGGGGTGTACTTGCCCTGGCTGCGCAGGGCCTCGGGCAGCACCTGCCATTCATCGTCGGGCGCGACGATGGCAATGTCGGCGGGTGCGCCCACCGCCAGCGTGCCGGCCACCGCCCCGCCCAACAGACGCGCAGGGGCCGAGGTGACGACCTCGATGGCGCGCTGGAGGCCGGCACCGCTGTGCTCGCCCCACTGCAGTGCCAGCGGCAGCAGCAGCTCGAGGCCCGTGGCGCCGGGTTCGCTTTCGGCGAAAGGCAGGGTCTTGGCATCGGCCTCGACCGGCGTGTGGTCGGACACCAGCGCGTCGATGGTGCCGTCGGCCAGCGCTGCCGAGAGCGCATCGCGGTCGCGCTGCTGGCGCAGTGGCGGCGACAGGCGCGCGCGGCTGTCGAAGTAACCGATGTCGGTGTCGGCCAGGTGCAGCGAGTTGATGCTGACATCACAGCTCACCGGCAGGCCGGCGGCCTTGGCTTCGCGCAGCAGCTGCACGCCGGCGGCGCTGGACAGGCGGCACAGGTGCACCCGTGCGCCGGTGGATTTCATCAGCTCGAAGATGGTGAAGAGCGCGATGGTCTCGGCCGCCACGGGCACGCCCGACAGCCCGAGCCGCGTCGCCAGCGCGCCGCTCGCGGCCACGCCCTTGCCCAGGTCGCGGTCCTGCGGACGCAGCCAGACGGTGTAGCCGAAGGTGGCGGCGTACTGCAGCGCGCGCTGCAGCACCTGGGTATTGGTGAGCGGCACCTCGGCCTGCCCGAAGCCGATGCAGCCCGCCTCGGTGAGCTCGGCCATCTCGGTCAGCACCTCGCCCTGCAGGCCCCGCGTCAGGGCGCCCTGCGGGAACAGGCGTGCGCGCTGCAGCTTCTCGGCGCGGAACTTGAGCATCTCCACGAGGCCCGGCTCGTCGAGCACGGGGTCGGTGTCGGGCGGGCACACGAGGCTGGTCACGCCGCCGGCCACCGCGGCGGCCATCTCGCTCTCGAGCATGCCTTCGTGCTCGTAGCCCGGCTCGCGCAGCCGGGCCGCCAGGTCGACCAGGCCGGGCAGCACCAGGCAGCCGCTGGCGTCGATGGTGCGGTCGGGCCGGAAGTCGGTCGCTATGTTTTTGATAGCTGCCACCGCCCCACTGGCGAGCGCTACGGGCACCTTTTCATCGAAACCCGAAGCGGGGTCGATGACGCGGCCATTGGTGATGAGGATGTTCATGGGTGAACGTGAATGCAATGAAGACGGACAGCCGAACGCAGAGGACGCAGAGATCGCGCAGAGGCCGCAGAAAGAACAGCCAAAAATTGATTCGGGGTTTTCTCTGCGACTTCTGCGAAACCTCTGCGCCCTCTGCGTTCAAAGGTCTGCGCCCCCGGTTTCATGCTTCATTTCCCGCCACGATGCTCATGACGGCCATGCGGCACGCGATGCCGAAGGTGACCTGCGGCAGGATGACGCTCTGCTTGCCGTCGACCACTTCGGAGGCGATTTCCACACCGCGGTTGATGGGGCCGGGATGCATGACGATGGCGTCGGGCTTGGCCAGTTGCAGCTTCTCGGGCGTGAGGCCGTAGGTCTTGAAGTACTCCTGGCTCGAAGGCAGCAGCGCACCGCTCATGCGCTCGTTCTGCAGGCGCAGCATGATGACCACGTCGCAGCCCTGGATGCCCTCCTCCAGCTTGTGGAAGACCTTCACGCCCATCGGCGCCAGATCCCCCGGCACCAGGGTGCGCGGGCCCACCACGCGCACCTCGGCGGCACCCAAGGTGGTGAGCGCGTGGATGTCGGAACGCGCCACGCGCGAGTGCAGCACGTCGCCCACGATCGCCACCGTGAGGTTGCTGAAGTCCTTCTTGTAGTGGCGAATGGTGTACATGTCGAGCAGCCCCTGCGTGGGGTGCGCATGCCGCCCGTCGCCGGCGTTGATCACGTGCACGTGTGGCGCCACGTGCTGCGCGATCAGGTAGGGTGCGCCCGATTCGCTGTGCCGCACCACGAAGAGGTCGGCCGCCATCGCGCTCAGGTTGGCGATGGTGTCGAGCAGCGACTCGCCCTTGCTGGCCGAGGAGCGCGCGATGTCCAGGTTGATGACGTCGGCCGACAGGCGCTTGGCCGCGATCTCGAAGGTGGTGCGCGTGCGCGTGCTGTTCTCGAAGAAGAGGTTGAACACGCTCTTGCCGCGCAGCAGCGGCACCTTCTTGACCTCGCGGTCGCTCACGCTCACGAAGTTCGCGGCCGTGTCGAGGATGTGCGTGAGGATGTCCTTGGGCAGGCCCTCGATCGACAGCAGGTGGATGAGCTCGCCGTTCTTGTTGAGCTGGGGATTGCGCTTGTAGAGCATCAGGCCTCCCGGCGGGCCGCCCCAAGGCAGGCCTGCACACCCGTTGGGGGCAGCGAACACACGCAGTGACGAGCGCGGGGGGTCATCCTTGCGCCTCCTCGACATGGAAGCGCAGGCGCCCGTCGTCATCGCGCGCCAGGGCGAGCAGCCGGGTGTCGGGCAGCGTGAACCGTGCGGCGGCGAAGTCGGCGGCCACGGGCAGTTGCCGGCCGCCGCGGTCGACCATCACCGCCAGGCGCACGCAGGCCGGGCGGCCGAAGTCGAACAGTTCGTTGAGCACGGCGCGGATCGTGCGGCCGGTGTAGAGCACGTCGTCCAGCAGCAGCACGTCGGCGCCGTCGATCTCGAAGGGCAGCGTGGTCTGGGCGCTGGCCGTCATGCCGCGCTTCGCGAAGTCGTCGCGGTGCATGGCCGAGGAAATGATGCCGGGCGAGCCGGACAGGCCCAGGTCCTTCTGCAGGCGCTCCACCAGCCAGGCACCGCCGGAGGTGATGCCGACCAGTCGGGTGTCGGCACGCAACAGCTTCTTCACACCGGCGAGCAGCTCGGTGTAGAGCGCTTCGGCGTCGGGCATCGCAGGCGCTTTCATCGATGGGCCGCCCCAAGATGAAGGCGCGCCCCCTCGGGGGGCCGCGGCCACGCGAAGCGGTGAGCGTGGGGGTCATGTCTCACGGGAGGGTCCTCAGGAATTGTTCAAGGATGATGCAGGCACTGGCGGCATCGGCATCGCGCGCGCCGGCGGCCAGGGCTTCGGTGGTGCTGTAGCGCTCGTCGACCTCGTAGACCGGCAGCTTGAAACGCCCGTGCAGCTGGCGTGCGAAACGCTGGGCGGCGCGTGTGTTGTCGTGCGCGGCGCCATCGGGGTGGTAGGGCACGCCCACCACCAGGGCGTCGGGCTGCCACTCGCGCACGCGGGCCTCGATCTGCGCGAAGCGTGCGTCGCCCTGCGCGGCGATGGTGCCCTGGGGGGTGGCGCTCTTCAACAGCCGGTTGCCGCTGGCGACGCCAGTGCGCTTCTGGCCGAAGTCGAAAGCGAGAAAACTCTGGAAATGGGAAGGAACGACGGCAAGAGAGGAAGCGTCGGGCATCGCCAAAACACTCACAGTGCCAGGCTCATGCGTGCCCCGCCTCGGGCGAGAGCTTCCACGCTTCCAGCCCCAGCAGAGCCAGCGCCTTGTCGTAGCGCTGCTCGACCGGCGTGTCGAAGATGACGGCCGGGTCGGCGCCGACGGTGAGCCAGCTGTTCTCGGCCAGTTCGGACTCGAGCTGCCCTTCGTCCCAGGCCGCATAGCCGAGGGTAACCAGCACCTTGCGCGGGCCGGAGCCGGTGGCCATGGCTTCCAGCACGTCTTTCGAGGTGGTCATCTCCAGCCCGCCGGGGATGGTCATCGTGGACGCGTACACGGCGTGGTCAGTGCCGCCCTCGGCACCCTCGCCGGTAGCAACCACCGGCTCGTGCAGCACGAAGCCGCGCTCGGTCTGCACCGGGCCACCCTGGAAGACGGGCGCATCTCCGAGGTCGGGCCGCGACAGGTGCAGCTCGACCTTCTCGAACAGGCCCCGGAGATTGATGTCGCTCGGCTTGTTGATGATCAGCCCGAGGGCGCCGCGCTCGCTGTGCTCGCACAGGTAGACCACGCTGCGGCTGAAGGAGCGGTCTTCCAGCCCCGGCATCGCGATCAGGAAATGATGCGTGAGGTTGATCGGGGCAGAATCGGACGCCATGCCGCCGATTTTACTGGCCGTCGACAAGACCTACCCCAAGGGCCTCATGTGGTTTCGCCGCGACCTGCGGGCGTACGACAACGCGGCGCTCTACCACGCGCTGCGCAGTTGCCGGCAGGTGCTGTGCGTGTTCGTGTTCGACACCGACATCCTCGATCCCCTGCCGGGCCAGGATGTGCAGCCGCGCACCGACGGCCTGCGGGCCGATCGCCGCGTGGAGTTCATCCGCGAATCGGTACTGGCCTTGCGCGAGAAGCTGGCAGCGATGGGTGGCGGCCTGATCGTGCGCCACGGCCGTGCCGAGGACGAAATCCCCGCGCTGGCCCGCGCGCTGGACGTGCAGGCGGTGTTCGCCAATCGCGACGACGAACCCGCCGCGCTCGCCCGCGACGCGCAGGTCTTCGGCGGCCTGGCCAACGCCGGCGTGAGCTTCCAGACCTTCAAGGACCAGTCGATCTTCGACCGCGACGAGGTGCTGACGCAGGCCGGTGCGCCGTACACGGTGTTCACGCCCTACAAGCGCGCATGGCTCGCCAAGGTTGACGATTTCTACCTCCGCGCCTACCCCGTCGAGCGCCATGCCGACGCGCTGGCGCAGGTGCCCGAGGGCCACCGCGCGGCGGTCCCGTCGCTGCAGGCACTGGGCTTCGCGCCCACCAACCTCGGCGAGTTGGAACTGCCGCCCGGCACGGACGGCGGCGCCACGCTGTTCGAGGGCTTCTTCGAACGCATCGACCGCTACCACGTCGCGCGCGACTACCCGGCCGTGCGCGGCCCCAGCTATCTCGGCGTGCACCTGCGCTTCGGCACGCTGTCGATCCGGGAGCTGGCCGGCACGGCCCACCGCCTCGCACTCGGCGGCAACCAGGGCGCGGCCACCTGGCTGGGCGAGCTGATCTGGCGCGACTTCTATTTCCAGGTCCTGGCGCATCGGCCCGACGTGGCCGAGGGCAAGAGCTTCAGGGCCGAATACGACCGCATCGCCTGGCACCACGGCAAGCATGCCGACGGCCTGTTCGCCGCCTGGTGCGCCGGGCGCACCGGGTATCCGCTGGTCGACGCCGCGATGCGGCAGATCAACGAGACGGGCTACATGCACAACCGGCTGCGCATGGTGGCCGCGAGCTTCCTGTGCAAGGACCTGGGCCTGGACTGGCGGCGCGGCGAGGCGTACTTCGCCCACCACCTGAACGACTTCGAGTTCTCGTCCAACAATGGCGGCTGGCAGTGGGCCAGTTCCAGCGGCTGCGACGCGCAGCCCTACTTCCGCATCTTCAACCCGGTGACGCAGAGCGAGCGCTTCGACCCCGAGGGCAAGTTCATCCGCCGCTACGTGCCCGAGCTGGCGAAGCTGCCCGACAAGCTGATCCACGCACCCTGGCGGGCCGCGCCGCTCGAGCTGGAGGCCGCGGGCGTGACGCTGGGCGAGAGCTATCCCAAGCCGGTGGTGGACCATGCCGAGGCGCGGGAGCGCACGCTGCAGCGCTACGCGGTCGTGCGCAGCGCCGCGCCGACAGGCAAACCGGCCGCGCGCAAGACGCTACAAAAAACATAGCTGCCAGCGCCCGTCCCACGGGCGCCAGCAGCCAATTTCGCTCAGATCTTCGATCAGGCTTCGACCGCAGCCTCGGTGGCCGTGAACTGGCGCACCAGGCGCAGCAGCTCGTCTTCGGAGTAGGGCTTGCCCAGGTAGTGGTCGACGCCCAACTGCTTGGCATGCTCGCGGTGCTTCTCGGCGATGCGCGAAGTGATCATCACGATCGGCAGGCCTTCGAGCGACGCGTCGGCGCGGATATTGCGCGCCAGGTCGAAGCCGTCCATGCGCGGCATTTCGATGTCCGAGAGCACGACCGAAGGGCGCTCCTGCTGCAGGCGCTCCAGTGCCTGCAGGCCATCGGCGGCGAGCGCGACGCGGTAGCCCTCGCGCTGCAGCAGGCGCTGCGTGACGCGCCGCACGGTGATGGAGTCGTCGACCACCAGCACCAGCGGGATCTGCGAGGGCGCGGCCACGACGGCCTGCGCCGGCTCGGCCGGCCCGCCCGAGGTGGCCCGCGCCGGCGCCGCCACGCCACCCGCCGCCTGCATCTGCAGCGCCTGGGCGCCGTGCAGCGCAGCCAGCGCCACCGGGTTGTAGATCAGCGCGACCGCGCCCGAGGCCAGCACCGAGATGCCGGCCATGCCGGGCACGCGGGCCAGCTGCGGTCCGAGGTTCTTGACCACGACTTCCTGGTTGCCCAGCACTTCGTCCACGTGCAGCGCGACGCGCTGCGCCGCGCTTCGCACGACGACAACGGTGTTCGTGCGGCCCGGCGCACGGTCGCTGCGCGACGAGGACTGCAGCAGCGCGCCGGCCCAGTAGAACGGCACCTGCTCGCCGCCGAAGGGATGATGCTGCTCGAGGTAGGCCTTCTCCAGGTCGGTGGCCGAGGTGCGCTGCACCAGCTCGACCAGGTTCGACGGCACGCCGATGGAGGTTTCTCCAGCGCGCAGCATCACCACATGGGTCACGGCGGTGGTCAGTGGCAGCACCAGGCGGAATTCGGTGCCCTGCGTCGGCGCGCTGTGCGTCTCGATGCGGCCGCCGAGTGCCGCGACCTCCGAGCGCACCACGTCCATGCCGATGCCGCGGCCCGCCAGTTCGGACACCTGCGTGGCGGTGGAGAAACCTGGCTTGAAGATCAGCTCGGCGACCTCGTCGTCCGACAGCACCTGGCCCTGCTCGACCAGGCCCAGGGCCAGTGCGCGCTGCAGGATGCGATCACGCGGCAGGCCGGCGCCGTCGTCACGGAAGCTCACCGACACGTCGTTGCCTTCGTGCCGCAGGTCGATGGTGATCAGGCCGGCCGGGTCCTTGCCGGCGCGCTCGCGCACCTCGGCGTCCTCGATGCCGTGGGCCACGCAGTTGCGCAGCAGGTGCTCGAAGGCCGGCGTCATGCGGTCGAGTACGCCGCGGTCCATCTCGATCGTGCCGCCGGTGATGTCCAGGCGCACCTGCTTGCCGGTGTCCTTGGACGCCTGGCGCACCACGCGGTACAGGCGTTCCGAGATGCCCTCGAACTCCACCATGCGCGTGCGCAGGAGCCCGCGTTGCAGTTCGCGCGTCTGGCGCGCCTGCGCCGACAGGTCGTCTTCGGTCGCCTGCACCGTCTTCTGCAAGGTGCGCTGCACGGTGGCCACGTCGTTCACCGACTCGGCCATCATGCGGGTGAGTTCCTGCACGCGGGTGAAGCGGTCGAACTCCAGCGGGTCGAAGCTCTGCTGCGTGTCCTTGGCCTGCGCGAGGCGCGACTGCATCTGGCTTTCGGCCTGCACCTCGATGTCGCGCAGCTGCTGGCGCAGGCGGTCCAGGTTGCCGGTGAGGTCGACCAGCGAACTGCGCAACTGGCCGATCTCGGCCTCGAGCCGCGAACGCGTGATGATCACCTCGCCGGCCTGCGCCACGAGGCGGTCGAGCAGGTGGGTGCGGATGCGCACCGTCTGGCCCGAACCTGCGCGCGCCTGGCTCGGCACCAGAAGCGCAGGGCGAGCGAGGGGCGCCGCGGGGGTCTCGGCGGCTGGCTCCTGGGCCACGTCGGCGTCCGGTTCCGCGGCCGGCACGGCCGCGGGTGCGACCACCGCGTCGATCACGACGGCCGGGGCCGCCGGCGCGGCAGCGACTGCCGCCGCTGCGCGCTGCGCCAGCTCGGCCTGGCCTGCGCTGTCGGCGGCGCGCAGCGCGTCGAAGGTCGCCTGCATCGTGTCGAAGCGGCCGATCAGCGCCTCGATGGCCGGACGCTCGCCGGCGTCGACGGCGATCGCCTCGATCGCCGACTCCATGCGGTGCGCACGTTCGCCCAGCCGCATGGCACCGGCCAGGCGTGCACTGCCCTTGAGCGTGTGCAGCGTGCGCAGCGCCGCGGAGCGCTGGGCGGCGTCGTCCGGCCGCTGGGCCCAGGCGCGCAGGGCCGAGCCCAGCTGGGGCAGCAGTTCGGCCGCCTCTTCCTCGAACACGGGGAAGAGGTCGGGGTCCACCGCGTCAGTGAGGTCGATCGCGTCGTCGGAGTCCTCCAGCACTACGTCGGGGACGGAAACGGTCGGCGCTTCCACCGCACGGACGGGCTCGGGCACCGTCGCAGGCGTCGGGGGCTGCACCGACGCGAGCGCACGCAGCGATTCAAGGACCTCTGCGCTCGGCTCCTTGAGGAAGCCGGCGGCGAACTGATGCAGCAGGCGGCGCAGTTCGTCGGCGGCATCGACCAGCACTGCGCCCTGCTCCGTGGTGCCCGGCCCCAGGTTGTGCAGGTGCTGCATTGCGGCCTCGAGCAGCCGCGCCATGCCGGACAGGCCCTGGAAGCCCACCGTGGCAGAGCTGCCGGCCAGCGAATGCGCCAGGCCGATGGTGGCGTCGGGGATGCGCTCGTGCGGCTGCAGGGCCCACTCGCCGACGTCGTTCGCGAGTTGGCGCGACCATTCGTCGGCCTCGTTGAGGTAGACGTTGTAGAGGGCCAGGCCGATGCGCAGGGGGCCGATGACCTTGACCTGCTCCTCGGCACCGGCGTGGCTCTCGGGCTCGGCCGCCGCGACGGGCTCCGTGAGCGGCTCGCGATGCTGTTCGGGCTCCCTCAGGGCTGGCGCCGCCGCATCGACCGGCTCGGGCACGGGCGCCTGCTCCGGCTCGACCACAGCCGGCTCGGCGGTGGATTCGGGCTCGGGCTCCAGGTCAGCCTGGGACGCCGACGGCTCGGGGCCTTCGACGACATCTCCGGCAGCTTCGGGCACCGATGCCGGCGCCTCGGCCTGCTCCGCGTCGACGCGCTCGACGGCTTCGTCGGCGATCTCCACGGCGCCGGAATCGGACTCACGTTGCGCCACGGGCGGCACAAGCTCGGGCGAGACCTGCGCGGCCTCGGCGTGGGGCTCCTCGTGCGAACGATCGGCCTTCCAGTCGGCGGGCAGCGCAAAGTCCAGCGGCGCGAGGTCGGTCTCGGACGGCGCGGCCGGCTTGGGGGCTTCCTTGACGGCGAAGAAGTCGATCGCGTCTCCGCCATCGAGTACTGCCGGCGGCGGGGCCTCGCCCACGTCCATGAACTTGGGCAGGATGTCGGTGATAGCGAAATCGTCGCCATGCAGGTGCAGGGCCTCCTCGATCTCCGCCACACCGGGATCGGGCGCCACGGCGTCTTCGGTCGGTGCAGGCGCAATGCTGAGGTCGAGGTCGAGATCCAGGCTTGGCAGTGGCGGGGCGACGGGCGGCTCGGCGGCAATCTGCCGCGCCGCCACCGCCAGCGCCGCCGCGTCGGGCATAGCCACGGCCGCGGGCGCCGCCTCGCCGTCGCGCACGGCCTCGGCTGCCGCGCGGAAGGGGCCGGCCTGCCAGGCGTGGGGCGTACCGGCGGCGATCGCCTCGACCCACTGGGCAAAGTCGCGCAGGGCCTTGCCGGTGGCGGCCAGCAGCGCCGGGGTGGCCGGCTGCTGGTCGGCCAGCCAGGTGTTGAGCACCTGCTCGAAGGACCAGGCGGCTTCGCCGAAGTCCGTCAGCCCGACCATGCGAGAGCTGCCCTTGAGCGTGTGGAAGGCTCGGCGCAGCACCGTCAACTCGCCCACGTCGTCGGGCTGGGCACCCAGCGCCGACACGGCCGCCAGACCGTTGTGCAGCACCTCGCGCGCTTCGTCGAGGAAGATGTTCTGGAGGTCATCCTCCTCGAGCTCGGTGACCTCGGTGTCGGGCAGCGCCTCCAGCGGCGCCGGCCCGGTGATCTTGCGCGTCCAGCTGTCCGCGGCGCGGCTGAACTCCTCCAGCGGCGACACCGGCCTGGCGGACTTCGCGGGCGCGGCCAGCGCAGCAAGCCTGGCGGCGATCTGGGCATCCACCGCCTCGACGCTGAGCACGGTGTCGGTAAGCGGCACGGGGCCCGAGGACGCGGCGGCCACGCCGTCGGCTCCCAGCCCGTGGATCGGGGTGCTGTCGTCGACCTGCCGGCCCATCAGCGGCTTGAGCTCGCCGGCCTCCGCATCGAAGACGAACAGCCGCTTGGCCAGCGCGGGCTGGTAGCCCAGCATGTCGATGAGGAAGCCCAGCGCGCCCAGGTTGTTGCCCAGGGAATCGAAGTCGCGGCTCTCGTCGGCGCTGTCGTTGGCCGTGAGATGGTCGACGTTCTCGCGCATTCGCTGCACGGTCTGTGCCGCCTGCTCCAGGCCCAGCACCGAGAACACGCCACGCATCTGCAGCAGCTGGCTGGGCACCGTGCGCAGCAGGCCCTTTTCCGCGGGCCGGCGGAAGAACTGGTCAAGCGATTTCTCGAGCTCGGACAGGTGCGCGCGGAGCTCGTCGACCACGGTGCCCATGGTCTGGCGGTCGCTCACCCGGCGGTAGAGCTCCTCCATCCAGGGCTCCAGCGGCTCCGACTTGCCGCCTTCGCGGGCGCGTTCGATGCGGCCAGCGAGCTGGACGGTGCGCGCAGTGAGCTGCCGGTCCTGCGGATCGAGGTCCTCGAAGGCCGCTTCCAGGTACAGCACCGAGGTCGCGACTTCCATCGCGAGTTCGGTCGACGGCGCACGGCCGGAGCGCACCGACGCGTCGACCGCATGGTGGAGCGCCTGCACCATCGGCCCGCTGGCCGGGTGCAGCTTGGCGAGCGATTCGCCGAGCTGCGTGAAAGTGTCGGCCACCTGGCGCACGCGCGTGAGGTCGCCACCAGCCAGCGCCGACCACATCTCCTTGGCGGTTTCGATGCGCTTGCGCGCCTGGGCCAGCACGACCGGATCGAAACGGCCGAACTGCGGCGTCGCGTAGTCCACATGCTCGAGGTTGGAAACCCCCCAGGCCACGCGCACGGCGCGCAGCAGCGGCGCCTCCTCGCGCGGCGTGGGGACAGCCTGCGCACAGAAGAAGAGCAGGTCCTGGCCGAGCCGGTCGGACACCGCGGCATCGCCGCGCGCCAGCGTGGTGTATTGCAGCAGCACGCGCGAGGCTGCTCGCTTGACGTAGACGTCGGGCGGCAGCAGCGACAGCGACAGCGCCTCGAAGAAGCCGGCCGCCAGCATCCAGAAGCTGGCCACCTTGGGCTGGGGCACGCCCAGGCCGAGGCCCACGCACAGCGCGCACAGCCGGCGCGCCGCCTGGTCGTCCCCGCTCTTGACCACCTTGAGCACGTCGCGGTCGAGGTGAGCCCGCACCGCCGGGTCGTAGACCATGGTGCGGTACGACCCCGGGCGCGGCACCTCGGCCCACACCCACGGGTAGATCCACAGGTCGGCGGGGTGCACCCGCTCGTTGCCCACCATCTCCAGGACGTCGCGGTACTGCGGGAACAGCGCGACAGGCGACACCGGCTTGCCCGCCAGCACCGCCTGCAGGAAGTCGGCGACCGCGAAGCCGGCATGCTCGATCTTCTGCACCGCGGCCTCGGTGCAGCGCGATGGATCGTTGATGAAGCTCTGCGCCGCGAATTCCGTTGCGCCCAGCACCATGGCCGGCGCCGGGTGCCCCACGAGCTGCAGGGCGCCCACGGCCTGGTGCAACTGCTGGCGCGCCATGCGCAGCAGGCCCGTGTCCAGTTCGGGCACCTGTCCGTGCTCGCGTGCGTAGCGGCGCAGCGATTTGCTCGCGCCTTCGAGCGACTTCTGGATCTCGCCGATGACCCAGGCCAGCGGCCCGAGGTCTTCCATGGCGGGCGCATTGCCCGCGACCGGGGCGGTGACAGGAGGGCGGATCGACACGTTGGGACTCGGCGGGCGTTCTTAGGCGATCTTGAACCGCGACACGGACTGGCGCAATTCCTCGGCCATGTGCGAGAGCTCGCGCACCTGCTTGGCGGTCGCACGCGTGCCCTCGCCGGTCTGTTCGGTCACGGCGAAGATGTGCTGGATGTTGGCCGCGACCACGTTGGCCGACTCGGCCTCGCGGGACGCGGATTGCGAAATCTGCTCGATCAGCTCGGCCAGTCGGCGCGACACGCGGTCGATCTCGGACAGCGCCGTACCGGCGTTGTCGGACAGCTTGGCCCCCTCGACCACACCCTGGGTCGAACGCTCCATGGCGCCCACCGCATCCTGCGTGTCGGTCTGAATGGCCTTCACCAGCGCCGAGATCTGGCGCGTGGCGTCTGCCGAACGTTCAGCCAGCCGCTGCACTTCTTCTGCCACCACCGAGAAGCCGCGGCCGGCTTCACCCGCGGACGCGGCCTGGATGGCGGCGTTCAGGGCCAGCACGTTGGTCTGCTCGGTAATGTCCGAGATCAGTTCGGTGATTTCGCCGATCTCCTGCGAGGATTCGCCCAGGCGCTTGATGCGCTTGGAGGTTTCCTGGATCTGGTCGCGGATGGAGTTCATGCCGCCGATGGCGTTCTGCACCGCCTGCAGGCCCGACTCGGCGGCCTGCAGCGACTGGCGCGCCACCGAGGCCGATTCCTGCGCCTGGGAAGACACGCCGTTGATGCGTTCGGCCATCGTCAGCACCGACTGGCCGGTTTCGCGGATCTCGCGCAGCTGCTCGGTCGAGGCGGCCAGCAGCTCGGTCGAGGTGCTTTCCACCTGAGAGGTGGTGTGCGCCACGCGGGTGGCCGTGTTCTGCACGTTGCCCACCAGCAGGCGCAGTTCCTCCACCGTGTAGTTCACGGAGTCGGCGATGGCGCCGGTGATGTCTTCGGTCACCGTCGCTTCGTGCGTCAGGTCACCTTCGGCCACCGTCTGCAACTCGTTCATCAGGCGAAGAATGGCGGCCTGGTTGGCCGTGTTGATGCGGTTGGCCTCCTCGCTCGCGCGCTCCGCTTCGAGCCGCTCCTGCTCGGCAGCCGCCGCCCGAGCGCGGCCTTCGCGGACCTGCACGAGGCCGATCGCGGCGGCCAGGCCGAGTGCGGCAAGCGACAGCAGCACCAGCAGGGCCAGGGTGCCGGCGCCCAGGCCGGTGCGCTCGGACAGCTGGGTCTGCAGCTCGCCCAGCGACACACGCAGCGGCTCGCTGTCGGCCAGGATGGTGGCCTGCGCCTCGCGCGCCGCCACCAGGCCCTGCAGGTTGCCCAGGATGGCGCCGGCCTGCGTGCGGGTCTGTTCATAGGTCTTGAGGATCGCGTCGAGCTGCTCGCGGGTCTGCGCATCGCGCGTGCCCGGCAGACGCTGCTGCGAATTGCCGTCCAGCAGGCCCTTGGCGATTTCCTGGAAGCTGTTGAGGTCCTTGCCGAGCAGGAACACGGCGTCGGGACTCACGCCTTCGACGGTGAGGAATTCGTTCGCCGACTTGCCGATGCGCTGCGTGAGCATCACGAGCTGGCCGGCTGCGGAAATCTCCGGCACCGAGGCGTTCTGCTGCATCTTGAGCGAAGCGATGGTCTCGGTCATCTCCAGCAGCTCGGACGACTGGCGGTTGATGGTCCGCAGCGCCGTGCCCACCTGCGTCAGGATCTGCTTCTGGGCCAGCACGACCTTGGCGCTGGCATCCGCACGCTTGACCAGCGGCACGATCTTCTCGAGATCGGCCTCGTACTGCGCGCCCACGCGCTCCAGCTGCAGCGATTCATCGCCGGTGGCCAGACCGTTGACCCGGCGCGTGAGGTCGTCCGCGCTGTCCTTGACTTCGTCGAAGGCAGGGGCGCTGCCCACGAGCGCCTGAGAGACCGACTTGGCCAGACGCTGCGACTGCATCAGCGACTGACCGGTGGCGGCCACCTGCTGGGCCAGGCGCTCGGAGCGCAGGATGGCGGAGCCGGCCACCAGCAGCAGCAGCAGCACGGCGACCGCCAGCAGCACGGCTAGCAGGCGCTGCTGCCGGGCCGGCGTGGCGGGCTTGTCGGCGGAAGCGGGCTCGGCGGCGGCCGAAGCAGCGGCGACCGCGGGAGCGACCGGCGGCATCTCGGCCGGCTCGTCGGGATGCCGGCTGGGAACGAAGTCCGTCGGCACCTCGAAGGCCGCGGCGGCGGGTGCAGGCTCGGCAGCGGTCGGCGTTTCGCGCGGGATGTAGACGGTGCGCTCCTCGGGGGGCTGCACCGTCTCGGCGTTGTCGAGCACCAGTGCAGCGGTACTGTCCACGCGCACGGTCACGCTGTCATCGCGGGCGGGCAGCAGCTTCTTGAACTTGTCGGCGATCGAGTTCACGGTCGGTCCTTCGGGATGGATGCGGGGCGCCGGCTCAGGCGCCAATGCTCAGGAATTCGGGTTGCTGCGACAGCGCCTGGAGGTTGATCTCCTGCCAGCGCTGGCCTGCGGCGTCGATGTAGGCGTGGCCCTGCCAGGCGGGCGCGTCGGCCGCGGGCGCCTGCGAGCTCTTGAAGGCCTCGATGCCGCGCAGGCCGACCAGCCGGTCGATCAGCAGGGCGCAATTGACGTCCAGCGCGTCGTTCAGCGCGACCAGGCGCGACTGCGCGCGCGCCGATTCGGTATTGGCCGGGGCCGCGCGCTCGCCGCTGGCGAAGGCCGACAACTGCACCACGCCGTAGAGGCCTCCGCGCAGGTTGGCCACGCCGAGGAACCACGGCAGGGTGTAGGGCACGGGCTGCGGCGCAGTCCAGGGAAAGATCTCGCCGGCCTGGCCCAGGGGAAACAGGTACCTGGCCTCGCCCGCCTCGATGGCGAGCCAGGAGGCCGACACCCCGGACGTACGGGCAGCCTGCAGGCGGCCCGCGAGCCTGGACTGGAATTCGCGGAGGGCTTCGCGGGTGGCCATGGACGCGTCGCGCGGGCGCTCAGTTCAGCGCCTGGATCTTGGCCAGCAGTTCGGCCGCCTGCACGGGCTTGACGATGTAGTCGCGCGCGCCCTGCCGCATGCCCCAGACGCGGTCGGTCTCCTGGTTCTTGCTGGTGCACAGAATGATCGGCACCTGCGCGAACTCGGGGCTGCGCGCCAGCGCGCGCGTGAGCTGGAAGCCGTTCTGTCCCGGCATCACCACGTCCATCAGGATGAGGTCGGGGCGGTCGGCCTCGAGCCGGCGCATCGCGTCGTCCGCGTTTTCGGCCGTCTGCACGGCAAAGCCGTTCTTCTGCAGCAGATCGGTGAGGAACATCAGTTCCGTCTTCGAGTCATCGACGACGAGCACTTTGCGGATGGTCATTTAGGCTTCCTGTTGGACAGCGCCGAACTGCTGCACGGCATGGAGCAGCTGTTCCTTGGTGAAGGGCTTGGTGAGGTAGTCCTGCGAGCCGACCATGCGGCCGCGGGCCTTGTCGAACACGCCGTCCTTGGACGACAGCATGACGACGGGGACGTGGGTGAAGTGCGCGTTGCGCTTGATGATGGCGCAGGTCTGGTAGCCATCGAGCCGCGGCATCAGGATGTCGCAGAAGATGAGATGGGGCTTGTGGTCGTTGACCTTGGAAAGCGCGTCGTAGCCGTCCTCGGCCAGCAGCACCTCGTGCCCGCCCTGCTTCAGGAAAATCTCGGCACTGCGCCGGATGGTGTTGCTGTCATCGATGACCAGCACCTTGAAACCTGACCCGTTCGTGCTCATGGCACCAACTCCTCATCCATCACCACCTGGCGGGCCGTCGCGCCAACACGGCGCGCGAGGCCCGGCCTTGTGCCATGCTGTCAGATCTCGACCATCTCGAAGTCTTCCTTGCGCGCACCGCACTCGGGGCAGGTCCAGTTCATGGGCACCTGATCCCAAGGGGTTCCGGGCGCAATACCATCCTCCGGCACGCCTGCCGCTTCGTCGTAGATCCACCCGCAAATCAGGCACATCCAGGTTTTCGTGTTCATCGCAGCTTACGAGCCTTGTACATAGAATGCAACGATTGTATCCAGACGTCTCAAGCAATCTCGCCCGGGACGTCTCAGAAACGCCACCATCCGGGGTTCATCCAGGCCGAATGAATACGCACTTACTACCGCCCGAGGACCCGCCGGAGGCGGACGATGTTAACGGGGCGCCGGACGAGGATCCCACGGCCGGCACCGACGACGACGGCCGACCGCCCTGCGTGCTGGTATTCAACGCCAGCGATCCGAGCGGAGCCGGCGGGCTGGGGGCCGATGCCCTGGCGATCTCATCGGTGGGCGCCCACATGCTCGGCGTGGTGACGGGGGCCTACGCCCGCGACACGGCCGAAGTCTTCGATCACTTCGCCTTCGACGAGGAGCATGTCGCCGAGCAGGCGCGCGCCATCCTGGAGGACGTGCCGGCCCAGGTCATCAAGGTCGGCTTCGCCGGCTCGCCCGACAACCTGAGCCGCATCGCCGAAACCGCCTCCGACTACCCGGAGGTGCCCGTGGTGGCTTATATGCCCAACCTGTCCTGGTGGAACGACCAGGACATCGAGAGCTACCTCGACGCCTTCCAGGAACTGGTGCTGCCGCAGACCGCCGTGCTGGTGGGCAACCACAGCACGCTGTGGCGCTGGCTGCTGCCCGACTGGTCGGGCGACAAGCCGCCCGGGCCGCGCGACATCGCCAAGGCGGCCGGCGAGCTGGGCGTGCCCTACACGCTCGTCACCGGCATCGTCCGGCCCGACCCCTTCATCGACAACGTGCTGGCGTCGCCGCAGGCCGTGCTCACCAGCGAGAAATACGAACGGCTGGAGGCCGTCTTCGCCGGCGCCGGCGAGACGCTGTCGGCTGCGCTGGCCGCGCTGCTGGCCACCGGCGCGGACCTCACGGCCGCCACGACCGAGGCGCTCGCGTACATGGACCGCTGCCTCGACGCCGGCTTTCGCCCCGGCATGGGCCACGTGCTGCCCGACCGTCTCTTCTGGGCCCAGCCCGAGGACGAGGGTGACGACGAAGGCCCGGCAGACACCGACTTCGCCCTGCCGGCCCACGACACCCGCCATTGATCCCGGTGGCCGGCGACCGCCGCCGGCCGCCCGCCTCCTTCCAGCCTCCGATGACTTCCACCGACGCCAACCTCCAGCTCTTCGACCGCGCACGCGCCGTCATTCCCGGCGGGGTGAACTCGCCCGTGCGCGCCTTCAAGGCCGTGGGCGGCACGCCGCGTTTCATCGCCCGCGCCCAGGGCGCCCACATGTGGGACGCGGCCGGCCGGCGCTACATCGACTACATCGGCTCCTGGGGGCCGATGATCCTGGGCCACGGCCACCCGGCCGTGATCGACGCCGTGCAGCGCGCCGTGACCGAGGGGCTGTCCTTCGGCGCCCCGACCGAGCGCGAGATCGAGCTGGCCGAGGCCATCCTGGCGCTCGTGCCCTCGATGGAGATGGTGCGCCTGGTCAGCTCCGGCACCGAGGCCGCGATGAGCGCCCTGCGCCTGGCGCGCGGTGCCACCGGCCGCAAGCACATCGTCAAGTTCGAGGGCTGCTACCACGGCCATGCCGACGCCCTGCTGGTCAGGGCCGGCTCGGGGCTGGCCACCTTCGGCAACCCGACCTCCGCCGGCGTTCCGGCCGAGGTGGTGCAGCACACCCTCGTGCTCGAATACAACAACCTGCAGCAGCTGGAAGAGGCTTTCGCGCTGCACGGCCACGACATCGCCTGCCTGATGATCGAGGCCATCGCCGGCAACATGAACTTCGTGCGCGCCACGCCCGAGTTCGCGCGCCGTTGCCGCGAACTGTGCACGCAGCACGGCGCGCTGCTGGTGTTCGACGAGGTGATGACCGGCTTCCGGGTCGGCCTCCACGGCGCGCAGGGCGTGCTGGGCATCACGCCCGACCTCACCGTGCTGGGCAAGGTCATCGGCGGCGGCATGCCGCTGGCGGCCTTCGGCGGGCCGCGCGCGATCATGGAGCAGCTCGCGCCGATGGGACCCGTGTACCAGGCCGGCACGCTCTCGGGCAACCCCGTGGCCACGGCCTGCGGCCTCGCGACGCTGAAGGAGATCGCCAAGCCCGGGTTCTACGAGGCGCTGGCCACGCGGACCCGCAGGCTGGTCGAAGGCCTCAAGGCTGCGGCAACCGCCGAAGGCGTGCCCTTCAGCGCCGATTGCGAAGGCGGCATGTTCGGCTTCTTCCTCCTGCCCGAACTGCCGCAGAACTACACGGCCGTCATGAAGAGCGACAACGCGCGCTTCAACGCCCTTTTCCATGGCCTGCTCGACCGCGGCGTGTACATCGCCCCCGCGCTCTACGAAGCGGGCTTCGTCAGCAGCGCCCACACCGACGCCGACATCGACGCCACCGTCGCAGCCGCGCGCGAGATCTTCAAAACGCTACAAAAACAATAGCTGCCCGCGCCCGTCCCATGGGCGCCGCAGCCGTTTTTTCCTCAAGGAAACCGGCACAGCGCGAAAAGTTCGCCGAGCGGCGTAGCGAGCGGCGTCAGGTCGCGCCGAGGACCGGAGCCGTACACCCGTACGGCGAGGACCGCAGGTGCGAGATGGCGCCGCGCAGTAGCCGAGCGGCGAACTTTTCAGTGGCGGAAGTGGCGGATGCCGGTGAATACCATCGCCACCCCGCGCTCGTCCGCCGCGTCTATCACTTCCTGGTCACGCATCGACCCACCGGGCTGGATCACGCTGGTCGCCCCATGGTCGATCACCACGTCCAGACCGTCGCGGAACGGGAAGAACGCATCGCTCGCCACCGCCGTGCCCTGCAGCGACAGCCCCGCGTGCTCGGCCTTGATGCTGGCGATGCGCGCCGAATCGAGCCGGCTCATCTGCCCCGCACCCACGCCCATGGTCATGCCGTTGGCGCAGAACACGATCGCGTTGCTCTTGACGTACTGCGCCACCTTCCAGGCGAACATCAGGTCGTCCAGCTGCTGCGGCGTCGGCTGCTTCTTCGTCACGACCTTGAGCTGGTCCCGCGTGAGCACATGGTTGTCGGCGGTCTGGATCAGCAAACCCGAGCCGACGCGCTTGACGTCCATCATGTTGCGGCCGTTGTCCCAGTCGGTCGCGCCGCCCTTGGGCAGGTCGATCTGCAGGATGCGGACGTTCTGCTTGGCCTTGGTGGCCTGGAACACCGCCAGCGCCTCGGGGCTGTAGCCCGGCGCCATCAGCACCTCGACGAACTGCTTGTTGATCTCCTGCGCCGCCGCCAGGTCCACCGGCCGGTTGAAGGCGATGATGCCGCCGAAGGCCGAAGTGGGATCGGTCTTGAAGGCCTTGCCGTACGCCTCGAGCGCGTCCTTGCCCACCGCCACGCCGCAAGGGTTGGCGTGCTTGACGATCACGCAGGCCGGCGCGTCGAAGCTCTTGACGCACTCCCAGGCCGCATCGGCATCCGCGATGTTGTTGTACGACAGCTCCTTGCCCTGCAGCTGCTTCGCGGTGACCAGCGAGCCCGGCGCCGGGTGCAGGTCGCGGTACAGCGCCGCCTGCTGGTGCGCGTTCTCGCCGTAGCGCAGGTCCTGCAGCTTGACGAAGCGGCCGTTGCTCTGGCCCGGAAACAGCGAACGCACCGGCGCCGGCTGGCCCTGGCTGGCCTCGAAATCCACGGCCGAGAGGAAGTCGCTGATCGCGCCGTCGTAATCGGCGATGCGGTTGAAGGCGGCGACCGAAAAGCCGAACTTGGTCTTGTCGCTGATCTTCCCGTGGGCCTTCAGTTCTTCCAGCGCGACGGCGTACTGCGACGCATCGGTCAGCACCGCGACGTCCTTCCAGTTCTTGGCGGCGCTGCGCACCATGGCCGGGCCGCCGATGTCGATGTTCTCGATCGCGTCTTCCAGCGTGCAGCCGGGCTTGGCCACGGTGGCCTCGAAGGGGTAGAGATTCACGACCAGCAGGTCGATGGTGTCGATGCCGTGCTGCTCGATGGCCGCCACGTGCGCCGGCAGGTCGCGACGTGCCAGCAGGCCGCCATGGATCTTGGGATGCAGCGTCTTCACGCGGCCATCCAGCATCTCGGGAAAGCCCGTGTGGTCGGCCACCTCGGTGACGGGCAGGCCCGCATCGGCGAGCAGCTTGGCGGTGCCGCCGGTGGACAGCAGCTTCACGCCCAGGTCGTGGAGCGCTTTCGCGAAGTCGAGGATGCCGGTCTTGTCGGATACGGAGAGGAGGGCTTGCATGGATTGCTTCTGAATGGGAATACGGGGGCGGACTGCCGAACGCGAAGGGCGCGAAGGTTGCGCGTCCTTCGCGAAGTTTTTGTCTTCCTTTCGCGTACGGATGTCCGGCTTCAGGCTTACTTGATGATCCGGTGCTCGACCAGTTTCTTGCGCAGCGTGTTGCGGTTGAGGCCCAGCCACTGCGCAGCGCGGGACTGGTTCCCTTCGGCACGCAGCATCACGACCTCCAGCAGCGGCTTCTCCACCACCGTGACGATCATCTCGTACATGCCGTCCGGCTCGGTGCCGCGCAGGTCGCGGAAGTAGCCCTCCAGGCTGCTGCGCACGCAGTCCTCGATCTGTTTCTTGCTCATCTTTTCGTTCTTGCAGTTCTGTCGGGTATCCCGTCGACTGCAGCAGGCCCGAAGGCTGCGCGGGTCAGGCCGCGCTGCTGCAGCTCTCCTCGAGTTCGTCGTTGTTGTCGTCCCTGGATTCGTCGCCAGCGCTCCCGGCCTGCACCGGCAGGCGTTCCATGCGCTCGCCCAGCGCGTCGAAGAAGGCGGCCACCGCCTCCCACTGCGCCTCGCAGTCCTCGATGCGGTTCATCGCCTCGCGGAAGGCCTCGCCGCCGGGCAGGGCCCGCACGTACCAGCCGATGTGCTTGCGTGCCGTGCGCACGCCGCTGTAGTCGCCGTACAGCGCGTAGTGCTCGCGCAGGTGGTCGAGCAGCAGGCGCCGCACCTCGGCCACCAGCGGCGGCGCCATGTGTTCGCCCGTCGCGAGGAAATGCCCGATCTCGCGGAAGATCCATGGCCGACCCTGCGCCGCGCGGCCGACCATGACCGCGTCGGCCCCTGTCGCGGCCAGCACGTCGCGCGCCTTCTCGGGGCTGGTCACGTCGCCGTTGGCCACCACGGGAATGCGCACCGCGGCCTTGACGGCGGCGATGGTGTCGTACTCCGCCTGGCCCTTGTAGCCCTGCTCGCGCGTGCGGCCGTGCACGGTGAGCATCTGCACGCCGGCGGCCTCGAAGTCGCGCGCCAGCTTCACGGCGTTGCGGTGGTCATGGCTCCAGCCCGTGCGCATCTTGAGCGTCACCGGCACGCCATGCGGCGCCGCTGCGTCGACCACGGCCTGCGCGATCTCGAGCGCCAGCGGCTCGTCGCGCATCAGCGCCGAACCGGCCCACTTGTTGCAGACCTTCTTGGCCGGGCAGCCCATGTTGATGTCGATGATCTGCGCGCCGCGCTCGATGTTGTACTGCGCGGCCTCGGCCATCATGGCCGCGTCGGTGCCGGCGATCTGCACCGCGATGGGACCGGGCTCGCCCTCATGGTTGGCGCGCCGCGAGGTCTTCAGCGATCCCCACAGCTCCTTGCGCGAGGTCACCATCTCGCTCACCGCATAGCCCGCACCGAGGCGACGGCACAGCATGCGGAACGGACGGTCGGTGACGCCCGCCATGGGCGCGACGAACAGCCGGTTGTCCAGCGCGATGGAACCGATCTGCATGGGAGGGCGAGGGGTGGAGAAACAAAGACGCCGCCACCGCGAGGTGGCAGCGTCTGCTGAAAAATGAGGCATCGATTGTAGCCAGCCCCCATTTCGGACGCTGAAACGATTGGTACCCGTTCGCCCCCGGGGATGCACGGATTCCTCCCGCAGCGCGGCACCGTTTCCGACGCGGACGGCCGCAGGCCCGTTCCTATACTCCCGCACCCATGCAAGCCTGGCTCGACTCACTCCTGGCGCTCCTTGCGCTGCCGCAGTTCGGCCTGTCGACGCTGTTCATCGTCGCCTTCATCTCGGCCACGCTGCTGCCGCTGGGTTCGGAGCCGGCCCTGTTCGGGCTGCTCAAGCTCAATCCCGACATGTTCTGGCCGGCAATCCTCGTCGCGACGGCCGGCAACACGCTGGGCGGCGCGGTCGACTGGTGGATGGGCTACGGCGCGCACAAGGTGGCCGACAAATACGCGCATTCGAAGCACCACATGCGCGTGCTCGCGTGGCTGGAGAAGCTCGGCCCCAAGGCCTGCCTGTTGAGCTGGCTGCCCGTGGTGGGCGATCCGCTGTGCGCGGTGGCCGGCTGGCTGCGGCTGTCGTTCTGGCCCTGCCTGGTCTATATGGCGATCGGCAAGTTCGCGCGCTACGTCAGCATGACGGTGGCACTGCTGTACCTGTGGCCCGACAAATGAGAAGGCCGCGCGCGTCGCTATCGAAACCGTAGCTGCATGCGCCCGTCCGGCGGGTGCTGCAGCCCGATTTGGCTTGAAGAATCAGCTCAGCAGCTCGTACGGCCCGCCGCGCTCCAGCGCGCGCTGGTAGGCCGGGCGTGCATGGATGCGCGACAGCCACGCCATCAGGTGCGGGCGCCTCTCGTTCAGCCCGGCGCGCGCCTGCGCCGCCTCGATCGGGAAGCTCATCTGGATGTCGGCGGCCGTGAACTCGTCGCCCGCGAACCAGGCGCTCTTGCCCAGTTCGCCTTCCATGAAATTCAGGTGGTTGGAGATCTGCGGCTGGATGAAGCTGGCCTTCGCCTTGGCGGCGATGCCGCGCGCGATGGGCTTGGCGAAGAAGGGCATCTTCGCCTTCTCGATCTGGTCGAACACCAGCTTGAGCAGCAGCGGCGGCATCGCCGAGCCCTCGGCGTAGTGCAGCCAGTAGCGGTAGCGCACCGCCTCGGGCGATCCGGCCGGCGGCGCCAGGCGGCCGTTGCCGTAGCGCTCGGTCAACGTCTCCAGGATGGCACCCGATTCCGCGAGCACGAGGCCGTCCACCGTAACCACCGGCGACTTGCCCAGCGGATGGACCTGCCGCAACTCGGGCGGTGCCAGCATGGTCTGCGCGTTGCGCTGGTAGTGGACGATCTCGTAAGGGAGCTCGAGCTCCTCGAGCAGCCACAGCACGCGCTGGGAGCGGGAGTTGTTGAGGTGGTGGACGGTGATCATGGTCACGCGCGATGGCCCCTCAGGAGCTGAACAGGAAGTTCATCACGTCGCCATCCTTGACGACATAGTCCTTGCCTTCGGCGCGCATCTTGCCCGCGTCCTTCGCGCCCTGCTCGCCCTTGAAGGCGATGTAGTCGTGGAAGGCGATGGTCTGGGCGCGGATGTAGCCCTTCTCGAAATCGGTGTGGATCACGCCGGCCGCCTGCGGGCCGGTGTCGCCGGTGTGGATGGTCCAGGCGCGCACCTCCTTCACGCCGGCGGTGAAATAGGTTTGCAGCCCCAGCAGCTTGTAGGCGGCGCGGATCAGCCGGTTCAGGCCCGGCTCGTCCTGGCCGAGCTCCTTCAGGAATTCGAGCCGGTCGGCATCGTCCATCTCCGACAGCTCGGCCTCGATCTTGGCGCAGATGGCCACCACCGGCGCGTTCTGCTTGGCGGCGTACTCGCGCAGGCGGTCGAGGTAGGGGTTGTTCTCGAAGCCGTCTTCGCTCACGTTGCCGACGAACATCGCGGGCTTGGCGGTGATGAGCGTGAAGCTCTTGACCAGCGGCTGCTCTTCCTTGGTGAACTCCAGCGCGCGCACCGGGATGTTGTCGTTCAACGCCTTCTGACAGCGCTCGAGCAGGCCGACGAGCTTCTGTGCGTCCTTGTCGCCAGAGCGCGCCACCTTGGTGTGGCGGTGCAGCGCCTTCTCGACCGTGCCCAGGTCGGCCAGGCACAGCTCGGTCTGGATCACCTCGATGTCGGAGATCGGGTCGACGCGGCCGGCCACGTGGATCACGTTGTCGTCGTCGAAGCAGCGCACCACGTTCACCGTGGCGTCGGTCTCGCGGATGTGGGCGAGGAACTTGTTGCCCAGGCCCTCGCCCGTGCTGGCGCCGGCCACCAGGCCGGCGATGTCGACGAACTCCACGATCGCCGGAACGATGCGCTCGGGCTGGACGATCTCGGCCAGCTGCGCGAGCCGCGGATCGGGCACCTCCACCACGCCCACGTTGGGCTCGATGGTGCAGAAGGGGTAGTTCTCGGCCGCGATGCCGGCCTTGGTCAGCGCGTTGAAGAGGGTGGACTTGCCGACGTTGGGCAGGCCGACGATGCCGCACTTGAGGCTCATGGCGGGGCTTTCAGGGTGTCTTGGGGGAAACGCGCGATTTTACGAGGCGGCCCCTTGCACTCATTCGAAGCGGTAGTTCGCCCCCACCGCCTGACCGACCTTGAGCATCTGATCCACGCCCTCGCGCACGATGAGGTTCATGCCGAAGGTGATCGCGCCTCCGACGCGCGGGTCGGCTCGGTAGCCGCGCAGCGCGTCGCCGACCTCGGGGCTGCTCGTCGCGGTGGCCGGGTCGATGTCGGGGATGGGGCAGCGCGTGCAGGGCTTGACCGGCTGCAGCTGCGCGCCGCCCTCGGCGGTGGCGACGTGCAGCATCTCGACACGGTCCTCGTCGTGCGCCTCGAGGCCGGCCAGCACGATGTTGGGGCGGAAGCGCTCGATGCCCACCGCCGCATGGCCGGCCGCGGCGAGCCGCTCGTTGAGCTCGGCCATCGAGCCCTCGCTGGCCACCAGCAGCGCATAGCCATCGGCGAACTGCACCTCGGCCTCGACGCCGCCGGTCCACTGCAGGCTCGACAGGCGCTTGTGCTCGGGGTCGAAGCGCGCCAACCTGAGCCTGCGCGGCTTACCGGGCTCCGAGAGGAAATCGCTGAACCACTGCGCCGCGACATCGCCCATGTCGTAGGCAGCCACGCTGTCCTTCCAGACCTTGACCTGCACAGGTGCCTCGACGCGGTCGTAGGCGATGTGCAGTGCCAGCATGCCGGGCGCGCGCAGCACCATCTCGAACTGCTTGAGCTGCGGGCGGATGAGCGCCATGCGCGGCAATTCACGCTGGGTGACGAATTCACCCGCCTCGTCGACCACCATCCACGCTCGGTCGAACTCCAGCCCGGTTTCGGTGAGCAGTGCCTCGGGCACCTCGACGCCGGCGCACGATTTGACGGGGTAGACGAACAGGCGGGCGATGGTGCCCTGAATGTCGAAGTCGGACTCGGACGGGATGGACGGCTGGGTCATGGGACGAAGGGGCTGGTGGCGGCGCGGGCACCGGCGGGGGACGACAGGGCGCGAATTCTCGCCCACGCGTCCGGCGTTCGTGTGCCTGGAAGCCGTGTGCAGTCTTGCAGGCAAAACAGGCCTGCAGTGCTCGTCACGCTTGCGCAAGCAGCTATTTTTTTGATAGCAATCAGGGCCAACGCGCGAGGGCGTGCCCGTCGCGGCACCGCTCCCTACAATGCCGCGATGGCTCTTCCCCCCGAGGTTTGCATCCGCGGCGCCGGTATCGTCGGCCGCACGCTGGCGCTGCTGCTCGCGCGCGAACGCGTGCGCGTGGCGCTGGTGGCGCCGGCCGAACCGGCGGCGCGCGAGGACGTGCGCGCCTATGCGCTGAACGCCGCCTCGAAGGCGCTGCTCGAATCGCTGCGGGCCTGGCCCGATGCCGGCCACGCCACGCCGGTGCGCGAGATGCTGGTGCACGGCGACGAGGGCGGCCGGGTGCATTTCCAGGCGCGCCAGCATGCCGTCGACGCCCTGGCCTGGATCGTCGACGTGCCCGCGCTCGAACGCCAGCTGGCCGATGCGGTGCGCTTCGCTCCCCAGGTCGAGGTGGTGTCCGCGCCGGTGAAGGCGCCGCTCACCGTGGTGTGCGAGGGCAAGGCCAGCAGCACGCGCGAGCTGCTCGGCGTGCATTACGAGGTGGCGCGCTATCCGCAGCACGCGATCGCGGCGCGCCTGGAGGCCGAACGTCCGCACGACGACACCGCGCGCCAGTGGTTCAACGACAAGGGCGAGGTGCTGGCGCTGCTGCCGCTGGGCGGCCCGGGCAGCCGCGCCCTGGCGCTGGTGTGGTCGGTCGACCAGTTCCGCGCCCCCACGCTGCTGGCCCAGGACGCCGACACCTTCTGCGCCGGCGTGCGCGAGGCCTGCGGCGATGCGCTCGGCGCCTTCACGCTCACCAGCGAGCGCGCCGCCTGGCCGCTGCAGCGCGCCACGGCCGACCGCTGGATCGGCCGCTTCACGACCGAGGACGGCAAGGACGGCGGCGCCTGGGCGCTGGCCGGCGATGCCGCCCACACCGTGCACCCGCTGGCCGGCCAGGGCCTCAACCTGGGCCTGGCCGACGCCGCCGCGCTGGCCCAGATCCTCAAGCAGCGCGAGTATTGGCGCAGCGTGGGCGACACGCGCCTGCTGCGCCGCTACGAGCGCGCCCGCCGCGCCGACGTGCTGGCCATGGGCCTGGCCACCGACGGCCTGCAGCAACTCTTCGCCCACGCCATGGACCCGCTGCCGCAACTGCGCAACTGGGGCATGCGCGGCTTCGACCGAACCCGCGTCGTCAAGAACTGGATCGCCAGGCAGGCCATGGGCCTGGCCTGATCCGCGCAATTGTTCCTCCCGGCCCGTTGAACCTTTGGCGCTTCGCGCACACGAACCCCGCACCATGACCCTCCTGCCCACGCTGCGCCGCCTGGCCGCCCCCGCACTCGCCGCCCTTGCCCTGTCCGCCGCCTTCGGTGCGCACGCCGGCGAGGCCGAGATCCGCAAGAGCCTTGCCGCCATCCCGCAGCTGGCCAAGATCGACGAGGTGCGCAAGGCGCCCATGCCCGGCATCTGGGAAGTGCGCGTGGGCTTCGACCTGTACTACACCGACGAGCAGGGCAGCTACCTGATGCAGGGCCAGCTGATCGACGTCAAGGCGAAGAAGAACCTGACCGAGGAGCGCGTCGACAAGCTCAGCCAGGTCGCCTTCGACCAGCTGCCCGTGAAGGACGCCTTCAAGATCGTGCGCGGCAACGGCAAGCGCAAGCTGGCCGTCTTCGAAGACCCGAACTGCGGCTACTGCAAGCACTTCGAGGCCGACCTGCGCAACGTCGACAACGTGACGGTCTACCTCTTCCTCTACCCGGTGCTCGGGCCGGACTCGGTCGTCAAGTCGCGCGACATCTGGTGCAGCAAGGACAAGGGCAAGACCTGGACCGACTGGATGGTCGGCGGCGTCAAGCCCGCGAGCGGCGATTGCGACGTCACGGCCCTCAAGCGCAACGTGGAGTTCGGTCGCAAGTACAACATCACCGGCACGCCGACGCTGATCTTCGCGGACGGCAGCCGCGCGCCCGGGGCGATCCCGGCCGCCCAGGTCGAGAAAATGCTGGCGGCGTCGAACTGATGGCGGCGCGCGCTCCGGCGGGGCCGAAGGCCGCGGCCGTGCGCTACCGCGTGCGCTGCGCCGACCTGCACGCCCACCTCTACGACATCACCCTCGAGCTCGACGCGCCGCAGGCCCTGCAGCGCGTGTCGCTGCCGGTGTGGATCCCGGGCAGCTACCTGGTGCGCGAGTTCGCGAAGAACCTGCAGAGCCTGCGCGCGACACAGGGCCGCCGCAAGCTGCAGGTCGTGCAGCAGGACAAGGCCGCCTGGCAGATCGATTGCGAGGCCGGCCGTCCCCTGACGCTGCACTACCAGGTCTGCGCCTACGACCATTCGGTGCGCACCGCCTGGCTCGACGCCGACCGCGGCTTCTTCAACGGCACCAGCCTGTGCCTGCGTGTCGAAGGCCAGACCGAGCTCGCGTGCACGCTGCAGGTCGATGCGCCCACGGGCACCGCCACGCCCTGGTCCTGCGCCACGGCGCTGCGCCCGGTCAAGGTCGATCGGCGCGGCTTCGGCCTCTACCGCGCCGACGGCTACGACGAACTGGCCGACAGCCCGGTCGAGATGGGCGACTTCTGGAGCGCCGAGTTCGACGTGCTGGGCGTGCCGCACCGCTTCGTGGTCGCCGGCACCACGCCCGCCTTCGACGGTGAGCGCCTGGTGGCCGACACCCGCGCCATCTGCGAGACCCAGATGCGCTTCTGGCACGGCGACAAGGCTCGTGCCAAGGCGCGCGACGCCGCCCAGCGCCCGCCGCACGACCGCTACGTGTTCATGCTCAACGCCGTGGGCGACAGCTACGGCGGGCTGGAACACCGACACTCCACCGCGCTGATCTGCAACCGCAGCGACCTGCCCCAGCGCGGCGTGGCCAAGGCCGGCGAGGGCTACACCACGCTGCTGGGCCTGATCAGCCACGAGTACTTCCACACCTGGAACGTCAAGCGCCTGCGGCCGGCGGAATTCGCGCGCTACGACTACGACCGGGAGAACTACACGCGCCTGCTCTGGTTCTTCGAGGGCTTCACCAGCTACTACGACGACGTGCTGCTGCGCCGCGCCGGCGGCATCGACGACGCCACCTACGTCAAGCTGCTGAACAAGACGGCCAACCAGGTGCTGCAGACGCCGGGCCGCTTCGTGCAGTCGGTGGCCGACGCGAGCTTCGACGCCTGGGTGAAGTACTACCGCCCCGACGAGCAGATGCCCAACGCCACGGTGAGCTACTACACCAAGGGCGCGCTGGTCGCGCTGTGCCTGGACCTCACGCTGCGCAGCGAAGGCCACAGCACGCTCGACGACGTGATGCGGCTGCTGTGGGCGCGCTCCGACGGCGGGCCCGTCGCCGAGGGCGACATCGCCGCCGCGCTGGAAACGGTGGGCCGCCGCTCCTACGCCCCCGAACTGGCGAAGTGGGTGCACGGCACGGACGAGCTGCCGCTCAAGCCGCTGCTAGAGGCGCACGGCGTGGCCGTGCTCGACGAACCCGCGCAGCGCGCACAGGCCCTGGGCCTGCGCGTGGCCGAGACCGGCGGCAGCGTGCAGGTCAAGGTCGTGCTGCGCGGCAGCGCGGCCGAGCAGGCCGGCTTCTCGGCCAACGACGAATGGCTGGCCGTCGAGCCCCCCGCCACGCGCGGACGCCCCGCCTCGGCCTGGCGCATCGCCAAGCTCGACGAACTGCCGCTGTACCTCGGCGACGCGAAACAGTGCACCGCCATCGTGGCGCGCGACCGCCGGCTGCTGCGCCTGCCGCTGCGCCTGCCGGCGAACCAGACCACGCTGCGCCTGGCGCCGCAGGACGCGCCCAGGCTGCGGGCGTGGCTCGGCGGGCGCTGAGCGCGCCGCGTCGCCCTGCTCTCTTTTCGATAGCAGCCTGCGCCCGCCCCATGGGCGTCAGCGGCCGACTTTTTCCGAATCCGCAGCCGCCACCGCGCGGCGCATGAAGTGCAGTGGCTGCGTCGCCTCCTGCCCGACCAGCACGCACGGCTTGCCCGTGCGGCGGCAGTGGTCCTGCACCCGCCAGAAGGCGCCGTGGCTCAGGCAGCCGGTCTGGCAGATCACCAGGTCGGCCGCGCGCAAACTGGCGTCGAGCAGGGCCTGGTCGGCTTCCTCCAGAACGTCGCCCGCATGGTGCAGGTAGTGCCCGCCGGCGATCTCCACCAGTTGCCGCGCCAGCCCGGAGGCGCCGCCCGCTTCGCCCACGCAGAGCACCGCCTTGCGCCGCAGGTCGCTGCCCAGGACCCCGGCCGCAGGCTGCGGCGCCACCACGCGGCGGCGGCCCGCCTGCAGCAGCCCCAGGAGCCGCTTGGACAGCGTCAGACCGGCGGCAGCATGCGGGCTCAATGCGTCCCGCACCATGGCCGCAGCGGAGTCGCGCAGCACCAGCGCGCCGCGCAGGCGCACGACCTGCGCCTCCAACTGGGCGATGCGGGCGGCCTGTCCGGCCAGCAGGCGGGAGCAACGCTCCTGTGCGCGGGCGTAGGCCCGCAGCAGCACGGTGTGTTCTTCCATCGGCGGCTCCATGTCGAGGCCATTCTAGATAAGAACAATTCTCAACTGAACGCGTCCACGAGGCGAGGAGGGTCTGGGTATAGTGGCCCGGCGCGGCCTGCTGCCGTCCCCCTTCTTCCCTCTTCACCCTCCCCGGAGACACCATGAGCTACGAGAACATCGAAGTGCGCACCGAGGCCGGCAAGGTCGGCATCGTGACGCTCAACCGCCCCAAGGCCCTGAACGCGCTGAACGATGCGCTCATGACCGAACTGGGCACGGCCTTGAAGGCCTTCGATGCCGACGAGGCGATCGGCTGCGTGATCGTCACCGGCAGCGAACGCGCCTTCGCCGCCGGCGCCGACATCGGCGCCATGGCCAAGTACAGCTTCGTCGATGCGTACAAGGGCGACTACATCACGCGCAACTGGGAAACGATCCGGAGCATCCGCAAGCCGGTGATTGCCGCGGTGAGCGGCTTCGCGCTGGGCGGCGGCTGCGAGCTGGCGATGATGTGCGACTTCATCATCGCGGCCGACAACGCGAAGTTCGGCCAGCCCGAAATCAAGCTGGGCGTGATCCCCGGCGCCGGCGGCACGCAGCGCCTGCCGCGCGCCGTGGGCAAGAGCAAGGCCATGGACATGGCGCTCACGGGTCGCATGATGGACGCCGCCGAGGCCGAGCGCGCCGGCCTGGTCAGCCGCGTCGTGCCTTACGACAAGCTGATGGACGAGGCGCTGGGCGCCGCGCTGCAGATCGCCGACTTCTCGCAGATCGCCGTGATGGCCGCCAAGGAATCGGTGAACCGCGCTTTCGAGAGCGGCCTGTCGGACGGCGTCATGTTCGAGCGCCGACTGTTCCACGCCCTGTTCGCCACCGCCGACCAGAAGGAAGGCATGGACGCCTTCGTGGCCAAGCGCAAGGCCGAATTCAAGCACCAGTGAGCACGCGGGGCGATGCGGCCCGGCATCTCCTCGTCATCAGCAAAAAGCGCTTGAAGCGCCCACCCGATCTGCGCGAGCCGCTATCGATTCGATAGCGGCTCGCTGCTTTTTGGGGGCCGCAGGTCAGCGTTCGGCCAAGACGCGCCGCAGCGCGTCGAGCACGGCTGGCGGCGGCTCGGCGGCCACGGACGGTGCCATGCCTTCGCGCCAGCGCAGCGTGCGGCCCGGCGCGGCCGGCACCTCCAGCACGCCCAGGGTGGCACCGCGCGCATCTTCCAGCACGATGCGCCAGCCCGGCACAGGGGCGTCGGCGGCCGCACCGCCGCTCCCTGAAGGAGGAATGGCAGCCTCGACCAGCGCCCCGAGTGGCGCGGCCTCGGTCCGCGCGAGGCGCCGCGACGGGCCGCTCGCATCGACGATGCGCAGGTGCGTCCATCCGCGCCAGGCGCCCGGATGCGCTGCCGGCGGCAGCGAGCGGCGCGCGAGCGCGGCGGGTGGCACCCCCGCTGCAGGCGCCGCAGCCACGGCGGGTGCCCCGGCGGCCGCCGGGGCACCCGCGCCGGCCGGCGCTGGCGCTGGCGCTGGCGCTGGCGCTGGCGCTGGCGGTGGCAGTGGCGGTGGCGCGAGATTCGCCTCGCCAACCGGCGGCACATTGATCGATGCAGGCGGTGCGGCGATGGCGGGCGGTGGCGACTGCGCCTCGGGCCGCTCGGCCATGGACTCCGCTTGCGCCTTGGCAGCGCGCTGGGTGGTGGCCCGTTGCTGGGCCGTGGTGTCGGCTTCGGCAGCGCTGCGGCGCTCCTCGCGCAACGCGCGGGAGTCGGTGCCGGCCGCGGGCTCGCGTTCCCGCGCCGTGCCTGAGGGACGCGGCGCGGGCGTGACGGCAGGCGACGAATCGTCGGCCGATGGCGCGGGCGACGCCGGGAGGGCAGGAGCAGGTGCAGGTGCAGGTGCTGGCTCTGGCGCTGGTGCTGCGGGAGAAGCTGCAGGCGGCTCAGCGTCGAGCCGCGCATCCGGCACCGGTTCGCGGTGCCACAGCACAGTCACGAACAGCGCCACCAGCGCCGTGGCCAGAGCCGCGTTCCACGGCATGCGCGAGCCCGGCGTGCCGCCCCACCGGCGCTTCCACCAGGGCCGTGCCGCGTCGCGCGGCTTGCTGGCGGCCAGCGGCGACGGCTCGACGGCGTTGTGCGCGGTGCGCAGGATCGCCTCGCGCGTGGCCGGATGCGGGGCCGCGTCGCGGTCCGGCGCGGCGTCGAGCATGCGGCGCAGCACCGGGTCGACGGGCGGCATGCCACCGGCAGCGCCGCCGGGCAGATCGCGCGGGTCCTGCGTCATGCGCCCTGCCCCTCCAGCGCCACGAGGTAGCGCGCCATGCAGGCGCGCAGCTTCTGCAGGCCATAGCGCAGGCGGCTCTTCACGGTTTCGAAGCCGAGCGCGAGTTGCGCGGCCATCGCGTCGACGGTAAGGCCGTCCTCGTGGTGCAGCAGGAAGGCGGCGCGCTGCTCGGCCGGCAGCTCGTCGAGGCAGGCCAGCAGCCGGCGTCCGGCGGCGCGCCAGAAGGCGAGCTCCTCGGCCGAGGGATGCGCCGCATCGGCCGCGCCGTCGGCAGCCTGCACGCCGCGCTCGAGCGAGGGAAGGTGCGGCGGCTCGTCGTCGTCGCCATGGCCGCCGGCGTCGAGTGCGACCTCGCGGCCGCTCACGCGCAGCCGGTCCATCGCCAGGTTGTGCGCGATGGTGAAGGCCCAGGTGCGCCACGTGGCGCCCTGCGGCGAGAAGGAATCGCGTGCCGTCACGATGCGCAGCCAGGTGTCCTGGAACACCTCGTCCGCCTGGGCCGCAAGGCGCGCGCCCAGCAGGCGGCGCACGAATCGGAACAGCGCGCCTTCGTGGCGCGCGTAGAGGATGTCGAAGGCGGTTGCATCGCCACTGGCGTAGGCGAGCATCAACTGGTCGTCGGCCATCGCGTGGCGCTGCGCGTCGACGGGCGAAGGCGCGAGCATCGGAGGATTGTCACCCCCCTTGTACGCACGGGCGGGCAGCGCGGGGTCGACGCGGCGGGCGGAATCCGCTCGGTGCGGTCCATCCCGGCCGCTGGCGGCGGCGCGGAGTCTGGCTATAATGGCGGGCTCGGCGCTTTAGCTCAGTCGGTTAGAGCGATGGAATCATAATCCACAGGTCCGCGGTTCGAGTCCGTGAAGCGCCACCACTAAAAAGCCCTTGTAAATCAACCACTTACGAGAGCTCAAGAAGCCCGCCTAGTGCGGGCTTTTTGTTGCCCAAAATCTGGCTAGGCTACATATAGGCTACGCCAGGAATAGGCTACGGCCAGGCAACACGGCGGTTCTCACAGAAGCAAGCAGACATAGCCCCAGAATACAGGGCATGCACGACCTGATTGCCCAGCTCAAGAACACGCCCAACACACCTATCACGTCCGGACAGCTCGCCGCCCTCTTGGAGGCCGTCTTGACGCACCAGCAGACCCAAGCACGCACCCAGGAGGGCCAGGACTGGAACTCCCTACCCGACGACAGGGAGCTCACAACCGAGGAGCTTGGGCAGTGGCTTCGCAAAGCTCCCAACACGCTTGCCAAGCTTCGAGTGAAGGGCACCGGACCAGCCTACAAGCCAGGCAAACCCGTTATCTACAAAGTGGGCGACGTGAGGCAGTGGCTCGCCTCTCGCCGGGTCAACAGCACCTCCGAAGCAACGGTGCGAGGAATTCACCGTTTCGACTCAATCGCAGACCTCACCCCAATGTTTACTTTCGAATGCCTAACCATTCCGTTAGGTATTGAAAATTCCTTGGACTATCAAGACCTTCACCCAGAAGCAAAAATTAAGCAAGTCTCCTTCTTCAATCTTGATAATGTCATTCAAATGAAGAAGAACAACGAGTTTTCATTTTTTGACGATTTCAGTTTAAGCGAACAGGTCGGCGCTTTGCTCATAGCGGCAGGGTGTTGCTTTGCAAACGACGAAGAGAATCTTTTTCATGGACTTCTTTCTTTAATTGAGGAATTAAAGAACTCAGGCAAAGACATACATAAAATTTGCACAACAGAAGGTGATACTCCAACCCATGTGATAGTCAGGATAACTCGTCAAATTTTCATAACTTACGAGCTGGAAACTGAAGAGTGGAAAGATTGCTACGATAAATCGGCAGTCAAAGCAATGCAGCAACTCTCAGACTTGGGGTTTGACCTCAACGCCACCAACAACCACGGACAAAGAGCTGTAGACCTTGCCCCAGACGATAGCCATTTAAAAGTTTGGCTAACCGCCAACGCAGAGAAGGACGATTTTTTTGACAACGTGCCCACGTCCGAAAAACCAACCAAAAAGATAAGACCTTTTGGACTATGATTCAAATTGAAGTGAAGAACCTTCACCGCAAAGTCTATGAGGGTTTACAACGCGAGGGGCGATTTTACTTCACCAAAGATAGCCTCCTTGACGCATTCTCTTTGTCGCCAAGCAAAGAAGACTACAAAGAGGCAGTGCGCAATGTGCTCTCATTTAACAAAGAGCTTGCCAAGAAAAAACTTCAGCTCATGAGGGTTGGCTTTGTGTTTCTCACACCTTCCGAAGTGAACCAGGAGCTTCTGACTGACACCGAGGCCAAAAGAAGACTGGAGCGTGTAGAGCTCATGTTAGGTGGTGTGCTCACTGACCCGCAGGAGCGCAAAGAGGAAACGTACATGGGTTTCACCTATATGGTTCAAAGCCTCAAGTACGAAAATCAGCCGCTACTTGTCACCGAACAGTTTGCGCTCGATTACCCGCTTCTGGCATTGGCAAGCTTTACCGCAGAGGTTTGGAACAATGCTTACCGGACCACACCAAGAGCAGAGATTGAAGAAATCGCAAGGGGAATGTGAATGGATTACAAAAATATGCTTTTCAAAGTGCTTCGCGAGCACCCCAAAGAAGTTACCAAACTTGAGATAGCAAGCAGCAAGCCGGCTCTTCTCGAACTCTTGCCACACTCCCCGGCTTGCTACTTACATTTGAGCAAAGCGCTGCGCGCTGACAAAGAAATTCTGGTGGCCGCGTTGAGCGACGTGTATGCGCCTGAGGAAGAAAAACGCGAAACCGAACAAGAGCGTGCTCTACGGCAGTTTGTCGGCGCCTTGTTTCGAAAGAAACTTCGTGGTGGCGACTGGTACGACTACCACGCTTACACCAATCAGTGGCGTATCAAGGTTCCAGCGTCTTTAAGAAGGGATGTCGAATTCTTGACTGCCGCTCTCGAAGTCAACTCTTTCACAACCAATCTCATTGAACACGAATTTTCACAAGAGCCTAAATTTCTCGTCAGAATTGCAGAGCTCCATGGTATTGGTGTGTTTGCACTCAACCTCGACGGTGAACTTTTACGAAGAGCAACGGCGGGTAATAAACCTGGCGACTTGAATATTGAAGACTCTGTGGCTCTGCGCATTTACGAAGAACTCAAGGCAAATCTTGAACTAAAGCAGTTCAATGAGCAGCTCCCTGAGGGCAAGCCAAGCACAAGGTCGAACGGCAAGCTATGACCGACCTCAAAGACGAAGTAAGACGAGCCACCCGCCTTCTTCAAGACAAAGAGTACGAGCTTCTCACTGCCATGGACTTGAAGGCTGGCGAGGAGCCCAACGAAGCGCAAAGGATTGAGGTTCTGGGCGAGCTCACTGAGTTTGTGCGGCAATACACGAGCCCTGAACTTCAAGAGGCCATGAAGGCTGCTCAAGTCCGCAGTGGCAAGTACGACCACCCAATCGACGCCATGGCTGTTTCGCTGGTCCAGGGCATGGAGCCTCAGGAACGCATGTTCTGGGAAGCGACCTATCAGCCCCACGTCATGAAGGTAAAGCGCCCTCCTCCGCGCGACTGACCTCGACTCCCCACGGGGCCGCCCCTATACTGTATGTATGTCCAGTATCCCCGTGCCAGTGCTTGCCAGGCCTATCCATGTGGCCCAGCTCAGCGCTTGCGTGCGAGCCGGGTTTCCCTCTCCTGCCGAAGACTTGGGCGCCAAGCGCGTGGACGTTCTGGAGCAACTGCTCATACACCCTGCCGCGAGCTACTGGTTAACTGTTCGAGGCAACAGCATGAGAGAGCACGGGATCTGGGACCGGGACACCCTTCTCGTGGACCGCGCCATTCGCCCTGCTCACGGGCACATTGTGGTTGCCGTGCTCGACAACGAGTTCACCTGTAAGTACCTCTACAAGCGCTCTGGTGTGGTGAAGCTCAAGGCTGGCAACCCCAAGGTCGGCGTGGGCCTCCCCCTTGTGCACATGCTGATAACCGGCTTCTTCGGCTTCGTGTTCGTTCTGGGCTTCCTGGCGAACGTTTGGGACGGCATGTACACCCGAGGTGGAGCCGGCCTCAACTTCATGGGCGCCATGTTCTTTGCGGCCCTCGCCTTCTTCAGCCTTCGGGCCTTCCTGCGCAGCCTGAGGGTGTTCAGGGACGGCGCAAAGGTGCGCTCCCTACCAGGCGCAGTGCTCCTGTAGCGACTAAACCCTCTCTACTCCTGCCAACGGCCCTACGGGGCCGTTTTTCATTGGTGAGACGAACGAATACCTGAGCGGGATTTATGGTCAATAGATTTTTGAGATTTAGCTGCACTTTCCTTCAAAAGTGTGGCGCGGGAATTACGTCAATAGCTTTGTAGCGCAGGAATTACAGTCAATAGCAATATTTTCAACCGTTGCATTTAATCAACTATTTCAAATTAAAGTTGACGAAAAATACCCATTTCCTGTTAACTATACAGACCGCAACACATGAAAGGAATACGGTATGAAAAAAATTGAAATCTCCGAGCGTCACGCTACCTATGCTAAAGCAGTTTCTTTGGTTATGAACTACAACAACCGGGTCAACAAGCATCTTGGCGTCTGTGCTTACGCATTGAACAATGTGATCGTCGACCAAGAATGGAAGAATAGCGCCGACTTCGCTCAATATCTCCTCGATAACGACGAACCTGAAGCATTTCTCAAGTTTTTTGGGAACAAGCCTTTTGTCTTGCAAGAAGACATGTACAAGGCTTTGAAGCTCCGGCCAGAAAGCTACGCAGAATTGTTGAGCGACTGCTATTGTTTTAGTTGGACTAAAGATCGTAAAGACTTGATTGAAAGCTTCTTCGAGGAATTTGCGCCGCAACTTAAGCAGGTGCCGGGCAGCTTCTTGCCGGACCGCCACCGTTCCAACAAGCCTCTAATTTTGAAGCTTCTGTTAAAGGATTCTAATTACGTGATTTATTTGGCTGATCAAGACTTGGAAGACGCAGTGAAAGTGAATCCCAAATGCTTGGAGCACAAGACCTCCAAGATCACTGGCAGTATCACCCTCATGCGTAAGCTTTGTACCGCCAATCCTGAGTGCGCCGTCTATGCCTGCTCTCCTATCACCACCAAGGCCGGCGTGAAGCGCGAGGACAGCAACGACGAAAAGAAGCGCAAGGTGAATGCCTGGCTTACTGGCACGGGTGAGAGGAAGGCGCTGAACAACGCAAGTGGTGGTGGAGTGGTAAGGGTTGCCACCCCCAAGAACACGCCTCCCAAGCCCAAGTTCAAGATTTAAGGAGCAAATAATGACACGAATCGTCCAAGCATATATGCCAAAAAACGATAGTTACAAGTCGACCAAAAATTGTTTGTTTCAGGTCAATGCACTTCGCAAGCTGGGCATTGTCATTGACGGCGAGCTTACTTTGACGGCCGAGGGCAATTACAACGTTGACGGAAGCGTCGTAGTCTATGCGGACTATAAGGTTCTGCCTGTTAAGTTTGGCGTAGTCCACGGCTCCTTCTTCGCCAGTGAGGGCGCACTTGAAACACTCGAAAACTTCCCGAAGAATGTGGGGGGCATTTGCATGGTGAGCGAAAACAACTTGAAAGACCTCAGGGGTGCTCCCCGCTTCGTTGGCGGCAACTTCAATTGCTACGGCAACAAAATTGAAAGTCTGGAAGGAGCTCCGTTCAGGGTGGGCGGCAACTTCTATTGCCACCTCAACCCTTTGCGAAGTCTTGCTGGGTTCGACTGTGCGATTGGAGGGGACTTCTTCGGTCCAGAGTGCCTCAGTGACCTGCCTGGAGCCGAACTTCTCCAAGACTTCGAACTTGAGGGCACAACTACGCTTCGAGCGGCTGGCACCTATATCAAAGCCCTGTACCAGGCGCAGCAAGAGCGTGGTCGCCTCAGCGCAGCGTTATCCAACCGCTACGCAGCAAACAACCGAACTTTCAAAATCTAAGGAGATATTTATGAACTACAAGCAAATCCGAGACAACGAGTTTCGACAAGCTGAGATTTTCAGCTATGTCGAGGAAGGCGACTACCTGGCGCAAACCATTGAGCAAGTGAAAACAAACCCAGTATTTCTTTTCTATGTAGATAACGACGAACTGAGGCGCCACATGGAGGAGGAGGAGATTGCCCCCTATGTTGAAGAGCTCCACGAGGTCGCCTACGCGAGTTTCAGCGAGAAGTACGGGCCAGAGCTGACACTTCGCTTTCAACAAGCATTTGTGGCATGCGCCCTCCTCGAACTTCGGCGCTGTTGGTTTGAGCCATATCTAAAAATTGCTTGGATTTTCACTCCTGAGGCCTGCTCCGAGGACGTGCGCAGCACGATTGAAAAAAGTATTCCAAATTTTTGATAACCCCGCCTTCGGCGCTTTGAAAAACATTGTTTGAGCAAACTTCTGCGCTCCACGCGCCCCTTTGCTATCAATTTTGGATACCCGCTTATACCCGCCTATACCCGTTTCAAAAATTTTAAAGCGGGTATAACTAAGTTGTTGATTTTATTGAGTTTTTTGCCATTATACCCGTTTACCCGTTTCATTTTTCAACTTCTACGTGAGAAAAGAAAAATGGACCAAAAACAGTATTTTTACTACATATATAGAAGTTGCAGTTTTGAAACGGGTAAACGGGTATTTTGCTGTAAGTTGTTGATTTAATTAGATATTTTTATACCCGCTTTGATTTTTGAGAAACGGGTATAGGCGGGTATAACCGGGTACATTCTCGGAATTTTCAACAAATCAAATAATCGTCATGCAAAAGCTTGACAATAAATCAAAAATAAATAGAATATGTTTAAAAGGGAGACAATATGAAAGAGAAAAACACAATAATGCTATCGAAGCGAGTTCCAAAAAGTCTTGTTAAAGACATGAAAGAGCTCTCGGAGAAATACGGCACAAACTGGACACACGAACTGGTTAGTGCCCTACAGCAGCGAGTTGAAAGAATCAAAGCGATTCAACAGCACGCTACAGCACGAAGCCCACAAAGCTTCAACGCGCAATAAAAAAGCCGACTCACGCTAATAAGTCGGCCTTTTACAAGTCTAACTTCCCATGACAAGGAAATTTATCGAACCATAAAGTTCAAAGGTGTTTCTATGCTATCCGATAATTCAAATAATGTCAATACAAATGACGTAAATATTTCAAATCCAAACGCTTCTACTCAGCCTCCCCTGGAGGAAGAGCATTTTTACAGAGGCAAGCTCATTGAGTTCGCCACAGACAACGATAAGACTAAGTATCTTGCTTTGCGAAAGAGTTTCGCCAAATATAGTTTGGTGAATCTTTCAGGCAAGACTTTTGTTGCTAAAACCGCAATCAAGAGTAAGCGCGAAATCTATGAGTTCAGCAGCACTCATGATTTTCATGAGTACCACAAGCCTGACTCTTTCAACGTTTTAGAGGACCGTCCAACCGGACAGGCAAAGGTTCACCACCGCTTTTCCGAAGTTTGGCAGGCGTCCAGTGAGCTTTGCAAGCGGTATGAGTCCGTGGTGTTCGACCTCGACCCAAAACGCCAGGATAACGGCCAACTGAACCTTTGGAAGGGCTTCATTGAGCCAAAGGCTGGCGACCCCAGCAAGTTCACTCAGCACATCGAGCGGCTGTTGGTGAACGAGTCGGGCACCCTCTCGGAAGCTCGCTACCTCACCGACCTCATGGCCTGGGTCGTTCAGTACCCTCACCTCACGCCTGGCGTCATGGCTCTGCTCATTGGTGGGCAAGGAGACGGCAAGTCCACGATTTACGAGACGCTGCGCAGGCTATGCCCGTCCAACGCTTCGAGCACCAACAACCTTGAGGCCTACCTCAAGTGGAACGGACATACAGCTAACTGTAAGTTCATTGGCTTGGAAGAAGCGTTCAGCAACGGCAACTACCAGGTTCAGCAAAAAATCAAGGACATTGTGACGAACCCCTATCGGGATATCGAATGCAAGGGCAAAGACATTTTTCAAATTGAAAATGTCGTGTTTTATGTGGGTACTTCGAACTCAAAACGTCCATTTGCGATTGACGCTGACGACCGCCGCACTGCTGTATTCGCCACGCAAAAGGCTGGCAACAAGGACTACTTCAAGGCGTACTACAAATGGCTTGACGAAGACGGTGGAGCTGCTATCACGCTCAACTATCTCCTGAATGTTGATTTGACTGGCTTTGAGCCAAGCGACATTCCCAACACCGCCGCTCGCGCAGCACTGAAAGTTGAAAGCTTGCACTCCGAGGAAAGCTTTATCCACAACCTGCTGTGCTACGAGTATGACGAGCAGCTCAACATCAAAAGCTGGGACCACGAGCAACAGATTGAGCGAGCTACCCTCTTTGAGCTCTTCAAGAGCACTTGCCACAACCGCCCTGAGATTCGCCGCTTCTCGGCAAAGCTTGCCAAGATTTTCGACTTCCCAGCGAAGTGGTCAGATAACTGGCGACGGCCCAGAGGTGGCGGCAACTTCTACAAGCTACCCCCCATGGACAAAGCGCGAGAGCTTTATGCCCGGCACTTGAACTCAAGCGTCGAGGACACATTCAATACATAAAGGAGATAACTATGACTTACCAAACCATTACTCAAACTATTTGCTACGTTGACGACTTGGGCTTTGACCGCGAGGAAGAAGTCCGTATGGAATTTTCACCCAACGGCCTCACAAGCAAAGGGACATTCATTCTGTATGAATGCCCGTCCGACGCCGAGGAAGAGGTAATCAACGAACACAAGGCCAACTGGGCAATTGAACACCGCTTCGAAGACTTCAGCAACCAAATAAACTATTGGAGCGAGTTCCAATCGTATGTAAATGCTGTGAAGTCCACAAGCGTTGGAAATATCTGCGAGGCGCTCAACTTCCTCCAGGGCAACGACTACAGCTCAAACGTTATCTACGCTCAAGACTTGCCGCTAATCAAAGACTACGAGATATGGAAGATTCAGCAGCAACAACAAATGCTGAACAACGCTATCGCCCAAGCAGCCACACCCGCACCAACAACATTCAAAATATAAGGAGAACAAGAATGACAACAACAAAGGAACATTTATTCAAACTGGAGAGAGACATACAGACGGCCACTAACAGACTTGAGGCCACGCAATATCTCCTGCGTAATGTCGAAACCCTTGAATTCGATTGGATTTTTAAGCATGTATCTGTTAAAGACGGCGCTCCGGTGGTTCATACCTATCCAGCGGCTGTGGAAATTGAGCGGTGCGTCTTCGGAGGTATTGAGCTTCACCTTTTCGAAACGAAGACGCAATACCGGGTTCTTGAAGCGTACGACATACCGCCAGCACAGTGGGATATTCTTGTAGATATGGCTGATGCTTTTGGTCGAAAGGGCCTTGAGCGCTTTGAGCTCTTTTTGAAGCAAGACGAAAAGTGGCGCGATATGTTCACGACGATTGTTTGTTCCGAGTACTCTTGCGCTGACTTTTGTGACACTTCTCTGTATGAGAACTTTCGCAAATGGAAGGAGCTTCTTGAGTTTAAAGAAGAGCTTGAATACGAGATACCGAAACCTATTTCAAACTCAAAGCCGACCATGAAGATTTAACCGTCATAAACAAAGGAGACTACTATGACAACACTACCCAAGGAGTTCTATCGAACCATTCAAGAAGTTGCTCGCAAGGCAAAGCACACCAGCTCTGTGAAGCAAGTGT
The DNA here is from genome assembly GCA_005503065.1 of Comamonadaceae bacterium ALPHA2B. Classification (GTDB taxonomy): domain Bacteria; phylum Pseudomonadota; class Gammaproteobacteria; order Burkholderiales; family Burkholderiaceae_C; genus Xenophilus. The sequence goes on from SCOE01000003.1 coordinate 130,241, forward strand.
TCAATGACTTGATTCAAGTCATGTTCAACTCACTGAACAAGTCTCAGCGTTTACACCCCTACAACATGGACTTCGACTCCCGCTTGGTGCGCGAGCTCACCGAGTACAAGCCTCAACCAGAGCTTTGGGGGAAGCTGGGAGAGCTCAGCCTCATGTGGCTCAAAGCCATTCAGGACGCCCCACCCTTCACAGACGTAATGGGGTCCACCTACGACGAGCAGCTCGGAGAACAACTGGGACAGTTCCTCACGCCTCCAGACGTAGCGGCTGGCCTGGCTCAACTCAACATGGCGATCAGCAAGGACCGCATTGACCAAACGCTTGCCAAGGGCCAACCCGTGTTCATGGGGGACGACTGCGGCTGTGGAGCTGGCTCCCTTATCCTGGCCTGGCTTAAGGCGTTCAGCGAGCAGTACGAGCCCTACAGGCTCCTCAGTGTGGGCGTGGAAGCGCAGGACCTCGATATGTCCATGGCCCAGCTCACCTCAGTTCAAGTGTTCTACAGCGCCGCCATTCACGGCATGCCACTGGGTGGCCTCAAGGTACGTTGGGGCAATTGCCTCACCGAGCCAGACGCACCAGCGGGCTTCACCGCTGTCCTGAGCCCCGAGAAGCTCGCTCCTGCCTACGCGCTCCAGCATGCCTACCAGACGCAGCGCGCACAGACACAGGCCTTCGAGAAGGTCATGAGCAAGCTGGCTGAGCCAGCATAACAAGCACAGACCAAAGCAGAAAGCCAACCATTTGGTTGGCTTTTCTATTCAAATACCGTTGCTTCCTCAAAAGAGAAACCCAATCTTTGGATTGAGTTTCTCTCCCTTGCCGGAGTATTTACCAGGCAAATAAGAAAGGAGGTAAAAAAGCCTGGCACACAAATCTTACTTAATTTTCCTACGAAAGTCAAGAAATTTGACTTTACTCGCCATTGTGCTATTTTGATTAGCTACGGGAGGGGAAAATGATTAGTAAGAAACAAGAAGAATACTTAGCCGTGGCAAAGCGGCTCAAAACAAGAAAATACGCAACGATTGCCAAGAACGTGAACCGCACACGCCAAGCGGTCCATGCCGCTTTATCCAAACCAGAGGCCAAGAAAAAGCTCTTGAGCACGCAGATTGGCGTTGAAGAGGCTCAGGACAGCGCGTTTGTAGCGGCAGTAAAAGCCCTGAAGCTGAGCACTCAGCTCTACTGCGTACAGGAGCTCGCCTGGCGTGCTGGATTCCCCAAGTACCCAAGAGCTCGCCAGGCCTTACAGAAGGCCGGCATACCGTACCGAACACGCACGGGGGGAGTATCGCTACTCGTGAGATTCGCCAGTAAGCTTCCCAACACCCATAAGCTCACCGCCAGGCAGATAGCTGACCTCTCAGGCTTGCGTGGCTACAACTGGCCTCAGGGTGTCTTGAGACGCTACGGCATACCGTTTCTTGAGGTGAGACGAGGAGGAGCACAACGCAGCTCCCCATTAGCCGAGTTCGCCAGGACGTTGCCCAACAGCGCTTCACTCACGGCCAGGCAGATAGCCGACCTGGGCGGCTTCCAGCACTACAAGCGCCCGAGCGTGATCCTCAAGCAGTGCGGCATACCGTTTCTACAGGTCAAGCCAGGTGGCGCCAGGCTCGACAGTTGAATCACCAGCCAGGCCGTAGAGGGGCGTCCCAACCCCTACCCCACTCAAACGCCGTTGAGGCTCCCAGCGCGCCGTAGCGCTTCTTTGAATGAGCCCCAGCAAAACCAAGCCCTCAAGAAGAGGGCTTTTTCATTTCTACCGCTTGTTCCGAATATCGACCGTTTGATAACTCAACTCAAATAAATATCCTCATTTATTTGACAAACAACAGTCTTTTGCTATATTGATTATTACAACACGGAGAACAACATGCATACCTACACTACCACATTCAAAGTACAACCCTCACACGGCGGCCTACAGGTTCACACTTTCCAAGGCGAAGCGAAGGACAAACGCATAGCTGAAGAGCGCGCCTATGAAAAGCTGATTGCTCAATACGACGACGAGATAAGCATAGTCTCGCAATCCACAAAAGCGGGAAACTCATGCGACTACGACCGCAGGGACTTTCAAGCCAAGCAGAAAAAACAAAGACATTGAAAAATAAGAAGGGAGAAAAAATGTTCAGCAACAACAATCATAATAACTGGAGCGCAGGACAGCTTAGCGCAATCATCGATTCAATCCGAGATTCCAACAACGGAAAGTGCTCTGTTCGAATGGTGGCCGAGCGGATAGGACGAAGCGAGTGGGATACGTGGACTCTTCTACATGATTCAGGGCTTCAAACGAGGCTATATCAAGAGAGCTTAGAAGAACTTCATGAAAAAATACGAAGTGACGCTCAGACTTGCTCTATGGATGAGCTATATAAACGTTACGGAGCCAGTTGGAAGAACAAAAAAAGCTTTTGCAACTCATTGTATAACCATAAGGTCCTGAGGAGTGGCAGACCTCACGGACCAGGTCTGAAAGCATCGCAGCAACTGCAAACCGACGTCAGCAAAAATGGATACGACGTCTCAACGCTAACGCTGAAAGAGATTGGAGAAATGTATGGTCTGCCGGTTGCAAGCCTCCTAAAAATCGCAAAGCGACATGGCATTCCATACAAGAAAGCTCAACGCGGTCGGCCGTGTAAGGTGAGGGCATGAGCTCACCCATTATTGAGACCGTCACGCTCCTCATACGTGTGCGAGGCACCCGCACCCCTATCGCAGTGAGTATCGACTTCCAGGGCCGCCACAAGCTCAAGAAAACGCACTTTCACGAACGTGGTGTGCGCTACCCCTGCCACACCTGGGAGCGCCTGGACGGCGAGATTGACTGCTACCCCGAGGTGCTGGAGGAAGCCAAGCGCAACGGGCTCAACCCCGAGCTCAGCCAGGCGAGGTACTCCCAACACATAGAGCACTCAAACGCCGTGGAGGCTCCCAGCGCGCCATAGCGCTTCTTTGAGCACTTCGCTTTTAACCCCACTTAACCAACAACAATAAGGAGACATATGAAAAAACAAACACAAGCCCTCGCAATAACTCTACTTACTTTCGCCAACTTGGCTCAAAGCAAGACTTACGAAGCGCCCATTCCAGTAGATTTCCCCAAACCCGAAGCAATCACCATCTTTTGCTTTGAAGGGGTTCTTTACCTATCCAATTCGAAGGGAATGACGCATGCAGTGGACCGCATGGGCAAACCTTTATCTTGTCAACAACGCAAAAGCTGAATTTTCAGCCTCAACAACATTAAGCCCTCTTCGTGAGGGCTTTTTTCATTTCTACCGCTTATTCCAAGTTTCTGCCGCTTGATAACTCTAATCAACTAAATATCCTCATTTATTTGACAAATGAGTAAGTTTTGCTATATTGATTATTACAACAAAGGAGAATTTATGAATAACAACTACAAAACAATTATTGACGCTGGCTTTAATATTGAAATTCGCTCACAGAGATTTTCAACAGCAAGAATTTATTTGACTAAACAAGGCGTTCGCACTGGGGATTGGAAAGAATTTCCAAGCGGTCAATATAATGCCTCTGTATTGACTGATAAAGCTCCAAATACAAGAGCTGGCACACGAATTGACGAAGCTTTGAGCTGGCTCGCTAAACGCCCTCAAATAGCAAATGCCAAGGGCACAGCGGCGTAAGACGATATCAAGGATAAATACATAAAGGAGGCAAGAATGAAAACAACACAAGAACAAAATAACCTGATAAGCAAGCTTATTGTCTTGGGCTCTGCCCTCGGCACAACGCCGCAGATAGTCCCCAAAGCTTCTGTGTTCCCCAAGACTCAGGCTGGTGTCTACACAGCACATGAGCGCCAAAGCCTCATAGCGCTTCTCTCCACCGCACAGACCTACCACGGCGCTCACCACTACCGTGATTCCGAGGACGACTATGAGCGCAACCTCTGGGCCATGCGTAGCGCCGAGCTCAGCACACAGATTGAGCGCCTGAAGACCGACCGTAAGGCCACAGGACTTTTGGACACTCTCATAGACGCCGAATGCTGGCTCTGCGAAGCCCAGGCCTATAGCGCATACGACAGCGAGCTCACCAAAGCAATTTCAACACTCAGCCGCCGCATTCACAAAGAGATTGCGGGCTACTACTTCAAAATGAACTAAACCAAAAATAATGATAAGGAGGATTAAAACAATGAAACGATTACTCAAAACCTTGTGGGCAATACTGTCCGCATTCAAACCAGAAGAAAGCTTGAACGACAGGGCGAGCAAGGAGCGCAGTTTATGAGCAGCTTTTACTACATAGCCTTCGTTATCGGCTTCACCACAACTGCATTCAGCCAGTTCGACAAAGTTCAAGCAGACTTTACGACATACCAAACTCAGGTGCGCCAAATTAGCACTGCTACGCCACAGGCAACTTGCCAACGAGCGCTGAGCCAGAATTTTTGCTCAAACTTTATCAAATCATAACTACAGAAAAGGGAGATATATGAAAAACAAAACAACAGCAATCGCAATCGGCCTACTCGCACTGGCAGCAGCTTATGGAGTGAAGGCTGAGCCAATCACTTGTGAGCCAGTCGTTCTAACAGCTCCTCAAGGCCAGCTCAATGACGCCTTGAGCGACAAGTACCGTGCTCAGCCTGAGGTGAGAGCATGAGAGCTTTTTTGGCGCTCAACCTCTCCGTCCCTGCCTGGTTGGTCCTGGGTCTTCTTATGTCAGTCGCCGCCCAGAACCATTTTCTCTACACCCATGCAGTCCAGGCTTGGAGGGAGAAAGAAATGGCGCAGGCCAACTCACGCTCTTGCGACGACTATCTACAACCTGGCGTCAGATACAGCAATTTATCTGATTCACAGAAGACTCACTACGACAAGTGCCACAACAACCCAACAACAAAAAAGGAGAAACCATGAAATCAATCAAACGCACAAATGAACAACTCGAAGAGAGCACACAAAAACAGTTTGGCATTGCCCTGGCCGTCTGTCTTTCTATGATATTGACAGTAGCAGCAATAGCTGGAATGGCAGCATATGTGAACTGGAGCACGATTTTGCGCCTCCTTGCTTGACAATGAAAGCCTTTGTGCTACTTTGATAGAACAACAACAATTATGGAGGAACTATGAGAAAAACAATTTACACAACTTTGATAGCAGCATTTGCTTTTAGCACATCAGTAAGCGCATTTGCAGCACAGGTAGACAAAGCTGAAAACGTTGATTGGAGCAAGATTTATCACGGCTACATTGACGATTGCTTAGGACAAGAGCGAGGCTTTTACGCTCACCCTGTGGACTACGACGACCAATGCCGTCCAGTGCAATACTTCCCCAAAAACGCAACGCCTCAATCTATGCGCAATGTTTACACCATGCCTGACGGCGCGTATGTGAACTACTACGACATGCCAGGCATAAGAATAATTTTGAAATAACAGCAAAGGGAGGGATATGAAGACAATACAAGTAGAAAAAGAAAGTCTTAACAACAAAATCATGGGCCGCGACGGCAAAGAGCGCAGAAACATGCGCCCCTATGTGGCTGAGTTTGTGCTCAAGAGAGTTGGCAAGGAAACAAAAGTGCAGAAGGACTACTTGCGCCCAGCGCAAATGGTGTATCTGGGCGAGAAGGGTTGCTCCGAAGAGCTCGACCAGCGCCGCTACACCTGGGAGGCTCCCCAGTTCGTGCCGCTCTCAATCGGCTCTTGTGTGAGCTTCAACGAGTTCGAAACCGTAGACGGTATGTTCGAGGACGGCCAATGGCGCGACATGACGTTCTTTGAGATTCGCAAGTACCTCACCGACCAGGCCGCGCAGGACAAGGCCAGCAAGCCCAAAGCCACACGCGCTGGCGCGCACGCTGATAGCCCCATGGAGCCAGGACTTCCTGCAGACCCGTTCACGGAAGGCTTTGAGCTATGACCCACCACTTGACAGACAGGGGGTACTACCAGCTTGAAGAGCTTTTGAAGCGCTGCGCCACAGCCGGGGACTTCCAAACTCTCACCTACGAGCTCTATTGCTTCGACCCAGAGCGCTTTGCTTACCTGGGGCCACACATGCCAGACAGCATGGATATTAGCTTTTGGGATATCTATGAGCTATTCAAGCCACTCTTTCAAGAAGAGAGACTAAAGGAAAGAACCACACACTAACAACTACAAAAAGGAGGAACTATGAAAAAAGAGAAAACCATTGACCGCATGTCGGTCTACAACGACCAAAACCAGTATTTACCCTCATACAACAAGCTCAACATTGTTGTAGCGCAAAACAAGGGAGGACTGGGGAAAACCAAGTGTGCTTTGGCACTTGCCTCAATCGCACGCGACCAAGATTTTGCGTACCAAATGAGAGTGAACACAGAACGCTTCAAAGTCGCACTCTTCTCTGCCGACCCGGAGAACATGAAGACCATGGTGACGCAAGCTGGCAAGCCTGGCGACCCATACACCACCTTCGCTCTTCACAACGTCAACAAGCGTGAGGGCGTAGAAGACATTTTGAACGTGCTGGAAAAGCACCAAGACGCCGATATCGTGATAACTGACTTTCGCGCCAATGCGCTTAAGTTTTTCGGTCAAATCACAGAAGACCCTGAAGAGTATTTCACGTTGGCTGAGGAGCTCGGTTTTAAGACCGTGTTGGTGATACCCATTGACGGCCAGCAAGACAGCTTCCAAGGCCTTGAGTTTGCTCTCACCACTTTCGGGGACAAACCTATCTATGTGGTCGCACACCGCTCCACTGAGGCTGAGCCATACAACTTCACTCGCTCTCGCACAAAGGAATACTTCAACCTTGTGAACGAAATGAAGAACGCAGGCCGCTCAATCATTGAGTGGGATACTCCACAAGTGAGCAAACTTGTTCTCAACGCCGCTGAACAACATAGCCTTGGTGAATATGACGAGGCACTTATTAAGACAGGGGCAATCCCAATCGTCAATCGCTCTGGACTTCGCAAAGGCAAAGAACGATACATAACCCTGTTTAGGGAACTACTCACAGCTTAAAAGAAGAAGGCCCAACAAAGGGCCTTTTTCATAGTCTTGCCTGAAGCTTGAAGTTTGCGATAATAAATATGTGAATTAGCTTGACAAATGACGAAATTCCACTAACATAGATACTAATACTGTGTGTATCTATTTCAGAGTGATAAAATTCTAGGAAAATTTTATCACAGAATACTGGAATATCGGCAACCGCCAAAAAGGCTCTCCTCGTGAGAGTCTTTTTTATGCCCGCCAAAGGGCCTTTTTCATATCCTTGCCTGAAGTCTTCCAAGCGTCTGCTTGGCTATCTGGGGCCAATCCATGGGCTCTATGACCTCCTGGCCGTAGCTCTCAAAACCGACGCGCTCAAGGTATCCCACGAGGAAGGTGCGAGCTGACCGGCAATCGGCGTCGCTTCCCACCTGGCACACAGTGGCTATGAGGCCGTCCAAGGTGCGCAGCTTGTCCACGAGCTTCCCAGCTCGAATAGGGAACTCCACCCCTTGGAACACCGGGCATTGGCTGTCCAGGCTCCAGACAACCCCTTGTGGCTCTCCTATCCCAGCTTCGCTGGGTATGCGCAGTCCGCCTGGCTGAACTCCACCAGGCACCACCACTGAGGCCGCCAAACGCTCTACAGGCCCCGGACGCTTCACCTGAGCCTCTGGCAAAGGGTTTGACCTGGCAGTGTCTCCAGCACTTGTGTAACGCAGCCGTTGGCCGTTTTGCTGAACCTCTTGAGGACCGCCCTGAGCAGCACGAGTAACGCTTGCGCCGCTGTCCCAATGTTTGTTAGAGAAGGCTTGACCTGAACGCTTGAAGACCCGTTCTCCCCTTTCCATACGCACCGTATGAAACGTCGCTCTCAATGCGCTAACAGTCGTATTTACCTCAAATTCGCGTGCCATGTAGTCTACCAAGTACTCATAACATCCAATTCTTTGAGCTTTTAGCAATCCAAACATTTCTACATAACTATCGTAGTTTTCCCGCACTATTTCGATAAGTGTTGCCTGCGATACGCGAAAGTTGCTCCTCAGCTTCTCCAACTCGTTAGCGATACTTATTTTTGTTAGCTCTTTTAAATGACTCATTTTGATTCCTCCTATTGTCTCCTAAATTAGCAGATATTTTCTAAAAAGCAATAGCGATTATTGAACGAAGCCCAACAAATAAGAGCTACCACTATACAAACCACAGCGAATCATAGCTCTGTATAGCGATTTACAGCCGTGTCCAGCGCTTCATAGCGCTTTAGAAGATGTGGTCCGTTTCACGGTTGAAAGAAAGAACAAGCACCCTCCGGACCAAAGGTCCAGTTTAGTGCTCACCCCTCTAATTCTCAAACCTTTCCCTCTATAAATTAACCATTCGATAACCTTTTCTAAAAAATAGTTGTCCGACACCTTGACAATCACTATTGTTTTGCTTTAATAGTAAGACAACATTATTAAATAGGGGGAGACATGACCAAAGACAACTACATAGCTTTCACACTCAAATCAAACATTCGCAATGAGCTTTTAGCAACGAATGAGTGTTCCCGAGTTGTCCTCTTGCCGATTGACGACCAACTTAAATCACAGTTGGCTACCACTGCCAAAACGCATGGCTTGGATACCTTCAAGGTTCTACGCGCCCTCACCCAGGCTTACTTACTGGTTCGCAAATCCGCCCAGGAAGACCCATTCAAAGGCTTGCGTGCCATGGTGCGCTCATGGCTCAAGAAAGTGAGCAAAGGCCAAGTGGTCAATCTTTCCAAGTACGCCAGCGCTTATGGAGTGGCGATATGAGAGTGTTTCTAAAGCTGGTACGGGCCGTCTACTTCCAAGGCTTGCTCAAGGACTACGAGGAGCCAGAACGCGCCCCCAAACGCACACCAGCCCAGACGCCACAACAAACTCAGCAATCAGCGCAGCAGCAGATTCAACGAGCGACAGCACCCACAAAAATAAAACGATAAGGAGAAACTATGCTGAAAACAAGAGAAGAGATAGAGAAATACATGGAGCGATTTGGCGGCATGGACGACTGGACCATCAACGACCAAGGCGAAGTTGACGTACCGGGAAACGTCAAGCTTCAACGAAGCTTCTTTCCCGAAGGAAAATTTCCATTCCAATTTGGTACGGTCAGGGGCTCATTTGATTGCTCAAACGCTTCCTTAAATAGCTTACTCGGCTCTCCCCACACAGTAGAAGGCGACTTTGATTGCAAAGACAATTTACTTAAGTCATTGACAGGAGCGCCAATCACAGTTCAGGGGTTCGAGTGTCAACGCAACCCGTTGGCTTCGCTGGGAAACATTGAAACGCATATAAAAAAGATATTTATTGGACCCTATTTACCTGAGTTCCCACATGCGACGCCTAATATATATTCCTCGTTGAACACACTCGCCAATAGAATCAACACAATTCGCGCCGAAGATTTCAACGCTAAAATCCTTGAACTCAAGCGTATACGCGAAGAGAAATCGCTCTTTGAGAATTCGATATCCAAAGTGCTCGACACACCACCATTAGGTAAACCTACAAAGCAGGCCGCAGAGCCTCAACCACAGCAACGGGCAAAGCCAAAATTCAAACTATAAGAACACGAGGGGGACCAATGCTGGAAACAAGAAAAGAGATAGAGGATTGGCTAAGCCGGTGTTCAGAGGTGTGCGGCTTTAGAGAATACAAAATCAATGACAATTTGGTTGTTGACGTTAATGGCACTGTGAATCTTGCCAACGCCGACTTGGAAGAAATTCCATTACAGTTTGGTGTAGTGTCAGGAAGCTTCTACTGCGAGAACAATAAACTCAAATCATTGAAAGGAGCACCACACACAGTCGGAGAAATGTTTGTTTGCTCCAACAACCAAATATCTACACTCAATGGCGGCCCGGAGCTTGTTGGCTGCAGTTTCTTATGCGCAAACAACAGACTCTCCAATCTCACCGGCGCTCCAAAGCTTATTGGGTCAAATGTCTCGCCTTACCACGATACAGGGAATTTCGATTGCAGATACAACCCGCTCATTGAACTTGGGGCGCCAGAAACACAGCTGTTTGCTCTTGGAAAGTTTATCTTTACTGGTAATTGTAATTATGAGCCTTCACACATACCAGAACTAACGCGCTTTCAACACTTTTCTCCCTTTGCATCGGAAAAAATATGTGCAGGCGATTTCAATAGCGTGGTCAACAATCTCAAGCGCATACGCGAAGAGAAAGCACTCTTTGAATCTTCAATTGCTAAGGTGCTCGACACGCCACCATTAGGCGCACCTACAAAGCAGGCCGCAGAGCCTCAACCACAGCAACGAGCAAAGCCAAAATTCAAACTATAAGAACACGAGGGAGAAAATAGGAAGAATGGAGACAACAACACACACAAAGCAAGTTGAACGAGCCCGAGCAATTTTGGGCATGATTTCACCGCTTAAGAGGCTCGACAAGAGCATTGGCATAGGCAACCTGGCCTTGGAGGCAGGAGTGAGCCTGGCAGCGTTTGAGGAGGCGCTACAGGCGTCCCGGCACCCACGAGACGGTCAGCACGTCTACTTCGGCATGAAGGCCGTCAAAGCAGCCGTCAAGGAGCTGGAGCGCCAAGAGCTCGCAGCACGGATTGACGAGCACACACAGGCGCTGGAGGCCCTCTTGAAGGCCGCTGGCCGCAGTCTTCGAGACATTGCCACTCCCAGAGCCGTACAGGCCCCCAAGACCTCGGGAAAGCTGTCGTTTCGCTTCACTCAGGCAGAGGCACAGACCATGGCGCACGCCCTCTCCCTCACGGGCAAGCCCAACACCTCAGCTCAGGTGAAAGCATGTGTGGAGGCCTATCCACGCCTTCACGACATAGAGCAAAGCTACACGGCCCTTACTAAGGAGCTCCAAGAGCTAAAAGAAACCGTCAACCAACTGCCTTCGCTCATTTTAAGCCTGGCTGCTAAACAATAACAACAAGGAGGGAACTATGCTTGAAACAAAAGAAGAGATAGAACAGTGGCTGGATAAATATAGCGTTGAAAATTACACAATCAACGAAGATCTAACAGTGGACGTTGCTGGCTCTCTCTACTTAGAAAGAAAAGGACTTACTGAAATACCAGTTCAGTTTGGCATTGTGACAGGTGAATTTGATTGCTCCAGAAATTCACTATCCTCTTTGAAAGGCGCTCCTCATACAGTTTTCGACGACTATAACTGCTCTCGCAATTCGCTTACGTCGTTAGAAGGAAGCCCAAAATGCATAGACGGATATTTTGACTGTTCGTTTAACCAGATAACTTCATTGAAGGGAGCTCCTGAATCAGTGAGTAAGTATTTTTTATGCGTAGCAAACAAATTGACTACTTTAGAAGGAGCGCCACATGTAGTTGTAAGAGATTTTTTTTGCTTTGGCAACAACCTCTCCTCTCTTGGAAATATTGAAACCTCTATTGGGCGTCGATTCAAAAGCTCGCCTCTACCTGAGTTTGCCGCCTTGGCTCAAGTTGACAGCGACGGCGACTACATTGTGACTGCCGAAGACTTCAACGCCAAAGTTCAAGAGCTCAAACGCATACGCGAAGAGAAAGCGCTCTTCGAATCTTCGATAGCCAAAGTGCTCGACACTCCACCATTAGGTGAACCTACAAATCAGGCTGCAGAACCTCAGCTACAGCAACGCGCTAAACCAAAATTCAAACTATAAGAACACGAGGGAGGACATAAGAAGAATGGAGACAACACACACAAAGCAAGTTGAACGAGCTCGCGCAATCTTGGGCCTGATTTCACCGCTTAAGAGGCTCGACAAGAGCATTGGGATAGGCAACTTGGCCTTGGAGGCAAGGGTGAGCCTGGCGGCGTTCGAGGAGGCGCTACAGGCGTCCAGACACCCACGAGACGGTCAGCACGTCTACTTCGGTATGAAGGCCGTCAAAGCAGCCGTCAAGGAGCTGGAGCGCCAAGAGCTCAAAGAATCCGTCAACCAACTGCCTTCGCTCATTTTGAGCCTGGCTGCTAAACAATAACAATAAGGAGGAACTATGCTTGAAACGAGAGAAGAGATAGAACAATGGTTAGTTCACCACAACGTTTCCAACTATGAGATTCGCGACGACTTGACAGTTGACGTAAACACAGGTGTTTACCTTAACTATGTTGAAGACCCAATCAAGGACTATGCGTTTACTACTGGAGCCCCAATACAGGAAATCTACGCTTGCGAGTACCCTGACGTTGGCCGGATTGGCGACTTTGGAGACGGACATCCACTTATTTATGAATTCAAGCCGATTGTCAGTCTTCCCGTTCGCTTTGGCAAAGTAAAGGGCGATTTTATAATCCGCGATAACGGTTTGACTTCACTTGAAGGCTGTCCTACATATGTAGGTGGTGAATTTGATTGCTCATATAACAATATAAATTCTTTAATCGGCAGTCCGTTAGAGGTTGGGGAGCGTTTTTCCTGTGAAAATAATGAATTGAAAAATCTTAATGGCGCACCCAAAAAAATAGGAACAAACTTATATTGCTTTGCGAATCCATTGGAGGAACTGGGAATTATCGAAACACAGATTGGCCAAAATGGAAGATTTATTTGCACTCCATTGGAAGAATTTGGCCATACCGAGAATGACATTGCGGGTAAAACTTTCAACGCCAAGGTACAAGAGCTCAAGCGCATACGCGAAGAGAGAGCTCTTTTCGAATCTTCGGTTGCCAAAGTGCTCGACACGCCACCGTTAGGCACAACTGCACCACACGCCGCAGAGCCTCAACAGCAACCACGCGCGAAACCAAAATTCAAACTATAAGAAAACGAGGGAGGACACATGCTTCAGTTCGCAGATGTAAACAACACTGAGTATCACGAGAAACAAATCAACTACTACACCAAGCAAGTAGAAGACGCCACGTCCACGCTTGACCCTATGGTGCCCCGCTGCTTCGGCCTGCTGGCTCAAGCTGCTGGACGAGACGGCACTACTTTTACCGTGGACGAATGGCGGAAAGTGTCCATGGGGTACGACCCATTCCAGAAGGATTGGAGCCGCCACAAGTTGCGCGCCAATGCTCACAAGCTTGATTCGAACTTCAAGCCCATACCTGAACCCAAAGACGCAGAAAAGAAGAATCGAGATAGCCTTGAAATTGTGTTCAGCTCCGACAAGAGCATTTCAGTGTGGTGGGCCGCGCAGGACAAAGAAACACAAGACCGCTACTTAGCAGGCGTCAACAAGATTATGGAAGAGACCATGCTTCCACTTTTGAACCGCTTGGCAATGTACGAGCAGTACAACCAAAAGCTATTTGCCAACGGCCTTGCTTTTGTGTCTTGGTTCAATCACATAGAAAGCCGAGGCGTGGACATGTTTCTCCACACCCACCTAAACCTGAAGAACTCTGTTCAAGGCCTTGACGGCAAGTACCATGCGCTTTGCTCGGACGCAATCACAAAGGAAAGTGCTCACATAGACGCAGTATGGCAAATGGCGCACGCCACTATGCTTCGAGAACAGTTTGGCCTCAAGCTTGAAAGCACATACACCAAAGTTGACGCGAAGAACGACTACTTGGCTGAAGACAAGAAGAACGTCTTCACATTCAAAGTGGCCGGTGTTTCGAAGGCCCTATGCAAGGAGTACAGCAAGCGTAGTGAGGAAATCAATGCGCAGCTCGAAAAGCTGGGTATCACCGAGCACAGCCACCAGGCCTATGACGCCGCAGCACTCGCCCAGGTGTCCACAAGGCAACAAAAGACCGACCTCAACGCTACGCAGCTTCGAGAAGGTTGGCGCGCAGAGCTGGCACAGAAGTGGAACTACACCGCAGAGAAGGCCAAGCAGCTCAACGACCAGGCCGAACCCAAGCCCATGAAGATTCCCACCGACGCAGAGCTCATGGAGAGCTTCGACCGCCGCCACATGGACGTTCAGTTCACAGAAGCGCAGTTCAAGAGCCACGTCTACAAGCAACTCATGCTCTGCCAGTCGCAGGAAGAGATTGAGCGCCGCGCTGAAGAGCTTTTCATGAAGCAGGCCCGGCCCGTCTACGCCCACGGCAAAGAAAACCTCTACCAGGCTATGGAGGCGGAGACGAACCCACACAAGCGCACTGCGCTACAGCACCACTTGACCCTGCGCAGCTCATACACCGCTCGCTACTTCAAGGAACCTGAAGACGAGGCCATGGCGACCTTCAAGGCGCGCGAAGGCGAAACACACCACCAGCTCAACAAGCTCACTGTCGTGAAAGCGCTGGACGCCTACCAGGCTGACCGTTCCACGAAGGACCGCAAGTTCGCGTTCTCGGCAGGGCAGCTCAACGCCTGTATGGCAGCACTCAGTGAGCCCGGCGCCGTGGTGTCTATCAAAGGCATGGCAGGCACTGGCAAAACAACTGTCGTTGAGGCCATACGCGAGCAGTACGAGGCACACGGCATGCGTGTCATTGGTACGGCCACTTCTGCCAAGGCGGCCTCTGGCCTTCTTCAAGAGGGTGGAATCAAGGAAGGTGGCAACACCGCAGAGCTCCTCTTGAAACTCACACCTCAAGGCGACAAACCCGCCAAGCTCACGCTCACGAAAAACGACGTGGTGATACTGGACGAGGCTGGCATGACCTCTGGGCGCGAGATCTGCCGCTTGGCCGAACACATAAACCGCGCAGGCGCGAAGCTCGTATGTATCGGGGACTACGACCAGCTCCAGGCCTTGGGTTCAGGGCTCTTTCGCTCGATTGCCTCTCGCTTCAACACTGTGGAAATGACCGACATACAGCGCCAACGGGACGACTGGGGGCGCGAAATGGTGCTGGCCGCAGCTGCAGGCAAAGGCCACGAGGCCGGCATGACCCTGTACGAGAAGGGTTGTATCTCGATCACTGAGAAGACCGCGCAGCGGTTAGAGGCCATTGCCCGCGACTACCTGGCCGACCGTTCAGCCCCCACACACAAATTCATTGTGGCAAGCCTCAACGAAGACGCCGACCGAATCAACGAAGAGGTACAGCGCCAGCAGCTCAAGCGCGGCGATATCTCCGACAAATTGGGTGTTGCTGAAGTGGAAGACGAGGACGGCTACACACGCCGCTTTCATGTTGGTGAGCGCATAGTCTTCACGAAGAAGACGAAGAACAACGACCCCACGGTGTTCAACTACGCGGCCAACAGCGATACCGGGCACGTCAGGCGTATCGAGCATAGAAAGGGCAAGCTGCGCTGTATCACCGTGGAGCTCGACAACGGCAAAGAACTCACCTTGAGCCCGAAGGATTGCCGCAACCTCAAGCTCGGCGCCGCCCTCACCACGCACAAGAGCCAAGGAGCCACGGTGGTGAACAGCTACCTCTTCGCCAGCAACCAGATGGCCAACCTTCACCAGTTCTATGTGCAGCTCTCACGGCACAAGGAAAACACGCGCCTCTACCTCTCCGAGGACCAGGTGAACAAGTTGGCCGAAGCGGCACGCCTGGCGAAACCCGCCCCTGCGCAACAAGGCTGGGCGCACGACCTCATAGACCGCGACCTGGCAAGCCAGAAAATCACCCAAGAGCGCGCCAAAGAGCTGCGGGAGTTGTGCGAAACATTCCAGGGTTGCCGCGAATACCTGAACTCTCACAGCGAAGCCTACAAGGCCGACGCCAACGTGTCTCGCCAAAAGCTCATGGAAACGAAGACCATGCGGGACTTTGTGAGCCTCTTTGAGGCGTACAGCAAGGCCAACCACAAGAAGAGCACCCAGGAGCTCGACCTACTCTCCGAGCCTCACCAAAAGCGTCTTGAGGAAGTGCGCCAACTGCTCAACGCCAAGCAGCATGTCAAAGCGCAACCCCTTCCAGTTCAAGAGACCACTCAAGCGCCCTCGCCTCAAAACGAATCGCCAAAAAGGAAACTCTCACCTACGCTCGCAATGGTTTGATAGACCACACGCCAAGCGCCAATCAAAGGCCAGCCATTGAGCTGGCTTTTTTATTGCCAAAAACTTGACAAACGGGGCCTTTCTGCTACTTTGAAATAACAACTACAAAAGGAGGCACTATGGAGAAAAAAGACAGTCGCTCACTATGGAAGCGCGTAAAAGAAACGCTCAAAACAATCAAACCCGTTGAACCCGGAAGCTACAAAGCTCGCTCGCTCAGTATCGAGGCTCAGCGAGATAACGCAATCAACTGGCTTTCCAAGCAACCCTACATAGAGCGCAAAAGTGAAGGCTTTGGCTCTGATATTCCTGACCACCTACTTGAAGACCAAGAGTTTGCCCGTGAGCTTCACGAGCGCTTTGGTGAGAAGGTGGCCGACCGGGTGATTCCCTTGGAAGTGCGCCGCTCCGCTGAGTACCAAGCCGCCACCACAGAAAACTACAACTTTCTCAATGCTGCCCTTAAGCATGACGAGGTAGCGCTTCAGTTGCCCACAAAAGACCACAGCGAAAACTTCAGCGACACCGACAAGCTCCACGCCATTGAAACTGTGCGCCGCATGGGTCCAGAGGAAGCATTGCAGTTCTTGACCAAAGAGCTAAATGAAGACCCTACGTTATTAAGGGATCAAGCAGAGTACATGCCTGGATACGCTCCTAAGCTCACCGAAGTGCAGCGCCGAGCTTTAAGCTGTATGAGCGACGAGGTGCTCACGGACAGAAACTTTCTTCTTGCCATTGATAAGGCAGGTGTCAATCTTCATGCGCTACCTCAACACATACGCGACAACGACAAGCTCATGGCGGAATGCGTCGCAGAGTCCCCATTCTTCTTTGAAGTAGCAAGTAAAAACATTCGCTCTAACCAAGAGTGCCTTGAGGCGTCACTCAAGTCTATTGAAAACTTGGACTATGACAGTCACGAGAAAGTCTTTAGCGCGAGAAGCCAGGCAGCAACAAATTACTCCAAAGCCTCGATTGAATTGCGCAGCAAAGCAGAGAACTTCACGCTTGCTAACAGCTACAGCTTGAGCCAAGTTGCCGTTCGAGACGTCCCAGAGTCCATACGCAACGACAAAACCGTTATCGAGGAGCAGCTACTAAACGACCCCAACGCTCTTCGGTTCGCAAGTCGCGAGCTGCGCAAAGACCGCCAATTTATCTTGAACATGACTGAGCGCTACAGAATTGACGTTCCAAGAGCAGACCTAATCAAAGACAGAGACATTGCCGCAAACCTTGCTCGTACCGATTCTGTCCAGCTTCACAACTTGCCAGACGACTTGAAGAACGACAGAGATTTTGTAGCTCAAGTGGTGAAGCTCAACCCCGAGCAGCTTGAGTACGCAAAGCCTGAATTTCAAGACGATTACGAGATAGCCTACAACGCCGTCTCACAGAAATCTGACAGATACGCCGCCTTACAACATTGCTCCAGCAGACTTCAGGCAGACCCTTCTATTGTCTACAAGGCAGTTGAGAGCAACGGCTACAACATAATTTATGCAAGCCACGACCTTCAAGATAATTTCGCCATGGGCATGCATGTGGTTCAAAACGAACCATGGGCCGTCAAACAATTACCTATAAATCTTCGCAATAACTTGGAGATTGCCAAAGAGGTGATAGCAAGAGTGCCTTCAGCTTCCACCGGGCTTGGCGAAGAAGTTAAGAAGAACCTGATTGCCAGCCTCTCTCCAGAAGATAAAGCGCAGTATGACTACTGGTTTACGGAAAACGAGCCAGAGGTAGTGGGCCGCTATATTTCCAAAGGGCTGGAGCCTTACCTCATTAAGTTAGAGAGAGAAGAGCTCGAAACGCACCTTGAAGAGTTTAGGGAACGAGAAGTGCAACGCATTAAATCAAGCACAGAACTCACCAACGAGCGGGACATTAAGCTTTGGCTCGATAGCTACGGCGTAGAGAACTACACCATAAACAATGACTTGACGGTTGACGTTCATGGAGACGTAAACCTGAGAAATAAAACGACAGGTGATGTAATCCCTACTGATTACAATTTTGCCGGTGAACTCAATCACACCGTAGTTGACGAGAAGTTATCCGCAATCCCTTTTCAATTCGGCATTGTTGAGGGGTCCTTCGATATCTCCGGAAACTCCTATGGGATAGATTTTGAATCTTCTGGGCTGACCAGCTTAAAGGGCGCTCCCCGTGAAGTCAAAGGCGACTTTGATTGCTCGGAGAATGTGAGATTGACCGACACTGACAATTTGCCAAAATTTATAGGTGGCGCGCTAAAATACGCCGGAACTGCTATGCCCGAGGAGAAAATTCGCGCCTATTTGATAGTCAACGAGAAAGAAAAGTTAGGTAGGCAAGTGGCTATCGCTGAACAAGCCCCTACTCTCACCGCCGAGCAGTCAGTTAACAAATTGCTGAGCGACGTTCTCGCTTCGACTGACTTGGGTGTATCGAGTAAGCCCACTACTACTCCAGTAGCCCAAGCCATTGCCCCTACTCAAAGCGCTTCACCCAAACGCAAACACAAGATTTGAGGTAAGGCGTGAAAACTATCTATCGAACAAGGAAAGGGCTCGACAACATACCAAGGGACAAACAGGTGGTGTATATCGAGGACTGGTCAATCGTGGCGGCCATTGTGTTTGCTCTCTCGTTTGTGGCCTTCATGTGGGCAAGCCTCAAAGCCGGTGAGCTGGTGGGGTATGGGCAGCACACCTGGCCCCAGGCCTTGAAAGACACCCTGCTCTACCTGAACCTGGCCCTCTCTGGCCTGGCCGGCTGGAGCACTGCGCAGGCAGTGGTGAAGCCGCAGAAGCTCAAGCAGACACGAGGCGCCCAGCTCCATGAAGACGACCGCATTGGTGGCGACGGCTTCCAGGCTATGAAGATGCTCTTGGACGAAGAGCTGAAGTCCCAACCTGGCAAGGCCCCACCGCTGGCTCTGGCAGCACCACGAGGCGTCGAAATCCTGAGGACGGACTCGCGCTCGTTCGCCCTCTGTGCGCCACTTTCGGACGACCGCTCACGAACGCACATTCTGGTTGTGGGCGGCACCGGCACTGGTAAGAGCCTCACACTCAAACCCATACTCCACCAGGCCATTCGAGCCGGCCACAAGCTGGTCATTCTCGACAAGAAGGGTGAGTACACCGAAGAGATCGAGGAGCGCCGAGCGATTCTCATTGGCATACATGAACGGCGACAGTGGCAATGGTGGATTTCGCGCGACATACGCACGATTCCAGACGCTCAGCAGTTCTTGGAGGGCGTCATTCCGGTAGACGCCTCACAGCCATACTGGGGCACTTCGGCGCGCCTCATTGGCACTGCCCTCATGGCCCACTTGATACAAACAAAGCCTGGCGTGTGGACGCTCAAAGACTTCGAGGAGCTCTGCGCAGTCCCGCCAGAGGAAATAAGCCCGTACGTTCGAAAGGCCTACTCCGAAGCTGAAGCGATTCTTAAAGGCGAGGGTCAAGCGCTGACTTCTGTACTTGGGAATCTGGCCGCTTTCACAGCACCGCTTAAGACTTTCGGCAAGGAGTGGGACGGTAGCAGCTACCCGCTCTTCTCTTTCAGTGAATGGCTCGAAGACCCAAGCCCTGAGCGGAACTGCCT
The DNA here is from genome assembly GCA_005503065.1 of Comamonadaceae bacterium ALPHA2B. GTDB lineage: Bacteria > Pseudomonadota > Gammaproteobacteria > Burkholderiales > Burkholderiaceae_C > Xenophilus. The sequence goes on from SCOE01000003.1 coordinate 149,729, forward strand.
CATTTTCCAGTCTGGCAGTAAGTATGGAAGCCTCAACGACCCACTGATACGCGGTTGCCTCACCTTCATGGCAGGCTATGTCGATAGCCCCATGTTCCACCGAGACAGCACTGAGGCGCCCCGCTCTCTATGGTTCTTCTGCGACGAGTTCCAAAGCTTTGGCAAGCTCGACACCTTCACTAAGATTTTTCTGGAGCGCGGGCGCGACAAAGGCGCTCGCATGGTGATTGGCGTTCAGGACGTGTCTCAGCTCAACGAGCTCTATGGGCAAGACTTCGTGAAGTTCCTCATGTCGAACGTGGGCACGTCGATCCTGGCCGGGGCGAACCAAGGCGAAACAGCAGAGACGTTTAGCAAGAATCTGGGCCAACTGTCGTTCAACAAGACGCACACCACGCACACCGAGAGTGGCAAAAGCGTCACCGAGCAAGAGCACCAAGAAGACGTACTCAACACGGCAGAAATCATTGGCAAGCTCGGCTTCAAGAATGGTCGCACCAGGGCGCTCTATCGCTTCACGCGAAGCCCAGACGCCTACATAGTCCACCAACCCCTTATTGCCTACCCGCGTATCACCAAACCCACCGTGGAGGCTGACTGGGTGCTCGGCATACCGAAGACCCGCATAGCCGCACCTGGCGCTGCAGCAACCGCTGAGGCCCCCGACCGCACTCCTTCGGTCAACACCACCTCAACGCGGGCTCAGGAACAGCAGCACCAGCAAATGCCAAGCGAAGAGCTCCCGGAAGAACTGGACGACTTGCCGCCAGGCTACGAGGACTTTCCTGAGTTCGAAGACGAGGAGGACGCAGAGCTCTACTACCACCAGGCGAGCGAAGCCGACGAAATGGCCGCACCTGTAGCAAGTATGGCGGGTGTATCTGGGGTTGAACATGCCATAGCGCTGATTGACCTCTTGGCAAGTGATAAGCCAAAACTTAAGTCGTCAAAGTCAATCGCTGATATGCGCTCTCAAATCAAACAAGAACTTCAAAGCTTGACTACAAAGAATAATATGATAAGGTAAGTGAACAACTAAAAAGGAGGAGATATGAAATCAATCAACGAATACAGAGACACCACCAACGAAGACGAGCTGGCAAAGCTTGAGCGCGAGCTCCAAAACAAAGTTCTTGGCCTTCAAACTGAAAAACTCGGCAGCAAGATTGAAGAGCGCAGATTGAAGAGTGAATCAGTCGAAAACAACCGGGAAGCTGAAGAGTACACCCGCCAAGTCTTGGAACTCGTAGAGGAGTTCCAAAAGCCCAAAGCCACAGAGGTGGAGGACAAAGCCGCTAACCCGCACGACTACACCCCTGAAGAGCTCCAGCGTCTGGCCGCTGAGTCCTCCCAGGCATTCGCCCCCAAGGCCTCGCCTACCTTCGCCCAGGTGAAGGAGCCGCACAGCGAAGAGCTCGACCACACCGTAGCACTCGACCCTCGCAGGGTGGGCGCCGAGGCCCTCATGAAAGACATTTCCAAGAGCGAGCTGAGCAGCACACAGGGCATTCGCGACTTCTACCACCAGGTCTACAGCAAGCACGGCGAGACACGCCTTCGAGAGAAGGAGGCCTACCTAAACCTCACCCACACGGGGAGCGTGGCCGCAGCACGCGAGAAGCTCGACCAGTTTGCGAGCCTCAACGGCTTCAACACCGCCAGCTTGGACACGCTCAATGACGGCCTTGTATCGGCCATGCATGACCTGCACAAAGAAGAGCTCCAGAACACCCCCAAAGGCGCAGCACGCGAAACACTGGAGCGCCGGCACGACGTGGAGAAGGCCCTCTTCCACTACCGCGAGCACACCGATAAGCACGGCCAGGACAACCACCCTACTGCGCAGCAGGAACACAAGAACGCTTACCGCGACCTGCAGAAGGCCCACATTGCCTACGCCGAGAACCGCTGGGGCAGACAACTGGCGCACAAGGACGTGCCAAGCGTCAACGACGAGGTAGACAAATTCGATATGAAAGCGGCACCCACCCTCCCCGAGTTCAAAGGCTCAGGCAAGAGCTCTATTGGCGATAGCGATATCGCAGACCCAATGGGTGAAGTGAAGATTGAAATGGAGCGCACTGGCAAGCGCATACCTATCGCTTTAAATCCAGCTTACATAGATCGAAAAGTGTTCATACCAAACTTTTAAAAAATACGCCTTCGGGCGTATTTTTATTGCGCTTGCTTTTTGACGATTTTCTGCTACTTTGAAATAACAACATTATTTCAAGGAGGCAGCATGCCACATAACAATCAAAAAATTGCCGAATCATTTTTAGGTGATAAAGACGGCGTTAAGGTCGCTTTTCACCAAGAGTCCGATTCATACTACATTCAAATTGAAGACTACGCGCTTCGCAATCACACAAGATTTTCCAGAGACTTTAGGTCTTACTTTACTCAAGCCCCACAGTGGGATAGCAAAACCAAGTCATATGTGGTTCAGGGTGCCAAAGAGGAGGCAATTTTTCAGGCCGTTGGCTATGCGAGAAGCGCGAGTGCGGAACTTCAGCACTTCAAGTCAACTGCCCTTGAAGATATCAAGCGCGATTTGTGGCAAGACATAGACGACCACGAAAGAGCCGAATTCAACCAGCGGCTACAGGACGCCATGGCGTACCGGACCGACCACCCAGACGAGATAGCGAAGCTTCCGCCGCTACCTGAGCGCTACCCCCACCCAGTGCTCAAAGAAACATACGCGAACACCAGGGACGGCGCGTACAGCAATGGGCCAATCGTTGCTATCACAGATTACTTCGTCGTTCAGTACACCAGTCGCGGCAAGCTGAATGAAGACCGGGTGTCCAAAAATCCAGAGCACTGGATAACACTTCACTCCACGGACAAGTTTCTACATTCACCGCAGGACTGGCAGAACCCACGCCAAGCAATAGAGCGGGCTATGGGCGTTTGGGAGAACCAAGAGGGCCAGCCTCGACTACAGCGCCCTTGGAAGAGCATTGAGTACAACTCTTCCATGAAGGCCAATGTCTTCGAGTATCAGCGCGACCTCCACTCACCAAAGGCCCGCAAGCTCCTGGCTGAGCAACTGGCTCAATTAAGCCAGCAAGTAGAGCAGCGCACACAAACCTCAACACCCACTCAAACTCCAGAAGCTCAACCACTGGTTGCCGCAAAAGCCGCGAAGGTGCGCCTCAAAGAAGTCCACGCCGAACTCAAAGAGGAAGTGAAAAAGCAGGCCAAAGCAAAACCTTCGCGCTCACGCTCCAAGAAGCAAACCCAAAGCCTTGGCATGACTATGTGAGGCAGCTATGGCAACAAAGAAAGAATTCGACAAACGAGACTATCACCAAGAGCTCACTGACAAATTGGTTGCCAAGATGGAGAGCGCCCAAAATTTGAAGTGGGAAAAACCATGGTTCACACTGCCACCAATGGCCCCTTACAACGTGGAAACCGGCACGCGCTACTCAGGCTGCAATCTTATGTCCACCGCTTTGTCAGGACACAACGACCCACGCTGGCTCACATTCAACGGCATGAGAAGCTATGGCAAGAAAAACAACCTTGATTTGAAAGTGAGAAAAGGCGAGAAAGGAACACCCATTTTCAAAGCATTTGTCAAGGAGATAACAGAGGACAAGAATGGTGTTGAGCTCGACAAACCACGCAAGATAGTTTTCATGGCCTACGCGGGAACCGTATTCAACGCTGAGCAAATCGACGGCATGCCACCCCTTGAGCAGCAAAAACGCCGAGACTTCAATCCAGTGTTCGCGGGCGAACAACTGAAAGATTCACTGGTTGAAAGAACGAAACTCGAACTGGTCGAAAGTCCAAGGGGCGCATGGTATCGACCAACAACTCACACAGTAGGCATGCCCAAAGCTGAACACTTCAAGTCCGAGGCGCTCTACTACGACACTCTACTTCACGAGTTCGGCCACTCCACTGGGCCTGCACTTAACCGAAAAATGGAAGGGCTACACGGCTCCGAAAGCTACGCCTATGAAGAGCTCATTGCTGAACTCTCGTCTTGCTTTATGGCTGCTGAACTGGGCGTACACCATGACCAGTACGCACACGACCAAAATGCCGCATACCTGAATTCTTGGCTCAAAGCGCTGAAAGACGACAAGAACCTGATTTTCAAAGCTTCAAACGCTGCCTCCAGAGCCTCTAACTATCAAATGGAGCACCTACGCGAGTATCTCTATGAGCTCAACATGAAGCACACAGCAACACCGCAGCAAAACGAGCTACTTGAAAGCATTGGCGTTCCGGAGCGGGTCTTGAAGCAGCTACACACAGAGAAAGCCGAGGAGCAGCTCGAATCACGCCAGGAAGAGCGAGCTCAGGCGATTGAGGTGAGCCCTACCCCGAGCATGGACGCCCGGCAGTTCTTGGAAACCCTTAAGACCGAGCAAGGCATGGCGCCTCAGGTGATTGCCCGTCCCCGACCCTCTATGGGCATGCGTATGTAGCGTGTTGCACCAGGGCAACACACTATTGAGGTGTTGCCAAAGGTATCACAGTCTGTAAGCATTGGCAGGCCACATACTCTGGAGGACACATGGCAGAAGATTTTGAACAAGTCGCAAAGCGTCGGATTGAGGCCATCTTTCAAAGAGCAGAACTCTTTTCCAACCTCAATTTGTCTTCTGTTCCCGATATGGTGAACACAGCTTCAGAGATCGGAATTCCAAAGAGCGAGTTTCGCCCAAACAACAATTCCACAGCCCCCTTCAATTTTCTTGTTCAGATTGGCGCACTTCACAAGGAAGTCAAAGAATTTGACGAATACTTTGAAGACTACGACGCAAACGATGAAATGCTAAGAGTTTGCAAGAACCATATTTTTTGGCTGGCTGCATCACTTTTTAAACTCAATCTTCACTTGGCCGCTGACCCCCTAGGGCTATACGATAGCAAAGACCAATCAGCAATTCATAATATCAACGGCATAATCCTTGAAAAAATGGGAGGCACTACAGCTATTTGCGTGCCTTTGATTGAAGCCTTCAAACTTCTTCGAGAGTTTTCATATTTGCACTACAAAGCGCATTTAGAAGGCTCTGACGATCCACAAATAACTATTCATGCTGTCGCTTCAATACTGGAAAAGTTCGATAATCTGAGTCCTGCAGGTCGTTTCATTGGCCTGGCAGCAATAATGGCCTATGGCTACACAGTTAGTTTGTTCGCTGTCGGAACGCGAAAAGACCTTGCCGAGAACGTCAAGGTGAATTTCTCAGTTGAGCGTGGTAAATCGGGTTATCAGCGGGGTGTCGTCATTAACGCTTTTCATACTCGATTTGCAAAGTACGCCGCTTCGTATGCACACTGGTACGAGCTCGATGATCGAGGCAATCTTAAAGAAGTCCAGGACATAGGCGACTTTAGCCCTCAAAAGCAGATTGTCTTGCAAATAGACAATCAGTTTGTCTACGTTGCTTTGCCCGAATCAGCAGCATTGGCATATACGCTTGGCAATCATTTTGAATTTGCTCAACTAATCTCACAAAACAAGCTTGACAAGAAAATCCAAATTGTTATTTTTCCGATTTTTTAAATAGTGATGGGGCCATGCCCCATTACTTCTGCGTCTCCTTAAACTCCTTTGCCCTTTCCAAAAAAACATTCTCAACCCGCTGAAGGATTGAGCGCAGCACGGTTTCGTTTTTGACGAAGTAGTGCTTGTTTACATCGTTTTCCTTGTGCTTGAGCAAATAGTTAATTTCACGCTCTTTAATATCAGCGATTGAGTTTGCAGCGCTGGCCCAGGTTCTTTTCAAATCATGGCTTGATACATACTTAGCGCCCAGCTCTGCAATTTGCTGAAAGTGGTGCTTCATATCCTTGGGAACATGTCCAGTGGCAGAGCTTGGGTAATGCCACACCCAGCTATTGCCTTTCGGGTTTGCCTTCATTCTTCGCTCAAGAATTTCCTTAGCCCGTTGACTAAGCGGCACAACGTAATCTAAACCGTTTTTTGTTTTCTCATACACCACCACCCCTCGCTTCATATCCACTTGCTCCCACTTTAAAGGGACCAACTCAATGGAGCGTCCAGCTTGAAGAAGTGAGAATTCTATGTAGTCAGTCGCAACTTCATTAGTACTGCGATATTTTTGTAGCGCACACCACCATTTACCAAACTCGTCCTTGTCTTGGTAGTTGACAATGCGGGTTCTCACTCCTGTCTTTTTCCACTTTTTGAACACATTCAAAATCTTGAACGGGTTTTCAAGTATTTCTTGCTTATCAGTGGAGTGATAGTTGCGCGGAATGAACCACTCATACGCACACTGCGCAAACTTGAATGTTAGTTGGTGTGTTCGAACCATAGGCGCCAGCTTTCCTCCCAGTAGCTTTTGAGGCTTGGTGATCTCCATGGTTTCGAAGCGAGCGAGAATTTCCTTGGGCTCTATGGAGCGAAGCGGACGCTCAAGCCAGCTATTGAGCTCAACAATCTGCGCCTCTTCCCAGCATTTCTTCTTTTCGTTGTACTTCAATGTTTGGCATTTACGCTTGTCAAACATTTGAAAACAGTATTCAAAGCTTGACAAAGTAGACTGACTTACTTTGTCTTTTGACTTGATAAGTTGATTGTCTTTGTACTCCTTCAAAAGCCAAGATAGCGTTTGTTCACTTTGCTCTTGCTCAGTACGCTTTTCTTCCTCCAAGGCGTTTTGCTCTGCCTTGATGACTTTTTTCTGCGCATTGATATCTGTGCCACCCGAGAGCTTAGCCAGAGCCTCGATAGCGAGCTTGCGCGCCGTATCCACCGTGAGAGCGCCGTACTTCCCGAGCGTGACGCGCTGGGGGGCCTTGTGAGGTAGCCGCTTGACCACAATGAAGGTCTTGGACTGCGCGCCCACTCGCAGACCAAAGCCAGGTGTTTGGCTGTCCATGAGGGTGTACTGACCAGTAGTGGAGAACGGCGTACTGTCGATGAGCGCCTTTGTGAGCTTTTCGGTCATGGTGAAGTTTCCCCGCTTGTGTAGCCTACCTGTGGGAACTCTACCATCGCCGCCCTGATTAGGCTACGCATAGGCTACACGCCAAACCCAATCAACGCCACGAATCGCCAATGAACGCCACCTATCTTTTCCTTATGCGACAAGCACTTAGCAGCATTCCAGTCCTTTTTTCACTTGAGACGCCTTCCCTGGTGTCTCTGAAATCATAATCCACAGGTCCGCGGTTCGAGTCCGTGAAGCGCCACCAGATCCAAGCCTTGCAGGCCGCCCGCCTGCAAGGCTTTTTCGTTTCCAGAGCGTCAGCGGATCGAGTGCCGCCATTGGCGCGCCGACCTCGGCATCCTTCGACCTCGCGTCCTTTCTTCGTAGCGCGCCAGCCACAACCGCTCGCGGCGAGATGCAGGACGGCGCGCACAAAGTTAGTAAGAGTGATTATCATTTGTCGCGTTCACGTTGCCGTGAAATCGCATTTCGTCTATCCGCTGACCAGCCAGCCCCTCCCCCGTCACGCCACGTGATCCGCCGGGGGATCCGAGCAAGCCATGTCAGGTCTTCGACCGATGCCCTCAAGGAGGAGGGCTCTCCATGGCTTACATCAAGACCCGCAAGCACGCCGTCGCGCGCGCCGTCCCGCCGCTGACCGCGGCCGCCACGCTGATGGCCCTGTCGCTGCCGACCCTGGCGCAAACGGCCTCGGGCACGCTGCCCTCGGTGCAGGTGCAGGATTCCGCGCCCGCGGCCGACTACAAGGCCGAGACCTCGGCCAACCCGAAGTTCACCGCGCCGCTGGTCGACACGCCGCAGACGGTGCAGGTGATCCGTGAACAGGTGCTGCGGGAACAGGGCGCGACCACGCTGACCGAGGCGCTGCGCAACACCCCGGGCGCCGGCGCCTTCTACCTGGGCGAGAACGGCAATACCTCGACGGGCGACGCCGTCTACATGCGCGGCTTCGACTCGTCGAGCAGCATCTTCGTCGACGGCATCCGAGACACCGGCTCGATCGCCCGCGACACCTTCAACATCGACCAGGTCGAGGTCGTGAAGGGCCCGGCGGGTTCCGACACCGGCCGCACCTCGCCGACCGGCTACATCAACCTCATCACCAAGAAGCCGAGCCTGTCGGACAGCTTCTTCGGCTCGGTGGGTGCGGGCAGCGACAGCTTCAAGCGCGCCTCCATCGACTGGAACAAGGCGCTGAGCGGGCCCAACGGCATCGGCGCGGCCTTCCGCCTGAACGCCGTGGCCGAAGACGCCGACGTTTCGGGCCGCGACGTGGTCAAGAACAAGCGCTGGGGCATCGCGCCCTCCTTCGCCTTCGGCCTGAACAGCCCGACGCGCTTCTTCTTCGACTTCGTCCATATCAAGCAGAACAACATCCCGGACGGCGGCGTGCCGACCATCGGCCTGCCAGGCTATTCGAACCCGGACCCGACGACCATCAACGCCGGCATCCTGCGCCGCGGCTACCTCGACTTCGCGCCACGCGTGAACTCCAGCAATTTCTACGGCACGAGTTCGGACTTCGAGAACGTCACGCAGAACATGTTCACGGCGCGCGTCGAGCACGACATCACGCCCGACGTCACGCTGCGCAACACCTTCCGCTACGGCAAGACCGAGCAGGACTACATGCTCACGGCCTTCATGGGCGCGGGCCTGAGCTCGACGCGCGTCGGCACGAGCAGCACCTACCGTGGCGGCCTGCCGGCGGCCACCTCGGGCTTCATCAACACCTTCGTGCCCGGCACGACCACGGTGGCCAATCCGCTGGCCTGGACGATCACCCGCAACCTGCCGACCAACAAGACGCAGGACAACACGATCCTGACCAACCAGACGAACCTCAGCGCCAAGTTCAACACCGGCAGCGTGGGCCACACGCTCAACGCCGGCGTGGAGCTGATCCGCGAGGAGCAGGAGTCGATCGGCTACTACGGCCAGGGCGCGACGGTGTTCGGCGTCCCGGGCATCCGCACCGCCGGCTTCTGGCCTGCCGCCAACCTCTACGCGCCCAACCCCAACGTGCTGGGCTACCTGCGCCTGCCCAACGGCACGAGCACCGACGGCACGACGACCACCGTCGGCGCCTATGTCTTCGACACGCTGAAGTTCAACGAGCAATGGTCGCTCACCGGCGGCCTGCGTTACGACCACTACTCGACCGACTACGACGCCACCGCGCTGAACGCGACCACTGGCGTGCTGACCCCCAGCTCGTTCAGCAAGTCGGGCAGCCTGTGGACCGGCAAGCTCGGCGTGGTCTACAAGCCCACCGACTACAGCAGCGTCTACCTGGCCTACGGCACTGCCGCACAGCCGCCGGGCGGCAACAACTTCACCCTGGCCGCCGGCGGCACGGGCAACAACGCCAACCGCACCGACTTCGACCCGCAGAAGACCAAGACCTGGGAACTGGGCACCAAGTGGGACGTGCTGAACAAGAAGCTGGCGCTGACGGCCGCCCTCTTCCGCACCGACGTGAGCAACGAGGTGGTGCAGGACGCCGTGAGCGGCAATTACTACCAGACCGGCAAGAAGCGCGTGCAGGGCGTCGAGCTCGGCGCCGCCGGCGCCATCACCGAGAACTGGGGCGTGAGCGCGGGCTACACCCACCAGGACACCAAGGTGCTCAGCGGTCCCTCGGTGCTGGCCGATGGCAGCTCGGTGCTCGCCTACACGCCCAAGGACGCCTTCACGGCATGGACCACCTACCGCCTGCCGATGGGTCTGACGCTGGGCTTCGGCGCGCGCTACAACGGCAAGCTGCACCGCGGCACAGACGGCGCCGTGGGCACCCCGTCGTACGTGGATTCGTACTGGGTCTTCGATGCGATGGCGTCTTACCGCATCAACAAGAACGTCGACCTGCAGTTCAACGTCTACAACCTCGCGGACAAGGACTACGTGGCGGCCATCAACAAGAGCGGCTACCGCTACACGCCCGGTGCGCCGCGCACCTTCCGCCTGACGGCCAACTTCGCGTTCTGACCGGCGGCGGGCGCTGCCGCCCGCCCCATCGGCGCGCCACGGCGCCGGTGTCCGCCTCGTGCGGCACCGGCGCTTTTTCTGCCCTGCGGCGCGCAGGAAAGTGAAAAGTGCAATCGGCCTGCAGCCCACGCCAGCCGGGCGTTGTAGCCGAATTCGTCACGAACGTGACGATCAGATGCCGGCGGCCGCGACCTGCGTTGCGGTCATGCCGCCCCGGTTCGCCGCGCGCATCTGCGCCGACCAGTCCAGGATCTCCAGCGTGCCGTCGGCATGCTCGGCCAGCGCCGTGAGGCTCTCGACCCAATCGCCGTCGTTGCAGTAGAGGATGCCGTCGATCTCGCGCATCTCGGCATGGTGGATGTGGCCGCAGACCACGCCCTGCACGCCGCGCTTGTGCGCCTCGCGCGCCACGGCGTGCTCGAAGTCGCCGACGTAGCTCACGGCCCGCTTCACTTTCCCTTTGAGGTACTTCGACAGCGACCAGTACGGCAGCCCCATGCGCGCGCGCAGGCTGTTGAGGTGCCGGTTGAGCTTGAGCGTGAACTCGTAGAGCGAGTCGCCCACGTAGGCCAGCCACTTGGCGCACTGGATCACGCCGTCGAACAGGTCGCCGTGCATCACCCACAGCTTGCGGCCGTCGGCCGTCTCGTGGATCCACTCCTCGGCCACGTCGATGCCGCCGAAGTTGTGGTGCAGGTACTTGCGCGCGAACTCGTCGTGGTTGCCGGGAATGAAGATCACCCGCGTGCCCTTGCGCGCCTTGCGCAGCAGCTTCTGGATGACGTCGTTGTGCGCTTGCGGCCAATACCAGTGACGCCGGAGCTGCCAGCCGTCGATGATGTCGCCCACCAGGAACAGCGTGTCGCACTCGGTGTGCTTGAGGAAGTCCAGCAGCGCCAGCGCCTGGCAGCCGGGCGTGCCCAGGTGCAGGTCCGAGATCCACAGGGTGCGGTAGCGCTGCGGCGGGCGACCCGGCTCGTCGTCCTCCGGCGCGAGGGCCCGGGCCGCGGTGTCGCGCCAGGCGCGCAGGAAAGCGTCGTCGCGTTGCATGGCCTCGCAGCATCCCGCCTCCGCGTGACCGCGATGTGTCCATGGGATGACGAGCAGATGACGCGGCGCGGCCGCCACGCCGGCCCGGGCGCCTTCAATCGCAGCGCTGGACTTCCACCGTGCTGTGGCGGACCTCCTCGTGCATCGAGAAGGTGGCGCGCACCTGGTCGGCCGTGAGCGTGGGCGAATGCGTCACCACCGTCACGGCACAGGCGTACGCGGCACGGCCCACGCGCCATACGTGCAGGTCGGACACGCGGGTCTCGGAATCGGCCAGCGCGGTTTCGATGCCCTCGCGGATCTCCTCGGTCACCGGGTGGTCCATCTCGCGGTCGAGCAGCACCTTGCCGGTTTCCCTGAGCAGGCCCTTGGCCCACAGCGCCACGAGCACCGCGCCCACCAGGCCCATCACCGGGTCGAGCCAGGCCCAGCCGAAGAACCAGCCGCCCAGCAGTGCGCCGATCGCCAGCACCGAGGTGGCTGCATCGGCCACGACGTGCAGGTAGGCCGAGCGCAGGTTGAGGTCGTGGTGGTGGGCGTCGTGCGAGTCGCCGTGCGCATGGCCATGCCCGTGGTGACCGTCGTGGTGATGGCCGTGCCCGTGGCTATGCCCATGACCCGCATGCAGCAGGCGTGCGCAGACCAGGTTGACCACCAGCCCCAGCACCGCGATCACCACCGCCTCGCGGTAGTGGATCGGCGAGGGCGACCACAGCCGCTCCAGCGAGCCGAAGACCATGAGTGCCGCCACGCCCAGAAGGAACAGCGCGCTGGCGAAGCCACCCAGGATCTCGATCTTCCAGGTGCCGAAGGCAAAGCGCGGGTCGCGCGCATAGCGCCGCGCTGCCGCATACGCGAAGGCGCTCAGGCCGATCGCCACCGCGTGCGAACTCATGTGCCAGCCATCGGCCAGCAGGGCCATCGAGTTGAACCACCAGCCGGCGCCGATCTCGACCACCATGGCCACGGCGGTGATCCACATCACCAAGCGCGTGCTGCGCTCTGCCGCGGTGTTGCCGGTGTCGAACTCGTGGCTGTGCTGCCAGGGGCTGAGGTCGTGGGTGTGCATGCGGCCATTGTCGGCCGCCCGCCTCAGCTGCCGAACAAGTCCGCGTCGTTGGCGCGGGCGCTCGGCGCCGCCACGCCCAGGTGCCGGTACGCCGCCAGCGTGGCGATGCGTCCGCGCGGCGTGCGCTGCAGGTAGCCCTGCTGGATCAGGTAGGGCTCGATCACGTCCTCGATGGTGCCGGCCTCCTCGCCGATGGCGGCGGCCACGTTGTCGAGCCCGACCGGACCGCCGTCGAAGCGGTGGATCACGGCCTCGAGCAGCTTGCGGTCCATCAGGTCGAAGCCCTGGGGGTCGACGTCGAGCATCGCCAGCGCCTTGTGCGCGATGTCCTGCGTGATGCGGCCGGTGCCTTTCACGTCGGCGTAGTCGCGCACCCGGCGCAGCAGGCGGTTGGCGATGCGCGGCGTGCCGCGGCTGCGGCGCGCGATTTCGAAGGCGCCGTCGGCGTCGATGGGCGCGTTGAGCAGGCCGGCGCTGCGGGTGACGATGCGCGTCAGTTCCTCGGCCGTGTAGAACTCCAGCCGCGCCACGATGCCGAAGCGGTCGCGCAGCGGGTTGGTCAGCATGCCGGCGCGCGTGGTCGCGCCCACCAGCGTGAAGGGCTGCAGGTCGAGCTTGATGCTGCGCGCCGCGGGGCCCTCGCCGATCATGATGTCGATCTGGTAGTCCTCCAGCGCGGGGTAGAGGATTTCCTCGACCACCGGCGACAGGCGGTGGATCTCGTCGATGAAGAGCACGTCGTGCGCTTCGAGGTTGGTCAGCAGCGCGGCCAGGTCCTTGGGCTTCTCGAGCACCGGGCCGCTGGTCTGGCGCAGGTTCACGCCGAGTTCGGCGGCGACGATGTGCGAGAGCGTGGTCTTGCCCAGGCCGGGCGGGCCGAAAAGCAGGACGTGGTCCAGCGGCTCGCCGCGCTTCTTGGCAGCGCCGATGAAGATCTCCAGCTGCTCGCGCACCTTCGCCTGGCCGACATACTCGTCGAGCAGCTTGGGCCGCAGCGCGCGCTCGATCGCCTCCTCGTTGGGCGAGGCGGGCGCAGCGGACACCACGCGCGGCGGGGCTGGGGCGAAGTCGTCGGTCTGGATGGACATGCGGCAAGGTGGGTCAGGACGGACTGAGTCTAGGGCAGTTGCCCAGCCAGGGACACGATGCGTCGTCACCGGAAAGTGGCGCTCGCCGATACCGGCAAGCCGGGAGCCCGATACCAGTACACGCACACGCCCCGGCGGCATCACCCTGCACTGGCAGAATCCGCCGCCACCCGAGAACAAAGAGAACGAGGAGCTCCCCCCTGTGTCCATCTACGAACTGAAGCCGCGATTCCAGGCCCTGCTGCGGCCGCTGGTCGGACGCCTTGCCCGGGCCGGCGTCACCGCCAATCAGGTGACGGTGGCGGCCTGCGCGGTGTCGGTGGCGCTCGGCGTCTGGCTGTTCTTCGCCGCGCCCGGCCGCTGGGCCTTTGCGCTGATTCCTCTGTGGATGTTCCTGCGCATGGCCTTCAACGCCATCGACGGCATGCTGGCGCGCGAGCATGGCCAGAAGAGCGCGCTGGGCGCCTTCCTCAACGAGCTGACGGACGTGATCTCCGACGCGGCGCTGTACGCGCCCTTCGCGCTCATCGCGCCGTTCGGCGGCTTCTGGGTGGGCGCGGTGATCGTGCTGGCGGGCCTCTCGGAATTCGCGGGCGCGCTGGGCCCCACGGTTGGTGCCTCGCGCCGCTACGACGGGCCGATGGGCAAGAGCGACCGCGCCTTCGTCTTCGGGGCGCTGGGCTTGTATGTCGCGCTGGGCTGGCCGCTGGCCGGATGGACCGCGTGGCTCATGCCGCTGCTGGCTGCGCTCGTCGCCTGGACCATCGCCAACCGCATCCGCCGCGCGCTGGCCGAAGCGGGGCACTGATCCGGCTTTCAAGCGAAATATGTCCGCAACGCCCGTGGATCGGGCGCCAGTAGCTATCTTTTTCATAGCAAAATAAGACCCCGTCTTCTGGAGCTTTATGACCCCCTCGTCCCGCACCGCGCAGGAGCTGCACTTCGACACGCACGACGGCGAGTCGCTGTTCTACCGCCACTGGCCCGCCACCGGCGGCGTCCGTCGCGGCGCCGTCGTGCTGTTCCACCGCGGCCACGAGCACGGCGCGCGCATGGCGCACCTGGTCGACGAACTCGACCTGCCCGATTTCGACTTCTTCGCCTGGGACGCCCGCGGCCATGGCCGCTCGCCGGGCCAGCGCGGCCACAGCCCCAGCTTCGCGCACTCGGTGCGGGACGTGCAGACCTTCATCGAGCACATCGGCACGCAGCACGGCGTGGCCGAGCACGACATCCACGTGATCGCGCAGAGCGTGGGCGCGGTGCTGGTGTCGACCTGGGCGCACGACTACGCGCCCAAGGTGCGCGGCCTCACGCTGGCCTCGCCGGCCTTCAAGGTCAAGCTGTACGTGCCCTTCGCGCGGCCCGGACTGGCGCTGATGCACAAGCTGCGTGGCCTCTTCTTCGTCAACAGCTACGTGAAGGCGAAGTTCCTCACGCACGATCCCGAGCGCATCGCCAGCTTCGAGGCCGACGCGCTCATCACGCGGCCGATCGCCGTCAACATCCTGCTCGACCTGTACGCCGCGGCCGAGCGCGTGGTGCAGGACGCCAACGCGATCGTCGTGCCGACCCAACTGCTCATCTCGGGCGCGGACTGGGTGGTGCACCACCAACCGCAGCACGCGTTCTTCGAACGCCTGGGCAGCGCGGTGAAGGAGAAGATCGAACTGCCGGGCTTCTTTCACGACACGCTCGGCGAGAAGGACCGCGCCCCGGCCGTGGCCGCGGTGCGCGACTTCATCCTGCGCCTGTTCGACAACCCGCCGGCGCCGGTCGACCTGCGCGAAGCCGACCAGGCGGGCGCGACCGCCGACGAGTCGCGCGCGCTGGCCGAGCCGCTCTCGCCCCTGTCGCCGCGCGGCGCCTACTGGGCGATGACGCGCGCCGGCCTGAAGCTGGGCGGCAAGCTCTCGCGCGGCATCGCGCTCGGCCACGCGACCGGCTTCGACTCCGGCAGCACCCTCGACTACGTCTACCGCAACGAGGCCGCCGGCGCGCCGCTCGTGGGCCGGACGATCGACCGCACCTACCTCGACTCGATCGGCTGGCGCGGCATCCGGCAGCGCAAGCTGCACGTCGAGGAGTTGCTGCGCGACGCCATGGAGCGCCTGGCCGAGCGGCACCGCGAGGTGCGTTTGATGGACATCGCCGCCGGCCACGGCCGCTACGTGCTCGATGCGGTGGCCGCCAGCCCGGTGAAGGCGCAATCCATCCTGCTGCGCGACTACAGCGACATCAACGTGCGCGACGGGCGCGCGCTCATCGCCCAGCGCGAGCTGCAGGACCGTGCCGAATTCGTGCAGGCCGACGCCTTCGACCGCATGAGCCTGGCGACCGTGACGCCGCGGCCCACGCTGGCGGTGGTCTCGGGCCTGTACGAGCTCTTCCCCGACAACGCGATGGTGCGGCGCTCGCTCGCCGGCGTGGGCGACGCAGTGGAAGACGGCGGCTACCTGGTCTACACCGGGCAGCCCTGGCACCCGCAGCTGGAGATGATCGCCCGCGCCCTGACCAGCCACCGCCAGGGCCAGGCCTGGGTCATGCGGCGGCGCACGCAGGCCGAGATGGACCAGCTCGTGGAGGAAGCGGGCTTCCGCAAGATCGCCCAGCGCGTCGACGAGTGGGGCATCTTCACCGTCTCCCTGGCGCAGCGCGTGGAGCGATGAACGCCACGCGCCCGCGAAGGCCCTGGCCCTGGAAGCGCGCGGCCGCCTGGCTGGCGCTGCTGGGGCCGCTCTTCTACCTGAGCTATGGCCTCGCCAACTGGTGGGCCGGCACGCGGGCGCAGGTGCCCTCGGTGGTGTTCGACTGGGAACGCGGCATGCCCTTCTGGGCGTGGACGATCTTTCCCTACTGGTCGATCAACGCCTTCTACGCGCTGTCGCTCTTCCTCGGCCGCACGAAGCACCTCGTCGACCGGCACGCGTTGCGGCTGCTCACGGCCACGGTGATCGCCTGCACCTGCTTCGTGCTGTGGCCACTGCACTTCAGCTTCGGCCAGCCGGCGGTGGAAGGGGCGCCGGCCTTCCTCTTCGACGCCCTGCGCGGCTTCGACCAGCCGTACAACCAGGCGCCCTCGCTGCATATCGCGCTGGCCGTGATCCTGTGGGACTGGTACCGCCGCCTCGTCACACCGCGCTGGGGCCGGTGGGTGCTGCACCTGTGGACGCTGGCGATCTGCGGCTCGGTGCTCACCACCTGGCAGCACCACTTCATCGACATCCCCACCGGCGCCCTGCTGGGGCTGGTGTGCGTGTGGCTCTGGCCGCTGGAGCGCACGGTGGCGCTGCCGCGCGCCTGGCGCCCGACGCGCGATCCGCAGCGCTGGAAGCTCGCCGGCTTCTATGCGGCGGGCGCTGGCCTGTGCCTGGCCCTGGCGATCGGCCTGCACGGCGCTGCCCTGTGGCTGGCCTGGCCGGCGGCCTCGCTGGCGGTCGTCGCGCTCAACTACGTCGGCTTCGGTGCGCGCGGCTTCGGCATGGGCCGCGACGGGCGCATGCGCTGGAGCGCGAGCTGGCTGCTGGCGCCCTATCGTTTCGGCGCCTGGATCAACGCGCGCCTGTGGACGCGACGCCTGCCTGCGAGCGTCGAGGTCGCGCCCGGCCTGCGCCTGGGGCGCGTGCCCACCACGAACGAATGGCAGGCGGCCGGCCGGCCGCGCCTCGTCGGTCTGAGTGCGGAACTGCAGCTGCCGGCCGAGGCCGCCGCTGCGGGCCGCGCGCGCTGTGCGCCCCTGCTCGACCTGGTGGTGCCGAGCGCCACGCAACTGCGGCGCGCGGTGCTGCTGGTCGAAGCGCAGCGACGGGCAGGCGGCGGACACCAGGCGGTCTGGGTCTGCTGTGCATTGGGCTTTTCGCGCAGTGCGGCCGCGGTGGTAGGTTGGCTGCACCTGCACGGCGGCGCCGCCGATGCCACGGCCGCAGAAGCCCTGGTGCGCAGCGTGCGGCCGCAGATCGTGCTCAAGCCGGCCTGGCGCGCGCTGCTCGGGTCGCCGCCCGCTGCATCGGCGCCTGCACTAAGCTCCGCCCTCGGGAACGAGAAGGAGCAGGGCACCGCATGAACGAGAACGAACGCGCGCAGTGCGCGACCCTGGCCGCGCTGCTGCGCGCCGAGCACCTGGCCGGGTGGTGGGGCTTCGCGCTCGGCGTGATCGCCGCTGCGGTGCTGGCGCTGACGGTGCGCGCCCTCTCGATGACGGCCACCATGGGCTTCGGCGCAGTCGCGGTGCTCGGCGTGCTGGAGCGTTACTTCGCCTTCCGCCTGCGCTTCGACCAGCGGCTGTTCGAGTCGCTCGCGGCGGGCGCCCTGCCGTCCCTGCGCGCACTCGATGGCGCGCTTGCCGCACTGGGCTTGCGCGCCGTGCCCGAGTCGGAGCGCGCCCTCGCCGACCGCGTCGGGGGCACGCGCCAGCTGATGCAGCGCCACCTGATCGTGGTCGCCTGCCAGAGCGCGATGTTCCTGCTCGCCGTGATGACCGAGGACTTGAGATGAAGCTCCCCCAAGCCGCTTCGCTGCGCTGGCCACCTGGTCCGGGTTGCGTCATGCGGGTGGCGCGCAGCGCCTTGGAAGACTGATATGAACGACGTCCTGGACTCCGATGCCCCACCGCCGCGCGTGATCGTGCGCCGCGTGCTGGCCTTCATCGCCGGCCGGCTGATCATCGGCATCGCGGCGCTGCTGACCGGCGTGCGCGCCATCTGGTCGGGCGCCACGCCGCGGGCCGAGCAGACCCTGTATTTCGCCAACCACACCAGCCACGGCGACTTCGTGCTGCTGTGGGCCACGCTGCCGCCGGACCTGCGCGCGATCACGCGCCCCGTGGCCGGGCAGGACTACTGGATGGCTTCGAAGCTGCGCCGCTTCATCGGCGAGGACGTGTTCAACGCCCTCATGATCCGCCGCGACGGCGGCAGCGACGGCCCGAACCCGGTGCAGCAGATGACCGATGCGCTGAAGGCCGGCGACTCGCTCATCATGTTCCCCGAGGGCACGCGCAACACGGGCGAGGACATCCTGCTGCCGCTCAAGAGCGGGCTGTTCCACATCGCCCGCTACCTGCAACAGGAAGACCTGCCGGTGCGGCTGGTGCCGGTGTGGATCGAGAACCTCAAGCGCGTGCTGCCCAAGGGGCAGCTGGTGCCGGTGCCGCTGGCCTGCTCGGTGCGATTCGGGGCGCCGCTGTCGCTGGGCGATGGCGAGGACAAGGCCGCCTTCCTGGCCCGCGCGCGCCAGGCCATGCTGGACCTGCGGCCCGAGTACGACCGCGAGGACGACATCGACGTGTCGAAGCCGGCCGTGGCCGTGCAGCCTGCCGCCGGCACGGAGGGCGCGCCATGAACGCCTCGACCCAGACCACGCTGCAGCTCTTCGCCGGCGTGGCCGGCGTGCTGATCCTCGCCTCGGCCATCGGCGCGCTGCTCAAGTGGCGCGTGGCGCACGGGGCGCCGCATTCCGTCATCGACAACCTCAACGCCCGCGTCAACGCCTGGTGGATGATGGTGGCGGTCATCGGCATCGCCTTCGCGCTCGGCAAGGGCGGCGTGATCGTGCTGTTCTACCTGATCTCGTTCTACGCGCTGCGCGAGTTCATGAGCCTGAGCTACACGCGCCGCGGCGACCACTTGGCCATCGCGGCGGCCTTCTACATCGCGCTGCCGGTGCAGTACTTCCTGGTGTGGATCGAGTGGTACGGCATGTTCGCGATCTTCATCCCGGTCGAGGCGTTCCTGATCCTGCCCATCCTCTCGGCCGTGGGCGGCGACACCAAGCGCTTCCTCGAACGCACGGCCAAGGTCCAGTGGGGGTTGATGGTGTGCGTGTTCTGCATCAGCCACGTGCCGGCGCTGCTCACGCTGAAGATCCCGGGCTTCGAGGGCCGCAACCTGCTGCTGATCGCCTTCCTGGTGATCGTGGTGCAGGGCAGCGACGTGCTGCAGTACGTGTGGGGCAAGCTCTTCGGCCGGCGCAAGGTGGCGCCGGAGCTGTCGCCGTCCAAGACCTGGGAAGGCCTGGTCGGCGGCGTCGCCAGCGCCACCGCGCTGGGCGCGGCGCTTTACTGGGCCACGCCCTTCACGCCCTGGCAGGCGGCGCTCATGGCCTTCATGATCTGCGTGATGGGCTTCTTCGGCGGGCTGGTGATGTCGGCCATCAAGCGCGACCGCGGCGTGAAGGACTGGGGCACCATGATCGAGGGCCACGGCGGCATGCTCGACCGGCTCGATTCGGTGATCTTCGCGGCGCCGCTGTATTTCCATGCGCTGCATCACTGGTGGGTGCCTTGAATCGACGGTGGCCCGCGGCACAGCCACTTGCTGCCCAGACTGGCATTTTCCATCCACCGTGGTGGTGTGTGGTTGACCGGTCGCGCGCGTCCGCTACTTGGCAAGTGCCTTCAATGCCGTCTTGATGCCCTCGCTCACGCCCACGTCCCTGGGCAGGGTCTTCAGCGCGGCGGCCGCTTCCTTGTCGCTGTAGCCCAGCGCCACCAAGGCCTGCAGGATGTCTGCCTGGGTCTCGCCGGCAGGCTGGATCATGGAGCCGGCGGCGTTCACGGCGTCGCCCAGCTTGCCCTTGAGTTCAAGCAGCAGACGCTCGGCCGTCTTCTTGCCAATGCCGGGAATCTTCACGAGCCGACCCGGCTCCTGCAGCGCGATGGCCTGAGCCAGTTCATCCACGCTCAGGCCCGACAGGACGCCCAGAGCCGTGCGCGGCCCCACCCCGGCCACCTTGATCAATTGCCGGAAGGCCGCTCGCTCGTCGGCGGACGCAAAGCCGTAGAGAATCTGCGCATCCTCGCGCACGACGAAGTGCGTGAGCAGCGAGACCTTCGCCCCCACCTGCGGCAGGTTGTAGAAGGTGCTCATCGGCACGTCCACTTCGTAGCCCACGCCGCCGCAATCGATCACGATCTGGGGCGGGTTGCGCTCGGCCAGTATTCCAGTGAGTTTTCCTATCATGGGTGTCTTGCCGATCCTTCGAATCCATCTGCCAGAGAAATAAGCCGCGTGATTCTCCGCCACACCTTCACCCCTCCCAACAACACCCGCCTGTCCCACCTGTGCGGCCCGCTGGATGCCCACCTGCGACAGATCGAGGACGCACTGGGCGTGAAGATCGCCCATCGGCATGAGGCCTTCAAGGTCGACGGGCCCAAGGCCAAGGCAGAGCGGGCCATGGAAACGCTGCAGGCGCTCTACGAGATCGCGCAGCGGCCAATCGACGCGGCGGTGGTGCAGCTCACGCTGGCAGGCGACAGCAGCATGGCCGAGGACGGGGATGGCGCGATGACGCTCGCCACCCGGCGCGCCAACCTGCGTGCGCGCACGCCCAACCAGAGCGTCTACCTCGACAACATTGCGAACCACGACATCACCTTCGGCATCGGCCCGGCCGGCACGGGCAAGACCTACCTGGCCGTCGCCTGCGCGGTCGACGCGCTGGAGCGTTCGGCCGTGCAGCGCATCGTGCTCACCCGCCCGGCCGTCGAGGCGGGTGAGCGCCTGGGCTTCCTGCCGGGCGACCTGACGCAGAAGGTCGACCCGTACCTGCGGCCGCTGTACGACGCGCTCTACGACCTGATGGGCTTCGAGAAGGTGGCCAAGGCCTTCGAGCGCAATGCGCTGGAGATCGCACCGCTGGCCTTCATGCGGGGGCGCACGCTGAACAACGCCTTCGTCATCCTCGACGAAGCGCAGAACACCACGCCCGAGCAGATGAAGATGTTCCTCACGCGCATCGGCTTCGGCAGCAAGTGCGTGGTGACGGGCGACGTGAGCCAGATCGATCTGCCCAAGCAGCAGACCAGCGGGCTGATCGATGCCGAGCGGGTGCTCAAGCGCGTGCAGGGGCTGGCGTTCACGCACTTCAACAGCAGCGACGTGGTGCGGCACCCCCTGGTGGCACGCATCGTGGATGCCTACGACGCCAATGGCAAGCGAGCACGTTGAGGTGGTCGCTATGGAATGGATAGCAAGCAGCGCACGCCGGATGGGCGCCGCGGCCCTTTGCGGCACGAAGACTTGCTGACGCCATGAGGCTGCCCCAGCTTTCGCTGTCCCTGCAGTTCGGCCGCTTCGAGGGCGTCGCCCGGCATCGTGCCGCGCTGCCGCGGCACCGCGTGGCGCGCTGCATACGCCATGCGCTGGCGCTGCCCGGCGAACTGACGGTGCGCATCGTCGACGCCGAGGAAGGCCAGCGCCTGAACCGCGAGTTCCGCGGCAAGGACTACGCCACCAACGTGCTGACCTTCGACTACACGCAGTCGCCCGTGGTCATGGCCGACCTCGTCCTGTGCGCGCCCGTGGTCGCGCACGAGGCGAAGGAGTTGCGCGCCACGCTGGCCGACCATTACGCCCACCTGCTGGTGCACGGCACGCTGCATGCCCAGGGCTGGGACCACGAGACCGGCGAGGCCGACGCCGAGGCCATGGAAGCGCGCGAGATCGAGATCCTCGCCGGCCTGGGCGTGCGCAACCCCTATCGCCGCCGCTGAGCGCCCCGACGCCGCGCGATATACGCGGTGGCAACAAGCAGAATCGGGCTGCAGCGCCCGTCCTGCTTGAGGATGCAGCTATGAAATCTGCAGCGGAATGGTGACCGGCCCGTCGTTCACCAGATGGACCTTCATGTCGGCCGCGAAGATGCCCGTCGCCACCTCGGAATGCGCCGCGCGGGCCTGGGCCACGAAGAGCTCGTAGAGCCGGCGGCCCTCGTCGGGTGGCGCCGCGCCGGTGAAGCTGGGCCGGTTGCCGCCGCTCACGTCGGCCGCGAGCGTGAACTGGCTGACCAGCAGCAGGCCGCCGCCGACATCCTGCACGCTGCGGTTCATCTTCCCGGCGTCATCCGAAAAGATGCGCAGCTTCAGGATCTTGGCCAGCAGGCGTCCGCCGGTGGCCTCGGTGTCCCCGCGCTCGGCGCACACCAGCACCAGCAAGCCATGGCCGATGCGCCCGACCACATTGCCGCCGACCTCCACGCGCGCCTCGCTCACGCGCTGCAGCACGGCCTTCATGCCGAGCCTCCACCGGCCGCCTCGGTCCCCGGATGGCCGTCGAGCTGCACAGCGCGCGCCTCCATGGTCAGGGGCAGCAATTGCAGCGTGACGCGCAGGCCCGGCACGGCGTCCATCAGCGCCTGCTCCACGCCGTCGCGCAGCGCCGCCGCGCGCTGCAGGGACCAATCGCCTGGTACGTGCATGTGCAGGTCGGCGAAGCGGCGCTGCCCGGCGCGGCGCGTGACGATGTCGTCGAAGCGCAGCTGCGGCCCCTCGGGCACGCGGGCCACGAAGCGCGCGAGTGCGGCGTGCAGGGCCTCCTGCGCCTCCGCCTCCAGCGCCTGATCCATCAGGCCCTGGCTCGACCGCCACACGAGGTGCGCGCCCTCGCGCACGATGTTCAGCGCCACGCCCAGCGCCAGCACCGAATCCAGCCACAGCCAGCCGGTGGCCAGCACGGCCAGCAGCCCGACGACCACGGCGGCCGAGGTCCACACATCCGCCATCAGGTGGCGGCCATCGGCCTCCAGCGCGATCGAGCGATGCACCTTGGCCGCACGGAAGAGCATGAAGGCCAGACCGGCGTTGAAGGCGGAACTGAGCACCGACAGCGCCAGGCCCCAGCCCAACTGCTCCAGCGGGTGGGGATGGATCAGCCGGTCGACGGCAGCCCAACCGATCGCCACGGCGGCGCCAATGATCAGGATGCCCTCGAAGCCCGACGAGAAGTATTCGGCCTTGTGGTGGCCATACGGATGCTCGTCGTCGGCCGGCCGCGTGGCAATGGTCACCATGCCGAGCGCGAACACCGCGCTCGCCAGATTGACGAAGGATTCCATCGCGTCGGAGATCAGGCCCATCGAATGCGTGATGTAGCCGGCCCAGCCCTTGAGCAGGATGGTGACGAGGGCCACGAGCACCGACAGGCGCAGCAGCGCCTTCGGGCTCATGGAAGCGCGCGGGGTGGGCGAAGGATCGGATGGCAAGGCAGGCAGGGCGACGAGGGCGGGCGGCGGATTATCCGGCCCGGGCACACCGCCAGGACGCCTCGCGTACCATTGCGCCCCTCTCGGCTTCCCCTGGAGACACTGCATGTCTTTCCGCCCGACGCCCGGCCTCGCCGTCTGCGCGATGGCTCTGGCCAGTGCGACGGCCGGGGCGCAGACCGCGCCCGCTGCCGCCACCGTGCCCCCCGCGCCCACGGCGACCACGCCAGCACCCGCGGCCGACGCGCATGCCGGCTTCATCAAATCCGTGCGGGGCGAGGTCCACGTGCTCAGTGCCGGCGGCGACGCGCGCCTGGCCCGGCCGGGCGACCGCGTCTCGCCCATCGATCGAATTTCCACCGGCGCGGCCAGCGCCGCCAGCGTGGTGCTGCGCGACGGGACGGCGCTGGTCCTTGGTCCCGATTCGCGGCTGGACCTCAAGCAGTTCCATTTCGACTCGACCACGCAGGACGGCGGGCTGCTCGTCTCGCTGCTGCGCGGATCGCTGCGCATGGTCAGCGGCCTGATCGGCAAGACCAACCCCGACGCGGTGCGGGTGGACACGCAGACCGCCACCATCGGCATCCGCGGCACGGACTTCATCGTCACGGCCGACGCCCAGCCGTGATGACGATCCGCCGCCGAATCGCTCTCGCCGCGGGCAGCGCACTCGCCGCGCTGCTGGCCGCCTGTTCGACGCCCGCCACACGCGTGGTGCTGCTGCCGCAAGCCGACGGCCGGCCGTCCGCCGTGGTGGTGCGGGCCCAGGGCGGCGAGCAGACGCTGGACAAGCCCTACCAGCGCGCGACCGCCCCCGTCGGCGCCACCGGCGCGCCGGTGGTCGACGCGGCCGACCCGGCCCAGGTGCGCAAGGACAACGCCACCCTGTTCGACCTGATGCCACCGGGACCGCAGCGCTACACGGTGTACTTCGACGCCGGCGGCACGGTGCTGACCGAAGCCTCCCAACGCACGGTCCAGGAGATGCTGGCCGCCGCCGCGGCGCGGCCGGGCGCCGACATCGTGGTCACCGGCCATACCGACACGGTCGGCACCGGTGCGCAGAACGACCAGCTTTCGCGCCGCCGTGCCGAGGAGTTGCGACAGCTCCTGATCCAGCGCGGCTTCCCGGGCCAGCGCATCGAGGCGGCGGGCCGGGGCGAACGCGACCTGGCCGTGCCGACAGCCGACGAGGTCGATGAGCCGCGTAACCGGCGGGTGACGATCGAGGTGCGCTGAGCCGACGAGTCAGGCCAGGTGCACGCGCGCGAACTTGCGCTTGCCCACCTGCACCACGTAGCTGCCGGCGCCCAGCTTGAGCCCCTTGTCGCTCACCACGGCCGAGTCGACGCGCACGCCGCCGCCGTCGATCAGGCGGTTGCCCTCCGAAGTCGACGGGGCGAGGTTGGCCTGCTTGAGCAATTGGGCGATGCCCAGCGGCGCGCCCGAGAGCGTCACTTCGGGAATCTCGTCCGGCACGCCACCCTTGCTGCGGTGGATGAAATCCTGCTCGGCCGCCTCGGCCGCCTGCGCGCTGTGGAAGCGCGCCGTCAGTTCCTTGGCGAGCAGCACCTTGGCGTCCTTGGGGTTGCGTCCGGCCGCCACCTCGGCCTTGAGCGCGGCGATCTCTTCCAGCGAGCGGAAGGACAGCAGCGTGTACCACTTCCACATCAGCTCGTCGGAGATCGACAGCGTCTTGGCGAACATGCTGTTCGCGTCCTCGCTGATGCCGATGTAGTTGTTCTTGCTCTTGGACATCTTCTCGACGCCGTCGAGCCCCTCCAGCAGCGGCATCGTCAGGATGCACTGCGGCTCCTGGCCGTACTCCTGCTGCAGGTGCCGGCCCACCAGCAGGTTGAACTTCTGGTCGGTGCCGCCCAGCTCGAGATCGCTCTTGAGCGCCACCGAGTCGTAGCCCTGCATCAGCGGGTAGAGGAATTCGTGGACCGAGATCGACTGGCCGGCCTTGAAGCGCTTGTTGAAGTCGTCGCGCTCCATCATGCGGGCCACCGTGTATTTGGCCGCCAGCTGGATCATGCCGCGCGCGCCCAGCGGGTCGCTCCACTCGGAGTTGTAGCGGATCTCGGTCTTCGATTCGTCCAGCACCAGCTTGGCCTGGGCGAAGTAGGTCTCGGCGTTGGCGCGGATCTGCTCGGCCGTGAGCGGCGGGCGCGTGCTGTTGCGGCCGGACGGATCGCCGATCAGGCTGGTGAAGTCGCCGATCAGGAAGATCACCGTGTGCCCCAGGTCCTGGAGCTGGCGCATCTTGTTGAGCACCACGGTGTGGCCGAAGTGGATGTCCGGGGCCGTCGGGTCCAGCCCGAGCTTGATGCGCAGCGGCTGGCCGGTGGCCTCGGCGCGCTGGAGCTTCTTGACCCACTCGTCCTGCGGCAGCAACTCGTCGGCGCCGCGGAGGGAAATTTCCAGGGCTCGTCCTACACGATCTGACGGCGGCTGACCAGTAACAAACTCGGGATTCATTGGATTTTTTGGGGGGAAAGCAACGGCCGAAAGCTATACTCCAGCCGGTTTCTTGAGCGCTGCATTCTAAGCGCCGCTCCTTTTTCGCCCCGCCTGAAGACCTTCGTTGGCCCGCAAATTGCTGGCACAGGCGGTCGCCGAACCCGAGCTGGATTTTCTGAGTTGTCCAAACTGATCAACGGCATCCTGGCCGCCGAGGAGCTTGTCGCCTCTCGCGTCGCCTACACCGTCAAGACCTACCCTCGCCATCTGACAGCGGCCATCGCCGCCATGCTGCTGTGTGCTGGCGGCGGTGCCTTCGCCGTGGCCTCGCTGGGTCCCGACGCGTCCGACCTGCCCATCCACCAGGTGCTCGAGGCCGTGGCCCCGCTGCCGGTCGCGAGCCAGAGCGAAGTGCTCGATGCACTCAGCTTCACGCTGTTCCGCAGCGAGCAGAGCCGCTCCGGCGACACGGCCGAGGCGCTGCTCAAGCGCCTGGGCGTGATCGACCCGGCCGCAGCCGCCTTCGTTCGCGGCAGCGGCGATGCGCGCACGGCCTTCTTCAACCGCGTCGGGCGCACCATCAATGCCGAGGTGGGACAGGACAACAGCCTGCGCAAGCTCACGGCGCGCTGGATTCCCGACGGCGACGGCGGCTTCAAGCGCTTCGTGGTGGAGCGGCTGCCGGCCGGCTTCGTTGCCCGCACCGAGACCGACACGCTGACCCCCGGCACGCGCCTGGCCAGCGGCATCGTGCGCAGCTCGCTCTTCGCCGCCACCGACGAGGCCCGCATCCCCGACGCCGTCGCCAGCCAGTTGGCCGACATCTTCCAGGGCGACGTGGACTTCCGCCAACTGCGCAAGGGCGACCGCTTCGCCGTGGTCTACGAGACCTTCGAGGCCGACGGCCAGACCATGCGCACCGGCCGCGTGCTCTCGGCCGAGTTCGAGAACAACGGCAAGACCTGGCAGGCCATGTGGTACCAGGAGCCCGGCCAGAAGGGCGGCTACTACCGGCCCAACGGCGACAGCCTGCGCAAGGCCTACCTGAGCTCGCCGGTCGAGTTCACGCGCGTGTCCAGCGGCTTCGCGATGCGCATGCATCCCATCCTGAACAGCTGGCGCCAGCACAACGGCATCGACTTCGCCGCTCCCACCGGCACGCCGGTGCGCACGGTGGGCGACGGCACGGTCGATTTCGCGGGCCAGCAGAACGGCTATGGCAACATCGTCATCATCGGCCACCGCAACGGCCAGCAGACGGCCTATGCGCACCTCTCGCGCATCGACGTCAAGGAAGGCCAGGCCGTGAGCCAAGGCCAGTCCATCGGCGCCGTGGGCGCCACCGGCTGGGCCACCGGCCCCCACCTGCACTTCGAGTTCCGCATCAACGGCGAGTACCACGACCCGACGACCATCGCCCAGCAGGACGGGGGACAGCCCATCTCGGCGGCGGCGCGTCCCACCTTCGAGAAGGTGGCCAGGGCCACGCGCACCGAGCTGGCGGCCGCCTTCTCGGTGGTGCAGGCGAGCGCCGACTGAGCGCCTCCCGCGCACCGTCACAATCCGAAGCGCCGCTGTTGCGGCGCTTTTCTTTTGGGGGATCTCACCAGCATGGCCGCAGAACTCTTCATCGGGCTGATGTCGGGCACCTCGCTCGACGGCGTGGATGGCGTGGTGGCTGACTTCGGCGAAGGCGCCATCGCCGTGCGGGCGCATGCGAGCGCGCCCTTTCCCGCCGCGCTGCGCGAGGAGCTGCTGGCGCTCAACCGTCCCGAAGGCACCCACGAGCTGCACCGCGCGGCACTCGCCGGCAATGGGCTCGCCCGCGTGTATGCGGAGGTCGTTCGCATGCTGCTCGCGGAAGCGGGCCAGGACGCCGCGCCGATCGTCGCCATCGGCGCCCACGGCCAGACCGTGCGCCATCGGCCCGGCGAGTTCGACGGCACCGGCTACACACTGCAACTGAACAACCCGGCCCTGCTGGCCGAACTGACGGGCATCGACGTGGCGGCCGACTTCCGCACGCGCGACCTCGCGGCCGGCGGCCAGGGCGCACCGCTGGTGCCGGCCTTCCATGCGGCCCTGTTCGGACGGCCCGACGAGACCGTGGCCGTGCTCAACCTCGGCGGCATCGCCAATCTGAGCGTGCTGCCCCCGGCTGCCCAGGCCGATGGCCGCGCGGTGCTCGGCTTCGACTGCGGACCAGCCAACGCGCTGATGGACCACTGGTGCCAACAGCATCGCGGCATGCCCTTCGACGCCGGAGGCGCCTGGGCCGCCAGTGGCCAAGTCCATCCCGGCCTGCTGGCGCGCCTGCTGGCCGAGCCCTACTTTGCGCGGCCCGCCCCGAAGAGCACCGGCCGCGACCTGTTCCATCCCGGGTGGCTGGCCGCGGCGCTCGGCCTGGAGACGCCGCCCGCACCCCAGGACGTGCAGGCCACGCTGGCCGAGCTCACCGCGGAAAGTGCCGCCCGGGCCGTGCGCGAGGCCGCCGGCGAGGCACGCACGCTGATCGTCTGCGGCGGCGGCGCGCTCAATGCGCACCTGATGGCGCGGCTCGCGGCCCTGCTGCCCGGGCTGGCTGTACTTTCCTCCGAAGCGCGCGGCCTCCCGCCGCAACAGGTGGAAGCCACGGCCTTCGCCTGGCTGGCGCGCCGTACCGTTCGGCGTGAGCCGGGCAACCTGGCCAGCGTGACGGGCGCCCGCGGCGCGCGGGTGCTGGGCGCCGTCTATCCGGCCTGAGTTTTCGAATCAAAAGTGGCTGCAGCGCCCGCGGGAGGGGCGCGAGCAGCTATCAAAATGAGAGCAATCAGCCGTGACCGGAGACTTCCGGGCCATCGAGCTGCGGCGCCCGCGCCTCGGCGGGCAGCTGCCAGAACACCGCGGCCGAAGCCAGCGTGATCAGCCCCACCGTGACGAAGGTGGCCTGGAAGGCTTCGAGCGCAGCGCCTGGCGTACCGGTCCCGCCGAAGGCCGCGCTGAAGCCCGACAGCACCGCACCGGCCACGGCCACGCCCAGGCTCATGGCCAGCATTTGCACCATCGACAGCAAACTGTTGCCGCTGCTGGCGCTGGCGCCGTCCAGGTCCTTGAGCGTGATGGTGTTCATGGCCGTGAACTGCAATGAGTTGAAGGCACCGAAGGCCGCGAGCTGCAGCACGCGCAGCCACAGCGGCTCGCCCGGCGTCGCCAGGGCGAAGCTGGCCATCAGCAGGCCGATGATCGCGGTGTTGCCGACCAGCACGTTGCGGTAGCCGAAGCGCAGGATGAGCGGCGTCGCCACCCGCTTCATCGCCATGCCGGCCAGCGCCGTCGGCAGCATCATCAGCCCCGCCTGCAGCGGCGAGTACCCCAGCGAGATCTGCAGCGAGATCGGGATCAGAAAGGGCATCGCGCCGCTGCCCAGCCGGCAGAACAGGTTGCCCAGCAGCCCCACCGAGAGCGTGCGCACGCGGAACAGCTGCGTCGAGAACAGCGGCTGCGGATGCCGCACCGCGTGCAGCCAGTACACCACCAGCGCCGCGAATCCGAATACGCCCAGTACCAGCGTGCCGGCCTGGCGCAGGCCCAGGTCGGAACCACCCTCGATGGCCAGTGAAATGGCAACCATGCCGAAGGCCAGCAGCGCATAGCCCCAGAGGTCGAAGCGGCCGGTCTGCTCGGCCCGCGCGTCGGGCATGAAGCGCTGCGTAGCGACCAATCCGATGAGCCCCACCGGCAGGTTGATGAGGAAGATCCAGTGCCACGACGCGTACTGCACCAACCACCCGCCGAGCGTCGGCCCCAGCAGCGGCCCGATCAGGCCCGGAATCGCAACGAAGCTCATCGCCTGCAGGAACTCGCCGCGTGGGAAGGTGCGCAGCACCGAGAGCCGCCCCACCGGCAGCAGCAGCGCACCGCCCAGCCCCTGCAGCACCCGCGCCGCCACCAGTTCGCCCAAGCCGCGGGAGGCCGCACAGGCCAGCGAGCCGAGCGAGAACAGCGCGATCGCCAGCATGAACACGCGCCGCGTGCCGAAGCGGTCGGCCAGCCAGCCGGATGCCGGGATCAGCATCGCCATCGTCAGCGAATAGGCCACGATCACCGACTGCATGCGCAACGGGCTTTCACCCAGGCTCGCGGCCATCGCCGGCAGCGCCGTGTTGATGATGGTCGCGTCCAGCGTCTGCATGAAGAAGCCGATCGCGACCAGCCACAGCAGCACGCGGCGGCTGGCGGCATCGGGTGACGGATCGGCGATGACGGGCGTCGGTGCGCTCATGGTCTTCGGGCTTTCTGGAGCGGGGGCCTCACGGCCGGCGGCGGGCGCCGCGGGAACGAAAAAGCCGCCCGAAGGCGGCTGGACCGGTCAAATGTGGGGGCGCGGGGTGGTGGTCGGTGTGCGCCCGCCCGGTCAAGATGCAGATCAGGCCGAGAAGCTCGAGCCGCAGCCGCAGGTGCTGGTGGCGTTCGGATTCTTGATCACGAACTGGGCGCCCTGCAGGTCTTCCTTGTAGTCGATCTCGGCACCGACGAGGTACTGGTAACTCATCGCGTCGATGAGCAGCGACACGCCGTTCTTGGTCATCGTCGTGTCGTCGTCGTTCGTGATCTCGTCGAACGTAAAACCGTACTGGAAGCCCGAGCAGCCGCCACCCTGCACGAACACGCGCAGTTTCAGGTCGGGATTGCCCTCTTCGGCGATCAGGTCCGCCACCTTGGCGGCCGCACTGTCGGTGAAGACGATCGGCTCGGGCATCTGGCTGGGGGTGCTGATGGTTTCGGCAACTGCGCTCATGGATGGTTCTCCGTGGGGGCCGCCATCCGCAAGATAGCGAGCGGCCAATGAGGGGGATGCTACCCCAGACGAAGAAAAACCGCCTCGAGGGCGGTCTTTCCAGGCAATGTCTGCCAAGCGTATGAGATTTGCGTCGCGAGCCGCCGCAGGGCAAGGCGCAAACCGGAGCCGGACTCGCGTCCGGCGAGGATTTGCAACGCCGCCATGCGGTGGCGCAGCAGCAAAGCTCAGCGCTTGGAGAACTGCTTGCGGCGGCGTGCGGAGTGCAGACCGACCTTCTTGCGTTCCACTTCGCGGGCGTCACGGGTGACGAAACCGGCCTGGCTCAGCACCGGCTTGAGGTTCGCGTCGTAGTCGATCAGCGCGCGGGTGATGCCGTGGCGGGTCGCGCCGGCCTGGCCGGATTCGCCGCCGCCGTGGACGTTGACCTGGATGTCGAAGGTCTCGACGTTGTCGGTCAGCACCAGGGGCTGCTTGGCAATCATGATCGAGGTCTGGCGGCCGAAAAACTCTTCGATCGCCTTGGCGTTCACCGTGATCTTGCCGGTGCCCTTCTTGAGAAACACGCGGGCGACGCTGGACTTGCGACGGCCGGTGCCATTGTTCCAATCACCAATCATCTCAAGGCTCCTTAGATTTCCAGCGGCTTGGGCTGCTGGGCGGTGTGCGGATGCTCTGCACCGCCGTACACCTTGAGTTTCTTGATCATCGCGTAGCCGAGCGGGCCCTTGGGCAGCATGCCCTTGACAGCCTTCTCGAGCGCACGGCCGGGGTGCTTGGCCTGCATGTCGCGGAAGTTGGTGGCCGTGATGCCGCCGGGGAAGCCCGAATGGCGGTAGTACACCTTGTCGAGCGACTTGGTGCCGGTGACCTTGAGCTTGGAGGCGTTGACGATGACGATGAAATCGCCGGTGTCGACGTGAGGCGTGTAAATGGCCTTGTGCTTGCCGCGCAGTCGGAGGGCCACTTCGCTGGCTACCCGTCCGAGGACCTTGTCGGTCGCGTCAATCACAAACCACTCGTGCACGACCTCAGCGGGCTTTGCGCTGAAAGTGGACATGAGTTTTCCTGAAAAGGAGGTTTGCTGAGGGCCCTTTTCCACGGTCGGTCTTCCTCTGAAGGGAAGCTCTTAGGTGGGAGAAATGCCTGGGATCCGGAGGATCGAAGGCGTCTTTGCCGCGGGGCCCGAAATCGCTGCAAAGCCCACGATTATAGATCGGCCAGCGCGGCGGGGCAATTTCCTGCCTGCGCAAAAGATCCGGGCGCGCCCAACCCGACCGACAATCAGGGATTACCGGCGGCGGCGCCCGCCACGGCATCGACCGCGCTCCCACCCAGGATTCAGCCCCTCATGTTCAGCTACCGCCACGCCTTTCACGCCGGCAACCACGCCGATGTGCTCAAACACACGGTGCTGATCGCCACTCTCGAGCACCTGCTCGAAAAGCCCACGCCGGTCACGGTGGTCGACACCCATGCCGGGGCCGGCCTGTACCGGCTCGACGGCGACTACGCCGGCACCAGCGGCGAGGCCGCCGATGGCGTGCTGCGCCTGCTGGGGCCCGCGGCCAACGACGCTGCGGCGCAACCGTTGCCACCGGCCCTCGCCCGCTACCTGGAGGTCGTGCGCAGCTTCAACCGCGGCGGCCAGGCCCGCGTCTACCCCGGATCGCCGTTCATCACCCACCACCTGCTGCGCGACGACGACAAGCTCAAGCTCTACGAACTGCACCCGACCGACGCGCGCACGCTGGACGCCAACATCGCCCAACTCGACGCCGGCCGGCAGATCGCCGTGCTGCGCGAGGACGGCTTCGGCAGCGCCACCAAGTTCCTGCCGCCGCCCTCCCGCCGGGCGCTGGTGCTCGTGGATCCGAGTTATGAACTGAAAACCGACTATGGCCGCACGGCAGCCTTCATCGGCGAGGCGGTGAAGCGCTTCGCCACCGGCGTGTACGCCGTGTGGTATCCCATCATTCCCCGGCCCGAGGCGCACGACCTCCCGCGCAGGCTCAAGACGCTGGCCAACAAGGCCGGCAAACCCTGGCTGCATGCAACGCTGACGGTCAAGTCGAGCAAGCTCACCACCAACGCGGCCGGCGAGACGCAGCGGCCGGGCCTGCCCGCCAGCGGGATGTTCCTGATCAATCCGCCTTACGTGCTGGCCGACCAGTTGCGCCCCGCCCTCGCGCACCTGGCAGAGGTGCTGGCCCAGGACCGCCACGCGGGATTCACGGTCGAGGCAGGGGGCTGACAGGGCGCATCCGCGGTGGACCGGTGCGGATTCCGTCACGCGAAGCTCCACGCTCATGCGCGTCATCGCCGCCAAGAAGTGTCGATTTATCACTGCCGCTTCGCGATGCCGCCCTTCGGAGTGCGGCGCGTCGCACGAAGGCGTCAGGGAGAAGAGAAGGAAGGCCGGGCCTGGGAGTCGCATCGCACGAGTCGGTTCAGCCCAAGTCCAGGGGCCACGCTGCCAGGCGGGGCCGCGTGACCTCTAAAGGACATGGCGTCTTGCCTAGCGGCGACGCCGCGATGCCTGCGCCGTCTTCCTGGGGCGTGGATCCGGCCTCGGCGCTTCGGCGAGGCCACTGCCACTGGCATCGTCGGATGGCGCAATCGCCAAACCGTTGCAACGCCCGCCTTCGGCCGCGATGCGTGTCAGCGCCACCTGCTTGATGCCCAGGCCCACCATCTGCAACTGCTCCGCCGCCGCCTGGCTCAGGTCAATGATGCGGCCGGCCGCATAGGGGCCGCGATCGTTCACCCGCACCAGCACCTCGCGGCCATTGACCAGGCTGCGAACGCAAAGGCGCGTGCCGAAGGGCAATGTCTTGTGGGCCGCGGTGAAGGCGCTCATGTCGAAGCGCTCGCCACTGGCCGTCCTGCGCTGGTGGAACTGCAGCCCGTACCACGAGGCGCCGCCGCGCTGGAACACTTCGCCGGGCGGGCTGTCACCTGGCACGCCGTCATCCGGAGGCAGATCGCCGTCGGTTCCCACTGCGAGGTCATAGCGGACCGACGCGACACGAGAGCGCGGCGCATCCGCTGGCGCCCCGCCCTGCCGCGCGAGCGGGCGCAAGGGTGCGGCCGAGGACACTCCGTCGCCGGCCTTCGTCCCGGCTCCGGATTCGCCGGGCGGCGTGGTGCAGCCGGCAAGCGCCAGCGCCAGGCCGACACACGCCAGCCACGAACCGCCGCGACGCAGGGCGCGGCCCGCCGCCGTCATGCGCGCCAGCCCAGGCCCTGCAGCACGCCCAGCGTCGCCGCAGCCTGGTTCATCGTGTAGAAGTGGATCGACGGAGCGCCGCCGGCCTGCAATTGCTCCACCAGCCGCGTCACGACCTCCAGGCCGAAGGCCTTGATCGAGGCGGTGTCGTCGCCGAAGCCCTGCAGCCGCAGCCGGATCCAGCGCGGGATCTCGGCACCGCAGGCGTCCGAAAAGCGCATGAGCTGTGTCGAACTCGTGATGGGCATGATGCCCGGCACGATCGGCACGTCGATGCCCAGCCGGCGCGCATCGTCGACGAAACGGAAATACGCGTCCGGGCTGAAGAAGTACTGCGTGATGGCCGAATGCGCGCCCGCCTTCACCTTGGTCGCGAAGGCCTGCAGGTCGGCCTCCGCCGAGCGGGCCTGCGGGTGCACTTCGGGGTAGCAGGCGACCTCGACATGGAAGTCGTCGCCACACTCCTCGCGGATGAAGCGCACCAGGTCGCTCGCGTAGTGGAACTCGCCGCCCACGCCATAACCGCTGGGCAGATCGCCGCGCAGGGCCACGAGCCGGCGCACGCCCATGCCCTTGAGCTCGGCGAGCTGCGTGCGCACGGTGTCGCGCGTGGCGCCGATGCACGAGAAATGACTCGCCGCATTCACGCCCTCGGCCAGGATCTCCTGCACGGCGCCGAAGGTGCCGGCCTGCGTGGAGCCGCCCGCGCCATAGGTGACCGAGCAGAACTCGGGCCGGTACGCGTACAGCTGCTGACGCACGGCACGCAGCTTGACCACGCCTTCGGGCGTCTTGGGCGGGAAGAACTCGAAACTCAGGGGCAAACGTTCGGGGGTGGCCATCGCCAGGGTCCTCTCGTGTCTTGTCGTTGTGGTGGTCGTCGTCTCAGGCACGCGCCGCGTGGACGAAGAACTCGCGGTTGCCGTCGCCTCCCGCGATCGGACTGTCCAGCCATTTCAGCACACGCAGCCCGGCGCTTTCGCAACCGGCCCGCACCCGCTCTTCGACCATGGCGTACAGCGCCGGGTCGCGCACGATGCCGCCCTTGCCGATCTGCGCGGGCTGCAGCTCGAACTGCGGCTTGACCAGCATCAGCAGGTCGCCGCCTTGCGCCAGCAGCGGCGCCAGCGCGGGCAGCACCAGCGTGAGGGAGATGAAGGACAGGTCGCCGACGATCAGGTCGAAGGCCAGCCCATTTTCAAGCTCAAATCGGGCTCCGGCGCCCGTCCCGCCTGCACATGCAGCTATCAATTCAGGAGCATTCAGCGTGCGCGCATTCACGCGCTCGATCGCCGTGACGCGCGCATCGCCGCGCAGCCGCTCGTGCAACTGCCCGTGGCCGACGTCGATGCCCACCACATGCGCAGCACCACGCTGCAGCAGGCAGTCGGTGAAGCCGCCGGTGGACTGGCCCACGTCCAGGCACAGCCGGCCTGCGACCTCGACGCCCGCGGCATCCAGCGCGCCTTCGAGCTTCAGCCCGCCACGCGAGACGTAGCGCGCCCCGGCCGCGTCGGCGAGATCCAGCTCGGCGCCGTCGGGCACCACGTCGCCATTCTTGGCAACCGTCCGCCATGCCTCGCCCGCATGCAGGCGCCAGCGCAGGCCGCCGGCGATGAGCCGGGCCGCCTGCGAACGGGAGACCGCAAGTCCGCGGTCGACGAGCAACTGGTCTGCGCGCATGACGCGGCGCAGTTCCCGCGTCAGTAGCGGTACGTGTCCGGCTTGTACGGGCCGTTCTTGTCGACGCCGATGTACGCGGCCTGCGCGTCGGTGAGCACCGTGAGCTGCGCGCCCAGCTTGGACAGCTGCAGGCGGGCCACCTTCTCGTCCAGGTGCTTGGGCAGCACGTACACCTTGCCGGGCTGGTACGCATCGGGCTTGGTGAAGAGCTCGATCTGCGCGATGGTCTGGTTCGCGAAGGACGACGACATCACGTAGCTCGGGTGGCCCGTGCCGCAGCCCAGGTTCACCAGGCGGCCCTTGGCCAGCAGGATGATGCGCTTGCCGTCGGGGAAGATCACGTGGTCGACCTGCGGCTTGATCTCTTCCCACTCGTACTTCTCGAGCGAGGCGACGTCGATCTCGTTGTCGAAGTGGCCGATGTTGCAGACGATGGCCTGGTCCTTCATGGCGGCCATGTGCTCGTGGCGGATCACGTCCTTGTTGCCCGTGGTCGTCACGAAGATGTCGGCCTTGTCGGCGGCGTACTCCATCGTCACGACACGGTAGCCTTCCATGGCGGCCTGCAGTGCGTTGATGGGGTCGATCTCGGTCACCCACACCTGGGCCGAGAGGGCGCGCAGCGCCTGGGCCGAGCCCTTGCCCACGTCGCCGTAGCCCGCCACCACGGCCACCTTGCCGGCGATCATCACGTCGGTGGCGCGCTTGATGCCGTCGACCAGCGACTCGCGGCAGCCATACAGGTTGTCGAACTTGCTCTTGGTGACCGAGTCGTTCACGTTGATGGCGCGGAACAGCAGCGTGCCCTTGGCCGACATCTCGTTCAGGCGGTGCACGCCGGTGGTCGTCTCTTCGGTCACGCCGATGATCTCGGCCGACTTGCGCGAGTACCAGGTGCCGTCCTCAGCGAGCTTCTTGCGGATGGCCGCGTAGAGGATGCGCTCCTCTTCACTGCTGCCGTTGCCCGCCACCAGCGACGCGTCTTTCTCGGCACGCTGGCCCAGGTGCATCAGCAGCGTTGCGTCGCCGCCGTCGTCCAGGATCATGTTCGGGCCTTCGCCCTTCGAGCCCTTGGGGCCGAAATCGAAGATGCGGTGCGTGTAATCCCAGTAGTCCTCGAGCGTCTCGCCCTTGATGGCGAACACGGGCGTGCCGCGTTCGGCGATCGCGGCGGCCGCGTGGTCCTGCGTCGAGAAGATGTTGCACGAGGCCCAGCGCACTTCGGCACCCAGCGCCTGCAGCGTCTCGATCAGCACCGCCGTCTGGATCGTCATGTGCAGCGAGCCGGTGATGCGTGCGCCCTTCAGGGGTTGCGACTTCGCGAACTCGTCGCGGATGGCCATCAGGCCGGGCATTTCGGTCTCGGCGATCTTGATTTCCTTGCGGCCCCAGGCGGCAAGGGAGATGTCGGCGATGGCCTGGTCGGCGGAAACGGAAGAAGACGGGGACTTGAGAACGGCGCTCATGCGGACTCCAAAACAGGTTTGAAAGATGCCACTGCGTTCGGGGGAGAGATGTGAAACTCACCGCGGGGACAGCGGGTGAGCGTGGTTGCATGGAAATCCGAGCCTCACGCCTGATGGCGCTGCAACGCTCCTCGGAACGCGGGATTTTAGTCGACTCACGCGCGGGCGTGGATCGGCGTACATTGGGGCCATGACCTTCCCCCCCCTCGCCCGCATCGCCGCCGCCCATCTGGGAGCCTGCGCGCTCGTCGGCGCCATGGCCCTGCCCATCGTCTCGGCCGCGCAGTCCACCGCCGCGTCAGCCGCCAGCCCGCCGGTCCGCGTGCGCGGCACGGTGGTGTACGCAGATGCAGCCAGCCTGGTCGTGCGGGATCGCAGCGGTGAGGTCGTCAGCCTGGCGCGCCCCCAGGAGCTGCCGGTGTCCGAGGTCTACCCCATCAAGCTCGCCGACATCAAGCGCGGCAGCTTCATCGGCACGGCGGCGATGCCGCAGCCGGACGGCACGCAGAAGGCGCTGGAGGTCCTCGTGTTCCCCGAGGCCGCGCGCGGCACGGGTGAAGGGCACTTTCCGTGGGACCTGCAGCCCGAGAGCACGATGACCAACGCCACCGTGGCCGACCTGGCGGCGGCGCCGTCGTCGGTACGCGGCGGCCAGCAGATGCGCCTGACCTACAAGGGCGGGGAGAAAACCGTCGTCGTGCCCCCGGGCACGCCGGTGGTCACCTTCGCACCGGGCACGCCGGGCCTGCTGGTGCCGGGCGCCAAGGTGCTGGTCAATGCACAGGCCCGCAATGGCACCCCGACCGCGCTGCGCGTGCTGGTCGGCCGCAACGGCTTCACTCCGCCGATGTGAGCATCCGCGGGGCGCATGCGGCCGGCACCCTGGCCGCCCGTGGCCCCCTCTGCGAAAATCCCGGGTTGCCTGGAGTAACCCCGTGTCTTCCCCCTACGCCGCCGAAACCCGCCGCCGCCGCACCTTCGCCATCATTTCCCACCCCGACGCCGGCAAGACCACGCTGACCGAGAAGCTGCTGCTGTTCTCGGGCGCGATCCAGATCGCGGGCTCGGTCAAGGCGCGCAAGGCCTCGCGGCACGCCACCTCCGACTGGATGGAGATCGAGAAGCAGCGCGGCATCTCGGTGGCCTCTTCGGTGATGCAGATGAGCTACCGCGAGCACGTGATCAACCTGCTCGACACGCCCGGCCACAAGGACTTCTCGGAAGACACCTACCGCGTGCTCACGGCCGTCGACTCGGCGCTGATGGTGATCGACGCGGCCAACGGTGTGGAAGCGCAGACGCGCCGCCTGATCGAGGTCTGCCGCCAGCGCGACACGCCCATCATCACCTTCGTCAACAAGATGGACCGCGAGGTGCGCGAGCCGCTGGACATCCTCGACGAAGTCGAGCGTGAGCTGGGCATGCCCTGCGTGCCGATGACCTGGCCCGTGGGCCAGGGCAAGTCCTTCGGCGGCATCATCAACCTGCGCACGCAGGCGATGACGGTGTTCGAGTCGGGCAGCGAGCGCCGCCCGCAGGACTTCGAGACCATCCCGCTGACCGAGCGCGACACGCTGCGGGCCCGCTTCGGCTCCGAGTTCGACTCGGCGATGGAGAGCATGGAACTCGCCACCGGCGCCTCGCCCGCCTGGGACAAGGAGGCCTTCCTCGCCGGCAAGCAGACGCCCGTCTTCTTCGGCTCCGGCGTGAACAACTTCGGCGTGATGGAAGTGCTCGACGCGCTGGTCGACCTGGCGCCGCCGCCGCAGCCGCGCGTGAGCACCACGCTGGTCAACCGCCAGCCGGTGACCCAGGAGATCCAGCCCGACGACAAGGACTTCGCGGGCGTGGTGTTCAAGGTGCAGGCCAACATGGACGCCAACCACCGCGACCGCATCGCCTTCGTGCGCATGGCCTCGGGCAAATACACCCCGGGCATGAAGCTGAAGGTGCAGCGCACCGGCAAGGAACTGCGCCCCACCAGCGTCGTGACCTTCATGAGCCAGCGCCGCGAGGCGGTGGAAGAGGCCTACGCCGGCGACATCGTGGGCTTCACCACGCACGGCGGCGTGCAGCTGGGCGACACCATCACCGACGGCGCGAGCCTTCAGTTCACCGGCCTGCCCTTCTTCGCGCCCGAGCTCTTCATGACCGTGATCCTGAAGAACCCGCTGCGCACCAAGCAGCTGCAGCAGGGGCTGGCGCAGCTCGGCGAGGAAGGCGCGATCCAGGTCTTCCGCCCCGAGGTCGGCGGCCCGATGCTGCTGGGCGCCG
Organism: Comamonadaceae bacterium ALPHA2B; assembly: GCA_005503065.1. Lineage (GTDB taxonomy): Bacteria > Pseudomonadota > Gammaproteobacteria > Burkholderiales > Burkholderiaceae_C > Xenophilus. Next base: position 188,750 of record SCOE01000003.1, read on the forward strand.
TCGGCCAGCTGCAGTTCGAAGTGGTGCAGCACCGCCTGAAGACCGAGTACGACGCCGACGTGCGGCTGGAAGGCTGCCAGTACACCGGCGCGCGCTGGATCACGGCCGACACGCCGGCCGAGCTGCGCGAATTCACGAACGCCTACCCGCAGCGCCTGGCCAAGGATGCGGCCGACACGCTGGCCTACCTGTGCACCTCGCCCTACGACGTGCGGCTGGCGCAGGAGCGCTTCCCGAAGATCCACTTCCACCCGCTGCGCGAGCACGCCGGGCTGGCCTTGCAGACGGCCGGCTGATGGGTGCGCGCAGCATGGCGCCCCTGGCCGCGTGGCCAGCCGAGGCACGCCGCGGCCTGGTGGGCCTGTTCACCGACATCGACGACACGCTCACCACCGACGGCGCGGTGCCGCCCGAAGTGGTGCAGGCGCTGGGTGCGCTGAAGGCGGCCGGCCTGCACGTGGTGCCGATCACCGGCCGGCCCGTGGGCTGGAGCGAGCCCTTTGCCGCCACCTGGCCGGTCGACGCGATCGTGCCGGAGAACGGCGCGCTGGCGCTGGTGCGTGAGGCCGACGGCACCCTCGCACGGCGCTACCAGCAGGACGCCGCCACGCGCGCCGCCAACTTCGCACGCATGCAGGCCGTGCTGGCGCAGATCGAGCGCGACATCCCGGGCGCGCGCCGCGCCACCGACTCGGCCGGGCGCGAATGCGACATCGCCATCGACCACAGCGAGTTCACGCAGCTGAGCGACGCCCAGATCGACAAGGTGGTGCTGGCCATGCGGCAGGAAGGCATGCACGCCACCGTGAGCAGCATCCACGTCAACGGCTGGTACGGCGAGCACAACAAGCTCGAGGGCGCGCGCTGGATCGCGCGCGAGCTGTGGGGCCGCCGGCTCGACGACGAGATGGACCGCTGGGCCTACGTGGGCGACTCCACCAACGACCAGCTGATGTTCCAGGCCTTTGCGCACAGCGTCGGCGTGGCGAACATCGCTCGCTTCGTGCCGCACCTGTCGCAGCTTCCGCGCTACGTCACGCCGAGCGAGCGCGGGGCGGGCTTCGTCGAGGTCGCGCGCGCCATCCTCGAAGCGCGCGCCGCCGCTGAAATTCAAGCCAAAAAGGCCTGAATCGCCCGTCAGGTGGGCGCGAGCAGCTATTGTTTCTATAGCATCTCAGCCCGCACCGGACGCACCACGCGGCGGCCAGTCCGCGGCCGGCATGGGCGCCGCATCGTCCAACACCGGCGACACCGAGGTGCCGAAACCCGGCACCTCCAGCGAACCGACGGCGATACGCCCGTCGGCCACACGCAGCCGCACACGCCAATCCATGCGGTGGTAGAGGTCCGGGTGCGCGCGCAGGAAGGCCTCGGCCTCCTCCGCGGGGCGACGGTCGAAGCCGTCGATGAAGTGGTGGGCGTTGCGCTCCACATGGCCGATGCCCATCAGCGCCACCAGCGCCAGGTCCTGCTGCAGCGAGGTGCCGGGCTGCGTCGTCAGGTCCTCGGCCGACATGAAGTACGGCCGGCCGGGCGTCGCGTCGTTCCAGCGCCGGCAGCGCGCCAGGTTGACCAGCGATTTGTAGAAGCCCTTGCAAGCCTTGGTCGACACCCCGGCGTAGCCCAGCGAGCGCGCCAGCGGAAAGGCGTCGAGCGCGCCGTCCGATTCGTCGATGATGACGGGCCGGCCCAGCGCCGCATCGGCTATCGGCTGTGACAGCGCGCGCGCCCGCGCGACCGGCTGCTCGATGAACAGTGTCGCCGCGCACAGCCTGCGCAGCCGCGGCTCGCCCGCCATGCGCTGCCAGAAGACCGCAACGGCCTGCGCATCGGCGAACTGCTCGTTGCCGTCCAGCGTCACCTGCAGCCCGGGCACCGTGTCGAGCACGGCGGCGATGCGGCAGAGGCGGTGCATGTCCTCGTCGCCGCGGCCGGAGAGCTTGAGCTTGAAATAACGGTTGCCGTACACGGCGACCACGTCCTCCAGCGTCTCCGGCAGGCCGTCGCCGACGCGCTCGCCCGCGGCCTGGTCGGTGGCGACGATCGGGTCGAGCAGCCCGACGGTGTGGCGCAGGTGAAGCCGTTGAAGCGGCTGCAGCGCCGCCAGGAAGGCACCGATGTCGAAGCCCTGCAGGTCCGGCACCACCGCATGCGCGCCCATGCCTGCCAGGTTGGCCCGCATGGCCTGCGAAAAGCTCAGCCCGCGGTGGCGGCACAGGGCATCGAACACCGCCCGGTCGAGCAGTGCCGGCCCGTAGCCCGACACCAGCGGCTGCAGGCCCATCGCCAGGCCCGCCGCCTGCAGCGGGCGGTATTGGTCGGCGAAGAGCGAGAAAGGCGTGGCCGGCCCGGCGGCGAGATACGCCTCACGTGCATTGGCCAGCGCGGCGCGCAGCTGGTCGAGGTTCTGCGCATCGCTGAGCTCGGGCGACTTGTCGAACCACTTCGCGGCCAGCGCGTCGGCGGCGTAGCCTTGCGCCTCGCGCCCGTCCTCGAAGCGCACGCGCACCCGCACGATGGCCTGACGGCCCTCGGTGATCGTCACCGCGCCGAAGCGGAAGGGCAGGCGCAGCCGGTACGGCGACTCGAAGCAATCGACCGCTACCACGCGCACCCGCGGCGCCACGCTGTTGCTGCCCATCGCGTCCGCCCCGTGCTACCAGTGCGGGCCGGCGCGGCCTTCGTCGCCACGGCCCGCGCTGCCCGACAGCTCGGTGTAGATGTCGAAGGCCATGCGCCCGAGTTCCTGCGAGGCGCGGGTCTGTGCGGTGCGGGGCCGCTCGATGTGCACCTCGTGGATGTTGGCGACGCGGCCCGGCCGCGGCGACATGACGACCACGCGGTCGGCCAGGAAGACCGCCTCGGGAATCGAGTGCGTGACGAAGACGATGGTCTTGCGCCTGCCGCCGTGCGCCGCCTGGTCTTCGCCCCAGATCCGCAGCAGCTCGAGGTTCATGTCGTCGCGCGTCATCGCGTCGAGGGCCCCGAAGGGTTCATCCATGAGCAGGATCGGCGGGTCGAGCACCAGCGCGCGGCACAGCGACGCGCGCTGCTGCATGCCGCCCGACAGCTCGCCCGGCCGCTTGGACGCGAACTCGCCCAGGCCCACGAGCTTGAGGAGCTCCAGTGCGCGTTCGCGGTACTTCTCGCGGTCCAGCCCCGCCAGTTCGGCCGGCAGCAGCACGTTGTCCAGCACGCTGCGCCACTTCAGCAGCAGCGCGGCCTGGAACACCATGCCGACCTTGGGAATCGGCTTGACCACCGGCACGCCATCGACGCGCACCTCGCCTCTGGTCACAGGCCGCAGGCCTGCCATGGCGCGCATCAGCGTCGACTTGCCGCAGCCGCTGGGCCCCACGAGCGCGACGAACTCGCCTTCGTTCACGGTGAGTGAAATGTCGCGCAGCGCCTCCACCGGGCCGCTCTCGGCCTGGTAGACCATGCCGGCATGGTCGACTTCGATCAGCGCGCTCGGGGCGCTCGGCGCGGGCGTGGCGGGCATGCCGGGTCTTTCCTCGGGCGGTGTTCTCACTTCAGGGGCAGGGGCATCGCCACCTTGGTGAAGAAGTCCTTGGCGTAGACGTCCTTGCATTCCACCTTCTTCGGCAGGCCCATGTAGGTGTTGACGATGTCGACCGAGCCGCACATCTTCTTGTCTTCGATGAAGCCGATGCCATGGTCGGCGTAGTTCTTCGTGCGCATCAGCTCGAAGCCCAGGAGCATGTTGGCCTTGATGATGGCGACGTCGATCTCCGGCACGCGCTTCTTGTAGATCGCCAGCGCCTCGTCGGGGTTGGCCATCACGTCGCGCCAGCCCATGTAGGAGGCCTCGAGGAAGTCCTTGAGCTGCCTGGGCTTGTCCTTCATGGTCTTGTCGCTGGCCATGATCGACATGGCGTACAGGTCGAAGCCGTAGTCGGCCCAGGCCAGGCGCACGGCCTTGCCCTCGCCCATGGCCTTGTCGTAGAAGGGCTGCCCGGTGGTGTAGTCGGCCACGCCGTCCATGCGCTTCTCGGCGATCGAGGCCACCTTGGCCGTGGGCTCGATGTTGACCCACGTGACCTTCTGCGGATCGATCTTGTTGATGCGCGCGAAGGCCGGGAAGGCCAGGCGCTGGCTGTCGCCGGCCGGTGCGCCCACGGTCTTGCCTTCGAGGTCGGCGGGCTTGAGCAGCGGCGCATCGGCGCGGCTGAAGAAGGTCATCGGCGTCTTGTCGAACACCATGCCGACGATCTTCACGCGCGCGCCGCGCGAGGTGGCCGAGATGATGGGCACCGCATCGGCCAGTCCGACGTCGGCACGGCCGGTGTCGACCTTGGCGATCGAATCGCCCGAGCCCTTGGAGGCCTCGATGCTCACGTCCAGGCCCTTCTGCGCGTAGTAGCCCTTGTCCAGCGCCACCCAGTAGGCGGCATGGTCGCCCACCGCGAACCAGTTCAGGGCCAGCGTGAACTTCTCGCGCGGCTGCTGGGCCGAGGCGGGCGCGGCGGCGAGGGCGAGCGCCATCGCACCGGCGGCGAGGGCGGACAGGGTCAGGGGGCGCAGGCTCATGGGAACGTCCTTTCGGCTGGAGGGGGCGGGAGCGGGAAACGGAGAGGAACGGGAACTCGGTGCGTTCACGAGGCCTTGTCCTCGGCCCAGGGCGCGAGCAGGCGCGACAGGCCCGCGACGGCGCCGTAGAGCAGCAGGCCCAGCAGCGAGATCCACACCAGCGCCGCAAAGGCGGCCGGCGTGTTCATGCTGCTCTGCGTGGTGATGATCACGTAGCCCAGGCCCTTCTGCGAGGCGACGAACTCGCCCACGATGGCGCCCACCACGGCCGAGGTGGCCGTGACCTTCAGGGCGCTGAGGATGTACGGGTAGGCGTTGGGGATGCGGATCTTGAGGAAGACCTTCCACTTCGGTGCGCTGAACACGCGCCCCAGGTCCACCAGATCCTGGTCGATCTGCGTGAGGCCCACCGCGGTGTTGATCACCACCGGGAAGAAGCCGATCAGCGCGCCGATCAGCATGTTGGGCAGGATGCCGTAGCCCAGCCACATGAGGAACAGCGGCGCGATCGCGACCTTGGGCAGCGTGTTGACGAAGACGAGGAAAGGCGTGAGCGCGCGCGACAGCCCCGGCGACCAGGCGATCACCATGCCGAGGAAGACGCCGGCCGCGCCCGCGAGCACGAAGGCACCGACGATCTCCACCGCCGTGATCCACGCATGGCTGAGCCACGGGATCTCGTGGCTGCCCATCGCCTGCACCACCGCCCACGGCCCGGGCAGCAGGTATTCGCGGATGTCGAACACCGTCACGGCCAGTTGCCACAGCGCGATGAAGGCGACGAAGATGCCCACCGCGGGGAGGTAGTGCGCCAGGGTCTTGCGGAACATGCTCATGGACCTCGGTGTGCAGGTTTCACGCCAGCCAGCGCGCCAGATGAGCCGCCACGAAGCCGTCGTCTGCCAGGTCGGCATGCTCGGCGTACACGCGGTCGATCGCCTCGGCCTGGCCGGGGCTCAGGCCCTCCTGCGGGTCGAGGCACCAGATGCCTTCGAGCAGGCCCTGCCGGCGCAGCACCTCGTGGCAGCCGGCGATGCAGCCGTGGAAATCGTTGGCCACGTCGAAGAAGGCGCTGTTGCAGTCGGTGACGCGGCTGTCCAGCGCGAGCAGTTCGGCCGGCACCTGCGCGCCGTGGGCCTGCTGGCAGCGCGCCAGCAGTTGCACCGCCTTGGACGTCCACACCGACCAATGCCCCAGCAGGCCGCCGCGAAAGCGCACCGAGACCGGCGCGCCGTCGCGCATCACCGCGAAGGGCGTGGCCAGGTCGAGCACGATGTGGTCGTCGTTGCCGGTGTAGAGCGTCACGCGCTCCTCGGCACGCGCGGCGACGACGCCGCGCACCACGTCGAGCGTGCGGTAGCGGTGGAAGGGCGCCACCTTGATCGCCACCACGTTCGGGATGGCCGCGAAGCGGGTCCAGAAGCCGGAACTCAGGTCCATGCCGCCGACGGCGGGCTGCAGGTAGAAGCCGATCAGCGGCATCACCTCGGCCACCGCTTCGCAATGCGCGATCAGCGCGTCGTCGGTCTCGCCCTTCATCGCCGCCAGGCTCAGGAGCACGGCGCCGTAGCCCAGGCGGCGTGCCGTCTGCGCCTCGGCCACGGCCTGCGCGGTACGGCCGCAGGCGCCGGCCACCAACGCCAGCTCGCGGCCCGGCGCCCAGTCGCGTGCGGTCTCTGCGGCAAGCGACAGCACGCGCTCGTACAGGCCCGCTTCGCGAATCGCGAACTGGGTGGTGTGCACGCCCACGGCGAGGCCGCCGGAGCCGGCGTCGAGGTAGTAGCGCGTCAGGGCACGCTGGCGCCGCTCGTCGAGCTGGCGTTGCGCGTCGAGCGCCAGCGGATGCGCAGGAATGGCCAGACCGCGCTGCAGCAGCGCGCGCGTCTTCGCGACCAGGGAAGGCAAGGTGTCGGAGGTCATGGAAGCACTCAACCGAATTCGGGGCCGGCAACGGCGAAAAGCGAGGACGGCGCATCGGCCAGGCCGGGCGGCAGCCGAGGGCACAACGCCATGCGCACGAAGGAGCGCTGCAGGCGGAAGCCGTGTGCGATCAACCAGCCCGAGAGCGCCTCGCGCGCGTCGGGCACGTCGATGAAGACCGGCCCGGGCGTGGCGGTCAGGGCCGCACGCAACAGACCGATCGCCTGCGCATCGCTGGCCGCGACCAGCGGGCCGAGCTGCGTGGCACGACGGCCTTCGCGTGCGAGGACGAAGCCGGTGGCGCGGCCGCCGGCATCGTCGATGCGCCAGGCGCGGCTGCCCTGCCGGCCCGCCAGGCTGGCCAGCAGCGACGCACGGCCCAGGCCGCAGGCCTGCGTGTCGAGGGCGATGCAGTCCGGCAGGTCGTCCGGCGTCGCCTCGCGGACACGCGAATCGCCGGCCTCGCGCGGCGCGGGCGCGGCGGCTTCGCACTCCCAGCGCGAGAAGCCGAAACCCCGCACGAAGCCGAGCTTGCGGTACACCGCCTCGCCGGCCGGCGTGGCGTCCAGCGTGGGCACCAGCGCGCGTGCGCGCAGCGACGCGATGCACTGTGCGAGCAGCCGGGTCGCCAGCCCGCGGTGCCGCCACGCCGGATCGACCAGCACCATCGAGATCCAGGCATGGCCGCCCTGGTAGGGCAGCGTCGCCGCCGTGGCCACGAGTTCGCTGCGCGCGGTGCGCAGGCCGATCGCCTCGCCCTGGGCGACGAAGAGCGCCCAGTCGTCGGCGGTCTGGTTCCAGCCCACCGCGGAGGACAGGCCCACGCCCGCGAAGACGTCGGCCGCCGCCAGGTGCACCGTTTGCAGCGCCTCGGCCTCCACGGCCTCAGAAGGCGCCATCGCGCACCTCGAACTTGGTGGGCTTGTTGAAGCTCTCGCGTTCGTTCCTCACCCAGTCGGCCACCCAGTCGAGCATCGCGCCCAGGGGCACGACGGGGTAGCCGAAGAGCCGGTTGGCCAGCGTCGTGTCCGACAGCAGCGCAGTGGGCGCTTCCTGGCCCGCCACCTTCGGCTCGACGCCGAGGCGGCGCGCGAATTCGGCCACCAGCCAGCGCACCGAGATCGTCTCCGGGCCGGTGCAGTTGATCGGCGTGGGCGGCACGGTGCAATGGCGCAGGCTGCGCAGCACCTGCGCGTTGGCGTCGCCCTGCCAGATCACGTTGACATGCCCCATGGTGAGGTCGACCGCCTCGCCGCGGTGCACCTTGGAGCAGATGTCGAAGAGCACGCCGTAGCGCATGTCGATCGCGTAGTTCAGGCGGAACAGCCGCCCCGGCGTGCCGTGCCTGGCGCCGAAGTACTCGAACATGCGCTCGCGGCCGATGCACGACTGCGCGTATTCGCCGATGGGCGCCGGCGTGCCGAGCTCACTCGCGCCCTGCCGGCCCACCGGCGTGAGCGCATACACGTTGCCGGTGGAGAAGGCCACGATGCGCGCATCGCGAAAGGTGTCGGCCACCAGCGCCGGCACGTGCGTGTTCATGGCCCAGGTGAGGGCCTGGTTGCCGCTGGCGCCGAACTTGTGGCCGGCGGCGAAGATGATGTTGGGCACGCGCGGCAGCGCCTCGAGCGCGGCCCGGTCGAGCAGGTCGCAGGCGATGGTCTCGATGCCCCAGCCCTCGAGCCGCTCGCGCACCGCCGGGTCGCTGAAGCGGGCAACGCCGATCACGCGCTTGTGCGGCGCCGCGTTCTTGGCCAGGCGCGCCAGCGTGGGGCCCATCTTGCCGGCCACGCCGAGGATCATCAGGTCGCCCTCGACCTGCGCCAGGTCGTCGACCAGGGCCTGCGTGGGCCGCGCGAGGAAGTCGTCGAGCGCCTCGACCGACGCGAAGGCCGCCGGGAGCTGCGCCGGATCCAGCAGGGGAACAGGCGCGTTCTGCGGACGCTGCGCGGTGGCGATCGACATGGCTCGGGACTCCGGAAATCGTGTGCGTTGGACCAAGCTTAGGCGGCGCCTGCGTGCGTGTCAACCGTTTGGTTGAAAAAGAGCAGACGCTCGGCTTGCCGCTTCCACGCGCGGCCGAAAGCCTCAGGAATGGAGCGGCCGCGCGCTCAGGGCCGCAGGCCGGCCATGGCGAACTCGACCACGTGCCGCCGGTACGACTCGACCGCGCGGCCCTCGGTCAGGTCACGTCCGAAGATGGACGAGAGCGTGAGCCGGTTCGAGAAGAAGAAGTACGACATGCCCGCCACCGACACGTACAGCTCGACCGGGTCGATGCCCTTGCGGAAGAGCTTGGCCGCGATGCCGCGCTTGAGCGTGCGGGCGATGAGCTCGATCAGCGGCGAGTTGGTCTCGCGGATGGCGCGCGAGTCGCGCACGTGCACCGCGCCGTGCGCGTTCTCGTGGTTCAGCAGGCCGATGAAATCGGGGTGCCGCGCCAGGTAGTCGAAGGAGAAGCCGATCAGCGCCGCCATGGCCTCGGCGGGCGCCATGTCGCCGAGGTGCAGGTCGCGCTCTAGCGAGCGGATCTCGCTGTAGACCACCTCGAGCGCGGTGCGGTAGAGGTCTTCCTTGCTGCCGTAGTAGTAGTAGATCAGCTGCTTGTTGACGCCCGCGCGCGCCGCGATCTCGTTCACGCGCGCACCGGCCAGTCCCTTGGCGGCGAACTCGGCGCGGGCCGCCTCCAGGATGGCGGCACGTGCGGCGCCCTGCTCCGGATCGTTGGGCGAGGGGGCGGCTGCGCGGCGGGACGGCATGAAAGCGGCGGGACGAAACGGTCGGGGGAGCGCGATTATCCGCGCGCACCCCGGGCACGGCGGGGGCGGCGCCATCGGAGTAGGATCACGAGTTCTGCCCGCCGGCCCGCGCCGCGCGGCCCACGCCCCCGGGGCAGTCCCGCTTTCGCTTCTCCCTGACATCCACGGACCCAAGGAACGACGCTTCATGACCTACCCCAACACGCAACTGCTGATCGCCAACGAATGGGTCGATGCCCAGGGCGGCAAGACCCTCGACGTGCTCAACCCCGCCACCGGCAAGACGATCGGCACCGTGGCCCATGCGGCCATCGCCGACCTGGACCGCGCGCTGGCCGCGGCGCAGAAGGGCTTCGAGGTGTGGCGCGACACCACGGTCTACGAGCGCGCGGCCGTCATGCGCCGTGCCGCCGCGCTGCTGCGCGAGCGTGCCGAGGAGATCGCGCGGCTGCTCACGCAGGAACAGGGCAAGCCGCTGGGCGAGGCCAAGGTCGAGGTGAACGCCGGCGCCGAAATCATCGAGTGGTTCGCCGACGAGGGCCGCCGCGTGTACGGCCGCATCGTCCCGGGCCGCAACCTGGCCGCGACGCAGATGGTGCTCAAGGAGCCCGTGGGCCCAGTGGCCGCCTTCACGCCCTGGAACTTCCCGATCAACCAGATCGTTCGCAAGATCGGCGCCGCGCTGGCCACCGGCTGCTCCTTCCTGTGCAAGGCGCCGGAAGAAACGCCCGCCTCGCCCGCCGCCCTGCTCAAGTGCTTCGTCGATGCCGGCATCCCGGCCGGCGTGGTCGGCCTGGTGTTCGGCAACCCGGCCGAGATCTCCAACTACCTGATCCCGCACCCGATCATCCGCAAGGTCACCTTCACCGGCTCCACCGCCGTGGGCAAGCAGCTGGCCGCCCTGGCAGGCCAGCACATGAAGCGCGTGACGATGGAACTGGGCGGCCACGCCCCGGTCATCGTGGCCGAAGACGCCGACGTGTCGCTGGCCGTGAAGGCGGCCGGCGCCGCCAAGTTCCGCAATGCGGGCCAGGTGTGCATCTCGCCGACGCGCTTCCTGGTGCATTCGAGCATCCAGGAGGAATTCACCAAGGCCTTCGTCGCCTACACGCAGAAGCTCAAGCTGGGCGACGGCCTGGCCGAAGGCACCACGCTGGGCCCGCTGGCCAACGCCCGCCGCGTGACGGCCATGGCCGGCGTGGTGGAAGACGCCCGCAAGCGCGGCGCCGAGGTGCTGACCGGCGGCGAGCGCGTGGGCGACACGGGCAACTTCTTCGCGCCGACCATCATCAGCAACCTGCCGTTGGAGTCGGACCTGTTCAACAACGAGCCCTTCGGCCCGATCGCCGGCATCCGCGGCTTCGACCGGCTGGAGGACGCGATCGCCGAGGCCAACCGCCTGCCCTATGGCCTGGCCTCGTACGCGTACACCCGCTCGTTCAAGAACGTGCAGCTGCTGGCCAACAAGGTCGAGGCTGGCATGGTCTGGATCAACCAGCCCGCCCTGCCCTCGGCCGAACTGCCCTTCGGCGGCATCAAGGACTCGGGCTACGGCACCGAGGGCGGCCCGGAGGCGATGGAGGCGTATCTCAACACCAAGTCGGTGGCGGTGGTCGGGGTCTGACCGGCCGCGCGGCACACGCCCCACGCAAAACGCCGGCCTTCAGGGCCGGCGTTTTTCATTGGAGCGTTGGGAAGACGCGCCTCACTGCGGCTTGGCCAGCCCCAGCTTGTCGATGACGGCCTTCTCGCGCTGCACGGTGTTCTGCGCGAACTTCGCGTAGTCGGCGCTGTTCATGTAGATGGGCTGCATGTCGTACTTGGCCAGCGTGGCGACGTAGCTGGGGTCTTCCATCGCCTTCTTGAACGCGTCGTGCAGGCGCTTGACGACCTCGGGCGGCGTGCCCTTGGGCGCGCCGATGCCGAAGGGCGAGTTCTGCACGATGTCGTAGCCCAGCTCCTTGAGCGTGGGCGCGTCGGGGAACTTGGCCAAGCGCTTGTCGCCCCAGGTGTTGAGCACGCGCAGCTTGCCGGCTTCGACCTGCGGCGCGAAGCCGGTGGAGTCGGCCGCGGCCATCACATGGCCTGCGAGCACCGACTGCATCAGCTCGGCGCTGCCTTTGTACGGGATGTGCTGCAGCTCGATGCCGGCCTGCTGCGCCACGATCTCGGTCGTCAGGTGCGGGCTGGTCAGCGTGCCGGTGGAGCCGTAGGTGAGCTTGCCCGGGTTGGCCTTGGCGTACGCGACGAAGTCGGACCAGGTCTTGAGCGGGCTGTCGGTGGGCACCACGATGCCGAAGGCGTAGCCGGTCACGTTGATGACGTAGCTGATGTCCTTGATCGGATCCCAGTTGATCTTGGTCGTGTAGCCCAGGCGGAACACGCCCAGCGGGATCTGCGCGATGGTGTAGCCGTCGGCCGCCGCCGTCTGCAGCTGCTGCGCCGGCAGCGTGCCGCCCGCGCCGGGCTTGTTCTCGATGATGACCGGATGGCCCAGCACGCGCGCGGCGTTGTCGGCCAGCGAGCGCATCGTGATGTCGGTGGGCCCGCCCGCGGGGAAGGCGATCACCAGCTTGATCGGCTTCTCGGGAAAGGTCTTCCAGGCCTGGGCGTGGGCATGGGGTGCGGCGAGGCAGACGGCGGCCATCGCGGCGGCGCCCAGCAGGGAACGACGGAACATGGGGGTGGGGTCTCCCGATATGGATTGGAACGAAGGCGCCATTGGGCCGGCCCGGCTCCGATGCGGCAATCGGTGAAGTCCCGGCCCGTGTCGCCTTGGCGATGCTCTTGTTTCGATAGCTGCTCGCGCCCGCCGGACGGGCGCTGTAGGCCGATTGGGCTTGAAGATCCGGCGCTGTGCGACGCTGAGGCCGCCCCGCGTCAGGCCGCCTGCGCGACGGCCGCGCCATGGCGCGCCACGTCCCGGCTGCCGGGTATCGGCGGCTCCAACCGGCCCTGGTGGAGGGCGTGCCGGTCGTCGAGGATCGTGCGCCTGCAGGTGTCGCTCGAAGCGCGCTCAGGCCGGATCGTTGCCCGCCGCCCGCGCACGTCGGTCGTCGCGCAGCATGAACAGGTACAGGCTCTCGACCTTCTCGCGCGCCCAGGGCGTCTTGCGCAGGAACTTGAGGCTCGAGGCGATGCTCGGGTCGGCGGTGAAGCAGCGGATGGGAATGCGCGCGCCCAGGTCGTCCCAGCCGTAGCGCGCCACCAGCGCCGTGACGATGGCCTCCAGCGTCAGCCCATGCAGCGGGTTGCGGGGCTGCGCGGGCGGCGGTGCAGGCGGGGACGTGTCGGTCATCGGCGGCATTCTCGCGTGTGTGCGGGCGCGCCATGCCTTGATGGCGCAACGATCCGGACGCCCGAAAGACGAAAGTGCAATCGGCCGCCAGCGCCCGTCCCGCGGGCGCTGGCGCCAAACTCGTCACGAACGTGACGATCTCGAAAGGCCGCTTCAGCGCGCCAGCACCGGCGCCAGCGCCACCCCCGTGTGCGTGCCCAGGCGCACCACCTCTTCAGGCGGCGCCGAGGCGACGACACGCCCGCCCTGGCCGCCACCTTCCGGTCCCAGGTCCACGATCCAGTCGGCTTCGGCGATGAGGTCGAGGTCGTGCTCGATCACGACCACGCTGTGGCCGCCATTGACCAGGCGGTGCAGCACGTGGATGAGCTTCTCCACGTCGGCCATGTGCAGGCCCACGGTCGGCTCGTCGAGCACGTAGAGCGTGTGCGGCGCCTTGTTGCCGCGGCGCGTGACGTCGTCGCGCACCTTCGAGAGCTCCGTGACCAGCTTGATGCGCTGCGCCTCGCCGCCCGACAGCGTGGGCGAGGGCTGGCCGAGCGTGAGGTAGCCCAGCCCCACGTCCTTGAGCAGCTGCAGCGGATGGCTGATGACGGGCATGCTGGCGAAGAACTCGACGGCCTCGTCGACCTCCATCTGCAGCACGTCGCCGATGCTCTTGCCGCGCCAGGTGACGGCCAGCGTCTCGGGGTTGAAGCGCGCGCCATGGCAGCTCTCGCAAGGCACCTTCACGTCGGGCAGGAAGCTCATCTCGATGGTGCGCACGCCCGCGCCTTCGCAGGTCGGGCAGCGGCCCTCGCCGGTGTTGAAGCTGAAGCGCCCCGGGCCGTAGCCGCGGGCCTTGGCCTCCAGCGTGTCGGCGAAGAGCTTGCGGATCGTGTCCCAGAAGCCGATGTAGGTGGCGGGGCAGCTGCGCGGCGTCTTGCCGATCGGGGTCTGGTCGACCTCGAGCACGCGGTCGATCTCCTCGTAGCCGGCCACGCCGGTGCAGCCGGCCCACCGGGGGCGCTTGCCCGCCGCATCCGCGTCGCGCCCGGCCTTGGTCGAGCGCTGCTGCACGATGGCCTGCACGTTGTCCAGCAGCACGTCGCGCGCCAGCGTGGACTTGCCCGACCCGCTGACGCCGGTGACGACCACCAGGCGGTTGAGCGGGATGCTGACGTCGACCGACTGCAGGTTGTGCAGGTTCGCGCCGGCCACCGCGAGCCAGGACACCGCGCCCTCGCCGTCCTCGGCGGTTTCCGACACCAGGCGCCGCGCATGCAGCGGGTGCCGGATCGCGTCGCGCAGGTAGCGGCCGGTCAGCGACTCCTCGGACCGCTGGACCTCGTCCACCGTGCCCTGCGCAACCACGCGGCCGCCGCGCTTGCCGGCGCTGGGCCCAATGTCGATCACATGGTCGGCGCGGCGGATGGTGTCCTCGTCGTGCTCGACCACCACCAGCGTGTTGCCCTTGTCGCCCAGCTTGTGCAGGGCGTCGAGCAGGATCTGGTTGTCGCGCGCATGCAGGCCGATGGTCGGCTCGTCGAGCACGTAGCACACGCCCTGCAGGTTGCTGCCCAGCTGGGCAGCCAGGCGGATGCGCTGTGCCTCGCCGCCCGAGAGCGTGGGCGCACCGCGGTCCAGCGTGAGGTAGCCCAGGCCCACTTCCTCGAGGAACTCGAGCCGGCTCTTGATCTCGGGGATCAGGTCGCGGGCGATGTCGGCCTCGCGGCCGCTCATGGCCAGGGTCTCGACCCATTTCCGGATGTCGGTGACCGACAGGTGCGCGATGTCGGCGATGCCCACGCCCGCGAAACGCACGGCGCGCGCCGTGGCATTGAGGCGCGTGCCCTCGCAGGTCGGGCAGGCGACGTCGGCCACGTCCTCGACGTCCGGCTCGGCGAAGGTCTGCTCGCGGCCGCGGTTGTCCTCGGCCATTGTCGAATCGTCCAGCGCCTTGCGCTGCTCCTTCGTCAGCTTCACGCCCGTGCCCACGCAGTCGGGGCACCAGCCGTGCTTGCTGTTGTACGAGAACAGGCGCGGGTCCAGCTCGGCGTACGAGGTGGCGCACACCGGGCAGGCCCGCAGGGTCGAGAAGACCTGCACGCGGCCGATGCCGGCGGTGGAGCTGCCGGCCAGCATGGCGGCCTTGAGGCCCGTGAGGCCGTGCAGCACATGCACCACGCCCTTGCCGTGCTCCAGCGCCGTGGCCAGCACCGCGCGCAGTTCGGCCTCGCGCGCAGGTTCGATGTCGAGGCTGGCCACCGGCAGTTCGATGGTGTGCTCCTTGAAGCGGTCGAGGCGCGGGAAGCCCGTGGTGGGCAGGAACTCGCCGTCCACCCGCAGGTGCGTGTAGCCGCGCGGCCGCGCCCAGTCGGCCAGTTCGGTGTAGACGCCCTTGCGGTTGACCACCAGCGGCGCGAGCAGGCCGATGTGCTGCCCCTTGAAGGTGCGGATCAGCTGCGCCGCGATGCTGTCGGGCGTCTGCGGCTGCACCGCCGCGCCGTCGAAGATGCAGTGCTGCACGCCGAGCTTGACGTAGAGCAGGCGCAGGAAGTGCCACACCTCGGTCGTGGTGCCCACCGTGCTCTTGCGCCCGCCGCGCGACAGGCGCTGCTCGATCGCCACCGTGGGCGGGATGCCGTACACCGCATCCACCTCGGGCCGGCCCGCCGGCTGCACGATGCTGCGCGCGTACGCGTTGAGCGACTCGAGATACCGGCGCTGCCCTTCGTTGAAGAGGATGTCGAAGGCCAGCGTGGACTTGCCCGAGCCGCTGACGCCCGTGACGACCGTGAAGCGTCCGCGCGGGATGTTGACCGACAGGTGCTTGAGGTTGTGCTCGCGCGCATTGACGATCTCGATCGCGTCGCGACCGGGTGCTGCGGCCGCCACGTAGCGTGGTGTCTTCTCGCGCACGGCCAGCGCGGCCGGGCCGAGCGCAGCTTCATAAGCCGCCAGCGCCGCCCCCGTGTGCGTGCCCGTGAGCGTGCGCACGTGCTCGGGCGTGCCCACGGCCACCACCTGCCCGCCGCCCTCGCCGCCCTCGGGGCCGAGGTCGATCACCCAGTCGCTGGCGCGGATGACGTCGAGGTTGTGCTCGATCACCACGATGGAATGGCCCGCGTCGAGCAGCTTGCGCAGCGCGCGCATGAGGCGCGCGATGTCGTCGAAGTGCAGGCCGGTGGTCGGCTCGTCGAAGAGGAAGAGCTGGCCCTTCTTCGCCAGCGGCTGGCGCGACTTGCTGCCGCCGTTGGCTGCCTCGGCCAGGAAGCCCGCGAGCTTCAGCCGCTGCGCCTCGCCGCCCGAGAGCGTGGGCACCGGCTGGCCCAGCTTCACATAGTCGAGGCCCACGTCGACGATGGGCTGCAGAACGCGCTGCACCTCGCGGTCGTTGGCGAATACGGCCAGCGCCTCGGCGACGGTCAGTTCGAGGATGTCGGCGACGTTGTAAGTCGCCATTCCCGTCGAGGCCGAAAGACCCATCCCCGTTCGGGCTGAGCCTGTCGAAGCCGGGACCCGCCCTTCGACAGGCTCAGGGCGAACGGCGGTGACCGCATCGACCTGCGCGATGGTTCGCGGTCGTTCGATGGTGACCTCGAGGATCTCGGGCCGGTAGCGCTTGCCGTCGCAGTCGGGGCAACGCAGGTACACGTCCGACAGGAACTGCATCTCCACATGCTCGAAGCCCGAGCCGCCGCAGGTCGGGCAGCGGCCGTCGCCGGAGTTGAAGCTGAACTTGGCGGCCGTGTAGCCGCGCTGCTTCGACAAGGGCGCGACGGCGAAGATCTCGCGCACAGCATCCCAGGCCCCCACGTAGCTGGCGGGGTTGGAGCGCGCGGTCTTGCCGATGGGCGACTGGTCGACGAACACCACGTCGCTCAGGTGGTCTGCGCCGAGCAGCCGGTCGTGCACGCCGGCGCCCTCGGTGGGCTTGCCGAAGTGGCGCATCAGCGCGGGCGCCAGCACGTCCTGGATCAGCGTGGACTTGCCCGAGCCGCTGACGCCGGTGACGGACACCAGGCGCTGCAGCGGGATCTCGACGGTCACGTCCTTCAGGTTGTGCTCGCGCGCGCCTTCGAGGATGAGGCGCGGCGTGCTGTCGGCCACCGGCCGCCTGAAGCCCATGCCGATCTGCTTGCGCCCGCCGAGGTAGTCGCCGGTGAGCGTGTGGGCGCCGCGCAGCTCGTCCACGGTGCCGTCGAACACCACCTGCCCGCCGCGCGCGCCGGGGCCCGGGCCCATGTCGATCACGCGGTCGGCCGCGATCATCACCGCCGGGTCGTGCTCCACCACCACCAGCGTGTTGCCCGCATCGCGCAGGCGCTGCATGGCCTCGGTGATGCGGTCCATGTCGCGCGGGTGCAGGCCGATGCTGGGCTCGTCGAGCACGAACAGCGTGTTGACCAGCGAGGTGCCCAGCGCGGTCGTGAGGTTGATGCGCTGCACCTCGCCGCCCGAGAGCGTGCGGCTCTGCCGGTCGAGCGTGAGGTAGCCGATGCCGACGTCGTGCAGGTAGCGCAGGCGGGTGGTGATCTCCTCGAAGAGCAGCTTCAGCGCCTGTGCCTCGCCCTCGCCGCCGGAGCCGGCGTTGTCCGTGTGCTCCATGCGGTCGAAGAAGCTGCGCAGCCGCTCGATGGGCATCAGCATCAGGTCGTGCAGGCTCAGCCCCGGCAGCGCCTCGAGCTGCTCGCGCGACCAGTCCACGCCCACCGGCATGAAGCGCTTGCCCGGCGCGAGCACCGCGTCCGCGTCGGCCTTGCTGCCCAGGCGCCACAGCAGGCTCTCGAGCTTGAGGCGCGCACCGCCGCAGGTGGGGCACGGCGTGTAGCTGCGGTACTTGGACAGCAGCACGCGGATGTGCATCTTGTACGCCTTGCTCTCCAGGTAGGCGAAGAAGCGGCGGATGCCGTACCACTGCTTGTTCCAGTTGCCTTCCTTGTAGTTGGGCGTGCCCTCGATCACCCAGTGCTTCTGCGCGTCGGTGAGCTTGTTCCAGGGCGTGTCGCGCGGGATGCCGGCGCTCTCGGCATGGCGCATGAGGTCGTCCTGCGCCTCCTTCCAGGCGGGCGTCTGGATGGTCTTGATGGCGCCGGCACGCAGCGTGAGCTTGTCGTTGGGCACCACCAGGTTGAAGTCCACCCCGATCACGCGGCCGAAGCCCCGGCAGGCCTCGCAGGCGCCCACGGCGGAGTTGAAGCTGAACATCGACGGGATGGGGTCGGCGTAGCGGATGTCGCTCTCGGGGCAGTGCAGGCCGGTCGAGAACTTCCATTGCTGGACGTCATCGCCCTCTTCCGCCGGCACGGCATAGACGGTGACGCGCCCGGTGCCCCGCTTGAGCGCCACCTCGATCGCCTCGACCACGCGCGCGCGCTCGGTGGTGGAAAAGCGGAAGCGGTCGGCCACCACGTCGAGCACCCGGCGCGGCCCGGTGGGCGTCGCCACCTCGCGCTGCGCCTGCACCCGGGTGAAGCCGCTGGCCGAGAGCCATTGCTCGATCTCGGCCTCGGTGGTGCTGCCCGGCAGTTCGACCGGGAAGGTGACGACCAGCCGTGGATCCCCCGCGGCGGCCGAGCGCGCCTGCAGCTCGGCGCAGATGGTGTCGGGCGTGTCGTGCCGCACCGGCAGCGCCGTCTTGCGGTCGAAGAGCTGCGCGGCCCGCGCGAAGAGCAGCTTCAGGTGGTCGTTGAGCTCCGTCATCGTGCCGACCGTGGAGCGCGAGCTGCGCACCGGGTTGGTCTGGTCGATGGCGATGGCCGGCGGCACCCCTTCCACCTTGTCGACCGCGGGCTTGTCCATGCGGTCGAGGAACTGGCGCGCATAGGCCGAGAAGGTCTCCACGTAGCGGCGCTGCCCCTCGGCGTAGAGCGTGTCGAACACCAGGCTGGACTTGCCGGACCCGCTGGGGCCGGTCACCACCGTCAGTTCACCGGTGCGGATGTCGAGGTCGAGGTTGCGGAGGTTGTGCTGGCGAGCACCGCGGATGCGGATGGAGCCCTGGGTCATGCGTGCCTTGTGGGTGCCGGAAGGGGTGGGGGCAAGCATTCTCCAGGAGCATCCGGCCGGCTGTCGGCCCGCGCGCCGATGCGCCGCCGCCACGCAGGGGTTTGTCCGGATCGCGCAAATGACACTTTAAGTAACAAATACGCAGTCTTTGTTACTCGCCCGCCTCGTGCGCGGCCCACCTGGAGACCTTGACCATGCGCCGACCCTTCCGCTTGGCCGCCATCGCGCTCGGCCTCGCCATCGCCACGCAGACCGCCGTGCAGGCGCAGGTCCTGATCGGACAGACCGCGGGCATGAGCGGCCCCGTCGCGGCCAGCGTCAACGAGACCATCGCCGGCGCGCAGTTGGTCATCGACGCGGCCAACGCGCAGGGCGGCATCCATGGCGAGCCGATCGAGATGGTGCGGCTGGACGACGGCTTCGACGTCAAGCGCGCGGCGGAGAACGGCCGCGTGCTCATCGAGGAGCGCAAGGTCGTGGCGCTGTTCATGACGCGCGGGACGCCGCATTCGCAATCCCTCATCCCGCTGCTGGACAAGCACGGCGTGGCGCTGATCGGCCCGTCGACGGGCGCGATGGCACTGCACAAGCCGGTGCAACGGCACGTGTTCAACGTGCGCGCCACCTACCAGCGCGAAGCCGAGAAGGCCGTGCAGCACCTGAGCACCGTGGGCATGAGCCGCATCGCGGTGGTCTACGTGACGGACTCCTTCGGGCAGGATGCGCTCGAAGGCGCGATGAACGGCTTCAAGGCCGCCAAGGGGCAGCCGGCCGCGACCATCCAGGCCGATCGCGAGAAGCCAGACTACGCGGCCATCGTGCCGAAGATCGTCGAATCCAATGCGCAGGCCGTGCTCTGGATCGGCTCGGGCACGGCCGTGGTCGAGGGCGTGAAGGCGCTGCGCGCAGCCGGTTCGGCGGCGCAGGTCGTGACGCTGTCGAACAACGCGTCCTCGGGCTTCATCAAGCAGTTGGGCGAAGCCAGCCGCGGCGTCATCGTGACGCAGGTGTTTCCGAGCGAGCGCGCCGTGGGCCAGCCGATGGTGAAGGAGGCCGTCACGCTGGCCAAGGCCAGGGGGCAGGCGGAGTTGTCGCCTGCGGCGCTGGAAGGTTTCGCCTCGGCCAAGGTGATGGTGGAGGCGCTGCGCCGCGCCGGGCCCAAGCCCACGCGGGCGAAGGTGCTGGCCGCGCTGGACGGCCTGAAGAACTACGACGTCGGCGGCCTGGAGGTGAGCTACTCGCCGCAGGACCACTCGGGCATCGACTTCGCCGACCTGTCGATCATCAGCGAAGGCCGCTTCAAGCGCTGACGCGCCGCATGGCCCGGCCCGGCTGTTGCGCGGGCTACTTGCCCGTGCCGGTCGCGGGCGCCGCCGGCGCGTGCACGTCCCCGCCGTGCTTCTCGCCGCTCATGTCGACCTTGTCGCCGGCCTTAAGGATGACGAACAGGGCGATGGCAGCGAACACGGCGAAGCCGATGGCGATCTTCCACATGGGGGCAATCCTTGGTCTGGGGGAAACAACGGGTTGAAAAAAATCAAGCCGGGCGCGCCCGGCTTGGCGAGCGCAGCGAAGCGCTCAGGGCACCCACGGAACGGGCTTGGCCCGGCCGTCGGGGAGGTCCTGCAGCCCGCGCGAGGCCAGTGGCCTCGCTCTTCGCCAGTCTCGAAAGGTCCACCGGACCTTTCGAGTACGGGCTCAGCCCCCCTTCGCGAAGCAGAAGGGGGAGCCGCGAAGCGGCTTGGGGGTTGCTATCTAATCATTCGCGTAGATGTCCACGTCCTTGGTTTCGCGGATGAACAGCGTGCCGACCACCAGCGTGATGCCGGCGATGACGATCGGATACCACAGGCCGTTGTACATGTTGCCGGTCGAGGCCACGATGGCGAACGAGGTGGTGGGCAGCAGGCCGCCGAACCAGCCGTTGCCGATGTGGTACGGCAGGCTCATCGAGGTGTAGCGGATGCGGGTGGGGAACAGTTCCACCAGCATGGCGGCGATGGGGCCGTAGACCATGGTCACCAGCAGCACCAGGTACGCCAGGATCACGACCATCATCAGCTTGTTCATCTTGGCCGGGTCCGCCTTGGCCGGGTAGCCGGCGGCCTTGAAGTCGTCGCCGATCTCCTTCTTGAAGGCGGCGATGGCCTTGGCCGAGGCCTCGTCGAACTTCAGGTTGACGACGTTGCCTTCAGGCGCGGTGACGGCCTTCTCGCCGATCTTCACCACGGCGGGCGAACCGGCCGGCCCGGCGATGTTCTCGTAGCTCACCGAGTTCTGCACCAGGTAGCGCTTGGCGATGTCGCAGGAGCTCTTGAAGTCGATCTCGCGTGCCACCGGGTTGCCCTGGAAGGAGCAGGTGGCGGGGTCGGCCGTGACCGTCACCTGCGCCTTGGCCTGCGCCGCGGCGAGGTCGGGGTTGGCGGCCTCGGTCAGCATCTTGAAGACCGGGAAGTAGGTCAGCACGGCCAGCAGGCAGCCCGCCATGATGATCGGCTTGCGGCCGATCCTGTCCGACAGCGTGCCGAAGACGACGAAGAAGGGCGTGCCGATGAGCAGCGCGGCGGCGATCAGCAGGTTGGCGGTGTTGGCATCGACCTTGAGCTGTGCCGTCAGGAAGAACAGCGCGTAGAACTGGCCCGTGTACCAGACCACGGCCTGGCCGGCCGTCAGGCCCACCAGCGCCAGGATCACGATCTTGAGGTTCTTCCACTCGCCGAAGGACTCGGCCAGGGGCGCCTTGGAGGTCTTGCCCTCGGCCTTCATCTTCTGGAAGGCGGGCGACTCGTTCAGCGACAGGCGGATCCACACCGAGATGCCCAGCAGCAGGATGGACACCAGGAAGGGAATGCGCCATCCCCAGTCCTGGAAAGCCGTTTCGCCGAGGCCGACGCGCACGCCCAGGATGACCAGCAGCGACAGGAACAGGCCCAGCGTCGCCGTGGTCTGGATCCACGAGGTGTAGGCGCCGCGCTTGCCGTGTGGCGCGTGCTCGGCCACGTAGGTGGCGGCACCGCCGTACTCGCCGCCGAGGGCCAGGCCCTGCAGCATGCGCAGCGCGATCAGGATCACCGGCGCGGCGACGCCGATGGTGGCGTAGCTGGGCAGCAGGCCGACGATGAAGGTCGACAGGCCCATGATCAGGATGGTGACCAGGAAGGTGTACTTGCGGCCGATCATGTCGCCCAGGCGGCCGAACACGATGGCGCCGAAGGGCCGCACGAGGAAGCCGGCCGCGAAGGCCAGCAGCGCGAAGATGAAGGCCGCGCCCGCATCCAGGCCGCTGAAGAACTGCTTGGCGATGATCGCTGCAAGCGAGCCGTACAGATAGAAGTCGTACCACTCGAACACGGTGCCGAGGGAGGACGCGAAGATGACTTTCTTCTCCTCCGACGACATGGGGCGCGGAGCGACCGAGGGCCCCCCGCGTGAATCCAGTGTGGCTGCCATTGCTGTCTCCTCGTGAATTGATTGGCCGGCCCTTCGCGGGCCGTGCGGGATTCTTGGAGGAGCGACTGACCACAGCCTTTCGCCAAACTGACGGCTCGCTGTCGATTTAAGGACTAACCCCATCGCCCGTTTTCAGGATGCAGAAACCTCCCGATACAGGCTCAGGGATCACCCGTAGAGCAAGGCGCGCCGGCGCGGCCGGCGACGCAGATCCGTCAGGGAAAGCCGAGGCGCGGCGCGCTCAGGGGCGCGGGCGCGTCATCCCCGGGCGCTGGTCGGCCTGCAGGTACGCGGGGCTGTCGAACCACGTGTCGCCGGCCAGGTAGGCGCGCAGCATGGCCAACCCGTCGAAGCCCCAGAAAAGGCGGCCGTCGACGACGTAGCTGGGTGTGCCGAACACGCCCGCGGCCACGGCCGCATCGGTGCCGGTGCGCAGCTGCGCCTTGACCGCGTCGCCGTTCAGGTCGCGCACCAGCGGCAGGCACTGCGCCAGCGCCTCGTAGCGCACCGGGTCGCCCGCCTCGGCGCCGCCGCGCCAGACCTCGTGCAGGATGGTCTCTGCCACGTAGCGGTTGATCTCGCCGCCCTCGGTGGTCGCCAGGGCCAGGCGCAGGTGCGGCAGCGGGTTGTAGGGGTGGGTGGCCGGCATCTCGATGGGGATGCCGTGCGCGTGGCCCAGCCACAGCACGTGCTGGTAGGTCCAGGTGCGCTTGGCGGGGATCTCGGCCGGGCCGAGCTGACCATGGTGCTTCAGCAGCGCGCCCAGGAGAATCGGCTTGTAGGCCACGCTGTAGCTGAGCCCTTCCAGCGCCTGCGGCATGTGCTCGAAGGCGAGGTACGCGTAGGGCGAGATGAAATCCAGGTAGAAGTCGATGTGCTTCATGGGCGATGTGTCTCCGTGTCGTGGATGCGTTGCTCGACCCGCGCCCACACCACGAGGCGCTGCGGGTCGTCCATGCTGCTCCAGTGCGCGATCTCGTCCAGCGTGCGCCAGCAGCCCTCACACCAGCCGGTGGCCGCGTCCATGCGGCAGACCGAGATGCAGGGCGAGGGCACCGGCTCCAGGCCTTTTTCGACCGCAGCGCGCACCAGTCCTGCGCGGGCAGCTATCGAATTCATAGCATCAACCGGCCGACACCTGCACCACGTCGGCCACGGGTGCGCCGCCGGTCAGGGCCTCGAGGTCGGCGGGGCGCAGCTTGAACACCGCATGCGGGTGGCCGGCCGCGGCCCAGATCTCGTCGAAGCGGAACAGTTCGCGGTCGATCAGCACCACCGGCGGCGTCGCATGCGCCACCGGCGACACGCCCCCGATCGAGAAGCCGGTGCGGGCCTTGACGAAGTCGGCGTCGGCGCGGCCGGTCTTGCCGACCAGCGCGTCGACCTTCTTCTCGTCCACCCGCCGGTCGCCCGAGGTGACGACCAGCACGGCGACCTCGTCGGCCTTGCGGCGGAAGATGATGCTCTTGGCGATCTGCCCGACCGCAATGCCCAGGGCGTCGGCCGCCTGCTGGGCGGTGCGCGCCGCGTCGTCGAGCATGACCGGCGCATGGGGATGGCCGCTGGCCTGCAAGTGGCGGGCGACGCGCTGGACGCCCTCGGGCAGGGAATGGAGTTCGGAACCGCACATGGCCCGAGCTTACGCAAAAGCCCGGCATGCCGCCGCACCACGGCGGACCGTCGCTGCGCCATCGGCGGGCACCGGCCGGGCCCGATACGGCCTGCGGTGCACCCGATCGCAGCAAAAGCGGGCTCCAGCCCCCCGAAAAGCCGGGCACGCAACTTGCGTGACCTTGGGCGCTGATCCGCGGGCATCGTTGCCCCGGTCCTGACTCAGCACCTCCGCTAACGAAGGCGGAACCCCGAGCGAGCTGACGCCCATCCCGGCCTGAGGGTCGAGGGCAGCCAGCCCGGTTGTTCCAACACGAATCGCGTTCGTGTGCCTGCGGGGGTGCCCATCCGCACCCACCCCGAGCTTCCCGGCCGCCGCCCTGCGGCCGGACGCCCGCCGGCCCGTGCGCGAGCAGGAGATCCGACACATGAAGATCGTTGTCATCGGCCACGGCATGGTGGGCCACAAATTCCTCGAGCAGTTGCACGCCCTCGGCCTGCCCGGCGCGCAAGTCACGGTGCTGTGCGAAGAGCCGCGGCCCGCCTACGACCGCGTGCACCTGTCCGAATTCTTCGCCGGCAAGAGCGCGCAGGACCTGTCGCTGGTCGAGCCCGGCTTCTTCGAGGCGAGCGGCTTCTCGCTGCGCCTGGCCGCGCGCGCGGTGGCCATCGAGCGGCGCGACAACACCGTCACCACCGCCGACGGCGAGGTGCTGCCCTACGACAAGCTGGTGCTGGCCACGGGCTCGGTGCCCTTCGTGCCGGCGGTGCCGGGCCGCGACCGGCCCAACTGCTTCGTCTACCGCACCATCGAGGACCTGGAGGCCATGCAGGAATGCGGCGCGCGCAGCAAGACCGGCGTGGTGGTCGGCGGCGGCCTGCTGGGCCTGGAATGCGCCAAGGCCCTGCGCGACCTGGGCCTGGAAACGCACGTGGTCGAGTTCGCGCCGCGCCTGATGGCGGTGCAGGTGGACGAAGGCGGCGGGCGCACCCTGCGCCACAAGATCGAGCAGCTCGGCGTGCAGGTGCACACCAGCCGCAACACGGTGGAGATCACCGACGGCGCCACGGCGCGCCACCGCATGGTGTTCGCGGACGGCACCTGGCTGGAGACCGACATGATCGTGTTCTCGGCCGGCATCCGCCCGCAGGACGCGCTGGCCCGCCAGGCCCAGCTCGCCGTCGGCCCGCGCGGCGGCATCGCCATCGACAGCCACTGCCGCACCAGCGACCCCGACGTGTACGCCATCGGCGAATGCGCGGCGTGGAACGAGCAGGTCTTCGGCCTGGTCGCGCCGGGCTACGACATGGCGCGCGTGGCGGCACGCCACATCGCCGGCGAGGCCGACGCGGCCTTCACCGGCGCCGACATGAGCACCAAGCTCAAGCTGATGGGCGTGGACGTGGCCAGCATCGGCGACGCCCACGGCAGGACGCCGCACTCGCGCGCCTTCCAGTACATCGACGAGCGCAAGCAGGTCTACAAGAAGATCGTGGTGAGCGAGGACGGCAGCAAGCTCCTGGGCGCGGTGCTGGTGGGCAATGCCGACGAATACGGCACGCTGCTGCAGATGGCGCTCAACGGCATCGCTTTGCCCGAGGAGCCCGAGTTCCTGATCCTGCCGTCCAGCGACGGCAAGGCCAAGCCGGGCCTGGGCGTCGAGGCGCTGCCGGACAGCGCGCAGATCTGCTCGTGCAACAGCGTGAGCAAGGGCCAGATCTGCGCCGCCGTCGGCGAGGGCGCGTGCACCGTGGCCGACCTGAAGGCCTGCACCAAGGCCGGCGCCACCTGCGGCGGCTGCGTGCCGCTGGTCACGCAGGTGATGAAGTTCGAGATGGCGCGCCGCGGCATGGCCGTGAACAACCACCTGTGCGAGCACTTCGCCTACTCGCGCCAGGAGCTGTACCACCTGGTGCGCGTCGGCCAGATCAGGACCTTCGACGAACTGCTGGCCAAGCACGGCCAGGGCCTGGGCTGCGACATCTGCAAGCCGGCGGCCGCGAGCGTCCTGGCCTCGTGCTGGAACGACTTCGTGCTCAAGCCGCAGCTCGCCAAGCTGCAGGACAGCAACGACTACTTCCTGGGCAACATCCAGAAGGACGGCACCTACTCGGTGGTGCCACGCATGCCCGGCGGCGAGGTCACGCCCGACGGCCTGATCGCCGTCGGCACCGTGGCCAAGAAGTACGGCCTCTACACCAAGGTGACGGGCGGCGCGCGGGTCGACATGTTCGGCGCGCGGCTGGAGCAGCTGCCGCTGATCTGGGAAGAGCTGATCGCGGCCGGCTTCGAGTCGGGCCATGCCTACGGCAAGTCGTTGCGCACGGTGAAGAGCTGCGTGGGCAGCACCTGGTGCCGCTACGGCGTGGACGACTCGGTCGGCCTCGCGGTGGAGCTGGAGAACCGCTACAAGGGCCTGCGCGCGCCGCACAAGATCAAGTTCGGCGTCTCGGGCTGCACGCGCGAATGCGCCGAGGCCCAGGGCAAGGACGTGGGCATCATCGCCACCGACAAGGGCTGGAACCTGTATGTCTGCGGCAACGGCGGCATGAAGCCGCGCCACGCCGAGCTCATCGCCTCGGACCTGTCGAAGGCCGAGCTGATCCGACTCATCGACCGCTTCCTGATGTTCTACGTGCGCACCGCCGACCGGCTGCAGCGCACCAGCACCTGGCGCGAATCGCTCGAGGGCGGCCTGGACTACCTCAAGGACGTGCTGATCGGCGACAGCCTGGGCCTGGGCGCCGAGCTCGAGGCGCAGATGCAGCACGTGGTCGACACCTACCAGTGCGAATGGAAGACCGCCGTGACCACGCCCGAGGTGCGCCAGCGCTTCCGCAGCTTCGTCAACAGCGACAGGCCGGACGAGCACATCGTGTTCGTCAACGAGCGCGGGCAGATCCGGCCCGCACGCGCCGAGGAGCGCGCCGCCGGCGAAGCCACGCCGGCCTGAGCCCCCCGCCCCCGAAAGGACCCCACCATGAACATGCCTGCCCCCGAATGGGCCCTCGATGCCGCCACGGACTGGACGCCCGTGTGCCGCCTCGACGAGATCCTGCCCGACACCGGCGTCTGCGCCCGCGTGCAGGGCCGCCACGTCGCGGTCTTCCGCGTCGGTGCCGACCGGCTCTACGCCATCGACAACGTCGACCCCAAGTCCGGCGCCAGCGTGCTGTCGCGCGGCCTGGTCGGCAACCTGGGCGAACGCATCGTCGTCGCCTCGCCGCTCTACAAGAACCACTTCGACCTCGCCACCGGCGAGTGCGTGGAAGCCGCCGAGCACTCGGTGCGCGCCCATGCCGTGCGTGCCGACGACGGCCGCGTCTTCGTCTCCCTCGCGCCGTCCGCCTGAACGCCGCCCCACCCTTCAAGGAAAAACCATGGCCTATCTCGCCCCTGCCGAATTCGTGACCAAGATGGTCGACGCCGGCGAATCCAAGCTGCTCATGTCCACCCGCGACACGCTGATCCGCGCCTACATGGCCGGCGCCATCCTCGCGCTCGCGGCCGCCTTCGCGGTCACCGTCACCGTCAACACCGGCAACGCGCTGGTCGGCGCGATGCTGTTCCCGGTCGGCTTCATCATGCTGTACCTGATGGGCTTCGACCTGCTCACCGGCGTGTTCACGCTGGCGCCGCTCGCGGTGATCGACAAGCGCCCCGGCGCCACCTGGCGCGGCGTGTGGCGCAACTGGGGCCTGGTGTTCGTGGGCAACTTCGCCGGCGCGCTCACCGTGGCCGTGTTCATGGCCATCATCTTCACCTTCGGCTTCTCCGAGGCACCCAACGCCATCGGCCAGAAACTGGGCCACATCGGCGAAGGCCGCACGCTCGGCTACTCGGCCCATGGCGCGGCCGGCATGCTCACGCTGTTCATCCGTGCCGTGATGTGCAACTGGATGGTGTCCACCGGCGTGGTCGCGGCCATGATGTCCACCAGCGTGTCGGGCAAGGCCATCGCGATGTGGATGCCGATCATGGTGTTCTTCTACATGGGCTTCGAACACTCGATCGTCAACATGTTCCTGTTCCCCACCGGCCTGATGCTGGGCGGCAACTTCACGCTGATGGACTACTTCATCTGGAACGAAGTGCCCACGGTGCTGGGCAACCTGGTCGGCGGCCTCACCTTCGTCGGCGCCACGCTGTACTCCACGCACTACAAGACGGCGCCCAAGCGCGTGGTGACGACCACCGCGCCGTCGGCAGCCCGCACCGGCGCCGCGCCGCGCGCCACCGTCTGAGCCCGGCCACGATGGCGGACAGCCTGCGCGTCGCCATCGGCCAGCACTCGGCCCCGGCGCACCCGGGGCCGAACCAGGACTTCCACGGCGCGGTGCTGCCCGAGGGCCACCTGCTGGCCACCAAGGGCGTGGCGCTGGCGCTGGCCGACGGCATCGGCTCCAGCGCCGTGAGCCAGATCGCGAGCGCCGCGGCGGTGCGCTGCTTCCTCGACGACTACTACGTGACCCCCGAGGCCTGGTCCACGCGCCGTTCGGCGCAGCAGGTGCTCGATGCCACCAACGCCTGGCTGCACGCGCAGAATCAGCGCGGCGACGCCCGCTTCGACCGGGACCGCGGCCAGGTCTGCACCTTCAGCGCGCTGGTCCTCAAGGGCCGGCGGCTGCACCTGCTGCACGTGGGCGATGCACGGGTGTACCGGGTCCACGCGCAGGCGCTCGAGCAGCTCACGCAGGACCACCGCGTCCACCTCTCGTCCGCCGAGTCGTACCTGGCCCGCGCGCTCGGCACCGGGCCGCACGTGGAGATCGACTACGACTGCTGGGAGGCCGAGGCCGGCGAGCTGTACCTGCTGGCCACCGACGGCGCGCATGCCGGCCTCGACGCCGCGGCCGTGCAGGCGGCGCTGGCGGGCTGCGGCGGTGCGCTCGATGCGGCGGCGCAGGCGCTGGTCGCGCAGGCCCGCGCGCGTGGCAGCGAGGACGACGCCACCGTGCAGCTGCTGCGGGTGGACGCGCTGCCGCCGCCCGACGCCACGCTGCACATCGCCGCGCGCGAGGGGCTGGCGTGGCCGCCCGCGCTGTCGGCCGGCCAGTCCTTCGAGGGCTTCACGCTCGTGCGCGAGCTGCACCAGAGCGCGCGCAGCCAGGTCTGGCTGGCCACCGACGACACCACGGGCCAGGCCGCAGCCCTGAAGGTGCCGGCGTCGGACCTGCGCGAGCAGCCGGCGCAGCTCGACCGCTTCGCGCTGGAGGAGTGGGTGGCGCGGCGCATCGACAGCCCGCACGTGGTGCGCGCCGCAGCGGCCGAACGCCCGCGCCGCCATCTGTGCGTGGCGCTGGACTACATCGAGGGCATCACGCTGGCGCAGTGGCGGATCGACCATCCGCGGCCGGCGCTCGAGGCCGTGCGCGGCCTCGTCGCTCAGGTCGCCCAGGGCCTCCAGGCCCTGCACCGGCGCGAGATGCTGCACCAGGACCTGCGCCCGGAGAACGTGATGATCGACCTCAGCGGCACCGTCCGTCTGATCGACCTCGGCGGCGTGCATGTCGCAGGACTGGCGGAGGCCGGCAGCAGCACGAGGGACGGCGAGGTCGTGGGCACGCTCCAGTACACCGCGCCCGAGTACTTCATCGGCCCCGGCGGCAGCGAGCGCTCGGACCTGTTCGCGCTGGCCGTGCTCACCTACCACCTGCTCTGCGGCCAGCTGCCCTACGGCCTGGACGCCGCGCGCGTGCGCACGCCGGCCGACGTGCGCCGGCTGCGCTACGTGCCCGTGCGGCAGTTCCGGCCCGAGCTGCCGCCGTGGCTGGATGCGGTGCTGCACAAGGCCCTGCAGCCGGACCCGCTGCGGCGGCAGGAGACGGTGTCCGAATTCGTGTTCGACCTGCACCAGCCGGGGCCCGCCCTCCTGCGCACCGGCACGCTGCCGCTGGTGGAACGGCACCCGGTTCGCTTCTGGCAATGGAGCACGCTGCTGCTCGCCGTGGCGGTCGTCGTGCTGCTCGGCCTGCGCGCCTTTGGGCGCTGACCGCGAAAATGCAATCGGGCTGCAGCGCCCGCCGGATGGGCGTTGCGGCCGAATTCGTCACGTTCGTTACGATCGCGCGCCGAAGGTCGCGGCTCAGGCTCCGCCCCTCAACCCGCCCGCTTGGTGCGGATCGCCTTCGAGGCGCGCGAGTTGGGTTCGCGGCCCAGGGCCTGGCTGATGAACACCCCCGTGTCGATCAGCGCATCGAGGTCGATGCCGGTGTCGATGCCCATGCCGTGCAGCATGTAGACCACGTCCTCGGTCGCGACGTTGCCGGTGGCGCCCTTGGCGTAGGGGCAGCCGCCCAGGCCGGCGACCGAGGACTGGTGGTTCCACACGCCCAGCTCGAGCGCTGCCAGCGTGTTCGACAGCGCCTGGCCGTAGGTGTCGTGGAAGTGGCCCGAAACCTCGTCGACGGCGAAGTGCGCCAGCGTGGCCTCCAGCGCCGCCTGCACCTTGCGCGGCGTGCCGACGCCGATGGTGTCCGCCACGTCCACGCGCGCGACGCCGATGCCCCTCATGAGCCCGGCCAGGTACTTCACCTTCTCCGGCGCGATGTCGCCCTCGTACGGGCAGCCGACGGTACAGCTCATGGCGCCGCGCACGGCGATGCCCTTGGCGCGCGCGGCCTCGACCACGGGCGCGAAGCGCTCGATGCTCTCGGCGATCGAGCAGTTGATGTTCTTCTGGCTGAAGGCCTCGCTGGCGGCGCCGAAGACGACGATCTCGTCGGGCCACTCGGCGCGCGGCGCGGCGATGGCGGCCTCGAAGCCCTTCATGTTGGGCGTGAGCACCGAGTAGCGCACACCCTCGCGGCGGCGGATGCCGTGCATGACCTCGGCGTTGTCGCCCATCTGCGGCACCCACTTGGGGCTGACGAAGCTGGTGACCTCGATCTCGCGCAGGCCGGCGTCCTGCAGGCGGTGCACGAGTTCGATCTTGATGGCTGCGGGCACCGGCTGCTTCTCGTTCTGCAGGCCGTCGCGCGGGCCGACGTCGATGAGGCGGACGCGGGTGGGAAGGGGCATGGGCATGTCTCGCAGGTCGTTGGGACGTCGCCTGCACGGCCACGGCCGCCGGCGCATGGGGAGCGAGCCTACGCCAAATGCCTTGCCATTGCCTGCCAAGTGGGTTGCAAATGCTGCCAGCGCGCCGCCTCAGAGGAAGCCGATCCAGCGCCCCGCCAGCAGCACCGAGATCCACAGCACGCACGAGGCCAGGGCCCGCAGCCGCGTGCCGGTCGGCACCCGCCCCGACGCCGCCACCGCCGCGAGCGCGCCGCCACGGTGCTGCCACACCACGTTCAGCAGCGCCATCGCGAGCAGCAGCACCTTGATGCGGAAGGCCGTGTTGACCCAGTAGTCCCCGGGCTTGACGGTGAAGAGCCAGACACCCGTGGTCAGGGCCAGCACGACGCCGACCGCCGCCGCACGCGCCAGGAATTCCACCAGCGGTGCCAGCGGCACGCGGCGAAAGAAGCCCGCCAGCCGCAGGTCCAGCGGCAGGATCGCGCCGACCAGCAGCCCGATGCCCAGGATGTGCAGCGCATTGACGATCAGGTAGGCCGTGCCCGAGCCCTGCAGCCACTGTGCGCCCGGCCAGCGGCCGAGGGCGTTGAGGACGGGCAGCACCGCCTCGGGCATGGCGCCAGCGCTAATCCTTGATCCTTTCGGGATACATGTCGTAGTTCTTGCCTGCCAGAGTGATGCGCACCGCCTTCATGTGGCGCTGCTGGCGGTCCTTGTCGCGGTTGCCCAGCACCACGATCGCATCGCCGACCTTGCCGGTGGCGCCGGTGAAGCCGGAGCGCTCGGTCTGGGACGGATTGCCCAGGTCGACCTGCCACACGCCATCGGCGGCCTTCACGTGCAGCGTGGGATGCGGCGGGGCCATCGAGATGCGCTCGATATGGCCGTCGAGCGTCATCTGCTCGCTGTCGGCCCAGGACCAGCCGTGGTGGGCCTGCGCCAGCGGCGCGACCGCCAGGCAGACGGCGGCGGCGCAGGCGATGCCCACCCGGCGGCGCGACAGTTCGGGCATGGAAAGATCGTTCATGCGGTGGCTCCTCGTGTCAGCGGAGCCGCCAGTGTGTGCGCGCCGGGGCCGCTTGCCCAGCCCATCGCGGGCGACCCCGGACAAGCCAAGGGCTTTTGCTGCGCCCGCGTCAGTACCCGCGCACGAGGTCCACCACGCCCGCGATGGGCTCACCGCGCATAAGGGCTCCGATCTTGCCGGCGATCTGCGCGATGGTTTCGCGGCGCAGCGTGCGTGCCGAGGCGTGCGGCGTCACGGTGATCCTCGGATGCCGCCAGAACGGGTGCTCCGCCGGCAGCGGCTCCTGCTGGAAGACGTCGAGCGTGGCGCCGGCCAGATGGCCGCTGTCGATCAGCGGGATCAGGTCCTCCTCGACCAGGTGGCCGCCGCGCGCGATGTGGATCAGGTAGCCGCCCGGCCGCAGCGCCGACAGGGTCTGCCGGTTGAGGATGCCGCGCGTGGCGTCGGTCAGCGGCAGCAGGTTGACCAGCACGCGCGTGCCGACCAGGAAGTCGCCCAGCCGCGCCTCGCCCGCGAAGGTGCGCACGCCCTCGATGGCCTTGGGCGTGCGGCTCCAGCCCAGCACGGGGAACTCGAACTGCTGCACGGCCTTCGCGACGCGCTCGCCCAGCACGCCCAGCCCCAGGATGCCGACCGGGAAGTCGGCCCGCTCCAGCGGCTTGCGATACACCCAGCGGCCCTCGCGCGCCTCGGCCTCGTACACGTCGAACTCGCGGAAGTGGCGGATCAGCGCATGGCACACGTACTCGGCCATCTGCACCGACATGCCGGCATCGTCCAGCCGCACCACCTTCAGGTCGGGCGGCAGTTGCCGCGCCAGGATGGCGTCGACGCCGGCGCCAATGTTGAACATGGCCTTCAGCCCACCGGCCTGTTCGTCGATGAATGGCTGCGGCGGCGCCCACACGATGGCGAAATCGGCCTGTGGAGCGCCGGGCTGCCAGTCGGCGATGTCGGCATCGGGCAGCGCCGCGCGCAGGCCCTCGATCCAGGGAGCGGCCTTGATGTCGGCAAGGCAGAGGATGATCTTGGTCGTCATGCCCCGATTCTGCGGGCATGGCAGTGCCACCGGCCGGCGGTGGCGGGCGCCGCCATGCCGCCGGCGGACGCGTCGGCGAAACGCCGATCCGCACGCGCTGCGTGAGCGCGGGTCAAGGCGGCAAGCCGCCGCCGACCGCGGCCGGAAAGCGTTCGACCAACCAGTCAATGAACACGCGCAGCCGGTGGGTCACATGCCGGTGGTGCGGATAGACGACGTGGAAGGGGTACGGCGATGGCCGCCAGCGGCGCAGGATCTCCACCAGCGCGCCGGCCCGCAGCGCGGGCCCGGCGGCGTAGGCGAAGGTCTGGATGATGCCCAGCCCCGCAAGGCCGGCGGCCAGGTGCGCGTTGCTTTCGTTGACGCCGAAACGGTGCTCGAGCTTGAGTTCGGACTTCTCGCCGCGGTGCAGGAAGCGAAAGGGCACGGCCCGCCCGTTGAGTGTCGAGACATAGCTGACGAGCCGGTGGCCGTTCTTGAGTTCCTCGGGGTAGGCCGGGACGCCGTACTGCTTCAGGTATCGCGGGGTGGCGCAGGTGAGCATCACCGCCTCGCCCAGCGAGCGCGCCACGAGCGAGGAGCTGTCGAGCGGGCCGCCGCGGATCACGCAGTCGACGTTGTCGCCGACCAGGTCGACGGCACGGTCGGACACACCCAGGTCGATGCGGATGTCCGGATAGCGCGCCACGAAATCGGGCAGCAGCGGGATGAGCACGTCGCGCGCGGTCGAGCCGCCCACATCGATGCGCAGCTGTCCGCGTGGCTTGCCGCGGGCGAGGTTGAACGAGGCGTCGATGTCGTCCAGGTCGCGCAGCACGCGCACTGCCTTGGCGTAGTAGTCGTGCCCCTCGCGCGTGACGGTGAGCTTGCGCGTGGTCCGCTGCAGCAGCCGTGCGCCCAGGTGCGCCTCGAGGTCCTGGACCAGCTTGCTCACCGTCGCATTGGGCATGTCCAGCGAGTCGGCGGCGCGCGTGAAGCTGCCCGCCTCGACGACGCGGGTGAAGGCGCGCATGGCCTGCAGTTGATCCATCGGTGTCCCTTCCTGGCGTCGAGCGGATTATCCATGGACATGGATAGTCATTTCATTTTTATCCATTTTTCCTCGAATGATGGATGCCTACATTCATGGCCATGCGTTGCACGCAGCCCCGCACCGAACCGGCGGGCCGTGCACGCGGCACCTCATATCGACGAAAGGAACGGACCATGAACAAGCCCCTCGACGGGAAGATCGCCCTGGTCACGGGCGGCAGCACCGGCATCGGCCTCGGCGCCGCACTGGAGCTGGTGGCGCAGGGCGCCCGCGTCTTCATCACCGGCCGCCGGCAGGCCGAGCTCGACGCCGCGGTGGGGGCGCTCGGCCCCGCCGCAACGGCCATCCGCGCGGATGCCTCGGTGCTGGCCGACCTCGACGCCGTCTATGCGCAGATCGCGAAGAACGCGGGCCGGCTCGACATCCTCCTCGCGAATGCGGGCGGCGGCGACATGCTGCCGCTGGGGGCAATCACCGAAGAGCACTTCGACCGCATCTTCGGCACCAACGTGCGCGGCGTGCTGTTCACCGTGCAGAAGGCGCTGCCCCTGCTGAGCGACGGGGCCTCTGTCATCCTGACCTCGTCCACCGCGGGCATCCAGGGCACGGCCGCCTTCAGCGTCTACAGCGCCAGCAAGGCGGCGGTGCGCAACTTCGCGCGCTCGTGGGCGCTGGACCTCAAGGACCGCCGCATCCGGGTCAACGCCGTGAGCCCCGGCCCGATTCGCACGCCCGGCCTGGGTGGCCTGGTGCCCGACGAGGCGCGCCAGGGCCTGTTCGACGCCCTGGCCTCGCAGATCCCGCTCGGGCGCCTGGGCGATCCGCAGGAGGTGGGCAAGGCCGTCGCCTTCCTCGCCTCCGACGCCGCCAGCTTCGTCAACGGGATCGAGCTCTTCGTCGACGGCGGAATGGCGCAGGTCTGAAGCGCACCCGCAGCGTGCAGGCGATCAGGCGGCCAGGCGCAGCAGTTCGGCGCCCTCGGTCACCTGGTCGCCGGGCGCGAAGAGCAGCTCCTCCACCGTGCCGTCGGCCGGGGCGGCGATGGTGTGCTCCATCTTCATCGCCTCCATCACCGCCAGCGCCTGGCCCTTGGCGACCTTGTCGCCGGGTTTGACGGCAAAGGAGACGACCTTGCCCGGCATCGGGGCCGTGAGGCGGCCGCCCTCCGCCTGCGTGTCGCCCGCGTGGGCCAACCGGTCCACCGCGGTGATCCGGGTCGCGCCCTGGGCGCCGAAGATGTGCGCGACCGATTGCAGCGGGTACACGTCGAGCGTGTGGCGGCCACCGGCGAACTCCACTTCGATGCGCCCATCAGGAAAGCGGCCGATGACGAGCGGGCCGGCCGCGTCCGCGACCGCAAGGTGAAGGCCGCCTTCATGACCGTAGGCGAGCTGCGCGCTCACGGGCTCGCCGTGGAACTCGAATTCGAAGACGCGCGTGTACGCGCCCAGCGCGCGCCAGCCGTCGCGTCGCGCGAAGCCGGTGGCCGGCCCACCCTGCGTGCCGGGCCACTCGCCGAGGATCTGCTGCGTGACGGCCGCGGCGACCGCCAGCGGCAGGCCCAGCGGCTCGCGGTCGAACAGCACCGCGCGCTCGCGCTCGATGAGCGCCGTGTCGAGCCTCGCCTGCGAGAAGGACTCGGTGGCCAGAACGCCGCGCAGGAACTGCACGTTGGTCGCCACGCCCACGATGTGCACCTGGGCCAGCGCGGCGTCGAGCCGGGCCAGCGCCTCGGCGCGGGTGGCGCCGTGCACGATGAGCTTGGCGATCATCGAGTCGTAGAAGGGCGAGATCTCGCCGCCTTCGCGCACGCCGTCGTCCACACGAACTCGGCTGCGCTGGAAGGCCGTGTGCTGGGCTGGCTTGCGGTAGACGTGCAGCGTGCCGGTGGCGGGCAGGAAGTTGTTGTCGGGGTTCTCGGCGCAGATGCGCGCCTCGATCGCGTGGCCGTGGATCTGCAGCTGGTCCTGCTTCAGGGGCAGCGGCTCGCCGGCGGCCACGCGCAGTTGCCACTCGACGAGGTCCAGGCCGGTGATCGCTTCCGTCACCGGATGCTCGACCTGCAGGCGCGTGTTCATCTCCATGAAGTAGAACTTCATCGCCTCCGGCGCGTCGTAGCCGCCCGTCTGCTCGACGATGAATTCGACGGTGCCCGCACCGACATAGTTGACGGCACGCGCGGCGTTGACGGCCGCCTCGCCCATCTGCTTGCGCATCGCCTCGGTCATGCCGGGTGCAGGCGCCTCTTCCAGTACCTTCTGGTGGCGGCGCTGCACCGAGCAGTCGCGCTCGAAGAGGTAGACGCAGTTCCCCTGGTTGTCGCCGAAGACCTGGATCTCGATGTGGCGCGGGCGCTGCACGTATTTCTCGATCAGCACCGCGTCGCTGCCGAAGCTGTTGATCGCCTCGCGCTGGCAGCTGGCCAGCGCCGCCGCGAAATCCTCGCTCCTCTCGACGATGCGCATGCCCTTGCCCCCGCCGCCGGCGCTGGCCTTGATGAGTGCGGGGTAGCCGATGCGGTCGGCCTCGCGCTGCAGCAGCGCCGGGTCCTGGTCGGCGCCGTGGTAGCCAGGCACCAGGGGCACGCCGGCCTGCTCCATCAGGCGCTTCGATTCGGCCTTCAGGCCCATCGCCAGGATCGCCTCGGCCGGCGGGCCGATGAAGACCAGCCCGGCCTCGGCACAGGCGCGCGCGAAGTCCTCGTTCTCCGACAGGAAGCCGTAGCCCGGGTGGATGGCCTCGGCGCCCGTGGACTTGGCCGCCGCGATGATCTTCTCCCAGCGCAGGTAGCTGTCCTTGGGCGCGCTGCCGCCCAGGTGTACCGACTCGTCGCAGGCCCGCACGTGGTTGGCATGCGCGTCGGCATCGGAATACACGGCGACCGTGCGGATGGCCATGCGACGTGCGGTGGCCGCGACACGGCACGCAATCTCCCCGCGGTTCGCGATCAGGATCTTCTTAAACATTCGGGGTGTCTCCCGTGGAGGACTTCTTGAGTCGGAAGGCGGGCTCGACACCCGGGTCGGGTTGGCCGCTGAAGATGCGCGTGAGCCGTGTGACCAGGCCCCGCAGGAAGCGCCAGCTCTTGCGGATCAGCCACACGCTGAACACCAGCAGCAGCACGAACAGCGCGAGGAAGACCAGCGGATGCGCCACCGCCAGCCACAGCCCGGTGGGCACGGCGGCGTCTTCCACCAGCGAGGTGCCGATGTTGGAGAACGGCTCGGGCGAGGTGTTGATGGCTGCCCGCGTGGTGGCCTTGGCCGCGTGCGCCGTGGCCGCGAAGCCGCCTCCCAGCAGGGCCGCGACCACTGCCATCACGGCATGGTCGGCGCCGAACACCGAGGCCGCGAGTGCGGCACCGGCCGGGATGCGGATGGCCGTGTGGACCATGTCCCACAGCGAATCGAGGCCCGGGATCTTGTCGGCGAAGAATTCGACGAACACCAGGAAGCCGCTCACCGCCAGCACGATCGGGTGCGCGAGCACATGCAGCCCGCCGGGCAGCGGCACCCAGCCCAGGTAGCCGGCCAGCCCCACGAGCAGCACCACCAGATACAGCCGCACGCCGCTCGCCCAGCCGAGGGCAGCGGCCAAGGCGATGAGCTGGGACATGTCGAAGCTGTTCATCGCTCGGACTCCGGATTCGGACGTCCGGACGCGGAAGGAAAACCAAAGTGCCGCAGAGGGCGCAGAAAAAACCCAGTCATGTTCTGGATGTCCTTTTGCGGCCTCTGCGAAACCTTCGCGCCCTCTGCGTCCGGATGGCCGTCTCTCATGACTGCGTCAACCAGCTCGGCTTGCGCTTTTCGAGAAAGGACCGCAGCCCCTCGCGCGCCTCGTCGGTCGCACGTATCGTGGCGATGCGGCGCACCGTCTCCTGCGTCAACTCGTCGGTGATGGGCTGGCCGGTCACGTCGCGCAGCAGGCGCTTGCATTCGCCCAGCGCGGCGGGCGCAGCGCCCGAAAGCGACTTGACGATCTCGTCCACCTTCGCATCGAGCGCCTCGGCCGCAACCACCTCGTGAACGAGGCCGATTCGATGCGCCTCGGCCGCCGGGAAACGCTCGGCGGTGAGGAAGTAGCGCTGCGCCGCCCGTGCACCCATCGCCCGGATCACGTACGGGCTGATCGTGGCGGGGATGAGCCCGATCTTGACTTCGCTGAGGCAGAAGTTCGCCGTGTCGACCGAGATGGCGATGTCGCAGGCCGAGACGATGCCCATGCCGCCCGCATACACGTCGCCCTGGATGCGCGCGACCACCGGCTTGCTGCTGTGGTGCAGGGTGCGCAGCATGGTCGCCAGGCCGGCGGCGTCCTGCAGGTTCTGCGCCTGCGTGTACTCGGCGGCCTTCTTCATCCAGTTGAGGTTGGCACCCGCACAGAAGGCCGGCCCGCGGCCGCCGAGCACGACCACGCGCACCTCGGGCGCCGCCTCGGCCTGCGCGAAAGCGGCCGAGAGTTCGCGGATGAACACGTCGTCGATGGCGTTGCGCATCTCCGGCCGGTTGAGCCAGATGCGCGCCACGGCGCCGTCCAGGTGCAGTTCGAGGGTGGTGAAGTCGTTCATGGGGTTCCTTCGGCTTCGCCTGCGGTGCGAGCCCCCTTCGGAGCGGCCGGACGGGGGCTCATGCCTTGGCTTTCGCGTCGAGTTGCAGGAAACGGGACCAGTCCAGCGACGGGCCTTCGTGGCCCAGCGCCGTCACGCCGGCCGTGATCTGCCCGCGGTGGTGGGTCGCGTGATTGAACACATGGCCCAGCGCAGGCGCGAAGGGGATGCGCGCCACCTGGCCATCGGTGCGTGTGTAGACCAGGTCGCCATCGAGCCGCGACGGGTCCATGGCCTCGGCCCAGGGCGCCCAACGGTCCGCGGCGGCGCCGAGGGCGGCGACGAGTTCGGCGCGGTCGCTGTGCAGTTCGGCATCCAGCGCGAACCGCAGCGAGGTGTTGTCCGCGAAGCGCGCGTACCAGAGGTGGTCGGCCACCAGCAGATGGTTGACGGTGCGATGCACCGAGCCGAAGAACAGGCGCAGGTCGCGGTGCCAGTCCTCGTCGCTGAGCCCTGCGAGGTCTTGTGTCAGCAGCTTGTGCGTGGCCCACGCGTGGTAGCGCGCAAGGGCGGCGAAGTAGGTTGCGAGTTGCACCGGCCTGGCCTCACATGCGGAAGACGCCGAACTTCGGCTCGGGGATCGGCGCATGCCGCGCGGCGGCGAGGCCCAGCGCCAGCACGCGACGGGTGTCGGCCGGGTCGATGATGCCGTCGTCCCACAGCCGCGCCGTGGCGTAGTAGGGGTGGCCCTGGTCCTCATACTGCTGGCGGATGGGTGCCTTGAACGCTTCTTCTTCCTCCGCGCTCCACTGTCCGCCCCTGGCCTCGATGCCGTCGCGCTTGACGGTGGCCAGCACGCTCGCGGCCTGCTCGCCGCCCATCACGCTGATGCGCGCGTTGGGCCACATCCAGAGGAAGCGCGGCGAGTAGGCGCGGCCGCACATGCCGTAGTTGCCGGCGCCGAAGCTGCCGCCGATGATGACGGTGAACTTGGGCACGTTCACCGTGGCGACGGCCGTCACCATCTTGGCGCCGTGGCGCGCGATGCCCTCGTTCTCGTACTTGCGGCCGACCATGAAGCCGGTGATGTTCTGCAGGAACACCAGCGGGATCTTGCGCTGGCCGCACAGCTCGATGAAATGCGCGCCCTTCTGCGCCGATTCGCTGAACAGGATGCCGTTGTTGGCCACGATGCCCACCGGCATGCCCTCGATGGAGGCGAAGCCGCAGACCAGCGTGGCGCCGAAGCGCGCCTTGAATTCGTGGAACTCGCTGCCGTCGACGATGCGGGCAATGATCTCACGCACGTCGAAGGGCTTGCGGGTGTCGGTCGGGATCACGCCGTAGAGCTCCTCGCGGGGAAACGCCGGCTCGACCCCAGCCGTTCGGGCTGAGCTCGGCTCAGTGCGAACGGAGCGTGGTGCATTGAGGTTGGCCACGGCAGAACGCGCCAGCGCCAGCGCATGCAGGTCGTTCTGCGCCAGGTGGTCGGCCACGCCCGACAGGCGCGTGTGCACGTCGCCACCGCCCAGGTCCTCGGCCGAAACCACCTCGCCCGTGGCGGCCTTCACCAGCGGCGGGCCGCCCAGGAAGATGGTGCCCTGGTTCTTCACGATGATGGATTCGTCGCTCATCGCCGGCACGTAGGCGCCGCCCGCCGTGCACGAGCCCATGACCACCGCGATCTGCGCGATGCCCCGGGCGCTCATGTTGGCCTGGTTGTAGAAGATGCGGCCGAAGTGCTCGCGATCGGGGAACACCTCGTCCTGGTTCGGCAGGTTGGCGCCGCCCGAATCGACCAGGTAGATGCAGGGCAGGCGGTTCTGCTCGGCGATCTCCTGCGCGCGCAGGTGCTTCTTCACCGTCATCGGGTAGTAGGTGCCTCCCTTGACGGTCGCGTCGTTGCACACGATCACGCAGTCGACACCGTTGACGCGGCCGATGCCGGTGATGACCCCGGCACCCGGCGCCGCCCCGTCGTACATGCCGTGAGCCGCCAGCGGCGAGAGTTCGAGGAAGGGCGTGCCCGGGTCGAGCAGCTGGTTCACGCGCTCGCGCGGGAGCAGCTTGCCGCGAGCCGTGTGCTTGGCCCGCGCGGCCTCGCCGCCGCCCTGCTCCACCTTCGCGAACTGCCCGCGCAAGTCGTCGACCAGCGCGCGCATGGCGGTGGCGTTGGCCTGGAACTCGGCGCTGCGGGGGTTGAGTTTGGATTCGAGTTTTGTCATGGGGTTACCGAATGCGGGAACGGGCAGCCGAACGCAGGGGGCGCAGAGATTTCGCAGAGAACGCAGAAAAGGCAAATGAATGAAACCCAAAAATTTGGCTGTTTCTTCTGCGCCCTCTGCGCAACCTTTGCGCCCTCTGCGTTCGGCTGCCCGCATTCATGCCGTCTTCTCCTCCGCCAGCCCCAGTTCCGTCTTCATCACATCGCGGATCTTGAACTTCTGGATCTTGCCGGTCACGGTCATCGGGAACTCGGTGACGAAGCGGATGTACTTCGGCACCTTGTAGTGCGCGATCTGGCCCTGGCAGAAGGCACGGATCTCGTCCTCGGTGGGCTGCTGGCCGGGCTTGGGGATGACCCAGGCGCACAGTTCCTCGCCGTACTTGCGGTCGGGCAGCCCGACGACCTGGACGTCCTGCACCTTAGGGTGGCGGTACAAAAACTCCTCGATCTCGCGCGGGTAGATGTTCTCGCCGCCGCGGATCACCATGTCCTTGATGCGGCCGACGATGTTGACGTAGCCCTCGGCGTCCATGGTGGCCAGGTCGCCGGTGTGCATCCACCCCTCGGCGTCGATGGCTTCGCGGGTCTTGGCCTCGTCGCCCCAGTAGCCTTGCATCACCGAATAGCCGCGGGTGCACAGCTCGCCCGACTGGCCGCGCGGCACGGTGGCCCCGCTTTCGGGGTCGACGATCTTCACCTCCAGGTGCGGCTGCACCGTGCCCACGGTCGACACGCGCAGCGCCAGGGGCGTGTCGGTGCTGCTCTGGCAGCTCACCGGGCTGGTCTCGGTCATGCCGTAGGCGATGGTGATCTCCGACAGGTGCATGCGTTCGACCACCCGCTTCATCACCTCGATCGGGCAGGCCGTGCCGGCCATGATGCCGGTGCGCAGGCTCGACAGGTCGAACTCGCCGAAGCGCGGATGGTCCAGCTCGGCGATGAACATCGTCGGCACGCCATGCAGTGCGGTGCACCTTTCCGCCTGCACCGCTTCCAGCGTGAGCAGCGGGTCGAAGCCGTCGTTGGGGTACACGATGGCCGAGCCGTGCGTGAGGCAAGCCAGGTTGCCCAGCACCATGCCGAAGCAGTGGTACATGGGCACGGGGATGCACAGCCTGTCCTCGGGGCCGAGCTTCATGCATTCGCCGATGAAGAAGCCGTTGTTGAGGATGTTGCGGTGGGTCAGCGTCGCGCCCTTGGGAAAGCCCGTGGTGCCGCTGGTGAACTGGATGTTGATCGGGTCGGCGGCCTGGAGCGTGCGCTGCACCTGCGCCACACGCGCATCGGCGGCGTCACCCGACTGCAGCAGCGTCGAGAAGCGCGCGAGCGGGACGTCGAAGCCAGGCTCGTCCGCGCTGTTCGGGGCGTCGATCCACCAGACGTTCTTCAGCTGCGGCAGCTTCGCAGCCCCCAGCTCGCGCAGCATCGCGAGGTACTCGCTGGTCTTGAAGCGCGGCATGGTCACCAGTGCCCTGCAACCCACCTTGTCGAGCGCGTACTCGACCTCCGACGTGCGGTAGGCCGGGTTGATGTTCACGAGGATCAGCCCCGCCTTGGCGGTGGCGATCTGCATCAGCACCCAGGCCAGGTTGTTGTGCGACCAGATGCCGATGCGGTCGCCCGGCTGCAGGCCGGCGCGGAGCAACGCGCTGGCCAGCCGGTTCGACTCGGCCTGCAGTTCGGCATAGCTGCAGCGCACGCCTTCGTGCCGGCTCACCAGCGCCAGCG
The DNA here is from genome assembly GCA_005503065.1 of Comamonadaceae bacterium ALPHA2B. Classification (GTDB taxonomy): domain Bacteria; phylum Pseudomonadota; class Gammaproteobacteria; order Burkholderiales; family Burkholderiaceae_C; genus Xenophilus. The sequence continues at coordinate 230,954 of SCOE01000003.1, forward strand.
CGTCGGGCTGGCGCGCCACCATCGCATCGAAGAGATCGCCGATGGTCTGCTCGATCAGCGGCGGCTCCGTAGCGCCGCGGGCGTAGCTCAGGGATTCATCCATGCTTGTCTCCAAAAAGCGGGATCGGACAGCCGAACGCAAAGGTCGCGAAGAGGTCGCAGAAAAAACCAAGAACTTTTTGAGTTCTTCTCTGCGCCCTTTGCGGAACCTCTGCGCCCTCTGCGTTCGGCTGTTCGTTCTCAGGACGTCTCGGCGAACAGCTCGCGCCCGATCAGCATGCGCCGGATCTCCGAGGTGCCTGCGCCGATCTCGTACAGCTTGGCATCGCGCCACAGCCGCTCGACCGGGAATTCCTTCGTGTAGCCCACGCCGCCCAGCGCCTGGATTGCCTCGCCGGCCATCCAGGTCGCCTTCTCGGCCGAGTACAGGATGGCGCCGGCCGCGTCCTTGCGGAAGGTGCGCGCGTGGTCGTTGCGGTCGCAGGCCTTGCCCACGGCGTACACGTAGGCGCGCGTGGCCTGCCAGGTGGAGTACATGTCGGCGATCTTGCCCTGCATCAGCTGGAACTCGCCGATGCTCTGGCCGAACTGCTTGCGGTCGTGCACGTAGGGGATCACGGCATCCATGCACGCGGCCATGATGCCCAGCGGGCCGCCCGACAGCACGGCGCGCTCGTAGTCCAGGCCGCTCATCAGCACCTTGGCGCCGTTGCCTTCGCCGCCCAGGATGTTCTCTTCGGGCACCTCGCAGTTGTCGAAGAAGAGCGGGTAGGTGTTGCTGCCTCGCATGCCCAGCTTGTCGAGCTTGGTGCCGGCCGAGAAGCCCTTGAAGCCCTTCTCGACGATGAAGGCCGTCATGCCGCGCGCGCCCATCTCGGGCTCGGTCTTGGCGTAGATGACCAGCGTGTCGGCGTCGCCGCCGTTGGTGATCCACATCTTGCCGCCGTTGAGGACGTAATAGCCATCCTTCTTCTCGGCCCGCAGCTTCATGCTCACCACGTCGGAGCCGGCGTTGGGCTCGCTCATCGCCAGCGCGCCGACATGCTCGCCGCTCACGAGCTTGGGCAGGTACTTCTTCTTCTGCGTCTCGCTGCCGTTGCGGTGGATCTGGTTCACGCACAGGTTGGAGTGCGCGCCGTAGGAGAGGCCGACCGACGCCGACGCACGCGACACCTCTTCCATCGCCACGATGTGCGCGAGGTAGCCCAGTTCGGTGCCGCCGTATTCTTCTTTCACCGTCATGCCGTGCAGGCCCAGCGATCCGAGCTTGGCCCAGAGGTCGTGCGGAAACAGGTTGTCGCGGTCGATCTCGGCGGCGCGCGGCGCGATCTCGTGGGCACAGAAATCGGCCACCGCGTCGCGCAGCGAATCGATGGTCTCGCCCAGGTCGAAATTCAGGCCGATCTGGCTCATGCGTTGTCTCCTCGAAGGTTCAAGAACGCGGATACGGGCAGCCGAACGCAGAAGGAATACAAAAACGACGCAAAGGGCGCAGCGCAGAAATTTCCATTTTTGGGATTTGCTTCTGCGCCCTTTGCGAAACCTTTGCGTCCTCTGCGTTCGGCTGTCCGTCTCCGGCTTGGCCGCAGCTTACGCCGCCCCTTCCCGCATTTGGCGCCACAATGGTTGCAAATTGCGCCACATCCATCCGTTCCGCAATGACTGCATCCACCCTCGTCAAGCCGCCCCGTGCAGCCACGCCGATGGCCTTCGTGCAGGCGATCGTGAAAGGGTATGCGCGCCATGGCGTCGATCCCGGCGCGGCCCTGCGGGCGGCACAGATCACGCCGCGTGAGCTGTGGCGGCCGGGCGCCCGCGTAACCGCGGCCCAGTTCGAGGCGCTGAACGAACACGCGATGCAGGAGCTCGACGACGAGGCGCTGGGCTGGTTCGGCCGCAAGCTGCCCTGGGGCAGCTACGGCATGCTGTGCCGCGCCTCGCTCACCTCGCCGAACCTGGGCGTGGCGATCCGCCGCTGGTGCCGCCACCACCGGCTGCTGGTGGACGACATCGCGCTGTCGCTCACGGTGTCGAACGGCGAAGCCACCGTCCACATCGAGGAGCGGCGCGACCTCGGGGCCTTCCGCGAGTTCTGCCTGGTGTCGAGCCTGCGCTTCCTGCACGGCTACGCGAGTTGGGCGATCGATTCACGCGTGTCGTTGCGCAACGCCTGCTTTCCCTACCCGGCACCGGCGCATGCCGAGGCCTACCCGCTGATGTTCACCGGCCGCGTGCAATTCGATGCACCGCGGGCGAGCTTCAGCTTCGACGAGCGCTACCTGGCGCTGCCGATGATGCGCGACGAACGCGCACTGCGAACCATGCTGCGACGCGCTCTCCCGTTGACGGTTCTGCAGTACCGGCGCGACCGGCTGCTGGGACAGCGCGTGCGCGAACTGCTGCGCACGCACGGGACCGAACTCACGAATGCCGAGGCCATCGCCACCGCGCTTCACGTCTCCAGCCGCACGCTGCACCGCCAATTGCAGGCCGAAGGACTGTCGCTGCAGGCGCTCAAGGACGAGGTGCGGCACGAGACGGCCGTCGACCAGTTGCGCCGAAGCGAACGGCCGATCAAGCAGATCGCGCTCGCGGTTGGCTTTCGCAACGAGAAAAGCTTCGCGCGGGCCTTTCGCCAATGGACCGGCATGACGCCCGGCGAGATGCGCCGGGGCGGCGCCTGAGCGGCAGGTGGCTCAGGCGCCGGCGTCCGTGTGCGGATGCAACTGCGCGTTGAGTGCGCGCGTGCCGGCCGCCAGAGCGGCCTCGTAGGACTCGAACGAGTCTTCCGCGCGGCGCGCGACCTGGGTCGGCGTGCCGTCGGCATCGGTTTCCATCAGGGTCCACAGGAAGGCGCCGGGGCTGGCTTCCTGCACCTGGAGTCGAACGGATGGATGGGTCATGGCCGACATCTTGAGCGCCGGCCCGGGGCCCTGCTGTCAGCCGAATTCGCCGATGGCGTCGGCCGCGTTGGACACCAGGCTCAACGCAGCGAGGCCTGGAACGCAGGCTGGGCCGTGGGCAACGGCATCCCCGGTGCCCAGGCCGCCGCCGGATCGTGCACGGGCGGACCGAAGGCCTGAACGGCCATCATCCCCAGGCGGGTGATCTCGAACACCACCGCAGGCGCCTGCTCCTCGTGCCCACCCAGTCCCTGCCGCGCCGGCGGGATCTGCGCACGCACCTGGCCCGCGGCCTGCAAGGCGCGCAGCTTGTCGATGTCGGCCGGGTCGTCGATGCGCATCGGCAGCGGTGCGCGGGCCAGTGCATGGAGCAATTCCAGAGGCATGCATGTTCTCCTTGCAGGAGCCACGATTCTTCTGCGCTTCATGCACCGAAGCAAGATAAGCCATAGGTGTTAGCGCTCGCTCCATGCCCCGCGCACCGCACATCGCTTCAGGCCTGTTTCCAGGTCTCGATGCCGCGTTGGATCACGCACATGCGCTGTCGAAGGCCACGCCTTCGATGTGCTTGCCCGCCATGCGCGGGTCGGGCATCAGGCTCGCTGGGCGGGCCGAAAGGCGGCGAGTTCGGCCGGGAGCCGCGCCATGTCGGTGAACACACGCGCCACGCCGATGGCGCGCATCGCGTCTGCACCGCTGTGGCCGAGGCCGCCTGGGCTGTAGCCGAAGACCGTGGCGCCGGCGGCGATGCCGGCGCTCGCGCCGGTCACCGTGTCCTCGACCACGGCGCAGCGCACGGGATCGACGCCGAGCGCGCTCGCTGCGGCCAGATAGACGTCCGGGTAGGGCTTGCTGCGCGGCGTCTCGTGGCCGCTGAAGATCCGGCCCTGGAAGGCATCCAGCAGGCCGATCTTGGCCAGCTGCAGTTCGACCTTGCGGCGGTCGGCCCCCGAGGCACAGGCGATGCGGCCGTCCAGGCGCTCATGCAGCGCCCGCACCGCCTCGGCGGCTCCCGGAATGGGCACGAGCTCGCGCTCGAGCGCCTCGTTGCGCCGCGCCCAGAATGTCGAGAGCCAGTCCTGGGTGAGCCTGAAACCCGTCTTCGCCTCGATCAGCGCCATCTCGTCCTTCACGGCCTTGCCGACGAAGATGCGCATGGTCTCCTCGACCGTCAGCTGCCACCCGAGCTCGCCGAGCATCTCGGTGAGCACGCGGTTGGTGATGGGCTCGGAGTCGACGAGCACGCCGTCGCAGTCGAAGAGAACGGCATCGAATGAAAGCGCGGCCATCGCGTGAGGGCTCCTTGCAGCACAACGGAATCGGGGGGCACCGGCATCGTACCCGCGCCGGACCCGCCCCGCGGGCTGCCAGGGTTCGGGCCGGTTCAGGCGGCGCCGGCAGGGTTCAGCGATGCAGGAACGACCGGTTCCACCTCGGCCGCGTCCGCGGCCGTCCAGGCCGAGAGCCCACCCGCCAGCACGCGCACCCGCGGCAGGCCCGCTGCCATCAGCATGCGTGCCGCGGCGACCGCGGAAGCATCGTCCGGGCAGTCGCAGAACAACACCAGCTCGCGGCCATCGGCCAGGGGCCCGAGTGCATGCGGGAGCTCCCGCAGTGCGAAACCGACCGCGCCCGGAATGGCTCGCGGATCGAGCGCCCGCACCTGCTCGCCCCGCACGTCGACCACCGTCGGCGCGCGCCCCTGCGCGAGCGCGCCGCGCAGTGCCTCGACACTGATGGTCACGATGTCGTCGGCACGCCGGGCCAGCCGCCGCTGCCGGTAGCGCCAGACCAGGAAGGCCAGCAGCAGCGCTCCGCCCACTGCCGTCGCGGCCAGCCCGATGTCGGCCAGCACCGCCAGCACGTCGCGGATGGCGGCATGGAACACCGCGCCCAGCAGCAGGTAGCCCAGCGTCCAGATCAGCGCGCCGACCGTCTCGTAGGCGAGGAATCGGGCATTCGACATGCCCACCGCGCCGGCCATGGGCGGCGCCACCACCGACACGCCGGGCACGTACTTGGCCGCGATCAGCGACAGGCCGCCCCAGCGACCGAGGATCGCCTCGCTGCGCGACACGCAGGTGTCGGCCGAGAGCGAGACGCGGCACAGCAGCCGCATCACGCCGTAGCCCCAGCGCCGCCCGGCCAGGAACCAGGCGCCATCGCCCAGCAGGTTGCCCAGCAGCGAGGCGGCGATGACGGCCGCAGCGTTCAGCGCCGTGCCGCCCACCGCCAGCCCGCCGGCCACCACCAGGAAGGGCACCGCCGGCACCGGCGCGCCCAGCCGTGCGGCCAGCGTCACCAGGAAGACCACGGCGGGCCCCTGGGTGGCGAGCAGCGAGACGAGATCGTTCATGGCGGCCTCGCTATTCGGCCGTGCCGTTGCCCGTCGGCCGCGCCTCGGCGCGCAGCGCGGTCGAGCCGACCAGACTCAGGTCGGAGAAGTAGGCCAGGCCGTGGCCGTGCGTGTTGTCGGCATCGGCCGAGACGACCACCGCCACCACGTCGGGCGTGGCGCCCTGCGCCTCGCCGCCGAAGGCGCGGCGGTAGTCGGCCAGCAGGTTGCGGCGCTCGCCCACCCAGGTGCCGGGCCGCGCAGCGGGGCCGGATTCCAGCACCACCATATGCATGCGGTTGGTGAAGGCATTGACCAGCATCTGGCCCTTGGCATCCTTGCCGTCCCACACGTAGCAGAGGGCCTCGCTGGGCACGTCCTCGCCCGAGACGCCGCGCGCCACCGCGAGGCGCGTGCGCTCGATCAGCGGCAGCCGGTCGGCCGGGAAGTCGAAGAACACGCACAGCTTGGCCGCGCCGTCGTCGCCCGCACGGGTGTGCAGGTCGGCCCCTTCGACGAATTGGTCCACGCGCCAGCGCCAGCTCAGCACCGTCGATTCGTTCAGCGGCATCTGCACGCGGTGCGCGAGCAGGCCGTAGGAATCGCTGGCCTCCACCTTGAGCACGCGGCGTCCGTCCTCGGACACGACGTCGAATCGCGTCGGCGTCTTGTTCGGCAGCGTGCTGAAGTGCCAGGGCGCCGGCGGCACGGCGCCGGCCGCAGCCGAGAAGGGCGTCAGCGAATGCGGCTCCTCGGCCCGCGCATGGGGCGCAGCCAGGCCCAGAACCAGCAGCGCGCCCGCGAGCAGGCTCGCGCCGCGGCGGACGGCGGCGGCGCGGGCGGCAGCAAAAGCGGTGGTGCGGTGCATGGTCGGATCCCTGGCGATGGCGATGGCGATGGCGATGGCGGTTGTCGGTGTTGTGGCCCTGACGCGGCCTGGAGGGGTGCCCGCGCGAGCATGGGAGAAAGTGTGCCGCAGCGCAGCAGGCGGATAAATCCCCCAAAAGGAATCACTTTGTCTCCCTGGTGCAGACAATCCGCATATAACGCTCTCCTTTTCATAGCACCCTGCGTCCGTCCCGCGGTCGTCGCAGGCCGATTCGCTTCGGAAGCGATGGCGCTTCAGCCGCCGAGCCTCCCGTCGACGTAGTACCAGCGCCCGCCCTCGCGCACGAAGCGGCTGTGCTCGACCAGCCGCGAGGCCCGACCCGTCGCATCGCGCGAACGGGCGACGAACGCGACTTCGGCATGCGTGGCGTCAATGGGCAGGTGCGCCTTGACCTGCAGCCCCAGCCACTGCTGCGCCGGATCGAGCGAGAGCGTGTCGGGGCGCGTGTCCGGATGCCAGGTGGCGAGCAGGTAGCCGGCATCGCCCAGCACGAAGGCGGCGTAGCGCGAGCGCATCAGTGCCTCGGCATCGGGCGCGGCCGGGCTGCCGTCCGCCATCGGGCCGACGAAGCGACCGCAGCAATCGCCGAAGGCCCGCACCTTCGCCTTGCCAGCGGCGGCCGTGCGACCACAGGGGCACGGGTCCGCGGCCGCGGGTCGCGGCCAACCTGCGCTGGAGAAGCGGGAAGAGGCGGCGCCTTGCTCAGCCACCGGGAGTCACCGTCAGAACCATGGCCGTGAGCGTACCCGCGACGGGCCGCAGCAGCTTGAGCAGCAGCGGCCGGCCATAGCCCTCGCCCGCCAGGCGCTTGAGCAGGTCCGACAGCTGTGCCAGCGGCACGCCGTCGCAGCCGACCAGGATGTCGCCCTCGCGCAGGCCGCCGCGCGCCGCCGCCGAGCCGGCCGCCACGCCCATCAACCGCACGCCGGTGGCCACCGGCCAGTCGTTCTCGCGCACCCAGCGCCGCGGCAGGGGCACCGCCGCGCACTGCACGCCCAGGCGGCCGCGCCGCACCGTGCCGTGCCGCATCAGTTCGCCGGCCACCCAGCGCGCGGTATCGACCGACACCGCGAAGCTCAGGCCCTGCGCGGAGGGAATCACGGCCGTGTTGACGCCGATGACCTGCGCCGCCCCGTCGAGCAGCGGCCCGCCGGAATTGCCCGGGTTGAGGGCCACGTCGGTCTGGACCACGTCCTCGATCATCCGGCCGCCGCGCGCGTGCAGGCTGCGGCCCAGCGCGCTCACGATGCCGGCGGTGACGGTGAAGTCGAAGCCCAGGGGATTGCCCACCGCCACGGCGAGTTGCCCCGGCCGCAGTTGCGCCGAACTGCCCAGCGGCAGGAAGGCGGCCGGGTGGGATTCGAGGCGCAGCACGGCGATGTCGGTCGAGGCGTCCTGCCCCACCAGCCGCGCCATGCCTTCGCTGCCGTCGGCGAAGGCGGCGCGCAGCTCGCCGGCGCCCTCCACCACGTGCGCGTTGGTCAGCGCGAAGCCGTCGGGCGTGAACAGGAAGCCCGAGCCGCTGCCGCCCGCCGCGGCCGCGCCGTCGCCCGCCTTGCGGCGCACCTTGATGTGCGCCACCGCCGCGCTGGCGGTCTCGGCCACGCGGGTGACGGTGGCGGAGTAGGAATCGGGAAAGAAATCGTCGCGTGCGCCCATGGCCGTGTCCTGCTTGAAGCGGACAGTTGGAGGCGCACGCGCGCGCTTTCAACCGGGACGGTTCAGGCGCCGGCGGTGCCGGCCGGCGCGATCGGCACGTAGAACTCGCCGCCGCCCGCGCGGAACTCGCGCGACTTCTGGTCCATGCCCTGCGTGGCGTACTCGCGCACTTCCTGCGTGATCTTCATCGAACAGAACTTCGGCCCGCACATCGAGCAGAAGTGCGCCACCTTGCTCGAATCCTTGGGCAGCGTCTCGTCGTGGAAGTCGCGCGCCGTGTCCGGGTCCAGGCCCAGGTTGAACTGGTCTTCCCAGCGGAACTCGAAACGCGCCTTGCTGAGCGCGTCGTCGCGCGCACGGGCGCCGGGGTGGCCCTTGGCCACGTCGGCGGCGTGGGCCGCGATCTTGTACGCGATGATCCCCTGCTTGACGTCGTCGCGGTCGGGCAGGCCCAGGTGCTCCTTGGGCGTCACGTAGCACAGCATGGCCGTGCCCATCCAGCCGATCATGGCCGCGCCGATGGCCGAGGCGATGTGGTCGTAGCCCGGGGCGATGTCGATGGTCAGCGGGCCCAGGGTGTAGAACGGCGCCTCGTGGCAGTGCCTGAGCTGCTCGTCCATGTTGGCCTGGATCATGTGCAGCGGCACATGGCCCGGGCCTTCGATCATGGTCTGCACGTCGTGCTTCCAGGCGATCTGCGTCAGCTCGCCCAGCGTGCGCAACTCGGCGAACTGCGCCTCGTCGTTGGCGTCGGCGCCGCAGCCGGGGCGCAGGCCGTCGCCGAGCGAGAAGCTCACGTCGTAGGCCTTCATGATCTCGCAGATCTCCTCGAAGTGCTCGTAGAGGAAGCTCTCGCGGTGGTGCGCGATGCACCACTTGGCCATGATCGAGCCGCCGCGCGAGACGATGCCTGTCATGCGCTTCGCGGTCATGGGAATGAAGGGCAGCCGCAGCCCGGCGTGGATGGTGAAGTAGTCCACCCCCTGCTCCGCCTGCTCGATCAGCGTGTCGCGGAAGATGGCCCAGCTCAGGTCCTCGGCCACGCCGCCCACCTTCTCCAGCGCCTGGTAGATCGGCACCGTGCCGATGGGCACCGGCGAGTTGCGCACGATCCAGTCGCGCGTGGTGTGGATGTTCTTGCCGGTGCTCAGGTCCATCACGTTGTCGGCGCCCCAGCGGATGGCCCACACCAGCTTCTCGACCTCTTCCTCGATGCTGGAGGTGACCGCCGAGTTGCCGATGTTGGCGTTGATCTTGACCTTGAAGTTGCGGCCGATGGCCATCGGCTCGACCTCGGGGTGGTTGATGTTGGCCGGGATGATGGCGCGGCCCCGGGCCACCTCGTCGCGCACGAACTCGGGCGTGATGACCTTGGGGATTGAAGCGCCCAGCGGATTGCCCGCCACGCGGCGCGCGCGCTCCTCGTCGGCCAGGTACTCGGCCATCCATTCGCGGCGGCCGTTCTCGCGCAGGGCCACGTACTCCATCTCGGGCGTGACGATGCCGCGGCGGGCGTAGTGCATCTGCGTGACGTTCATGCCGCTTTTGGCGCGGCGCGGCTGGCGTTGCAAGGCGGCCGCCTCGGCCCGCAGCCGGGCGATGCGCTCGTGATCCTGCGGGGCCTGCTGCTCGGCATGCCTGGCGCCGTCGTCCAGCGCCTGGCGGATGCGGCCGTCGTAGCTTTCGGTGTCACCGCGCTCGGCGATCCAGGCGCCGCGCATGCCGGGCAGGCCGCGGCGCACGTCGATCGCGGCACGGGGGTCGGTGTAGGGACCGGAGGTGTCGTAGAGCGAGACGACCTCGCCGTTGGTCAGGTGCACGTCACGCACCGGCACCTGCAGGTCGGGTCGGCTGCCGGCCATGCGGCCCTTGGTCGAGGCAGGAAAGGGCTCGCGGGTCAGCGCGAGCATCTGCGCGAAGGAATGCGCGGTCTTGTCGGGGGCGTTCATGGGGCGGTCTCTCCAAAGCACGTGGATGGATGCCCCGCCATGGACGCCGAGGGGGTTGCGCACACGCCCGCTACGGTGGGCGGACGCAGGCGCCTCGGCGCTGCAGCTCTTCTTACGCTGGTACTAACCAGATCAAGTTCGCGGTTCCGGCGGTCAGGTCCGCCATCTCAGCACGCCATACGTGCACCCCGGAGCGGGATCGATTGTGCGGAGGCCGGCTGGGCCCGTCAACCGCGACCCTGCCGCCTCGCCGCCGCAGCGGCCGAGTCAGGCCAGCGCACGCTGGATCAACAGCTTCTGGATGTCCGAGGTGCCTTCGTAGATCTGGCACACGCGCACGTCGCGGTAGATGCGCTCCAGCGGGAAGTCGTTGACGTAGCCATACCCGCCGAGCGTCTGGATGGCGGCGCTGCACACGCGCTCGGCCATCTCGCTGGCGAAGAGCTTGGCCATGGCCGCTTCCTTGAGGCAGGGCCGGCCGGCATCGCGCAGCGCGGCGGCGTGCCAGATGAGCTGGCGCGCCGCCTCGATCTGCGTGGCGCAGTCGGCGAGACGAAAGCCCACGGCCTGCTGCTCGAAGATGGGACCGCCGAAGGCCGTGCGTTCCTTGGCGTAGTTCACCGCGAACTCGAAGGCGCTGCGGGCCATGCCCACGCTCTGCGCCGCGATGCCGATGCGCCCGCCTTCGAGCGCGCCCAGGGCGATCTTGTAGCCCTCGCCTTCCCGGCCGATGAGGTTCTCGGCCGGAATGCGGCAGTTGTCGAAGTTGATGAGTGCGGTGTCGCTCGAATGCTGGCCCAGCTTGTCTTCCAGACGCGCCACGGTGTAGCCCGACGCGTCGGTCGGCACGAGGAAGGCGCTCATGCCCTTCTTGCCCGCGGCCTTGTCGGTCATGGCGATGACGATGGCGACCTGGCCGTTCTTGCCGCTGGTGATGAACTGCTTGGTGCCGTCGATGACGTAGCCGCCTTCTGCGTCCTTGCGCGCCGTCGTGCGCAGGCTCGATGCATCGCTGCCTGCCTGCGGTTCGGTGAGGCAGAAGGCGCCGAGCATCCGGCCCTGCGCCAGCGGCTCGAGCCACTGCTTCTTCTGCTGCGCGTTGCCGTAGCGCATGAGGATGGCGTTGACGGGGCAGTTGGTGACGCTGATGGCGGTGCTGGTGCCGCCGTCGCCAGCCGCGATCTCCTCGAGCACGAGCGCGAGCGTCAGGTAGTCCAGCCCCGCGCCGCCGTGCTCCTCGGGCACGCAGATGCCGTAGGCGCCCAGCGCCGCCAGGCCCTGGTGCGCCTCCTTCGGGAAACGATGCTCGCGGTCCCACTGCGCGGCGTGGGGCCACAACTCGGCCCGGGCGAACTCGCGAACCGCGTCGCGGATGGCTTCCTGGTCGGGGGTCAGCAGCATGGGACAGTCTCCGGTGCGCCGTCGGCGCTATGTTTTTGATAGCTGCTTACGCCCGTGGGATGGGCGCTGCAGGCACGTTTGGCTTGAAATCCGCAACCTCAAGAGGCCGACGGCGTCTGCTCCTCGACGAGCTGCGCCCGGTAACGCGCCATCGTCTGTACGTCGGTTTCGCCCGAGGAACCCACGGTGCCGATCTGCTCGCGGATCATCTGGTTCATGGTCGGCAACGCATCGCGCGGCCCCCAGCTGTCGGGTTGCCACAGCTGCGAACGCATGAAGGCCTTGGCGCAATGCAGGTAGGCCTCGCGCACCGCGACCTCGATCACCAGCTTGGGCCGCTGGCGCTCCTGTGCGAAGGCGTCGACGAACTCGGCCTCGTCGCGCAGCCGCGCCGTGCCGTTGACGCGCAGCGTCTCGTCCACGCCCGGGACCATGAAGATCAAAGCCACGCGCGGATCGGCGATGAGGTTCTCCAGCGTGTCGAGCCGGTTGTTGCCGCCCGAGTCAGGCAGCAGCAGCGTGGCGCCGTCCTCCGATGCCTTGACGAAGCCCGGCGCACCGCCGCGCGGCGAGGCGTCGAGCAGTGCGGCGCCTTGCCCCGCGCTGGCGATCACGCAGAAGGGTGCCAGCGCCACGAAGCGCCGGCCGTGCACGTCGAGCCGGTCGAGCTGCTTGCGCACGGCGCGTTCGCCAGGCTGGGCGTACAGCTTGCGCAATTGGGCGAGATCGGTGATCACGTGCGCGCCGCCCCCTACTTGCCCTGGCCCAGGTCCATGATCAGGCGCGTGGCCATGTACAGGCGGCGCGGGATGGCGTCGATCTGCACGTACTCGGCCTTGTCGCTGTGGTAGCCGAAGCCCGGCAGGCCCAGGCTCTCGATGGTGGGCTTGCCCGACAGCGCGGCGTAGGCGGCGTCGGTGCCGCCGCCGGTGCGCTCCTCGATGGCAAGCGTGCCGCCAGCCTCCTTGTAGTAGCCCACGGCCTTCTCGACCAGCAGCTTGCCCGCGGCGCCGGCATCGAAGGCCGGACGGCCGCGCGTGATCAGCAGCTTGACCTCGGCGTCGGGCAGCTTCTTCTTCTGCGCGCGCTCTTCCAGCGTCTTCATCGCGGCTTCGAAGTCTTCGTTGCGCGCATAGCGCACGTCGGCGTTGAGCGTGGCGCTGTCGGGAATGATGTTGCTCACCGCGCCGGCCTTGGCGATGGTCCAGTTGAAGCGCAGGCCACGGGCCTTGTCGTCGATGTCCAGCGTGCGCTGCACCAGGTCGGCGGCCTCGACCAGCGCGTTGACGCCCAGCTCGGGCGCGGCGCCCGCATGCGAGGCCTTGCCCTTGATGTTGGCCTGCACGTAGGCGATGCCCGAGGTGCCGAGCGTGAAGCTTTCCTTCAGCGCCGAGGTCGGCTCGAAGGACAGCACGTAGTCGGCCTTGGCGGCCTCTTCCTGGATCAGGTCGCGCGAGCCGAAGGAGCCCTTCTCCTCGTCGGTGTTGAACAGCACGGTGATCGTGCCGAAGCCCTGGAAACCGCGCGCCTTCAGCAGCTTCAGGCTGTGCAGCACCACGGCGTTGCCGCCCTTGTCGTCGGCGATGCCGGGCCCGTAGGCCTTGTCGCCTTCCACGCGGAAGGGCGCCTTGGCCAGGATGCCCTTGAGGTAGACGGTGTCCATGTGCGAGATCAGCAGCAGGTTCTTGCCGCCCTTGCCCTGCAGCTTGCCCACGATGTTGTCGCCCACCACCATGCCGGCCGACTTGCTGCGCGTGACGGTGAAGCCCAGCGCCTTGAGCTGGTCCTCGAAGTACTTGCCGGCCGCGGCCATCCCCTCGGCGTCGCCGGTGCCGGTCTCGATGTTGACCAGCTGTTCCAGCGTCTTCACGACGGCGGGCTGCTCGTCGGTCGCGGCCTTGAACAGCGCCTCGTCGCGCTGCTGCGCGAAGGCCGCGGGCGCGACGAAGGCGGCGGCCAGCAGGCCGGCGAGGACGGAACGATGGAGGCGGGGTGCGGACATGCGGTGTCTTTCTTGTCGGTCGCGGTTCTATGGATAAAAAGTGGCTGCAACGCCCGTCCAGCGGGCGCCACAAGCTATCAAAATCAGAGCAATTCGATGGCCACGGCCGTGCCTTCGCCACCGCCGATGCACAGCGTGGCGACGCCACGCTTCAGGCCCCTGGACTGCAGCGCGTGGATCAGCGTGACCATGATGCGCGCGCCGCTGGCACCGATGGGGTGGCCCAGTGCGCAGGCGCCGCCGTGCACGTTGACGATGTCGTGCGACACGCCGAGCTCGGTCATCAGCGCCATCGGCACGACGGCGAAGGCCTCGTTCACCTCCCACAGGTCGACGTCCTTCACGCCCCAGCCGGTCTTGGCGAAGAGCTTCTGCACGGCGCCCACCGGCGCGGTGGAGAACCACTCGGGCTGCTGCGCGTGCGTGCTGTGCGCGACGATGCGCGCGATGGGCTTCCCGCCGATCTTCTGCGCGTGGGACGCGGTGCTCATCACCAGCGCGGCGGCACCGTCGTTGATGGACGAGCTGGAGGCCGCGGTGATGGTGCCGCCGTCCTTCTTGAAGGCCGGCTTGAGCGTGGGGATCTTGTCGAGCTTGACCTTGCCGGGGCCTTCGTCGATGGCGATCACCGTGTCGCCGCCGCGGCCCTTCACGGTCACCGGCGCGATCTCGGTCTTGAACAGGCCGTCCTTCGTCGCATGCTGCGCGCGCTGCACGCTGGCGATGGCGAATTCGTCCTGCTGCTCGCGCGTGAACTGGTACTTGGCGGCGCAGTCCTCGCCGAAGGTGCCCATGCTGCGGCCGGGCTGGTAGGCGTCTTCCAGGCCGTCGAGCATCATGTGGTCGAAGATGCGGTCGTGGCCCATGCGGTAGCCGCCACGGCCCTTGAGCATGAGGTAGGGCGCGTTGGTCATGCTTTCCATGCCGCCGGCGACCACGCAATCGTGCGTGCCGGCCAGCAGCAGGTCGTGCGCGAGCATCGCGGCCTTCATGGCCGAGCCGCACATCTTGCTGAGCGTGACCGCGCCCGCGCTGTCGGGCAGGCCGCCCTTGTAGGCCGCCTGGCGCGCGGGCGCCTGGCCCTGGCCGGCCATCAGGCAGTTGCCGAACAGCACCTCGCCCACCGCGTCGGGCGCGATGCCGGCGCGCTCGACCGCCGCCTTGATCGCGACGCCGCCGAGGTCGTGCGCAGCCAGCGACGCGAAGTCGCCCTGGAAGCTGCCCATGGGGGTGCGCGCGGCACCGAGGATGACGATGGATTCGGACATGAGGGTCTCCTGGAGAGGTTCAATAAGCCGGACAGCCGAACGCGGAGGGCGCAAAGGCTTCGCAGAGGGCGCAGAAGAAGACATTGAATGACATTGCTTTCCTTCTGCGTTCTCTGCGTGATCTTTGCGACCTCTGCGTTCGGCTGCCCGCATTCACTTGGCGCTGCGCGGCGCCGGCGTCGGCTCCGAGGGGGCGCTCCACTTGTGGCGGATGCGCTGCACGGCGGCCTTGTAGATGGCGTCGAGCGGCTTGCTGCCGTCGACGGTGATGCCCAGGTCCTGCAGCAGGCCGTCGTGCACGCCGAAGGCCCAGCCGTGGATGGTGACCTTCTGGCCGCGGCTCCAGGCGTCGACCATGACGGTGCTCACGGCGACGTTGACGACCTGCTCGGCCACGTTGAGCTCGACCAGCGCATCGGCGCGCACCGCCTCGGGCAACGACTCGAGCATGACGTGGTGGCGGTCGCGCACGTCCTGGATGTGCCGGATCCAGTTGTCGGCCAGGCCGACGCGGATGCCGTCGAGCGCCGCCTTCACGCCGCCGCAGCCGTAGTGGCCCACGACCATGATGTCCTCGACCTTGAGCATGTCGACCGCGAACTGGATGGCCGACAGGGCGTTCAGGTCGGAGTGCACCACGACGTTGGCGACGTTGCGGTGCACGAACACCTCGCCCGGGTCCAGGCCGGTGATCTGGTTGGCCGGCACGCGGCTGTCGGAGCAGCCGATCCACATGTACTTGGGCGTCTGCTGCTTGACCAGGCTGGTGAAGAAGCCCGGGCGATCGCGTTCCATCTGGGCCGCCCAGGCACGGTTGTGGACGAAGAGGTCTTGGATGGAAGAGGTCATGGCGTCGATTTTCTGTATTTGGATGCCGGATGGCGAACGGGGAGACGGGAAGAAGGGGACGGGGGCAGGGTCAGCGTGCGGCGACGCTTTCGGGCGGACTCCTTCGGCCCTTGCGGGCCGGCTTGGCGGCGGCGGCAACCTGGGCCGTGCGCGCCGGGGTGCCCTTGCGGGCCCGCGTCAGCACGGCGCGCGCCTGCGCCTCCTGCGCCCGCACCTCGATCAGGTTGGCCTGCAGCTCGGCCATCTGCGCCTCGAGCTGGGCGCGGTGCTCGCCGAGCACGCGCAGGAACTCCTCCAGCTGCGGCACGGTGTCGCGCGGGCTGTCGTACATGTCCAGGATGGCCTTGGCCTCGCTCAGGCTCAGCCCCAGCCGCTTGGCGCGCAGCGTGAGCAGCAGCCGCGCCCGGTCGCGCGCGCTGTACACCCGCTGCAGGCCGGCGCGCTCGGGCGTGATGAGCCCCATGTCCTCGTAGAAGCGGATGGCCCGCGTCGTGAGGTCGAACTCCTTGGCGAGCTCGCTGATGGTGAAGGTCTGGGCTGGCATCGAGGGATGGGGGGCGGACAGCGCGCCGGGTACCCGACGCGACAACGCGGACGCCGCCAGGTGCCTACAATGAAGCCGACCCGATGACGTTTACGTAAACGTCAATCCTACCCGAATCCGGCCGCCCGCGACATCGCCCCGTCGCTGCAGCGCGCGGCCCGCACCCACAGCGACCGGACCTCCGATGAACCTCCTCGAACGCGAACTCCACTACCCGCTGGGCGACCGCCTGCCCGCCATCGGCGACACCATCGAGGTGCTGCCCGGCGTGCGCTGGATCCGCATGGCGCTGCCCTTCGCGCTCGATCACATCAACCTCTGGCTGCTGCGCGACACCATCGACGGCGTCGAGGGCTGGACGGTGGTGGACTGCTGCATCGCCCGTCCCGAGGCGCAGGCGCAATGGGAGCAGATCTTCGAGACGCAGCTGCAGGGCCTGCCGATCCTGCGCGTGATCGTCACCCACATGCACCCCGACCACATCGGCCTGGCCGACTGGCTGTGCGCGCGCTGGAACGCGCCCTTGTGGATCAGCTCCACCGACTACCACGTCGCACGCGTGCTCACGCAGGCCGGCGACACCCTGGCCGGCGGCGACGCGGCGGCCGACTTCTTCGCCATGCACGGCCTCACCGACCCCGATGCGGTCGCCAAGATCCGCGCCCGCACCAGCTACTACAAGAACATGGTGCCTGCCGTGCCCGAGCGCTTCGTGCGCCTGCTCGACGGCGACATCGTGCACATCGGCGGGCGCGAGTGGCGCTGCATCGTCGGCTACGGCCATGCACCGGAACACATCGCGCTCTACTGCGATGCGCTGAAGGCGCTCCTGGGCGGCGACATGATGCTGCCGCGCATCTCCACCAACGTGAGCGTGCACGCCGGCGAGCCGGAGGCGAATTCGCTCAAGCTCTTCCTCGACAGCATCGTGAAGTTCATGGACCTGCCGGGCGACACGCTGGGCCTGCCCTCGCACGGCAAGCCCTTCACCGGCATCCACCGCCGCGTCGAACAGCTGCAGGAGCACCACCGCGACCGCCTGGCCGAACTGCTGGCCGCCTGCACGCAGAAGCCGCACACCGCGGCCGAGGCCCTGCCCATCCTCTTCAAGCGCGAGCTCGACCTGCACCAGATGACCTTCGCGCTGGGCGAGACCATCGCCCACCTGCACCTGCTGTGGTTCGGCGGGCAACTGCAGCGCCGCAAGGGCGAGGACGGCGTGTACCGCTTCAGCGCCGCCGCGTGAGCGGGAAGGGGCCCGGCGTCGAGGCGCTGGCCGCGCTGCGGGCCGGCGGCCTGGGGGGCGCGCAGCGCCTCGACCTGCGCGGCGCCGGGCTCACCGCCCTGCCGCCCGAGGTCTTCGCGCTCGCCGACACGCTCGAGGTGCTCGACCTCTCGGGCAACCGGCTGGGCGCATTGCCGGACGACCTGCACCGGCTGCACCGCCTGCGCATCCTCTTTGCCTCCGACAACGCCTTCACCGAACTGCCTGCGGCGCTCGGTGCCTGCGCGCACCTGGAGATGGTGGGCTTCAAGGCCAACCGGATCGCGCAGGTACCGGCGGGGTGCTTCGCCGAAGGCCATGCGCTGCGCTGGCTGATCCTGACCGACAACGCCATCGAGACGCTGCCCGACACGCTGGGGTACTGCACGCGCATGCAGAAGCTGATGCTTGCCGGCAACCGTCTGAGCGCCTTGCCGGACTCGCTGGCCGGCTGCGAGCGGCTGGAGCTGCTGCGCCTGTCGGCGAACCGCTTCGCGGCCCTGCCCGACTGGCTGGACCGGCTGCCGCGCCTGGCCTGGCTGGCCTGCGCGGGCAATCCGTTCAATGCCGCCCTGGAGGCGGCTGCGCTGGCCGACACGCCCATCGCCGCGGTGCCCTGGGCCGAACTCACGGTGGGCGAGCGCCTCGGCGAAGGCGCATCGGGTGTCATCCACGCGGCGCAACACCGGGGCGCGGCCGGCGAATCGGCCGTCGCCCTGAAGCTCTTCAAGGGCGAGGTGACGAGCGACGGCTGGCCACTCAGCGAGATGGCCGCGAGCCTGGCCGCCGGCGCGGCCCCGCACACCGTGCGCGTGCGCGGCCGCCTGGCCGGCCACCCCGATGGCACGGACGGCCTGGTGCTCGAACGCATCGGCCCCGACTGGCGCAACCTCGCCGGGCCACCCAGCCTGGCGAGCTGCACGCGCGACGTGTACGCCGAGGGGCTGCGGCTGCCCCATGCCACCGCGCGCGCGATCGCCCGCGACATCGCCGCCGCGGTGGCGCATCTGCATGCGCGCGGCATGGTGCATGGCGACCTCTACGCCCACAACATCCTGTGGCGCCCGGGCGAGGCGCTGCTGGGCGACTTCGGCGCCGCCGCGCTGCTGCCCCAGGCCCTGGCGCCCATTGTGCAGCGCACCGAGTCGCGCGCCTTCGGCTGCCTGCTGGAGGAACTCCTCGCGCACGCCGAGCTGCCGGACGGGCGGGCCGATCTGACCGATCTGGCCGCGCTGCGCGACGCCTGCCTGGCCGGCGACCCGGCCGCGCGGCCGACGATGGTGCAGGTGCACGCCCGTCTCGCATCCTGAGTGCCTCCGGGGCCGGGCTGCGCCCAGCCCGCCCCCGCGGGGGACAAGAAAACCTGGGGCGGCCCTGCGTTTTCTTCTTGAGAGCGGCCGGCTGGCGCCTGCGCGACGCCGGCCGGCCGGCACGCCGCTTAAGCTGCGCCGCGAACGCCGCCACCGGCGTGCATCCCACCTTCAGGAGACACCCATGGACATGAATCAGCTGTTCTCGCTCAAGGGCCGCACCGCCCTCATCACCGGCGGCTCGCGCGGCATCGGCCGCATGATCGCCGAGGGTTATCTCGCGGCCGGCGCGCGCGTCTACATCTCGGCGCGCAAGGCCGCGGCCTGCGACCAGACGGCCAAGGAGCTGTCCGCGCTGGGCCATTGCGTCTCGCTGCCGGCGGACGTGTCGACGATGGAGGGCATCCGCGGCCTGGTCGAGGCCTACGGCAAGCACGAGGACTCGCTCGACATCCTGGTCAACAACGCCGGCGCCGCCTGGGGCGCGCCGTATGACGAGTTCCCGGAGAGCGGCTGGGACAAGGTGACCGACCTCAACATGAAGACGCCCTTCTTCCTGACGCAGGCGCTCACGCCGATGCTCAAGAAGGCGGCCACCGACCACTTGGCCAAGGTGATCCACATCGCGTCGATCGACGGCATCTCGGTCAACCCGTGGGAGACGTACTCCTACGCCGCCAGCAAGGCCGGCCTGATCCACCTGACCAAGCGCATGGCGCTGAAGCTCGCGCCCGAGCGCATCGTGGTGAGCGCCATCGCCCCCGGCCCCTTCGCCTCGGACATGAACAAGGACGCGCGCGACCACGGCGACGAGGTGGCCGAGCGCGTGCCGCTGGGCCGCATCGGCAGCACCGAGGACATGGCGGGCGCAGCGGTCTACCTGGCCTCGCGCGCGGGCGACTACGTGGTGGGCTCGACGCTGGTGGTCGACGGCGGCTGCGCCTGGGGGCGCTGAAGGCCCGCCGCCGGATCGTCACGATCGTGACGAATTCGGCCGCAGCGCCCGGCTGGCGGGCGCTGCAGGCCGATTGCACTTTCGCGCATCGGCCCGCCGAGGCGCCCCCACAATGCGCCCATGAGCGCGCCGCCCCCTCGCATCCCACCGATCCAGGCCCTGCTGGCCTTCGAGGCCGTGGCACGGCTGCGCAGCATGACGCAGGCGGCCGATGCGCTGAGCGTGACGCCCAGCGCGGTGAGCCACCGCATCCGCCAGCTCGAGGCGCAGCTCGGACTCAAGCTCTTCTCGGGCCGCGGCGACTGGCTTCCGACGCCCGAAGGCGCGGCCTACCTGGCGCGCGTGCGCGAGGCGCTGGCGGCCCTGCAGGACCATCCTTCCGCGGCCTTGACCAACAGCCCCGCGCCGGTGCGGCTGCGGGTGGCCGTCACGCCCACCTTCTCGCGCCAGCTGCTGCTGCCGCGGCTGGCGCTGTTCCGGCATGCCTACCCCGACATCGAGTTGATGCTGCAGGTCGCGATCCCGATCCACCACGTGACGGCCGAGGAGGCCGACATCGAGTTGCGCTTCGGCACCGGCCCCTTCCCCGACCGCGAATCGATGCATCTTCTGTCGGACGAGGTGTGCCCCGTGTGCAGCCCCGAGTACCTGCGCGAGGCCGGGCCCTTCGATGACGGCTTCGAAAGCGCCGAGTCGGTGGCGCGAGCCCACCTCATCCGTTCGCCTCTGGAGCCCTGGCGCACCTGGTTCCGCGCCTGCGGCATCGGCCTGCCCGAGCCCGCCTCGGGCAACCAGTTCAACGACCTGGGCCTGGTGCTCGATGCCGCGGTGGCCGGCTTCGGCGTGGCGCTGATGCGCCTGAAGCTCGGCCAGAGCTGGCTCGACAGCGGCCGGCTGGTGCGCCTGTCGCGGCGCAGCGTGCGCTCGCCGCACGACTACTTCCTGTGCTGGAAGCCGGGCACGCTGGAGCGCTGGGAGTGCGCGGCCTTCGTCGACTGGCTGCGGCAGGCGCTGCGCTGAACGGCAGGGGGCGGGCGCGCCCGGGCTGAAAAACTTTCAAGCACCGGACCGCCGGATTTCATCCACCCTCGTGGTTGCCGAACCTAGAGTCCATCCTGGACGCAGGCAGCCCCCCGCCTCCCAGTGCATCGCCCGCCCGACGGGCAACGGAGACAATCCCCGCCATGACCGTGATCACCACCATCGAGGACCTGCGCGTGCAGGCCGAAAAGCGCGTGCCGCGCATGTTCTACGACTACGCCGACTCGGGTTCCTGGACCGAGGGCACCTACCGCGCCAACGAGGCCGACTTCCAGAAGATCAAGCTGCGCCAGCGCGTGGCCGTGAACATGGAAAACCGCACGACGGCGGCCACGCTGGTCGGGCAGCCCGCGACGATGCCCGTGGCCATCGCACCGGTGGGCCTGACCGGCATGCAGCACGCCGACGGCGAGATCCACGCGGCGCGCGCGGCCGAGAAGTTCGGCATCCCGTTCACGCTGTCGACGATGAGCATCTGCTCGATCGAGGACATCGCGCAGAACACCACCGCGCCCTTCTGGTTCCAGCTGTACATGATGCGCGACCGCGACGCCATGGCCCGCATGATCGAGCGCTGCAAGGTCGCCCGATGCAGCGCGCTGGTGCTCACGCTCGACCTGCAGGTGATCGGCCAGCGCCACAAGGACCTGAAGAACGGCCTCACGGCGCCGCCGCGGCCCACGCTGAAGAACATCCTCAACCTCATGACCAAGCCGGCCTGGTGCCTGGGCATGGCACAGACGAAGCGCCGCACCTTCCGCAACCTGGTGGGCCACGTGAAGGGCGTGAGCGACATGAGTTCGCTGGCCGCGTGGACCAACGAGCAGTTCGATCCGCGCCTGTCGTGGGCCGACATCGAATGGGTCAAGCAGCAGTGGGGCGGCAAGCTCGTCCTCAAGGGCATCATGGTCGAGGAAGACGCCCGTCTGGCGGCCGACGTCGGCGCCGATGCGATCGTGGTGAGCAACCACGGCGGCCGCCAGCTCGACGGCGCGCCCTCGAGCATCTCGGCGCTGCCGGCCATCGTCGACGCGGTGGGGCACCGGCTGGAGGTGTGGATGGACGGTGGCATCCGCAGCGGCCAGGACGTGCTCAAGGCCTGGGCCCTGGGCGCGCGCGGCACCATGATCGGCCGCGCCATGGCCTACGGCCTGGGCGCGATGGGCGAGGCGGGCGTGACCAGGGCGCTGCAGATCATCCACAAGGAACTGGACGTGACCATGGCCTTCTGCGGCCACACCAACATCCAGAACGTCGACCGCAGCATCCTGCTGCCAGGGACCTATCCGACCGCCTGAACGCCGGCGGCCGATTCAGTTCCAGCGCGGCGCGGGCTCGTCCTTGAGCACCTTGCGGCGCTGGGCGTAGTCGGGCAGCACGCGCTCGACTTGGTCCCAGAAGCGCGGGCTGTGGTCCATCACGCGCAGGTGGGCCAGCTCGTGCACCACCACGTAGTCGATGATGTCGAGCCGGAAGTGGATCAGCCGCCAGTTCAGGCGAATCGAGCCGTCGGCGCTGGCGCTGCCCCAGCGCGTGGCGGCGTTGGACAGCGAAAGCTTGGTCCAGCGCACGCCCAGTTGCGGCGCGAAATGCTCCAGCCGCTCGAGGAAGATGCGGCGCGCCTGTCGCATGAGCCAGGCCTGCGCGGCGTCGCGGATCTGCGCGGCATCGGCGCTGTGGGCGATCGCCAGCCGCAGCACGGCGGGGCCTTCGCCCTCGGTGGCGTCGAGCACCGCGCCCACGCCGTCGAAGCGGTGGCCCGGGTCGATGCGCAGTTCGACGGGTTGGCCCAGGAAGGGCAGCATCGCGCCGTCGCGCCACTCGATGCGACCGGCCTGCTGCTGGGCGTCGCGCTGCTGCACCTCGACCAGCTTGCGCAGGATCCAGGCCGACTTCTCCTGCAGCGCCGCGTCGACGTCGCGCAGCGCCACCCAGCGCGGCGCGCGCACCGTGAGGCCCTCGGCACCGACCAGGAAGCCGATCGTGCGGCGCTGGCCGCGCGCGAATTCATAGGCCACCTGCGCATGGCCCAGGCGCACCTCGCGGTTGGCGCGTGGGTGCGCGAAGCGCGCCGGCGCCAGCGCGTCGGGCAGCGACATGGGCGGCAGCGTGGGGGCCACCGGCAGCAGCGGCGGCAGGTCGTTTGCTATCTTTTCAGGAGCACTCTGCGCAGGCGGGACGGGCGCTACTGCCTTCTTTTTCCTTGAACGCGGCGGCGTGGGCGTGGCGGGCGGCGCGGGCTCGCGCAGGCCGTCGAACAGATCGAGCGTCAATTGAACCAGCGTACGCACGCGAACTCCCGGCTCAACGGTACGCCTCGGGATCGAGCCGGCGCATCTCGGCCTCGATCCACGCTTCGACCTCGGCCATCAGCTCGTCGGCCTTGCGGCCCGCGCTCGGGATGGCCGGGCCGATGGACACGTCCACCACCCCCGGGTACTTCACGAAGGCCTTGCGCGGCCAGCACTTGGCCGAGGTGACGGCGATCGGGATGACCGGCGCGCCGGTGTCGATCGCCAGGCGCGAGCCACCCGTCTTGTACTGGCCCTTCTGCCCGCGCGGGATGCGCGTGCCCTCGGGGAACATGATGATCCACACGCC
This sequence comes from Comamonadaceae bacterium ALPHA2B, assembly GCA_005503065.1. Taxonomy (GTDB): domain Bacteria; phylum Pseudomonadota; class Gammaproteobacteria; order Burkholderiales; family Burkholderiaceae_C; genus Xenophilus. Next base: position 253,924 of record SCOE01000003.1, read on the forward strand.
CTGCTCCAGCAGCCGCTTGCCCTGCTGCACCACCCGGTGGAAGGCCTGCGCGCGCTGGCTGCGGTCGATGTGGATCATGTCCAGCCGCCCCATGGCCCAGCCGAAGAAGGGGATGTAGAGCAGCTCCTTCTTGAACACGTAGGCCAGCGGGTGCGGCATCAGCGTGGGCATGAGGAAGGTCTCGTAGGTGGACTGGTGCTTCACCAGCAGCACCGCGCCGGCGCGTGGGTCCTGCGGCAGGTGCTCCATGCCCTGCACGCGGTGGCGGATGCCGAGGATCCAGCGCGCCCCCCACATCGCCACGCGCAGCCATCCGGCCGCGAACCAGTACAGCGGCTCGCCGCGGGCGAAGAGCGAGGCCAGCAGCAGCACGATGGCCCAGGGCACGACGGTGACCAGCATCCACAGCAGATGCAGAACGGAGCGCAGGAAGGCCATCAGACGGAGATCTTGAGGGACTCGCGCGCCTCGCGCGCGAGCAGGTGCTTCACGAAGGCGGCGAGGTCTTCATGGACGACGGTGCCCGCCGGGTACTCGGGCGGCAGCGGGTGCACGCCGCGGCAGGCTTCGCCCATGCCGGTGAGCAGCAGGTGCGGCTCGCAGCCGGCGGCCGCGCCGGCCAGCAGGTCGCGCAGCGAATCGCCGGCCGTCGGCACGCCGGAAAGGTCGATGCCGTAGCGCTCGCCGATCTGGTGGAACAGGCCGGGCTTGGGCTTGCGGCAGTCGCAGTTCTCGTCGGGGCTGTGCGGGCAGTAGAAGATCGCGTCGATGCGCCCGCCCACGGCGGCCAGCATCTTGTGCATCTTGGCGTGCATGGCGTTGAGCGATGCGACGTCGAAGAGGCCGCGCCCCAGCCCGGACTGGTTCGACGCGAGCACCACATGCCAGCCGGCCTGGTTGAGCCGTGCGATCGCCTCCAGCGCGCCCGGCAGCGGCGTCCACTCCGTCTCGCTCTTGACGAAGTCTTCGCGGTGCACGTTGATGCTGCCGTTGCGGTCGAGGATGACGAGTTTCATGGCCGGGCCCGGGCTGCTGCGCATCACGGCGAGTATGGACGCGCTGCCCTCAGGCCGCCAGCCGCTCCAGCAGCGCCACGCGGTTCATCGCGCGGTGCAGCGAGGCCAGCAGGCCCAGGCGGTTCAGGCGCAGGTCGGGCTCCTCGGCGTTGACCATCACGCCGTCGAAGAAGGCGTCGACCGGCGCACGCAGCGCGGCCAGGGCCTGCAGCGAGGCGGTGTAGTCGCCGGCGTCGAACTTGGCATTGGCGTCGGGCACCACGCCCTGCATGGCGTCGTACAGCGACGTCTCGGCATCTTCGCGGAAGAGCTGCGGATTGACGTGCGCATCGGCCTCGGGCGACTTCTTGAGGATGTTGCCGATGCGCTTGTTGGCCGCGGCCAGCGCGGGCGCCTCGGGCAGCTGCGCGAAGGCGCGCACGGCCGCCAGGCGCTTCGGCACTTCGGCCAGGCGCTCGGGACGGTTGCCCAGCACGGCGTCCACTTCCTGTGCGCTGGCGCCCTGCTCGCGCAGGTTGCCGGCAAGGCGGTCGTAGATGAAGTCCAGCAACTGCACCTGCGCGTCGGCCTGCGTCAGCAGCGGTCCCATGGCGTCGGCGGCGATGCCCACGAGCCGCGACAGATCCAGCGGCAGGTCGCGCTCGATCAGCATGCGCACCACGCCCAGCGCATGGCGGCGCAGCGCGAAGGGGTCGCGGTCGCCGGTGGGCAGGTTGCCGATGCCGAACATGCCGACCAGCGTCTCCAGCTTGTCGGCCAGCGCGACGGCCAGTCCGACGTTGCCGCGCGGCAGCTCGTCGCCGGCGAAGCGCGGCTTGTAGTGGTCCTCGATGGCGTCGGCCACGGCGGCGGGCAGGCCGTCGTTGAGGGCGTAGTAGCGGCCCATGGTGCCCTGGAGCTCGGGGAACTCGCCCACCATGTCGGTCACGAGGTCGGTCTTGGCGAGCTGTGCGGCCTGGTCGGCCTGCGCGACCAGCGCCGCATCGCCCGAGACCTGCGCCAGCTCGGTCGCGATCGCCTTCGCGATGGCGCGCACGCGCTCGACGCGCTCGCCCTGCGTGCCCAGCTTGTTGTGGTAGACCACCTTGCCCAACGCCTCGACGCGCGAGGCCAGCGTCTTCTTGCGGTCCTGGTCGAAGAAGAACTTGGCGTCCGCCAGGCGCGGGCGCACCACGCGCTCGTTGCCGCCGATGACGGCGCTGGCATCTTCAGGCTGGATGTTGCTCACCACCAGGAAGCGGTGGGTGAGCTTGCCCTTGGCGTCGAGCAGCGGGAAGTATTTCTGGTTGGCCTTCATCGTGAGGATGAGGCATTCCTGCGGCACGTCGAGGAACTCGGGCTCGAACTGGCACACCAGCACGTTGGGCCGCTCGACCAGCGCCGTGACTTCGTCGAGCAAAGCCTCGTCCTGGATCGGCTCGGCGCCGCCGCCCACCGACACGGCCGCCTCGGCCAGCTGGCGCGCGATCTCGGCGCGGCGCGCCTCGAAGCCGGCGATGACGGCGCCCTCGTCCTGCAGTTGCAGCGCGTAACTGTCGGCGTTTCGCAGCACCACCGGATCGACGGCCGCCTCGAAGCGGTGGCCGTGCGTCTCACGGCCGGCCGTCAGGCCCAGCGCGGTGACGGGCACCACGGCCTCGCCGTGCAGCGCGACCAGGCCATGCGCCGGACGCACGAAGCTCACGCTGGTCCAGCCCGGCAGCTCGCAGTTCGTCTCGAGCTGGTAGCTCATCACCTTGGGGATGGGCAGCTTGGCAATGGCCTCGGCCAGGGCCTTCTGCAGCCCTTCGGCCAGCGTCGCACCGGGCACGACGCTTTCGTAGAAGAGCGCCTCGGCCTTGCCGTCCATCGTGCGCTTGAGCGACGCCACGGCCGACACATCGGCGCCCAGCGCGTTGAGCTTCTTGAGCAGCGCCGGCGTGGCGTTGCCCGCCGCGTCCAGCCCCACCGACACCGGCATGAGCTTCTGCGACACCGCCTTGTCGGCCGCGCGCGCCGCCACCTGGGTGACGTGCGCGGCCAGCCGGCGCGGCGAGGCGTACGGCGTGAGCAGCGAGCCGGCATCGGCCAGCCCCTGCGCGCGCAGTTGCGCCAGCAGCACGTCGCCGAAGGCCTGGCCGAGCTTCTTCAGCGCCTTGGGCGGGAGCTCTTCGACGAAGAGTTCAACGAGAAGGTTGTGGGTATCCATGGTCATCGCTCAGGCCGCCGCCTTCTCTTTCCTGGGAATCTGCGCGACCCACTCGCGCGGCGCCATGGGGAAGCCCAGGCGTTCGCGGCTGTCGTAGTAGCTCTGCGCGACGGCGCGCGCGAGGTTGCGGATTCGGCCGATGTAGGCGGCACGCTCCGTCACGCTGATGGCGCCGCGCGCATCGAGCAGGTTGAAGCTGTGCGCGGCCTTGAGCACCTGCTCGTAGGCCGGCAGCGCGAGCTGCGCTTCCATCAGATGCCTGGCCTGCTTCTCGTGGGCGGCGAAGGCGGTGAAGAGGAAGTCGGCGTCGGAGTGCTCGAAGTTGTAGGTCGACTGTTCGACCTCGTTCTGCTTGTAGACGTCGCCGTAGCTCAGCCCTTCGGTCCACTTCAGGTTGTAGACGTTGTCCACGCCCTGCAGGTACATCGCCAGGCGCTCCAGGCCGTAGGTGATCTCGCCCGTCGCGGGCCGGCAGTCGATGCCGCCCACCTGCTGGAAGTAGGTGAACTGCGTGACCTCCATGCCGTTGAGCCACACCTCCCAGCCCAGGCCCCAGGCGCCGAGCGTGGGGTTCTCCCAATCGTCCTCGACGAAGCGGATGTCGTTCTTCTTGAGGTCGAAGCCCAGCGCCTCCAGGCTGCCGAGGTAGAGCTCGAGGATGTTGGCCGGCGCCGGCTTGAGCACCACCTGATACTGGTAGTAGTGCTGCAGGCGGTTGGGGTTCTCGCCGTAGCGGCCGTCCTTGGGCCGGCGGCTGGGCTGCACGTAGGCGGCCTTCCAGGGCTCGGGGCCGATGGCGCGCAGGAAGGTGGCGGTGTGCGACGTGCCCGCGCCGACTTCCATGTCGTAGGGCTGCAGCAGCGCACAGCCCTGGGCGTCCCAGTACGACTGCAGTGTGAGGATGATCTGTTGGAAGGTCAGCATGGATGGGCTGGGTCGGGGGCCGCGCATCGGGCACCCGCCGCGCGGACGGTGCAAGCGGGCGGAAGGCGGCGAACCAGCCATTTTAGGAGCGCGGCTTGCAGGCGTTCCCCACGGCCATCGCGCCGACAGCGCCAGGGGCCCTTGTCCCAGGTGCACAGCGCGGCGCGCCGCCCACAATGCACCGTCGCGGCGATGCCGTCCCTTCACCCTTCCATGACCCCTCCCCGCCTGGCACCCGACGCGCCGCTCTTCGTCGTCTTCAACCCCGGGTCCGGCCGTGGCGATGCGCAGCGCACGCGCGCCGCGATCGAGGCCGGCTGCCGCAATGCCGGGCGGCCGCTGACCCTGCTGACGCTGGACGGCGCACACCCGCTGCCCGCCACCGTCGAGCGTGCGGTGCACGGCGCGCTCGAGGCCGGCGGCATCGCCGTGGCGGCGGGCGGCGACGGCACCATCAACGCCGTGGCCCAGCAGGCCGTGGCGCGCGGGTGCGCCTTCGGCGTGCTGCCGCAGGGCACCTTCAACTACTTCAGCCGGGCGCACGGCCTGCCGGCGCCCGTGGACGAGGCCTTGGCCCTGCTGCTGGCCGGCCAGCCGCGCGCCGTGCAGGTGGGCGAGGTGAATGGCCGCGTTTTCCTGGTCAATGCCAGCCTGGGCCTCTATGCGCGCCTGCTGGAGGAGCGCGAGACCTTCAAGGCGCGCTACGGCCGCAGCCGCAGCGTGGCCATGGGCGCAGCGCTGCTCACGATGCTCAAGGGCTTTCGGCTGTGGGACCTGCAGGTCGTCGACGACGGCCGGCCCAGGCGCCTGCGCACGCCCACCCTCTTCGTCGGCAACAACCCGCTGCAGTTCGAACAGGTGGGCGTGCCCGAGGCCGAGTCGGTGGAAGGCGGCGAGCTGGGCGCGATCGCGCTGCGGCCGCTGGGCCGGCTGGCGATGCTGGGCCTGCTTGCGCAGGCCGCAATGGGCCGGCTGGGCGAGGCCGAGGAGGTCGAGAGCTTCTCCTTCCGCCGCCTCGAAGTCGCGCCGGCCCGTGGCCCGGCACAGCGCCGCGTGCGCGTGGCCACGGACGGCGAGGTGCAGTGGATGCAGATGCCGCTGCGCTTCGAGGTGTCGCCGCGGCCGCTCTGGCTGGTCAAGCCCGCCACCGTCGAGCGGGAGCGCGCCGCATGACGGTGCTGGTGCAGATCTCCGACCCGCATTTCGGCACCGAGCAGCCCCCCGTGCTGCGTGCCCTCGCGGACTGGGTGCGCGCGCAGGCGCCCGACGTGCTGCTGCTGACCGGCGACATCACCCAGCGCGCGACGGCAGCACAGTTCGCGGCCGCACGCGCCTTCGTCGACGGGCTGGGCGTGGCGCAATGCCTCGCGATCCCCGGCAACCACGACATCCCGCTCTTCGCGCTGTGGGCGCGGCTCTTCTCGCCCTACGGCCGCTACGCGGCGGCCTTCGGCGCCGATCTGGCGCCGGTGGTCGAGCGGCCCGACTGCGTGGTGCTGGGCCTGAACACCACGCGCTGGTGGCGGCACGAGAACGGCGAGGTGTCGCAGCGTCAGATCGAGGACATCACGCGCCGCCTGGGCCGGGCCTCGCCCGCACAGTTGCGCATCGTCGCCGTGCACCAGCCCGTGGCGGTGACGCGCCCCGAGGACGAGAAGAACCTGCTGCGTGGCCACGCGGCGCTCGTGCGGCAGGCGTCGGAAGCCGGCGCCGACCTGGTGCTGGGCGGCCACATCCACCTGCCCTACGCACTGCGGCTGCCGACGGCACGCGCCGCCTGGGCGGTGCAGGCGGGCACCGCCGTCTCGTCGCGCGTGCGCGCCGGCGCGCCCAACTCGGTCAACCTCATCCGGGGGCCGGTCATCGGCGCTGGCGGCGCACGCTCCTGTACGCTGGAGCGCTGGGACCACGATGCGCGCACGGGCCGTTTCGAGCCGGCGCAGGTCCGCACCCTGGAGCTTTCGCCCATGCCCACCGGCCCGTCCGCCGCCTCGTCGAATCCGCATGCCGGTTGAGCACGCCGACTGGGCGGCGCTGGGCGAACGCCTCGGCACCCTGGCCTGGCCCGGCTTCCCGATCGTGCTGGCCGTGCTCGTCGTGCTGCTGGCCCTCACCGGCCGGCGCATCGAAGGCCCCCTGCGCGAGCGTGCAGGTCGGGCCGAGCCGCGCCCGCGCGACCTCGTCATCGGCCTGGCGCTGGGTTTCGGCGCCATCGTCGTGCTGTCGATGCTCTTCGCACGACTGGCCGCCGGCCTGGGCGACGGCCGCCCCATGGGCGAGATGGACGACGCGCTGAGCCGTGCCATCGGCCTGCACACGCCCATGGCCGTGCGCCAGGGCTTCGCGTGGTTCACCCATGTCGGCGACCCATGGCCAATGACCGCCTACTGCACCGCGGCGGCGGTGATGCTGTGGCGCCACGGCCACCGCAGCTACGCCGTCGGCTGGGTGCTGGCCAACGGCGGCAACGCGGCGCTGAACCTGTCGCTCAAGAACGTGTTCGAGCGCGTGCGCCCGGTGCACGACACCGCGCTCGCGCAGGCGCCAGGCTTCAGCTTCCCGAGCGGCCACACCTCCAGCGCGGTGGTGATGTGGGGCATGCTGGCCTACCTGGCGCTGCGCCTGGCCCCGCCGCGCTGGCAGGTCCCGGTGCTGGCGCTTGCCGTGGCCATGGCCCTGTCCATCGCCGCCAGCCGCGTCTTCCTGCAGGTGCACTACCTCACCGACATCCTCGCCGGCCTGTGCTCCGGCGCCGCCTGGCTCGCCGTGTGCATCGCCAGCCTCGAAGCCGCGCGGCACCGCAGGCGCTTGAAGGCGCACAGGGCCGCGCAGGCCACCGGCGCTTGAGGTGAGGGGTGTTCATTCGGGAATCCCACGGAACCGGCTTTGCCGGGCCGTCGGGGTTGCCCCCTTGAGGGGGTATCGGCCGGCCACACGAAGTGAGGCCGGCCAAACGGGGGGTGGGCTAATACTCCCAGAAGATCCGCTGCAGCTCCTTGGTGTCGCTGGTCTTGGTCAGCGCCACCATGGCGAGGATGCGGGCCTTCTGCGGGCGCAGGTCGTGCGCCACCACCCAGTCGTACTTGTCGTCGGGCTGCTCGGCGTTGCGAATCACGAAGCCGTCAGGCACGCGCGCCGAGCGGATCACGATGGCGCCGTCGGTGCGCACCTTCTGCAGGTACGGCACGATGCGGTTGGCGACCGAGCCGTTGCCGGTGCCGGCGTGCACCAGCGCCTTGACGCCGCTCTTGCCCAGTGCCTCGATGGCGGTGGGCTCGACGCCTTCATAGCCCATGGCGATGCCGACGTTGGGCAGCGCCGTGATGGTGTCGATGTCGAACTCGGAGTTCATGGTGTGGCGCTTGACCGGCGCACGGAACCAGTAGTTCCTGCCTTCGACGACCATGCCCAGCGGGCCCCATTGGCTGGAGAAGGCGCTGGTCTTGATGTTGATCGACTTGCTCACGTCGCGGCCGCTGTCGATGTTGTCGTTCATCGTCACCAGCACGCCTTTGCCCATGGCGTCCTTGCTGCCGGCCACGCTCACGGCGTCGTACAGGTTCAGCGCGCCGTCGGCCGACAGCGCCGTGCCCGGACGCATCGAGCCGACCACCACGATGGGCTTGGCGGTGTGCACGGTCAGCGTGAGGAAATACGCGGTCTCTTCCAGCGTGTCGGTGCCGTGGGTGATCACGATGCCGTCGACATCGCTCTGCTTGGACAGCGCCGAGACGCGCTTGGCCAAAGTCATGAGGTTGTCGTTGGTGAGGCTCTCCGACGCCACCTGGAAGACCTGCTCGCCGCGCACGTTGGCGATCTTGGACAGCTCGGGCAGGCCGGCGATGAGCTTCTCGACGCCGACCTTGGCGGCCGCGTAGGTGGCGCTGTTGACGGCCGACGCGCCGGCGCCGGCGATGGTGCCGCCCGTGGCCAGGATGACGACGTTGGGCAGCGCCTGCTGCGCGTGCGCGACGACGCTGGCGGCCAGCAGCGCGGCGCCGGCCGCGAGTGCGCGGAAGCGGGGAGAAAGGTACATGGAAGCTCCTGAGAGGTGTTGATCTTCTGGCGGCTGCCAGCCGCGTGGTGCGAGTGCATGCTTCACGAAGGTGCACCGCGTGGCGCGGCGCCCGGCAGCCGCGCGGAAAGATACAGGAAGCGTGCCGTGCTGCACGCCGGCGCGATGCCGTGTCCGCATGCGGCGATGCCGCGGATGCAGCCGCGCGGCGGCGACCCTGACGGCACGCAAGGCCGTGGTCGGACCTGCGCAGTACCATCGGCGCCCTGCCGCTGCTGCCGATGAATTCCGATACCGCCCCCTCCCTCGCCCCCGGCGTGGCGCCCGACATGCCGGCGCCCGAGGGGCCGTTGTCGCGGGCGCGGCCTGGGCGCGAGCGCATCCTGGCGGCCATCCGCGCGGCGGCGATCACCGAGTTCAGCCTGCATGGGCTCAAGGGCACGTCGACCCAGGCGATCGCCGACCGGGCCGGGCTGACCAAGCCGCAGCTGCACTACTACATCACCGGCAAGGAAGAGCTCTACGCCGAGCTGCTGATGCAGGTGCTGCACGACTGGAAGGTGGTGTTCTCCTTCGACGAGAACGCCAACGACCCGGGCCGCGTGCTGGCCGCGTACATCCGTCAGAAGCTGGACCATGCCTTCGACAAGCCGGAGATGTCGCGCATCTTCACGCGCGAGGTGCTGGACGGCGGCCGCAACCTCGAGCGCTACTGGCCCAATTCGCGGCTGTGGACGCAGAAGAAGATCGACATCATCAACGGCTGGATCGCACGCGGCCTGGTGCGCCCGCTCGACGCCCGGCTGCTGCTGCAGCACATCTGGGCCATGACCCAGTACCACGCCGACTACGCGCTGCAGGTGCGCGCGATGGGGGGCCTGCCCGAGGACGCGCACGTGGACCGCGAACCGGTGGCGCGCGAGTTGATCGCGTTCGTGCTGGCGGGGTGCGGCATTCGCGGCTGAGCGCTTCCTGAACCGGGCGAAGTTGGCAGCCCCTATGGCGTGGAACGCCCCCCGCAAGTTATGGCGGAGATCGTCACGTTTGTGACGAGTTTGGCTGCAGCGCCCGGCTGGCTTGCGCTGGCGGGCGATTGCACTTTTACTTTTTGAGTCCTTGATTGGGTTCGCGGGGCTCTTCGGCTGATTGGCACGAGCGCTGTGGGCCTGAACCCGGCTCATCTCTGCCCCTCCCCTCCAACCTTTGGTCCTGCCCCACCCGTTCGGGCTGAGCCCGTCGAAGCCCTGCGCAGCGCTTCGACAGGCTCAGCCCGAACGGGGATGGGGCGGTCAAAGAGAGAACGAAGAAAGTGAAGAGCAGCGCCGCGGCCGCCGCCAGCGCCCAGCCCGTCGTGCCGGCCGCCTCAAAACAACCTCCAAACCCTGGAGCAAAGGCGCTCCCCACTTCGGTGCGCACCCCCTGGCACGCGCTTTGCTAGCAAACCTGACCAGTTGCTCTGATTAAGCGGTCAAAGTCCCATGCGCGTGCTTGTCGTCTACTGCCACCCGGTCGAAACCAGCTTCGCTGCCGCCCTGCATGCCGAAGTGGTGCAGCAGTTGCGCGGCGCCGGGCACGAGGTGGACGACTGCGACCTGTACGCGGAAGGCTTCAACCCCGTCATGTCGCGCGAGGAACGCCTGGGCTACCACGACGTGCCCGCCAACCGCGCGCCGCTGCAGGGCTACATCGACCGCCTGCACCGGGCCGAGGCCATCGTCTTCTGTTTTCCCACCTGGTGCTTCGGCCTGCCCGCCATGCTCAAGGGCTGGTTCGACCGGCTGCTCATGCCCGGCGTGGCCTTCGACCTCTCGGACCCCGCCAACGTCAAGCCGATGCTCACCAACATCCAGCGCATCAGCGCCGTCGTCACCTACGGCCGGCCGCGCTGGATGGCCTGGTACATGGGCGACCCGCCGCGCAAGATGGTCACGCGCTACATGAAGCGCCTCACCGCCCAGCAGGCGCGCGTGGACTACCACGCCCACTACCACATGAACGTGGCGACGCGCCCGCAACTCGAGCGCTTCAAGGCCCGCGTGGGGCAGGCCATGGCGAGGTTCGCATGAACGTGCCCGGCGCCCTCGAGCGCGTGCGCCTGCCGCGCTGGCTGCTCCCGGCGCAGTGGCCCATCGACGCCGCCGGCGCGCCGGCACTCGCACGCATCTCGCTGGCGCAGGGGCGCATCGCCTCGGTCCGACCCTCAGGCGGCAGCGCGGGCGCGGGCGACTGGGACCTGCAGGGTGCCCTGGCACTGCCCGGCTTCGTCGACGCCCATGTGCACCTGGACAAGACCTTCACCCTGCCGCGCATCCGCCACATCGAACCCGGACTGCTCGGCGCCATCGACGCGATGCTTGCCGACCGCGCCGGCTGGACCGCCGCCGACGTGCGCCAGCGCGCGGAACGTGCGCTGCAATGGGCCTTCGAGGCCGGCAGCACGCGGCTGCGCACCCATGTGGACTGGTGGGAGGCCGACCGCACGCCCGTCGCCTGGCCCGTACTCCGCGAACTGGCGCAGGACTGGCGCGGCCGCATCCGCGTGGAGCGCGTGAGCCTCATGCGCCTGGCCTTCTTCGAGGACGCCGCCGAGCCCGATCGTCTGGCGCGCGCCGTGGCCGCGAGCGGCCCGGACGCGCTGCTGGGCGGCTTCGTGCATACGGCGCACTGGAACGAGCCGGGGCTGCGCCAGTTGCTGCTCGCGGCACAGCGGCATGGGCTGGACGTCGACCTGCATGTGGACGAGGAACTGGAACCCTCGGCGCAGGGCCTGGCGACGATCGCCCGCATCGCACGCGAGATCGGCTTCGACGGCCGCATCGTCTGCGGCCATGTGTGCGCATTGGCCGCGCAGGACGAGGCGGTGGCGCTCGCCACGCTCGACGCCGTGGCACGCGCGCCGATCGCGCTCGTGTCGCTGCCCGCCACCAACCTGCTGCTGCAGGACGCCGTCACCGGCCGCACGCCGCGCCGACGCGGCATCACGCTGGTGAAGGAAGCACGCGAGCGCGGCATCCCGCTGCTGCTGGCCAGCGACAACGTGCAGGACCCCTTCTGCCGCGTCGGCAGCTACGACCCCATCGACGCGCTGGCGACCGGTGCGCTGGTGGCCCAGTTGCCCGAACCTTTCGACGCCTGGTCCGAAGCGATCTGCCGCGGCGACTGGCTTGACCGCGCGCCCGTCGCGCAGCCCACCCTGATCGGCGCCGCGGCCGACCTGGTGTTGTTCCACGATGCCGATGCGCACGGTTTCCCCTCGCGCACGGCGCGGCGCGTGGTGCTGCGCGCCGGCCGCGTCGTGCACGGCGACCTGCCCGCCGACTGGGTGGCCAGCGCGGCCTTGCCGATTCCTGCCCTCACCTGAGAACCCAACGCCATGCTCCACGGCTACATCCCTCCGCACCGCTTCCTGCCCTACCTGAGCTGGACCGAGATCGACGCCCTGCCCGACCGCGAGAACACGGTCATCGTGCTGCCCTGCGGCGCCATCGAACAGCACGGCCCGCACCTGCCCTGCTCGGTCGACAGCGTGATCTCGTCCGGCGTGATGGGCAGGGCGCTCGAGCGCCTGCCGGCGGAGGTGCGCGCCTTCGCGCTGCCCACCATCACCTATGGCAAGTCCGAGGAGCACCTGCACTTCCCGGGCACGATGACGCTGACCGGCACGACGCTGCTGTCGACCATCGTCGAGGTCGGCGAATCGGTCTACCGCTCGGGCTTTCGCAAGCTGCTCTTCGCCAACGGCCACGGCGGCCAGCCGCAGGTGCTGGAGATGGCGGCGCGCGAACTGCGCCTTCGCCATGGCGACTTCGTGATCGTGCCGCACGGCGTCTCGCGCCTGCCCAGCGCGGCCAGCAAGCAGGTGAGCGAGCAGGAGAAGAAACTCGCCATGCATGCCGGGCATTCGGAGACCGCGCTGATGCTGGCACTGGCGCCCGAGACGGTGCACATGGAGCGCGCGGTGGCCAACTTCCCGCCGCCCTTCCCGATCAAGCTGCTGTCGGCCGACGGCCGTCCGGCCTGCGCCTGGACGGCTCGCGACTTCGGCCCCACCGGCGTCATCGGCGACCCGACCTCGGCCACGCGCGAGCAGGGCGAGGAGATCCTCAGCACGCTGGCCGACAGCTGGGTGCAGGCGCTCACCGAGCTCTACCACCTGCGCTGGGTGGTGCGCGACGAAGCCACCTGGGAGCGCGGCCAGTACACGGGCCACATCGAGTCCGCGCGCGGTCCGGCTCTTGCTTGAAGCGCGTCCGCACCATCACCCCGCATTCCCCTTCCCTGCACTGATTTGTCTGACCTTTCCAGGAGCCCTGCCTTGACCCCTCGCATCACCCGCTTCGCCGCCCGCGCCGCCCTGGCCCTGGGCACCACCGTGCTCGGCCTGGCCGCCACCGGCGCCCACGCGCAGGAGAAGTTCACGTACATGACCAACTGGTACGCGCAGGCCGAGCACGGCGGCTTCTACCAGGCCGTGGCCACGGGCATCTACAAGAAGTACGGCCTGGACGTGACCATCAAGATGGGCGGCCCGCAGGTCAACATCCTGCAGATCATGGGCGCAGGACAGGCCGACTGCATCATGGGCTCGAGCGACCTGCAGATGATGATCGCGCGCAGCGGCGGCCTGCCGGTGGTGACGGTGGCTGCCCTGTTCCAGAAGGACCCGCAGGTGCTCATCGCGCACGAGGATGTCAAGAGCCTGGCCGACATGAAGGGCAAGACCATCCTCATCGCGCCCTCGGCGCAGCGCGGCTACTACGCCTGGCTGAAGACCAGGTACGGCTTCACCGATGCGCAGACGCGCCCCTACACCTTCAACATCCAGCCCTTCGTGGCCGACAAGAACGTGGTGCAGCAGGGCTACCTCACCTCCGAACCCTTCGCGGTGCAGAAGGCCGGCGTGAAGGCCAACACCTTCCTGCTGGCCGACAACGGCTATCCCTCGTACGCCACCACCATCTCCTGCATGGACAAGACGGTGAAGGAGCGCAGCAAGGCCGTGGACGGCTTCGTCAAGGCCACGGCCGAGGGCTGGAAGTCCTACCTCGCGGACCCCGCGCCGGCCAACGCCCTCATCAAGAAGGACAACCCCAACATGACCGACGAGCAGCTCGCGTACAGCGTGGCCAAGCTCAAGGAAATGGGCATCGTCGCCAGCGGCGACGCGCTCAAGCAGGGCATCGGCACCATGACCGAGGCGCGGGTGAAGCAGAACTACGACTTCGCGGTGGCCGCCGGCCTGATCGACGGCAGCAAGGTGGACCTGGCGCAGGCCTTCGACCTGAGCTTCATCAAGGCCGCCAAGGTCCTGCCCTGAACGCCCGTCCGAGCGAGGCCGCGATGAACGACAACGCCCCCGTGCCTGCGATCGAGGTCCTCTCGGCGCAGAAGACGTACCCCAACGGCACGATCGCGCTGCAGCCGGTCGACCTCACGATCCAGGAGGGCGAGTTCGTCACCCTGCTCGGCCCCTCGGGCTGCGGCAAGAGCACGCTGCTGAAGATGGTGGCCGGCCTGCTGGAGCCCACCGACGGGCGGCTGCTGCTGTGGCGCAGGCCGGTGGCGCAACTGGAGGAGTGCACCCACAAGATGGCCTTCGTCTTCCAGTCGCCCACGCTCATGCCTTGGGCCAGCGTGCAGGCCAACGTGCGCCTGCCGCTGGACCTCGCCAAGGTGCCGCGCGCCGAGGCCGACGCGCGCGTGGCCGAGGCGCTGGAACTGGTCGGCCTGGCCAAGTTCGCCAAGGCGCTGCCGCGCGCGCTGTCGGGCGGCATGCAGATGCGCGTGTCGATCGCGCGCGGCCTGGTGGTGCAGCCCAACCTGCTGCTGATGGACGAGCCCTTCGGCGCGCTGGACGAGATCACGCGCCACAAGCTCGATGCCGACCTGCTGGAGCTGTGGCGCAAGAAGAAGCTCACAGTGGTCTTCGTCACGCACTCGATCCACGAGGCGGTGTTCCTCTCCAGCCGCGTGATCATGATGGCTGCGCGCCCGGGCCGCATCGTGGAAGAGGTGCGCATCGACGAGCCCTACCCGCGCAGCGCCGACTTCATGGTGAGCCCCGAGTTCACCCACTACGCCAAGCACCTGCAGCGCAGCCTGCTGGCGGCCAGCCAGGCCAACGACGAGGAGGCCGTGCTGTGAGCATCACCTGGAACGCCCCGGTCGCCCCGCGCGACGCCGACCCTGCCCCCGCAC